>NZ_JBHUKR010000004.1:0-1309391 GCF_042684065.1 Amycolatopsis pigmentata | reverse complement strand
CTTCGGTGTGGGCCAGCGCCCACCGATCAGTCCTCATCCCGGCCTGATCGATCACGGTCACGTCGTGCGACCCTGTCGCCCAGTCCCATCCCACGAACACGCGCGCGGTACTCCTTCTGTCCTCCACGTGAAGGACCCGCTCGGTCGCGAGGACGCCTGCCGGAAGCACACTAATCGGCCCTCTGCGGGGCATGTTCCTAAGGCCGGTCAAGCGGCCTCGACCCGGTGGGGCTGGCAGGACTCATTGTGGCCGTCGAGCGGCTCGCACACTTGGCCATGCACCCACCGGGACCGAGGGATCACAACCCTATCGGCCCGGGCTGCAGAAGGGATGGTGGCCTAGTGAGCGGGCCGGACGACCCCTTCGCCACCTACGACGCGGCCTACGTTCTCGGCGCGTTGTCGCCGGAGGACCGGAGCGCCTTCGAACACCACGTCAAGGAGTGCCTCAACTGCGCGCGTGCCGTGCAGGATCTGGCGGGCCTGCCGGGTCTGCTGTCCCTGACGAACGCGGAAGAGATCGAAGCCGAGTCCCCGCCGGCCGGGCTGCTTCCCGCGGCGCTCAAACGGGTTCGCCGCGTCCGCCGGATCCGGACGGTGACGACCATCGGCGTTTCCGTCGCGGCCGCGGCCGCGGTGGCCGTTTCCGTCGTGGCGCCCGCGCGAGGTGGTGAGCCGGGGAGCGCGATGGTTCCGCTCGGCTCGTTCCCGGTGCAGGCGGTCGCGGCGGTGGCACCGTTGTCCCAGGGCTCCCGGGTCGACATGTCGTGCAGCTACCACGGCGCGGGGCGCGGCGCCGACTACCGGCTGGTGGCCCTGCGCCGTGACGGCACCGAGGCGCAGCTGGCGACCTGGTGGGCCGATCCCGACCGGACCGCCAAGCTGTCGATCGACACGTCCTTGCCCTCCACGGAGATCCAGGCGCTGGAGATCCGTACGGCGAGCGGTCTGGCCGTGCTTCGCTGGAGCCCCTGACCGTCTTCGCGGGACAGGCCCTGCCGTCCTGGCGGAGCCGCGGTGACGCATCCGGTTGCGTGTCTCGTGCCGTCTGGCCGGCCTTCTCCTCTGGGGAGCGGCAGGCGGCCACGCTCGGTGTTTATTCGCCCGCGTTTTTCCCTCTTTCGAGGGATTTCTCGGCGCTATTCGTACGGATGGTCCATTCGCGCGTCCTAATTCTTGCCACCCGTGGGCGCGGCGGTAATTCTGGCTTTCATGAACGTCGCGATGCCGATCGTCTTCCTGATCGCCGGAGGCGCCGCGGGCGCGCTCGCCCGGCGCCTGTTGAGCCGGGCGCGGTCGCCGGCACCCGTTCCGTTCTTCGCGGTCGTCGCCACCACCGGTGCGCTGTCGGCCGTCGTCGCGTGGCGGCAGGGCTCGGGCGCCTGGCCCGCCTGGTGGTTACCGGTGCCGTTGCTGGTCACCTTTCTCGCGGTTCCCCTGGCGATCACCGATCTGCGGTACCGCCGCCTCCCCGACGTGTTGACGGTGCCCGCGTACCCGTTGTGCGGTCTCGCGCTCGTGATGGCCGCGTTGTCGGGTGCGGGTGGCGGCCTCGTGGCCAGGGCCGTGGCCGGCGGGCTTCTCTTTGGCGGAGCGCATTTGGTCGTACACCTGATGTCGCGGCGCTCCCTCGGCGCCGGTGACGTCAAGCTCGCCGGAGTTCTCGGCACGGCTCTCGCGGCCGTCGGGTGGGCGGCGTTGGTGGTCGGCGCCGCGGTCGCCGCCCTCGTCACGGTGCTGCTGGCCCTACGGCACCGATGGCGCCGTAACGGGGTGCCGCACGGTCCCGGCCTGTTGGCCGCCACCTGGCTGGTCACCGTCTTTCCCGGAACGGGATCGGAGGTGGTGCGGTTCGGCTGGGCCCGCTGAGCGGGAGCGAACGAAGAGAAGGAGGTGACCATGGGCAGTTGGAACCGGCGAACGGTGGCGTGACAGGATCGTCGGGTGTTGCGCTGGATAACCGCTGGTGAATCGCACGGACCGGCCCTCGCCGCCGTGCTGGAGGGAATGGTGGCCGGGGTCGAGGTCACCACCGCCGACGTCGGGGAGCAGCTCGCCCGCAGGCGGCTCGGATTCGGCAGGAGCCCGCGAATGGGTTTCGAGACCGACCACGTCGAGTTCCTCGGCGGCGTACGGCACGGCGTCACGCAGGGCGGCCCGATCGCGGTGCAGATCGAGAACGCCGAATGGCCCAAATGGGAGAAGGTCATGGCGGCCGATCCGGTGGATCCGGCCGAACTGGCCGGGCTCGCCCGGAACGAGCCGCTCACCCGGCCCCGGCCCGGGCACGCGGATCTGCCCGGCATGCAGAAGTACGGCTTCGGCGAGGCGCGGCCGGTCCTGGAACGGGCCAGCGCACGGGAGACCGCGTCGCGTACCGCCCTGGGCACCTTCGCGCGGGCCTTCCTGCGGCAGTTGCTCGGTGCGGAGATCGTCAGCCACGTGGTGTCGATCGGCGGCGCGCAGGCGCCCGAGGGCCCCTTGCCCGGGCCCGGGGACCTGGCGGCCATCGACGAGAGCCCCGTCCGTGCCTTCGGCCAGGCGGCCACGGACGCGATGGTGGCCGAGGTCGAGGCCGTGCGGAAGGCGGGCGACACGGTCGGCGGGGTGATCGAGGTGATCGCCTACGGCCTGCCGCCGGGGCTGGGTTCACACGTGCACTGGGATCGGCGGCTCGACGCACGGCTGGCGGGCGCGCTGATGGGCGTGCAGGCCATGAAGGGCGTCGAGGTCGGCGACGGCTTCACCACCGCGCGGCGCTGGGGAAGCCAGGCACACGACGAGATCGACCGCGGCCCGGGCCCCGCCGGGGTCACCCGCCGGTCGAATCGGGCGGGCGGCCTCGAAGGCGGCATCACCAACGGTGAACCGGTGCGGGTACGGGTGGCGATGAAACCGATCTCCACGGTGCCCAAGGCACTGTCCACAGTGGACGTCGTGACGGGCGAGCCCGCGGTCGCCATCCACCAGCGGTCGGACGTGTGTGCCGTGCCCAGGGCCGGAGTCGTGCTGGAGTCGGTCGTCGCACTGGTCCTCGCCGACGCGGCGCTGGAGAAGTTCGGCGGTGATTCCCTCGGTGAGTCGAAGCGCAACGCCGAGGCATACCTGAAGGCGCTGGAGGAACGGTGGTGACCACACCGCCTTCGCCGGCAGGCACCAAGCCGTGCCTCGTGGTCGTGGGGCCACCGGGCTCCGGAAAGAGCACGGTCGGACCGCTGCTCGCCGAGCGGCTCGGGGTGCCGTTCCGTGACAGCGACGACGACATCGTCAAGCGCGCGGGCCAGTCGATCTCCGACATCTTCACCGAGCACGGCGAGCCGGTCTTCCGCACGATCGAGGAAGAGGTCATCGCGGCCGCGCTGGATGAGCACGAGGGCGTGCTCTCCGTCGGCGGGGGAGCCGTGCTGGCGCCCGGGACGCGGCAGCGGCTCCGTGCGCACCGGGTCGTCTTCCTGGCCGTCGGATTCGCCACCGGGGTCCAGCGGGTCGGGCTTTCCACGGCGCGGCCGCTGCTCGCCGGCGTGAATCCGCGCGCGACCTACCGTGCCCTGCTGGAGGAACGGCTCCCGGTGTACCGCGAGGTGGCCACGATCGAAGTGGGCACCGACGAGCGGACACCCGCCGAGGTGGTGGACGTGATCGTCCGGGAACTCGACGCGATCGCGGGGGAGAACAAGATCGCGGGGAAGAACAAGCTTGTGGAGGAGCAGCGGTGACCGATCCGGTGCGGATCACGGTGAAGACCGGCTCGCCCTACGAGGTGGTGATCGGGCGCGGGCTGCTCGGTGAACTCGCCGAGGCGCTCGCCGGCGCGTCACGGATCGCGCTGATCCATCCGCCGACGCTCACCGCCACCGCCGAGGCGATCAGCGACGAGCTGAAGGGTTCCGGCCTGGACGCGCACCGTGTCGAGATCCCGGACGCCGAGGACGGCAAGGCCCTCAAGGTCGCCGGTTTCTGCTGGGACGTGCTCGGCCGGATCGGCCTGGACCGCCGGGGCGTGGTGGTCGGACTCGGCGGGGGAGCGGTCACCGACCTCGCGGGGTTCGTGGCCGGCACGTGGATGCGCGGCGTGCGTCTGGTGAACGTGCCGACCACGCTGCTCGGCATGGTCGACGCCGCGGTCGGCGGCAAGACCGGGATCAACACCGACGCCGGGAAGAACCTGGTGGGCGTGTTCCACGAGCCGAGCGCGGTGGTGGCCGATCTGGCGACCCTGGAGACCCTGCCGCCGAACGAGCTGGTCGCCGGCATGGCCGAGGTCGTCAAGGCGGGCTTCCTCGCCGACCCGGAGATCCTCGAGCTGATCGAGCGGGATCCGGCGGCGGCGCTCGACCCGGCCGGCGCCGTGATCGGGGAGCTCGTGCGGCGCTCGATCCAGGTCAAGGCCGATGTCGTCGCCACCGACCTGCGCGAGTCGGACCTGCGCGAAATCCTCAACTACGGGCACACCCTCGGGCACGCGATCGAAAGGCGCGAGCGCTACCGGTGGCGCCACGGCGCCGCGGTGAGCGTCGGCCTGGTGTTCGCCGCCGAACTCGCCCGGCTCGCCGGCCGGCTCGACGACGCCACCGCCGACCGGCATGCCCGGGTGCTCCGGCTCCTCGGCCTTCCGACCACCTACGACCCGGACGCGCTGCCGCAACTGCTGGAAACCATGCGCGGCGACAAGAAGACGCGCTCGGGTGTGCTGCGGTTCGTGGTGCTCGACGGTCTCGCGAAACCGGGCCGCCTCGAAGGACCGGACCCGGCGCTGCTGGCCGCCGCCTACTCCGCGGTCGCCGCCGAGGGCAGCGTGGGTGGGGGCGTGCTGCTGTGAAGATCTTCGTCTTCAACGGCCCGAACCTCGGCAGGCTCGGCAAGCGCGAGCCGTCCGTCTACGGCTCGGCCACCCACGCCGATCTCGCCGGCCTCTGCGTCCGGACCGGCACCGAGCTCGGCGTCGAGGTGGAGGTCCGCCAGACCGACCACGAAGGCGAACTGGTCGGCTGGCTCCACGAGGCCGCCGACGGCGGCAACCCGGTCGTGCTCAACGCGGGGGCTTGGACGCACTATTCGATCGCGGTCCGCGACGCGGCCGCCCAGCTGAGCGCGCCCCTGATCGAACTGCACATCTCGAACGTCCACCAGCGCGAACAGTTCCGCCACCACAGCGTCCTTTCCGACATCGCGACGGGTGTCATCGTCGGCCTCGGCGTCGCAGGCTACCCGTTGGCGTTGCGCTGGCTGGCCGAAAACGCGGGCTGACCTCACGCGGCCCTGATCCACGTGGCGAGCGCTTCCTGCAGGCCCTCTCCGGTGGTGCCCTGCCACGCGACGTAGCAGTCGGGCCTGAGGAGCAGCGCGCTGTCGAGCTCGGGGATCTTCACGGTGTCGATGTGCGGCGCCCACGGGCCCGGGTCGAGTTCGCCGGTGGGATCCAGAAGGAGTGGTCGCGCCCCGCGAGTCAGCTCGCGCAGTCCTGGCAGGTCCGGTGCCCACCGGCCGGTGAGCGGCCCGGTCGCCGATCCCATGTCGTAGGTGATTTCCGCGCCGGACAGCACATCCGCGATGTGGCGCCGCGCTGCGGGAAGGGCGAGCATCTCGCCGAAGATCTCGCGCAGCGCCGTCACGTCACCGCCGGGCCGGATCAGGAGCGACTGCGCCTGGGTGTGCGTGGTGACGCGCCGTGCCGCCGGGCGCCGCTCCGACTCGTAGGTGTCCAGCAGCCCTGCCGGTGCGTCGCCGCGCAGTTCCGCGGCCAGTTTCCAGCCCAGGTTGACCGCGTCCTGCAGACCCAGGTTCAGTCCGGGACCACCGATCGCGGAATGAACGTGGGCGGCGTCGCCGAGCAGGAACACGCGGTCCGCGCGGTACCGCGACGCCAGCCGTGTGTTGCCGCCGGCCAGGCGCCGGATCAGGTGCGGTCCTTCTCCCGCTGGCGGCCCGAGCGGCAGGTCCGCGCCGAGGACCCGGGCGACGCTGGCCCGCAGTTCGCCGAGGGAGGCCTCTCCTTCCTCCGGCCGTTCCCATTCCGTCGTCGTGATGGCCGGGTTCCGGTCCGGGAACGGCGCCCAGGCGATCATGCCGCGCTCGGTCCGGACATGCTGGAACGGTGGCAGGACGCCGAATCCGGGAACGATGAGGCCACCGCCGGCGCCGACCGCCTCCGGCGGCAAGCTCACCTCCGCGCTCAGCGAAACCGCGTCGTCCGTGGTCACGCCGGGAAAGTCGATCCCGGCGAGCTTGCGGACCACGCTGTGCCCACCGTCGGCGCCCACCAGGAAGGACGCTTCGACCGGTTCCCGGTCGCGCAGTTCGACCCTGACCGAATTCTCGCTCTGCGTGAAGCCGGTGACTTCGTGACCTCGCCGGACCTCGATGCCCAGTTCGCCCGCACGCTCGGCGAGCATCTGCTGCAGCCGTAGTTGTGGCACCGGGAGGGTGTAGAGCGGATTGTCCGGCAGATCGCGGAGGTCCAGCGGAAACGCGCCGAACACGAAGCCGGGAGCCGGCTCCGGTGTCGCGCCGGGCGAGGTCAGCCGCTCGTACAGGCCACGCCGGTCCAGCATGCGCACCACCTGGCCGACCAAGCCGTTCGCCCGCCGCTCGCCCGAAGGCGCGGTCAGACGTTCCAGGACCAGCGGGCGGGCACCCGCCAGGGCCAGCTCGCAGGCCAGCATGAGGCCGTTGGGTCCGGCGCCGGCGATCACGACATCGATCATCGTTCGATTCCCTTTCCGGGCAGGGGACATCGGCCCGGCACCTCGCCGGGCTGTGATGTCCACAATGGATATCTAGGGGGTGCCGAGCCCGGCCTCGAGCCGGGCGAGCGCCTCCGCGAGCGAGTGCTCCACCGGAACCGGCGGGTCGGTCCGGAGGTAGTGCGCCATGGCCGTGTTCGCCGCGGCCAGAACCGTGGCGGCCACGAGGTTCGGATACAGGTCCCGGTTCGGGTCGGTGCCGGTGCGGTCGGCGATCGCCGCCGCGATCTCGGCTTCGGCGCGCGCCCCGGCCCGCAGCATTTCGCCGCGCAGCGCCGGTTCGGCGAGCATCACGCGGACGCCCGCCACCCATTCGACCCCGTCGCCGACGGGATCCTCGATAACCGCGGCATCCGGTGCGAACTGGGCCAGCAGCGAGCGGCCGAGCACGTCCCACAGCGGCTCGCCGGCCGGTTCGCCGCGCAGCGCTTCGGCGACACGCAGGCTCCGATCGAGATGGCGGGCGACGATCGCCTCGCCCTTGCTGGAGAAGTAGTTGTTGAACGTGCGAGGCGAAACACCGGCGGCCTCGGCGATGTCCTCGACCTTGACGTCGTCGAACCCGCGCTCGACGGTCAGCCGGATCGCGGCCCAGCTCAGCGCCGCACGTGTCTCGGCCTTCTTCCGTTCCCTCAAGCCCATGCGATCAGGTTAGCAAAAAATGCGCTCCACGCAAATTTGCGTGTTGGGCAAGTTTCTCGCGGCGGGATGGGCGGTCCGATTTCACCTCCGGCTACGCCACGACTCTCTACACTGACCGGTGCCATCAGCCGTGCTGTCCCAACGGCTACCGGAAAGTGGGAGGCTACGGCTCGTGCGCGCTCGTCCTTGGCGGCCGGCGGTGGGTCTGTGTGCGCTGGTCCTCGTCATGGCCGGGCTCGCCGGCTGCACGGGGAGCACGCGAACCCAGGCCGAGGGTGCGGGGCACGACGCCGGCGTGGGTGGCGGCACGACCCCGCCACGGCCCGGCGAAATCGTGCTCGCCACCGGCGACGCCCGGGGTGGCGGCCCGGTGGTCGCCCAGGGCGGACCCGGTGCCCCCTACAACTACGGCCCGACCGTGATGGTCGACGGCGATCACGCGCGGATGTGGTGGTGCAGCCAGTATCCGACGGCGCTTCCGCCCGGCGACGACATCCTCTACGGCGAAGCACCGTCGCTCGGCGGCCCGTTCACCGGTCCCGGTGGGAGCGCTCCCGTGGCCGTGCTCTCCGGCGACCCCGGGCACTTCGACGGCGCGCACACCTGCGACCCGTCGGTGATCCGCGTCGACGGAACCTATTACCTCTACTACACGGGAGCGGCGGGCGACCACGCGCTCGGGAACGCGATCGGCCTGGCGACCAGCACCGACGGGGTGACCTGGACGCGGGCCAACGAAGGCAACCCGATCGTCAGCCCCGCGGACGAGGTGCGGCGCGAAAACCTCTACGGCGCCGGGCAGCCCGCTGTGGTCTTCCTCGACGGGTGGTTCTACCTGATGTTCACCGACACCACCGGCCGGTCCGCCGGCTGGAACGGGGCGGGCCAGTTCGTGTTGCGCGCCAGGGATCCGGTGTTCAGCAAGGGCGTGGAAGCGTTGGGGGACAACGGTTTCAGCCCGGTCGGCGGGACCTCGGCAAAGCGTGGCCGCTCCGTGGTCGACGCCTTCAGCGCCGACCTGATGTGGGTCGACGCGCTCGATGTCTTCGCCGTGGCGCACGAGAGCGGCGACGGCACCCTGCTGACGTTCGTCACCCGTGACTTCGGACCCACGCCCTACCGCCCCGTGCTCATTCCGGGTGACTGGCGCGAAGGACCGGGCCTGGTGCGGGGACCGGCCGGGCACGCGCCCGTGTCGGGGGCCGATCCGTGCGGGCGGATTCCGGTGGACGTGGTGCGCGCGACGGTCACGGGCGAGGCGAACGCGCCGACCGGGTTGCGGCGGTTCGGCGCCGACATCACCGGCGTCAGCGGCTGTGCCGGTCAGGTGCGGGCGCTGGCCGTGCTGGACGGCTTCGCGATGCCGTCGCCGGAGCGGACGATGGATCTCGTGGTGGCGAACCGGGTGATCCGGATCGATCGGCGTTCGGTCGCCGAAAAGCTGGCCGCGCGCGTGCTGGACCGGCGGATCGACGTGCTCGATCAGACGCCGGTGGCGGCGCATGTCTCGTCGGGGGCGCGCGCCGTCCAGGCAACCGGTTACGGGACCGGCCTGATTCTCGATGACGGAAAGCTCTGGCCGATCGCGTCGCCCGACATCGCGGCGCTCAACGGTTCCGCCGTCACGACGATCACTCCGGCCCAGTGGCTCAACTACCCGATGGGTCCCACCCTGGCGGTTCCCGCTCGCGGTGTCGTCGGCTGAAGGCCCGCCGGATCATCGGGTCAGCCAGAGCGCCGCGATGCTCGCGCCCAGCCCTACCACGGCGAGGACCGACCCATGCCGCACGAACCGGCCAAGACGAATCCTCAACCCGTGGCGACGGCAGGATTCGAGGCACAACAGCGTCGCCAGCGATGCCCAGGGTGTGACGACCGCGGCGACATTCGTGCCGATCAACAGGGCCAGCAACTGGTCGCGGTCGCCCGTGGAAACCACCGCCTCCCCCGCGGTGTAGGCGGGCAGATTGTTGACCACATTGGACAGTACGGCTCCGGCCGCGCTCGCGCGAAGCGCGCCCGGCGCTCCGCCGCCGGTCCCGACGAGCGCCGTCATGACGTGGCCGAGGCCGTACCGGCTGAGCGTGGGCACCACGAGGAACAGGCCGGTCACGAAGACGAGCAGCTGCCACGGGATCAGGGTGAGCTTCAGCTTGCCGGGGGAGAGGAAGGCGAACGCCACGACCGCGATCAACGCCGCCGCGGCGGCCGCGTATCCGATCTCGTCGCGTACCAACGGGATCGCGGCGACGAAGACCAGGCAGGCACCGCCGGTGATCCAGAACAACGCGCGCCGGCGCGGTTCCTCCAGCCGGACCGGATCGGGCGGAACGTAGCGCTCCTCGCCACGCCGTTTACGGCGCCAGTAGAACAACCAGAGGCAAACCATCGTGGCGGCCAGAGACGCCAGTTGCGGCGCCCACATCCGGGCGGCGAACGCGGGTGCCGCGAGCGCCACCCGGTCCGCGGCGAGGAGGTTCGTCAGGTTCGACACCGGCAGCAGCAGGCTGGCCGTGTTCGCCAGCCACAGGGTCGTCATGGCCAGCGGGAGCGCGGCGATGCGTGCTTTCGGCGCCAGGGCAAGGAAGACCGGGGTGAGCAGCACGGCGGTGGTGTCGAGGTTGAGCGCCACGGTGGTGACGGTCGCGAACCCCACGCACAGCAGGAAAAGCACGGGGTAACCGCCGCGGCCGATGATCGCGAGCCGGGTCGCGATGACGTCGAAGACCTGCGCGTGCCGGGCAAGCGTGGCCAGCACGATGACACTGCCGAGAAACAGCAGCAACGGCGCGATCCGCCGCATGCTCGCCGCCGCCTCTGCAGCGGGAAGAAGTCCGGTCAGCACACACACCAGCCCGGCGGCCAAGAGCCCGGTTCTGATCCAGGTCATCGCGCTCGGCACGGCCAGGAGCCGCCACGGCGCCGAGAAAATCCCGTCGGCGCGCGCGGTTTCGCGATCGCCATCGGCGAAGGACGGTTCGGGCTCTGGGCGGCGGACCGGGTCACGCGGACCGCCGCGAGGGCTCGCCCGCCGGCTCACTCGCGGGCCGACGCCGTCTTCCGTGGCGTGATGCGCTTGCCTGCCACCATGCCCAGCAAGGCCGGGACGAGCACGAGCAGCGCGGTGAACGCGGCACCGCCGATCAGCGCGTCGCGGAGTTCACCGGCCCCGCTCTGGTCGACCAGCACCGCGCGGCCGATCACGAACAGGATCCCGGACAGCGGGCCCGCGATCACCGCGGCGATCAGCCAGGTGCGGCCGAGATCGTCCGGATGGAGCGCACGCCGGGAGCGTGGCCGCGGGCTTTGGCCGCCGGTGCGCCAGCCGTCCAGCGCGCTCCACAACGCCGCCGCGCCGGCCAGCACCGCGATCACGATGATCTTGACGGTGGCCAGCCCGGTGGGGTCGTAGACCGCCGCCTTCGCCAGCGCCGTTCCCGCCGCGGCGTGCAGTATCGCCATCCCAACACCACGAGTCAGCCAAGGCCGCATCGCGACACTGTAACGCAGTGTTTGTTCGAACGCGCACAGCCGATCTCGTGGCCAGGGCTCACCTCTCTGGCTGAAGGAGCTTTCCGCCCGATGGGAGTCCTGCCCCCAAGATCGCCTCCCTTCGGGAAGCGCGTTCGGCTGGTCGCTTGCCCAGGCATCTCGCGCTTCGCAAATAGTCTCTAAGCTGTATTGGTGCCCGACACCCATCTCCTCCGGCGCGACGCCGTGCGCGCGCTGCTCCGTGAAGCCGATGTGGACGCACTGCTGGTGACCGACCTGCTCAACATCCGCTACCTCACCGGCTTCACCGGTTCCAACGCGGCGCTGCTGCTGCACGCTGAGGGCGAGCAGCACACGGTCTTCTCCACGGACGGGCGCTACCGCACGCAGTCCGCGGCGGAGGTGGGAGACCTGGAGCGGGTCCTGGACCGCGACAGCGCCGCCGCTTTGCTCACGCGCGCCACCGAAAAGACACGCGTCCACCGGCGTACCGGATTCGAAAGCCACCGGGTCAGCGTGGAGGAGCACGAGCGTTTCGCCGCACTCGCCGGCGGCATCGAGCTGCGTCGTACCCCAGGGCTGGTCGAGCGGCTCCGCGAAGTGAAGGACGAGACGGAGATCGAATCGCTGCGGATGGCCTGTGCGGCGGCCGATCGGGCCCTGGCCGATCTGCTCGCCGAGGGCGGCATCCGGCCCGGCCGTACCGAACGCGAGGTGGCCCGGGATCTGGAGGGCCGGATGCTCGACCACGGCTCCTCCGGCCCGGCGTTCGCGTCGATCGTCGCCGCCGGGCCCAACTCGGCGATCCCGCACCACCAGCCCACCGGCAAGGTCCTGGTGACGGGGGAACTGGTGAAGCTGGACTTCGGGGCGACGGTGGAGGGCTACCACTCCGACATGACCCGGACCGTCGTCCTCGGCCGTCCGGCGGACTGGCAGCGTGACCTGTACGACCTGGTGTGGCGGGCGCAGGCGAGCGGGCGCGCGGCGGTCCTGCCGGGCACCGAAGTCGCCGAGGTGGACACCGCCGCGCGGAAGGTGATCTCCGACGGTGGCCGCGCGGAGGAGTTCTCGCACGGCCTCGGACACGGCGTCGGGCTGGAAATCCATGAGGCGCCCCGGCTGGCCCGTAACGGCGTCGGTACACTTTCGGTCGGGATGACGGTCACCGTCGAGCCAGGCGTCTACCTCGCCGGCCGGGGTGGCGTCCGCATCGAGGACACGCTCGTCGTGCGGGACTCCGCTCCCGAACTCCTCACCCTGAGCAGCAAGGACCTCGTGGTCGTCTAGCACGGCCACGAACGACAACTACGGGAGAACTGGACAACCGTGGCCACCACCAACGACCTGAAGAACGGCCTGGTGCTGAACCTGGACGGCCAGCTGTGGTCCGTCGTGAACTTCCAGCACGTCAAGCCGGGCAAGGGCGGTGCGTTCGTGCGCACCACGCTCAAGCATGTGCTCTCCGGCAAGGTGGTGGACAAGACGTTCAACGCGGGCACCAAGGTGGAGACCGCCACAGTCGACCGCCGCACCATGACCTACCTCTACAACGACGGCTCCGATTACGTGTTCATGGACGGCGAGACCTTCGAACAGATCTCGGTGCCCTCCACGACCGTCGGTGACGCCGCGAACTTCCTGCTCGAGAACACCGAGGTGCAGGTCGCCACCCACGAGGGCGAGCCGCTGTACGTGGAGCTGCCGACGTCGGTCGAGCTGGTCATCCAGCACACCGACCCGGGCCTGCAGGGCGACCGTTCCACCGGCGGCACCAAGCCGGCCACGCTGGAGACCGGCGCCGAGATCCAGGTGCCGTTGTTCCTCTCGACCGGTGAGAAGGTCAAGGTCGACACCCGGGACGGCCGGTACCTGGGCCGGGTATCGAGTTGAGTCCTGCCAAGGGCGGCGAGCCTTCCCCGAAGCGCGGTGGCCCGCTGGGCCGCCGCGCTCTGCGCAGGCGCGCGGTGGAGTTCCTCTACGAGGCCGCGCAACGCTCCGCCGATCCGGTGACGCTCCTGGCCGAGCGGGTCGGCTCGACCGACGTGGAGCCGATCGGCGACTACACGATCGCGCTCGTCGAAGGCGTCGCGGGGCACCGGGAGCGGATCGACGAACTGCTGTCCGAGCACGCGCAGGGCTGGACCCTGGACCGCATGCCACCGGTCGACCTCGCCGTGCTACGGGTCGGTGTCTACGAGCTGCTGTGGGCCGCCGACGTGCCCGACCCGGTCGCGATCGACGAGGCGGTCGGCCTGGCCAAGGAACTGTCCACGGACGATTCGCCGCGGTTCGTCAACGGCGTGCTCGGCAGGATCGGCACCATCGCCGACCGTCTGCGCGCCGTGTTGTGACGCCCCGGGCACCGGGAGCGCTCGCGGCTTCGGTACTCCCCGCGAGCCCGTGCCCGGTGAACGGGGGTCAGTCTTCCTTGGCCGGCCGTGCCTCGGGCGGCAGGACGCCCCAGTCGATGAGCTGCTCGGTCAGCTCGCCGGGGGTCATGTCGTAGATGATCGCCAGGGAGCGCAGGTCCTCGGTGCGGATCGAGAGCACCTTGCCGTTGTAGTCACCGCGCTGACTCTGGATGGTCGCCGCGTACCGGGCCAGCGGGCCGACCTTCTCCGCGGGGAGCTGCTGTAACCGCTCCAGGTTGATGACGATCTTGGTGGCGGGTTCCGCGCCGGAGGGCACCCGGCCCTCGGGCAGCAGCTCGACCACGGGTACGCCGTAGAAATCCGCGAGCTCGGCCAGCTTCTGGACGGTGACCGCCCGGTCGCCGCGCTCGTACGAACCGACCACGACGGCCTTCCAGCGTCCGCCCGACTTCTGCTCGACCCCGTGGAGGGACAGCCCCTGCTGCTGGCGGATCCCTCGGAGCTTGGCGCCGAGCGCTTTGGCGTAATCGCCCATCTGGTGGTTCTCCGTTTCCTCGCCCAGTCGGTCGGAGGACCGCCGGGGGACTCCTGAGCCTGAATACTCAGAGTAATGGTTACGCATTGTCGTCACCAGGTCAAGCAAAGGATGGGAAAGAGAGGGGTCATACCACCCGTGGGAGGTGACCGGCTGCCTGGTAGCCTCGGCTGGAATCCCTGGCCAAGCAGGGTTGTCGACATCCTTTAAGGACCCGTCCGGTGAGGCGGGGAAGGAGTCCGCCGTGGCGTCACGCCCTCGTGGCGCGACGGAGCCGGGTGGTGAGCGGGAGCTGCTCTCTGCCGGTGACGTCGCGCGCACTATCGCCCGAATGGCCCATCAGGTCATCGAGAAAACAGCTCTGGGTGCCGATACGGGCGAGCCGCCCGTTCTCCTGGGTATACCCACCAGGGGGACATCGCTGGCCCTGCGGCTGGCCGGGAAAATCGCCGAATTCTCCGAGGTACGCCCGCCCGCCGGTGCCCTCGACATCACGCTCTACCGCGACGACCTGCGCCACGGCCCCACCCGGCCGCTCGCGTCGACGCGCCTGCCGGACACCGGCATCGACGAGCGGATCGTGATCCTCGTCGACGACGTGCTCTTCTCCGGGCGGACGGTGCGTGCCGCGCTCGACGCCCTGCGTGACCACGGCCGCCCCCGGGCGGTGCAGCTCGCGGTGCTGGTGGACCGCGGTCATCGTGAATTCCCGATCCGCGCCGACTACGTGGGCAAGAACGTGCCCACCTCGCGCGCCGAGGAGGTGCTCGTCCTGTTGTCCGAAGTGGACGGCCGTGACGCCGTGGTCCTGCGCGAGAAAGACCTCTCATGAAGCATCTGCTGGCCACCGAGGGGCTGGAGCCGGAGCAGGCGACGGCCGTGCTCGACACCGCGGACGAGCTGAAGAAGACGCTGCTCGGGCGGGAGGTGCGCAAGCTGCCGACGCTGCGCGGCCGGACCGTGATCACCCTGTTCTACGAGAACTCGACCCGGACCCGCGTGTCCTTCGAGATCGCGGGCAAGTGGATGAGCGCCGACGTGGTGAACGTCTCCTCCGGCGGATCTTCGGTGGGCAAGGGGGAATCGCTGCGGGACACGGCGCTGACCCTGGCGGCGGCGGGGGCGGACTGCGTGATCATCCGCCATCCCGCCTCGGGCGCCGCGCACCGGCTGGCGGGCTGGCTCGCCGGGGAAGGCACCTCGGTGATCAACGCCGGTGACGGCACGCACGAACACCCGACGCAGGCCTTGCTCGACGCGGCGACGCTGCGGGAACGGCTGGGCACGCTGGCGGGCCGGCGGATCGCGATCGTCGGCGACGTACTGCACAGCCGGGTGGCACGGTCGAACGTCCACCTGCTGAACACGCTCGGCGCCGAGGTGGTCCTGGTCGCGCCGCCGACGTTGCTGCCGGCGGGTGTCACCGCGCTGCCGGTGACCGTCTCGCACGACCTCGACGCCGAGTTGCCCGCGGTGGACGCGGTGATGATGCTGCGGGTGCAGGCCGAACGCATGCACGGTGGCTTCTTCCCCTCGGCTCGCGAGTACTCGCTGGCCTACGGCCTGAACGAAGCCCGCCTGCGCTTGTTGCCCGAGCACGCGGTCGTCCTGCATCCGGGGCCGATGCTGCGCGGAATGGAGATCGCGTCGGTGGTGGCCGACGCTCCCGCGTCCGCGATCACCGAACAGGTCCGCAACGGGGTGCACGTGCGGATGGCCGTCCTCTACCACCTCCTGGCCGCCATCGAGGAGAAGACCCAATGAGCGAACAGCTTCTGATCAAGGGAGCCCGGCTCTACGGCGAGGGCGATCCGGTGGATGTGCTCGTCGAGGGCGGGGTCATCGCCGAGATCGGCACGCCGAGCGGCCCCGACGGCGCCGAGGTCGTCGAGGCGGGCGGGCAAGTGCTGTTACCCGGGTTCGTCGACCTGCACACCCACCTGCGCGAACCGGGCCGGGAGGACGCCGAGACGATCGAGTCCGGGTCGGCGGCCGCGGCGCTCGGCGGGTACACGGCGGTGTTCGCGATGGCCAACACCGATCCGGTCGCCGACAACGCGGTGGTGGTCGAGCACGTGTGGCGGCGTGGCCGTGAGGCCGGGCTGGTCGACGTGCATCCGGTCGGCGCGGTCACGGCCGGCCTGAAGGGGGAGAAGCTCGCCGAGCTCGGGGCGATGGCCAAGTCGGCGGCGGCGGTGCGCGTCTTCTCCGACGACGGGCACTGCGTCGCCGACCCGTTGCTGATGCGGCGGGCGCTGGAGTACTCGACGGCGCTGGGCGTGGTGATCGCGCAGCACGCCGAAGAACCACGGCTGACGGTCGGTGCTCAGGCGCACGAGGGAGAACACGCCGCGCGCCTCGGTTACGCGGGCTGGCCCGCGTCCGCCGAAGAGTCCATCGTGGCGCGTGACTGCCTGCTGGCGTCCTATGCCGGGGCGAGGCTGCACGTCTGCCACGTCTCCACGGCCGGGACCGCGGACATCCTGCGCTGGGCCAAGAACAGGCACAGCTCGGGGTCCATTTCCGCCGAGGTCACCCCGCACCACTTGCTGCTCACGGACGAACGGCTGGCCGGCTATGACCCGGTCAACAAGGTGAATCCGCCACTGCGCACCACCTCGGACGCGGCCCGGTTGCGCACGGCGCTGGCCGAGGGCGTGATCGACTGCGTCGCCACCGACCACGCGCCGCACGCGCCGCAGGACAAGGACTGCGAGTGGGCTTCGGCGAAGCCCGGCATGCTCGGTCTGCAGACGGCCCTGTCGGTGGTGACGGAGACGATGGTGCGCACCGGGCTGCTGGACTGGCGCGGTGTCGCCCGCGTGATGAGCGAGCGCCCGGCGGAGATCGCCGGCCTGCCGGACCACGGCCGTCCGCTGCTGGCCGGGGAACCGGCGAACCTGGTGCTGGTCGACCCGGACGCGGAGTGGACGGTCCACGGCGCCGAACTGGCGAGCCTCGCGGCTAACACCCCGTACGAGGGCATGCGGCTCCCGGGCGTGGTCACGCTCACCGTGCTGCGCGGGCGCGTCACCGCACGCGAAGGGAAGACGTGCTGATGGAAAGGCTCGTCCTGACCTTGATCGTGCTGGCGTGTTTCGCGCTGGCGCTCTGGGGCATGAGGCTGGGGTGGCGGCGCAAGGCACGGGAGCAGAGCGTGCGGGTTCCGCCGTTCCCGGAAATACCCGCCGAACCCGGCGAAGCGGAGCTGGAAACGGGCGGCCTGTACGTCAGCACGACGACCGCGGGCAACTGGCAGGACCGGATCGTGACCCGGGGAGCCGGGATGCGGGGGCGCGCGGAGTTGCGGCTCTACCCCGGCGGTATCGCGGTCGACCGGGTCGGCGCACCGGGTTTCTGGATCCCCCGTGAGTCCATCACGGACATCGGGCTGGGCAGCGCGATCGCGGGCAAGGTGATGGGGACCCCGGGTCTGTTGGTGATCACCTGGCGCGCCGGGGACGTGGCGCTGGACACGGGTTTCCGCGCGGACGACCCGGAGGTCTATCCACAGTGGACGGAAAAGGTACGGATCGAGGGAGGTTCGGCGTGAACGAGCCGGCGGCATTGGTGCTGGAGGACGGCCGGGTGTTCCGCGGCTCGGCGTACGGGGCGCGGGGCGCCACGCTGGGCGAGGCGGTGTTCTGCACCGGCATGACCGGTTACCAGGAGACCCTGACCGACCCGTCCTACCACCGGCAGATCGTCGTGCAGACGGCGCCGCAGATCGGCAACACCGGCTGGAACGACGAGGACGACGAGTCGTCCAGGATCTGGGTCGCCGGTTACGTGGTCCGGGATCCCGCGCGCACACCGTCGAACTGGCGCTCGCGCCGGAGGCTCGACGAGGAACTCGTGCGGCAGGGCGTGGTCGGTATCTCCGGAGTGGACACCCGGACCCTCACCCGGCACCTGCGCGAGCGGGGTGCGATGCGGGCGGGAGTGTTCTCCGGCGACGCGTTCGGCACCCAGGACGCGATGCTCGGCGAGGTGCTGGCCGGTCCGCGGATGAAGGGCGCGGACCTGGCCGGTGAGGTGACCACCGCGGAGCCGTACGTGGTGCCGGCCCAGGGTGAGCGGCGATTCCGGGTGGCCGCGCTCGATCTGGGCATCAAGTCGAACACCCCGCGGCAGATGAGCCTGCGCGGGATCGAGGTCCACGTGTTGCCCGCCGGGTGCCCGGCCGAGGACCTGCTGGCGATCGAACCGGACGGTGTCTTCCTGTCGAACGGGCCGGGAGACCCGGCCACCCAGACGCACGCCATCGAGCTGACCAGGGAAGCGCTGCGACGGGAGATCCCGTTGTTCGGCATCTGCTTCGGCAACCAGATCCTCGGCCGCGCGCTGGGGCTGGGCACCTACAAAATGCGTTACGGGCACCGGGGCGTCAACATCCCGGTGATCGACGTCGAGACCGGCCGGGTCGCGATCACCGCGCAGAACCACGGATTCGCGCTGGAAGGCGAGCCCGGCGCGGACTTCGGCTCGCCGTTCGGCACCGCGAAGGTGAGCCATTACTGCCCCAACGACGGCACGATCGAGGGGCTGCGATGCGCCGACGTGCCCGCGTTCTCGGTGCAGTACCACCCCGAAGCGGCGGCGGGCCCCCACGACGCCGCGCCGCTGTTCGACGAGTTCGTGACCCTGATGGCGAAGAAGGCCGGGGCATGATCCCCCGTCCTGGCGCGCATTCCGCAGATCTTCCGCGAACCGTCGCGGTGCCTGGTGCGCCGGGGACCATCTTCGAACCGGAAGGTTCCCCTCAAGGGTGCGGCCGAACCCGCCCCCGAAGGTACCGGATCTTGGGGGCAGGGCTCCCACCGCAGCAAAGTGAGTGAAAGCATCTTAGGAGAGCCCTGGCCACAAGATCGGGTGGGCGGGTTCCGGAAAAGCACAGAGGAAACCCATGCCGAAACGCAACGACATAGCCCATGTGCTCGTGATCGGGTCCGGCCCGATCGTCATCGGCCAGGCCGCCGAGTTCGACTACTCCGGGACGCAGGCCTGCCGGGTGCTGCGGGCCGAGGGACTGCGGGTCAGCCTGGTCAACTCGAATCCGGCGACGATCATGACCGACCCCGAGTTCGCCGACGCGACCTACATCGAGCCGGTGACCCCGGAGTTCGTGGAGAAGGTCATCGCCGCGGAGGCCGAGCGCGGCCGGCCGGTCGACTCCGTGCTGGCCACCCTGGGCGGGCAGACGGCGCTCAACTGCGCGGTCGCCCTGCACGAGCGGGGAGTACTGGAGAAATACGGCGTCGAACTGATCGGCGCGGACATCGACGCGATCCAGCGTGGCGAGGATCGCCAGAAGTTCAAGGACATCGTGCGCACGGTGGGCGCCGACGTGCCGCGCAGCAAGGTGTGCCACTCGATGGCGGAAGTGCGCGAGACCGTCGCCGAACTCGGCCTGCCGGTGGTGATCCGGCCGTCGTTCACCATGGGCGGGCTCGGCTCCGGCATGGCGCACACCGAGGAGGAGCTCGAACGGCTGGCGTCCTCCGGGCTCGCGGAGTCCCCGGTCACCGAGGTGCTCATCGAGGAGAGCGTGCTCGGCTGGAAGGAGTACGAACTCGAGTTGATGCGCGACCGGCACGACAACGTCGTGGTGGTCTGCTCGATCGAGAACGTCGACGCGATGGGCGTGCACACCGGGGACTCGGTGACCGTGGCCCCGGCGATGACCCTGACCGACCGCGAATACCAGCACATGCGTGACGTCGGCATCGCCGTGCTGCGCGAGGTCGGCGTGGACACCGGCGGCTGCAACATCCAGTTCGCGATCAACCCCGCCGACGGGCGCATGGTCGTGATCGAGATGAACCCCCGCGTGTCGCGGTCGTCGGCGCTGGCGTCGAAGGCGACCGGGTTCCCGATCGCCAAGATCGCCGCGAAACTGGCCATCGGTTACACGCTCGACGAGATCCGCAACGACATCACCGGCGAGACCCCGGCCTCGTTCGAACCGGCGCTGGACTATGTCGTGGTGAAGGTGCCGCGGTTCGCGTTCGAGAAGTTCCCGGGCGCGGACCCCGAGCTGACCACGACGATGAAGAGCGTCGGCGAGGCGATGGCGCTCGGCCGGAGCTTCCCCGAAGCGCTGGGCAAGGCGATGCGGTCGATCGACACGAAGGCCGCCGGGTTCTGGACTCGTCCCGATCCGGAGGACGCGACGATCGAGTCGACCCTGGAGGAGCTGAAAACGCCGCACGACGGCCGGCTCTACGCGGTCGAGCGGGCGCTGCGGCTGGGCGCGACCGTGGCGCAGGTCCACGAGGCGAGTGGGATCGACCCGTGGTTCATCGACCAGATCGCGCTGATCGGCGAGGTCGGCGCGCGGGTGAAGGACGCGCCGGTGCTCGACGCGGACCTGTTGCGGGAGGCCAAGCGCACCGGGCTGTCCGACCAGCAGATCGCGGCGCTGCGCCCGGAACTGGCGGGCGAGGACGGAGTACGGGCGCTGCGGCACCGGCTGCGGGTGCGGCCGGTGTTCAAGACGGTCGACACCTGTGCCGCCGAATTCGCCGCGAAGACGCCGTATCACTACTCGGCCTACGAATTCGACGCCGACGCGGCGGAATCGGAGGTCGCGCCGCAGCCGGAGAAGCCGAAGGTGCTCATCCTCGGCTCGGGACCCAACCGGATCGGGCAGGGCATCGAGTTCGACTACTCGTGCGTGCACGCCGCGATCGCGCTGCGGGAGGCCGGTTTCGAGGCGGTGATGGTCAACTGCAACCCGGAGACGGTGTCCACCGACTACGACACCTCCGACCGCCTCTACTTCGAGCCGTTGACCTTCGAGGACGTGCTCGAGGTGGTCAACTCCGAGCGGGAGTCCGGCACGGTCGCCGGGGTGATCGTGCAGCTGGGCGGGCAGACCCCGCTCGGGCTCGCGCGACGGCTGGCCGCCGCCGGGGTGCCGATCGTCGGGACACCGCCGGAAGCGATCCATCTCGCCGAAGACCGGGGCGCGTTCGGGGAGGTGCTCGGCGACGCCGGGCTGCCCGCGCCGAAGTACGGCACCGCGACCTCGTTCGACGGGGCCAAGCGGATCGCCGACGAGATCGGCTACCCCGTGCTCGTCCGGCCGTCCTACGTGCTCGGCGGCCGCGGCATGGAGATCGTGTACGACGAGGCTTCGCTGGCGGGCTACATCCGGCGCGCCACCGAGGTCACGCCCGAGCACCCGGTGCTGGTGGACCGTTTCCTCGACGACGCCATCGAGATCGACGTGGACGCGTTGTTCGACGGCGAGGAGCTCTATCTCGGGGGCGTGATGGAGCACATCGAGGAGGCCGGGATCCACTCCGGTGACTCCTCCTGCGCGCTCCCGCCGATCACGCTCGGCCGCCAGGACGTCGAGGCGGTACGGGTCTCCACCGAAGCGATCGCCCGCGGGGTGGGCGTGCGCGGCCTGCTCAATGTCCAGTACGCGCTCAAGGACGACGTGCTTTACGTCCTCGAAGCCAACCCGCGTGCCTCGCGGACCGTGCCGTTCGTGTCGAAGGCGACCGGAGTGGCGCTGGCCAAGGCGGCCTCGCTGATCATGACCGGTTCCAGCATCAAGGAACTGCGGGCACGCGGCGTGCTGCCCGCCGACGGCGACGGCGGGCAGTTGCCCGCGGATTCGCCGGTGGCGGTGAAGGAAGCCGTGCTGCCCTTCCACCGCTTCCGCACGCCGGAGGGCGCCGGGGTCGACTCGCTGCTCGGCCCGGAGATGAAGTCGACCGGCGAGGTGATGGGCGTGGACGTCTCCTTCGGCAAGGCCTTCGCCAAGTCGCAGTCGGCCGCCTACGGGTCCCTGCCCACCTCCGGCCGGGTGTTCGTCTCGGTGGCCAACCGGGACAAGCGGGCGATGGTGTTCCCGGTCAAGCGGCTGGCCGATCTCGGGTTCGAGATCCTCGCGACCTCGGGCACCGCGGAGGTGCTGCGCCGCAACGGCGTCGGCTGCACGGTGGTGCGCAAGCACACCGAAGCGGGCGCACCCTCCGGGATCGACGGGCCGAACATCGTCGAGGTGATCCTCGACGGCGGGGTGGACATGGTGATCAACACCCCGTACGGCAACAGTGGCCCGCGCATCGACGGCTACGAGATCCGCACCGCGGCGGTCTCCCGGGACATCCCGTGTGTCACCACGGTGCAGGGTGCCGCGGCGGCCGTGCACGGCATCGAGGCGCTCATCCGCGGCGACATCGGGGTGCGGTCGCTGCAGCACCTCCAGGCGGCGCTGCGGGACAAGGCATGACACCCCTTGTGTCAATCCGCGGCTGTCAAGGCGACCACAGTGACATCGCGGAGGAACCAGCATGAGCGGCACGGCGGTGAGCCACACGGGCGAAAACGGGAGCCCGGAGATTACTCCGTTCGGCCGAAAGCTCGCCGGCGCGATCGCCGCGCGGGGGCCGCTGTGCGCCGGAATCGACCCGCATCCCGGGCTCCTGGACGCCTGGGGGCTGCCACGGAATGTGCATGGAATGGAAAATTTCGCCTTGAAAGCGGCGGACGCCCTGGCGTCCGAAGTGGCGGTCATCAAGCCGCAATCGGCGTTTTTCGAGGCCTTCGGAGCCGCGGGCATCGCGGTTCTGGAGCGGGTGGTAAGGCATGCCCGTTCGGCCGGCGCGCTGGTCCTTCTGGACGTCAAACGGGGGGATATCGGGTCGACCATGACCGCTTATGCGAGGGCCTATCTCGGCGGCGAAAGCGCGCTCGACGCCGACGCGATCACCGTCTCGCCCTACCTCGGGTTCGATTCGCTGGACCCGGCGCTGCACGCGGACGGCAAAGGGGTCTTCGTGCTCGCCCGCACCTCCAACCCCGAGGCGTCCCGGCTGCAAAATGCCTTGCTGGACAATGGAAAGACGATAGCTCAGTCCATTGTGGACCAGGCCGCCGGCCGCAACGCGGGTGCCGGCCCACTCGGTGACGTCGGCGTCGTCGTCGGTGCCACCATCCCGCCAGGCGAACTGGATCTCGGCGAGCTCAACGGGCCGATCCTGGCCCCGGGCTTCGGCGCGCAGGGCGCGACCGTGGCCGATCTGCGCGCGCTGTTCGGCCGGGACCTCACCGGCGTGCTCGTGGCCTCGTCACGCGACCTCCTCCGGCACGGCCCCGGCGCCGCGGAGCTGCGCGACGAGGCGCGACGGATTGTCTCGACACTCGCCGGATGAGGGCTAATATCAGGCCCCGCAATCGGAACAGACCGGCCACCCCCGCATTGTGGCCGATGGCCAGGGGTGGGTACCGTCGCGTCACCCACCCAGAATTTTGAGTATTACGGAGGAAAACGTGGCACTTCCCCAGCTGACCGAGGAACAGCGCAAGGCGGCGCTGGCGAAGGCCGCTGCCGCCCGCCGTGCCCGCGCCGAGCTCAAGGAGCGCCTCAAGCGGGGCGGGACCACCCTGACCGATGTGCTGAAGCAGGCCGACGAGGACGAGGTCCTCGGCAAGATGAAGGTCTCCGCCCTGCTCGAAGCACTCCCCGGGGTCGGGAAGGTGCGCGCCCAGCAGACCATGGAGCGTCTGGAGATCGCGCCGAGCCGGCGGCTGCGCGGCCTCGGTGACCGGCAGCGCAAGGCGCTGCTGGCCGAGTTCAGCGGCGAGTGAGCGACGTCAGAATGGCAGCGGCAGGTGGGCCGGAGCCGGTGCGGGAGACCCCCCGCCGGCGACGGCTCACCGTCGTTTCCGGCCCGTCCGGGGTGGGCAAGTCCAGCGTGGTGGCCCAGTTGCGGCTGCTCAGGCCCGAGATCTACTTCAGCGTCTCGGTGACCACGCGGCCGCCACGGCCCGGCGAGGTCGAGGGGGAGCACTACCACTTCGTGGACCGCGCCACCTTCGCCAAGCTGGTCGAGGCCGGTGAGCTGCTCGAACACGCGGAGTTCGCGGGCAACTGCTACGGCACCCCGCGCGCGCCGGTGGAGCGGGCACTGGACCAGGGGCGGCCCGCGGTGCTGGAGATCGAACTGCAGGGGGCGCGGCAGGTACGGGCGGCGATGCCCGACGCGCGCCTGGTGATGCTGGTCCCGCCCTCGTGGGACGAACTGGTCGGCAGACTGACCGGCCGCGGCACCGAGCAGCAGAGCGCGGTCGAGGCCAGGCTGGCCGAGGCGGAGCGTGAACTCGCCGCGGCGGGCGAGTTCGACGCGCGGGTGGTGAACGCCGACGTGCGAGTCGCCGCGCAGCGGTTGTTAGACTTGATGGAACAAGACTTCAGCTGATTTCAGGAGCAACACGAGTGAGCGCAGCGCTGGGTATCCATGGCGAGGAACTCGAAGGCATCACCAACCCGCCGATCGACGACCTGCTGAGCAAGGTCTCCTCCAAGTACGCGCTGGTGATCTACGCCGCCAAGCGTGCCCGCCAGATCAACGACTACTACGCCCAGCTCGGCGAGGGCCTGCTGGAGTACGTCGGCCCGCTGGTCGAGCCGGGCCCGCGCGAGAAGCCGCTGTCGATCGCGCTGCGCGAGATCCACTCGGGCCTGCTCGAGCACACCGAGGGTGAGTGACGCTCCCGGCGACGCCGGAGCGGGCCGCAAGCCCCGCATCGTCCTGGGGGTGGGTGGCGGGATCGCCGCCTACAAGGCCTGCGAGGTCCTGCGCGGACTGACCGAAACCGGTCACGATGTCCGCGTCGTGCCCACCGAGGCCGCGCTCAACTTCGTCGGCGCGGCCACTTTCGAAGCCCTGTCCGGGCATCCGGTGCACACGGGCGTGTTCACCGAAGTACCCGAAGTCCAGCACGTGCGCATCGGCCGCGAAGCCGATCTGGTGCTGGTCGTGCCCGCGACGGCGGACCTGCTGGCCCGCGCGGCGCACGGACTGGCCGCCGACCTGCTCACCGGCACCCTGCTCACCGCCCGGTGCCCGGTGGCGTTCTTCCCGGCCATGCACACCGAGATGTGGGAGCACCCCGCCACCAGCGACAACGTGGCGCTGCTGCGCTCGCGGGGCCTGTTCGTCGCCGAACCCGCTTCGGGACGGCTGACCGGCGCCGACACCGGCAAGGGCCGCCTGGCCGACCCCGGCGAGATCGTCGAACTGGCCCGGCTGCTGCTCGCCGAACCGGCCGCCCTCCCGCGTGACCTCGAAGGCACGCGGGTGGTGGTGACCGCGGGCGGCACCCGTGAGCCCCTCGACCCGGTGCGCTACCTCGGCAACCGCTCCTCGGGACGTCAGGGCTACGCGCTCGCGCGCGTCGCCGCCCAGCGGGGCGCCGAGGTGACCCTGATCGCGGGACACACCGCGGACCTGCCCGACCCGGCCGGAGTGACGGTGCGGCACGTGTCCACGGCCGAGCAGTTGCGCGTCGCCACGCACAAAGCCGCCGCCGATGCCGGGATCGTGGTCATGGCCGCGGCCGTGGCCGATTTCCGCCCGGTGGACGTGGCGGCGCACAAGATCAAGAAGACCGACGACGCGAGCGCTCCGGTGATCACCCTGACCCGCAACGCCGACATTCTCGCCGAACTGGTGCGTGACCGGGCGCCCGGCGCCCGGCGGCCGGTGATCGTCGGCTTCGCCGCCGAGACCGGTGACGAGGACGGCTCGGTGCTCGAGCACGGCCGGGCCAAACTCCGGCGCAAGGGTGCTGACCTGCTCGTCGTCAACGCGGTGGGCGATGGCCTGGCTTTCGAGGTCGAGGACAACGCGGGCTGGCTGCTGGCCGCGGACGGGGCGGAGACGCCTATCCCACTGGGCTCCAAAGCGCAACTGGCGGTCGCGGTGTGGGACGCGGTCACCGCCTTCATCCGGCATCAGGGCGATTTCCCGTCGGGCTCAGTACGCTGAAGGCGACCGTGCCCGAGTTCAAGATGGGGAGTGACGAGCCCGTGATCGAAAACAGCCGCAGGTTGTTCACGTCCGAGTCCGTGACGGAGGGACATCCGGACAAGATCTGCGACGCGATCAGCGACTCGGTGCTGGACGCGCTCCTGGCCAAGGACCCGAGGTCGCGGGTGGCGGTGGAGACGCTGATCACGACGGGCCAGGTGCACGTGGCCGGCGAGGTGACCACGGATGCCTACGCCGACATCCCCACGATCGTGCGGGAGAAGATCCTCGAGATCGGCTACGACTCGTCCGCGAAGGGCTTCGACGGCCGCTCGTGCGGCGTGAACGTGGCGATCGGCTCCCAGTCGCCGGACATCGCGCAGGGCGTCGACGCGGCCTACGAGGCCCGGCTGGAAAACGCGCTCGACGACATCGACCGGCAGGGCGCCGGGGACCAGGGCCTGATGTTCGGCTACGCGTGCTCGGACACGCCGGAGCTGATGCCGCTTCCGATCGCGCTGGCGCACCGGTTGTCGCGGCGGTTGTCGCGGGTGCGCAAGGAAGGCGTGCTGCCCTACCTCCGGCCGGACGGCAAGACCCAGGTGACCATCGAGTACGCGGCGGACCAGCCCGTGCGGCTGGACACCGTGGTGGTGTCCACCCAGCACGCCGAGGGCATCGACCTGGACACGATGCTGGGGGTGGACGTCCGCGACCAGGTGGTCACGCCGGAGCTCGAGGCGCTGACCCTGGACACCTCCGACGTGCGGCTGCTGGTGAACCCGACCGGGCGGTTCGTGGTCGGCGGCCCGATGGGCGACGCCGGGCTCACCGGCCGGAAGATCATCGTGGACACCTACGGCGGAATGGCCCGGCACGGCGGTGGCGCGTTCTCCGGGAAGGACCCGTCGAAGGTGGACCGGTCGGCGGCCTACGCGATGCGCTGGGTGGCCAAGAACGTGGTCGCGGCAGGCCTGGCCTCCCGCGTCGAGGTGCAGGTGGCGTACGCGATCGGCAAGGCCTCGCCGGTCGGGCTGTTCGTGGAGACCTTCGGCACCGAGGAGGCCGATCCGGTCAAGATCCAGCACGCCATCACCCAGGTGTTCGACCTGCGTCCGGCCGCGATCATCCGGGACCTGGACCTGCTGCGCCCGATCTACGCGCAGACCTCCGCCTACGGCCATTTCGGCCGTCCCGAGCTCACCCTGCCCTGGGAGGACACCGACCGCGCCGAAGCCCTGCGCTCCGCGGTCTGAGAGTTCCCCGGTCCGCTGTCGGAGGTCTCTGGTAGAGAACACGGTGTGAGCGGGCCCGAGACGACTCCCCTGTGGGATCTGCCCGCGGCGAAACGCGCCGCGGGCCGGCCTGCCGCGCGCAAAGGACAGCAGCGGCCCGCCGCGCGGGATCCGATCGCGCGGGTGGTGGTGGACGTTCCGCTGGCCCACCTCGACCGCACCTTCGACTACCAGGTCCCGGACAAGCTGGACGAGGCGGCGGTGCCCGGATGCCGGGTCCGGGTGCGCTTCGCCGGGCAGCTCGTCGACGGCTTTCTCCTTGCGCGAACCGACACGACCGCCCACGAAGGGCGGCTGGCGTTCCTGGAGCGCGTGACCTCCAGCGAGCCGGTGCTCGGCGAGCGGCTCGCCGCGCTCGCGCGCGCCGTCGCGGAACGCTACGGCGGCACCATGATCGACGTGCTGCGGCTGGCCGTCCCGCCCCGCCACGCCAAGGCCGAGGGCGAGCCCGCTCGTCCGCCCGCCGCTCGTCCCCCCGCGCCGGAAAGCACCGGATGGCCGCGCTATCAGCGGGGCCCGGCACTGACCGAGGCGTTGCGCGGAAGCAGGCAGGCCCACGCGGTGTGGCAGGCGCTGCCTGGCGAGGACTGGCCGGCGCGGCTCGCGGAGGCGGCGGCGCTGGTGGCGTCGGCCGGACGGGGAGCGCTGCTCGTGGTGCCCGATCACCGGGACCTCGCCCGTCTGCACGCCGCGTGCGCCCGGCTGGTCGGGGAGGACGCGGTGGTCGCGTTGTCCGCCGATCTCGGGCCCGCGGAACGGTACCGTCGGTGGCTGGCGATCTCGCGGGGCAGCGTGCGGGTCGTCACCGGCACCCGCGCGGCGATGTTCGCCCCGGTCGCCGACCCCGGCCTGTTCGTGGTCTGGGACGACGGTGACGACCTCCACGTCGATCCCCACATGCCCTACCCCCAGGTCCGTGACGTGCTCATGCTGCGCGCGCACGCCGACGGGGCGTCGTTGCTGGTCGGAGGCTTCGCCCGGACGGCCGAGGCGCAGGTGCTCGTCGAGTCGGGCTGGGCGCATCCGGTGATCGCCGCACGGGAGGAACTGCGTGCGGCGGCGCCGAGAGTGACCCCCACCGGCGAGGACTTCGATCTCGCGCGGGACGAGGCCGCTCGCGCGGCGCGGCTGCCCGCGGTGGCTTTCGAGGCGGCACGGCAGTCGCTCGGCGCGGGGGCGCCGGTACTGGTGCAGGTGCCACGGCGTGGGTACGTCCCGGCGCTGGCGTGCGACCGCTGCCGGACACACGCGCGCTGCCGCCGGTGCGCCGGTCCACTGGGGGTGAAGGCCGGGCAACAGGCGAGCTGCCGGTGGTGCGGGGCCCCCGAGGCGGCGTTCCGGTGCCCGGCCTGCGGTTCGAACCGGTTGCGGGCGGTGGTCATCGGTTCGAAGCGGACCGCCGAGGAACTCGGCCGTGCCTTCCCCGGCGCGGCGGTGCGCACGTCGGGCGGGCACGAGGTGCTCGCCACGGTGCCGGACGGGCCCGCGATCGTGGTGTGCACCCCGGGAGCGGAGCCGGTCGCCGAGGGCGGTTACGGCGCGGCACTCCTGCTGGACGGCTGGGCGTTGCTGGGCCGGCAGGATCTGCGCGCGGCCGAGGAGACGCTGCGCCGGTGGATGGCCGCGGCCGCCCTCGTGCGCCCGGCGCGGGAGGGCGGGCGGATCGTCGTCGGAGCCGAGGCGGGCCTGGTACCGGTGCAGGCGCTCGTTCGCTGGGACCCGGCCTGGCATGCCGCACGCGAGCTGGCCGAGCGCCGCGAGCTGGGATTCCCGCCCGCGGTGCGGATGGCCAGCGCGGAAGGCACGCCGGACGCCGTCGCCGCGATGCTCGACGAGCTCTCGCTACCGCCGTCGGGTGAGGTGCTCGGCCCGGTCCCGCTCGGCGAGGCGGATGGCGACGGGAACGAGCGGGAACGGGCCCTGATCCGCGTCCCCCGGGCCGACGGCAAGGCACTGGCCGCCGCGCTCGCCGCCGCCCAGGCACGCCGTGCCGCGCGCAAGGAACCGTCGCCGGTGCGTGTCCAGCTCGACCCGCTGGAGCTGATCTGACCGGGGTTCCCGGGAAAAGCGTTTCCGGGAGTCGATCACGGCCGGTACCGTCCTGGGCGTGCCGTTCTTGTTGTCGGTGAATCTCGGTGCGGCGAGCCCGACCACGCATTCGGAGATCGGTGTGACCGGGATCGACAAGAAGCCGGTGACGGACCCTGTCGAGGTGCGTGCGCCGGGCGCCAAGGGCGCCGGGGACAGCGGACTGGCCGGTGACCGGGTCTGTGACCTGCGGCATCACGGCGGGAACGATCAGGCTGTTTACGCCTACGCGCGCGAAGATCTCGACGGGTGGGAGGTCGAGTTGTCCCGGCCCCTGCCGTGCGGAGTCTTCGGGGAGAACCTGACCACCGCCGGGATCGACGTCACGGGTGCGCTGATCGGCGAGCGCTGGCGGGTCGGTGCCGATCTCGTCCTCGAGATCGCGGAACCCCGGATTCCGTGCCGGGTCTTCGCCGGATGGCTCAGCGAACGTGGCTGGGTCAAGACCTTCACCGCGAAGGCGGTGCCGGGGGCTTACCTGCGGGTGATCGAACCGGGCACCATCCAGGCCGGGGATCGGATCACCGTGGTGCACCGTCCGGCGCACGACGTCACGATCAACCTGGCCTTCCGCGCGTTGACGGCCGAGAGCGCGCTGCTGCCGCGCTTGCTCGTCGCCGACGCGCTTCCGGAAGAAGCCAGGCAACGAGCCCGCCGCCGCGCGCCGATCGCGTTGGACGACTCCGCCTGAAGCGAAGGCCCGTCGCGGAGGGTGTGTCGCGGGAGCCGGCCAGGCGCGGCTCTAGACTGGCTGGGATGTACTCCCAGTCTCGATGTGCCAAGGCGTGCTGATGCGCCTCGTCTTCGCCGGTACCCCGGAACCCGCCGTGCCATCCCTGCGAGCTCTGCTCGATTCTCCCCGGCATGAGGTCGTCGCGGTGGTGACCCGGCCGGACGCCCCGGCCGGGCGTGGGCGCGGGCTGGTGCGTTCCCCGGTCGGCAAACTCGCCGACGAACACGGGATCGAGGTACTGACCCCGGCCAAAGCGGGCGATCCCGCGTTTCTCGACCGGCTTCGCGAATTGGCCCCGGACGCGTGTCCCGTGGTCGC
Organism: Amycolatopsis pigmentata; assembly: GCF_042684065.1. Classification (NCBI taxonomy): domain Bacteria; kingdom Bacillati; phylum Actinomycetota; class Actinomycetes; order Pseudonocardiales; family Pseudonocardiaceae; genus Amycolatopsis; species Amycolatopsis pigmentata. The sequence continues at coordinate 1,279,399 of NZ_JBHUKR010000004.1, read as the reverse complement.
CTATGGCGCGTTGCTGCCGCAGCGCACGCTCGACATACCCCGCCACGGCTGGATAAACCTGCATTTCTCCCTGTTGCCCGCGTGGCGGGGCGCGGCGCCGGTGCAGGCCGCGGTCCGCGCGGGCGACGAGATCACCGGCGCGTCCACCTTCCGGATCGTCCGCGAACTGGACGCCGGGCCGGTTTTCGGCGTGGTGACCGAAAAGGTCGGGCCCGCCGACACCGCGGGTGTCCTGCTGGACCGGCTCGCCCGTTCCGGCGCCCGGCTTCTGGTGTCCACAATGGACGGAATCGCGGACGGGACACTCGTCGCGGTCGACCAGCCCGGCCATGGCGTCACCTATGCTGGAAAGGTCACCGTCGACGATGCCAGGGTCCACTTCTCCGAATCCGCCGTGGCGGTGGACCGGCTGGTGCGCTCGGTCACCCCGGAACCCGGGGCCTGGGCGGAGTTCCGCGGCGAGCGGTTCAAACTCGGCCCGGTGTCCATTGTGGACGAGAATGCGCTTCCTCCGGGCGAGCTGAGGGTGGAACGCAAGCGCGTGCTGGCCGGCACCGGCACCCAGCCGGTCCTTCTGGGCGAAGTCCAGGCCCAGGGCAAGAAACGGATGGCGGCCGCGGACTGGGCCCGGGGCACGCGGATCGAGCCGGGGGAACGGCTGACGTGACCGCCTTCGCGAAGGAAGAAAAATCATGAGTCCGCAACGCGAACGGAGGCCGTCACGGCCGGACCGTGACAGGCCCGCCCCGCGCAAGCAGGGGCCCCGGCGCCCGCCTGCCGAAGATCCCGCCCGGCGGGTGGCACTGGACGTGGTCCGCGCCGTCCGTCAGCGGGACGCCTACGCGAACCTGGTGCTGCCGGAGTTGTTGCGCCGCCGCCGGATCACCGGCCGCGACGCGGCGCTGGCCACCGAACTGGCCTACGGCTGTGCCCGCGCGCAGGGCCTGCTCGACGAGGTGATCGGTGCCTGCGTCGACCGCCCTCTGTCCTCAGTGGATGGTGCGGTGCTGGATTGCCTGCGGCTGGGGGCCTATCAGCTCCTGCGGACCCGGATCCCGGAACACGCGGCGGTGGCCGCGACCGTCGATCTGGCCCGTGCCGACGCGGGATCGCCCGCCTCCGGTTTCGTCAACGCGGTGCTGCGCAAGGTGTCGCAAAAGGACGAACAAGGCTGGCTCGCCGAGCTCGCCCCGGACCGCGACGCCGATCCGATCGGGCATCTCGCGCTGCGCACGGCGCACCCACGCTGGGTTGCCCGTGCGTTCGCGGAAGCGTTGGGGGACAAGGGCGAAGACCTTCAGGCCGCGCTCGAAGCCGACGACGCCCGGCCCGCGGTGCACCTGCTCGCCCGCCCCGGCGAGATCAGCGCGGAGGAACTGGCCGCGATCACCGGTGGCGACGTCGCTCCCTATTCGCCTTACGGAGTCCGCCTGCCCGCCGGCGGCGGGGACCCGGCCGATTCGGAGCCGATCCGGGAGAAGCTGGCCGCCGTGCAGGACGAGGGCAGCCAGTTGTGCGCCCTGGCGCTGACCCGGGTGCCGCTCGACGGTCCCGACGAGCGCTGGCTCGACCTGTGTGCCGGACCGGGCGGCAAGGCCGTCCTGCTCGGGGCGCTGGGGGCGATCTCCGGTGCCCGGCTCGACGCCGTGGAGCGGGCGCCGCACCGGGCCCGTCTGGTGGAAGAGGCCACCGAAGGGCTTCCGGTCACCGTGCACGTCGCCGACGGACGGGAACCCGAGCTCGAACCCGGCTTCGACCGGGTGCTGGTGGACGCGCCGTGCAGCGGCCTCGGCGCGCTCCGCAGGCGTCCTGAGGCGCGCTGGCGGCGCCAGCCCTCCGATGTGGCGGAACTGACGAAGCTCCAGGGTGAATTGCTGGCCTCCTCGCTCGGGCTGGTGCGCCCCGGCGGAGTGGTGGCCTATGTCGTTTGCTCGCCGCACCTGGCCGAGACCGAAGGTGTGATAGCGCAAGCCCTCCGCCGCGGCGACGCCGACGCCTTGGACACCCGGGAGTCCTTTCCTGGTGTGCCCGCGCTGGGCGACGGCCCCTTCGTCCAGCTGTGGCCGCACCGGCACGGCACCGACGCGATGTTCTGCGCACTGTTGCGCCGCCGATGAGCGGGGTACCGGTGATGCCTTGGGAGACCTGGAGTCCAGCAGCCGGACGCCACGGCATCCCGGTGCGGGTGTTCTCCTACACTGCGTAATCATGGCTCATCGACCGCTGATCGCGCCCAGCATCCTGTCCGCCGACTTCGCCCGGCTGGGCGAAGAGATCGAGGCCGTCGCGGGGGCGGACTGGGTCCACGTCGACGTCATGGACGCGCATTTCGTGCCCAACCTGACCCTCGGGCTGCCGGTCGTCGAGTCGCTGCTCAAGGTGAGCGACCTGCCGCTGGACTGTCACCTGATGATCGAGGACCCCGACCGCTGGGCGATCGGCTACGCCGAAGCGGGCGCCTACAACGTGACCGTGCACGTCGAAGCCGCCCACGATCCGGTCATGCTCGCCAAGAACCTGCGGGCGGCCGGGGCGAAGGCGGGCCTGTCGGTCAAGCCGGGCACGCCGCTGGAGGACCACCTCGACACCCTCAAGCACTACGACACGTTGCTGGTGATGTCGGTCGAACCCGGCTTCGGGGGCCAGTCGTTCATTCCGGACGTCCTGGACAAGGTGCGGACGGCCCGGCGGCTGGTGGACACCGGGCACCTCAAACTGGTCGTGGAGATCGACGGCGGGATCAACGCCGAGACCATCGAGCAGGCCGCCGAAGCGGGCGTCGACTGCTTCGTCGCGGGGTCCGCCGTCTACGGCGCCGAGGACCCGGCGAAGGCCGTCGAGGCGCTGCGGGCGCGGGCCTCGGCGCATCAACCGACCACAGCACCCTAGGAGGCGGACGTGTTCACCGGGATCGTGGAGGAACTCGGGGAGATCACCCGGGTCGAGCAGACGCCCGGCGCCGTCCGGCTGACCGTGCGTGGCCCCGTGGTCACCTCCGACGCCCGGCACGGCGATTCGATCGCGGTGAGCGGCGTGTGCCTCACCGTGGTGGAGGTCGGCAAGGACGAGTTCACCGTGGACGTGGTGGACGAGACACTGGCCCGGTCACGGCTGGCCAAGGTCGCGGTGGGCGACCGGGTCAACCTCGAACGTGCCGCCGCGGTGGGCGACCGCCTCGGCGGCCACATCGTGCAGGGGCACGTCGACGGGACTGGCACCCTCCTCTCCCGCACCGCGGACGGCCTGACCCGGTTCACGCTGCCGGAGACACTGGCCCGGTACGTGGTCGAGAAGGGGTCGATCACGGTCGACGGGATCTCGCTGACGGTGGCGAGTGTGACCAACGACGAGTTCACGGTGGCCCTCATCCCGACCACACTGGAGTTGACGACGCTGGGCCGCGCGGAACCGGGCGATCTGGTCAATCTCGAGGTCGATGTGATCGCCAAGCACGTCGAGAAGCTGACCGGGCCTTACCGGGCACACTTCGCGGACCCCGCGGCGCACAATGGACCCAGGGGCGGCACGGAGGAGGGCGCATGACACGCCTGGTACCGGCTCGCGGCCCCGGCAGCGCGGGCGGGCCGGCTACGGCCTTCCCGCGGAACTCAGGAGGGCGCGCGTGACGACAGGGACACCATGCGGGGCCGGCGTTCCGCTGGACATCGCGGGAATCGAACGCGCGATAGCGGACATCGCCGCCGGACGGCCGGTGGTCGTGGTCGACGACGAAGACCGTGAGAACGAAGGTGACCTGATCTTCGCCGCGGAGAAGGCCACGCCCGAAATGGTGGCCTTCATGGTCCGGTACACCTCCGGTTACATCTGCGTGCCGCTCACCGAGTCCGACTGCGACCGGCTCGACCTTCCGCCGATGTACCACACGAACCAGGACGTGCGCGGCACCGCCTACACGGTCACCGTCGACGCCGCGGACGGCGTCACCACCGGGATCTCGGCCGCCGACCGCGCGCACACCATCCGGTTGCTGGCCGACCCGAAGTCACAGGCACCGGACTTCCGCCGTCCCGGTCACGTGGTCCCCTTGCGCGCGAAGGAAGGTGGCGTCCTGCGCCGTCCGGGGCACACCGAGGCCGCGGTGGACCTGGCCCGCCTCGCCGGCCTCCAGCCCGCCGGGGTGCTGTGCGAAATCGTGTCCCAGAAGGACGAAGGGGACATGGCGCGGCGCGACGAACTCGAGGTCTTCGCCGCCGACCACGACCTGCAGATGATCACGATCGCCGACCTGATCGCCTACCGGCGCCGCACCGAGAGGCAGGTCGAACGTGTCGCCGAGGCGCGGATCCCGTTGGCGCAGGGGACTTTCCGCGCGATCGGCTACGACAGCCTGCTCGACGGGATCGAGCACATCGCGTTCGTCTACGGTGAGGTCGGCTCCGGTGAGGACATCCTGGTCCGGGTCCACTCCGAGTGCCTGACCGGTGACGTGTTCGGCTCGTTGCGCTGCGACTGCGGACCGCAACTGGAGGCCGCGCTGGCGACGGTGGCCGCCGAGGGGCGCGGGATCGTGCTCTACATCCGCGGGCACGAGGGCCGCGGGATCGGGCTGCTGCACAAGCTCCAGGCGTACCAGCTCCAGGACGACGGCGCGGACACCGTGGACGCCAACCTCGCGCTGGGCGTGCCCGCCGACGCGCGCGACTACGGCACGGGCGCGCAGATCCTGTGCGATCTCGGCGTGCGGTCGATGCGGCTGCTGACCAACAACCCCGCCAAACGCGTCGGGCTGGAGGGCTACGGCCTGCGCGTGACGGGCCGCGTCCCGCTGCCGATCTCGCCGAACCCCGAAAATCTGCGGTATCTGCGTACCAAACGTGACCGGATGGGACACGATCTGTCCCAGCTGGAAGACTTCGACCAGGTGGGCGCCGACCTCCGCAACGGCGACGGGGCACAGTGAGAGCCTGAAATCGAGCCGCGAGGCCGCGGAAAAGAGGGAGACAGACCTTGAGTGGTGAGGGACGGCCCGACGTCGAGCTCGACCTCAGTGAATGTGAGGGGCTCAAGCTCGCGATCGTCGCGACCCGGTGGCATCGCGAGATCACCGACGCGCTGGTGGAGTCCGCTCTGGCCACCGCTCGCGAGGCGAAGCTCACCGAGGAACCCACCGTGGTGCGGGTCGCGGGGGCGGTCGAACTGCCGGTCGTGGCGCAGGCGCTGGCCCGCGGCCACGATGCCGTGGTCGCGCTCGGTGTGGTGGTCCGCGGCGGCACCCCGCATTTCGAGTACGTGTGCGATGCGGTCACCGCGGGGCTGACCCGGGTCGCGCTCGACGAGGGGACCCCGATCGGCAACGGCGTGCTCACCTGCGACACCGAGGAGCAGGCGCTGGACAGGGCCGGGCTGCCGGAGTCCCGGGAGGACAAGGGCCGTGAGGCGGTGCTGGCCGCGCTGGACACCGCGCACGTGCTGCGGTCGCTGCGCCAGCCGTGGACGGAGAAGGGATTCGTGTGACGGAGACCGATGAGATCGTGGTGATCCGGCCGTGGCGCACGAGGTGGGTTTCGTCCGTGGTGGCCGTGGTGCTGATCGTGGTCTTCGCCGTGGTTTCGGTGCTGCTGCGCTCCTCGAACACCGGCGTGATCTTCCGGCTTTCCGACCAGATCGCGATGATGGGCGTGGGGGTGGTCCTGGCGGCCGCGGCGCTGCTGTTCGCCACCCCGCGCGTGCGCGCCGACGCGAACGGCGTCGAGGTGCGCAATGTCCTCGTGGGCCGCAAGTTCGCCTGGGAGGAGGTGCTGTCGGTGAGCTTCCCCGACGGTGCTTCCTTCGCCCGGCTCGAACTCCCCGAGGACGAGTACTACGGGGTCCTCGCGATTCAGGCGTTCGACCGGGAGCGTGCGGTGGAGTCCGTGCGCGCGCTGCGGAGGCTGCACAAGCAAGCGCGGGCGGGACGGTGACGCCCCTTGTGGCAACCCGCGGCAGTCAAGGTGACCAGAACGCGCGCGGTCTTTTCCCGGTGTTGTGTGGGGGGCACCTCCCCCCACACAACACGCTGGGGGCAAGCCCCCAGAGCCCCTCATCGGGGCGGCAGGGCGCCCGGCTTGGTGGCGTAACCCGAACTGCGGGGGAGCGCCCTGTCGACACGATCGCGGTCGCGCGCAGACTCGCGGAGGAACAGCGGTGAGTTTTCCGGTCGAGCGGACCGCGATCGTGACCGGCGGCGGTTCGCCGCGCGGGATCGGACGGGCGACGGCGGACCTGCTGGCCGCCCAGGGCTGGCATGTCGCGGTGCTCGACATCGACGGCGCGGGAGCGGAAGAGACCGCGGCCTCACTGACGGAGCGGCATGGTGTCGCCTCGCTCGGGCTGGCCATGGACATCGCCCGGCCCGAGGAGATCGAGGCCGCCGTCTCCCGCGTGGAAGCCGAACTGCCGCAGGTCGTCGGGCTGGCGAACGTGGCGGGCGTCCCGTCGCCGGTGCCGTTCTTCGAGCTCGACCTCGCCGAGTGGGACCGGGTGTTCGCGATCGACATCCGGGGCCTGTTCGTGCTCACGCAGCGGGTCACCCGCACGATGGTGGCGAACGGGATCGGCCGCGTGGTGAGCGTTTCGTCGGTTTCGGCGCAGCGCGGCGGCGGGATCTACAGCCGGGTGTCGTACTCGGCCGCCAAGGCCGCGGTGCTCGGGTTCACCCGGGCGCTGGCGCGGGAGATCGGCGAGCACGGCGTGACGGTGAACGCGGTGGCGCCGGGCCCGATCGACACCGACATCATGGGCGGCACGCTGAGCGAGGAACGCAAACGCGAACTGGTCACCGCCCTGCCCGCCGGACGGGTCGGCACGCCGCGCGACGTGGCCGCCACCATCGCGTTCCTGATGGGTCCCGACGCCGGTTACATCACCGGTGCCACCTACAACGTCGACGGCGGCCTGCACATTTTCTGACGGGGTCAGAGCGTGAAGTCGACGACGACCGGGGCGTGGTCGGACGCGCCCTTGCCTTTGCGTGCCTCGCGATCCACGTAGGCGTCGTCGACCGCGCCCGCGAACTTCGCGTCGCCGTAGACCAGGTCGATGCGCATCCCGTTGTTGTGGGGAAAGGCGAGTTGCCGGTAGTCCCAGTAGGTGTAGGGCCGGTCGTATTTCAGGGCCCTCGGGACGATGTCGGACAGTCCGGCACTTCGCAATGCCGCGAGGGCTTCCCGTTCGGGGCCGGTCACGTGCGTGGACTCGGCGAAGCGGCTGATGTCCCACACGTCGTCGTCGGTGGGCGCGATGTTGAAGTCCCCGAGCACGGCGAACGCCCGTTCCTTCGACGACTCCGCGGCGACCGTCGCGCGCAGCGCTTCCAGCCACCGCAGCTTGTATTCGTAGTGCGGGTGACCGGGCTCGCGGCCGTTCGGCACGTACACCGACCAGACGCGCAGCCCGTCACAGGTCGCCCCGATCGCGCGAGGCTCGGAAACGCCGGAATAGCCGGGCTCGTCGATCAGGCCACGGCTCACGTCGGCCAGTCCCACCCGGGACAGGATCGCCACTCCGTTCCAGCGGCCCACGCCGTAGGCGGCGGTCTCGTAGCCGAGTTCGCCGATCTCATCCTGCGGGAACCCGTCGGTGGCGCACTTGAGTTCCTGCAGGCACAACACGTCCGGCTGGGCGGAACCGAGCCACGCCAGCAGGCGGGGAAGCCGCGCCGCGACCGAGTTGACGTTCCAGGTGGCGATCCGCATGGTGCCGAGAATGCTACCGCGACCCGCCGCGCCCACGAGGGCGACACAGACGGACGCCCCCACCGGCACAGAGGTCGCGTCCGCCACACTGCTCGTCAGTAATCTGATATTCTGAATCCGTGCGTGAGATGTCGGCTTCAGAGGCGTCACGGAACTTCTCGGCCGTGCTTGATGCTGCGGAGCACGGCGAAACCATTGTCGTGCACCGGGGCGGCCGGAGGGTGGCTCTCATCGCACCGGCTCCGCGCGCGAACGGGAAGGCACTGTTGGACGTGTTCGAGCGCTGGCGAGGTCGCGACGAACTCGATGAGGCTTTCGCGGAGAACGTGGCCAAGGCGCGTGCCGCCACTGAGGGGGATTTGGACTCGGACCCGTGGCTCGACTGATTCTTGACACGGGGGTTCTGGTCGCGGCTTTGCGAGGACGACTGGATTTCGGCGGTTTCTTCGACAGCGACGACGTAGCGCTTCCCGCGGTCGTGATCGCCGAATATCTTGCCGGCGTACATCTCGATAAGGACGACGGACGCGCCGCCGCTCAACGCGGGTTCCTGGAGGATGTGCTCGCCGTTGTTCCTGTGGAGGACTACACCCCTGAGGTCGCGCGACATCACGCGGTCCTGCTGGCGGAGGTGACCCGGCTCGGCGCGCCACGGGGCACACTCGATCTGATCATCGCCGCTACAGCCAGGGCAACGGGCAGGGTCCTCGTCACCACCGACGGCCGGGCGCGGTTCGGTGATCTCCCCGGTGTCGACGCGCGGGTCCTACCGCGCTGACCGGTGGTCCGGCCAGGGGCGTGCGAAAGCGTCGGAGGGTAGCCATAGGCTTGCGATGTGGCTGACCCGTCCACCTACCGTCCCTCGCCGGGGAGCATCCCGGACGCCCCCGGCGTGTACAAGTTCCGCGACGCCGGGCACCGGGTCGTCTACGTCGGCAAGGCGAAGAGCCTGCGCAGCAGGCTGAACTCCTACTTCGCCGACCTCTCCGGCCTGCATCCCCGCACGCGCCAGATGGTGACCACCGCGGCCAGTGTCGAGTGGACGGTGGTCTCCACGGAGGTCGAGGCGCTCCAGCTCGAATACAACTGGATCAAGGAGTTCGACCCGCGGTTCAACGTCCGCTACCGCGACGACAAGTCCTATCCGGTGCTCGCGGTGACCCTGTACGAGGAGTTCCCCCGGCCGCACGTCTATCGCGGTCCGCGGCGCAAGGGCGTCCGCTACTTCGGCCCGTACGCCCATGCCTGGGCCATCCGCGAGACCCTTGACCTGCTGCTCCGGGTCTTTCCCGCCCGCACCTGCTCCAACGGCGTGTTCCGGCGGCACACCCAGATCGGGCGCCCGTGCCTGCTCGGTTACATCGACAAGTGCTCGGCTCCGTGTGTGGGCCGGGTGAGCGCCGAAGAGCACCGCCGCATCGTCGACGACTTCTGCGACTTCCTCGCCGGCCGCACCGATGTCATGGTCCGCAGGCTCGAGAAGGAGATGGCCGAAGCGTCGGAGCAGCTGGAGTTCGAGAGGGCGGCGAGGCTGCGGGACGACATCGGGGCGCTGCGGCGCGCGATGGAGAAGCAGGCGGTGGTGCTCGGTGACGGCACCGACGCCGATGTCGTCGCCTTCGCCCACGACGAACTGGAAGCGGCCGTGCAGGTGTTCCATGTGCGGGGCGGCCGGGTCCGGGGCCAGCGGGGCTGGGTGATCGACAAGGTCGAGGAGATGGGCGTCGCGGCCTTGGTCGACCAGTTCCTCACGCAGTTCTACGGTGAGCAGGCGGAGCTGGCCGCGCAGAGCCCGGACGACGCTTCGCCGGTACCGCGTGAGGTGCTGGTGCCGGAACTGCCCGCGGACGCCGCCGCGCTGACCGAGTGGCTGTCGGAACTGCGTGGTTCCCGCGTCGGGCTCCGGGTGCCGCAGCGCGGGGACAAGCGAGCGCTTGCCGAAACGGTGCAGCGCAACGCCGAGGAGGCCTTCGCCCAGCACAAGCTTCGCCGCGCCGGTGACCTCACCGCGCGGTCGGCCGCGTTGAGTGAGTTGCAGGAGCACCTCGGCCTGGATTCGGCACCGCTGCGCATCGAGTGCGTGGACATCAGCCACATCCAGGGCAGTGACGTGGTCGCCTCGCTGGTGGTGTTCGAAGACGGGGTGCCCCGCAAGGCCGAATACCGCCGCTTCGCGCTGCGGGAGGCGGCCACCGAGGGCGACGTGGCCGCCATCGCGGAGGTGGTGCGGCGCCGGTTCGCGCGCCACCTCAAGGAAAACGGAGCGGCGAACGGGGCGGCCGAGGGCGAGCGCCCGGGCATCGACCCGGAGACCGGCCGGCCGCGCAAGTTCGCCTACCCGCCGAACCTGCTGGTGGTGGACGGCGCCGGGCCGCAGGCCACGGCCGCCGCCGACGTGCTGGCCGAACTCGGCATCACCGATGTCGCGGTGGCCGGGCTGGCGAAGCGGCTGGAAGAGGTGTGGCTTCCCGCGGACGAGGACCCGGTCATCCTGCCGCGCACCTCGGAGGCGCTGTACCTGTTGCAGCGGGTCCGCGACGAGGCACACCGGTTCGCGATCCGCTACCACCGCGAGAAGCGTTCGAAGCGTGTGCAATCCTCCGCGCTGGACGGCGTGCCGGGCCTGGGCCAGGCCCGCAAGACCGCGCTGATCAAGCATTTCGGCTCGGTGAAGAGGCTGAAGCAGGCCGGGGTGGACGAAATCGCGCAGGTGCCGGGGATCGGCAGGCGGACCGCCGAGGTGATCCACACCACCTTGGCGGGCGGGAGTGACGCCGACCGGTGAGGGGCCGGCCGGCAGGAAGCAGGGGAGAAGGTATGGAGGACGAGCGGAGCTCGGGGATCCAGGTCGCGGTCGTCACCGGGTTGTCCGGGGCAGGCCGCAGCACCGCCGCCAAATGCCTGGAGGACCTGGGCTGGTTCGTGGTGGACAACCTGCCGCCCGAGCTGATCGCGACCATGGTCGAACTCGGCGCGCAGGCCCGGGGCGCGATCACGAAGGTGGCGGTGGTGATGGACGTCCGTTCCCGGGCGTTCACCGACGACCTGGCCTCGGTGATCAAGGACCTCGACGCCCGGGGCTACAAACCGCGCGTGCTGTTCCTGGAGGCCACCGACGCGGTGCTGGTACGCCGGTTCGAGCAGGTCCGGCGTGGTCACCCGATGCAGGGCGACGGCAGGCTGGCCGACGGCATCACGGCCGAGCGCGCGCTGCTGGCGCCGCTGCGGGAGGAGGCCGATCTGGTGCTGGAGACGTCCTCGTTGTCGGTGCACGACCTGCGCGCGAAGATCGAGGACGCCTTCGGGTCCGATTCGGCCACCCAGACGCGGGTGACCGTGCTGTCCTTCGGGTACAAGTACGGTCTGCCGATGGACGCCGATCTGGTGATGGACGTGCGGTTCCTGCCGAACCCCTTCTGGATCCCGGAGTTGCGCGAGCACACCGGCCTCGACGCCGAGGTGCGCAACTACGTGTTGTCCCAGGAGGGCGCGGAGGAGTTCCTCGACCGCTACCACCAGTTGCTGCGGTTGATCGGCGCCGGCTACAAGCGGGAAGGAAAGCGCTATCTGACCATGGCGGTCGGCTGCACCGGCGGGAAGCACCGCAGTGTGGCCATCTCCGAGGAACTGGCGCGGCTTTTGTCCAATGAGGACGGTATGGCGGTGAAGGTGATCCACCGGGATCTGGGCCGCGAGTGACGGCCGCGAGACCATTGCGCGCCGTCGCGCTCGGGGGCGGTCACGGACTGCACGCCACGCTCACCGCGTTGCGGCGGGTCACCCCGGACGTCACCGCGGTCGTGACCGTCGCCGACGACGGCGGATCGTCCGGCCGCCTGCGCCGCGAACTCGGGTTGCTGCCTCCGGGGGATCTCCGGCAGGCACTGGCCGCGCTCGCCGCCGAGGAGGACGGCGGTTCGCTGTGGGCCGAGGTGTTCCAGCACCGCTTCGGCGGCAACGGCGCGCTCACCGGTCACGCGGTGGGCAACCTGCTGCTCGCCGGCCTGTTCGAAGTGCTCGGCGATCCGGTCGCCGCGCTCGACGAGGCCCGCAAGCTGATCGGCGTGTCCGGCCGCGTGCTGCCGATGTCGACCGAACCACTGGAGATCGAGGCGCAGGTGGCCGGGCTGAGCGACGACGGCGCGGTGCGCACGATCCGGGGCCAGGTCGCCGTCGCCACCACGCCCGGCCAGGTGGAGCGGATCGAACTGCGTGCCCCCGGACGGTCCGGCGGGGTGCCGAAGGCCTGCGCGGAGGCGCTCGCCGCGGTCGCCGGGGCCGATGCCGTCTTTCTCGGGCCGGGATCGTGGTTCACCAGCGTGCTGCCGCACCTTCTGGTTCCCGAACTGCACGACGCGCTGGTGCGCACCGAAGCGGTCAAGATCGTCATTCTCAATCTTGTTCCCCAGCCCGGGGAGACGGCGGGTTTCTCGCCTGAGAGGCACCTGGACGTACTCTTCCAGCACGCGCCCGGGCTGAAGGTGGACGCCGTGATCGCGGATCGCGGCTCGGTGGCCGTGCCGGCCCGGCTGGCGGACGCGGCCGCCGGTCTGGGAGCGCGGGCACTGTTCGGCCGGGTGGCTGACCCGAACGTGGCGGGTTCGCACGATCCGGATGCGCTCGCGGCCTGCGTGCGGGAGGCTCTCGATGCGATCGGGCGCCGGAAAGGGAGGAGGGGCTGATGGCGATGACCGCGGCCGTCAAGGACGAGCTCAGCCGGTTGCAGATCAGCAAGATCGGGCCGCGCCGCGCCGAGGTCGCGTCGATGCTGCGGTTCGCGGGGGGACTGCACATCGTCGGAGGCCGGGTCGTGGTGGAGGCCGAACTGGACACCGGTTCGGTCGCGCGGCGGCTGCGCAAGGAGATCCAGGAGCTCTACGGCCATCATTCGGACGTGCACGTGCTCTCCGCCGGGGGGCTGCGGAAGACCACGCGCTACCTCGTCCGGGTGGTCAAGGACGGGGAGGGGCTGGCCCGCCAGACCGGCCTGATCGACCAGCGGGGCCGTCCGGTGCGGGGCCTGCCCGCCGCCGTCGTCTCCGGCGGGGTCGCCGACGCCGAAGCGGCGTGGCGGGGCGCGTTCCTGGCGCACGGCTCGCTCACCGAGCCCGGGCGGTCCTCGTCACTGGAGGTCACCTGCCCGGGGCCGGAGGCGGCGCTGGCGCTGGTCGGCGCGGCCCGCAGGCTGGGCATCCAGGCGAAGTCCCGCGAGGTGCGCGGAGCCGACCGCGTGGTGGTCCGCGACGGCGACGCGATCGGCGCGCTGCTGACCCGGCTCGGCGCGCACACGAGCGTGCTCCAGTGGGAGGAGCGCCGGATGCGCCGGGAGGTCCGGGCCACGGCGAACCGGCTGGCCAACTTCGACGACGCGAACCTCCGCCGGTCGGCGCGGGCGGCGGTGGCCGCGGCCGCGCGGGTCGAGCGCGCGATGGAGATCCTCGGCGACACCGCGCCGGACCACCTGCTGGCGGCGGGCAAGCTGCGCCTGGCCAACCGCCAGGCGTCGTTGGAGGAGCTCGGCCAGCTCTCCGACCCGCCGATGACCAAGGACGCGGTCGCCGGCCGGATCCGTCGCCTGCTGGCGATGGCCGACAAACGCGCCGGCGAGGCCGGCATCCCCGACACCGAGTCCGCGGTCACGCCCGACATGCTGGAGGAAGAAGCCTGACACCCTTGTGCCGGTCCGCGGTTGTCGAGGCGGGGCCTTGGCCGGTGAGCTTCAGGGAGCCTGGAGGGCCACCTCGAAGATCTCGGCCACCGGAGACTCGATGCCGGCTTCCGCTTTGACGTGCGCACGCGCCGATGCGTTAGTCGCCTCGAGCCGGCGCAAGTCTTCCTTGGTCTCCCAGAACGAGATCAACAGTGCCTTCCCGTTGTCGCGGTCGATGAGGGAGTAGAAGCCTCTCAAACCAGGGGGCCGGGGCGTTGCCGCAACCTGCTCGCGGGCCAGCGTCGTCAGCTCGTCGAGCTTCTCGGCCGGATGATGGAAAGTCTGAACGCGTGCGAACACAAGACCCCCTTCTGCCACTGCCTCCTGACCAGACCTGAGCGTCTCCTGCCGAGGCCGACCAGCCAATCCGCGCTCCGCTTCGCGTGCGCTCGCCGAAGGCTGTCCGCGAGAGGCTTTGAGGGGTGGTCTCCGACACCGGTGGGTTTGCACCGTCCCCGGTTAGGGTGACGATGTGCAGCCGGTGTTACGGCGCGGCGGCCGTCAGGCCCGAGCCGTAACCCAGCGGTTTCACGGGAGCGCGCCCGGCGGAAACCGGGCCCACGGAGCCTGGAATCCAGCCGGTCCGGTTCGGGGAAGGGGAATGGCCGTGCCTCACCACAGGACGAACGACAGCGGAAACCCGGGGATGTCCTCCATCGTGGACAGTTGGCTTCCGCGGCGCAGCAGCCGCGCGGAGGACTGGCGCGTGGACGACCTTCTGGCGGCCAAGGGCGTCACGCGAGTGAGCGTCGTCATCCCGGCGCGCAACGAAGAAGAGACGGTCGGCGACATCGTCCGTGCCATCCGGCGTGACCTGGTCGAGTCCCTGCCCCTGGTCGACGAACTCGTCGTGGTCGACTCACGGTCTGAAGACGCGACCGCCCGCGTCGCGACGGAAGCCGGTGCCACGGTGGTGGCCCAGGACGCGGTGCTGCCCATGCTGCCCGGCTTGCCAGGGAAGGGCGAAGCGCTGTGGAAGGGGCTCGCGTCGACCACCGGGGACGTGGTCGTCTTCGTCGACGGTGATCTTTACGACTTCACCAGTTCCTACGTCACCGGACTGCTCGGCCCCCTGCTCAGCGACGAGACGGTCGGTTACGTCAAGGGTTTCTACCACCGGCCGCTGGTGAGCGCGACGGCCACGGACGCCGACGGCGGTGGCCGGGTGACCGAACTGGTGGCACGACCGTTGCTGAACCTGTACTGGCCGGAGCTGGCCGGGTTCGTCCAGCCGCTGGCCGGCGAGTACGCGGGGCGGCGGGAGGTGCTGGAGAGCATCCCGTTCGTGGTCAACTACGGGGTGGAGATCGGTCACCTGATCGACATCGTCGAGTCCCGGGGCCTGGACGCCCTGGCCCAGGTCGATCTCGGCAAGCGCACCCACCGGCACCAGGACACGCACGCGCTCGGCCGCATGTCCGGGCAGATCATGCTCACCGTGTTCGATCGCCTGGAGCGTTACGGACGGCTCGTCGCCGCCCAGCCCCCCGCCACGCTGCTCGCCCAGTTCCGCCGGGGCGAGTCCGGCCACGGAGTGGCGCGCGAGATGGTGACCACGGACCTCGTCTGCCACCAGCGTCCGCCGTTGTCGAGTCTGCGGGCCGCCGACGGGCTTCGCGAAACGGCCTGAGCCCTCGGATCAGTGGGCGAGGTCGGCGACGGCGATCACCTTGGTGATCTTCGCGCGGACCAGGTACTCCCCGGGCACGGCGTTGCGCTTGCCGAAGGCTTCGGCCTTGGCCTCGCCCATGTAACGGGCACCGATCGCGGTCGCGTAGGACAGCATCTCGTCGATGTCGGTGTGCAGGACGGCTTCGGCGGTGAACTGGACGAAGGAGTAGGGCGGCGTCTGGTCGTCGACGGTCAGGGAGAGGCGGGGGTCACGGCGCAGTGCCCGGCCTTTGACCGTGTCCATCCCGGTGTTGAAGACCAGTTCGTCGCCGTCGGTGTTCTCGTTCAGGATGAACCAGACGGGCGTCACGTGCGGAGCGCCGTCGGCGCGCACGACCGCCAGTTTGCCGGTCCGGGTGCCCTCGCTGGCGAAGTCCCACCATTCGTCCCTGCTCATCTCGCGCATGCGCAGACCGTAGTGCATCACCACCACCACTCCGGGTGAAGCGCCGAGCCGCCCGGGCGGTGGCCCGATGACA
This sequence comes from Amycolatopsis pigmentata, assembly GCF_042684065.1. Taxonomy (NCBI): domain Bacteria; kingdom Bacillati; phylum Actinomycetota; class Actinomycetes; order Pseudonocardiales; family Pseudonocardiaceae; genus Amycolatopsis; species Amycolatopsis pigmentata. The sequence goes on along the minus strand of NZ_JBHUKR010000004.1, from coordinate 1,263,845 downwards.
ACGGCTAGTCTGGGCCGCTGTGCGGGACGTGGACCTGATCAGGGGCGGGGCGGTGGACGAAGGCCTGACCCGGCGGCTGAAGGCACTCGCCTGCACGGCACCGTTGCACGACCTCGACGCCCGCAAGGCGAAACTGGACTGGGCCGACGCGACGGTCTACCAGATGGCGGAGATCGCGCTGCACACCATCGACCAGGTCACCATCGCGATGGATTTCGACACCGGTGCCGGCCACGACGACGTCGTGCGCCGTCTCCAGCCCTTCATCGCCGCGCAGGCACCGGACCGCCCGGCGGCGGAGCACCTGCGGGTGGCGCGCTGGGTGCTGGACAACCTGATCAACGTGGGCACCGCCGACCGGGGATTCCGCCGGGTCTACGGCAGCGTCGACGCCTCGGGTGTCTACCGGCGCCGGGCCTTCGACTTCAAGCTGCTCGTCGAACTGGCGGCGCCCGACGGCGAGGTCTACCTGCGCGCCAGCGACGAGGCGATCAACGTGCTGGTCGGTGCGCTGGACACGGACGTCACCTCGGCCCAGATCGCGGCCGAGGTCAAGCTGGAGAACCTGATCAGCCGGGGCCGTCTCGCGGACGCGAAGCTGGCCGCCGAACAGGCCCGCTACCGGACCGTGCAGTACGGCGAGACCTTGCGCGCCAAGCTGGACGCGACCCGGCGGGACGTCCGCGCGGTGGACTGGGCCGAGGAGATGCCCGAACTGCTGGATTCGGCGCTGTCCCACATCGAGGCCAGGTTCCGGGCCGAGAACGCGATCCTGCGCAACATCACCAAGGCCCGTGACGAAGCCGAGGACCCGGTCCACAAGCGCCGCGCGGCCGAACTGGTCGACATCGTCAGCGACTGCGTCAGCCGTCACACCCAGCTTCAGGCACGGCTCCAGGCGGCGGGCGCGATCTTCCGTGCCGAACAGGACCGGCAGCAGTTCTCCGGGCCGCCGCGCCGGGCCACCGTCGACATCTTCGGGCAGGTGCTGATGCCCGTGCTCGACCTGCCGCTGGCGGACGCGGTCGCCCCGGTGGAGCACTTCTTCCACGCGGCCGCCGGGCTCGACGTGCCCGCCGTTCCGTCGTTGCCCTCGCTGGTCTCCCTGCTGTTGCGCCCGGCGCCGGAGCGCGACCGGCTGGTCGGCGAGGTGCCCGAACCCGAACTCGTTCCGGCGGAGACCGTGGGAGCCTTCACCGACGAGCAGTGGCGGCGCGCGGACGATCTGCTGGACCTGCCGGAGGTGCCGCGGCGGTTGTCGGGCCTGCTCGCCGAGGCCCGTGACCTCGACCCCACTCTGGCGCGGCTGGTCGCGCTGCGGGCGGTGCACTCGTACAGTCCGGAGATCGGCGCGGCCGTCCGGCAGGGGGACGACCGCGTGCTGGTCGGCGTGGACGACGGCACGGTGCTGCGGGACGAGGAGTTCTCGGGCGCCGATCTGCTCCTCGTGACCGCGAAGATCGAGAGAGGGACGGGGGGAGACACCCATGCCGAGTCGCGGCAACCACGGTGACCAGGCACGCGCGCGCCCGCCGATAGGCCCGCTGGCGGGGCGGCGGGGCGCCCATACTGTGCAGGTGACGAGTGCTCGTGGAGAGCGCCCTGTCGACACGGTCGCGGTCGCGCGCAACCTCGCGGAAAAGGCGGGGGAGTCATGAGTGGGGACGCGGAGGCCGCCGCGCGGCTGATCTCCTTCGGCCTGCGGCCGAAGCAGGTGCCGGGGCGGGACGTGGTGTACGCGGACCTGGTCCGCCGCTACACCGAAGACAGCGCTTTCAAGCAGCTCGCCCACTCGATCGCCGCGGGACTGGGGCTGATGGTGCTGGACGTGAGCACGCGGGCGGGCGCGGTGCTGGCGGCCGTGGACGAGTCCGTCTTCGAGATCAAAATGGACGGTTACGCGCGCCAGAGCAAGATCCGGGAGCGCCGCGAAACGGAGAAGGTGCTGCACGGGCTGGTCCACCTGGCGACCGCGGCGCTCGGCTACCCGCGCCCGGACGACCTCGCCGACGACACCTACATCGGCCGGGTCAGTGTGGAGCAGGTCGACGGCGTCGTCCGGGAGGCGTGCCGGATCCTCGACGAGCGGGCCGCGAAGGCCGGGACGAACAACGACCCGGCCACCGACGCGCCCGAACTCGAGCAGGCGTGGCGGGCCTACGCGCGCCGCCCGGCGGCGGCCGCGACCAAGGACGGCAGGCTGGCCGCCGACACCACCCGTGGCATGGTCGCCCGCGCGTTGCGTTTCCTTTCCGAGCAAGGGTTCCTGGTTCAGGTGAACACCGAGCAGGGCGGCACCTACCGGACCACTCCGCGCTATCAGGTGCAGGTACGCGAACTGGCGGCGGACAGCGCGTTCGCGGAACTGTCCGCGCTCGGCGTCCTCGCCGTCGGCGACGGTGCCGGCACCCTCCGTCCGTCCATTTCGGACACTCTCTGACGGGAGTCGCATGTACGAGCTTTCCCGCGTGCGCCTGCATTCGGTCGGTCCGGCCGGCGCGCGATACCAGGACGTGCTGCTGGACTTCAGCGGTGCCGGGCCACTGGTGCGGGCGCCGTCCCAGGACCCGTTGTTCGCCGCGGGGATCCACGCGGCGCCGGGGGAACTGCCACGCCGCCCGTCGCCGGCGAGCGTGCTGTTCCTGGAGAACGGCGGCGGGAAGTCGGTGCTGATCAAGCTGATCTTCTCGGTGATGCTGCCGGGACGGCGGCAGGTCGTGGGCACGACGAACACCCGCGTGCTGGAGAAGTTCGTGGGCGCCAAGGATGTCGCGCAGGTGGTCCTGGAGTGGCAGCACACCGAGACCGGGCAGCGCGTCATCACCGGCAAGGTGTCGGAGTGGCGCGGGCACGTGGTCTCCGGCGATCCGGCGAACCTGATCGACTCGTGGTTCTGCTTCCGTCCCACCGGAAAACTCGGCCTCGACTCGCTGCCGTTCACCGCCGAGGACAGGCTGCTGACGATGTCGGCCTTCCAGGACCGCCTCGAGCAGGCGCACCGGGCCGAGCCGGAGCTGGAGTTGTCGTGGACCCGGCGTCATCACGAGTGGACCGAACGTCTCGACGCGCTGGGACTGGACACCGAGCTCTTCCGGTACCAGCGCGCGATGAACGCGGGCGAGGGCGAGGCGGCGGACGCCTTCGCCTTCACCTCCGACGAAGCCTTCGTCGATTTCCTGCTCAAGGCCGTCATCGCCGAGGACGACCCGCGTGATCTCGCCGATGTCGTGCGGACCTACGCGGACAACCTCGGCCAGCGCGGCGAGTTGATGACCGAACGCGATTTCGTGGCCGGTGCGCTGGATCTGCTCGCGCCGCTGTCGGACGAAGAGTCACTGGCGGCCGCGTCACGGAAGCTCGCGGGCCGCGCCCGGGAGGAGTTGCGGTCCTTCGCGGGTTCGGTGATCGCCCGGCACCGGTTGGAATCGGAGCGGTTGGACGCCTTGGCGGTGCAGGCCGACGACGCCCGCGAAACCGAGAAACTCGCCGAAGGCGACCATCAACGACTCGCCGCCGTCGTGACCGAACTCCGGCGCGTCGTGGCCGGGTTGCGCGTGGAAGCCGCGACGGAGGCCAAGGAAGGCCTGGACGGCGAACTGGCCGCGGCCCGGGCTACCGCCGAAGCCTGGCGCGAAACCACCACCGTGCTGGCGCACGTCCAGGCGAGGAGGAAGGCGGACGGGATCCGCGCGCTGGTGGGGGAGCGGGAACAGACCGCGAAACCGGCCCTGGAAGCGAAGAACACGGCGGCGAACGCCTTCGCGCGCGGCCTGCTGGCCCTCGCGCGGGAAGCAGGAGACCAGGCCGAAGCGGCCGAAGCGAAGGCGGTCGCGGCACGTGACGCGGCCGGCGCGGCCCAGGACGACCACGACCGGGCGACCGGTGCCGCGGCGAAGCACCGCGCGGAACAGGCACAACTGAGCGCCCGCGTCGACGAAGTCAGGGCCGAGATCGCCGGAGCGGTCCGGGAAGGTCTTCTCGACGACGGCACCCAGGTCGTGGCCGCGGCCCAGGAAGCGCGGACCCGCACCGAAAACGCGGCACGGGAGATCGCCGCGCGGGAGGCCGAACTGGAGTCGGTGGCCGAGGAACACGCCGAGGCGCAGGCGAGCGCGCACGCCGTCGGCCGCCGCGTCGCCGAGGCACGCGACCGCGCCGACCGGGCGGCGGCGGAACTGGCGAAGGCGCATCGGCGCACCGACCGCTTGGCCACCCACCCGCGCCTGCTGGAACTGCTCGGCGGCGACTCGGTCCAGCCGGAGACCGACACTCCGGCGCTGCTGAGCCGCTTGCGCGAGGCCAAGGCGGCCGCGGAACGGGAACAAACCGCCCTCCGTATGGAGGAATCAGCGGACGAGCGTGCGCTGGCCGCGCTCGGCAGCGGTGGCCTGCTGCCCGCGCCGGCCGAGGTGCAGGCGGCGCTCGACGTCCTGGAGCGGGCCGGTATCACCGCGTGGTCCGGCTGGCGGTATTTGTCCACAATGGACGCCGCTGAGCGTGAGCGGGTGCTGACCCGCCTGCCCCATCTCGTCGGCGGGGTCCTGCTCAACGACGCGGCCCAGCTGCCCAGGGCCAGGAAGGCGCTGGCGGAGGCCACGTTGCTGCCCAGCGTCGTGCTGCCGGTCGGGGTCAAGGACGCCGTGCTCGGTGCCGACTCCGCGCCCGGCGTCGAGTTCCTCGTGCCGCCCAACCCGGCGATGTATGACGAAGAAGCCGCCGACACCGAGCGTCAGGCGATCCTCGCGCGGCATGCCCGGCGCCGCAAACACCTCGAAGCGCTCGCCACCGCCATCGGTGACGACGCGGCCTTGGAGTGGAAGCTGGCCGCCTGGCGCGAGGACTACCCGCCCGGAGCGCTCGCCGGACTGGCCGAGGACGCCGAGGCCACGGCTTCCGCGCTCGCCGAGTGCGAAAGCGCGGCCGAAACCGCCGAGCGTGAACTCGCCGATCTCGCCACACGGCAGTCGAGGCTGCGAGAAGTCATCCCGCCGCTGCGCACGGCGGTGCGGCTTGCCGAGGAGCGGGCGAGGAAACTGGACGCGCTGGGCGAGCGGGTCGCGAAGATTCCCCAGTGGACGGAAGAGGCCGAACGGTCGGGTGGTCTGGCCGAACGTGCCGAAGAAGAAGCAAGCCGCTCGGCGTCCCGGGCCGCCCGGTTGCGTGAGGAGGCGGCCGAAAAGCAACGCACCGCGGACGGGCACCGCCGCACGGCCAGCACGGCGCTGGCCGAACTCGCCGAGATTCCCGGCGCGGGATCGGTGTCCGAAAAGGACCCCGCGCCCACGGACCCGATCGAGGCGTTGCGGCGGGCCTATGCCGCGGCGGCCGACGCCTACGCGAAAGTAGAGGTCGGAAGCGACCTTCGCGCCGAACTGGACCAGGCCGAAGGCGCCGAGTCCGCGGCGACGGCGGCCGTGGAGACGCTCGGTGCGGACATCCGTGAGCGGGCCGCGCGGCTGCTGGAGACCCCGGACGGCGCGGACGCCGCGGCGCGCGCGGCCGCACAGGGACGTGCCGGACGGGCCGTCGCCGCGCTGGAGGCCGAGCACACCGAGGCGATCGGGCATCTCGCCACCTGCAAGGCCGAACTCGCGCAGCTGCCGAAGCAGGCGGTGCCACTGGAGACCCGGCCGCGCGACATCGAGCACGGCCACGAGCTGATCGAAGAGGCGGCCGTGCAGGTCAGCGCCGCCACCCGGGCGTGGGAGGAGGCCCAGGCGCGCCGTGCCGAAGCCGAGCGGGTACTCCAGTCCGCGAACACCTCCGCCGCGGGCTTCCGGCTGCTCGCCGACTCGGCCGTCGCGGGGGGCCACGACGGGGACGAGCAGGAGCCGCCGTTCGACGGTGATGTCGAGACCGCGCAGGCCCGGTATCGCAAGCTGGCCACGACGCTGGCCGACGCCGACTCGGCGGTGGAGGAAGCGGAAAAGCGGGTACGGGCGGCCGCCGACGCGCTCGCCCAGTACGCGACCGGCAAGCGTTTCGAGAAGCTGTCGAGCCCGGTCCGCCGTCAGATCGTTTCCGTGCGCCGCGACAGCCTTCCGGCACGCGCGGGGGAGTGGGCGGCGGCGCTGCGTCCCCGGCTGCGGACGCTCACCGGGGACCTGGCGCAGATCGAGCGGCACCGGTCCGGAATCGTGGCGCGGCTGCAGGGCATGGTGGAGAGCGCACTGCGGTTGCTCCGGTCCGCGCAGCGGCTCTCCCGCCTGCCCGACGGGCTCGGGGACTGGTCGGGCCAGGAGTTTCTGCGCATCCGGTTCGCCGACCCGGAGGAGCCCGCGCTGACCGAGGCGCTCGGCCAGGTGATCGACGAGGCCGCGGTGGGACGGACCGGTGACGGCCGGGAGGTCAAGCGGGACGGCATGTCCCTCGTGCTGCGGGGCGTCCGGGCCGCGGTGCCGAAGGGATTCCGGGTCGACATGCTCAAGCCCGACTCGGTGCTGCGAACCGAACGGCAGCGTGTCTCGGAGATCCGCGACGTGTTCTCCGGCGGTCAGCAGCTCACCGCCGCCATCATCCTGTACTGCACGCTGGCCGCGTTGCGGGCCAACAACCGGGGCAAGCTGCGGAACCGGCATTCCGGGGTGCTGTTCCTGGACAACCCGATCGGCCGCGCCTCCGCCGGATACCTGCTGGAACTGCAACGGGTGGTCGCCGGGGCGCTCGGGGTGCAGCTGATCTACACCACGGGCCTGTTCGACGCGGGCGCGCTGGCCGAGTTCCCGCTCATCGTCCGGCTGCGCAACGACGCCGACCTCCGGGCGGGCCGCAAGTACCTGTCGGTCGACGAGACCATCCGTGCCCCGTTGGAGGATCTGGGCGCCGACGACGGGCCAGCCCGCCTTTCGGCGGTCCGCCTGTTCCGCAGGCCGGGTTCCTGAAAGCGCTTTCGCGCCGGGCACGGGAAGGCGTGCCCGGCAGCGACCGCGCGTCATTCGCCGGTCTTGTCACCGCCCTTGGTCACGCACTTGCTCGGGTCGGCGCGCAGGCACAACTTGCCACCGGCCACGCGCAGGCCGACATCGTCGATGGCGGTCACCCAGTTCGACGCGATCGCCTTCTGCGCCTGGGCAAGGGAGACGAGGTCCGAGCACACGGCGTCGTTGAGCTTGTTCTCCACCGCGTCCTTCGCGTTGGGGATCGAGCCGGGTTCGACCCACAGGTTGCGCGGATCGTCGGGCGCGCCGCCGAGTTCGAGGCTGACGAGATGGTCGTACTCGCCTTTCTCGTCCGCGCCGATGCCGTAGGAGCGCGCCGACTCCGTCTTCATGCGGCCGGTGCGCGAGGTCGGCGGACGGACCGTTTTCGTCCAGCCGGACTTGCAGATCGTCGAGTCGATGTTCGCCTGGGTCACATCGGGATTGATCGCCCCCGGCGTGCAGGCCGGATCGGGCATCGGCTGCCCGTCGCGGCTGCCGACCTTGCACGTGCCGGGCGCGGGCATGGGCGCGTTGGGGTTGCCGGCGGGCAGGCTCCCCGCGGTGGCGACGGCGGTCGAGGTACCGGCGGCGGCCTTCCCCGGGTCAGGAGGTTTACAGGCGGAAGTCGTGGTCAGGGCGAGCAGAGCCGCCGCCGTGGCGGCGATCGTCAGGCGGTTCATGGTTCTCCGTGGGGACGGGGAGGGATGCGCGTCCATCGTGCTTGATCACGGAAAAACGCGAAAGCCTCTCACCTGGGAAATCTCGTGCCCAGCGGGCTTTCCCACACCGGAAGCCGCGAAGAACGAGATAACCGCCGGTTCAGTCCTTACGGCCGCTCAGCGCCAGTCCGGCACCGAGGCCGATCATGACCAGGCCACCCGTGCCGCCGATGAACTCGAGCCTGCGCGGAGAACGGGCGAACCAGGCTCGCGCGCCGCCCGCGGCGAGCGCCCACGCGCTGTCGGAGAAGAGCGCGACCACGGGGATGCTCACGCCGAGCAGCATGATCTGGACCGGAACCCACCCGGTGGGATAGCTCACGAACTGGGGCAGCACGGCGGCCAGGAACACGATCGACTTCGGGTTCGCGAAACCGACCACGAAACCGTCCCGCAGCACCGAAAGCGTGCGTCCCGGCGACGCCGGGACGGCCGCGGAGAACGCTTCGGAAAGCCTGCGCCGGTGCCGGAACGCCTGCACGCCCAGGTAAACCAGGTACGCGGCACCGGCGAGCTTGACCGCCGTGAACACGGTGGCCGACGTTCGCACGAGCGCGCCCATGCCGAACGCGACCGCGACCACCTGGGTATAGACACCCGCCGCGTTGCCCAGCACGGTGAGCAACGCGTCCCGCCGCCCGACGGTCAGCGCGCGGCTGATGGTGAAGAGCACGCTCGGTCCCGGTACCACCACCATGACGAAGACCAGCGCGGCGAACGCGGCGAAACGACCCGGCGAGACCACGAAGGCCAGCGTAGGCGCGAATTCCGCGTCGTGCGAGCAAGTTTCGCCGGAGTGGGTACCCGGTAAACTGGGTTTCCGGGGCAGGCGCCGGAAGACGCTGGTACGGGCCGAATTTCGGCACACGCGGCGACGCGTGGCAGGAAGGAGTCAGGCGCATGGAAAGCCGCGAAATCGACCCGGGACGGCTGTGGGCGGGTGGCGCCTTGGTCGCTTTGGTGGCGGCCTTGGTCGCGGTGGCGGGTTTGCTGGTCGCCCGTGGGTTGTTCGGCGTCGCCGTCCTCGCGCCGAAGGGACGTGGCATCTGGGGCAACGCCAACACCCTTACCTACGCGCTGGTGGCCGCCGCGGCGGCACTGGCGGCGATGGGCCTGATGCATCTGCTGCTGGTGGCCGCCCCGGCTCCCGAACAGTTCTTCGGCTGGATCATGGCGCTGGTCACGCTGATCGCGGCGGTGCTGCCACTGACCCTCACCGTGGACACCGCGGCCAAGTGGGCGACGGCCTTGATCAACATCGCGATCGGGGCGGTGATCGCCTTCCTGGTGAGCACCGTCGCCGGGAACGCCTATCGCCCCAGGACTCCACCACCTCCTCCGCCGGACGACACGCTTCAGTACCCGGAATCCCCGTACTACCGCGAGTGACGCGTCGCGGTCGCGAGTGGCCGAACAGCGATTCGCGCGGTTGCCGCCGCCATAGAAAATCGCGATAGCGCCATCGACCGCAGCACCTGGCCCGCCCGGTTGTCCCGCCCATAGCCTCGGGATATGGCGCGATATGTGATTCAACCGCACTCCCGGCTTCAGGAATGGATCGCCGAGCAGCACGGGTATTTCTCCGCGGTCGGTCTGGACTACGAGTTCCAGGCCGACGGACTGTCCAGCGCTTCCGCGACGACTTCGCCGGTGCGTCCCGCCGACAGCGTCCCCCCGGAGGTTCGCCAGGGCGCGTTCGAGGACATGGCGGGCGGCCGTGCCTGCGATGTGTCGTCGGCATGCCACTGGGCGGTCAACTCGGTCGCGTTGACCGGAGTGGGCAAGATGTGGGCGGACGCCTACTCGGTCACGCCGTCGGGCATCTTCGTCGCACCGGACTCGCCCTACCAGCGGCCGGAGGATCTCGCCGGGGTACCGGTCGCGGTCGGCTACCACTCGGGCAGCCACTACACGACCGTGCAGGGGTTGGAGCCGTTCATCGGGGCCGAGCCCGTGTTGTCCTTCGCCGGCCTGCCCAACGACCGGGTCCGCAGGCTCATCCGTGGCGAGGTTCCCGCCGTGACGGCGTTCGGGGCCCAGTACTACGTGCTGGAGCAGCTGGGCTACCGCAAGCTCGTCGACACCACGTTCATGGTCGGTTTCCTGGCGCAGTCGTCGGCCGGCCACGAGGACACGAGGAAGTACTTCGAGGCGCTCGCGCTCGCTCAGCGTGACCTCGACCTGGCGCCCGAGCGTTACAAGCGGTACTGGTTGCGTGAGCTGCCCGCCGATCTCGCCGAACTGGTCGACGTGCGCCGGTTCGGTCCGGGGGAACGGATCGTGTTCGAGTCCTACACCCGGGAGATGTATGAGGCCACCCAGCGGTGGATGACCGCCCATCATCTGATGGACCTGGACGGGGTGCGGCAGGCAGCCTACGAGGATGTCGTCCTCACCTGAGCGGTGCCGGTGGTGCCGGTGAACCTGGACCTGTTCCGGTTGCTGGTGTTCGTGACGGTGGTCGAGCGCAACGGCTACTCGGCCGCGGCCCGACGGCTCAACCTCAGCCAGCCCACGGTGTCCCATCACGTCGCCGAACTGGAGCGGTCCTGCGGTGGGCAGTTACTGCGCTACGCCGAGCGATCGGTGCACCTGACCGCGGCCGGGCAGGAGGTCTACCGGGCCGCGGTCACGATGCTGGCCGAGCAGGACCGGCTCCGGGCGACCCTGGATGACCTGTACCAGGGCCGCCGGGGGAGGGTCCGGCTCGGCGTCAGCATGGCGTTCGAGCAACAGCACTTCGTCGGTCAGGTGATCGCTCCGTTCTGCGAGGCGCACCGGGGAACCCGGCTGTCGATGCGGTTCGGCCACAGCAGGCGTGAGGCGCAGGCGGTCCTGGACCGGGAACTGGACCTCGCGTACGTGTTGCGCTGGCATCTGCCCGCGGAGACGAAGTTCGAAGTGTTGCACGAGGTCCGGCTCGTCTTCCTGGCCGCTCGTGACCACCCGTTGGCGGGTGGTGAGGTGGTGTCCGCCGACGAGATCGGCCGGGCAGGTCTGATCACGACGCCGCTGACCGGGATCGAGTCGGTCTTCTACCGGGACGTGTTGCGGGACTTCGGATTGGCCGAGGATTACTCGGTGCTGGAGATCGAAGGCCTTCAGTCCAGGCTGCTGGCGGCGGCCGCCGGTTGCGGTGTGATCGCGACCTTCGTGCCGGCGCACCACTCCATCACCGTGTCCGACGCGCTCGTGCCGCTCCGGATCGAGCCGGTACCGGCGTCGGCGACGGTCGATGCCGGGTTGGTGCGCCGATCCGACGACCCGAACGCCGCGACGTCCGAGCTGGCCGCATGGCTTCGTGAACACGCCTCCGCCTGACTGCCTGACGACACCCGCCAGGGCGCCCAGGCCAGGGACGCGGCCTTTCCGAGGACGGCTGAGCAAACGTGGCAGGCGTACCTTCGGAGGGTATGGGTTGCCGGAGAAGCTGGGTATGCGGTGCGTAGGTCGGTTCCGGGCCGGAAGCCCGGTGTTCCCGCCGGGGTGAAAGGAGATCACGACGACCTTCGCGGGAGCCTTCCCGCGGAGTCGGCCGGGCTGGTCGGGCGGCGGAGTGAGTTGGCCGACGTCAGGCAGGCGTTGACGCGGTCTCGTCTGGTCACCTTGACCGGGCTGGGTGGCGTCGGTAAGACCCGGCTGGCGCAAGGTGTCGCGGTGAGTGTCCGGCGGGCATTCCCGGATGGCGTCTGGTTCGTTGACCTGGCCTTTGCCTCCGATGCGAACCCTCCGGTCGGCGACGAGGTGGATCTGGAACCGCTGGCGACCATCGTGGCGACGGAACTGGGCGTACGGACGGGGGCGGCTGAGTCCGCCGTAGGGCACCTGATCGACTACCTGCTGTCGCGTCAGCTGCTGCTGGTGCTGGATAACTGCGAGTACGCGATTCCAGAGTGTTCGCTGCTGGTCGATCAGTTGCTCCGGGCATGCCCGTGGCTACGGGTTCTGGCGACGAGTCGTGAGCCGTTGTCGATCGGGGGAGAGACGACCTGTCTGGTCGCCCCCTTGTCCGTTCCGGATCCGGGACAGTGTCCCGATCTGGCCGAGATGAAGTCCTGTGACTCGGTCACGTTGTTCTGTGAACGGGCCGAAGCGGCGCAACCGGGTTTCCGGCTGACCGAGGACAATCGTCTGGCGGTGGCGGGAGTCTGCGCGAGAGTGGACGGGTTGCCGCTGGCGATCGAACTGGCCGCCGCGTGGGTGGGCACCCTCACCCCGGACCGGATCCTCGGCAACCTCGACGACCGGTTCGCCTTGCTGGCTCATGGCACGCGTCCGGTGCCGGCCCGGCAGCATACGTTGCGCGCGTGTGTCGACTGGTCCCATGACCTGTGCACCGAGGGTGAGCGGCTGCTGTGGCGCCGGCTGTCGGTTTTCGCCGGTGGCTGCGAACTGGATGCCATCGAGGGCATCTGCGCCGGCGAGGAACTGGCCGGACCCGGCCTTCTCGATGCCGTGGGAGGTCTGGTGAGCCGGTCCATCCTGGTCCGGGACGACCAGCATGGCGTCGCCCGTTACCGGATGCTGGAGACTATTCGCGACTACGGCGAACAGCGGCTGCGCGCGGCGGGGGAGTACGAGGTGCTCCGGCGTCGTCATCGTGACTGGTTCGAGCGACTCGCCGTGCGGGCACGCACAGCGTGGGTGAGCGAGCGCGAGGGTCACACGCTGAACCAGTTGCGCCGCGTGCATCCCAATATTCGTGCCGCGATCGAATATTCCCTCACCGAACCCGGAGAAGCCGGGCACGCGCTGCGTATGCTCGTCGCCCTGCCGTGGCTGACCTGGTGGGGCCTGGGCTTGTTCAACGACGGGCGTCGCTGGCTGCGATCCGCGCTGGCTCGCGCCGGTGCACCCACCGCCGTCCGGGCCCAGGCGCTGGCGTTGGGAGCCTCGATGGCACTCATGCAGGCCGACGCCACGACGCAGTTGGAGCAGGCGGAAGAAATCGCCCGGCAGTTGAACGATCGTGCCACGCTGGCGTGTGTCGATTACGTCCGAGGGGTACGGGCGTTGTACGCCAACGATCTGTCCGCGGCGGAAGATTACTTCAGCCGGGCACAGGCGAGCCTGTCCGAGAAACGCGAACCGGACCTGCAGTTACGGGTGCTGCTCATGCGCTCCCTGACGGCCGCGCTGTCCGGCGATCCCCGTCTGGCGAGCGCCTGCCGCGCCGAAATCGAGGCGATCACCGGGCACGGCCATGCCTACTACCAGATCCTCGGTGTCTCCGCGATGGCGAAGTGGGCTATGGGCAACGTCGCGGCGGCCGTCGACCACGCGAAGACGTACCTGCGATTCAGCCGGGACCAGCACATCGGTGACCGCTTCGCCATTGCCTGGGTGGTCGAGATCCTGGCCTGGGCCTCCGCCGCCGAACGCGGGTACCGGCGGGCGGGGATACTGCTGGGCGCGGCGGAAACTTTGGTCACCGAAGCCGCGACTTCCTTCGAACACCATCGAGCACTGGCCGGCTTCCACCGTGAGTGCGTAAGCCGGGTTCGGGAGTCCCTCGGCGAGGCGGCTTTTACCGATGCGCTGCGCGAGGGCAACGACCTGTCCTATGAGGACATCCTCGGCTACGCGCTCGGCAAGGACCGGCATCAGCGGACATCACCACCCGGCGCCACGACCACCGGTCTCACCCGCCGCGAGCGTGAAGTCGCCGATCTCATCGCCAGAGGGGCCAGCAACAAGGAAATCGCTTCCACACTGGTCATCGCTCAGCGCACCGCCCAGGGCCACGTCGAGAACATCATGACCAAACTCGGTTTCGGCTCCCGGGCTCAGATCGCTGCCTGGGTCACCGCGCAGCAGCCGGCCGACGACACACCCGTGCGGTGAGGTGATCTCTCCGAACGAGATTCCGGCGTGAGGGTCCGAGCGTCCGGTGACCCGGATTGTCGGTCCTCGGTGCTAAGAATCGGGTGTGACCACACGCATCGACACCGCTCAGCGCCGTGCCCGCCTGGTGCTCCGGCATCACCTCGCCGGTGGCGCCGCGAGCCCGGAGGCGGTCGCCGAGAGCCTGGTAGCGCTGCACGCCACCGACCCGGCGACGGTGCATCTGTCCGTCGCCGCTCGCTCGTCCCTGCCCGTCGGGGAGGTCGAACGCGCGATGTACACCGACCGCACTTTGCTGCGGATGCTGGGCATGCGCCGCACCATGTTCGTGGTGCCCACCGGGCTGGCCGGCGTCGTGCAGGCCGCGTGTGCCGACGAAATCGCGAAACGCCAACGGAAACTGCTGCTCCAGCATCTCGCCACGGCGGATCTGGAAACCGGCCTCGACGCTTGGCTGGCCGAAGTCGAGGAAGGCGCGTACGCCGCATTGAAGGCCCGGGGCGAGGCCTACGCCGAGCAGATCGCCGAGGACGAGCCGCGCCTGCGCACGCGGATCGTGATGGCGCAAGGAAAACCGTACGAAGCCACCGTGTACATCACCAACCGGGTGCTGTTCCTGCTCGCCGCCCAGGGCCGGATCGTGCGTGGCCGCCCCACGGGTTCGTGGCTGTCCACCCGGTACTCGTGGACTACCGCGGAATCCTGGCTCCCGGGCGCCACCGCTCTGTCCGGGAGCCAGGACCCCGCTGAGGCCAGGGCCGAACTGGCGCGCCGGTGGCTGTACGCGTTCGGGCCCGCCCCGGTCGCCGACCTCAAATGGTGGACCGGTTGGACCGCCACGCAGGTGAAGGCGGCGCTCACCGCGATCGCCCCCGTCGAGGTCGACCTGGACGGCAAGCCCGGAATCGCGCTGTCCGGCGACCTCGAACCGGTGGCACCGCCGGAGCCCGTCGCGGCGTTCCTGCCCGCGCTCGACCCGACCCCGATGGGATGGAGCGAGCGGTCGTGGTTCCTCGGTGGGTCCGAGGCTCCGGTGCCGGAATTGTTCGACCGCAGCGGCAACATCGGGCCGACGGTGTGGTGGGAGGGGCGCGTCGTGGGCGCCTGGGCCCAGCGGTCCACGGGTGAGGTCGCCTACCGCACCTTCACCGACGCCGGAAGTGACGCGAAGGCCGCGATCGAGGCCTGTGCCGCCCGGATGGAGCAATGGCTCTCCGGCGTTCGGGTGGCCCCGAAGTTCCGCACGCCCGCGGAGAAGGCGCTGGCTTCTTGATCGATTCCCCTCGGTGGTGTATCTCTCGTATGCCCATGTCAGGGCCCACCGGCCGGCGCGCTAGGGTGGCCGTGACGTCCGAAGAAGTGTTGCCCGGTTCGTCCGGGTCGAACCCGAGGAGTAGACAGCAGTGACTGTTCGCGTAGGTGTGAACGGCTTCGGTCGGATCGGCCGCAACTTCTTCCGTGCCGTGCAGGCCAGTGGGCACGACATCGAGGTGGTCGCGTTCAACGACCTCGGTGACGTCGCGACCATGGCGCACCTGCTCCGGTACGACAGCATCCTCGGCCGGTACCCCGAGGAGGTCAGCGTCAGCGACGAGGGCCTCGTCGTCGGCGGCAAGACCATCAAGGCGCTCGCCGAGCGCGACCCGGCCAACCTCCCCTGGGGCGACCTGGGCGTGGACGTCGTCGTCGAGTCGACCGGCTTCTTCACCAACGCCGACGCCGCGAAGGCGCACATCGCCGGCGGCGCCAAGAAGGTCATCATCTCCGCGCCGGCCAAGGGCGAGGACCTCACCGTCGTGCTGGGGGTCAACGACTCCGCCTACGACGGCTCGCAGGTGATCATCTCCAACGCCTCCTGCACCACCAACTGCCTCGGCCCGCTGGCCAAGGTGCTGCACGACGCCTTCGGTATCGAGCAGGGCCTGATGACCACGATCCACGCCTACACGCAGGACCAGAACCTCCAGGACGCCCCGCACAAGGACCTCCGCCGTGCCCGCGCCGCCGCGCTGAACATCGTGCCCACCTCCACCGGTGCGGCCAAGGCGATCGGCCTGGTGCTGCCCGAGCTGAACGGCAAGCTCGACGGCTACGCGCTGCGCGTGCCGGTGCCGACAGGTTCGACCACCGACCTCACCGTGACGCTGACCAAGAGCGCGACGCTCGACGAGGTCAACGCCGCCTACAAGGCCGCCGCGGACGGCCCGCTGAAGGGCATCCTGCGCTACAACGAAGACCCGATCGTCTCCAGCGACATCGTGACCGACCCGTCGTCGTGCATCTACGACGCGCCGCTGACCAAGGTCATCGGCAACCAGGTCAAGGTCGTCGGCTGGTACGACAACGAGTGGGGTTACTCCAACCGTCTCGCCGACCTGGTCCGTCTCGTCGGGTCGAAGCTGGCCTGAGGCGGGCGGAAAATTGGCGGTCAAGACTGTCGACGACCTTCTCGCCGAAGGCGTCGCGGGCCGGCGCGTGCTCGTGCGGTCCGATCTCAACGTCCCGCTCGACGGCTCGGCGATCACCGACGACGGCCGGGTGCGGGCGGCCGTGCCCACCATCCGGAAGCTGGCCGAAGCCGGCGCCAAGGTGATCGTGGCGGCCCACCTCGGCCGGCCGAAGGGGGGCCGGGGGCTTGCCTCCGGCGGGGGTCTGGGGGCTGTGCCCCCAGCGAGCACCGGCGCCCCGGACGCGAAGTACTCGCTGCGCCCGGTCGCCGTCCGGCTGGGTGAGCTGCTCGGTGCCGAGGTCGCCCTCGCCGGTGACGTCGTGGGGCCCGAGGCCAAGGCACTGGCCGGTTCGCTCACGGACGGTTCGGTGGGCCTGCTGGAGAACGTGCGGTTCGACCCGCGCGAGACCAGCAAGTCCGAGGCCGAGCGGGCGGAACTCGCGGGCGAGTTCGCGAGCCTGGCCGACGCGTTCGTGTCCGACGGTTTCGGTGTGGTGCACCGGAAGCAGGCCTCGGTCTACGAGGTGGCCCGGGTGCTTCCCGCCTACGCGGGCGGCCTCGTGCTCGCCGAGCTCGACGTGCTGTCCAAGCTCACCGGTGAGCCGGCGCGCCCGTACGTGGTGGTGCTCGGCGGATCCAAGGTGTCGGACAAGCTCGCCGTGATCGAGGCCCTGCTGCCGAAGGTGGACACGCTGCTCATCGGCGGCGGCATGGCCTTCACCTTCCTGGCCGCGCGGGGACACGATGTCGGGGATTCCTTGCTGGAGACCGATTTCGTCGAAACGGCCCGGAAACTGCTCGACGAGCACGGTGACAAGATCGTGGTCCCGGTCGACGTGGTGATCGCCCAGGCGCTGGCCCCCGATGTCGAGGTGCGCACGGTCGCGGCGGAGGAGATCCCGTCGGGCTGGAAGGGGCTGGACATCGGGCCGCGCACGGTCGAGCTGTTCGCCGGCTCGATCGCGGGTGCCAAGACGGTGTTCTGGAACGGGCCCGCCGGGGTGTTCGAGCTCGCGCCGTTCGCCGCCGGAACCCGCGGGGTGGCCCAGGCCATCGCGGACTCCGCCGCGTTCAGCGTGGTCGGCGGTGGCGACTCGGCCGCCGCGGTCCGCCTGCTCGGGCTGCCGGAGGACGGGTTTTCGCACATCTCCACCGGTGGCGGTGCGTCGCTGGAGTTCCTGGAGGGCAAGGACCTTCCCGGCGTGGCTGTGTTGTCCGAGGGGAATCGCTGATGGCACGCAAGACCTTCGTGGCCGGCAACTGGAAGATGAACCTCAACCACCTCGAGGCCATCGCCCTGGTCCAGAAGATCGCGTTCTCCCTCCCGGAGAAGTACTACGCGAAGGTGGACGTGGCGGTGCTCCCGCCCTTCACCGACATCCGCAGCATCCAGACGCTCGTCGACGGGGACAAGCTCCTGCTCACCTACGGTGCGCAGGACCTGTCCCCGCACGACTCCGGCGCCTACACCGGGGACGTGTCGGGCCCGATGCTGGCCAAGCTCGGCTGCCGGTTCGTCACGGTGGGGCACTCGGAGCGCCGCGAGTACCACCACGAGGACGACGAACTGGTCAACAAGAAGGTCCGGGCCGCGATCAAGCACGGGATCAGCCCGATCCTGTGCGTCGGGGAGAACCTCGAGGTGCGGGAGGCCGGTGGGCACGTCGACCACGGCTGCGCTCAGCTGATCGCCGGGCTCAAGGGCCTCAAGGCCGAGCAGGTCAAGGAGCGGGTGGTGGTCGCCTACGAGCCGGTCTGGGCGATCGGCACCGGCCGGGTGGCCACCGCCGCGGACGCCGAAGAGGTGTGCAAGGCCCTGCGGGAGACGCTCGCCGAGAAGTACGGCGCCGAGGTGGCCGACGCGGTCCGGGTGCTCTACGGAGGCTCGGTGAAGTCGGGCAACATCGCGGAACTGGTCGCCTGCGACAATATCGACGGTGCCCTGGTCGGGGGCGCGAGCCTGCAGGCCGAGGAGTTCACGAAGCTGTGTGCCCTGGCCGCCGGGGGACCACTGCCGTGAGGTCTTTCGCCGCCGAGTAGTCTGTCAATCTCAGACCGTCACTCCATCAGGGCACCCTGGGCGGGTGACGTAGGATCGGGCCTACCGGCCGGATCCCACGGCCACCTTCCCGATCGAGAAAACGACAGAGGACGAGATGAAGCTGTTCCTGCAGATCCTGTTGATCGCGACCAGCGTGCTGCTGGTCGGCGCGGTTCTGTTGCACCGCGGACGCGGTGGCGGGCTGTCGTCCCTGTTCGGAGGCGGGATGCAGTCGAGCCTGGCCGGGTCGAGCGTGGCCGAGAAGAACCTCGACCGCATCACCCTGCTGCTCGGTGCGATCTGGTTGATCAGCATCGTGGGTCTCGGGCTCCTGCTGAAGGTCTGAGTGCAGGGCGCGCCCAGTGGAGGGCGCGCCGCCGGAGAAACCACTGTGAGGATTCATGGTTGGCGGTAACGCGATTCGTGGCACCAGGGTCGGTGCCGGTCCCTCCGGTGAGTCCGAGCGCGGCGAGTCCGCGCCGCGTCGCCGGGTCTCCTACTGGTGTGCCAACGGGCACGAGTCACGTCCCTCGTTCGCGCTGGACGCCGAGATCCCGGAGGAGTGGGACTGCCCGCGCTGCGGGCTTCCCGGCGGCCAGGACAGCAAGAATCCGCCGGCCGCGCCGCGGACCGAGCCCTACAAGACCCACCTGGCCTACGTGAAGGAGCGGCGCAGCGACGCCGACGGCGAGGCCATTCTCGCCGAGGCGCTCGAACGCCTTCGTCAGCGCCGCCAGATCTGACGACGGCGCTTCCCTCTCCTGGTTTACGGATGGGCCATTTCTTGTCCGTTGGTGGTGGGTTTATTTCCCACCACCTCCACCGGGTAGGTGGCCCTCACGCGGAAACCGCCGTCCTCGGTCGGTTCGGTGTCGAACCCGCCGCCGAGCAGGCGGGCACGCTCGGCCAGGCCGGTGAGCCCGTGCCCGCCCGAGGGCAGCGGCGCGGCGGGGCTGCGGGGCCGGTCGTTGCTGACCTCCACGGTCAACGTGTTCTCGCCGCCCACGACGAGGACGGTGGCGGCGGCGCCAGGAGCGTGCTTGCGCACGTTGGTCAGGCATTCCTGCACGGTGCGGTAGGCGGCCGCGGAGACGTTCCTCGGCAACTGTTCGGGCACCTTCTCCAGGGACAGCCGTACCCGGACTTCGCTGTCCCGTACGAGCTGGCCGAGTTCGCCGATCCCGGGTTGCGGGCCCTCGTCGCCCGCGCCCGAGCGCAGCAGCCCGACCAGTGACCGGAGATCTTCGAGCGTGCGGGTCGACAGCTGCCGGATCACCTGCGCGGTCCGTTGCGCGTCATCGGTGCCGGGGGTGACGGCGAGGGCCCCGGCCTGCATGGCGATCAGCGTGATGTCGTGGGACACCATGTCGTGCATCTCCCTGGCCAGCCGGGCGCGTTCCTCGGCGCGGACCGCGTCGTCACGGAGCCGGCGTTCGGCCTCGCGGCTGACCGCGAGTTCGCCGAGCCTTTGGGCCAGTTCGGCGCGCGCGCCGATGAGCAGGCCGATCGCGATCGGCATCCCGGCGACCAGGACCCCGTAGATCGCGTCGATGGCGTGTTCACGCCAGCTGAGCTGGGCGAAGTCGGGCAGTGGCCATTGGATGAACCGGCCCGCCCAGACCAGGGCCGCGCCGAGCCACACCTGCCAGTGCGTCTGCTTGCGGGTGGCCAGCATGCCCAGGGCGATCATCGCCGCGAGCTGGGACCAGCCGGTGAGGAACCCGGGCACGGTGGCCAGCACGACGACGAAGGGCAGCCAGCGCCGGAACGCCAGCGCCAGGCACGCCAGCGCCGACAGATACAGCGAGTAGGGCTGCGCCTTCTCGGGGATGACCAGCCAGACGTCAAGGCCGGCGAGCATGATCGCCGTGGCGTCGACGACCAGTGGCATCCAGGTTTCCCGTCTGAGACGGACCGGACGGATGAGGTTGGCGCGTTCACCGGTCCGGCCGGCGCCGACCCTGATCCCGATGGAGAGTCCCTCTGTGCTCATCTCGGACCTCACTCGTCTTGTGGGGCTTGGACGATGAGAGGCCGGGAAAGTTTCATCGGGACGCGCGCGGCGTGAGAAATGTGCGGATGCTAACGCCGGTGTGGGTAAATTTCGTGCACCGTCACGGACGGTGGCTGGATCTCTCAGGCCGTAGGTGGGAGATAGACATGGGAAAGCTTGCCCGCCGCGGCGCGGTCGATGAGCCACAGCGTGCGCCGCTGCCCCCGGGCGCCCGCGACCGGCAACTGCACCTCGCCGGAGCCGGAGAGGGTGAGGGCGACGGCGTCCGCCTTGGCTTCGCCCGCGGTCATCAGCCACACGTCATGCGCCGCGCGGATCGCGGGCAGGGTCAGCGAAATCCGCGTCGGCGGCGGTTTCGGGCAGTTGCGCACCGCCACCACCGAGCGTTCGGTCTCGTAGACCGCGGGCGACTCCGGGAACACCGAGGCGGTGTGCCCCTCGCCGCCGAGACCCAGCAGCATGATGTCGAAGGCGGGCACGTCGCCGTGATCCTCCGGCCGGGCGTTCGCGGCGAGCACACGGGCGTAGGCTTCGGCGGCCGCGTCGGGGTCGTCACCGAATTCGCCGTCGGAGGCCGCCATCGCGTGCACCCGTCCCGGGTCGACGGGCACGTGATCGAGCAGCGCCACCCGGGCCTGCTTTTCGTTGCGCTCGTCGTCGTCCGCGGGCACGAACCGCTCGTCGCCCCAGTACAGGTCGAGCCGCGACCAGTCCACCGCGTCGCGGGCGGGGGAGCGGCGCAACTGCTCCAGCACCGCCACCCCGGTGCCGCCACCGGTGAGGACCAGTGACGCCCACCCCTTCGCCGCCTGCAGATCCACCAGCCGGGTCACCAGCCGGGCCGCGACCGCGGCGGCGAGCAGGTCCGGCCCGGCATAGACCACGACCTCGGTCTTGCTCATGCTCGTTCTCCCGCGACCTTGCGCGCCCCCGCGATCGTGTCGACAGGGCGCTCCTTGACAAGGCAAGCCACGGAGGACAGGTGGGCGTCCTGCCGCCCCGATAGCGGACAGAAAGGGCGCGCTCTTTGGTCGGCTTGAGAGCCGCGAGTCTGCACAAGGGGTGTCATGAGACGGCGGCTTTCGCCGACTTCTTGGCCGGGGACTTCTTGCCGTCTCCGGACTTGCCGTTCGCTCCGGCGGTGAACTTGTCCAGACCGTGCAGCGCGGCTTCGTAGACCTCGTCCGGGTCGAGGCGGCGCAGCTCTTCGATCAGGCAGTCCTTGGTGTTACGCCGGTGCAGGGCGATCCGCCGTGCGGGCTGGCCGGGCTGGGTCAGCTTGCCGACCTTGCCGTCGGGCCGGGTGAGCTCGACCGGTCCCGAACGGCGCTCCAGTACCACCGACTGGATGCCTTGCGCCGTAGTGGATTTCACTCGCTTCACCGGCACGTCCAGGTACTCCGCGAGCCAGCCCGCGAGCAGTTCGGTGGACGGCGATTCGGCCTCGCCGGTGACCGTGGCAGCGGTGACCTTCTCGTGTGGCGGCAGGTCCAGCGCGGCCACCAGTTGGGCGCGCCAGTTGGTGAGCCGGGTCCAGGCGAGGTCGGTGTCACCCTCCACATAGGACTTCCGGCGGGTGGTCAGCGCACGCACCGGGCTGCGCTCGGCCGCGGAGTCGGTGATCCGGCGCTGCGCGATCTCGCCCAGCGGATCCTGGGCCGGCGCCTTCGGGCCCGAACCGGGCCACCACGTGACGATCGGCGTGTCGGAGAGCAGCAGCGGGATCACCACGCTCTGCCCGTGGCTGACCAGCGGCCCGTACAGCCGCAGGATCACCACTTCGCTGGCACCCGCGTCACCGCCGACCCGGATCTGGGCGTCCACGCGGGCCGCGGCGGTGCGTGAACCCCGCGCGACCACGATCACCCGGCACGGGTGCTCGCGGCTGGCCTCGTTGGCCGCGTCGATGTGCTCCTCGAGATGCTCACCGTCGTCGTCGACGATCACCAGGGTGAGCACGCGGCCCAGCGCGACCGCGCCACCCCGCTCGCGGAGCTCCACCAGCTTCCGGTTGACCTGCGAAGTCGTGGTGGAGGGCAGGTCGATGATCATGGCTTGAGTCCCTTCCGCGACGGTGTGCGCTCACCGGTGGCTCCCGGGTTCACGAGGGCGGTGCGCTCGGAATTCACGGCCGCCTCCAGTTCCGCCCGGACCGCGCGAGCAGGTCGTCCGCCGACTGCGGTCCCCAGCTGCCGGGGGCGTAGGGCTCGGGCGCGCCCTGCTTGGCCCAGTGCTCCAGGACCGGGTCGAGAATTTCCCAGGACAGCTCGACCTCGTCGTTGACCGGGAACAGCGACGGCTCGCCGAGCAGCACGTCCAGGATCAGCCGCTCGTAGGCCTCCGGGGACGATTCGGTGAACGCGTGGCCGTAGCCGAAGTCCATCGTGACGTCCCGGACCTCCATCGTGGTGCCCGGCACCTTCGACCCGAAGCGCAGCGTCACGCCCTCGTCCGGCTGAACCCGGACGACCAGGGCGTTCTGGCCCAGTTCCTCGGTGTCGGTGCGGTCGAAAGGCAGGTGCGGCGCGCGTTTGAAGGCGATCGCGATCTCGGTGACCCGCCGGCCCAGCCGCTTGCCGGTGCGCAGGTAGAACGGCACCCCGGCCCACCGCCGGTTGTCCACGGCGAGGGTGACGGCCGCGTAGGTCTCGGTGGTGGAGTCCTTGGCGAAACCGGCCTCCTGCAACAGTCCCGGAACCTTCTTGCCGCCTTGCCAGCCGCCCGCGTACTGCCCGCGCGCCGTCGTCTCGTCGAAGGGCGGCACCGGTTTGGTCGCCGAGAGCACCTTGATCTTTTCCGCCCGGAGGGCACGCGGCTCGAACGAGACCGGCTCCTCCATCGCGGTGAACGCGAGCAACTGCAGCAGGTGGTTCTGGATCACGTCCCGGGCGGCGCCGATCCCGTCGTAGTAGCCGGCACGCCCGCCGAGCCCGATGTCCTCGGCCATCGTGATCTGCACGTGGTCGACGTAGTTGGCGTTCCAGATCGGCTCGAAGAGCTGGTTGGCGAAGCGCAGCGCCAGGATGTTCTGCACCGTCTCCTTGCCGAGGTAGTGGTCGATGCGGAACACCGACTCCTCGGGGAAGACGTCGTTGACGATCGCGTTGAGTTCCCTGGCGCTGGCCAGGTCGTGCCCGAAGGGTTTCTCGATGACGACCCGGCGCCAGCTCTTGTCGTCGCCCTGGGCCAGGCCGGAACGGGCGAGTTGCTTGGTCACGACGGGGAAGGCGCCCGGCGGGATCGAAAGATAGAACGCCGTGTTGCCGCCCGTGCCCCGCTCGGTGTTGAGGTGGTGCACCGTGTCGGCGAGCTTGTCGAACGCGGCGTCGTCGTCGAAGCTGCCTTGGACGAAACGGATTCCCTCGGCCAGCCGCTGCCACACCGATTCCCGGAAGGGGGTGCGGGCGTGCTCGGCCACCGCGTCGTGCACCAGTTGCCCGAAGTCCTCGTCGGCCCAGTCCCGCCGGGCGAAACCGACCAGCGAGAACCCGGCGGGCAGCAGGCCCCGGTTGGCCAGGTCGTAGATCGCCGGCATGAGCTTCTTGCGGGACAGGTCGCCGGTCACCCCGAAGATCACCAGGCTCGACGGCCCGGCGATCCTCGGCAGGCGCTTGTCACGGGGATCGCGCAGCGGGTTCGTCCACCGCTCGGTCACAGTATTTCCTCCGCGATTTTGTCGCTGTGGTCACCCTGACTGCCGCGGGTGGACACGAGGGGTGTCACTGAATCTCCTTCACTCTTGGGAAGAACGGCCGTTCATCCGGCCGACTGGACCGCGCGGACCAGGTGCGCCAGCCCCGCGGCGCGGTCGGTCAGGTGCAGGCGCAGTACCGGCCTGCCGTGCCCGGCCAGGACCTGCCCGTCGCCGAGGGCCTGCGCGTGCTGGAGTTTGCCCAGGGTGTACGGGCGGCCGGGCACCTCGAGGTCGTTTTCGGGGTCGCCGGTGATCTGCAGGAAGATCCCGTTCTGGTGGCCGCCCTTGTGGTACTGGCCGGTGGAGTGCAGGAACCGCGGGCCCCAGCCGAACGTGGTCTGCAGCCCGGTGTGCCGCGCGAGTTCCGTGCGCAGCAACGCCGCCGAGGCGTCGTCGAGGCGGTCCAGGTAGGCCTGGACCGCGAGATAGCCCTTTTCCGGTGCGGTGGCGAGGAATTGCCGGAGCACGTCGGTGAGGTCGCCGTCGCCGGAAACCCCCGCCGAAGCGAAGACCTGCACCGGGCCGTCCACAGTGGACGGTGTCTCGCCGCCCTCCAGTTTCGCCGGGTCGTCCAGCAGATCACGGGCCGCCTGCTTGGCGGCCTCGACGTCCGGCTGGTCGAACGGGTTGATCTCCAGCAGCCGCCCGGCGATCGCCGTGGCGAACTCCCACAACAGGAACTGCGCGCCCAGGGGGCCCGTCGTCACGATCCGGGCGGCGCCGTCCGGCCTTCCGACCGCCACCGTGGTCGCGTCCGGTCCCGCGTCGGCGAAGCCGGGCGCGTCCGGTCCTTCCACCACGACCGGAAGCAGTCCGGTGCCCTGCTTGCCGGTCGACTCGGCGATCAGCTGCTCGGCCCAGTCCGGGAAGCCGGTCAGCGTGGCGGGGCTGCCGGTGTCCGTCGTCGCCACGACGACCTTCTCCGCGCCCTCGTCGTGCGCCGCCGCCCAGGCGGCTCCCAGCAGCAAGGCCGGGTTGCCGGGCTCGTCGGCCGAAAGCACGGGGGCGACGGCGGCCGCCTGGTCGAGCAACCGGGCCACGTCGGCGCCGGCGAGCCCGGACGGGACGAGCCCGAACGCGGTGAGCGCCGAATAGCGGCCACCGACGTGCGGGTCGGCGAGGAACACCTTGCGGTAGCCCTCGTTCGCGGCCAGGTCCGCCAGCGGCGACCCGGGATCGGTGACCACCACGATCCGGCTCGCGGCATCGATCCCGGCCTCGGCGAAGGCCTTCGCGAAGATCCGCCGGTGGCTGTCGGTCTCCACCGTCCCGCCGGACTTGGACGAGACCACCAGCACGGTGCGCTGGAGGTCGCCGGCGAGCGCGTCGGCGACCTGACCCGGATCGGTGGTGTCCAGCACGGTGAGCGCGGCACCCTCGGTCGCCGTGATCACCTCGGGCGCCAGCGAGGACCCGCCCATCCCGGCGAGGACCACGCGGTCCACGCCCTCGCTCCGCAGCTCCTCGCGCAGCGACTCGATCTCGCCGATCAGCGGGCGCGAGGTCTTGTGCAGCGTCGTCCACGAAAGCCGGATCGACGCCTCGGACTCGGCCGCGGCCCCCCACAGCGTCGGGTCCGCGGCGGCGAGTTTGCTCGCGACCTGGTCCGCGACCAGCTTGCCGATCAGTGGCGCGGCCTTGGCCGCCAGGTCGCCGTTGGCCTCGACGGTCGTTTCTGCCCCCGGCATCGGCTCAGCCCTTCGCCTTCTCGACCTGACCGGACACCGAGTCGAGAAGCTCCTGCCAGGACTTCTCGAACTTCTCGACGCCCTCGTCCTCCAGGGTGCGGAACACGTCCGGCACGTCGATGCCCGCCGCGGAGAGACGGTCGAACACCTCCTGGGCCTGCGCCCCGGTCCCGGTGACCTTGTCGCCTTCGACCGCCGCGTGGTCGGCCACGGCGAACAGCGTCTTCTCCGGCATGGTGTTGACCACTCCGGCGACCACCAGCTCGTCGACGTAGCGAGTGTCCGAATAGGACGGATCCTTCACCCCGGTGGAGGCCCACAGCGGCCGCTGCGGGTTGCCACCCGCCTGCGCGAGCGCCTGCCAGCGGTCCGTGGCGAAAAGCTCCTCGAAGGCGGCGTAGGCGAGCCGCGCGTTGGCGATCGCGGCCTTCCCGCGCAGCTGTTTCGCCTCGTCCGTGCCGATCGCGTCGAGCCGCTTGTCGACCTCGGTGTCCACCCGGGAGACGAAGAACGAGGCGACCGACTGGATCGAGCGCAGATCGTGCCCGTTGGCCTTCGCCTGCTCCAAGCCGGCGAAGAAGGCTTCGATCACCTTGCGGTAGCGCTCGACCGAGAAGATCAGCGTCACGTTGACGCTGATGCCCTCGGCCAGCGTCCGGGTGATGGCGGGCAGGCCCTCTTCGGTGGCCGGGATCTTGACGAAGATGTTCGGCCGGTCCACCGCCTTCCACAGGTCCTGTGCTTCGGCCGCGGTCTTCTCCGCGTCCTTGGCCAGGCCCGGGTCCACCTCGATGGACACGCGGCCGTCCACGCCGCCGGTGGCGCGGTAGACGTCACGGAAAAGGTCCGCGGCGTTGCGCACGTCGGTGGTGGTCAGTTCGCGGACGATGGAGGCGAGGTCGGCGCCGCGAGCGGTGAGCTCGCGGACCTGCTCGTCATAGGCCTCGCCCTTGGCCAGCGCGTTGGCGAAGATGGTCGGGTTCGTGGTCACGCCGACCACGTGCCGGTCCCGGATCAGCTCGGCGAGGTTGCCGGTGTCGAGCCGTTCACGGGAGAGGTCGTCGAGCCAGATGGACACGCCGGCACGAGACAGCTGAGCAAGCAGATCGTTGTCGCTCATGGATGTCATCCCCTTTCAGGATTCGCGGGTCTTCGCCAGCGAGCGGCGCGCGGCGTCGGCGACGGCGTCGGCGGTGAACCCGAACTCGCGGAAAAGAGTCTGGTAGTCGGCCGAAGCACCGAAGTGCTCGATCGACACGATTTCACCGGCGTCGCCGACGAAGCGGTACCAGGGTTGCGCGATGCCCGCCTCGACCGCCACCCGGGCTTTCACCCCGGAGGGCAGCACGGACTCGCGGTAGTCCTGGTCCTGTGCCTCGAACCACTCGACACACGGCATGGAGATCACCCGGGTTCGAACCCCTTCCGATTCCAGGGCCTTCCGGGCAGCCACGGCCAGCTGAACTTCCGAACCGGTGCCGATGAGCACCACGTCCGGCGTGCCGTCGCTGTCGGCGAGCACGTAACCGCCACGGGCCACTCCTTCGGCCGAGGTGCCCTCCAATACGGGAACGTTCTGCCGGGTCAGTGCCATTCCCGACGGGTGGTGCTTGTCCTCCAGCACGGTCTTCCAGGCGGCGGCCGTCTCGTTGGCGTCGGCGGGCCGGACCACGTTCAGGCCCGGGATGGCGCGCAGCGCCGCCAGCTGTTCGATCGGCTGGTGCGTCGGGCCGTCCTCACCGAGACCGATCGAGTCGTGCGTCCACACGTAGATCACCGGTGCCTTCATCAGGGCGGCCAGGCGGACCGGCGGGCGCATGTAGTCGCTGAAGATGAGGAACGTGGCGCCGTACGGGCGGGTGCCCCCGTGGAGCGCGATCCCGTTGAGGATCGATCCCATCGCGTGCTCGCGGACCCCGAAGTGGAGGGTCCGGCCGTAGGGGTTCGCCTTCCACATGCTCGTGGAGGCCTTCTCGGGGCCGAAGGAGTCGGCGCCCTTCATCGTGGTGTTGTTGCTCTCGGCCAGGTCCGCCGAACCGCCCCACAGCTCGGGCAGCACGTCGGCCAGCGCGGAGAGCACCTCACCGGAGGCCTTGCGGGTGGCGATGCCCTTCGCGTCGGGCTCCCAGGACGGCAACTTGTCCGCCCATCCCTCCGGCAGGCTCCGGGTGGACAGCCGGTCCGCCAGCGCCTTGCGCTCTGGGTTGGCCTCGGCCCACTTCGCGTAGCGCTTCTGCCACTCGCCACGCCACTTCTCGCCCCGCTCGGTCGCCTTGCGGGTGTGCGCGAGCACCTCGTCCTCGATCTGGAAGCTCTTCTCCGGGTCGAAGCCCAGGATCTCCTTGACCGCCGCGACCTCGTCGGCGCCCAGCGCCGCGCCGTGCGCCTTGCCGGTGTTCATCTTCTTCGGCGCGGGATAGCCGATGATGGTGCGGAGCAGGATGAAGGAGGGCCGCGGGTCCGCCTTGGCCGCCTTGATCGCCTCTTCGATCGCGACCACGTCCTCGCCGCCCTCGACGACCTGCACGTGCCAGCCGTAGGCCTCGTAGCGGCGGGCGGTGTCCTCGGACAGCGCGATGGTGGTGTCGTCCTCGATGGAGATCTTGTTGTCGTCGTAGAAGACGATCAGGTTCCCGAGCTCCTGCCGCCCGGCGATCGAGGACGCTTCGGAGGTGACCCCCTCCTCGATGTCGCCGTCGGAGGCGATGACGTAGATGTGGTGGTCGAAGAGACTTTCACCGGGAGCGGTGTCCGGGTCGAGCAGCCCACGCTCGCGGCGGGCGGCCATCGCCATGCCGACCGCGTTGGCCAGGCCCTGGCCCAGCGGGCCGGTGGTGGTCTCCACGCCCGGCGTGTGCCGGTACTCCGGGTGCCCCGGTGTCCGGGAGTCCCACTTGCGCAGCTGCTCCAGGTCCTCCATCTCGAGGCCGTAGCCGGCCAGGAAGAGCTGGATGTAGAGGGTGAGGCTGCTGTGCCCGGCGGAGAGGACGAACCGGTCGCGCGCCGGCCACTCCGGGTCGGCCGGGTCGTGACGCATCACGCGCTGGTAGAGGGTGTAGGCCAGCGGCGCCAGGCTCATCGCCGTGCCGGGGTGACCGCTGCCGCAGTTTTCGACCGCGTCCGCGGCGAGCACGCGGACGGTGTCCACGGCGCGGGTGTCGAGGTCGGTCCAGTCGGCGGGAACGTTCCGCCTGAGCAGAGGGCTGGTCTCGGCGAGATTGGCGGTTTCGGACACTGAGCTCGAACTCCCGTGCTGTCGTAGTTGGTGTTTCTTCCAGGCCGGAGATGGTGCCGCACGCGATCACCGGAGAGTCCGTCGCGGGGGCGGACCGTGCGCACCACCACAAACCAGGCCCCCCGGCGGCCAGCCTAGTGGCTGGCTACCCGAAGGTGGCAGGCGTGACACCCGAACCCCCAGCACCAAGGCCGGAAGCGGGCGTGATTACGATCTGTGGCAAGGGTCGCCCCGCGCGGCCTACCTCGATCCAGGGAGCGACATGGCGTCGGTGAACACTGCGCGCGGCCGCAGTGACCGCGTCGACGCCACCGGGCCGTCGCGGGTCGCCCGCCTGGGCCGCCTCGCCGGCGCCTACTTCGCGCTGACGAAACCGCAGGTCATCGAGCTTCTGCTGGTCACAACGATCCCGGCCATGTTCCTCGCGGGCCGGGCGATCCCGTCGCCGTGGCTGATGCTGGCCACCCTCGCCGGCGGGACCATGGCGGCGGGCAGCGCCAACGCGCTCAACTGCGTGATCGACGCGGACATCGACAAGGTGATGAACCGCACTCGCCGCCGTCCGCTGGTCCGTGACTCGGTGCCGCGCCGCAACGCCGCGGTGTTCGGGATCGCGCTCGGCGCCGCGTCGTTCGCGATGCTGTACCTGACGGTGAACCTGCTCGCCGCGGTGCTCGCGGTCACGACCATCCTGTTCTACATCTTCGTCTACACGCTGGTGCTCAAGCGGCGCACCGCGCAGAACGTGGTGTGGGGCGGGGCCGCCGGCTGCATGCCGGTGGTGATCGGCTGGGCCGCGGTGACCGGCACCGTGCAGTGGCCCGCCTTCGTGATGTTCGGGGTGATCTTCTTCTGGACGCCGCCGCACACCTGGGCGCTGGCGATGAAGTACCGCGAGGACTACGAACGGGCGGGCGTGCCGATGCTGCCCGTGGTCGCCACCGAGGAGCATGTGGCGCGGCAGATCGTCGTCTACTCGTGGGTGATGGTCGGCTGGACGCTGCTGCTGGTGCCCGCGACGAGCTGGCTGTACGCGGGTTTCGCGCTCGTCGCCGGAGCCTGGTTCCTGTTCTACGCGCACCGGCTTCACGGTGAGGTCAAGCGCGGGGCCAAGACCAAGCCGATGGCGTTGTTCCATCGCTCGAACACCTATTTGATGGTGGTCTTCTGCGCGCTCGCGATCGACTCGGCGATCGGGATGCCGGCCCTGGGCCTGCCGCTGTAGCTGGGGGAACGCCACCGGCGCGCCGCGTTCGTTCACCCACGGGGGAATTCTTCCGCCGGTAGACTCGTTGGTCATTGCGCTCGGCGAAACGGCCGGAATCCTCCAAGCGAAAGCGAGTTGCTCTTTGTCCCTGTCGGCGGAACGGGAACCGGAGAACAGGACCGAAATCGCGGCCGAGCAGGACTACGTGTCGATGCTCTACCGCAAGCTCGACGCCGAGCGGGAGGGCGCGCAGCGCAGGCTGACCGACGCGCTCGGCCGCACCGGCGGGACGCCCCAGGCGAGGACGGAGCGTGACGTGTCCGCCTCGATGTATTCGGAACGTCTCGCCCAGATCACCGCGGTCGAGCAGGGGTTGTGTTTCGGCCGCCTCGACTTTCTCGACGGCGAGGCCCACTACGTCGGGCGGATCGGCCTCTTCGACGAGGAGGGCGGTTACGAGCCGCTGCTGCTCGACTGGCGCGCGCCCGCTGCCCGGCCGTTCTACCTCGCCACCGCGGCGTCGCCGGAGGGAGTGCGCCGCCGGCGGCACATCCGCACGCTGAGCCGTACCGTCGTCGGCGTCGACGACGAGGTGCTCGACCTGCACGCGGCCGATCAGGGACACGACCTCGGGCTCGCCGGGGAGGCGGCCCTGCTGGCCGCGCTGGAACGCCGCCGGACCGGCGAGATGAGCGACATCGTCGCCACGATCCAGGCCGAGCAGGACCGGATCATCCGTGACGAACTCGGCGGTGTGCTGGTCGTGCAGGGCGGTCCCGGCACCGGCAAGACGGCGGTCGCGCTGCATCGTGCCGCCTACCTGCTCTACACCTACCGGGAGCGGCTGGCCGGACGCGGTGTGCTGGTGGTCGGCCCGAACACCACCTTTCTCCGCTACATCGCCCAGGTCCTGCCGTCGCTGGGGGAGACCGGGGTGCTGCTGTCCACGGTCGGGCAGCTGTTCCCGGGCGTGCGCGCCACCGGACAGGACTCCCGCGAGACCGCTGAGATCAAGGGCCGGGCGGTGATGGCCGACGTGCTCACCCAGGCGGTCCGGGACCGGCAGGAGGTGCCCGAGACCGCTCTGGAGGTCGAGTTCGACGACACCGTGCTGACGCTCGACCGCGTGAGTTGCGAACGAGCCCGCGCCAAGGCGCGCGCCACGCGCCGCCCCCATAATCCCGCCCGGCGAGTGTTCGTCGAGGAACTGCTCGAAGTGCTCGTCGACCAGGCCACGGAGGGGTTCGAGGTCGGTCTGTTCGAAGGCGTTCCCGAAATTCCGGTGGAGGAGGGCGAAAGGACGGACGCGACCGTACTCGACGCCGGGGACCACGCCGAGATCCGGGCCGAACTCGCCGCTTCGGAGACCGTGCGAGCCGCGCTCGACTCCCTGTGGCCCACGCTGACACCGCAACGCCTGCTGCGAGAGCTGTTCGCGTCGCGGGAGCGCCTGGACAGTGCGGCGGCGGCCCTGACGGAAGCGGAACGGGACCGGTTGGTGCGCCCGCCGAAGTCTTCGTGGACACCGGCCGACGTGCCCTTGCTCGACGAGCTGGCCGAACTGCTCGGTGTGGACGACACCGACCGGCAGGCCCGGCGTGCGCGGCGGGAGCGCGAGGAACGCGCCTACGCCGAGGGCGTGCTGGACATCCTGGAGCAGGACGAGGAGATCGCCGACGAGGAGATCCTCCGGGTCGCCGACATCCTCGACGCCGAACTGTTCGCCGAGCGGCAGCAGCGGCGGGGTGAACTGACCGCCGCCGAGCGCGCGGCCCGTGATCGCACGTGGACCTTCGGGCACGTGATCGTCGACGAGGCACAGGAACTGTCCCCGATGGACTGGCGCCTGCTGATGCGCCGGTGCCCGAGCCGGTCGATGACCCTGGTCGGCGATGTCGCGCAGACCGGCGCCCCCGCGGGCGCTTCGGCCTGGCAGGACGTCCTCGGCCCGCACGTGGGCGACCGGTGGCGGTTGCGCGAGCTCACCGTCAACTACCGCACGCCGGTGGAGATCATGTCCCTCGCCGCGGCCGCGCTGGCGCGGGTGGACCCGGGCCTCCGGGTGCCCCTGTCGGTGCGGGAGAGCGGCGTTTCCCCTTGGCAGCGCCCGATTTCCGAAGTCGGGCTGCGCTCCGTCGTGGACGGCGAGCTGGCGGCGGCGGACGGTGGGACGGTCGGTGTGCTGTGTCCGCCGGAGTGGATCGAGCGGCTGCGGGCGGATCTGCCCGACGACGAGCGACTGTCATTGTCCACAGTGGACGATGCGAAGGGGCTGGAGTTCGACGGCGTGGTGGTGGTCGCCCCGGAGGAGATCGTCGCCGGATCCCCGCGCGGGTGGAACGACCTCTACGTGGCGCTCACCCGTGCCACGCGCCGGCTCGGCATCGTCCCCGTGCGTGAAGAGTGGGAACTCTCGGCCGGAGAACGGGAAATCGTGGGCTGAGGCCCATCGCGGGGAGGCAACACCGGGTACCGGAAATCGACTGGTCAACGCCGGTTAAGGTGAGCGCCATGCGTACTGGACCGTTCGTTACCAATCCGACGGCAGCCACGGCGGAAACGGATGTCGACGAGCAGATCGGCTGCGGACCGTATCGGCCTTCTTTCAGTCGGATCGGTAACGTTGGCAAGATCGTGATCGTGGTCGCCGCCGCGCTGAGCCTCGCGGGGTGCGTCAACAGCCAAAAGGCCTCGGACTATCCGCCCGGCGACGGGCCCGCGTATCCGGCGCCGAACCCGGTGGGCGCGTCCTCGTCCGCCGCGAAGCCTTCCACGCAGGCGCGGGTGTGCACCGCCGACGACATCAAGGTCGCCGGCGACCCCGGCGCCAAGCCGTCGATCACGATCCCCGACACCTGCACCGCGCCCACCACCTTGCTGGTCAAGGACCTCACGCCCGGAACCGGTCCGGCCGCCAAGGCGGGCAGCGCGCTCACGGTGAACTACGACCTCGTCACGTGGTCGGACAAAGTGGACCAGGGGGCGCACCCGTTTTCCTTCACCCTCGGCAAGGGCCAGGCCGTGCCGGGCTGGGAGCAGGGACTCAACGGCGTCAAGCAGGGCGCGCGGCGGCTGATCGTGGTCCCGCCGGACCTCGGTTACGGGCCGTCGGGCAACCAGCAGGTCAAGCCGAACGAGACGCTGGTCTTCGTGGTCGACGTGACACAGGTCGCCGGCTGACGCCGATGGAGCTGCGCGGGGCGGTCGTGGTGGTGACCGGCGCGTCGTCGGGCATCGGCGCGGCCACCGCGCTGGAGCTGGGACGGGCCGGTGCGAAGCTGGTTCTGCACGGCCGTGACCCTGCACGGCTCGCCTCGCTGGCCGGCCGCACCGGCGGATTGACTCTGCCGGCCGACTTCGCCGACACCGAGGCGGTGAGCCGGGTGGCCGCGGAGGTCACCGAGCGGTTCGGCACGGTGGACGCGCTGGTCAACAACGCCGGGATCGGCTGGGCGGGGGCGTTCTCGGAGATGACGCGGGAGCAGGTGCGGGACCTGATCGCGGTGAACCTCACCGCGCCGATCGAGCTGACCCGCGCCCTGCTTCCCGCCTTGAGCCCCCAGGGCCGGGTCGTCTTCGTCACCTCCATCGCCGGGCGCACCGGCGTCGCGGGGGAGGCGGTGTACTCGGCGGTGAAGGCCGGTCTCGACTCCTTCGCCGAAAGCCTGCGGTTCGAGCTGGCGGGCACCGGTATGAAGGTCGGTGTCGTGGTTCCGGGTGTGGTGGACACCGAGTTCTTCGCCCGGCGGGGGCGTCCCTACGAGCGCCGCTCGCCGCGGCCCGTGCCGCCGGAACGGGTCGCCGCCGCGGTGGTCCGCGCGGTGCGCGACGGCCGCGCCGAGTCCTACGTCCCGCGCTGGCTACGCGTACCCGTGGCCGTGCGCGGTCTGGTTCCCGGTCTGTATCGCGGCCTTGCCGCGCGTTTCGGAGGCTCCTGAGGTTCCTGCGGGGGTCTGGGGGCTTGCCCCCAGCGGGGGTGTGGGGGCCGTGCCCCCACAAAACACCGGGCACCGTTGCTGCGATGATCACAAGCGTGGCTGAACAGCGAGCGGAACGGGTGCCCTCGTCGGACGCGTTCTTCCTGCACGTGGAATCGCCCGCGGCACCGCATCATGTGGGTGGGCTGATCATGCTGGACACCGCGAAGGCGGGCGGGCCGCCCCGGCGGGAGCAGGCGATCGCGGCGATCAAGGCGAAACTCCCGGCCCTGCCCCGGTTCCGCCTGCGGCCGTCACCGTCGTCACGGTGGCGTCGTCCCCGCTGGGTCCCGCACGAGGACCTCGACTGGGAATGGCACGTCCCGGCCTTCGACCTGACTCGCCCGGACGGGCGTCCCGGCGGGATGTCCGCGCTGCACGAACTGGTGGCCGGGCTGTCCGCGCGGCCGCTGCCACGCGATCGCCCGCTCTGGCGGTTCTGCCTGGTGGCGGGGGTGGAGGAGAACGTGGCGGCCATCGTGTCGCTGGTGCACCACTCGGTCGCGGACGGGATCGGCACGGTCAACCTGATGCTCCGGCTGTTCGACTCCCCGGATCTCACCGCGGGCGTCGAGGACGTGGTGCTTCCGAGCCTGCCGCGGCGGATTCTGGGCGGTGTGATCGGGTTGGCGCAGTTGGCCACCGACCGCCGGCCGCGGGCGGCACTGCCGGTGAGCCCGGTCGCGGAGCGCCGCTTCGCCACGCTGGCACTGGACCTGGACACGGTCCGGCATCTGGCCCGGGCGCGCGGGGCCCGCGTGACCGACCTGTTGCTGTCCGGGACCGCCGGGGCGCTTCGCCGGATCAGTGACCACCCGCTCCCGCCGACGCTGCTGGTGAACGTGCCGCTGATGGCGGCCGAGATCAGACCCGGCAAGGACGGCGGCGTGGGGAACATCACCGCGGGCGTGATGGTCGAGGTTCCCCTGGGCGACATGCCCGAGCGAGCCCGCTTGGCCGCGATCGCGAAGGCGACGAACCGTCTGCGCACGGGCACCCGCGTGATCGCTTCGAGGTTCGTCATGACCAGGATCGCGGACCTGATGCCGCCCGCGTTCCACGCGTGGTTCGCCCGGGCCGTCTATGGCGGGAAGTTCTTCAACGGCACCGTGTCCAACATGCCGGGGGCCACCTGGCAGGTGACCGCGCTGGGGGAGTACCCGCTGATCACCGCCTACCCGATCATCCCGATCGCGCCGGGGACACCGTTCGTGGTGGGGGTACTCGGCTGGTATGGCGTGTTCTCGATGACCGTCGCCACCGACCCGGCCTTCGCGGGTGACGCCGAACGGTTCGTGGACGAGTTCCAGAAGGTCCTCGACGAACTGAGCTAGCGCGGCGGCCGTTCCCGCCCGTCTCCGCAAATCCGATCGCGCGCCTCTGAAACACAGCCTAGGTTTCGGGGCCGCCCCAGGCGAGGGCGAGGGTGAGGCGGCGGCGGTTGTCGGGATCGTCGAGCGCTTCACCGAAAAGTTCCCTCAACTGGCTGAGGCGGTAGCGGACGGTCTGCGGGTGGATGTGCAACTCCTCGGCGACCGCCCGGCGGTCACCGAGGTGACGCAGCCAGGACACCAGCGTCTCGCACAGCCGCTGCCGGGTGACCGGGCCCACCTCGGACAGCGGCGCGAGACACTGGGCGCGCAGCGCGTCGAGCAGCCGCGGATCGCGGTGCACGATGATCGCGTCGAGGTGCTCGTCGACGAACACCGGATCGTCCGCGAGGACATGGGACCGGCGAAGCTGGACGGCCACCTCGGCCACGCGCATGCTGGCCGGCAGCTGGGCCAGCGGCACCGCGTGGCCGACCACGGCCCCGGCCCCGCGCAGCGCGGTGGCCAGCCGCTGGCGCCGTTGCGGTCCGTCGGGATCCGGGATGATCGCGCAGACCATCCGCTCCCGCCGCACGTGCAGGCACGAATGGTCCAGACGCGCCAGCAGCGCGGTACCGACCGGGTTGTCCGGCTCGACCAGGATCACCGCGGCCTCGCGGGGTACCGGCCAGTCCACCCTGGCCGCGGTGGCGCGGATCGCCTCCGAGTCCGACCGGTCCGACAGCAGCATGTTGCCCAGTTCGTCGCGCAGCCGTTCCCGCGCCGCCGCGGCCTCGGACTGCTCGAGCACGTAGCCGCGGGCCGACGCCGAGGAGAGCTGGTCGACGAAGATGAACACCGCTTCGGCCAGTGAAGCGAACACGTCGGAGGGGACGCCGACCTCCAGGGCCACCTCGGCCACGTGATGCCAGGCCACCCTGGCCCCGATCTGGTAAGCCGAAAGCAGGCTGGTCAGGTCCCTGCCCTGCTGCCACTGGGCGCGGCCGATCTCTTCGAACAGCGGCTGCTCGCCCAGGCCCTCGGCGGGCCGGTCGGAGGC
The DNA here is from genome assembly GCF_042684065.1 of Amycolatopsis pigmentata. Lineage (NCBI taxonomy): Bacteria > Bacillati > Actinomycetota > Actinomycetes > Pseudonocardiales > Pseudonocardiaceae > Amycolatopsis > Amycolatopsis pigmentata. The sequence goes on along the minus strand of NZ_JBHUKR010000004.1, from coordinate 1,227,687 downwards.
ACCGGACAGTTCGGTGATGTCCCATTTGGCCATGCCGACCAGGCGGTGCACGAACATCGTGGCCGAAACGAGCACCTCGTCGCGCTCGGTGTGCATGAACTCCGCGTAGTCCGGCCAGTGGTCCGACAACAGCCTGGTGACGTCGTCGAGCATGCGGGGCAGCCGGTCGGCGATCGCCATCGCGAGATCGTCGAGTTTGACTCCGGTGGGCGTCTCGGCGCCGTCCGCCTGGGACGGCACATTTCCCTCGCCACCGGTCAGGTCGCCGATTTCCGGCGGTTTCCGTCGCGTTCTCGGTTCGTTCACCACTTCCCCGGCTGCCTCCCCGCTCTGCTTCCGCTCGTTTCGCCACCCCGCCCTGGTCATGCGTCCATACTGTTCGCTCGTGACAACCGGGGCATCCCCGAATTTGTTTCCCGTGTGAAGAACCCGTGAGCCCTCTGGATGGATTATGGGCCGATGGGACGGGCACCGGCAGGTCATGACACGGTCGGGCAGGCGCGGCTGCGCGAAAAGAAACACGCCGAGAACTTCCCGGTAGCGTTACGGATACTCCCCCGGGACCTGCGGCGTGACCTGGGCGCGCTCTACGACGTGGCCAGGGTGATCGACGACCTCGGCGACGAATCCGCCGGTGACCGCACCGCGGCGCTCCTGCGTTTCCGGGAGGACCTGGCGCGGGTCTTCGACGACGGGCAGCCGCAGGAGCCGGTGCTGCGCAGGCTGGTCGTCACGGTCCGTGCGCGCGGGCTCGACCTCGAACCGTTCGATCGGCTGGTTCAGGCCAACCTTCAAGACCAGACCGTCACCAGGTACGCGACGCAGGACGACCTGGAGGCGTACTGCGTGCTCTCCGCCAACCCGGTCGGGCGCATCGTGCTGCGGATCTTCGGCGTCCGCTCGGCCGAAGCGGAACGGCTTTCCGACCGGGTGTGCACCGCGCTGCAGCTTCTCGAGCACTGCCAGGACGTGGCCGAGGACCACCGCGCGGGCCGGATCTACCTGCCGCGTCGTGACCTGGCGGCGTTCGGGGTGGACGAACGGGACCTGACCGGGGTCAGGCCCGCGGTGGCAGCCCAGTCCCGGCGGGCGATGGAACTGCTGACCGAAGGCGCCCCGCTGGTGCGCCGCCTGCACGGCTGGGCCCGCCTGGCCATCGCCGGCTACGTGGCGGGCGGGCTGGCCACCGCCGACGCGCTGAGGCGCGCCGACTGGGAGGTCCTGGCGGGTCCGCCCAAGCCGAGCCGCCGGGACCTGTTCATCCACATGATCGAACTTCTGGGAGGTCGCCGGTGGGCGTGACGGAGGTCGAAGAGGCGTACGTGGTCTGTGAGTCGATCACGAGGACCGAAGCGCGCAACTTCTACTACGGCATCCGGTTGCTCACCCGGCGCCGCCGGTCGGCCTTGTGCGCCGTCTACGCCCTGGCCCGCCGCATCGACGACATCGGTGACGGTGACCTGCCGACCGCGGAGAAAGCCGATCAGCTGGAAGAGGTCCGCAAGTCGCTGGCCGCGCTGGAAACCGCCGTCGACCCGGTGTATGTCGCCCTGGCCGACGCGGCACGCCGGTTCCCCATCCCGTTGACGGCCTTCGAGGAACTTCTCGACGGGGTCTGGATGGACATCGAAGGGCGGCGCTACGACACCTTCGACGAACTCACCACCTACTGCCGCTGCGTCGCGGGTTCGATCGGGCGGCTCTGCCTGGGAGTGTTCGGCAGCAAGCCGCATCCGGACGCGGCCCGGTACGCGGACTCACTCGGCATCGCGTTGCAGCAGACCAACATCCTGCGCGACATCCGTGAGGACCTGATGAACGGACGGGTCTACCTGCCCCGTGAGGATCTCGAGTCCTTCGGCGTCGAGTTGAAGCTCGACGAAGCGGGCCGGCTCGCCGATCCCGACGGCAGGCTGACGGCCCTGATCCGGCACTGTGCGGCTCGCGCGAACGAGTGGTACGAAGACGGTTTGCGCCTCGGGCCGCTGCTCGACCGGCGCAGCGGCGCCTGCTGCCTGGCGATGGCCGGCATCTACCGCAGGCTCGGCGAGCGGATCGCCGAGCGTCCTTCGGACACCTTCGACCGCAGGCTTTCCCTGTCCGGCAAGGAAAAACTGGTCGTGGCGGTGCGCGCGCTGACCGGGAGACAACCATGACACCCCTCCGTGACGTCGTGGTGGTCGGCGGCGGCCTGGCCGGGATCACCGCCGCGCTGGCCTGCGCCGACGCGGGACTCGACGTCACGCTGCTGGAGTCACGGCGCCACCTCGGTGGTCTGACCCACTCGTTCCGCCGGGGCGAGATCGAGGTGGACAACGGCCAGCACGTCTTCCTTCGCTGCTGCACGGCCTACCAGGAGCTGTTGCGCAGGCTGGGGGTGAGTGACAAGGCGTTTCTGCAACCGAAGCTGGCCATTCCCGTCCGTTCGCCGCGACTGGCCGAGCCGGTGTGGTTGCGCCGCAACGGTTTGCCCGCGCCCCTTCACCTCGCCGACTCGGTGCTGAAGTACCGTCCGCTCAGGCTGGCCGACCGGTTGCGGTTCGCCGGTGCCGCGCTCGCCTTGCGCGGGGTCGACCCGGCGGCGCCGTCGTCGGACGCGCAGTCGTTCGCGACCTGGCTCGCCACTCATGGCCAGAGCGCGGACGCCGTCACCAAACTGTGGGACCTGGTCGGTATCGCGACCCTCAACGCCCCGGCCACCGATGCTTCCCTCGGACTGGCCGCCACCGTGTTCCAGCTCGGTCTGCTCACCGACGCGGCCGCGGCCGACATCGGCTGGTCCAAGGTGCCGCTGCGGAAACTGCACGGTGATCCGGCGCACTTCGCGCTCACCTCGGCGGGAGCCAAGGTGGCGACCGCGACGAAGGTGACGGGGCTGCGCCGCGAGGGGAACGAGTGGCTCGTGAGCGCGGGGGAGACGTCGGTGACGGCCCGCGCGGTAGTCCTCGCTGTGCCGCCGGCCGCCGCGGAGCGCCTGCTGCCGCCGGGCAGTGTGGACCTGCCGGAGGGATGGGCGGCGGGCCTGGGCAGTTCCCCGATCGTCAACGTGCACGTGGTCTTCGACCGCCGGGTGATGGATCAGCCGTTCGTCGCCGCGGTGGATTCCCCGGTGCAGTGGGTGTTCGACCGCACGGAACCGTCCGGTGTGGACAGTGGTCAGTACGTGGCGGTGTCGATGTCCGCGGCCGACGAGCTGATCGACGCGCCGGTGCACGCGATCCGGGAGCGGCTCCTTCCCGCGCTGCGGGAGGTTTTGGGGACTGGGGCGGGGGTACGGGATTTCTTCGTCACACGGGAGCGGCACGCGACCTTCCGCCCGGCTCCGGGGTGCGCGGCACTGCGCCCCGGGCCGGTCACCGGCGCCGACGGGCTGGTGCTCGCCGGTGCGTGGACCGCGACCGGGTGGCCCGCGACGATGGAGGGCGCCGTCCGCAGCGGTGTGGCCGCGGCCGGCGCCCTGCTCGAGCAGCATGCCGAGAAAAAGGGAGGGGATCCTCGCATGACAACACTCACGTCGATCCGGGGCGAGCAGAGCGCCGACGAAGCGCGCCGTCCGCGCAGAGTGCCGGAGGAACAAGTATGAGACTCCTTGTGCCGACTCGCGGCTGTCATGGTGACCACAGAGCGCGCCCTCTTTATCCGCTACCGGGGCGGCAGGGCGCCTATCCATGCGACGTGACGCGCACTGCCAAAGAGCGCCCTGTCGACACGGTCGCGGGGGCGCGCGAACTCGCGGAGGAAACGTCATGACCGCCGTACTCGATTCCCTGCAGCAGGGACGGCAGACGGTCCAACCCGCACTGCGGGCCGCGATCGACCGCCTCGACCCGACCAGCCGGTCGATCGCCTACTACCACCTCGGCTGGACCGACCTCGACGGCAACCCGACCTCGGGTGGCGGCAAGGCGGTCCGTCCCGCGCTGGCGCTGCTGTCGGCGGAAGCCGCCGGTGCCGCGCCCGAAACCGGGCTGCCCGGGGCGGTGGCGGTCGAACTGGTGCACAACTTCTCGTTGCTGCACGACGATCTGATGGACGGCGACACCGAGCGGCGGCACCGCCCGACCGTGTGGGCCGTACGCGGCGCGGCGAGCGCGATCCTCACCGGCGACGCGATGCTTTCGCTGGCCCAGGAAGTGCTGCTGGAGGTCGACGGCCCGGCCGCGGTGGCCGCGGCACGGCTGATGTCGGAGGCCGTCAACGAACTGATTCGCGGCCAGGTCCTCGACGTCGCCTTCGAAAAACGGCATGACGTGTCCCTCGACGAATGCCTCGACATGGCCGCGGGCAAGACGGGCGCCTTGCTGTCCGCCAGCACGGCGATCGGCGCGGTGCTGGCCGGAGCGCCGGCCGCCACGGTCAGCGCGCTCGCCGGGTTCGGCGCCGACCTGGGCCTGGCCTTCCAGTTGGTCGACGACGTGCTCGGCATCTGGGGCGAGCCGTCGACCACCGGTAAGCCGGTGTATTCGGACCTGCGGGCGCGCAAGAAGAGCCTGCCGGTCACCTACTCGATCACCCACGGCGGCGCGATCGGCCGGGAACTATCCGCCTGGCTGGCCGCCCCGGACCAGCCCGACGAAGCGAGCCTGCGGCATGCGGCCGATCTCGTCGACCAGGCCGGTGGCCGTCGCTGGGCGCTGGACGAGGCCCATCGCCGGATGACCGCCGGGCAGCACAAGCTCGAAGAAGCCGAGATCGGCGACCACGCGCGGGAGGAACTGCTTTCACTCGCGCGGTTCATCGTGACGAGGGAGGCTTGATGCCCGAAAGTCTGTCCGCGAAGGAGGAAACGGCGGAGAGCCTCGCGCTGGACCGCGCGGTGGCGCACCTGAAGGGGCTGCAGGCCGAGGGCGGCTGGTGGAAGGGCGAACTGGAAACCAACGTCACGATGGACGCCGAAGACCTTCTGCTGCGGGAGTTCCTGGGCGTCCGGGGTGCGAAGGACACCGAGGAAGCCGCGCGCTGGATCCGTTCGCAGCAGCGGGACGACGGCACCTGGGCGAACTTCTACGGCGGTCCCGGCGACCTTTCCACCACGGTCGAAGCCTGGGTCGCGCTGCGGCTGGCCGGTGACGATCCCGGCGAGCCGCACATGCGGGCCGCGGCGGAGTTCGTGCGGGCGGGCGGGGGCCTGGAGGCCAGCCGCGTGTTCACCCGCATCTGGCTGGCGCTCTTCGGCCTGTGGTCGTGGGACGAACTGCCCACCATGCCCCCGGAACTGATCTTTCTGCCGTCGTGGTTCCCGCTCAACGTTTACGACTGGGCGTGCTGGGCACGTCAGACCGTGGTGCCCTTGACGATCGTTTCCACGCTCCGTCCGGTCCGCCCGCTCCCGTTCGACGTCGACGAGATCCGCACGGGGACCAAGCCGGGGGGCCGGCTGGTCGCGCCGTGGACCTGGCGCGGCGCCTTCCACTATCTCGACAAGGCGTTGCACCAGTACGGAAAGCTGCCCGTCCAGCCGCTGCGCAAGCGGGCCATGCGGGAGGCGGCCGAGTGGATCCTCGCACGGCAGGAGGCGGACGGCTCGTGGGGCGGTATCCAGCCGCCCTGGGTCTATTCCCTTTTGGCGCTGCACCTGCTCGGCTATCCGCTCGACCACCCCGCGATGAGAGCCGGCCTCGAAGGACTGGAGGGGTTCATCATCCGGGAGGACACCCCCGAGGGCCCGGTTCGTCGCCTGGAAGCTTGCCAGTCGCCGGTATGGGACACCGGGCTCGCGGTGATCGCGCTGGCCGACGCCGGTGTGCCGCCCGACGATCCGGTCGTGGTGAAGGCCGCGGACTGGCTGCTCGGCGAGGAGATCCGGCAGCCCGGCGACTGGGCGGTGCGCCGCCCGGCCACCCCGCCCGGTGGATGGGCGTTCGAATTCGCCAACGACGTCTATCCCGACGTCGACGACACCGCCGAGATCGTGCTGGCGCTGCGCCGTGCCGGTCACCCCGATCCGCGCCGCCTGAAGGAGGCGATCGACCGCGGGGTGACCTGGGCGCGGGGCATGCAGTCCGCCGATGGCGGCTGGGGCGCGTTCGACGCCGACAACACGCAGCGGCTCACGCTGAGCCTGCCGTTCTGCGATTTCGGCGCGGTGATCGACCCGCCGTCGGCCGACGTCACCGCGCACGTGGTGGAAATGCTGGCCGCGGAAGGACTTTCGGGCGAAACCGAATGCCGGCGCGGAGTGCTGTGGCTGCTCGACGACCAGCGTGAGGACGGTTCGTGGTACGGCCGCTGGGGTGCGAACCACGTCTACGGCACCGGCGCGGTGGTCCCGGCACTGGTGGCCGCCGGGGTCTCGCCCTCGGCGGTGCCGATCCGGCGGGCGGTGGACTGGCTCGCCGCGCACCAGAATCCGGACGGCGGATGGGGCGAGGACCTGCGCTCCTACCGCGATCCCGAGTGGATCGGCCGGGGCACTTCGACGGCTTCGCAGACGGCCTGGGCGCTGATGGCGCTGCTCGCCGCGGGCGAGCGTGAATCGTCCATTGTGGAGCGTGGCGTCCGATGGCTGGTGGAGCACCAGCGCCCGGACGGCACCTGGGACGAGCCGCAGTTCACCGGAACCGGGTTCCCGGGTGACTTCTACATCAACTACCACCTCTACCGGATCGTGTTCCCGGTCTCCGCGCTCGGGCGGTATCTGAAGGGCTGGCCCACATGACCGGGGTCGTCTGCGCGCCGATGCGCCTGGAGGCCGCTGCGTTGCGGGGGCCGGGGATGCGAGTGCTGCACACCGGCATGGGGCCACGGCGGGCGGCCGAGTCGGCGGCCCGGCTCGGTGAGGCACCCGTCCTGGTCGCGGGAGTCGCCGGGGCGGTGACCGACCGGGTGCGGCCGGGAGACCTGGTGGTGGCCACCGAACTCGACGGTCCGCGCGGGCGGGTTCCGGTGCCCTCGGCCCCGCTGCTCGCGGCCGCCCTGCGGCGGCACGGGCTGACCGTCCACACCGGACCGATAGCGTCTTCGGACGTGATCGTGGAGGGCGCCGAACGGGTCCGGCTCGCCGACGGCGGCGCGCTCGCGGTCGACATGGAGTCATCCGCCTTCGCCGCCGCACCGGGCCCGCTGGCCGTTGTCCGTTCCATTGTGGACACTCCGGGGCATCCGCTGTGGCGGCCGGGCACGGTGTTGCGGGGCATCTCCGGGTTGCGCTCGCTGCGCACCGCCGCGGGCGTGCTGCGGGAGTGGTGCGAGGCGGCCGGTCCCGGCGAGATCCTGCTCGCCAGCCCCCGCTCGTTCTGTGCCGGGGTGGACCGGGCCATCGAGATCGTCGAGCGCGCGCTCGAACGTTACGGCGCCCCGGTTTACGTGCGGCGGCAGATCGTGCACAACGTGCACGTGGTGCGGCGGCTGGAAAAGCTGGGCGCGGTGTTCGTCCAGGAGGTCGACGAGGTGCCCGCCGGGGCGCGGACCGTGCTGGCCGCGCACGGCGTCGCGCCGTCGGTGCGCGCGGCCGCCGCGGACCGCGGGCTCCAGGTCATCGACGCCACCTGCCCGCTGGTCACCAAGGTGCACAACGAGGTGCGCCGGTATTCCGCGCGAGGGGACACGGTGTTCCTGATCGGGCACGCCGATCACGAGGAGGTGGAAGGCACACTCGGCGAGGCGCCCGAGCACGTGGTGGTCGTGGAGGACGCGGCCGCCGCCGCGCAGGTGCGGCCGCGCGATCCGGACAGGGTGGCCTACGCGATGCAGACCACCCTGGCCGTCGACGAGGCCGAGGAGATCGCGGGCGTGCTGCGGGAGCGGTTCCCGGCGATGTCGGCCCCGCGCCGGGACGACATCTGTTACGCCACGACGAACCGCCAGCGTGCGGTGCGCGCCGTGGCTGACGAGGCCGATCTGGTGCTGGTGGTCGGCTCCGCCAACTCGTCCAACTCGAAGCGGCTGGTCGAGGTGGCACAGCGGCGGGGCACCCCGGCGCACCTGATCGACGATGTGTCCGAAGTGGACCTTCGCTGGCTGGCGGGCGCCCGGCGCGTCGGCATCACCGCGGGTGCTTCGGCACCCCCGCACCTGGTCGACGAGCTGACCCGGTGCCTGACTGGTCTCGGCCGCCGTTTCGTGCGGGAAAGCCAGGTGGCCGATGAGGATGTCGTTTTCACGTTACCGCGGGAGGTGGGGTAGTCATGGCAATGCCGTTACGGCAGTCGATCCGGCTGGGCGCGTACCTGGCCAAGCAGAAGCTGAGGCGCCGGGAGAAATACGCGATCCTGGTCGAGCTGGAACCGCTGTTCGCGTGCAACCTCAAATGCGGTGGGTGCGGCAAGATCCAGCAGCCCGCCCACCTGCTCAAGCAGCGGATGCCGGTGCAGCAGGCGGTCGGCGCGGTCGAGGAGAGCGGCGCGCCGATGGTCTCCATCGCCGGCGGCGAGCCGCTGATGCATCCGCAGATCGACGAGATCACCCGGATCCTGCTGGAGCGCAACAAGATCGTCTTCCTGTGCACCAACGCGCTCCTGCTGCCCAAGCACATCCACAAGTTCAAGCCGCACCGCAACTTCGCGTGGATGGTGCACATCGACGGCCTCGAAGAAAAGCACGACGCCTCGGTGCGCAAGGAAGGCGGCTTCCAGGCGGCCGTCGACGCGATCAAAATGGCCAAGGACGCCGGTTTCCGGGTGATGACGAACACGACGTTCTTCAACACCGACGCCCCGCAGGACGTCATCGACGTGCTCGACTACCTCAACGACGAAGTCGGCGTGGACAACATGCAGCTCTCGCCGGGTTATGCCTACGAGAAGGCGCCTGACCAGGAGCACTTCCTCGGCGTGCAGCAGACGCGCGAGTTGTTCACCAAGGCCTTCGCCGGGGGCCGGCGGAAGAAGTGGCGGCTGAACCACTCTCCGGTGTTCCTGGACTTCCTCGAAGGCAAGCGGGACCTGGAGTGCACCCCGTGGGGCATCCCGTCGTACTCGCTGCTGGGCTGGCAACGGCCCTGCTATCTGCTCGACGACGGGTACGCCAAGACCTGGCGGGAACTCATCGAAGAGACCGAGTGGGACAAGTTCGGCCGGGGCAAGGACCCGCGCTGCGCCAACTGCATGGCGCACTGCGGCTACGAGCCCACCGCGGTCATCGCCACCACCTCGTCGCTGAAGGAAACGCTGCGCGCCGCGGTCGGCACGTAACCCTGCTATCCGCGGCTTCGGGAGTATCCGGCCGGGGTTTCGCCGTAGTTTTTGCGGAAGGCGCGGACGAAGTGGCTGCTGTCGGCGAACTGCCAGCGTGCCGCGACCTGTGAGACGGTGTACCCGGCGGCCAGCTCACGACGCGCTTCCTCGAGCCGGCGGCGCCGGATGTAGGCGCCGACCGGTTCGGCGGTGGAGGTGAACGCGCGGGTCAGGGTGCGCACGGAGACATGCAGTTCGCGGGCGAGCAGCCTGGGCGCCAGCTCCGGATGGGCGAGTCGCTGATCGGCGAGCTCACGGGCGGCCCGGACAAGCGCGGGCACCAGGGCAGGCTCTGCGTCGTCGACGTAGCGATGCGCCACGCCGCGGGCCAACTCGATCAGTGCGCTCCGTGCCGCCTCGACACCGGTTCCGGCGAGTTCGCCGATCGTCTCGTGCAGCAGGCTCGCATGGGCCAGCAGCAGACGTACTTCGGGCGTGGCGGCCGGGCCGGTTATCGGCGTGGTCATGGCTTCGGCCATTTCTGGCGGCAGCCCAATGGTCACACCCGACGTGTGCGGGGTCATTTCGTAGCCGTTCAGTCCGTTCGAACGCCGCATCGTGAAACGACCGGCGTCGAGAACGGCCTCGGTGCGGCCGTATCGCAGTGTCCAGGCGCCGCGCCGCACCACGAACAGCCTGAGCGTGTCCTCGGTGTCCGCGGATGTCTCGACCGCCAACCTGGTCACCGTGGAGAAGTCGGTGACGACGACATCCCTGGCCCGGGAATCACGGGTACGCACCTGGGTTTTCTCGCTGGTGCCCGGGGCGCATGGTGCCGGTGCACCACCGCTGCTCTTCCCGCCATCCGCCTGCTCACTCACAGGGTTCATTGAACCAGGTGGCCTCGAAGTTCCACGAAGTGGCTTTCTCGTTCAAGCAAGGAAGATGAAAATCATGTTATGAATTGTTTCACGGACCGGCATTGGAGGAGAAGGAGCATTTCGTGGAAAAAATCCAGGAGACGACGGGGCAGGACGGTACGAAGGCTCTTTTGGTCACCGGTTATGACGCCGCCCGGCAAGCGCTTTCCGATCAGCGCGTCATCAAGCACCTCGACCTCTCCTCGATGGGCGTTTCCCTTGATGTGCTCGACGCGATGGTGAACCAGATGATGTTCGCGAATCCGCCGGATCACACGCGCCTGCGCCGATTGATCTCCGCGTCCTTCACCGCCCGGCGCGTCGAAACGATGCGTCCGCGCATAGAGCACGTCGCACACGAACTTCTCGACGAGGTACCGGCCCACGAGACGGTCGAGCTGATCCAGGCCTACGCGTTGCCGCTGGCGTTACAGGTCATCTGTGACCTGCTCGGAGTCCCGGCCGGCATGCGAGACGAATTCGTCACCTGGACGGCCATCATAGCCGCCGGCCCGGCCCGCCGGCAGGAGATGCCCGCGCAGTTGGCCCGGATGCTGACGGTCATCCGGGATCTGCTCGCCCAGCGGCGCGCACACCCAGGTGACGACCTGCTCAGCGACCTGATCGAGGTCCGCGACGGTCAGGATCGGCTCTCCGAGAACGAGCTGACCTCGATGGTCTTCATGCTGTTGATCGCCGGCCACGAGACGACCAAGAACCTGCTCGGCAACGGCGTGTTCCGGTTGCTCGAGGACCGCGGCCGATGGGACCGCGTGCGCGCGGAGCCGCACCTGCTGGCCACCGCGATCGAGGAATTCGTTCGCTACGACACACCGCTGGCCATCGACAACTCCCGGATCGCCGCCGAGACGTTCGAACTCGCCGGCCGGACCGTCCAGGCCAGCACCCGTGTCGAGATCAGCCTGGCACAGGCGAATCGCGACGAAGACCGGTTCCCCGCCGCGGACCAGCTGCGGCTCGATCGTGCGCACAACCCGCACCTCGGCTTCGGGCACGGCATCCACTACTGCCTCGGCGCGCCACTCGCCCGGCTGGTGGCCAAGGTCGCGTTGACCGTCTTGATGACCCGGTTCCCCGCGCTCGACCTCGCCGTCCCGGCCACCGAGCTGACCTTGCGCCAGGACTTCATGCGTGGTCTGGACCAGCTGCCGGTTCGGACGCGGCCAAGGGAAGCGGAGCATGACGAAACCGCGCCGGCCCCTGGCCTTGCTTAGGGGATCAGCAGCAGCTTGCCGGTGGTACGGCGCCCTTGGAGATCCTCGTGCGCTTGGCGGGCGTCGGCCAGCGGGTAGCGGCCCCCGACGCGGATCGCGAGCTTGCCGCTGGTGACGGCGTCGAACAGTTCACTTGCGCGCCAATCCAGTTCGTCGCGCGTGCGCAGTCGTCGCTGTAGGAAACGCTGCGCGCCGCGGTCGGCACCTGATCGTTCCTGCTCGATGATGCCGCCCGCCCTGGCGAGCGGGCGGCACTACCGGATCAACCTTGGCGTGCCCGGAAAATCCAGTAACTGCCCTTGGCTCCGGCGTCCTCGCCCGAAGTGTCGTCGCCGATCTCCGGCACGATGGCATACCCGCTGTCGGTGGCCGCGATGGGTGCCGTCGTCAGGGACTTCTCCTGGACCCGTCCGGTCGCGAGGTCGAGCGCGAGGCTGGGCCGTGCCGCGTCACCCTTGCCCCGGCCAGGACTTTGCGCCGAGGTTCCGTAGACCGTGCCGCCGACGACGACGTCCGGCGCGAAACCTTCCTGGTCACCGGTCTGCTGCCACAGCACGTGGCCGTCGGCCAGGCTGACCGCGACGCTGCCGTGGCCGGACGACGCGTGCGTCAGCGCGAGCACGGCGGCGCCGGAACCGGCGTTGTCGGCTTCACCGACGGAACTGTCGCGGAGTCCGGGGTACTTGTCGATGGCGGGTGTCGCACCCTTGACCGCGCCGGTGCGGACGTCCTGCACCGCGACGGTCGCCTTGCCCGAGCCCGCCGGATAGATCAGTCCGATGGTGCCACGCGAGAGGAACGAGACTGACGCGTCGGGGTTGGTCGCGGCCTGGGGACGCGTGGTGTCCGAAGTCCACAGTGGAGCGCCCGGGCGGGCCAGGTCGTAGGCGGCGAGGTAGTGTTCGGCGCCTGTCCGCCCTTCGCGGGTGTGCCGCACCAGCGCGATGTCACCGGCGATGATGTCGAGGACCGGCGCGACGGCGGTGATGGCGCCATGGTCGGCGGGCAGGCTGAGCCGGGCGGCGCCGTCGGCGGCGTAGACCGTCAGTTCCTCCCTGGTCAGATGATCGTTGGTCGCCTTGGTGGCGGTCCACCCCGCCACCGCCACCCGGTCGTCACCGGAGTCCCACGCCAGGTCGCTCACCTTGCGCCCGGATGAATCGAAGCCGACCTGGTGCTCCACCTTCTTCGTCCGGCTCAGGCCGTCCGATTCGCGGGTTTCGGTCCCGTGCAAGAAGATCGCGGGCGCGCCCCCGGACTCACCTACCTGCGGCGCGTGCAGATCCCACAGCGGGACGTCGGCGGTCGCGGTCTTCCGGCCCGTGATCGCGTCGTAGAAGGTGACCGTGGCGGGCGTCGAACCGGAGCGGTCCCCGTCCGCGCCACCCTTGAAGGTCACGAAGGCGAAGGAGTCGCCGACGACGTACGGTTTGCCGGCGCCGAACGTGATGTTCACCAGATGCGCGATGGGCTGGGCCTCCAGGCCGGGCAGCGCCGGGCCGTGGTAGCCGAGGTCTTCGCCATGGCCGGCCGAAGGCGGTTGCGCCGAAGACGGCCCCGGCGCGGACCCCGTCCCCGAATCACAGCCGGCGATCAGTGCGCCGGCACATCCGAGTAATACCAAAGTCCGCGCGAACGAAGTTCGCGACAAGTACCGCACCGCTGGCCCCCAGTTGGCAATTCGGGTCTGTCGATGCCTCGAAGGGTAGCGATTCGGCGCCGCCGATTGGGCGGAATCGGTCATTTCGCCGTCAGCCGCACGACGGCTCATGGCCACGACGGCTCCGGCCCGCCGCGCCCATGAGCGTGGATTCGAGCTAGGGGATCAGCAGCAGCTTGCCGGTGGTACGGCGCCCTTGGAGATCCTCGTGCGCTTGGCGGGCGTCGGCCAGCGGGTAGCGGCCCCCGACGCGGATCGCGAGCTTGCCGCTGGTGACGGCGTCGAACAGTTCACTCGCGCGCCAGTCCAGTTCGTCGCGCGTGCGCACGTAGTGCGCGGCGGTCGGCCGGGTCAGGTAGACCGAACCCGCCGCGTTGAGCCGCTGCGGATCGATCGGCGGGACCGGTCCGCTCGACGCGCCGAACAGCGCGAGTACGCCCCGGATCCGCAGGCTGGCCAAGCTTCCGTCCACAGTGGACTTCCCGACCCCGTCGTAGACCGCGGCCACGCCTTCGCCACCGGTGAGTTCGCGGGTGACCGCGGCGAAGTCGACCTGGTCGTACCGGATCACCTCGTCGGCACCGGCGTCCCGGGCGAGCCGTTCCTTCTCCTCGGTCGAGACCGTGCCGATCACGCGTGCCCCGCGAGCCTTGGCCAACTGGACCAGCAGCAGGCCGACTCCGCCCGCCGCGGCGTGCACCAGGACGGTGTCGCCTTCCTGAACCTCGTAGGTGGAACGGACGAGGTAGTGCGCCGTGATGCCCTGCAGCATCATGGCGGCGGCGGTCTCGTCCGGGATCTCCGCGGGCACGTGCATCGCGATGGCGGACGGGATGACCGCGCGCTCGGCGTAGCTGCCGAGTTGTCCCTGCCAGGCGACCCGGTCGCCCGGCGAGAACCCGGTCACCTCCGGACCCGCGGCCACGACCGTGCCCACTCCCTCCATGCCCAGGGTCACCGGCAGGTCGAGCGGGTAGATGCCGGCACGGTGGTAGGTGTCGATGTAGTTCACCCCCGCGGCGATGACGTCGACCAGGAGCTGCCCGGGACCGGGCTCACCGGGGTCCACTTCGGCCACTTCGAGCACCTCGGGTCCACCCGTCCGCCGGATCTGCACTGCCGTCGGCATTCGACCTCCTTGTCCGCTTGCGCGGAACGTGTCCCTAGCGGACATCGGCATTTGTTTCCGCGTTCGATCCGAAGATAGCCGTGCGGCGCCCTGGCGCCACCCGCGCCCTGTCGGCTCACCTGCGCTTGGAGGATTTGGCCGAGTCTACGTCGGAAAATGCGAGAAAAGTCTCCCAGGGAAGTTCAATGAAACAATCGAAGGAGCCGGAGCGGATCCGGCTGGTTCGTGCAGAAGCCGCGGAAGGAGTTTCGATGACGAGGTTGCCGGTCGGATTGATCCGGGTCGCCGAGGCCGGCCGGATCACACCGGGGATGGCCCGTATCACCTTCGAGGGCGCCCATCTCACCGGACGTGAGCCCGATCGGCAAGTGAAGCTGTACTTCCCGAAACCGGGTCAGGACCTGCCGCGCCTCCCGGACGCCGACGGCGGCTTCGCCGGCTGGTACCAGGCTTTCACCGCGATTCCGGAACCCGAACGGCCGTGGACGCGGAGCTATACGGTCCGCGCGCACGATCCTGGGACTTCCACCGTCACCGTGGATTTCGTCCTGCACGGCGACTCCGGCGAAGGCCCCGCGACCCGGTGGGCCCGGTCGGCGCGTCCCGGCGACACCCTCGGCATGTTCGGGCCTTCGGACATGTTCGCCCGCACGGTGCCCTTGAGCGCGTCGCTCGCCGAGGCGGACTGGGTTCTGATGGCCGGGGACGAAACGACGCTCCCGGCGATCGGCACGATGATCGAATCGCTGCCCGACGGCGTCCGCGTCCTGGCCTACGTGGAGGTCGCCGACGCCGCTGAGGAGCAGCGGTTCGACACACGGGGCGAGGTGACGCTGCGCTGGCTGCACCGCGACGGAATCCCCGCCGGACACAGCGACCTGCTCACGAACGCGGTGACGGAGGCGGAATTCCCCGCGGGTTCGGTGTTCGCGTGGCTCGGCGGCGAGGCCGGCACGGTGCGCGCGCTGCGCAGGTATCTGGTGGGGGATCGGAAGATCGACAAGACAGCCATCGACTTCACCGGTTACTGGCGGGCCGGCCTCACTCAGGACGACCCGCCGACCGGCGAAGATCTCGCCGACGCGAACGAACTTCTCGCGGCGGCTAGGGACGCGGTCTGACCTCAGACGGCCCGGACGCGCTTGGCCGCGAGGCGCTCGGCCCGGGGCCAGCGGACGTCATGCGCCCACCGGAACTTCTCGAAGATCCAGATGACCCGCGCCGAGACGTCGATCTGACCGCGCAGCACGCCGTGGCGGGCGCAGGTCGGATCGGCGTGGTGCGAGTTGTGCCAGGACTCGCCCATGGACAGGATCGCCAGCGGCCAGAAGTTCGCGGCCTTGTCGCGGCTGCTGAACGGACGGTCGCCGACCATGTGACAGATCGAGTTGACCGACCAGGTCACGTGGTGCAGGAACGCGATGCGGACCAGTCCGGCCCAGAAGAACGCGGTCACCGCGCCCCACCACGACCAGCTCAGCAGGCCACCGAGCGCGGCGGGCAGCGCCAGGCTCAGCGTGATCCACAGCCAGAAGAACCGGTTCACCACGCGCAGGTCGCCGTCGGCCAGCAGGTCGGGCGCGAACCGCTCGTAGTTGGTCACCTCGCGGCGGAACATCCATCCCATGTGGGCGTGCCAGAAGCCACGCGCCAGGGCCGCCGGGCTGGTGCCGAACAGCCAGGGGGAGTGCGGGTCGCCGTCGCGGTCGGCGAAGGCGTGATGCCGCCGGTGGCTGGCCACCCAGAAGATGACCGAGCCCTGCACGGCCATGCTCCCGGCGATGGCCAGCGCGACGCGCAGCGGCCGCCCGGCCTTGAAGGCGCCATGGGTGAAGTAGCGGTGGTACCCGACTGTCACCCCCAGGGTCGCGATCACGTAGAAGGCCGCCGCCAGGCCGAGATCGAGCCAGTTCAGGCCCCAGCCCCAGGCCGCGGGGAGCGCGGCGACCAGCGCGGCGAAGGGGATCAACAGGAATGCCTTGAGCACGATCATCTGCCCGGTGGAGCGGGAGTGGGAGACGAGCGGTTTGGCCTGGGCGCGGGTGCCGGTGGTGGTCATGTCGGGTTGGGACCTCGCAGAGACTGGAGAAATCGGGCGTTTCCCTCGCCGTCTGAGCCTACTGTGCCCGGCCTCCGTTCGCGTTACGCAGGCATGTCCGGCCGCGAACCGGCGGAGGTCAGTTCGGGAACCTCGGGCGAAGTCAGGGTGGCGGGCCCGAAATCCCTGGTGGCACACCACAACGCGGCCGTCGCGATGATCACCAGCGCGGAACCGAGCACATGGAAGGACACCAGCGTCTCCGGCACGCCCAGCGCGTACTGGACCGAACCGAGGGCGCCCTGGGCGAGCGCGACCGCCCAGACGATGCCGTAACGGCGCCACAGCCGGCCCGGTGCGCCACCGCCGCGGGCAAGAAAGATTCCGAATGCCGCCAGCAGCACCAGGTAGACCACGAGCAGCCCGCTGTGCGCCTGGGCCAGCACTTCGATGGGCGCGTCGAGCCGTTTCGTGCCGGGGTCGCCACCGTGCGGACCCGCGCCGGTGACGGTGGTGCCCGCGATCAGCACCGCCCACATCGAGACGATCAGGGCGACGAGAAGTCCTCGCGCGGGCCGGGAGATCAGCGGGCGGGCCGGGCCGTCGCCTTCGCCGAAGGCGTGCAGGAGCAGGACGGCGAGCCAGACCAGCGGTGTGGAGGCGAGGAAGTGGATCGCGACCGTCCACCACTCCAGCTTCGCCAGCACGGTGATGCCGCCCAGGACCGCCTGAAGGACCACACCGCCGGGCAGCGTCCACGCCAGGGCGGACAGGCGGCGCCGGTGCGGCTGGTCGATCCGGATCCGCCAGACGGTGAGCAGGGCGAGGATCGCGACGGCGACGACGACACCGGTGAGCAGGCGATTGCCGAACTCGATCCACTGGTTGAGCGCGTGATACTGGGCACGCTGGACCGGCACCATGCTGCCGGGCACGCACTGCGGCCAGGTGGGGCAGCCGAGCCCGGAGCCGGTCACCCGGACCACGGAACCGGTCACGCCGATCCCGGCCTGGGTCACCACGGCGGCGATCCCGATCGTGCGCTGGAGGGTCCGCGACGGATACGGCAGCCGGGAGATCAGCGACTTCACATGCACGCTTCGATACTAGAGACGTTGCCTGTCAGGTCAGGCGGGTGGTGCGCGTGGCGAGGGCGCCCGCGGCCACGGCCCACGCGGCGAGCACGGCGACGGGGCCCCAGGCGAGCGTGCCGCCCACCAGGGCGTCGTGCAGGCCCTCCGCGAGGGCGCCGGAGGGCAGCAGTTCCACCACCACGGCGGCACCGGAGGGCAGGACCGCGGGGGCGAGCAGGATTCCGCCGCCGAGCATCAGCGCGAACCAGACGACGTTGGCCAGCGCGAGCACCACCTCGGCCCGCAACGCGCCGCCGAGGAGGACCCCGAGCGCGCCGAAGCTCAGCGTGCCGAGCACGAGCAGGAGCACGGCTTCGGCCAGGCCGGCACCCGATGGTGACCAGCCCATCACGGCCGCCACGATGCCGAGCACGACCACCTGCACCGCGACCACGACCAGCGCGGCCACCAGCCGGCCGGCGACCAGCAGCCACCGGGGCAGCGCGGTCGCCGAAAGCCGTTTCAGCACCCCGTAGCGGCGGTCGAAGCCGAGCGCGATCGCCTGTCCGGTGAACGCCGAGGACATCACCGCGAGCGCGAAGATCCGGGGCGTCATCCAGTCCACTTTGGACACATTGCCGAGCTCCGGCGTGGCCAGGATGTTCAGCTTCGACAGGCCGATCAGCAACGCCAGCGGGATGAGCAGGGTGAGCAGGATCTGTTCGCCGTTGCGCAGGGTGAGAATCGTCTCCACCTTCGCGTGAGCGAGCAGCATCCGCCACCGCCCGCCCGCACCGGGCGCGGGCGTGAAGGTCCCGGCGGGAAACGTCGGCGCGTCGGTCACTTCTCCTCCCGCGCGGGTTTTCTGCGGTTGCCTTGGGTGCCGCGAGCCGAATTCCGGGGTATCACGAGCGAAGATTCCGTCCGGTGAGTTCGAGGAAGACCTCTTCGAGGTCCCGCCTGCCGACGTGCAGTTCCTCGGCCAGCACGCCCTGCTGCGCGCACCACGAGGTGACTGTCGACACCACCTGCGGGCTGACGCGGCCGGTCACCAGGTAGTAGCCGGGCGAGGACTCGTCCACCTCGTAACCCTCGGGCAGCGCGGCCGAGAGGAGTTCGGTGTCGAGGCCGGGCCGCGCCTTGAAGCGGAGCTGGGCGGCGTCACCGTCTTCCGCGGTGAGAGCGCTCGGCGTGCCCTCGGCGATGACGCGGCCGCCGTCGACGATGACCACCTGGTCGGCCAGTGCCTCGGCTTCCTCCATCAGGTGCGTGGTGAGCAGCACGCTCACCCCGTCCGATCGCAGCGCGGCCAGCAGCTCCCAGACCAGGCGGCGGGCCTGTGGGTCCACGCCCGCGGTGGGCTCGTCGAGGAAGACCAGCTCCGGCCTGCCGACCAGCGCGCAGGCCAGCGAAAGCCGCTGCTGCTGCCCGCCGGAGAGCCGCTTGAACGGTGTTCCGGCCACGGGGGCCAACCCCAGCACGTCCAGCAGCCAGGCCGGGTCCAGCGGGTTGGCCGCGCAGGCGGCGACCAGGGTCAGCATCTCGCCGGCGTGCACCCCCGGGTACGCCCCGCCACCCTGCGGCATCACCCCGACCCGGGGCCGCAGCGCGGCGCCCTCGGAGACGGGGTCGTGGCCCAGCACGCGCACCGAACCGCCGTCGGGCCGCCGGAAGCCTTCGCAGATCTCGATCGTCGTGGTCTTGCCCGCCCCGTTGGGCCCGAGCAACGCGAGCAGATGCCCGCGTTCCATCTTCAGGTCCAGGCCGTCGACCGCGGTCTTCGGGCCATAACGCTTGATCAGCCCGGTGATCTCGACCGCAGGTGTGCTCACGACCATCAAGCGTACGACCTTCGGGCCAGTAACAGCGGCGCGGTCCGGCGGACCGCCAGCAAGCCGAGCGCGACCACGACGAGCCCGGCCAGATAGGCCTGGAGCGGAACGAACGATCGTCCGTCGAAGGTGCTGCCAGGAGGCGGCGCCAGGAAGGCCAGGACGGCGCTGACCACGGTCGCCGCGACCCGGAACCGCGAGGTGCCCGCCGACGCCGCGAGCGGGATCACCGCCCACAGCAGCCACCACGGCTGCATCGCCACGTGCAACATCATGAACGCACCGAGGGAGACGCCGAGACCGATGATGGGACGGTAACGCCAGCGGAAGCTGTCCCAGAGGAACTTGAGCGTGATGAGCCCGGCCGCGAGGGTGCCGGCGACCTGCACGATGGACACCAGCGAGTCGGTGTGGTTGCCCATGCCGAGCGCGATGCCGAGCACGCCGCCGAGGTTGGCCAGCTCGGCGGTGGGGGAGATCCAGCTACGGACCAGGCCCGGGGTGCCCAGCGCGCCGACCCAGCCGAAGCCCAGCCCGGTCGCGTAGCACAGCGACACCATCACCACGGCGAACACTCCGGACATCAGCGCGATCGCGCGCAGCAGGTCGGCGACCCGGCCGTGCCAGCGGCGGGCGATCATCACGCCGAAGAAGCCCAGCGCGATCATCGCGTTGATCTTGACCGCGGCGGCGAGCGTGATCACCGCCGCGCCCAGCACGATGAACAGCACCTCGCCCCGGGCCAGCGGCGGCGGGACGGCGCCGGGCACCCGGGCCGGCAGCCTGCGGAGGCCCAGTTCGAGACCGGCCACCATCAGCCCGATGCCGAGCGCTTCGTTGTGCGCCCCGGCGACCAGGTGGAACAGCACCAGCGGGTTCGCCGCGCCCAGCCACAGCGCGGTGGCGGGTTCGACGCCGAACCGGCGGGCGAGCCGGGGCAGCGCCCAGATGATCAGGGCGACCCCCGCGAGTTCCAGCGCCCGCTGCAACAGCACGCCGGCCACGACGTCCTCACCCACGATTCCCGAGATCCAGCTACCCAGCTTGAGGAACAGCGGGCCGTAGGGCGCCGGGGTCTCCCGCCACATGTTCGACACGCCGCTGGTCAGCGGGTCGGCGACGCCGAGTGCCTGCGCCGGGCCCAGTGAGTAAGGGTCCATCCCGCGGCGCACGATTTCGCTCTGCGCGAGGTAGCTGTAGACGTCGCGGGAGAACAGCGGCGGGATGGCCATCAGCGGTGTCAGCCACATGACCAGCGTCCGGGTCAGCTGGGCGCGGGTGGCCAGGCGGGCGCGGCCCGGCCGGGCGAAGCGGCCCAGCATCAGCCAGCCGAGGACCAGCATCGCCATCCCGGTGAAGGCCATCGCCAGCGACACCGTCGGGATGCGGGCGAACAGCCGCAGGACCGGGATGTCCTGGACCGGGTTGAGCACCGGAGCGGCGCCGGCGCCGAGCGAGCCGAGGGCGAGGAACAGCGCGCCGACGGTGCCGAAGCGGCGCACCACGTCGAGTGCCCGGAGCTCCGGTCCGTCGAGCGGATCCGCTTGCGGAGGACGGACCGGCGACACGACGACATGCTCCTCGGTGCCGTGTTCGCCAAGTGTCACGAGAAGAGCGTATCGACACCCGCTCCGCGTGATGCCGGTCACTCGATGATCTCCCCGTCTTTGCTCCCGGGCCGGAAATACGACACACTTGTGTTGTGAAAAACAGCGAGGAGTCCGGGCACCCCGGGATCGCTGTGCCCGCGCAGGCCGGCCGGGAACTGGCGACCGAGGGCCGGACCAGGCACGAGGTGGCCAGGCTGCTGCTGGAGGAGGGCCCGATGACGGCGGTCGTCGTCGCGGACCGGCTCGGCATCAGTCCCACCGCGGTGCGCCGTCACCTCGACGCACTGGTCGCCGACGGAGAGGCCGACACCAGGGAGGCGTCCCGGCGCGGCCCGCGGGGCCGGGGACGGCCCGCCAAGCTCTTCCTGCTCACCGAGCAGGGCCGGGCCCGGTTCGGGCACGCCTACGACGACCTCGCCGTCTCGGCGCTGCGCTTCCTGTCCGACCACGCGGGGGAGGAGGCGGTCCGGGCCTTCGCGCGGCACCGGGTGGCCAAGCTCGTCGAACCGCACCGCGCGCAGGTGACCGGCCCGGCCGCGGCCTCGGGCCGGGCACAGGCCCTCGCCGCGGCGCTGACGAAGGAGGGCTACGCTGCCTCGACCCGCCAGGCAGGCACCGGTGAGCAGCTGTGCCAGCATCACTGCCCGGTCGCCCACGTCGCCGCCGAATTCCCGCAACTGTGTGAGGCCGAGACCGAGGCATTCGCCGGATTGCTGGGTACCCATGTGCAGAGGCTGGCGACCATCGCACGCGGTGACGCGGCCTGCACGACCCACGTCCCCGCGGACCCCCCGCGGGCTCAGGCAGAGACTTCGAAAGACGAGAAATGAAGCCGATGTGGAATCGAGTGACGGCGTTCGGGGTTACCCGTGAGTGCCGTGCAGGGCGCCCTCCCGTGGCGCCGCTGTTCCGGTTGCCAGAAGCGCCCTGTAGACGCGATCGCGGTCGCGCGCAAACTCGCCAAAACACAGAAGGAGGAGGCGAATGACTGCCGCTGCCGAGCAGCGCACTGCCACCACGACGCCGCTGAGCCAGGAAGAGACGATCGACTCGCTCGGCCGGTACGCGTTCGGCTGGGCGGACTCCGACACCGCGGGTGCGAGCGCCCGCCGGGGGCTCAACGAAGACGTCGTGACGGACATCTCCGACAAGAAGTCCGAGCCGGAGTGGATGCGTGACGCGCGCCTGAAGGCGCTGAAACTGTTCCAGCGCAAGCCCATGCCCAACTGGGGCGCGGACCTGTCGGGCATCGACTTCGACAACATCAAGTACTTCGTGCGCTCGACCGAGAAGCAGGCGACGAGCTGGGACGAACTGCCCGAGGACATCAAGAACACCTACGACAAGCTGGGCATCCCGGAGGCGGAGAAGCAGCGCCTGATCGCCGGGGTCGCCGCGCAGTACGAGTCCGAGGTCGTCTACCACAAGATCCGTGAGGACCTGGAAGCCCAGGGCGTGCTCTTCCTGGACACCGACACCGGCCTGCGGGAGCACCCGGAGCTGTTCAAGGAGTACTTCGGCTCGGTGATCCCGGCCGGGGACAACAAGTTCTCCGCGCTGAACACCGCGGTCTGGTCCGGCGGCTCGTTCATCTACGTGCCGAAGGGCGTGCACGTGGACATCCCGCTGCAGGCCTACTTCCGGATCAACACCGAGAACATGGGCCAGTTCGAGCGGACGCTGATCATCGTCGACGAGGACGCCTACGTGCACTACGTCGAGGGCTGCACCGCGCCGATCTACCAGTCGGACTCGCTGCACTCGGCGGTCGTGGAGATCATCGTGAAGAAGGGCGGCCGCTGCCGCTACACCACGATCCAGAACTGGTCGAACAACGTCTACAACCTCGTCACCAAGCGCGCCAAGGCCGAAGCGGGCGCGACGATGGAGTGGATCGACGGCAACATCGGCTCCAAGGTCACCATGAAGTACCCGTCGGTCTTCCTGATGGGCGAGCACGCCAAGGGCGAGGTGCTGTCGGTGGCCTTCGCCGGCGAAGGGCAGCACCAGGACGCCGGCGCGAAGATGGAACACCTGGCGCCGCACACCTCCTCGACGATCGTGTCGAAGTCGGTGGCCCGCGGCGGTGGCCGCACCTCCTACCGGGGCCTGGTCAAGGTCGCCAAGCGCGCGCACCACTCCCGGTCCACGGTCAAGTGCGACGCGTTGCTGGTGGACAACATCTCGCGGTCGGACACCTACCCCTACGTCGACATCCGCAACGACGACGTGTCGATGGGGCACGAGGCGACGGTGTCGAAGGTCAGCGAGGACCAGCTGTTCTACCTGATGTCGCGCGGCCTCACCGAGGACGAGGCGATGGCGATGGTGGTGCGCGGGTTCGTCGAGCCGATCGCGCGCGAGCTGCCGATGGAGTACGCGCTGGAACTGAACCGCCTGATCGAGCTGCAGATGGAAGGAGCCGTCGGCTGACATGACGGTCGCCGAGAACACCCAGCCCGCCGGACCGGCGGGCACCGAGGCCGCCGCTTCCGCGGCCGAGGCCGTCGTGCCGCAATCCTCCCGGGGCGAGCGCTTCACCTCCTACGACGTCGAGGCCTTCGAGGTCCCCGGCGGCCGCGAGGAGAACTGGCGGTTCACACCGATGAAGCGGCTGCGGGGCCTGCACAACGGCTCCGCGGTGGCCGACGGGGAGATCAAGGTCGACGCGGAAGCGCCCCCCGAGGTGCGCGTGGAGACGGTAGGCCGGGAGGACGAGCGCCTCGGCGAGGCCGGGGTGCCGGGAGACCGGATCGCGGCGCAGGCCTACTCGTCGTTCACCTCGGCCACCGTGGTGACGGTGCCGAAGGAGGCCAAGGTCACCACGCCCGCGGTGCTGCGGCTCACCGGCCCCGGCGAGGGCGCGGTGGCCTACGGGCACCTGCAGGTGCGCGCCGAGCCGTTCGCGCAGGCCGCGGTCGTGCTCGATCACCGCGGTTCGGGCACCTACGCCGACAACGTCGAGTTCGTCATCGGCGAGGGCGCGAGGCTGACCGTGGTGAGCGTGCAGGACTGGGCCGACGACGCGGTGCACGTCTCCGAGCAGCATCTCCGGCTCGCCAAGGACGCCACCCTCAAGCACATCGTGGTCACCCTCGGCGGGGATGTGGTCCGGATCTCGCCCACCGCCACCTTCGCCGACCGCGGCGGAGACGTGGAAATGCTCGGCCTGTACTTCGCCGACGCGGGGCAGCACCAGGAGCACCGGCTCTTCGTCGACCACGGGGTCGCGGGCTGCAAGTCGCGCGTGATGTACAAGGGCGCGTTGCAGGGCGACGGGGCGCACGCGATATGGATCGGCGACGTGCTGATCCGCGCCGCCGCGGAGGCCACCGACACCTACGAGCTCAACCGCAACCTCGTGCTGACCGAGGGCGCGCGGGCCGATTCGGTGCCGAACCTGGAGATCGAGACGGGCGAGATCACCGGCGCCGGGCACGCGAGCGCGACGGGAAGATTCGACGACGAGCAGTTGTTCTATCTACAGTCGCGCGGAATCGAGGAAGAGACGGCCCGCCGGCTGGTGGTGCGCGGCTTCTTCCACGAGATCCTGATGAAGATCGACATCCCGGAGGTGCGTGAGCGCCTTCAAGCCGCGATCGAGACCGAACTCGAAGCGGTCGGCGGCTGAGCCCGGCCCGGCCGCCACCGCGGCCGGGCCCTGGGAAGCTTTCCGTAGTTCTGCCGGAGAAGGACGAAGAAACGAGACATGGCCACACTGGAAATCAAGGACCTGCGCGCCGGTGTCACCACCGAGGAAGGCGTGAAGGAGATCCTCAAGGGCGTCAACCTGACGATCCGCGCGGGCGAGACACACGCCATCATGGGGCCCAACGGCTCCGGGAAGTCCACCCTGTCCTACGCGATCGCCGGGCACCCGAAGTACGAGGTGACCTCCGGTGAAGTCCTGCTGGACGGCGAAAACGTGCTCGAGATGACCGTCGACGAGCGGGCTCGCGCCGGCCTGTTCCTGGCGATGCAGTATCCGGTCGAGGTGCCCGGTGTGTCGATGTCGAACTTCCTGCGCACCGCGGCGACCGCGGTCCGCGGCGAGGCGCCGAAGCTGCGGCACTGGGTCAAGGAAGTCAAGGACGAGATGGCGAAGCTGGAGATCTCGTCGGAGTTCGCCGAGCGCAGCGTGAACGAAGGCTTCTCCGGCGGTGAGAAGAAGCGTCACGAGATCCTCCAGCTGGCCCTGCTCAGGCCGAAGATCGCGATTCTCGACGAGACCGACTCCGGCCTGGACGTGGACGCCCTGCGCGTGGTCTCGGAAGGCGTCAACGAGTACAAGGCGAACAACGAGGTCGGCGTCATGCTGATCACGCACTACACGCGGATCCTGCGCCACATCAGCCCGGACTTCGTGCACGTGTTCGCCGACGGGCGGATCGTCGAGTCCGGCGGCAAGGAACTGGCCGACGAGCTGGAGGAGCACGGCTACGTCAAGTACGTGGGCAAGACCGAGCCCGCCTCGGTCTGATAGCCCGTTCCGGAGAACCGACACCAGGAGAGGAGTTGGCGTGACCACCACAACCCAAGCCAACACGCCTTTGGACGTCGCGGCGCTGCGCGCCGACTTCCCCATCCTGTCCCGGACCGTACGGGACGGAAAACCCCTGGTGTACCTGGACTCCGGGGCGACCTCGCAACGGCCGGTGCGGGTGCTCGACGCCGAGCGCCGGTTCCTGGAGACCTCGAACGCGGCGGTGCACCGCGGCGCCCACCAACTCGCCGAAGAGGCCACCGACGCCTACGAGCACGCTCGCGCGCGGACCGCGGAGTTCCTCGGCGCCGACCCGGGTGAGCTGGTGTTCACCAAGAACGCCACCGAGGGCATCAACCTGGTCGCCTACGCGATGAGCAACGCGGCCACGGCGGGTCCCGGGGCGGAGCGGTTCGTGGTCGGTCCCGGTGACGAGATCGTCATCACCACCATGGAACATCACGCGAACCTGGTGCCCTGGCAGCAGTTGTGCCAGCGGACCGGTGCCACGCTGCGGTGGTTCGAGCTGACCGAGGACTACCGGCTCGATCTGTCCAATCTGGACGAACTGGTCAACGAGCGGACCAAGCTGGTCGCGTTCGTGCACCAGTCCAATGTGCTCGGCACGATCAACCCGGTCGCCACGATCGCGCGCCGGGCGGCCGAGGTCGGCGCGCTGACCGTCCTCGACGCCTGTCAGTCGGTGCCGCACTCGCCGGTCGACTTCCACGCGCTCGGAGTGGACTTCGCGGTCTTCTCCGGGCACAAGATGCTGGCACCGTCGGGTATCGGCGTCCTCTACGGGCGGCGGGAGCTGCTGGAGGCCATGCCGCCGTTCCTCACCGGCGGGTCGATGATCGAGCTGGTCACGCTGGAGCGCACCACCTTCGCCCCGCCGCCGCAGCGGTTCGAAGCGGGCGTGCCGATGACCTCACAGGCCGTCGGTCTCGGGGCGGCGGTGGACTACCTCAGCGAAATCGGCATGGACCGGATCGCCGCGCACGAGCACGTGCTCACCGAAGCGGTGCTCGCGGGGCTTTCCGAAATCCCGGGTGTCCGCATCATCGGGCCGCCGGACGCGGTAAACCGTGGCGCCACGGCGTCGTTCGTGATCGACGGGGTGCACCCCCACGACGCCGGTCAGGTGCTGGACAGCCTCGGCGTGGCCGTACGGGTCGGGCATCACTGTGCCTGGCCGTTGCACCGGGCCTGCGGCATCCCGGCGACCGTGCGGGCGAGTTTCTACCTCTACAATGATCTGTCCGAAGTCGACGCCTTGGTGCGTGGGGTCCGTGAGGCACAACGGTTCTTCGGGGTGGGCGGATGAACCTGGAGTCGATGTACCAGGACATCATCCTGGACCACTACAAGAATCCGCACGGCCGCGGGCTGAAGGAGCCCTACGACGCCGAGTCGTTCCAGATCAACCCGACCTGTGGCGACGAGATCACGCTGCGGCTCAAGCTCGACGGGGAAAAGGTCTCCGATGTCTCCTACGAGGGGCAGGGGTGCTCGATCAGCCAGGCGTCCGCCTCGGTGCTGACCGACCTCGTCGTCGGACACACCGTGGAGGACGCACTGTCCACGATGGACGCTTTCGTCGAGTTGATGCAGGGCCGTGGCCAGGTCGAGCCGGACGAGGAAGTGCTCGAAGACGGCGTCGCCTTCGCCGGCGTCGCGAAGTACCCGGCCAGGGTCAAGTGCGCGCTGCTGGGCTGGATGGCTTTCAAGGACGCGCTGGCGCGCACCGAGGACCACGTGAACGGCACCGCGAAGTGATGGAGCGTTGAGTATGTCGGAGACTCAGGAACAGGTTCAGGAATCCACCGCCGAGGCCACCCCGGAACACCGTGAAGGCCGGACCGCGGCGGATCTCCCCGCAGGCGGCCCGTCGTCCGCCGAGGTCGCGAAGGTCGAGGACGTCGAGGAGGCCATGCGTGACGTGGTCGACCCCGAACTCGGCATCAACGTCGTCGACCTCGGCCTGGTCTACGACATCCGGGTCGAGGACGACAACACCGCGACCATCGACATGACCCTGACCTCGGCGGCCTGCCCGCTGACCGACGTCATCGAGGACCAGACCGCCTCGGTCCTGGTCGGGTCGGCGGGTGTGGTCTCCGACTTCCGCATCAACTGGGTGTGGATGCCGCCGTGGGGCCCGGAGAAGATCACCGAAGACGGCCGCGAGCAGTTGCGCGCCCTCGGCTTCACCGTCTGAGGAACTCGCCGCTCAGCGCACGAGTTCGACCTCGACCGGCAGGTCAAGCCCACCGTCTGCCGAGCGGAGTCGTCGCCGTTGGTCTTGATCTTCTGGAGGACCTCCGCCCAGTTCGCCGCGCCGATCCGGCCTGTCTCCAAGTGCCCGAGTACGGTTTCGTGCTGTCGCCGTGTAGACGAACGCCAGCACCGCGGAAGCATCGAGCACGATCACCCTGTTCGCCGCCTTCTTCTCGCGCCGCCTCCGCGCGCCGTTCCGCGATGAGTTCGTCGACGACGCTGCCGCCTCGTCGCAGGGGTGCGGTGGCCTCGCGCTGAATCCATGTCTCCACCTTGCCACCGCGGCAAAGATCTTTGCCTATCCGTGCGCGTGGCCCGACTGTGTCAGAAGGTGCCCCGATCCGGGGGACACAGGACAGGGAGATGCGTGATGACCAGAGACAGTCCGTCCATGGCCCCGGCGGGCGGCGCGATGGTGGCCGTTCGGCGCGGCTCGGTGAAATCGGCCGTGGTGATCCTGGTGCTGACGCAGCTGATGCTCGTCGTGGACACCTCGATCGTGAACGTGGCACTTCCCGCCATCGGACGCGAGCTGGGCTTTTCCTCCGCCGGTCTGTCCTGGGTCGTCACCGCCTACGTACTGGCCTTCGGCGGGTTGATCCTCGTGAGCGGCAAGGTCGGCACCATGATCGGTCCCCGCCGGGCTCTTGTCCTCGGTGTGTCGATCTTCGTGGTCGCCTCCATCGGCGGAGGTCTTGCCACGTCGCCGGGAGTCCTGGTGGCCGCGCGCGCCCTGCAGGGAGCGGGGGCCGCTTTGGCCGCACCCAGCGTGCTGGTGCTCCTCATGGGTATCACCGCTCCCGGCCCGCAGCGCTCGCGCGCCATGGCGATGTTCGTCCTCGCCGTCGGCGCCGGCGCGGCGGTGGGCCTGCTCCTGGGCGGGGTGCTGACGCAGACGCTGGGCTGGGAATGGGTGATGTTCGTCAACGCCCCGATCGGCTTCGTGGTCCTGCTCGGCGCGATGCGCAACCTGCCCGAGATGGAGCGCCGGCGCACCTCGCTCGATGTCGGCGGGGCCGCTGCCTCGATCCTGGTGATGGTGGCGCTGGTCTTCGGTTTCACCTCCGCCGCCGACCGGGGATGGAGCAGCCCGTTGGTGCTGGGCGCGTTCGCCGTGGCCGTCGCGTCCCTCGTGATGCTCGTCGTCTGTGAGCGCAGGCATCCGCATCCCGTGATGCCGCTGGCGTTCTTCGCCTCCCTGCGCAGTGCGGGCCCGCTGTTGTCCATGCTGGCCATCCCGGCCGGTCAGGTCGGCTTCCTGTTCTTCACCACACTGCTGACCCAGCGGGTCCTCGGCTTCACTCCGATCCAGACCGGTGCCGCGCTGGTGCCCTTCACTCTCGGGCTGATCGCCACCAACCAGCTCACGCCGCGGCTGCTGCCCCGTCTGGGCGAACGCGTCATCGGCGTCGCGGGTCTGTCCGGTCTGGTGCTGGGCATCGCCTGGATGGCGTTGGTGGCAGCCGATGCCGTCCAGGACATCTCGTTCGTCACGGTGCTGCTGCCCTCGGTCCTGCTCGGTGCGGGCGCGGGGGCGACCTTCGCGCCGGTCACCGCCGTCATCCTGCACCAGGCCCCCGTCGAGCACATCGGCGCCGCCGCCAGTCTCAACCAGGGGTTGCAGCAACTCGGCGGCGGAATGGGCCTGGCCGTTCTCACCAGCGTCCTGGCCGCCACGGGTGGTCTGGACCATGGCCTGAGCGCGACGCTGCTGGCCACCGCGGCCTTCCCGCTGGCGGGCCTGATCCTCTTCGGCGTGGGGGCACGTCGTATCCCCGCCCCCGAGGTCGTGCCCGCATGACCAGGCGCGCCTTATGTATAACGACCTATACGGCGAGCGTTCCGGTGTGGGCTTCCAGGTCATGGGTGGCCCCGCCGGACCGGTCTTCCCGGCGGGGATCCGGCAGGGAGTAACCCGGCAGCCCACGGAGTACGTCGACGTGGTCGGAGCCAGGGCGGCCGAGGACCCAGCTCGAACCGGGAACGGCCTTCGCGCGCTTCTTCAACGGTGCCAGCAGCCGCGAGGCCTCGGGGTAGGAGCCGATGGAAGACGTGGCGCAGACCAGGGTCGCCAGTGACACGGTCACCGCCATCCCGTCGGCCGACCAGACGGAGTCGAGCAGGGCCGCGGCCACCGTGGAGATCTCGTCCACGTCGCAGACGATCAGGAAGTCGTCGCCACCCACGTGACCGACGGTCATCCGTGGCAGCCGGGCCGCCAGATCGGTCAGGGTCCGGCCGAGGGCGCGGATCAGGTCGTCACCCGCGGCGAAGCCCACGGTGTCGTTGACGGCTTTGAACGCGTCGACGTCCAGCCAGGCCGTGACGAACGGTTCGTGGCGGTCGATGCGCCGCTCCACGTCCCGCGCGATGGTGTCGCTTCCGGGCAGCCGGGTCAGCGGGTTGAGCGCGGCGGCCTCCTCGATCTTCACTTCCGCCATTCCGCGCACCACGTCGGTCACCAGGACGATGCCGGCGCAGCGGCCCTCGTTGTCGACCACGACCACGTCGTCCGCACCGCGTCCCCAGTCGGCGTCGGCCACCAGTTCCAGTAGTTCGAGCGCCGGCGCGTCGGCGTCGATGACGTGTGGCGGCTTGTCCGCCAGCCTGCTCGCGGGCCGCTTCGCGTGCAGGGCGTGCCCGTATTGACCCGTGACGGCGGCCAGGAACCGTGTCCGGTCGACAGTCCACTGTGGACGATTATCGGCGTCGACGCCGACGACGCCGGTCGGCGCGTCGGCTCCGATCAGCGTGGTCCGCACGTCGTCACAGGTGGCGCCTTCCGGCAAGGTGCAGGCGGAGGAGAGGAAATCGCGCACCCGGGGCGCGACGACCGTGCCACGCACCGCCGGTTCCTCCGGATCGGGAAGGGTGTGCGCCGGGAGCGGTGCGACAGGGGACCCCTCCGCGGTCGCGGCGAACAGTTCGCCTTGGGCGACCCGCACGCCCAGCCGCCGCACCGCGTCGAGGTGCGTGGGGGTCGTGACGCCGGTGGCGACCAGGCGGCTGTTCGTCCGCGCCGTGAAGTGCAGCAACGCTTCGACGAACGCGACCGACGCGGCGTCCTCCGGCAGTCCGCGCACCATGCCCCGGTCGAGTTTGATCTCGCTCACCGGCGCGGCGGTCAGGACCGCCGCGGGCAGATCCGCGTGCCCCACACCGTCGAGCGCGATCCGGAAGCCGTGATCACCGAGCCTGCGCAGGCCGTCCAGGAGTTCGGCCGGCCGGACTCGGGAAAACGGCGGTCCCACTTCGAGGACGACCTCGCGGGGACGTCTCCCGGATTCCGCGAGCACGTCGAGCAGCGGGCCGAAGACCGCCTCCGGCGCGGTGACGGTGGGCGCGGAGATGTTGAGGTGTAAGGGAAACGTGCGGTCGATTTCGGATGCGGTCTCGGCCGCGCGGGCGGCGAGTGCGATGTCGGTTTCCGGTAGCCTGCGTTCCCGTCGCGCCGCATCGAAAAGTTCTCGCAGCACCGGCTGTCCGGGCCGGGGCAGGATTTCGAGACCGACGACACCGCCGGTATGGAGGCTGTACAAGGGTTGAGGGACGAAGCCGATCGCGTCCGGGGAGGCGTACACGTCCGCAATGGTCGCCGAACGCTCGCCTCTTCTCCACTCAAGTCGTCCAAAGTTCATCGAAATTCGCCCGGTGTCACCCAAGCGCCATGAGCGCGATGCGTACTCGCCACGGCGCTTCGCGGAACAACTCCGTCATCGCGGCGACCGTGCCGGCGAGGTCCGTCCGCCCCGATGTCATCGCGCGCTGGAGTTCGGCGGGCAACCGGAAGAACAGCTCGAAGAATTCGGCGGTCGTCTGGGGTGACATCGTCAGCAGCGCGCGGAAACCGTGAAGGCGAAGGCGGTGCACGGCCCGCGCGGCGGGCGGCCAGATCTCGTGGCTCGCCGCGCGAATCGCCTCGGCAGGCCCGTCGCGCAGCCCCTCGTGGAGAGCCCGCGCGACCGGAGGCGCCAACCGGAGCGAGGTGGCCAGGCTGTAGCCGGTGGCGGGGTGGATCAGGCCGGCCGCGGCCCCGAAGGCCGGAGCCGGAGCGCGCGGTGCGTCCAGCGGGATGCGGACCAGTTCTTCGCGTGGCGATGCCGGAATCCGGATCCCCGCGGCCGACAGACGATGCCGCAGGCGCGCGGCGAGAATGTCCGGCGGCAATCCCGGCGCGCGGGCCAGCGAGGTCTCCTCGACGAGTACGCCGTCACTCCGGGGCACGGCGTAGAGGAAACTGGGATCTCGTACCGGGTGCGACCAGTCCATGAGCAGGGCGGTGTTCGCGGGCACCAGCGGTGCCGCGTCTTCAGCGGGCAGCACCAGCCCGTAGGCGGTCTGTTCGGCGCCGCCCGGTCTTGCCCGGGCGCCGGTCGCGTTCACGACCACACGCGCCTGGAGCCCCTCGGCCCGGCCCGTGAGCACCTCGACAGCGGGATGCGTGAGGTGCCGGCGCAACCCGTCGTTGTCGAGGATGAGATATTCACGGTCCAGCCGGTGCCCGGAGGTACCGACCGCCAGCGTCGCGGCGGGCGCGGCCGCGATCGCGTAACCGGGTAAATCCGGCAGCTCGTCCCGCCACACCCCGTACGTCGCAGGCCAGCGTTCTCGCGGTGCTGGGGCCACCAGGGCGGTGCGCAACCCCAGCCTCGCGCACGCCGAGGCGAGCGCCCACCCCGCCGGACCGGCACCCGCGACCAGAACGTCCCTCACGGATACGGTTGTACGCATGCAAAGCGATCTTCGCGCGGCGCGCCGGGACACGGTGCCGTTCGGTACCGATGCGACGGCAGTCACGGCGGAAACGGATGCCTCCACGCAGGTCGGCTGCGGACTGTATCCGCCTTCTTTCGGTCGCATCGGTACCGGGGCCGAGGCGGCCTGGCCGGACCTGGTGTCCAATCCGTTCCGCGCCGACCGTGACCGCATCGTGGGATCGCCCTTCTTCGCCCGCCTCGGCGGGGTCACGCAGGTCGTCAGCGCCGCCGGGTCGGGCCTGCTGCACAACCGGCTCACGCACAGCCTCAAGGTCGCGCAGGTGGCCAGGGCGATCGCCGAACGGCTGCTGGCGGGGGTCGATTCCGCCGAGCTGATCGGCAAGCTCGGCGGCCTCGACGCCGATGTCGCCGAGGCGGCGGCGCTCGCGCACGACCTCGGGCACCCGCCGTTCGGGCACCTCGGCGAGCAGGTGCTGGACCGGGTCGCGCGGCACCGGTTCGGGCTCGCCGACGGGTTCGAGGGCAATGCCCAGACGTTCCGGATCCTCACCACCACCGACGTGCGCGGGCCCTCCAGGGTGGGACTCGATCTCACGGCCGCGGTCCGGGCGGCGGTGCTGAAGTATCCGTGGGCCCGCCTGCACCGGCCCCACCCGCACCCGGCGACTCTGCGCGTGCCGCCCCGGGGCGCCGCCGAACCCGCCGACGCGCAGGGGACCGGGTCGGGCAAGTTTTCCGCCTACAGCACCGAACTCGACGACGTCGAGCAGGCGAGGAGCCCCTTCGCGGGGCTGATCGAGCCCTGGCAGCAGACCGTCGAGGCATCGGTGATGGACACCGCGGACGACATCGCCTACGCGATCCATGATCTCCAGGATTTCCACCGGATCGGTGTGCTGCAGCACGCCCCGGTCGCCACGGAGCTGGGGGAGTGGCTTTCGCAGGCGCTGGAACTGGCCGGGCTCGACGACGCGACGCTCACGGCACAAGCCCGGCGGCCGGGCCGTTCGCTGGAACTCCTCCGCCGGCGCATGCACGCGAAGGACTCGTGGATCGTCGACGACGAGGCCTTCACCGCCGCCGTGGCGCGGGTCCGCCGCGAACTGGCCGATGGCCTGCTGGCGGCCGCCTTCGACGGCTCGGTCGAGGCCGAACAGGCCATCGCGGCGTTCTCCGCCCGCTGGACGTCACGGTTGGTCGAGGGCGTGGTGGTGCTGCCGTCCCCGACGACACGGTCCGGGCACGTGACCCTGCGGCCCGCGCAGTGGCACGAGGTCCAGGTGCTCAAGTTCGTGCACCGGCAGTTCGTGCTGCTGCGCCCGGAACTGGCACTGCACCAGCGCGGCCAGGCCGGCTTGATCACCGCGCTGGTGGACGCGCTGGACGCCTGGCTGGGCGACCGGGACGAGGTGTCGCGGCTGCCGCGGCGATTGCACGATCTCGTCGAACTGGCGCACGCGGAGTTCGGCGACCTGGCCGCGCGGGCGCCCGAACTGCTCGTCGGCGCCACCGGCGAACCGGTCACCGGCGCCGACGCCGTGCGGGGGCTGGCCAGAGGCCGGGCGGTGGTCGACTTCGTCGCCTCGCTCACGGACAAGCAGGCGGTGACGCTGCTCGACGCGCTCTCGGGGCGATCCTCGCAGCCGTGGTCCGATTCGTTCGTGCTGTGAGCCGCGTCCGGGAGGCCGCCGGTGGCGGACGGCTGGTCGAGGTGTCCCCGGCACGGCTGGCCGGCTGGTTCGACCGCTTCGCCCAGCGCAATGACGGCATCTCCTCGACCGAAGCCACGCCCGACCAGGTCGTGGTGACCGGCCGCAACGGCACCGTCGCGACCGCGGCGGTGCCCTTCCCGCCCCTGTCGGGGACCGGGCCGCCCACCGTGCGCCTCGGTGTGCACGCCCGGCGAGAGCGCCGGATCGGCCTGCTGCTGGTGCGCCTCGGCGCGCACAGCGTGGGCGTCGCGGAGGGCGGCAAGGTGGTCGTGTCCCGTACGGACCGGCACCGGGTGCACGGCCGTTCCGCGGCCGGTGGCTGGTCGCAGCAGCGGTTCGCGCGCAGGCGGGAGGGACAGGCCCGCCAGGCGCTGCGCGCCACGGCCGAGGACGTGCTGGAGGTGCTGGGCCCGCGGCTGGGGGAACTCGACGCGGTCGTGCTGGGCGGCGACCGGAGAGCCCTCGACGAGTTGCGCGCGGACGACGCGCTGGCCGGGGTGTTCGCGCTCGCGGTGCCGCGAGTCCTCGAACTCGGCGAGCCACGCCGCTCGCTGCTCGACGAGGCGGCGGAACGGGCCCGCGCGGTCGAGATCCTGGTCCGCGATCCGGGACCCCGGTGACCACAAGGATCAGCGGGGCACCGGCATCGACAAGGCCTCAGAAGATGGCGAGCGGGTTGACCGGTACGCCACTCGCCGTGCCGAGCCGTGGCGGCGCGGCGACGAACAGGAAGGTGGAGCGCCCTTCCTCGGCGCAGGCGGCCGCCAGTTCGGTGGGATCGGCGACGTCGATCAGGGGCATGCCCAGGCGGGCGAGGGCTACGCGATGCAAGGGGCCGGGGACGCGAGGATCGACGGGCGGCCGCCCGTCGCCGATATCGCCGGCGTAGATGGCCACATCGTGTTGGTGCATCCAGGTGACCGCGTCGAGGGTCAATCCCGGGATACGCCGGTCACGGCTAGCCGCATAGTTCCAGCCACCGCGCAGGACCAGCGCGTCGCCGCTGCGCATCTCGACCCCGGCCCGCGCGCACGCTTTCTCGAGGTCGGCGCCGGTCACCCCGTGGCCCTCCGGCAGCGGCCCGTCGGCCGCCAGATCGACGAGGACGCCACGGGTGAGGATGCCGTCGGCGAACACCGCGGTGGATCCGTGCCGGTAGCCGGCCGGAGTGACGACCTCCTCGAACGCGATCCCGGGATACACCTGGCCGTCCACGACCTGGTGCACCAGGGAGTCGAGGTGTGTCACCTCGGGGTGGTGCGGCACCATCATGATCAGTTCGGCTGTGCCGCGCGGGGACGCGCCGGTGAACAGCACCGCCTGCATCGCCCCGATCGAGTCCGCGCCCGGGTGCGCGAAGGGCCCGGCGGCGATCGGTGACGTCGGCATGGGCCGCGAGATCGAGACCGTCCGTCCGGTCCGTGCCTCGGCGACCGCCTGGGCCCGCACCTCGGCGGTGATCAGGTTCAACGTGCCCCGCTCGTCGTGCTCGCCCCAGCGCCCCCAGTTGGTCGGCAGATCGGCGACTTCGCTCACGAATCTCTCCCTGTTCGCCCTACCCCGCACCGGCCACCAGCGCGGCCGGGTGTGCCGTGGGCCACGGTGACACGGCGACACCGGAAGCTTACTCAGGAAACCGGTGAATCCAGCGGCGCCGGAAACCCGGTGGACTCCGGTCCGTACACTCGAAGCGTGGATATTCAGCTGGAGTAGCTCCGATCCCGATCGTCGAGCGGTCCTTCGTCACGTCCACACCCCTGACGGGAGTCTTTCTTGATTACGGCCACCGGCCTCGAACTGCGCGCCGGGTCGCGCATCCTGCTTGCCGGCACCACCCTTCGCGTCCAGCCGGGCGACCGCATCGGCCTGGTCGGCCGCAACGGCGCGGGCAAGACCACCACGCTCAAGGTGCTCGCCGAAGAGGGCTTGCCCTACGCCGGGGAGGTACGCCGCTCCGGTGAACTCGGCTACCTGCCTCAGGATCCGCGCGAGGGCGACCTGTCCGTCACCGCCAAGGACCGGGTGCTTTCGGCCCGCGGGCTGGACACCTTGCTGCGCGAAATGGAAAAGGCCCAGACCGAAATGTCGGAGATGGCCGACGACACGGCGCGGGATCGCGCGATTCGCCGGTACGGGCGCCTGGAGGAGCGGTTCGCCGCGCTCGGCGGGTACGCCGCGGAGAGCGAGGCCGCCCGTATCTGCGCCAACCTCGGCTTGGCCGAGCGGATTCTGGATCAGCCGTTGGGCACATTGTCCGGTGGCCAGCGGCGCCGGGTCGAACTGGCGCGGATCCTCTTCGCCGCTTCCGACGTGGGCGCCGCCGGCCGCTCGGACACGATCCTGCTGCTCGACGAGCCCACCAACCACCTCGACGCGGACTCGATCACCTGGCTGCGCGGTTTCCTCAAGGCGCACGACGGCGGCCTCGTGGTGATCAGTCACGATGTCGAACTGCTGGCCGAAGTGGTCAACAAGGTGTGGTTCCTCGACGCGACGCGTGCCGAACTCGATCCCTACAACATGAGCTGGAAGCGCTACCTCGAAGCCCGCGCGACGGACGAGAAACGCCGCCGCCGGGAACGGGCGAACGCCGAGAAGAAGGCCTCGGCGCTCCAGCAGCAGGCGGCGAAGCTCGGCGCCAAGGCGACCAAGGCCGTCGCCGCGAAGAACATGGCCCGGCGCGCCGAGCAGATGCTGGCCGGTCTCGACGAGACCCGGCGGGCGGACCGGGTCGCGAAGATCAAGTTCCCGGAACCCGCTCCGTGCGGGCGGACGCCGCTGACCGCGACCGGACTGTCCAAAACGTACGGTTCACTGGAGATCTTCACCGGGGTGGACCTGGCGATCGATCGTGGGTCCAAGGTCGTCGTGCTCGGGCTCAACGGCGCGGGCAAGACCACGCTGCTGCGCCTGCTCGGGCGGATGGAGACCCCGGACACCGGTGAAGTGGTGGCCGGGCACGGGCTCCGCGTCGGCTACTACGCGCAGGAACACGAAACGCTGGACCACGACGCGAGCGTGTGGGAGAACATCCGTCACCTGGCTCCGGACACCGGCGCGCAGGAACTGCGGAACCTGCTGGGGTCGTTCCTGTTCACCGGGGAGCAGCTCGACCAGCCCGCGGGAACGCTCTCAGGCGGGGAGAAGACGCGGCTCGCGCTGGCCGGCCTGGTCTCCAGCGCGGCCAACCTGCTGCTGCTGGACGAGCCGACCAACAACCTCGACCCGGCCAGCAGGGCGCAGGTGCTCGACGCGTTGCGCAGTTACGCGGGGGCCGTGGTGCTGGTGACGCACGACCCCGGCGCGGTGGAGGCACTCGAACCGGAGCGGGTCATCCTGCTGCCGGACGGAACCGAGGACCATTGGTCACCGGATTATCTCGAACTCGTCCAGCTGGCGTGACGTCCTTGCCGCGGCTCGCGGCCGCCGGCGTGACCACAGTGCCCTCGTCGCCGAGGAAAACAGTGACGGTCTGGCGACGGCTTCGCGGGCTTCGCAAACTGGCAACAAGACAACTAAACCTCCTTTTTCGTTAGTTGTTGTAGGCAACCACACCGGAATGGCCCAATATCATGGCGGCGGGGCAGTAATTTGCCTCGCCGTCTGGCATTCCGGGCCCGGGTGTTCGATCATTGCCTGATGGGAGCCGTACCGGCTCGGGTGAACACTGTCTGGAGGAAGGCGGATCGACGTGGCTGACCTGAAGAAGGGCGCGCGGATCACCGGTAACACGCGCGACAAGCTGGCCGCTGACCTGAAGAAGAAATACGAGAAGGGCGCCAGTATTCGAGCCTTGGCGGAGTCCACCGGACGCTCGTACGGTTTCGTGCACCGGGTCCTTTCGGAATCGGGCGTTCAGTTGCGCGGGCGTGGCGGCGCTACTCGCGTGAAGAAGAAGTGAACTTCCCCGTACCGCCGAAGCACAACGTCGCACCGATCAGCACGAGCGGGTAGACGAGATATCCGAACCGGGTGGCCGGCGTCAGGAGTGTGAACGCTCCCAGTGCGACGGCGATGCGCAGCATCGCATCCGCTCCCGTCACCGGCGGGCGGCGGGCCAGCCACAGCACGATCGCGGCCGCGGCGGCGCCGAGCAGGACGAAGGCGGTCACTCGCCCGGCCGTCCCGGCCGAGGCGATCAGGTGTCCGGGTAACGGGCTCGCCGCCGGCGAGGTCACCGTGCCGAGTCCGGCCGGGAAAAGCAGCACGTGCTCCACGAACGCGCGCGGTCCGGCCAGCAGCACGGGAACGGTGACGACGGCGGTCGCGGCCAGTCCGGTGGCCAGGAAGAGACCGGCCGCGCGCTTGCCCAGCCGGGTCAGGACGAGCATCGCCAGCACGACCACCGCCGGCAGCACGATGAGCTTGGCGTTCACCGCCAGCGCGAGCACGATCGCGGAAGCGAGGGGGCGATCGCGGGCGGCCAGCGCCCCGGCCACCAGCAGCAGGCCGAGGATGGCCAGGTCGGGTCCGGCCACCGCCCAGGTGAGGGCCGTGAGCGGGCAGGCGAGCGCGACCTGCCCGGCCCGTACCGGAACCGGGGGGAAGCCGAGCAGTTTGAGGGTGAACCACACGCAGGCCACAGCGGTCAGCGCGAACATCAGCCGCGCGTCGGTCAGCGCGTCCGTCACCGGTGTGCCACCGAAGAGGGCGCGCGGAAGCCCGAAGACGGTCATCACCGGGCCGTACGGCGTGTAGTCGTTGACCTCGGGCGCGCGGCCGAGCGCGGTGACGTCGACATAGGGCGTGCCGTGCGCCAGCAGCAACCGCGCCGAACGCTCGATCACCCACACCTCGGGCTGGGCGCTCCACGAGAACGGCGTGATCAGCCAGTCGACACCGGTCAGGCGCCGGACGACCAGCACGGCAAGGGGGACCACCATGGCGAACACGCCGATCGCGGCCAGACTCGTCCAGCGTGACCGGCGGCGGACGAACAGCAGGCACGTGCACACCGCGGCCAGCCCGTAGCCGACGGCGGCCCATTCACCCCAGATCCGGAACCCGTAGAACTCCGACCCCACGGCGGTCGCGACCGCGTAAGCCAGGCAGCCCAGGTAGAAGACGAGATCTCCCGCCAGGGGTGAAATCGTGCGGGTGCGTTCGGCCGTGCCTGCCCGCGATCCCATGAGCGGCAAGATTACCGGCACGCGTACCGCCGCCGCCGGGCGCCGTGGCGGTACCGTCACTCCGGCTTCGGGGAACATTCCGCGCGGTGGTCGTGTTGCTCCGGGTGGCCGGGGTAAAACCTCGAGTAATGTGGAGCTTCGCGCCGGGCCGGGGCGATCGGGAGGAAAACGTGGACAACGCTTGGATGCTGATGAGCTCGGCGATGCGCCGCGCGGACACGCCCAGGGGGCTGGCTCCGGGCACGGTCCGGCGCGTGGCCCGCTTCGCCCGGCCTTACTGGCGCAGCCTGGCCGTGTTCCTGGTGCTGACGGTGGTCTCCGCGGTGATCGCGGTGACCACGCCGGTGCTCGCGGGCAAGGTGGTGGACCGGATCGTGGGCGGTCACCAGGCCGGCGTGGTGATCGGCCTGGCGCTCGCGGTGGCCGGCCTCGCGGTCGCGGACGCCGGGCTCGGTCTCGTCGAGCGCTGGCAGTCGTCGCGGATCGGTGAGGGCCTGATCCTGGACCTGCGCCGCGCGGTCTTCGAGCACGTGCAGCGGATGCCGATCGCCTTCTTCACCCGCACCAGGACCGGCGCGCTGGTCAGCAGGCTGAACAACGACGTGATCGGCGCGCAGCGGACGTTCACCGCGACGCTGTCCGGGCTGGTCACCAACGTCATCCAGCTCGTGCTCTCGCTCGTGGTGATGGTGACGCTGTCGTGGCAGGTGACGGTGGTCGCGCTGGTGCTGCTGCCGATCTTCGTGCTGCCGGCGCGGCGCCTGGGCCGCCGGATGGCCGCGCTGCAGCGGGAGGCGGCGCAGCTCAACGCCGGGATGACCACGCAGATGACCGAACGGTTCTCCGCGCCCGGGGCCACCCTGGTCAAGCTGTTCGGCAGGCCCCTGCAGGAGGCCGAGGAGTTCGGGCAGCGGGCGGGCCGGGTCCGTGACATCGGGGTGCGGACGGCGATGCTCACCCGCTGGTTCATGACCAGCCTGACCCTGGTGTCGGCGCTGGCGCAGGCCCTGGTCTACGGGTTGGGCGGCTGGCTGGCCATTCAGGGCAAGCTCGCGCCGGGAACGGTGGTCGCGCTGGCGCTGCTGCTCACCCGCCTCTACAGCCCGTTGACCGCTTTGGCCAACGTGCGGGTCGACGTGATGACCGCGCTGGTGTCCTTCGAGCGCGTCTTCGAGGTGCTCGATCTCGAGCCGATGATCAAGGAGCGGCCGGACGCCAGGGCGCTCCCGCCCGGCGGGGTGTCGGTCGAGTTCGACGACGTGCGGTTCGGCTATCCCGCGCCTGAGTCGTACTCGCTCGCCTCACTCGAAGAAGTGTCCATATTGGATGGACGCGGGGGCGAGGAGGTCCTGCACGGAATCAGTTTCCGCGCCGAAGCCGGTCAGATGGTCGCGCTGGTCGGATCGTCGGGCGCGGGAAAGTCGACGATCGCCTCGTTGCTGCCGCGGCTCTACGACGTCGACTCCGGGGCGATCCGTCTGTCCGATGTGGACGTACGCGACCTGGATTTCGCGACGATCCGGGACACCGTCGGGGTGGTGACGCAGGACGGCCATCTCTTCCACGACACGATCCGGGCGAACCTCACCTATGCGCGGCCGGGCGCGGGGGACGAGGAGCTTCGCGACGCGCTCGAGCGGGCGCGGCTGGCCGACCTGGTGGCTTCGCTGCCGGACGGCCTGGACACCGTGGTGGGGGAGCGCGGTTACCGGCTCTCCGGTGGCGAACGCCAGCGCCTGACCATCGCCAGGCTCCTGCTCGCGCAGCCGAAGGTGATCGTGCTCGACGAAGCCACCGCGCATCTGGACTCGGAGTCCGAGGTGGCCGTCGGCGAGGCGCTGTCGCACGCCCTTGCCGGACGCACCGCGCTGGTCATCGCGCACCGGCTGTCGACCGTCCGTGCCGCCGACGTGATCCTGGTCGTCGAGGCGGGCCGGATCGTCGAACGCGGCACGCACGACGAACTGCTCGCCGCCGGAGGCCGCTACGCCGAGCTGTACCACACTCAGTTCGCGGACGGGCCCGTCTCGCCCGACCCGGAAGAATTCGCCGCGTGAAACGTTGGTTACGGGTGTGAGCCGAGCCGACTTCATGAGGAGGGGCCGCACCCGTGGGCACGCTGTGATGGACGCCGGCGATCCGCTGATGTCGATCCTGCCGTCCCGTGGGCCGGTCCGGGCTGTCGTGCTGGTGCTGCACGGCGGTGCCGAGACGGGGCTCGGGCGGGTGCGCCCGTGGGGGCCGGCGTATCTGCGCATGCTGCCCATGGCCCGTGCGGTCCACCGGGCCACCGCCTGGCACGGGGTGGAGGTCCGGCTGCTGCGCAACCGCGTCCGTGGCTGGAACGAGCCCGAACTGCATCCGGTCGCGGACGCGCGGTGGGCGCTGGAGCGGGTGACCAAGGAGCGCCCCGGCGTCCCGGTCCTGCTCGTCGGGCATTCCATGGGCGGCCGCGTGGCGCTCCGGGTCGCCGATGATCCCGCGGTGACGGCGGTGTGCGCGCTCGCGCCGTGGACTCCCGACGCCGAGCCCGTCGAACCGGTGCGCGGGCGTGACGTGGTCATCGCGCACGGTGTCTGGGACCGGATCACCCGCCCGGCCGAGTCCTACACCTACGCCCGGCGCGCCGGGTACGAAGGCGCCAGGGTCGTCCGCTTCGAGGTCATGGGGGAGGGCCACGCGATGCTCCGCAGGCCGGGCGTGTGGAACCGGATCGTGCGGAGCTTCACCCTTGACGCCGCCGGGATCGAGGCGGCGACGGCGTGGGAAACAGACCCCGGCCGGAGGCTCCGCCTTCCCTTGTGACACCTCTTGTGTCGACTCGCGGCAGTAGAGGTGACCACAGCGCGCGCCCTTGTTGTCCGCTATTGGGGCGGCAGGGCGCCCGTCCACCGGACGTGCCGTGGGCAGAGAAGGAGCGCCCTGTCGACACGATCGCGGGGGCGCGCAAGCCTGCGGAGGAAGCACTGTGACTTTCCGGCACTTAGTGGGGGGGGGTACGGCCCCCCACACCCCTCGCTGGGGGCAAGCCCCCAGACCCCCTTAGCAACCCTCGGGCGGACCATACGTCTTTTTTGACGGGCACTACGGTTCACTGGGCAGACAAGGTCTCGACCGCGGGAGTTGGGTGAGGGCACGATGAGCTACGGCGGTGACTACGGTGGATATCCGGGGCAAGGCCGTCGGCAGCCCAGAGGGCCGAGGCAGCACCAGTCGGCCCAGGCCATGCCGGTGCCGGGCCGTGACGCGGGGGGTTATCCGGGCCGTGGGCGTCCTCCGTCAGGGCCGCCCGCGACCCGCGCCATGCCGATGCCCTCGGCGGAGCCGGCCTATGAGCCGGATCCCTACGACCGGGAGCCACCCCGTTCGTCCGGGCCGCGCCCGCCGCGCAGGCGCCGCCGCTTCGGGCCCGGCAAGATCCTGCTGACGCTGGTGGTCCTGTTCGTCGTCTTCCTCGCCGGGGTGTGGATCTACCTCGACACCTCCATCAACCGGACGGAAGCCTTCGCGAACCTGTCGAACCGCCCGGCGGCGGCGTCGGGAACCAACTGGCTGATCGTCGGGTCGGACAGCCGGGACGGGCTTACCCCGGAGCAGGAAAAGAAGCTGGCGACCGGTGACGTCGAGGCGGCGGGAGGCGGCAAGCGCACCGACACGATCATGATCGCGCACCTGCCGGACAACAGCACCAAGCCGACGCTGCTCAGCCTCCCGCGTGACTCCCAGGTGTCGATCCCGGGGCACGGCAGGAACAAGATCAACGCCGCCTTCTCGTTCGGTGGCGCGCCGTTGCTGGTGCAGACCGTGGAAGGCGCCACGGGGCTGCACATCGACCACTACGCCGAAATCGGCTTCGGTGGGTTCGCCAACATCGTGGACGCGATCGGTGGTGTGGACATGTGCATCGACAAGGCGATGCACGACGACATGACCAACGTCTCGATCCCGGCGGGCTGCCAGAAACTCGACGGCGCGCACGCGCTCGGCTTCGTGCGCATGCGGCACAGTGACGCCACGCCGCGGTCCGACCTCGACCGCGTCGAGAACCAGCGCAAGTTCATGGGCGCGCTGGCGAGCCAGATCGCCAGCCCGGGCACGCTGCTCAACCCGTTCGACTTCTTCCCGTTGCTGTCCTCGGCGCCGGAGGCGCTGACCATCGACTCGGGCGATCACCTGCAGAACCTGCTCGGTCTCGGGTGGGCACTGCGCGGTATCTCGTCCGGTGGCGTGGTCACCACCACCGTCCCGGTCACCTCGGGTTCGGCGGAGAACTGGGACAAGACCAAGTCAGGTCAACTCTTCGACGCCCTGAAGCACGACACGGAGATCCCGCAGAGCGCGATCTTCAACTAAACGGCCCTCCGGGCGGTCGCGGGATTTCAGCCGGCCGTGGGCGCGGGACAGTGAGTGCTCTGTCCCGCGCCCACGGCCATCCGCGCTTCGGTATCGATGACGAAGGTCTGCCTGCGGGGCGGCTTATTGCGCGCTGTCCCCGCCGCCGATCAGTTCGTCGATGCCGTCCTCGTCGGTAAACGGCACGAACGGACCGCGGCCGACGAGCACGCCGAACTTGCTGAGCCGCTCGGCATGTTCGGCCGAATACACGCCTTCCGCCCCGACGCGCAGGTCGAGTTCGGTGGCGCGGCCGAGCAGGTATTCCAGATGGCGCACCGCCGCCGGCTCGGGCTCACCGAGCGCGAACGCGTCGACCACCGGGCCGCCGAGCATCACGTACCGCACGTCGAGACCA
This sequence comes from Amycolatopsis pigmentata, assembly GCF_042684065.1. Classification (NCBI taxonomy): domain Bacteria; kingdom Bacillati; phylum Actinomycetota; class Actinomycetes; order Pseudonocardiales; family Pseudonocardiaceae; genus Amycolatopsis; species Amycolatopsis pigmentata. The sequence continues at coordinate 1,184,005 of NZ_JBHUKR010000004.1, read as the reverse complement.
TGCCGTGGAATGAGCTCGAGATCGGCCGAGTTGTGCACGATGAGCACCAGTTTCACGCCGAGGTCGGCCAGCACCGGGAGCGAGTCCCTGACCTCGCCGTCACGATCGACCGCGATGGCGGCCCTGGTGCACACGCGCAACGCGTTCGCCGGCACGTTGTTGCGGTCCAGGTTCTCCCGGATCATCTTCACCAGCTCGGGCTCCATCACCAGCCGCTTCGGCAGCCGGATGCACAGCTCGGGCGCGTCGTCGCCGTAGCGTTCCCGCAGCCGGGCGCTCATGGCCAGCGTTTCGCCGATGAGCCACCGGCCCAGCGCCGCGACCATGCCGGTGGTCTCGGCGAGCGGATAGAACTGGGCGGGATCGAGTTCGCCCTGTTCCGGATGGTGCCAGCGCAGGCCGGCCGAGATGGCGGTGATCTCTTCCGGGTCGGCGAGGGAGACCGTCGGGTAGTAGGTCATCACGAACTGGCCGTTCTCCAGCGCCCCGGCGATCTCCGCGCCCAGCCGGTACCGGGCGCGGTCGACCCTGTCGAGCTCCGAGTCGAACAGCATCCACTGGCCCCGGCCGGCTTCCTTGGCGCGGTGCAGGGCGAGTTCGGCCCCGCGCTGAAGGTCCTCGGCCGTCGCTTCGGCCACGTTCCGTACCACTATGCCGGCGCTGGCGCTGACACCCACGCCCTGATCCTTCATATAGATCGGCTCGGCGAGTTCGACCATCGCCTCCTCGACCATGCCGATCACCTCGGCGGCGGACAGCTGTCCTCGCAGCAGGACCGCGAATCCGTCCCCGGACAACCGCGCCACCAGCGCCTTGTGCTCGGTGAAGGCGTCCCGGAGCTTGGCGGCCACGCCGCGCAGGACCTTGTCGCCCACGCCGGCGCCGAGACCGTCGTTGATCACCCGGAAGCCGTCGAGGTCGAAGTAGATCAACGCGACCTGGCCGCGGGCACTCGGGCTGAGCGCGCCTTCCAGCAACGTCTTGAAGCGGGAGGCGTTGGACAGACCGGTGAGCGAGTCGTGCACGCTTTGGTGCCGCAAAGTCTCCTGCAGCGCGTGGACCTCGTTGGAGTCCATCGCCATCATGACCGGATAGGCCACGTTCGGCCGGTCGCTGGGCAGGTAGGTGAGCGTGATGTCGGCCCACACCGCCGCGTCGTCGGCGTGCGTGAGCTGGACCCGCTGGCGGACGTGTTCGGCCTCGGTCTCGGTGAGGTCTTCCAGGCCGGACAGGATGGTTTCGGCGTCGTGATCGCTGTAGGCGAGGTCGGCCAGTGCCATGCCCTGCAGTTCTTCGGCGCGGCGGCCGAGGAACCGGGTCATTTCGGCATTGACCTCGACGATTTCACAGTTCACGTCGGCCAGGGCGACACCGATCGGCGCGGCGGAGTAGAGCGTGTTGAAGCGGCGGGCCGCGGCCTCCCGGGCGGCCTCGGTCGCGGCGAGCGCCTCGCCCGTCACCTCGGTCAGAAGCTCTTCCAGCCGGTCCGGCGAAAGCCCTATGCCCTCCGTATGGGCCAATCTCCCCACCCATCGGCGGACGACCTCAGCCACACCTGGCGCCTCACCAGGTTCGGTCACCCTCACCCTCCATGCCCCTGTGTCCCACCAGAACAAGCCCTCCGTGGGGGCCCGCCCGACCCACCCCGGGCCGGGAAAGCTCCGGAGTCGTGCCACGCCCGTATCGCCGCCATCGTCACCGGCTGAACGAGTGATCAACAGTGTAGATGTGATCACGCTTGGTGAAAACCCTGATGACCGCTTCCCGGCGCGACCCGCTGAACGGGAGCCTGTCAAAGGGTACCGGTCGTGAAAGATGTCACCGACCGGGCCCGAGCCGGGAAGCGGTCCGGGTTCTGGGATGATCAGTCCCAGTCGAGCGCGCCGCCGGTCTGGTATTCGATGACGCGGGTTTCGAAGAAGTTCTTCTCCTTCTTCAGATCCATCGCCTCCGACATCCACGGGAACGGGTTTTCGTTTTCGCCGAAGATCGGGTCGAGACCGATCTGGCGCGCCCTGCGGTCGGTGATGAAGCGCATGTACTGCTCGCACAGTTTCGCCGACAGCCCGAGCATGCCGCGGGGCATGGTTTCGCGGGCGTAGGCCACTTCCAGTTCGCAGGCCTCGGTGAGCATGGCCCGGACCTCGGCCCGGAACTCCGGTGTCCACAGGTGCGGGTTCTCGATCTTGATCTGGTTGATGCAGTCGATACCGAAGTTCAGGTGGATCGACTCGTCGCGCAGGATGTACTGGTACTGCTCGGCGATGCCCACCATCTTGTTGCGCCGTCCGAGTGAGAGGATCTGCGCGAAGCCGGTGTAGAACCACATGCCCTCGAAGACCACGTAGAAGGCCACCAGGTCGCGCAGGAAGCTCTGGTCGGCTTCCGGCGTGCCGGTGGTGAATTCCGGGTCCTCCAGGTTCCGCGTGTACTTCAGTGCCCACGCGTCCTTGTCCGCGATGGCCGGCACCTCGCGGTACATGTTGAACAGTTCGCCTTCGACAAGACCGAGGCTTTCGCAGATGTACTGGAAGGTGTGCGTGTGCACGGCCTCCTCGAACGCCTGGCGAAGCAGGTACTGGCGGCACTCGGGGTTGGTGATCCGCCGGTAGACCGCGAGCACGATGTTGTTGGCGACCAGCGACTCCGCGGTGGCGAAGAACCCGAGGTTGCGCTTGAGCATCAGCCGCTCGTCGGAGGTCAGGCCGTCGCGCGACTTCCACAGCGCGATGTCGGCCTGCATGCCGACCTCCGTGGGCATCCAGTGGTTGGTGCACGCGGCGAGGTATTTCTCCCAGGCCCACTGGTACTTCAGGGGGAGAAGCTGGTTGACGTCGGCGCGGGAGTTGATCATCGCCTTGTCGTCGACGCCGATCCTGGCGCCGTGCCGGTCGATTTCGCCGAGGCCCGTCGCGGTCGCGCTGTCCGGGTTGGTGATCAAAGCTTTTCCTTCCGGAAAGTCAAAGGATTTACTGAGCTTATTGGTGAACGCGCCGCACCTTCGGAAGGCGCGTTTGGCCGGTCACTTTCGCAGGTAACTTGCGATTCGCGGACCGTCACTGGCAGGCTTCGCAGTCGGGGTCGTCGATCCGGCACGCCGGGGCGGGGTCCGGTTCCACCGTCGTGGGCGCGACCGCGGTGAGCTTTCCGTCCGTGCCGCGCAGGGTGCTCTTCTCCACGTGGGTCGCCGACCGTGTCCGCAGGTAATAGGTCGTCTTCAGCCCCTTGTGCCAGGCGTGGCGGTACAACTCGTCGAGCTTGCGCCCGCTGGGCGAGGCCAGGTAGAGGTTCAGCGACTGCGCCTGGTCGATCCACTTCTGCCGCCGTGACGCCGCGTCCACCAGCCACCGGGGCTCGATCTCGAACGCGGTCGCGTACAGCCGCTTGACGTCGTCGGGCACGCGGTCGATTTCGCCGAGGCTGCCGTCGTAGTACTTGAGGTCGGCCACCATGGCTTCGTCCCACAGCCCGCGATCCTTGAGGGTGCGCACCAGATGCGGGTTGATCACGGTGAAGTCGCCCGACATGTTCGACTTGACGTAGAGGTTCTGGAACAGCGGTTCGATCGACTGAGCGACCCCGCAGATGTTGGAGATGGTCGCCGTCGGCGCGATCGCCATCACGTTGGAGTTGCGCATCCCGGTGGTGCGCACCTTCTCGCGCAGGGTGTCCCAGTCCAAAGTGGACGATGTGTCGACGTCGAGCCCGTCGCCGTGCCGTGCCTGCGCCAGCAGTTCGATCGAGTCGAGCGGCAGGATTCCCTTGCTCCATGACGATCCCTCGAACGTCTCGTACCGGCCGCGTTCGGCGGCGAGGGAGACCGATGCCGCAATCGCGTGGTAGGAGAGGTGCTCCATGCTGAGATCGGCGAAGGAGACCGCGTCCGGGGAGGACACCGGGATGCCCAGTTCGAAGAGCGCGTCCTGGTAGCCCATGAGCCCCAGGCCGACCGGGCGGTGCCGCAGGTTGGACCGCCTGGCCTCGGGGATGGTGTAGAAGTTGATGTCGATCACGTTGTCGAGCATGCGGACGGCGGTGGTCACGGTGCGCTCGAGCCGCGCGGTGTCCAGGCCCGCGCCGGTGACGTGTTTCGCCAGGTTGACCGAGCCCAGGTTGCACACCGCCACTTCGTCGGTGCTGGTGTTCAGGGTGATCTCGGTGCACAGGTTCGAGGAGTGCACGACGCCCGTGTGGCGCTGGGGCGAGCGCAGGTTGCACGGGTCCTTGAAGGTGATCCAGGGGTGGCCGGTTTCGAAGAGCATGGTCAGCATCCGCCGCCACAACTCGACCGCACGCAGCCGGCGGAACACCTTGATCTCGCCGGCGTCGGCGGCCGCTTCGTAGGCGCGGTAGCGTTCGGCGAAGGCGTTGCCGTAGAGATCGTGCAGGTCCGGTGTCTCGTCGGGGGAGAACAGCGTCCAGTGCGCGTCCGCCTCGACGCGGCGCAGGAACTCGTCGGGGACCCAGTTGGCGGTGTTCATGTCGTGCGTGCGGCGCCGGTCGTCCCCGGTGTTCTTGCGCAGGTCGAGGAACTCTTCGAGGTCGATGTGCCAGGTCTCCAGGTAGGCGCACGCCGCGCCCTTGCGCTTTCCGCCCTGGTTGACCGCCACCGCCGTGTCGTTGGCGATCTTGAGGAAGGGCACCACGCCCTGTGAGGTCCCGTTCGTGCCCTTGATGTGGGCGCCCAGCCCGCGCACCGGTGTCCAGTCGTTGCCGAGGCCGCCCGAGTACTTGGCCAGCAGCGCGTTGTTCCGGTACGCCTGGAAGATCGAGTCCAGGTTGTCGTCCACCGTGGTCAAAAAGCACGACGACAGTTGCGCGCGGGTGGTGCCGGCGTTGAACAGGGTCGGCGTGGACGCCATGAAATGGAAGGTGGACAGCAGCTCGTAGAACTCTATGGCACGGGATTCCCGTTCGTCCTCCCGGAGCGCCACGCCCATCGCGACCCGCATGAAGAACGCTTGAGGCAGCTCGAACCGGTTCCCCTCGTGGTGCAGGAAATAGCGGTCGTAGAGGGTTTGCAGGCCGAGGAAGGTGAAGTCCAGGTCGCGCTCCGGGGCCAGAGCCGCGGTGATCCGGTCCAGGTCGAACCGCGCCAGTTCGGGGTCGGCCAGTTCCAGTTCGATCGCCCGCGCGAGGTACCGGCGGAAGTACTCCGGATACTCCGTGGCCATCTCACGCTGGCCTGCCTGGCGCGGCGCGTCCGCCAGGTAGGTCAGGGCTTCGCCACGGAGCTTGTCCAGCAGCAGCCGCGCGCTGACATAGGAGTAGTTCGGCTCCTGCTCGACCAGGGTGCGGGCCGCCATGATCTGTGCCAGCGCCAGTTCGCCGGTGGTGATGCCGTCGTAGATGGCGCGCCCGGTCTCGGCGAGCACCGGGCCGGGCGAGGTGTCCTCGATCCCGGCGACCGCTTCGCCCACCACCCGCGCCACGCGTGCCCAGTCGAGTGGCCGGAGGTTGCCGTCGGCGTCCTTGACCGAGATGCCACCGGTCTCGCCGTCCGGTCGTGCCATCGCTTCCACAGACATGCATCACTCCAAAAAGGGCGCGGTGAATCGGCACGCTGGCGGATGCGGGCGCGCGCGGGAAATGAGGTGCACCGGCGGACCGAGCGTCTCCCGCCGCTGGGCTGCTGCCGGTGATCAGAGACTACATGTTGGGGTGTGTGAGTGCACGTACCCCAATATCAAGGCGTGTCGGCGTGTTGTGTTAAGGCGGCGAAGCACGCTGGACGATCTTGGGGACGCCCGGGACGCCGGTTGAAAAAATCAAGCACGCTTGCTTTTTTCTTCGTCCGGTGACACGCTCGCACCGCAGGCGCGGACAGGTGAGGGCGAGGAGGCCGAGCGGTGGCGGACGTCGGAGGAATTCTGGGTGACCTGGCGGCGGAAAGCCGGGAACTCGACGACGTGGTGGCCGATGCCGACTGGGCCACGCCGACTCCCGCGCAGGGCTGGACGATCGCCCATCAGATCGCGCATCTGACGTGGACGGATTCACGGGCCCTCATCGCCGTGCGGACTCCCGACGACTTCGGCGCCGAACTGAAGCGGGCGCTCGCCGCCGGTGAGACCTACGTCGACGATGCCGCCGCCGAGGGTGCGGCGAAGCCCGCGGCCGAACTTCTCGCCGAGTGGCGGACCACGCGGGCGGACCTGGCCGCGGCACTGGAAACCGCGCCGTCCGGGGAGAAGTTCCCGTGGTACGGGCCGCCGATGAGCGCCGCGTCGATGGCCACCGCCCGGTTGATGGAGACGTGGGCGCACGCACAGGACGTGTTCGACGCGCTCGGGCTCGTGCACCGGCCGACCGCGCGGCTCAGGCACATCGCCTGGCTCGGGGTTCGGACGCGCGACTTCGCCTTCAGCCTCCACGGGCTCACCCCGCCGCCTGAGCCGTTCAGGGTGGAACTGACCGCGCCCGACGGGGAAACCTGGGCGTTCGGTCCCGAAGCCGCTGCCCAGCGGGTGACCGGCGAAGCTCTGGAGTTCTGCCTTGTCGTGACCCAGCGCCGGGACCCGGCCGCCACCGGCTTGGTCGTCACCGGGGACGACGCCCGAGAATGGCTGGGGATCGCGCAGGCCTTCGCGGGCCCGCCTGGAGCGGGCCGGGCCGGGGGTGCGGCATGACACCACTGATGTCAACTCACGGCCGTCCAGGTGACTACAGAGCGCGCCTTTTCTTGCCGCTATTGGGGCGGCAGGGCGCCCATTCGCCTGGCGTGGCGTGTGCAGGGAAGGAGCGCCCTGTCGACACGATCGCGGGGGCGCGCAAAGTCGCGAAGGGACGAGCGTGAGCGCCCCGTTGAGGATCGGCAACGCCTCGGGTTTCTACGGGGACCGGTTCTCCGCGATGCGCGAGATGCTCGACGGCGGGCCTCTCGACGTGCTGACTGGCGACTACCTGGCCGAGTTGACCATGCTGATCCTCGGGCGTGACCGGCTGAAGGATCCCGCCCGCGGCTACGCGAAGACCTTCCTGCGGCAGTTGGAGGAAAACCTCGGGCTGGCCAAGGACAAGGGCGTCAGGATCGTGGCCAACGCCGGCGGGCTCAATCCGGCCGGGCTGGCGACCGCGATCCGCGAGCTGGCGGAGCGTCTCGGCCTCGGCGTCACGGTCGCCCACGTCGAAGGGGACGATCTTCTGCCGCGCGCCGCCGAACTCGGCTTCGGTACGCCGTTGACCGCCAACGCCTATCTCGGCGCCTGGGGCATCGCGGAGTGCCTCCGGGGTGGCGCGGACGTGGTGGTCACCGGCCGGGTGACCGACGCATCGCTGGTCGTGGGCCCCGCGGCGGCGCACTTCGGGTGGCGTCGCGACGACTACGACGCGCTCGCCGGCGCGGTGGTGGCGGGGCACGTGCTCGAATGCGGCGCCCAGGCGACCGGCGGCAACTACGCCTTCTTCGCCGAACACGACCTGGGCACGCCGGGCTTCCCGCTCGCGGAGGTCCACGCCGACGGATCGAGCGTGATCACCAAGCACGAGGGCACGCCGGGAGCGGTCACCGTCGGCACGGTCACCGCCCAGCTGCTGTACGAGATCTCCGGCGCCCGGTATGCCGGGCCCGACGTCACCACCCGGTTCGACACCGTCGAACTCGCCCAGGAGGGCCCGGACCGGGTCCGGATCAGCGGGACGAAGGGTGAACCGCCGCCGCCGGAGGCCAAGGTCTGCCTCAACACGCTCGGCGGCTTCCGCAACTCCACCACGTTCGTGCTGACTGGGCTGGACATCGAGGCGAAGGCCGGGATGGTCCGGGAGCAACTGGAAGCCGCGTTGACCCGCCGGCCCGCGAAAATCCGCTGGACGCTGGCTCGCACGGACCACCAGGACGCGGACACCGAGCAGCGGGCGAGCGCCCTGCTGCACTGCGCGGTCGTCGACGACGATCCGAAGGTGGCCGGACGTGCCTTCAGTGGTGCCGCGATCGAACTGGCCCTGAGCAGCTATCCGGGTTTCCACGTGACCGCGCCTCCGTCGGACGCCGCGCCCTACGGTGTCTATCGGCCGTCCTTTGTGGACATTCACGAGATCGCGCAGGTGGCTGTGCTCCCGGACGGGACGCGAATCCCGATCGACGCCGCCGCGGAGACTCTCGGGTTGTCCGATGTGGATGATCCACCGCTGCCTGAGCCGCTCGAACCGGGAGCGACACGCGAGGCACCGCTGGGCACGATCGTCGGCGCGCGCAGCGGCGACAAGGGTGGTGACGCCAACCTCGGTGTCTGGGCGCGGACCGACGAGCACTGGCGATGGCTGGCGCATTTCCTGACCGTGGAGGAGTTCCGGCGGTTGCTGCCGGAAACGGCTTCCCTGCCGGTGCGCCGGTATGTGCTGCCGAACCTTCGCGCGTTGAACTTCGTCGTGACCGGACTGCTCGGTGAAGGAGTCGCCTCGCAGTACCGGTTCGACCCGCAGGCGAAAGCACTGGGCGAATGGCTCCGCGCCCGGCACGTGGAGGTGCCCACATGACCGAAACTCCTGAGCGGCGGGCGCTTCGCGAGACCGTGCGGCGGTTCGTGGAAGCGGAGGTGCTGCCCGAACTCGACAAGTGGGAGCGCGCCGGCGAGCTGCCCCGCGAACTGCATCGCAAGGCGGGCGAAATCGGTCTGCTGGGGGCGGGATTCCCGGAATCGGTCGGCGGCGGGGGAGACTTCCTCGACAGCGTCGCCGTGGTCGAGGAGATCCTTTACGCGGGTGGCAGCGGAGGGCTCGTCGCTTCCCTGTTCACCGGCGGTATCGCCGTGCCGCATATCGCCGAGGCGGGTGATGCGGCCCAGATCGCGAAGTGGGTGCGGCCCACGCTGGCCGGGACGAAGATCGGCGCGCTGGCGATCACCGAACCCGGTGGCGGCTCGGATGTCGCGTCGATCGCCACGACCGCTCGGCGCGACGGGGACCACTACGTCGTCAACGGCACGAAGACGTTCATCACCTCGGGCTGCCGCGCCGACTTCGTCACCACCGCCGTCCGTACCTCCGGGCCGGGCGCGCATGGGCTTTCCCTGCTGGTGGTCGAGCGCGGCACACCGGGCTTCACGGTGGGCCGGAAGCTGGAGAAGATGGGCTGGGCCTGCTCCGACACCGCTGAACTGTCCTATGTGGATGCCCGGGTACCGGCCGAGAACCTGGTCGGTGCCGAAGGAAGCGGCTTCGCCCAGCTGGCGACCCAGTTCGTCGCCGAACGGTTGTCACTGGCCGTGCAGGCCTACGCGATCGCGCGCCGGTCACTCGACCTGGCGCTCGGTTGGTGCCGTCTGCGCGAGACGTTCGGTCGTTCGCTCGTTTCCCGCCAAGCGGTGCAGTACAAGCTCACCGAGATGGCGCGCAGGACCGACCTCGCCCGGGTCTACACCCGGCACGTGGCCGAGCGTCACGTCGCCGGTGAAGAGGTGATCGCCGAGGCGTGCTTCGCCAAGAACAGCGCGGTCGAGGCCGCGGAGTGGGTGGTGAGCGAGGCGGTCCAGTTGCACGGTGGTGCCGGCTATCTCCGGGAGTCCGAAGTGGAGCGTCACTACCGGGACGTGCGGATCCTCGGCATCGGTGGCGGTACCACGGAGATCCTCACCGGCCTTGCCGCGAAACGATTGGGGTACACGGGTTGATTCGTTCCACTGTGGACATCGGGAGCGAGGCGTTCGCGGCCAACCGGGACGCCATGCTGGCCAAGCTTGCCGAGTTGGAAGCCGAACACGCCAAGGCGGTCGCGGGCGGCGGTGAGAAGTATGTCGAACGGCATCGCAAACGCGGGAAACTGCTCGCGCGGGAGCGCATCGAACTCCTGCTCGACGAGGACTCGCCGTTCCTGGAGCTCTCACCGCTGGCCGCGTGGGGCACCGACTATCACGTCGGGGCCAGTGTGGTCGCCGGGATCGGGACCGTCGAGGGCGTGGAATGCCTGATCACCGCCAGCGACCCGACCGTGAAGGGCGGCGCGAGCAACCCGTCCAGCCTGAAGAAGGGCCTGCGGGCGGCCGAGATCGCCGCGGAGAACCGGCTGCCGACGATCAACCTGGTGGAGTCGGGTGGCGCCGACCTGCCTGCCCAGAAGGAGATCTTCATCCCGGGCGGCGCGACGTTCCGGAACCTGACCACCGCCTCCGCCGAGAAGCGGCCGACGATCGCCCTGGTGTTCGGCAACTCCACCGCCGGAGGCGCGTACCTGCCGGGCATGTCGGACTACGTGGTGATGGTCGCCGAGCGCGCGAAGGTGTTCCTCGGCGGGCCGCCGCTGGTGAAGATGGCGACCGGCGAGGAGTCCGACGACGAGTCGCTCGGCGGTGCCGAGATGCACGCCCGCGTTTCCGGGCTCGCGGACTACCTGGCCGTGGACGAATACGACGCGATCCGCATCGGCCGGAGCATCGTCCGCCGGCTCAACTGGCGCAAACTCGGGCCCCCACCGCGAACCGATTACGGCGAGCCCCGCTACGACCCCGAGGACCTGCTGGGCATCGTTCCCAGCGACCTGAAGGTCCCCTTCGATCCTCGTGAGGTCATCGCGCGGATCGTGGACGACTCCGAGTTCGACGAGTTCAAGCCGTTGTACGGGGCCAGCCTGGTGACCGGCTGGGCGAACCTGCACGGGTACCCGGTCGGCATTCTCGCCAACGCGCAGGGCGTCCTGTTCAGCGAAGAGTCGCAGAAGGCCGCGCAGTTCATCCAACTCGCCAACCAGACCGACACACCGTTGTTGTTCCTGCACAACACGACCGGCTACATGGTGGGCAAGGAGTACGAACAGGGCGGCATCATCAAGCACGGCGCGATGATGATCAACGCGGTGTCCAACTCCCGCGTGCCACACCTTTCGGTGCTGATGGGGGCCTCCTACGGCGCCGGTCACTACGGCATGTGCGGCCGGGCCTACCGGCCGAGGTTCCTGTTCGCCTGGCCCAGCGCGAAGTCCGCGGTGATGGGCCCGCAGCAGCTCGCCGGTGTGCTGTCGATCGTGGCGCGCGCGGCCGCGGCCAACCGCGGGCAACCCTATGACGACGACGCCGACGCGGCCATGCGCACCATGGTCGAACGGCAGATCGAGGCGGAGTCCATGCCGATGTTCCTGTCCGGGATGCTCTATGACGACGGCATCATCGACCCGCGCGACACCAGAACCGTGCTCGGGCTGAGCCTTTCCGCCATCCACAATGGACCGATCAAGGGCGCCGACGGCTTCGGCGTCTTCCGGATGTGAGGCCGCTCATGATCCGCACCCTTCTGGTCGCCAACCGCGGGGAGATCGCCCGCCGCGTGTTCCGCACCTGTGCCACGCTGGGCATCGGGCGGGTGGCGGTGTTCTCCGACGCCGACGCCTCCTCCCCGCACGTCCTCGAGGCGGACGCCGCGGTCCGCCTGCCGGGCAACGCACCTTCCGAAACCTACCTGCGGGCCGAGAAGCTGATCGCGGCCGCGAAGGCGGCGGGCGCGGACGCCGTGCACCCCGGTTACGGCTTCCTGTCCGAGAACGCCGGCTTCGCCCGCGCGGTCGGCGACGCGGGCCTGACCTGGGTCGGTCCGCCGCCCGCCGCGATCGAATCCATGGGGTCCAAAGCGGACGCCAAGCGGATCATGGCCGAGGCCGGGGTCCCGGTCCTGGCCGAACTGGACCCGGCGAAGGTCACCGAGGACGACCTGCCCGTGCTGGTCAAGGCCTCCGCGGGCGGCGGCGGGCGGGGCATGCGCGTGGTGACCTCGCTCGACGAGCTTCCCGCGGCGGTGGAAAGCGCACGGGCCGAGGCGGAGTCGGCCTTCGGGGACCCGACGGTGTTCTGCGAACGCTACCTGGAGACGGGCCGGCACATCGAGGTGCAGGTCCTCGCCGACGAGCACGGCACGGTGTGGACGCTCGGCGAACGGGAGTGCTCGATCCAGCGGCGTCACCAGAAGGTGATCGAGGAGGCTCCCTCGCCCCTGGTCGGCCCGGCCATGCGGGAGGAGCTGTCCGAGGCGGCCCGCCGGGCGGCCACGGCGATCGGGTACACCGGCGCCGGTACCGTCGAGTTCCTGGCGACCGGCGACGGCCGCTTCTACTTCCTGGAAATGAACACCCGGCTTCAGGTGGAGCATCCGGTCACCGAATACGTCTTCGGGCTCGATCTGGTCGCACTCCAGCTCCGCGTCGCCGAAGGACATCCGTTACCGCCGGAACCACCCGAGCGCAACGGTCACGCGATCGAGGTGCGGCTTTACGCCGAGGACCCGGCCGCCGACTGGCAGCCACAGACCGGCACTGTGCACCGGTTCGAGGTTCCCGGTGATGTGCGGGTCGACAGTGGGGTGACCGACGGCTCGGTGATCGGCACGCACTACGACCCGTTGCTGGCCAAGGTGATCGCGTGGGCGCCGGAGCGCGCCGACGCGGCCCGCAAGCTGGCGGCCGCGCTCTCCGGGGCGACGATCCATGGCCTGCGCACGAACCGGGACCTGCTGGTCAACGTGTTGCGGCATCCGGCTTTCCTGGCCGGCGACATCGACACCGCGTTCTTCACGCGACACGGGCTGGACACGCTCGCCAAGCCGCTGGGCGACCCGGGGCTCGCGGCGGTCGCCGCGGCACTCGCGCAGGCGTCGGCGAACGCGGGGCGGGGTCCGGGCGCGTGGCGCAATGTGCCGTCACAGGCCCAGCGAAGGACGTACTCCGTCGACGGCACCGAGTACGAGGTCGCCTACCGGCACGGGCGCTCGGGCCTCGTGGTCGACGGCTGTAGTACTCAGGACGGAATTCACGAGGGGACACCGGACATCCGGGTCGTCGAAGCCACCGAGGACCGGGTCGTGCTGGAGGCCGGTGGAGTGCGGCGAGCCTTCGAGGTGGGGATCTACCCCGGGTTGGTGTGCGTGGGCACGGTCCTTTTGACGCCCGTGCCGCGGTTCACCGAGCCCGGGGCGGCGCTCGCCGTGGGCTCGCTCGTCGCGCCCATGCCGGGCACCGTGCTCCGGGTCGCGGTCGCGGCCGGGGACGAGGTCCGGGCCGGGGACCCGTTGCTGTGGCTGGAAGCCATGAAGATGGAACACAAGATCACCACGCCTGCCGACGGCGTGGTGGCGGAACTGCCGGTCACCGCGGGAACGCAGGTCGACGTCGGGGCGGTACTGGCCGTGGTGAAGGAGCCGCAATGATGTTCACCGAAACCGACGAGCGCAAAGCCCTGCGGGAAGCCGTCGGCGAACTCGGTCGCCGTTACGGGCACGAGTACTACACGAAACTCGCCCGCAGCGGCGGCCACACCACCGACTTGTGGAACGAGGCCGGACGGCTCGGTTACCTCGGCGTTGCCGTTCCGGAGGCCTACGGCGGGGGAGGAGCCGGGATCGGCGATCTCGCCGCGGTGTGCGAGGAGTTCTGCGCCGCCGGCACCCCGATGCTGCTGATGGTGGTGTCACCGGCGATCTGCGCGACGGTGATCGCACGGTTCGGCACGGACGAGCAGAAGCAGCGGTGGCTGCCGCGTTTCGCGACCGGCGAGGTCAGGATGTCCTTCGCCATCACCGAACCCGACGCGGGCTCCAACTCTCACAAGATCACCACCACCGCTCGCCGGGACGGCGGCGACTGGATCCTCAACGGGCGCAAGGTCTTCATCTCCGGTGTCGACGAAGCGGAGGCCGTGCTCGTCGTCGGGCGCACCACCGACGCCGCGACCGGCCGGCTCAAACCGGCGCTGTTCATCGTGCCGACCGGCGCACCCGGTTTCGAGTACCGCCCCATCGAAATGGACCTGGTCTCGGCCGACAAGCAGTTCGGGCTGTTCTTCGACGACGTGCGGCTGCCCGCCGACGCGCTGGTCGGGTCGGAGGACGCGGCGCTGGCGCAGCTGTTCGCCGGGCTCAACCCGGAACGGATCATGGGCGCGTCGTTCTCGGCCGGGCTCGCCCGGTTCGCGCTGGACAAGGCCGTCTCCTATGCCCGGCAGCGCAGCGTGTGGGGCGCGCCGATCGGCAGTCACCAGGGCCTCGCGCATCCGCTGGCCCAGATCAAGATCGAACTGGAGCTGGCGCGGCTGATGACCCAGAAGGCCGCCGCGCTGTACGACTCCGGTGACGACTTCGGCGCCGGGGAGGCGGCCAACATGGCCAAGTACGCCGCCGGTGAGGTCGCGATCAAGGCCGTCGACCAGGCGGTGCAGGTGCACGGTGGGAACGGCCTGGCCTCCGAGTACGGTCTCGGCTCGATGCTGGGCGCGGTCCGGGCCGCGCGAATCGCGCCGGTGAGCCGTGAGATGGTCCTCAACTTCGTCGCCCAGCACAGCCTCGGGCTGCCGAAGTCGTACTGAGATGGCTCACCGATGACCGGACGTGCCGAGCCCAAGCGGGGCGGTGAGCCACAGCAGGAGCGCAGCCGGACGACGCGCCGGCGGCTGGTCGACGCCGCCGTCGGGTGCCTGGCCGAGCAGGGCTGGAACGGCACGACCGTGGCGCTGATCGCGCGGCGGGCCGGTGTTTCGCGGGGCGCCGCGCAGCACCATTTCCCCACCCGGGAGGACCTGGTGACCGCGGCGGTGGAGTACATCGGCGAGGTCCAGGTCGCCGAGTTGCGCCGCCAGGCGCGCGACCTGCCCGCCGGCCGGTCGCGGATCGAGCCCGTCGTCGACATGCTGCTCGACCTCTACACCGGTCCGATGTTCCGCGCGGCCCTGCACCTGTGGGTGGCCGCTTCCGGTGACGAGGCATTGCGGGCGGTGCTGGTGCCGCTCGAGGCACGGGTCGGCCGGGAAGCGCACCGGCTGGCGGTGGACCTGCTCGGCGTGGACGAGTCGCACCCCGGAATCCGGGAACTGGTCCAGTCCACGCTCGACCTGGCGCGGGGGCTGGGCCTGGCGAACCTGCTCACCGACGACACCAGGCGGCGGCGGAGGATCGCCCGGCAGTGGGCGCGCGTGCTCGGGCCCGTCCTGGGGGAACCGGGTCCGGGCCCCGAGCGTCCTGCTGTGCCGTTCGTTACCAATCCGACGGCAGCCACAGCGGAAATGGATCTACACAAGTGATTCGGGTACGCATCGTGTCCGCCTACTTTCGGTCGGACTGGTAACGATGGTGAAGCCACCGGTATCTCCCGGTGACTCGCCGCCTCTGAAATCCAGAGAGACGTTCGGTGTCTTCGCGAGGAGTTCTTCGAGGGGGATGGTTCCGGTGACGGGAACGGACGGTTTGCTTTCCCATCGTGCGATGGCCATGTTGAGAGCCGTCGCGGCGGGCCGCGCGACGATGTCGGGCAGTTGCGAGCCCGACCTGTTCATCGACGGTGTCGCGTGCTGTGACCAGGTGACCGCGCACATGCTCGCGCACGCGGGCTACCTCCGCCCTTCCTGCCCCGGCGACCGCGTTCCGGCGGAACTCACCGAGGCGGGACGCGCGGCACTGGCCGTGCGCACCGTCGCCTGAACAATTGTTCGCGGAAACTGTCACCGGGGTGCGACGAATACCGTGAAGTCGTCGTCGGACCAGTAGATCAGGTCCACTTTTCCGGTTCCTCTGGGCACGATATAGCTGTAGGAACCCTGGACCGGGACGACGACCGGATTGTTCGGGTCGGTCACCGGATTCCCGCCCGTTCCGGCATTCCAGGCCCAGTGATAGGAGCCATAAACCACCACCGGCATGTCACCGGGCGCGATGACCACGTCGTGTTCGCGCAACATACTCACCGCGAGCTGGTAGTTGACGGCCCTCTCCAGGCCACCTTCGCTGCCGCCCTTGGGAATCCTGGCCATTGAGTCCTCCGTGTACAGATCTGCGAGCGGGACATCTGAGCCGCCTGGGGCATCGACCGGGATCACGCCGCGGTTCAGGTCGACCGAACTGGCCGAGATGCCGGGCACATTGCCCGAACTGGACCATTGCCACACGTCGTAGGGCACGGTCGGGGCGGCGCCGTAGCTGGCCGCCCACACCAGTGTTTCCGGTACCGCCGCCTTCGCCGGCCCCAGTACGGTGCCGAGAATGTTGTTGTTGCCGTAGAGGCAGGGACGGTGCCCGAGTTCCGCGACCCGCCGCAGGAACGCGATCGCGAAGTCGGTCGCACGCTGGTCCGGGCCGAACGGGTCCTCCAGATCCAATGCCGGTGCGAGGTCGGTGCACCCCGCCGTTTCCGCGCGGCGGACGAGCCGCTCCGCCTGCGTGACCGGATCACCGAACTGGGCGTAGTGATAGGCGCCCATGGCCAGTCCCGCGGAATGACCCGCGGGTCCGTAACCGTTGTCGGCGCGGTCCTCGTCCCCGTCGGAGACCTTCACATAACAGAATTCGTAGCCCGCGCCACGGACCGCGTGCCAGTCCCGCACATCCTGGTACAGGGTGAAGACATCGATACCGTCGGCCATAGTTTTTCTTTACCCCGATTAGATGCTCAGTATGTGGATTTTCGTCAGGATGGCCGACCGGCTGTTATGTGGCCGTTATCTTCGGAAAATTCTTCGCGATCCGTGTGCGGTGGCACTTGGCTGAGCTGGGGAACGAGCAGGCGGAGCCCGTGGTCATTGTCCGATGTCTTCGAACCACAGGTCCGGACGTTCGGCGATGAACTCGGTCATGGCCTCGACGCAGGCGGGGTCGTCGAGGATGGTGATCCGGGTGCCGTGCCCGGCGAGCCAGTCGTGACCGCCGGAGAAGGTGCGTGCCTCACCGATCACCACGTGCGGGATGGCGAACTGGCGGACCAGGCCGCTGCAGTACCAGCACGGCGAAAGCGTGGTCACCATGACGGTGTCCCGGTAGTGCCTCCGGCGCCCGGCGTCGCGGAAGGCGGCGGTCTCGGCGTGCATCGACGGATCGCCGTCCTGCACGCGCCGGTTGCGCCCCCGGCCGAGCAGTTCGCCGTCGATGGTGAACAAGGCGGCACCGATCGGGATGCCGCCTTCGGCCTTGCCGATGAGGGCCTCTTCGCGGGCCACGGCGAGCAGGTCGCCGGGGTCGAAACCGGTCATGGCCCGAGCCTAGGCGGACAACCGGCCGGGATCGTAGGGCGAGCGCGCGGCCGGAGGTTACCGACCGCTTAGTATGTCAGGTAGCTTGTTCGGTGTGGGACTCTTCCGTGAGGGGCTCCGAGCCGGCGCCGAGCATGCGCAGCACCAGTCGCGCGTAGTCGTGCCCGAGTGCTTCGGGTGTCTTGCCCCCGGGGCGGTCGGTGTACCAGCGGGCGACGTCCACGCCCAGGGACAGCACGGCTCGCGCGGCCGTGTGCACGTCGTCGACCGCGAAAGCCCCCTGTTTCACGCCCTCGGCGATGACGTCCCGCATCCGGCGTTCGATGCGGCGCCGCAGGTCTTTGACCACCGCGTATTCCTGCTCGGGCAGGGCCTGGAGCTCGTACTGGACGACGCGGGCGATCGTGTGCCTGCGGGCGTGCCAGGCGACGAAGTCCTCGACGATGCGCCGGATCTTTTCCCGGGGACTTTCGTCGCCGGCGGCCACCGTTTCGACCAGGGTGAGGGTCTGCTGATGGCCGCTCTCACTGATCGCGAAGAGCAGGGCGGCCTTGGAGGGGAAGTGGACGTAGAGCGCGGCCGGACTCATCCCCGCCGCGCCGGCGATGTCGCGGGTGGTGGTGGCGTGGTAGCCGCGGCTCGCGAAAGACTCGACGGCGGCGAGCATCAGGCGTCTCGCGGCGTCGGGTTGTACGTCGGGCCAGAGTTCGGCGGACAGTGTCACAGGTTCGAAGTCTAGGAGGGGCCGTGATGACCCCGGTGAGGAACAGGTGAAGCAGGTGAACTCGCTCAAGGACCGGGTCGCGATCGTGACCGGCGCGAGCCGCGGGATCGGGTTGGGCATCGCGCGGGAACTCGTCCAGCGTGGCGCGAAGGTGTGCATCACCGCTCGTAAGCCGGAGCCTTTGGCGGAGGCCGTGAACGAGCTGGGCGGCCCGGACGTCGCGGTCGCCGTGCCCGGCAAGGCCGACGACCCGGCGCACCAGGCCGAAGCCGTGGCCAAGACCGTCGAGACGTTCGGCCGCCTGGACATGCTCGTGAACAACACCGGGATCAACCCGGTCTACGGCCCGGTCGTCGACACCGATCCCGCCGCCGCGGCCAAGATCCTCGCCGTGAATGTGCTCGCGCCGCTGGCCTGGGTCCGGCGCGCCCGGGAAGCGTGGATGGGCGAACACGGCGGTGCGGTGGTCAATGTCGCCTCGACCGCGGGCCTGCGCGCGACGCCGGGCATCGGCATGTACGGGGTCAGCAAGGCCGCGCTTATCCGGCTGACCATGGAACTGGCCGCCGAACTCGGCCCGGGGATCCGGGTCAACGCCGTCGCACCGGCGGTGGTGAAGACGAAGTTCGCCACGGCGCTGTACGAGGGCCGCGAGGAGCAGGTGTCGGCCGCGTACCCACTCAAGCGTCTCGGACTGCCCGGCGACGTCGCCGGCGCGGTCGCGTTCCTGCTGTCCGACGACGCGAGCTGGATCACCGGCCAGACGATCGTGCTCGACGGCGGCGTCACCCTCGGAGGTGGCGTGTGACGTTCGATCCGCACGGTGCCGGTGTCGTGATCACCGGCGGGGGCGGCGGGATCGGTGCCGCGCTGGCCCGTCGCTTCGCCGCCCGCGGCGCCCGCCTGGTGATCGCCGACCTCGACGGCGGCCGGGCGGCCGCGGTGGCCGGCGAAGTCGGCGGCACGGCGATCGCGGGTGACGCCGCCACCGAGTCCGGTGTCGAACGGCTGATCACCGAGGCGAAGTCCGCACTGGGCGCTATCGACCTGTTCTGCGCCAACGCCGGCGTCGCCCCGCACGGCGGGGCCGACAGCGCGGAGGACGAATGGGCCCGGGCGTGGGACGTGAACGTGATGGCTCACGTCCGCGCCGCGAAGCTGCTTCTGCCGGACTGGCTCGCGCGCGGCCGGGGACATTTCCTCGCCACCGTCTCCGCCGCCGGCCTGCTCACCTCCCTCGGAGCCGCACCGTATGCGGTCACCAAGCACGGTGCGCTCGCGTTCGCGGAATGGCTCAGCGCGACCTACCGGCATCGCGGGATCACGGTGCAGGCCGTCTGCCCGCAGGGCGTCCGCACCCGGATGCTGGCCGACACCGGCGCGGCCGGCCGGCTGATCATGGAACGTTCGGCGATCGAGCCCGAACAGGTCGCCGACGACGTGCTGGACGGGCTGGCGGACGGCCGGTTCCTGATCTTGCCGCACCCGGAGGTCGCCGCGTACTACACGGCCAGGGCCACCGACACCGATCACTGGCTGAACGGCATGAACAAGTTGCAGCGCAAGATCGAAGCCGCCGCCGACTGACGTGGCCGCCGGACTCGCCGGCGTTTCGTCGCCGCCTGGTCAAACCATCCGGTCGGTATGCTTGTGCGGTGTCGCGTAAGCCGCCCGAGGATCCGGTGCCGCGCCGGCTGTTGTCGGCGGCGACGAAACTGTTCGCCCAGAAGGGGTTCGACCGCGCCACGGTTCAGGAGATCGTGGAGGCGGCGGGCGTCACCAAGGGCGCCATGTATCACTACTTCGGTTCCAAGGAAGAACTCCTTTACGAGGTCTACAGCCGGGTTCTGCGAGCCCAGACAGAACAGTTGGAGAAGGTCGCCGTCACCGAGGCACCGGCGCGCCTGCGCCTGAGGGATGCCTGTACCGACGTCGTGGTCAGTACCATCGACAACCTCGACGACATGGTCATTTTTCAGCAGTCCATGCATCAGCTGAGCCCGGAGAAACGGAAGGCGGTCCGCGGTGAGCGCCGCCGCTACCACGAACGGTTCCGGTCGCTGATCGAGGAAGGGCAGTCGACGGGGGAGTTCCGCTCCGACAAGCCCGCGGAGATCGTCGTCGATTTCTTCTTCGGCGCCGTGCATCACCTCGTTTCCTGGTATTCCCCCAGTGGACCGTTGTCGGGCCGCCAGGTGGGCGAGTACTACGCCGATCTGCTGCTGGACTCCTTGCGCCCGTAAGAGGGCGAGGCGCGCGTCATTCCCGGGACTCCGGAGAGCCGGGGCCGCCCCCCGGGTATCCGGATGCGCGCGTAGACGTCGTCGAGACGGCGCTCGAGCACGGCGCCCACCGGGTAGTGGCTCGCCAGTTCGCGCAGGCCGTCGGCGACCTCTTCGGCGACCGAAGGTGGCCAGCCCTGAACGGCGAGACTGGAACGGATCGCCAGCACGTAGTCTTCGTGAGTGAATCCGGGCAGGTCGGCCACCAGCGCGGTGGTGGTGGCGCGGTGGGAGTTCAGGCCGCCGAACCCGCGGCCGCACCCGCAGCCGCCGTCCGGATCGTCCCGGTCCTTGCGGCAGACCAGGCCGATCCAGACCAGTTCACCCTCGGTGCAGTGGTGGTAGTCGTTGGCGCGGGCGCCCTGGGTCCTGGCGGTGGCGACGAGCAGCTTCATGACGGTTCTCCTCCGGTGGGACGCGATTGGTGTGCGTCCAGTATCGAACGTGAGTTCACCACCGGTCGAGGATGTTCGCCGACCTTCGCTCAAAGGTGTGAAAACGAACAGCTCGGCGGGTGCGCGGACGCCAGGGCCACCGAGCCGTTCCTGTGCCCGATCAGGGCAGGTCTACCAGCGCCGACAGGCGTTCGCGGTGCCGCCCGGGGGTGCCGAGGGCCAGTTCGCTCGCCTTCGCCCGTTTGAGGTAAAGGTGGACCGGGTGTTCCCAGGTCATGCCGATCCCGCCGTGCAACTGCACCGCTTCCTCCGCGACATGGACCGCCAGGGCCGAACAGGTGGACTGGGCCACCGCCACGGCGACCGGTACGTCGGTGTCGGCCGTGGCCAGGGTGTCGGCGGCGTGCCGGGCCGCCGCACGGGCCGCGACGAGTTCGAGGTAGATGTCGGCGAGCCGGTGCTTGAGCGCCTGGAACGAACCGACGGGGCGGCCGAACTGGAAGCGCTGCTTGACGTAGGCGACGGTCGATTCGAGACACCACTGCGCGACCCCGAGTTGTTCCGAGGCGAGCAGGCCCGCGCCGGTGGTCAGCGCCGCGTCGAGCGCCTCCGCGGCGCCACCGGGACCAGTGATCAGGCGCGCGGGAGAGCCGTCGAAGGTGACGTCGGCGAGCCGGCGGGTCAGATCGAGCGGCGTGATCTCGCTGATCACCGCGGCGGTCGCCGCCACCTCGTACAGACCGGGACCGTCCGGGCCCATCGCCGGGACCACGAGCACTTCGGCGACGCCCGCGTCGGCGACGGTGCCCACCCGTCCTTCGAGGACACCGTCGGCGAAGCGCACGGAGTCCGGGAATCCGGCACCCGGCCACAGGGTCAGCGGCACCGCGAGCGCGCCGATCACCTCGCCGGAGGCCAGTCCGGGAAGCACCGTGGTGTCGCCCGCGGCGAGCAGGGCGGACGTGGCCAGCACCGCGCTGCCGAGGAACGGCACGGGCGCGACCGACCTGCCCAGTTCTTCCATCACCGCGGCCGTTTCGCGCGCGGAAGCGCCCTGCCCGCCGAGCTTCTCCGGAACGGCCAGCCCGGCCGCGCCGAGGTCCGCGGCGAGCGTGCGCCAGAGGGAGAGGTCGTAGGGTTCGGCGCTTTCGGCCCGTTCGAGCACGGCCGTCGCGGGCGCCCGGTCACTGATCAGGTCGCGCACACTGGCACGGAGGTCTTCCTCGACTTCGGAATACCGGAGATCGCTCACCTCGGCAGGTCCTTCCAGGCGATGTCCTTGTCGGTCCGGGGTTCCGGCGGCAGGCCGAGCACGCGCTCGGCGATGATGTTCTTCAGGACCTCCGAAGTGCCGCCCTCGATGGAGTTGCCCTTCGCGCGGAGGTAACGGTATCCGGGTTCGCGGCCGATCATGTCGACCTTCTCGGGACGGGTCATGGTCCAGTCGTCGTAGCGCAGGCCGTCCTCCCCGGCCAGTTCGACCTCGAAGCCGGACCACGCCTGCTGCAGCCGCGCGAATCCCAGCTTCATCGCCGACCCTTCCGGGCCGGGCTGCCCGGCCGTGAGCTCCTGTTGCAGGCGGACGGCGGCCAGCCGCATCGCCTCGGCCTCCACCCACAGGCGCAGCAGCCGTTCCCGGAGTTCGGGGGTCCGCAGTTCCGGATGTTCCCGCCAGGTGTTCGCCACGATGCCGGCGAGACCGCCTTCGCGGGGGAGCGCGCGCCCGCCGATGGCGACCCGTTCGTTCATCAACGTGGTCTGGGCGACCTTCCAGCCTTCACCGACCTCGCCAAGCCGGTGGGCGTCCGGGATCCGCACGCCGCTGAGGAAGACCTCGTTGAACTCCGCCTCCCCGGTGATCTGCCGGAGGGGACGCACCTCGACGCCGGGGTCGGTCATGTCGC
Source organism: Amycolatopsis pigmentata (assembly GCF_042684065.1). Lineage (NCBI taxonomy): Bacteria > Bacillati > Actinomycetota > Actinomycetes > Pseudonocardiales > Pseudonocardiaceae > Amycolatopsis > Amycolatopsis pigmentata. The sequence goes on along the minus strand of NZ_JBHUKR010000004.1, from coordinate 1,161,775 downwards.
AGATGAAGTAGGTCATGCCCCGGTGCTTGGGCACGTCCGGATCGGTGCGGGTGACCAGGATGGCGAACCGCGCGATGTGCGCCACCGACGTCCACACCTTCTGCCCGGTGACCACCCAGTCGTCGCCGTCGGGCACCGCCCTGGTGCCGAGCGCGGCGAGATCGGACCCGGCGCCCGGCTCGCTGAACAGCTGGCACCACACCTCTTCACCGGTCCACAGTGGACGCAGAAAGCGCTTTCGCTGTTCCGGGGTGCCGAACCGCAGGATCGTGGGAGCGGCCATCCCCAGGCCGATCCCGATCCGGTGCGGGTTGTTGTCCGGCGCGCCCGCCGCTTCCAGTTCGGCGTCCACGACGGACTGGAGTTCGCGGGGCGCGCCGAGACCGCCTAGCCCCTCCGGGTAGTGGATCCAGGCGAGCCCGGCGTCGAACCGGGCGCGCAGGAACTCGAGACGGTCGGTGACCGCAGGATCGTGGGCGGCCAGCAGGGCGCGCACCCGCTCCCGCAGGTCCTCCTCGGTGAAAGGGCGGGTCATTTCGCTCCTTCGCGGTACTTTTTCAGCTCCTGCCGGGCCAGCGAGCGTTTGTGCACTTCGTCGGGGCCGTCGGCGAACCGCAGCATCCTGGCCTGCGCCCAGAGTTCGGCCAGCGGGGTGTCCTGGCTCAGCCCCGCGGCGCCGTGCGCCTGGATCGCCTTGTCCAGGATCCATTCCACGGACGCCGGGGTGGCGATCTTGATGGCCTGGATCTCGGTGTGCGCGCCCTTGTTTCCCACGGTGTCCATCAGCCACGCCGTCTTGAGCACCAGCAGGCGCAACTGCTCGACCCGTACCCGTGCTTCGGCGATCCAGTCCTGCACCACGCCCTGCTCGGCGATCGGCTTGCCGAACGCGACGCGGCCGAGCGTGCGGCGGCACATCAGCTCGATCGCCCGTTCGGCCATCCCGATCAGGCGCATGCAGTGGTGGATCCGTCCGGGACCGAGCCGGGCCTGGGCGATGGCGAACCCGGCGCCCTCCTCGACGAGGAGGTTTTCGGCCGGCACGCGCACGTCGTGGAAGACCACTTCGGCATGGCCGCCGTGGGAGGAGTCGTCGTAGCCGAACAGGGTCATGCCGCGCCTGATCTCCAGGCCCGGCGTGTCCCGGGGGACGAGGATCATGCTCTGCTGCCGGTGCGGTTCGGCGTCGGGATCGGTCTTGCCCATCACGATGAAGATCCGGCAGGCCGGGTTCATCGCGCCGGAGATGTACCACTTGCGCCCGGTGATGACGTAGGAATCACCGTCCCGCTTGATGCTGGTGGCGATGTTGCGGGCGTCGGAGGAGGCCACGTCCGGCTCGGTCATGGCGAACGCGGAGCGGATTTCGCCGTCCAGCAACGGACGCAGCCACGTCTCGCGCTGCCGCTCGGTGGCGAACTGCGCGAGGACCTCCATGTTGCCGGTGTCGGGCGCCGCGCAGTTCAGCGCCACCGGGGCCAGATGCGGACTGCGCCCGGTGATCTCCGCCAGCGGCGCGTACTGGAGGTTGGTCAGCCCGGCGCCGAGCTCACCGGGCAGGAACAGGTTCCACAGCCCGCGCTCACGGGCTTCGGCCTTCAGCTCTTCGACCACCGGCACGCTCGCCCACGGATCCTCGCGCTCGGCGAGTTGCCGCGCGAAGACCGGTTCGGCCGGGTAGACGTGCTCGTCGAGAAAGTCCAGTAACCGCTTGCGCAGTTCCGTCGTCTTGGCGTCCAGCGCGAAGTCCATCGATCAGTCCTTGAAGGTGTCGTTGCCGAGCCGGATCAGGGGAATGACGGCGTCACCGATCGCCTCGAAGCCTTCGCCGACCGTCTGCCCGTGGCTGAAACGGTAGTAGATGCCTTCGAGGATGACGGCGAGCTTGAAGAAGGCGAAGCCGATGTACCAGTCGAGGTTCGAGACGTCACGGCCGGAGCCCTGGGCGTAGCGGCCGACCACGTCCTCGGTGCCGGGATACCCGGGCGCCGTGCTGACGGTGGAGACCACGCTCGGGCCGATCTTGCCGGCTTCGGCGTAGGCGACCATGAGCGCGAGGTCGGTCAGCGGGTCGCCGAGGGTGGACATCTCCCAGTCCAGGACCGCGGTGATCCGGCCGTCCCGGACGAGCACGTTGTCGAGCCGGTAGTCGCCGTGGACGATCGTGGGTTCGGCGTCACCCGGAACGGCCGCCACCAGCCGCTCGTGGAGGCTGTCGATGCCGGGCAGGTCACGGCTGCGCGACGCGTCGAGCTGCTTCTTCCAGCGTCGCACCTGCCGTTCCAGGAACCCCTGTGGCCGCCCGAAGTCTTCCAGCTTCACCGCCACCGGGTCGACCGCGTGCAGGTCGACCAGGGTGTCGATCAACCTTTCGCCGATTGCCTTGGTGCGCTCCGGGCCGAGCTCGGCGAGCTGGGTGTCGGAACGGTAGGGCTTCCCTTCGACGTACTCCATGACGTAGAAGGGCGCGCCCAGCACGTCCGCGTCCTGGCACAGCGCGATCGTCCCGGGCACCGGCACCGGGGTGGGCGCCAGCGCGCTGATCACGCGGTGCTCGCGCGTCATGTCGTGCGCGGTGGGCAGCACGTGCCCCAGGGGCGGACGGCGGACGACCCACCGGGACCGGCCGTCGGTGACGACATAGGTGAGGTTGGATCGTCCGCCCGGCACGACTTCGCCGGTCAGGGGCCCCGCGGTCAGCCCGGGGACGTGAGCGTCGAGGTAGTCGCGAAGCCTCGCGGGGTCCAGGCCGGGTGGCTGTTCTGGATCTCCCTGTCCTGACCTCACTGGGCCTCCTGTCCGTTGGGGGTACCGACCGGTCGGTATGTCGCAGCCTACCGCTCGCGGGCGGCGCCGCGAGGGCGGTTCAGGCGACCAGTCGCGTGACCGACTCGGCCACGCAGGCGGGTTTTTCCTCACCGTCGATCTCGATCGTCCAGCGCACCACGGCCTGGCGGCCGCCCGGCACCTCGGTGACCTCGACGAGTTCCGCGCCGCCGCGGATGCGCGCGCCGACCTTGACCGGCCGGGGGAAGCGCACCTTGTTCAGCCCGTAGTTGATGACCATCGACAGGCCGTCCACCCGGTAGGTCTGCTGGCTCAGCATCGAGATCAGGGACAGGGTCAAGAACCCGTGGGCGATGGGACCACCGAACGGTCCCCGCGCCGCCTTCTCCGGATCGACGTGGATCCACTGGTGGTCACCCGTGGCGTCGGCGAAGGTGCCGACCTGTTCCTGGGTGACGGTGTGCCAGTCGCTGTGGCCGAGATGCTCACCGGCCGCGGCGACGAAGGATTCCAGGGAGGGGAAAACGCGCATCGTCTGCTCAGCCCTTCGGTCCGCCGGCGACGTAGATGACCTGGCCGGAGACGAATCCGGCGCCCTCGCTGACCAGGAACGACACCACGTTCGCGATGTCCTCCGGCTCCCCGACACGGCGTACCGGGATCTCCTGGGCGGCGGCGGCCTTGAAGTCTTCGAACGGCACACCGAGACGTTCCGCGGTGGCCATGGTCATGTCGGTGGCGATGAAGCCGGGCGCGATGGCGTTCGCGGTGACACCGAACTTGCCCAGTTCGAAGGCCAGCGTCTTGGTGAAGCCCTGGATCCCGGCCTTGGCGGCCGAGTAGTTCGCCTGGCCCCGGTTCCCGAGCGCGGAGATGCTGGACAGGTTGACGATGCGTCCCCAGCGTTGTTCGGTCATGTGTTTCTGGGCGGCGCGGGTCATCACGAACGAGCCGCGCAGATGCACCCCGATGACCGAGTCCCAGTCCTGGTCGGACATCTTGAACAGCATGTTGTCCCGGGTGATGCCGGCGTTGTTGACGAGCACGGTGGGCGCTCCGAGTTCGCGCGCGACCTCCTCGACCGCGGCTTCGGCCTGCTCGGTGCTGCTGACGTCGAGGCCGATCCCGACGGCCTTGCCGCCCTGGGCCGTGATGGCTTCGGCACCCTGCTTGACCGCGGCCTCGTCGAGATCGAGCAGGCCGACGGCGAAACCGTCCTCGGCGAGCCGCCGGGCGATGGCGGCACCGATGCCGCGCGCGGCGCCGGTGACGATCGCGACACGGGAATGGGAGTCGGGCACGGGCTCCTCCTCGTCGATGGGGTAAGCGAGCGCTTAGTAAGTTACCCGTGCCAGCCTACTCTCGCGCCGTGACGCCGGTCATGTTCTCCTGAGCAAAGGCACCGCGAGCGTGGCGACCGCGAGAATTTCGGTCAGCGCCATCCCGCGTTCGACGAGCCCGAGCGGGATCACCTGCCACCACCGCCCGCCCAGGAGCGCCGACCTGGCGATGGCGCCGAGGATCACCCCGAACCACAGCAGCGAAGCCACCCCCAGCCAGCGCGCGATCCCGCGCCAGACCGCGCTGTCCGGGAACACCCGGCCCGAAGCGAGCAGGATGCCGGCCGGCAGGCAGAGGAAACCGACGACGCTGGCGATGCGGTGCACCACGCCGCCCGCGCTCGGCCCGACCGCCCAGTCGGCCTTGGGGAAGGCCACGATCACCAGCAGGCTGACCGTCCACAGCGCACCCGCCACCGCCGGGACCGCGGTGAGTACCCGGCGCGGGAGGTGCGCGGCGAACAGCGTCGCGGATCCGCCCGCGACGAGGATGACCGCCGCGTCGAACAGGCCCTTGTTCGCGGAAAGGCCGTATTCACTGATGGTCCGGCGAAGCGGGCTGATCGCGTCGGTCGGCGGGATGAACTGGAGCAGGAAGATCAGTCCGGCGCCGACGGCGAGACCGGTGAGCGCGGTCAGGGCCGCCACGCCCGTGGCACGGCCGGAGAACCGGGCGGGGGTTGGCGGTGTCCGGGGTTCCGTTCCGGTGATCGCGCTCATGGGACGAGCTTACGGCCGGCCCCGGGTGGCGGTCGCGATCGGAAAAGCGGGGACGGCCGGCCGGGAGGAAATGTCCAGGGACGAAAGGAGGTGAACCGGACGTGATGTCCGCCCGTGTCGAACCGGGGGCGGCGGACACCCTTGGGCGGAGGCAGGCACGGAATGCGGCACGGCAAGAACGCGATCCGGTATCCGCTGGGCAGCCCGTCCTCTCTCGCCGTCTCCCGGGAGCCGGGCCTGGGCCTGGGCGAGCTGGCCGATTTCTCCGCGCCCGGCAATCCCTACTTTCCCACCGCCGAGTTGTTCGACGAACTCGCCGGACAGCTCAGGGCGCTGCTCCGGTCCCACCCGGGCGACCCGGCGCTGGTCGCCGACCAGCTCGCCACCGTGCTCAAACTCAATCCGAGAACCCTGACGGTGGGCAACGGAACCACCGAACTGCTCACCTGGATCGACCATCTGCTGGTGGACAGCAGCGTCGCCGTCCCGGTCCCGACTTCGGGCCGGTGGATCGACCAGCCTCTGGAAACCGGTAAGCGGGTGGACATGTTTCCCCTGCGGGAAGCCGAGAACTTCGAGCTGCGGGTCGAGGCCTATGTGGAGTTCATCCGGCAGCGGGGCTCGCGGGCGGCGGTGCTGTGCAACCCGAACAACCCCGACGGGGGCTACCTTCCCCGCCGTGAGGTGCTCCGGTTCATGGACCAGCTGGCCGACCTGGACCTGGTGGTCATCGACGAGTCCTTCATCGACTTCGTCGAACTGGAACGCAACGCTTCGGTCGCGCTCGAGGCCACCGTGCGGCCGAACGTCATCGTGGTACGGAGCCTGGGCAAGACGCTCGGTCTCAACGGCGTCCGGCTCGGCTATCAGGTCTCCAACCCCGCGCTGAGCCAGAAGATCGGCGCCACGCTGCCGAAGCGGAATCTCAACTGCCTGGCCGAGACGATCGTCTTCATGCTCACCGAGCACTGGGGCGAGTACGCGGAAAGCCTGAAGCTGGTGGTTCGCGACCGGTTCATGATGTCCGCCGAACTGGGCCGGTTCCCGGAACTGACCGTGTACTCGTCGCAGGCCAGCTTCCTGCTGATCAGGCTCCCGCCCGGGGTGAACTGCGGTGAGCTGGCCGCGTACCTGCTCAGTGAGCACAACATCCTGGTCCGTGAATGCGGCACCAGGATCGGGATGACCGGCGGTTTCATCCGGGTCTCGGTGCGGCCCGAGGACGACGTGGACCTGCTCGTCGAGGGGCTGCGCGGGTTCGCCCGCAGCGGTTCCGCGGTGGAACTGGTCGCTCAGGCCGACGAACGCGCCTTCGGATAAGCGCCGGCAAGCATTCGGGTAAGCGCTTTCAGGGCTTGCGCGCCACTCCGGCGTAGGGGAGAAGGTTGATTTCGGGCTGGTCGGAAACGTCGCCCGCGCCCTGCGGCCGCCACATCGCGCATCCCACGAGTCCGGGCTCGACGAAGTCGAAGCCGGTGAACAGCCGTGAGACTGCCTCGTGGGTGCGGGGATACGCCTCGACCCGCGTGCTCTTGTACGCCTCGATCGCGTCGGTGAGCTCCGGTGTGTCGGAGTCGGCGGCGACATGGGTGAGCGCGAGGTAGCTGCCGGAGGAGAGGTTGTCGCGGTAACGTGCGACGATGCCGGCCGGGTCCCAGGAATCCGGCACGAAATGCAGCAGCAGCAACATGAACAGCCCGACCGGGCGGTCGAAGTCCAGCAGGCGGCCCGCCTCGGTCAGGATGCGGGAGGCGTCGCGGAGGTCGGCCCGCACCACCGCGGTGCGGTCGTTTCCCTTGAGCAGGAGGCGGCTGTGCGCGACCGCGACGGGATCCTTGTCGACATAGACCACCTTGCATTCCGGGTCGGCCCGCTGCGCGATTTCGTGCAGGTTGCCCACCGTCGGAATGCCCGACCCGATATCCAGGAACTGGCGGATTCCCGCGTCCACCATGAACTCGACCGCACGGCGCAGGAAGGCGCGATTGAGCCGGGAGGCGTCCCGGACCCCCGGCATGATCCGGATGATCTGCTCGGCCAGTTCGCGATCGGCCTGGAAATTGTGGTCGCCGTCGAGCCAGTAGTCGTAGACACGAGCGGGATTCGGTACTCTCGTGTCGACTTCGGGCGGAACCCATTCTGCGGTCACGCGCAGCAGTGTAGACCTCACGAGGTGGTGAAGAATGGCCGACGCTCCAACGGTTCCGGGTGCTTGGCCGGTACTCGGTCACACCGTGCCGCTTCTGCGGAAGCCCCTGGAATTCCTCTCGTCCCTGCCCGCGCACGGTGAACTGGTGCGGATCCGCCTCGGGCCGCTGCCGGTCTATCTGGCCACGTCCCCGGAACTCGCCTGGCGGATTCTCGCGGTGGACGCGGGAAAGTTCGACAAGGGCATCGTCTTCGACAAGATGCGGCCGCTGTTCGGCGATGGGCTCGCCACCTCCAGCGGCGAGGTCAACCAGCGGCGGCGCAAGCTGGTCCTGCCCTCGTTCCAGCGCGAACGGGTCGTGACCTACACCGATTCCACGATCAGCGTGCTCGCCGCGGAACTGGCCGGAACGTGGCGTCCGGGCCAGACCGTCGCGCTGGACGAGCGGATGCAGGATCTGGTCCTGACCATCGCCGGGCGGACCTTGTTCTCCGCCGAACTCGGTGACGAGGTGCTCGCCGAAGTCCGGCGCTCCATTCCGATCATGCTCAAGTACGTTCTGGTGAAGGCGTTTTCCCCGAAACTGGTGGAACGGTTGCCCCTTCCGGCCAACCGCCGGTTCGACGCGGCCGCCGCCCGCCTGCGCCGCGTGATTCCCGAAGTCGTGGGCGCGGCCAGGGCGGCGGGCGGCGATCGGGGCGACCTGCTGTCCATGCTGGTCCGGACCACTGACGAGGAAACCGGCGCCGGCCTGACCGACGAGCAGGTCCGCGACGAGGTGGTCACCATCCTGACCACCGGAGCGGAGACGACCGCGGTCGCGCTCGCCTGGTTCTTCCACGAAATCGGCCGGGATCCCGTGGTCCGGCAACGGTTCCACGACGAGGTCGACGAGGTGCTGGGCGGGCGGCCCGCCCGGTTCGCGGATCTGCCGAAGCTGACCTACACCCAGCGGATCATCAACGAGATCGTGCGCCTGAACCCGCCGATCATCCTGATGCGGCGGGCCCGCGAGGACATCGAACTGGCCGGCGTGCCGATTCCGGCGGGCACGGAGGTCGCGGTCAGCCAGCACACGCTGCACCGGGATCCGCGCTGGTTTCCCGAACCGGGCCGCTTCGATCCCGATCGCTGGTCGCCCGAGCGCGCGGCGAAGGTGCCGAAGGGCGCCTACATTCCCTTCGGCGCGGGCGCCCGTCTTTGTCCCGGGCATTTCCTTGCCCCGACGGAGATCGCGATCGTGGCGGCCACGATCGGCGCGCGCTGGCACCTCGTGCCCGCCGACGGAAAGAAGGTCTACGCCAAGGTGAAGGCGACGATGCAGCCGAACCGGTTGCCGATGAAGGTGCTTCCTCGCCGCGATTAGGACCCGTGTACGGTCTGCCGGTGCCCGTGAGACTCGCTGTCGCACTCGTCACCTGCCTGGCTCTCCTCGGTGGTTGCGTCGCCGCGCACGCGTCCGGAGCGGAATCCCCCAGCTGTACGGAAACCGACCTTCCGGTGACCGGGCCCGACGGGCCCGCGACGATGCACGGCCAGCTGTGCTTGCCGGCAGGCGGCCCTCCGGCGGCGGTTCAGCTTCTGGTGCACGGCGGGACCTACAACCGGTACTACTGGGATCTTCCCTACGATCCGGACCGCTATTCGTATCAGCGCGACATGGCCGCGCACGGTTACGCGACCTTCGCGGTGGACCTGCTGGGTACCGGGCGCAGCACCAGGCCCCCGGCGGCGCGGCTGCTGATCGGCGCCGAGGCCGCTTCGCTGCACGACGTCGTCGGTCACCTGAGGGCAGGCCGTGCCGGGGGAGTGCGGTTCGGCAAGGTGGTCATCGCCGGGCATTCCGTGGGTTCGGGCATCGTGGCGTTCGAAGCGGCCAGGTATCACGACGTCGACGGAGTGATCCTCACCGGCATCACGCATGTGCCGTCGGTGCCGGCCCTGACCACCGGCGCCGGCACCGGTCTCGAACCGGCGTTCCTGGACCGGCGCTTCGAGGGCGCCGACCCGGCCTATTTCGTGACGAAGCCCGGCGCCCGCGCCGGCCTCTTCTACGCGAAGAACGACTCGGACCCGCGAGTGATCGCCGCCGACGAGGCCACCAAGGACGAGGTGTCGGCGCCCGGGATGGCGACGGTGGCGGTCTTCGGAATCGTCATGCCCGCGACCTCGGGCATCACCGTCCCGGTCTTCCAGGCGGTCGGGGGAAGCGATGTCCTGTTCTGCGGTGTGCTCGCCCTCCGCGACTGTTCGACCGCGGCCTCGCTGCGGGAACAGGAAGCTCCTTACTACAGTGCGGCCGCGAACCTGACCACGTATGTCCTGCCTGGAGCGGGCCATTCGCTGGCGTTGCACGAAAACGCGGGAGCCTACCGGGACGCCACGCGCGCTTGGCTGACCGCCTGTTTCGGGCTGTGATCACCCGACGGCCGCACCGGGACGCGTCCCGACGGGGTATGGTGATCCGTTGTGCACTGTGAGTAAGATCGGTTACGCTGAGCGACTCACCGACGTGCGACAGCCAAGAGACTCCTGATCCGGGATGGGGATATGACGGTCCCGAATGCGGACGACGGTCCGGCTCCGCCCCACGCCTTGACCGCCCCGGCGGACGCGACGCGGGGGCGATTCCTGCTCGCCCGGAAGTGGGCGTATCTGGTGTCGAGCACGGCCTATCTGCCGCTCACCCACAGCGAACTCGAACAGCACATGCTGCACCTGGTCAACCGGCTCTTCGACACGATCCGGCGCGAGCCGTTCGACCCGGAGGCGGCCGGCGCGGTCGGCACGCGGCTGGTCGAGATGAAGTGCGTGGGCCCGGACAGCATCCGCCGCACGGTCGACGCGCTCGGGCGGGCGCTGCTCCACCAGCCGGAACTGGCCGGTGTGGACCGGCTGGCCGAGCGGGTGGTCCTCGTCCTCGGCGCCATGATGACCGGCTATGCCGAGCGGCTCCGGCAGGTGACACAGCAGCGGCAGGAGGAGCTGAACCGGTCCCTGCACAAGGTCGCCGAAGACGCCCGGCGGACCCATCTGATCGGTCATGCGCGGTTCGAGGAGGTGTTCCGGTCGTCGTCGAGCGGTGTCGCCCTGGTCGGTCTGGACAAGCGCATCGGAGCGATCAACGAGGCGATGGCGGGCATCGTCCTGCGGTCCGAGGACGACCTGATCGGGCTGAGCCTGTTCGATCTGATCGCGCCCCAGGACGCCGGTTCGCTCGGCGAAGCCTATGAGCGGCTGGAATCCGGGGGGTTGCCGCACCTGGAGTCGAACTGCCAGGTGGTGCGCGGGGACGGCGCGGTGGTGCCCATGTCGTTCAGCGCTTCACTGGTCCGCGACGCCGACGGCGCGGCCGATCACTTCGTCACGGTCGTCGAAGCCGAATCGGACCTGGCCGGGTTGCGCCGGAGTCTCAGCGAACTGTCGCGTCACGACGCGCTGACTGGTCTGCTGAACCGGCAAGCCTTCCGGGCCGCGCTGCAGGCCGCCCTGAGCCGGTCGCCGGTCACGCTGTATCACCTGGACATCGACGGCTTCTCCCTGATCAATGCCGGTCTCGGGGCCGAGACGGGCGACAGGTTGCTGGTCAGCGTCGCCGAACGGCTGCGAAGCGTTGTCGCGCAAGAGAAAGCCGCGGTGGGCAGGCTGGGCGCCGACGAGTTCGGCATCGTCGTGGAGAACACCGCGGAGAGCCTGCCGGTGCTCGAAATGGTGGGCAGGATCCAGCAGGTCCTGGACGAACCGGTCTATCTCGACGGTGAACACGGCCTGGCCGCCCCGGTGTGCATCGGGGTCGTGGACCGCCCCGGCCCGGGCACCGCGCCGGCCGACGTGCTGCGCGCCGCGGAGACGACGTTGCGGCGCGCGAAAGACGAAGGACGACGGCAGTGGCAACTGTTCGATCCGCCTGAGGACGCGCGTCAGCGCGAGATGTCGGAGCTGGCGACCTCGATGGCGGCCGCCTGGGAAACCGGGGCGATCAAGGTCGCCTTCCGGACGGTGACACGGCTGGACACCCGGCGCCAGGCCGGGGTCGAGGCGGTTTCGTACTGGGACCACCCCCGCCGCGGTCCACTGTCCCACGCCGACTGCGTCAAGCTCGCCGAACGGACCGGCCTGGGGCTTTCGCTGGGTTACTCGCTGCTGTCGGAAGCCTGTGCGCGGAGAGCGGAGTCCGACGACGAACTGCCCCTTTCGGTGCCGCTCACCATCGGTCAGGCGGCCGACCCCGACCTCGTCGGCGTGGTCCGGCGCGTGCTCGGCGAGACGGGGCTGAACGGCCGAGCGCTGGAACTGGGTTTCCCGGCGGAGGCGCTGGCCGCCGAGCACGGCGAAACGGCCGACAACCTGTGCGTGCTGGCCGATATCGGCGTCCGCACCGCGATCCACGACTTCGGTGCGGCCAGGGACGCGATCTTCCTCGAGGACCTGCGGGCCGGCTCGATCCGGCTGGCACCGGTGCTGGTCGCGCGGCAGCGCGAGCGGCCGGGACCGGATTCGGCCATCACCCCGATACTGACGGGCATGGTCGCGATGGCACACCGGTCGGGCGCGACGGTGAGCGTCGACGGTGTCGGCACGCCGGAACAAGCCGATTTCTGGCGGCGCGCGGGTGCGGACTTCGCGCTGGGTGAGCTGTTCGACCACCCGGGCTGAATCCGGTGACACGGCGTCCGCCGGAGCCGTCGGCCCGCGTTCACGAAGGTACGGTTGGACACATGGCCGACAAAGACATCATCACCACGGTGGACAAACTGATCGCGGAAGAGCATCAGTTGCGCGGCCGCGCGGTCGGCGGCGGGCTCGGTGAGGACGAGCAAACCCGGATCCGGCAGATCGAGGAGCAACTGGACCAGTGCTGGGACCTGCTCCGCCAGCGCCGGGCTCGCCGTGAATTCGGCGAGAACCCGGAAGCCAGCGAGCCGCGCCCGGTCGGTGAAGTCGAGTCCTATCAGCAGTGAGGTTCCTGTAGCGCGACGTGGAGCCCGGCCAGGCGCAAGGTGGCGGGGTCGGGAACACGCCGTGCCCCGTCCGGCAACGGAGCCAGACGCGGGAAGCGTTGCAGCAGCGCGGTGAGCGCGGCCTCGGTCTGCACCCGCGCGGGCGCGGCGCCGAGACAGAAATGTGGCCCGTGGGCGAACGCCAGATGCCCCGGGCCGGTGACGGGCCGGGTGACGTCCAGGCGGCCGGCATCGGGGAACGCCCGCGGATCGCGGTTGGCGGCGGCGATCACGGTGACCACCGGCTCGCCCGCCGGGATCGGTGTGCCACCGATCTCGGTGTCCTCCCGCGGATAGCGGGGAATGGTCAGCAACTGCGGACCGCACCAGCGGAGCAGTTCTTCCACCGCGCCCGGCATGAGCCCGGGATCTTCGCGCAGCGCGGCCAGCTGGGCCGGGTGGGCGAGCAGAGCGTCCACCGCGTTGGCGATCAGGTGCGCCGGTACCTGGCCGGCGAGGACGAGGTGCCAGACCAGCGTGATCAACTCCGCTTCGGAGGGCTTCTCGCCGCCGCCGGACGGACCACGGAGCAGCTCCGAGACCAGGTCGTCCCCGGGTTCGTCGCGCCGCTGCGCGATCGCGGCCCTGGCGTCGGCGATGATCCGCGGAACGGCTTCGGCGAAGTCCTGTCCGGCACCCGCAGCGACGGCTGCTCCGTAGCGGTGCCAGCGCGGCCGGTCGGTCGGCGGGACGCCGATGAGTTCACCGATCACTTCCATCGGAAGTGGCCGTGCGAAGCCGGAAACCAGGTCGGCATGGCCGTTCTCGGCGTCGATGGACAACGCGTCGAGGAAGCCGGCGACGACCTTCTCGATCCGCGGACGGAAACCCGCGGCGCGGCGTGCGCCGAACGCGGGTGAGACGAGGCGGCGCAGGCGAGCGTGCTCGGGACCGTTCATCTCCTGCATGGTCCGCAGGTACGGGAGGCAGTCGGCGGGAAGGTCGCGGGGCCGCAGCGCGAAGCTGGCCGCGGTGACCTCGAACCGTGGATCGGCGAGTACGGCCTTGGCCTCCCGGTACCGCGTGACCGCCCACATCGGAGGGATCCCCGGGGCGTGCAGTCGTGCCAACGGTGCCTGCTCACGCGCCTCGCCGTAGGCCGCGACGGGATCACGCAGTACGTCGGCGCCGGCCAGATCGATTTCGGGAAGGGGTGCCACCAGGTCTCCATTTCACATGTTGAGATCAGATGATCAGATCATATAGATGCTCACGGTATCTTGTCAGCACCGGACGTCGAGGGAGCGTGATGACCCGGCTGACCAGGGCGGAATCCCAGGAGCGCAACCGCGCCAGGGTGCTGGCCGCCGCGCGGGACGAGTTCGCGGAACGGGGCTTCCGGGACGCCAAGATCGATGTCATCGCCGAGCGTGCCGAGCTCACCCGTGGCGCGGTCTACTCCAACTTCCCCGGCAAGCGGGCGCTCTACTTCGCGGTCCTCGCCCGGCTCGCGGCACAGGCGCCGGTGGCGCCGCATGCCCAGCCCGGCGACACGGTGAAGGAGGCGCTCGGCGCGCTCGCCCGCGCCTGGGTAGCCCGGCTACCGGAGCCCGGTGAACGGCTCGGCCTCGAACTGATCCCGGAGATCGTGGCCGACGAGCGGGTCACGCTGCCCTTCACACAGTTGATGAAGCTGGACGCGTTGCTGCTCGCGCTCGCGCTGGAACGACTGAGGCCGCCCGGAAAAGCGCCGGAGGAACCGCCCGCGCGGCTGGTGCGCCTGGCCGAAACGGTGCTCACCACCTTGCACGGCGCGAGCCGGATGGCGGCCGCGGCTCCGGGCTTCGTCGAGCCCTTCGACGTGATCAGCGCCTGTGAGCAACTCGCCGGGCTGAAACTCAACGACTTCTGGGCGCCTCCGCGAACCGCCCCCGCGGCCGAGCGCGTGGCCCTGCCGTGGGTCCCGCCCTCGGCGATCGACCTCGTCCGTGCCGCCCCGGCGGAACTGCACGGTGACGGGGTGGTGACGGTCGTCGGGCTGCACCGCCTGAGCGCGGTCGAGCAGGCCGTCCGTGCCGGGAACGAGGTGACCGCGGTGCTGGTCACCGGCGATCCGGGTGAGCTGGCGCCGCTGACGAGGCTGGTCGTCGGCGGCCTTTGCGGTTGCTTGCGGCAAGCCGTTCCCGCCTCGGCGTGGCCTCGGATCCGCGTCGTGTGTGACGAGTCGGGGACGCTGGCCGCGGCGGCGGGAGTGCGGTCGGTCAGTGACGAAACGGAGGTGGCGGTGCGGGTCGAAGACGGCCGGATCGTCGCCACGGCCGAAGGCCGCGGTGCGTGCCATGCCGTGGCTCGCGATGACCTGCGGCCGGTCCCGGCCCGATAGCGGGTTTTCGCGCGGCGGTCAGCGGGCGACCAGGTTCGCCAGCAGATCCCGCCAGCTCACGATGCCGACGACGTGCTTTTCGTCGACCACGGGCAGGCACCGCAGGTTCGCGTCGACCATGACGGACGCGAGTTCGCCGAGTTCGGTGTCGGCGGGAACGACGATCGAGGCGGGCCGCATGGCCTGCTTGACCAGGCGAGCCCGGACGCCGGTCATCGCGCCGCCCTCGGGTCCGTCTTCGAACCGGAGATCCGGGGCGAACCGGACCCGTCCGAGGTCTGCTTCGGTGAGCATGCCCACGAGTTCACCGGTCTCGGCGAACACCGGGATGGTGGTGTAGCCGCGAGCCAACATCAGGGCCGCGGCCTCCTCGATGGTCGCGTCCCCGGTGATGCCGATGACCGGGGTGCTCATGATGTCCCTTACTTGCATCACCCCATGTTTCCCGGACCGGGCGGCCACGGGGCAGAGTCCAAAGACTCGCCGTAGCGGACCAACGGCTCTAAGTGCCCGCGCGAGCCCCCATGGGGCTCCCTCTGGTGTGACCGCGCGAAGCTCCGTTGAGGGCGGTGGTGGGCGACGGGCGGGGTAGATTTCCCTTATGCCGACTGGACCTGCCGATGTCGTGACCGCCCGGAAATGGATGGACGAGGGGACCCGCCTGCTGCTGGCCACGGTCGACGGGCTGGCGGAGGCCGATTTCGACGCGCCGAGCCTGCTGCCCGGGTGGGCGCGGCGGCACGTCGTCGCCCACGTGCACAACAACGCCGAAGGCTTCCGGCGCCTGGTGCACTGGGCACGCACCGGCGAGGAGACCCCGATGTATCCCGACCCCGGGCGGCGCGACGCCGAGATCGAAGAAGTCGCCGGGCTGCCGGTGTCCGACCTGCGGTCCAAGGTGCGCGGCTCCGCCGAGGCGCTGGCCCGCGACCTCGACGAACTGCCGGCCGAGGCCTGGGACCACACGGTGTTGAGCAGGCAGGGGCGGGAGATGACCGCGACCCGGATCCCGTGGCTGCGGGCCCGCGAGGTCACGGTGCACCTGGCCGACCTCGACGCGAGCGCCGGTTTCGAAGATCTGCCTCCGGACCTGCTCAAGGCCCTGGTCATCGACGTGCTCGCGGACCGGGCGGACGCCGGGAACGGACCGGCCCTGGCTCGCTGGCTGACCGGCCGGAGCGCGCAGGCGCCGGACCTCGGCCCCTGGCTGTAGGACGCGCCGCCGCGTCGGTCTTCGAGGCCGCCGGGGAAAAAGCGGAGGAGTTTCCCGCCACCGGGAATAGGGAACGCCATGGACGCGCTGAGCCCTGTCATCCGGTAGCTATACCCCGGTAGGGTATCGACGAAGGAGTGGCGATGACGGCGATCGGGCACGCCCTGGGTTTGGCAGGCGCGATGACGTGGGAGGTGCTCTGGGCGCTGATCCTCGGTTTCGCGCTGTCCGCGGTGGTGCAGGCGGTGGTGCGGAAGTCGACGATCGTGCGGTTGATGGGCGACGACCGCCCGCGCACCCTGGCGATCGCGTCGGGGCTGGGCGCGGCGTCCTCGTCGTGCTCCTACGCGGCGGTGGCGCTGGCCCGGTCGCTGTTCCGGAAGGGCGCGAACTTCACCGCGGCGATGGCCTTCGAGATCGGTTCGACGAACCTCGTGATCGAACTGGGCATCATCATGGCCCTGCTGCTGGGCTGGCAGTTCACCCTCGCGGAGTTCGTCGGCGGCCCGCTGATGATCGTGGGCATCGCCGTGCTGTTCCGCCTGTTCGTCCGGCGGCACCTGCTCGACAAGGCGCGCGAGCAGGCCGAGCGTGGTGTCGCCGGTGCCATGGAGGGGCATGCCGCGATGGACATGTCGGTCACGGGCGAGGGATCGTTCCGCCGGCGGTTGTTCTCGCGCGACGGGTTCACCTCCGTCGCGCACGTGTTCGTCATGGAGTGGGCCGCGATTCTGCGTGACCTGGTCCTCGGCCTGCTGATCGCGGGCGCGGTCGGGGCGTGGGTCCCGGAATCGTTCTGGCACGCGTTCTTCTTCACCGGCAGCCCCGTGGCTTCCGCGTTGTGGGGACCGCTGATCGGCCCGGTCGTGGCGATCCTGTCGTTCGTCTGCTCGATCGGCAACGTGCCGCTGGCCGCGGTGCTGTGGAACGGCGGGATCAGCTTCGGCGGCGTGCTCGCCTTCATCTTCGCCGACCTGCTCATCCTGCCGATCCTCAACATCTACCGGCGTTACTACGGCACGCGGATGGCGTTGGCGTTGTTCGGCATCTTCTACGCCGCCATGGTCGCCGCCGGGTACTTGATCGAGCTGATCTTCGGCGTGGCCGGGCTGGTGCCGCGCGAACGGTCGGCCGCGGTGCTCGAAGCCGGGATCTCGTGGAACTACACCACCTGGCTCAACATCGTGTTCCTGGCCGTGGCCGGTGTGCTCGTCCTTCGTTTCGTGCGGACCGGGGGCATCCCGATGCTCCGGGCCATGGGCGGATCACCGGATACGGAGCACCACCACTCATGAACCGGCGGCCCCGCCGGGACGTGTCGCAGGACGTCAGCAGTCCGACCGCCACCTTGCCGGTCTTCCCTCGGGGGTGGCCCTACCGTGGAAAGGTGATCGCGCGGGCGCGGCCGGTGTCCTTCCGGTGGGTGTCACCGGCCGCTCTCCCGTCGCGCGGCAGGCGCCGTGCGACGTGCGGAGGAACGCTGTGACCTGCCCCGCGTTCGATGGCTACCCGGTACCCCCTTAGGGTATAAAGATCGTGAGGTGGCGGACGTGTTCCGCGCCGGTGATCGTCCAGGAGGTTCCGATGACCGAAGCCAGTTACACCGTCAAGGGCATGACCTGCGGCCACTGTGTCGCGTCGGTGACCGAGGAGGTCGGTGAGATCGCCGGAGTGCGCGACGTCGACGTCGATCTGGCCACCGGCAGGCTCACGGTCGCCAGCGACGCGCCGATCCCGGCGGAGCGGATCGCCGCGGCGGTGACCGAGGCCGGCTACGTTCTGGCCGGCTGATTCGCGCCGGTTTCTCCGGTGCGCGCAAGGATTTCGGTGGAAGGTGGCGGGCGCATGGGTCCGGTGACCCGGGAACCGCGCGCGGAGCACGCGCGGCGGGTGGAGCTGTCGATCGGGGGCATGACCTGCGGGTCGTGCGCCGCCCGGATCGAACGCAAGCTCAACAAGGTCGCGGGCGTGTCCGCGACCGTCAACTACGCCACCGGCAAGGCCGGGGTCAGCTACCCGGAGACGGTCTCGCCGGAAGACCTGGTGAAGGTCGTCGAAGCCGCCGGTTACACCGCCGCGCTTCCCCCGCCGCCCCGCGCGGCGCCGGAGGTGCCCCAGGCGGACGATCCGCTGCGGCCGGCACGGCAGCGGCTGATCGGTTCGGTCGTGCTGGCGGTGCCGGTGATCGTGCTGTCGATGGTGCCCGCGTGGCAGTTCACGTACTGGCAATGGCTTTCCCTCACCCTGGCCGCGCCCGTGGTGGTGTGGGGCGCGTGGCCGTTCCACCGCGCGGCGTGGACGAATCTCCGCCACGGTGCCCTGACCATGGACACGCTGGTTTCGCTCGGCGTCGGCGCGGCGTTCGGATGGTCGCTGTACGCGCTGTTCTTCGGTACCGCCGGAATGCCCGGAATGCGGCACGGTTTCGAGCTGATCGCGGAGCGCGGGTCCGAAGGCTCCACGATCTACCTCGAGGTCGCCGCGGGCGTGACCGCGGCGATTCTCGCCGGGCGTTTCTTCGAGGCGCGCTCGAAGCGGCGTGCCGGGGCGGCCTTGCGGGCCCTGCTCGAACTGGGCGCCAAGGACGTCACGGTGCTGCGGGACGGCCGTGAGGAACGGGTTCCCGTCGAGGCATTGCGCGTGGGGGACGAGTTCGTGACGCGCCCCGGCGAGAAGATCGCCACCGACGGCGTGGTGGTCGACGGCAGTTCCGCGGTCGACGAGAGCATGCTCACCGGCGAATCCGTGCCGGTCGAGGTGCGGCCCGGTGACGCGGTGACCGGCGCGACCGTGAACGTCGGCGGACGGCTGGTGGTGCGGGCGGAACGGGTCGGGTCCGGGACACGGCTGGCGCAGATGTCCCGGCTGGTCGAACAGGCACAGAACGGCAAGGCGGCGGTGCAACGGCTGGCCGACCGCGTGTCCGCGGTGTTCGTGCCGATCGTGGTCGTCCTCGCCGCGGGCACCCTGGTCGCGTGGCTGGCGGCCGGCGCGGGCACGACGGCCGCGTTCACCGCCGCCGTCGCGGTCCTGATCATCGCCTGCCCGTGCGCGCTGGGCCTGGCCACGCCGACCGCCTTGCTGGTCGGCACCGGCCGTGGCGCGCAGCTCGGCATTCTCATCAAGGGTCCCGAAGTGCTGGAGTCGACCCGCGCGGTGGACACCGTGGTGCTGGACAAGACCGGCACCATCACCACCGGCAAGATGAGCCTGGTCGACACGCGGGTGGCGGCCGGTGAGGACGAGACCGAGGTGCTGCGCCTGGCCGGTGCGGTGGAGCACGCCTCCGGTCATCCCATCGCCCGGGCGATCGCCGGCGCGGCGGCCGAACGGGCCGGTGCGCTTCCCGCGGTGACGGAGTTCCGCACCACCGAAGGGCTTGGCGTCCAAGGAGTGGCCGAGGGCAAGGCCGTGCTGGCGGGGCGGGCGGCCCTGCTCGAGGAGCGGGGTGTCACCGTCGACGACGAACTGGTCAAGGCCAAGGAAGAGGCCGAACATCAAGGCCGCACGGCGGTCCTCGTCGCCTGGGACGGCCGGGCGCGGGCCGTGCTCGTCGTGGCCGACACCGTCAAACCGACCTCCGCGCGGGCCGTGCGGGACCTGCGTGCCCTCGGGCTGGAACCCGTGTTGCTCACCGGGGACAACTCCGCCGCCGCCCGCGCCGTCGCGGCCGAGGTCGGCATCGACGAGGTGATCGCGGAGGTCCTGCCCGCGGACAAGGTGGACGTGATCGCGCGGCTGAAGGCGCAAGGACGTGTGGTGGCCATGGTCGGCGACGGTGTGAACGACGCCGCGGCCCTGGCCACGGCCGATCTCGGGCTGGCCATGGGCACCGGCACCGACGCCGCCATCGAGGCCGGTGACCTCACCCTCGTGCGCGGTGATCCGTGTGCCGCGGTGGACGCGATCCGCCTCGCGCGGCGCACGCTGGCGACCATCCGGGGCAACCTGTTCTGGGCCTTCGCCTACAACGTGGCGGCCCTGCCGCTGGCCGCGCTCGGCCTGCTGAACCCGATGATCGCCGGGGCGGCGATGGCCTTCTCGTCGGTCTTCGTCGTGTCGAACAGCCTGCGCCTGCGCCGGTTCCGTGGCGGCGCCGCCACGTCCGCGCTGCGGCCGTGACAAGGTCACTGCCGTCCTCATTCGGGCACGCGCATGTCCGAACACGGCTCCGGCGAGCCGAGACCGGGGAAACCACCGACGGTGGCCCAGAACGCGAGAACCTCCGGCGAGTCCGGCAGGGCGGTGGTCGACCACCGGTAGTCCGGCGGGGCGGCCAGCGCCAGCGCCGCCGCGACGAGCACGGTGCCGTAGCCCAGGCGGCGGCGGTCCGGTTCCACGCGAAGGCCGGTGAGCAGGGCTCGCCGGCACGGGGCGCAGATCGCCAGCCACACCGCGCCCACGGGCTTGCGGTCCCAGCGCAACTCGATCCGTCCTACCCCCGCCCGCCGCTGGGCCGGCGGGAGGGTCACCAGGACGAGGCCCAGGTCCGGTGCTTTGCCGGCGGAGTACTGCACGGTGGGATCGAGCAGGCACCACGTGGCTTTGGAATCGCGGGCCTCCGGGCGCGCGTAGCAGACTTCGCAGGTGACCGTGGGCAGGCCGTAGGCGTGCGACCAGCCGGCGGTCGCGCCGCCGACGGCCAGCGTGTGACCGCGCAGGCATCGCGAGGGCGTGCGGCGGCTGCCGCTTCCGACCGCAGGCCGCACGGCTCCGGCCACTCCGAACTCACCCCGCAAAGCGGCCACTATTCGATCCTCTGTTCGGGTATCTACGGTTAAATCAGGTGAGCGGAGGAGATCATGTGGCTGGGTGCGTCGCGCACCGTGGGCGCGCGACGGCTCAATTCTCGCTCACGTGTTCGATTATGAGGGAGGGGTTCCCGGAGGCCCAAGCGAACCGGCCGTGAATCCTCCGCGCGGGGGAGCCGGAGCATCCGCTCGGGTGGACCGCCCCGCGCCCGGGTGGTCTTCCGTCCACTGTGGATTCCCGTGACCGCGATCGCCCGCGTCACCGGTTCCGGCGCCGCCGCAGACGGCTGAGCATCGTGATCTGGCGTTGGGTCGCGGCGCGCATGGCGTCGGGATCCTGGCGCCGTAGCTGGACCGCCGACACGATGACCCGCAGGACCACCCCGAGGACCAGCAGGTCGGCCACCATCTGAATGGTCACCAGGACCCGGGCGACCTGCGTGGCCGCGGTGATGTCACCGAATCCGACCGTGGAGAACACCGTGACGACGAAATAGAGCGCGTCGGTCCGGGTGAGGTGCTTGGTGAAGCTGCCGGGCAGATCGTGCTCCATGATGTAGTACACGTTCGCGAAGACCAGCAGGAACAGCGGGACGATGATCGCGAGCGCCTGGACGCCCTGCAGCGCGGGATAGGGCGAGAGGGCGATCAGCCGGACCTGCCACACGATCATGGCCACCACCAGGCTGAGCCCGGCGACCAGGAACAGCGTGCCCCACACGTCGAGCTTCTTGTCCACCGGCAGGTAGTAGTACAGCACGATCAGCGCGACCACGGTGATCGCCGGGCGCGCCACGGCCAGCCAGAGGAAGCGCCATCGCTCCGCGGAGGTGACCGGCCTGCCGGGCGGAAGGGGCGTCGGCGTCATGGTGTCAGCCTCCGGAGACGGTGGCGTGCCCGGCACCACCCGCGCGGGGTGAGTCCACCCGGCGTGGAGGGTCACCGGTTCCCCTCGGGCGGGAACCGCGGGACGGCGTGCCCGCGTCGAACCGGAGGAACCTCTCGAAAGTGGCGCCCGGCGGCGCCGGAATGTTGCCATACTGTCGCGGAGGCATGAACTGAGCTGAATGGGGGATCGAGGTGGATGGGTACCGGTTGTCCGACAAGGCCGACGCGAAACGCCTGCTCCGGGAGATGCCCAAGGAGCACACCGGGCGGGTCGCGAAGGCCGGTCAGGTCGAGGCCCCGGCCGGCGCGGGCTCGGCGGAGCTGGTCGGCGACGCCGGCCGGATCGAACTCGACCCGGCCGAGATCGCCGAGGCGCAGGCCGAACTCGACCGGCATTACGACGAGTTGACCGCGCTGCTCAGGCAGGCCGGTGAACTGGAGACGCCGCTGCGGGACGGTTCGGGTCCGGTGTCGGGGCACCTGCGGAAGGCCTTCGGCCTCCGTGGCTCCGCGGACAGCGGGGTCCAGGCCATCCTTCGTGACTACCTCGACGAGCTCGCCGGGCTGCGGGACGCGATCCGGCAGGCATCCCAGGACCACCAGCGGAACGAGGCCGACGCCGCCGACACGCTGGCCGCGATCCGGCCCGGCCGCAGCGCGAGAGGATGAGAACGGCCATGGGGGATTCGGGCTACCTGCCCTACAACACGCACCGCAAGCACCGGTACTACTCGCAGGACCATCCGGAGACGGCCCGGCAGCGCAGACGTGACCGGCGCATTCGCCGGATGCGCGCTGCCAACGCCCAGGACAAGGCCTTCGGCAAGATCAACTGGGATGCCTACACCCACCCGCAGCTCTACGACATGGTGACCACCGCCGATCCCGCGGCGATGGGCGGCGCCGCGCACCGGTGGGCCCAGCTCGCCTTGAGCAGTGACTCCACCACCGCCGAAGTCCACAAGACAGTGCAGAAACTGTTGCTGTCGTGGCGTGGCGAGTCGGCCGTGCGGGCCGCGGACTCCGCTTCGAAGCTGACCCGGTGGGCCGCCGAGGCCAGTTCCACGATGCGCGGGGTGGGCGACGGGCTCGACACCTACACCTCGGCGGTCGTCGAGGCGCGCAACCGGATGCCGGAGCCGGTCTACTACTCCGCGGAGCGGCATTTCCGCCAGGGGTACGACGTCAAGGAGAGCGGCCCGGCCGCCGCGGTCCTCGCCGACCAGTTGCTCGACGACCATTTGCCTACTCGCACCCAGGCCGACCGCGCGAAGGCCGAAGCGGTGCGGGTGATGGAACAGTACGAGTCGACCAGCAAGGGCGTGCACGACACGCTGCCCGCGTTCGCCGACGCCCCCGAGGCGACCAGTGGTTCCGCGGACGGGACCGACGGTTCCGGGGAGGCCGGTGCCGACGGGCGCAGGGGCGGCACGGTGGCTTCGGGATTCGCGGCGGACGTGCCGGGATCGGACCTGCCTGGCGGCGGTGGCTACGGCTCCGCGGGGGGCGCCGGTTACGGCTCCGGGTACGGCGCGGGTGCGGGTGCGGGCATCGGCGCAGGGGGGCTGAGCGCCGGTGGTAAGGCCTTGGGCGCTCTCGGTGCCAGCGAAGGCATGCCCGGGGCGCCGGGACAGCCGGGCATGGTGGCCGGGGCGCCAGGCGCCCGCGGGGCCGCTGGTGGCGCGGGGATGTATCCGCCGGGGGCCGGGCAGCGGAACGACGAGGACGGCGAACACCACAACCGTTATGCCGAGGACATGGGCATCGACATGCTCGAGGACCTGCCACCGGCCTATCCGCCGGTGCTCGGTGAGTGATCGCAGGCAGGAGTAGGCACAGTATCCGAGTAGGCGCAGTATCTGGGGAAGGACGAGCGATGGCGCGTCGCATGCCCGCGGTGGGCGGGGTGGTGCTTTCGCATCTGGAGTTCGATCTGCTGTGGTCGGACCTCGATCTCGGCGCGCCGCCCTATCCACTGGAGATCCGCTCGCACGGTTTCACCATGGCGGAGCGGGACCAGCTGGGCGGACGGGTATTCGAAAGCCTCGACGAGGCCGGGCTGATCGACGGTGACGAGGTCGCGGCCTGGGTGGAGGATCTGCTCGTCCTGCTGAGCAGGCCCGTGCTGTCGGTCGACGCGCTGATCATCGGTCAGGTGCCGTTGCGGCTGGTGGCCGTGGCGGGCCACCGGCAGGCCGTCCTGGCCGTGCTGGACCACACCGAGCTGGCGCTGCGGCCGATCCGGCCGGCGGAGCTGACCGAGGTCGTCGCCGACGTGATCGGCGATGTGGGCGCGGGACCGGGACAGCCGGTCACGCTCGCCCGGGAAGCGTTTTCCGCGGCGATGAACGCCTTCGCCTCCGACGGCCACGAGGGATTCACCGCGGCGCTGGCCCGCGAGGGCGTCACCGGCCGCGCGGTCCGCGCTCTCTCGTCCATTGTGGACTCTCCTCGCACGTGTTCCGGGCAGTTCGCCGCGAACGGTCCCGCCGGCCGCTCGCCGATCGTGGCCTGGTTCGACACCGAAGCGGGCCGGTACGGGGTGACCGTCGAAGCCGCGGGCGCGGGCAGGCTGGTGACCGTGACCCCGGCCGACAAGAGGTGGCTGGCCGCCCGGCTGAGCGCGCTTCTCGACCGGGTCCGCGGGCATGACCCGGCCGGCGAAGCGCCACTTTCCGGGATCCTGCGGTGACAGCGGGGAACGGTTCCGCCCGGCGGTGCGTCGGAGGCGGTGGAATCCCGGTTGTGGGCCGGGATCGGGCCGGGCCGCCCGTGCGGTGGGCCGGGCACGAGAGGGGAAAGGTCGATTCGATGAAGGTGTCGGGATGAGCACTCTGAACGCGGACCAGATCGCGCAGCACGCTTACCGCGCCGGTTTCCGGGGGGAAGCGCTGACCACGGCGGTGGCGGTGGCGCTCGCCGAATCCGGTGGGAACGCCCACGCGCACAACGGCAGGCCGCCGGACAACTCCTACGGCCTGTGGCAGGTCAACATGCTCGGCGGCATGGGGCCCGAGCGGCGCCACCAGTTCCATCTGCACTCCAACGACCAGTTGTTCGATCCGGACACCAACGCCAAGGCCGCCTACGCGATTTCGGGCCATGGCAAGTCTTTCCGGCCGTGGTCGACCTACACCGACGGCGCCTACCGCAAGCACCTCGCCGAAGCTCGCAAGGCGGCGCAGAAGGCTTCCGCGAACCACGGTAGGACTTCGGCGGGCAAGGGACACGGCACGGGGCACGACAAGGGACACGACAAGGGCTCCAAGACCGGGCACAAGGGCGGCGGTTTCAAGGCCGACCCCGCGCAGTTCACCGCCTACACGCGCGGTGTCGACAAGATCGCCGGCGAACTGCGTGAGATCTCCTCCCGCACCGTGCACTCGGTCACCGGAATCGCGAAGGACAGTTTCGGCCAGGTCGGCAAGGAAACCGGTTTCGCCGACGCGCTGGGGGATTTCAGCAGGTCCCTGGAAAAGCAGGTCAAGACCACCGCGAAGAACGCGCAGGATCTCGGTGAACTGACCGCGAAGGCGGCGAAGACCTATCACGCGCAGGAAGACACCGCGGTGCAGAACCTGCGCGCCACCGACATCACCAGCGTGCTCGGCTGAGTAAAAGGGGGACCATCATGGACACCGGTACCATCGCCACGCTCTTCGCCGGCGAAATGAAGACCCATCAGGCGAAGCTGGCCGGCAACGTGAACGAGGCGCAGGTGGCGCAGACCGCACTGGAGTCGGCCGCGAAGTCCATCATGGAGCGGCACGACGAGCAGCGGAAGTCCGCCCAGTCGTTGCTGACCCACTGGGACGCCAAGGCCGCCGAGGGGTTCGAAGGCCGCTCCGCCAGATTCGGCGACGACCTGACCACGACCGCGGAGGCGAGCGCGCGCGGCGCGAAGATCGTCTCCGAGGTCACGCACGCGCTCTCGGCCCGGCACGGCGCGACCGGATCGCTGGTCGACGAGTTCGTCGCCAAGGCCGAGGGGTTGCTCAAGGCGGGGTACGCCCTTGCCGGGGCCAAAGTGCCGGGGGCTCTGCTCAAGGCGCTGAGCGAGGTCGCCGATCTGGCGGGTCCCTACGTCAAGGAGTCCGCCGGGCACCTCAAGGACGCGCGTGCCGAAATGGAGGACGCGGCGCGCAAACTCCGTGCGCTGGAAAAGGATCTGAACTCCGACGGCGTCGGCGATCCGGGGCAGGCACAGCACAAGCATTCGCCCGGCAAAGGGAACGGCAAGGAGCACGGTAAGCCGCATGGCGGAAAGGGCCATCACGGCAGCACGAAGCCGAACTCCGCCCGGGTCGAGGAGATCCTGGCCAACGCCCGGAAGAACGTCGGTTACCACGAAGGTCCGAACAACCGGAACAAGTGGGGCCCGACCGGGCAGCCGTGGTGCGCGTATTTCGCCACCTCGATGTGGCGGGAGGCCGGGGTGAACATCCCGAAGTACGGCTTCACCGGTGACGTCTACAAGTGGGGCGAACGCCACCATTGCGCCTACGACCGGCATGATCTGGCGAAGCAGGCCCGGCCCGGTGACGCGATCTTGTTCGGCACCAACTCCAGCTGGAGCGGGAGCGAACACATCGGCATCATCGAAAAGGTGGAGGGCAACAAGATCACCACGATCGAAGGCAATTCGAGCGATCAGGTGATGCGCCACACCTACACGCTGCCCCGCGACGCGCACCGTTTCTACGGAGGGGTGCACCCGAAATGACGATCAGCGGAAGTGCCCGGCGCGACGGCGTTTCGGTGGAGGTACTGCCCGGTGGCGCGCTCAGCGCGCTCGAACTCACCCCCGAAGCGCTGCGCGGCGGGGGCCGGGCACTCGCCGAGGAAATCCTGGCGCTGGTGCGGGAAGCCGCCGCGCAGGCCGGTGAAAGGGCGAAACACGCCATGGCGGACGAACTCGGCGGACTCGGCCGGGCCGAGCTCACGATGCTCGGGCTGGATCAGGACGGGACATTGACCGAGACCGCCGAAAGCACGGTGCCGGACAGCTGGAGGGTCTGAGTGGACGACGAGCGCACCGTCGACGAACTGATCGAGATCGCCGAGGAAATGCCGGACCGGCTGGGGCTCGCCGCCGGGATGGCGGAAGTGCGGGGCAGGGCGCGCGGCGAGCACGTGTCCGTGGCGGTGGACGTGCAGGGCATGCTCGTCGAGTTGGACATCGGTGAGCATGCCCTGGCCCTCGGCCCGGAACGGCTGGCCGCGGAGATCTCGCGGCTGAGCGCCGAAGCCGGCACCAACGCCCTGCGGGACGGGCTGAAGGTGATCAAGGCCGGGTGCACCCCGGCGCTGGCCGAGTCGGTCGGTCAGTACCTCGGTGTCGACCTGGACGAACCCGGCGACCGGCAAGAGGAAGCCGGACCCACCGAAGAGTCCGTTGTGGACAGTCGGCGTGAACCCGTCAGGCGGCGGGCCGCGGCACCCGATGACGATGACGGCGAGGGGTTCGTGCTGACCAGGGTCTGAGCGCGAGCGTCAGGTGAGGTCCAGGACGGTCTTGAGCCAGCCGTCTTCCCTGCGGTCGAACGTCTCGTAGGCCTCGATGGCGGCGGTCGGCTCCTCGTGCCGGGTGATGAAGGCCGTCGGGTCGACCACGCCGCTGACCACCAGGTCGAGCAGCCGCGGGAGATAGCGCCGGTGGTTGCAGTTGCCCATCTTCACGGTGAGGTTCTTGTTCATCGCCTCGCCGATCGGGTAGCTGCTGAACCCGGGCGGATACACGCCGATCACGCCGATGCTGCCCGCCTTGGCGACCGCCTGCACGGCCCATTGCGCGGCCTGGCTCGGCGCGTCGCCGGGCACCCACTGCTCACCGCGCGGGGAGGCCCCGGGCGCCGCCTGCTCGCGTTCCTTCGAGAAGTCTTCCGCCTGCTGCCGGGCCTGTTCCGCGGCGGGTCCCCGCTTCGGCCGTTCGGCATCCACCCCGACCGCGTCGATCACCCGGTCCACCCCGATTCCGCCGGTGAGTTCCTTGACCATCGCCACGGGATCCTCACGGTTGAAGTCGATGGGCTCGGCGTTCTGCCGCCGGGCGGTGTCCAGGCGCGAGGAGATGCCGTCGACGACCAGCACCCGCCCGGCACCCTGGCGCTTGGCCGAGGCGATGGCCAGTTGCCCGACGATGCCGGCGCCCAGGACCAGCACGCTGTCGCCGTCGCCCACCTCGGCCAGCCGGGAGCCGAACCAGGAGGTCGGGAAGATGTCGGAGAGCAGGATCGCCTGGTCGTCGGTGACGGTGTCGGGAATCCGCACGAGCGTGGTCATGGCGTGGGGAATCCGCGCGTACCCGGCCTGCAGCCCGTTCACCGGGCCGGTCGACTCGGGGCCGCCGAAGAAGCAGGTGCCGGCCGCCGGGCCGTTCGGGTTGGCCTTGTCGCACTGCGCGAAATATCCGGCACGGCAATAGGAACACGTGCCGCAGCCGATGGTCGACGTCACCACCACGCGGTCACCCGGGCTGAATCCTCGCACCGCGTCGCCGGTTTCCTCGACCACCCCGACCGCCTCGTGGCCCAGCACCGTCCCTTCGACCATGCCCGGCATCGTGCCGCGAACCAGGTGGAGATCCGTGCCACAGATGGCACTGCGGGTGATCCGGATGATCGCGTCCTGCGGCTCGACGATCTTGGGGTCCGCCACGTCCTCCAGGCGGATGTCCCCGGCGCCGTGCCATACCACTGCCTTCACCGGTGTGTTCCCTCCTCGTGGATTCCTTTGCTCCCCGTGTTCCCGTCGTGAGAAGAGGAAAACGTTTAGTGACCGGCACCCGGGTATCCGCTGGGAAGAACATCCCCGGACGCCAAGGAGAACAAGCATGCGAGCACTCATCTATCGCGGTGCGCGGGAAGTCACCGTGGAGCAGGTGCCCGACCCGCTGATCGAGGGGCCGGGCGACGCGATCGTCCGCATCACCACCACCAACATCTGCGGCTCCGACCTGCACATGTACGAAGGCCGCACGAATGTGGAGGACGGCAAGATCCTCGGCCACGAGAACATGGGGATCGTCGAGGAGATCGGGATCGGGGTCGACCGCATCAAGGTGGGTGACCGGGTCTCCGTCCCGTTCAACATCGCCTGCGGCACCTGCCGCAACTGCGTGGCCGGGTGGACCTCGTTCTGCCTGCGGACGAACCCGGCCGAGGGCATGGACGGCGCGGCCTACGGTTACGCGAACATGGGCCCGTACGCGGGTGGCCAGGCGGAGTTCCTGCGCGTGCCCTATGCGGACTTCAATCTGCTGACCCTGCCGCCCGGCAAGGAACACGAGAACGACTTCACCATGCTGTCCGACATCTTCCCGACGGGCTGGCACGGCACCGAACTCGCCGGGATGCGCCCTGGCGACACCGTGGCGGTGTTCGGCGCCGGACCGGTCGGGCTGCTCGCCGCGCACAGCGCGATGATCAGGGGAGCGGCCGAGGTGCTCGTCGTGGACAAGGAGCCCGACCGGCTCGCGCTCGCGGGAAAGATCGGGGCCACGCCGGTCGACTTCGGCAGGGACGACCCGGTCGAGCGGATCATGGAGGCGACCGGCGGCCAGGGAGCCGACTGCGGTGTCGAAGCGGTCGGCTACCAGGCCCACGACCCGACGGGTGAGGAACACCCGGAGCTGGTGCTGGACAACCTGATCGCCTCCGTGCGCTCCACCGGCGGGATCGGCGTGGTCGGCGTGTACCTGCCCCAGGATCCCGGCGCCGCGACCGAACAGGCGAAACAGGGCCGGATCGGCTTCGACTACGGCACCTTCTTCCAGAAGGGACAGCGCATGGGGACCGGCCAGTGCCCGGTGAAACGGTACAACCACCAGTTGCGCGATCTGATCCTCCAGGGGCGGGCGAACCCGTCCTTCCTGGTCTCCCACGAGATCGGACTGGACGATGCTCCCGAGGGTTACGCCCGGTTCGACCGGCGGGAGGACGGCTGGACCAAGGTCCTGCTGCGGCCGTGACTGTCTTTTGAGGACACTTGGTCACCGGGGGCCTCGCGGGAATTCCGCCGGGGCCCGGGCGGTGGTTAAACCGTGAAATCACGGGTATCCGAAGACGGCCCACCGCCGCTACCGCCACGCCCAGGAGAATCCATGGTTCACCGTGACATGTCTTGGCAGGTTCGCTGATGTGGCCGGCCTTGCTGTTTCCCGTCGTCGTCCTGACCGGCACTCTCTTCATGGAACGGTTCGAGACCGCGCTGCTCGTGCCGAAGTCCGGGCGGGCGGAACCTGCCACCGTCGCCTCCCCTCGGGGCGAGGCCGGAAAAAGTCTCTTGTGGACGATCATCGTCCCCCCGGCGGGCCTCGCCTCCCGTCGGCCCGACAGGGCGCACTCCGCGCGGGACGCCCGCTCACCTGCCGATGGCGCGGAGCTGGAGGCCTCGCCCGGTGCCGTGACGGGCTGAACACGAGCGCGTGCACGCCCCGGAGGTGGATGCACACGAACGGTGGCATCGCGCGCGGGTGACGCCGAGGGATAATGGTGTAAGGCAGGTCACATTCGCGCTTCACGCACCCGCCGGGAGCCGCCATGCTCAGCGCTCGCGAACAGCGTCAACTCGCCCAGGTCGAAAACTGGTTCGCCCGCACCGACCCGGCGCTGGCCCGCAGCCTCGGCGCGGGCCGGGAGTGCCGCCGGGTGAACTGCCCGGCCGTGCGGGCCGGGCTCGCCGTGGCCGCGGCGGCCGCGCTGGCCGTCGGTATCGTCATCGGCCCGTTCCTCTTGATCTTTCTCGCCTGTCTGCTGCTGTCCGCGGCGCTGACCCTGCACGTCGCCCGGCCCGACCAGACGCGGGTCGATCCGATCCCGCCCGTCCTGCGCTAGCTCGGGGAAGCACGCCGCCGGGGGAGTGTTGTAAGCGCTTTCCGATCAAGAGGTCGTGTCGCGCCCGCGGATGAGCAACGCGAGCACGACGATGGCGAGCACGGCGACGCCGCCGGCGAACACGATGCCGGAGGAGACCAGCCCGACGGCCCTGGCCGCCGCGCCCTCGCCGATCACCGGAATGATGAGGCCGAGGTAGAGCACGACGAAGAAGGTGGACGTGATCTCGGCGCGTCGCCCGGCCGGGGCCGACACGGTCACCGCGGTCAGGCCGGCCCGGAAACCCATGCCCTGCGCGAGCCCCGCGATCACCGCGCCGGTGACGAGCAGCGGCAGTGACGCCAGCGCGAGGCTGCCCGCGATCAGCGCCATTCCCGCGACCAGCCCGGCGCATCCGGCGATCAGGGCACGGCGTTCACCGAGCCGCGACGACACCGTCTGGCCCGCCATCGAGGAGGCGAACAGCGCGAACACGACGACGCCGACCAGAGCGCGGTTCGTGTCATGCAGCACGGCACCGAAAAAGGCCGGGGAAACCGCGGTGAACAGGCCCAGCACCGCGAAACCGGCGAACCCGGCGATCGCGGCGCGGACGAAGACATCCCGCACCTCGGCCGGTACGGCCAGCTTCTGCGGCCGCAGATTCGGCGAGGCCGCGCGCTCGACGGGTTCGGTGACCACCTCCACCGCGAACGCCGCCACCGCCACCAGGCCGAGATCGACGAGATAGACCAGCCTGAGGGGCGCGGGAGCGTACTGGGCGAGGAGCCCGGCGATCAGTGGGCCCAACCCGAGCCCGCCCATGTTCACCACGGCGGCCACCAGCCCCGCCCGTGCCTTGTGCGGCCCGGGAGCGAAGTCGACGAGGGCGGCGGTCGCGGTCCCGGTGAAGATACCGGCCGACAGTCCGGACGCGACGCGGCCGGCGAACAGCCAGCCGATCGAATCCGCCAGGACGAACACCAGCGCCGCGAGACCGGACAGGGCGAGACCGGCGCGCAGCATCGGCCTGCGCCCGAGCTGATCGGACCACCTGCCGGTCAGCACCAGCGCGACCATCACGCCCATCGCGTACACGGCGAAGACCACGGTGGTCCTCAACTCGCCGAACCCGAAGGCCTGCTGGTACAGCGGGTAGAGGGGGGTCGGCAGGGTGGTGCCGAGCATCGCGATGGTGAAGGCCGCGGCGGTCAGCGCGACCGCGGGCCAGCCCGTCACCTGCCGCCGTGTGACGACCGTCGCCCGGCGGCCCGTCACGCTCGTTCCTTCGGCTTCCCGCTCGAACTCCATACCGCCGCATACCCGCCCGCCCGCGAATTCACGCTGTCGGTACCCGGAGGAAGACCGTTCACTTCGTGGTCGCCTTCCGGTAAGCCCGTCCTGCGATTCTCAGCGCCGTTACGGCGGCTTCGGCCAACGCTGAGTGAGGGAGTGTTTCGTGCGGAGATGGCATGTGGTGGTAGGGGCCGTGGTGTCGGCCGGAATCCTGAGCGGCACGGTCGCGGCGGTGGGGCCGGCCTCCGCCACGGCGCCGGGACGGCCCGATGACGCGCACACCTTCGCCGTGATCGGCGACATTCCCTACGGCGCGGCGGAGATCGCCCAGTTCCCCTCGGTGGTCGCGCAGATCAACGCCGACCCGGCGGTGGAGTGGGTCGATCACCTCGGCGACATCAAGGACGGCTCGTCGGTGTGCGGCGACGAGTACTTCCAGAAGATCAAGGGCGACTTCGACAAGTTCTCCGACCCGCTCGTCTACACCGTCGGGGACAACGAGTGGACCGACTGCCATCGCGCGAACAACGGCGGCTACAACCCGCTGGAGCGGCTGGCGAAGATCCGGCAGGTGTTCTTCCCGAGTCCCGGCCGCACGCTCGGGCAGCACAGCGCCCCGGTCGTTTCGCAGGCGGATCAGGGCATCCCGGAGAACGTGCGCTGGGAGCGGGCGCGGGTGGCGTTCGCGGCGGTGGACGTGGTCGGCAGCAACGACAGTCTCGCGCCGTGGACCGGGCAGACCGCGCCGACGCCGGAGCAGACCGCCGAAGTGCTCGGCCGGACCGCCGCGGTGATCCAGGAAATCCGGACCACCTTCGCCGAGGCCCGCCAGCACCACGACCGCGCGGTCACGCTGCTGATGCAGGCGGACATGTTCGACCCGACGGTGCCCGACCCCGCCTTCGGCGGGTATTACGGCTTCCAGCCGATCGTGGCGGCCATCGCCCGTGAGTCGGCCGCCTTCCCGGGACCGGTCTACCTGTTCAACGGGGACAGCCACGTCTACCACAGCGACAACCCCCTGGCTGCCGGTTCGCAATGGTTGTCCTTCTACGGCGTCGGGCAACCGGTGCCGAACCTTTCCCGGGTCACGGTCGACGGATCCTCCAACGCGAAGGACTATCTCCGGGTCACCGTGGATCCGCGTGACCCGCGGGTGCTGAGCTGGACGGTCGTCCCGTTCACCTCGTGAATCCCGGAATACGCATCGCCCTCACGGGCAGTATTCGGTGAGCTGCACGACTCCCAAATCGATTTTCTGGCGCCGGACGAGGTGAGTGCCGGACGGAATGTCCTGGGAGCAGACCCGCCAGCGCGCTCCGGCCAGGGGATGACGCCCCTGGCCGGTCGCGTCATGGGTGCGGATCGAGACGAGCGCGCCGTCGGTGCGCTGGCGGACACGGTCCTGGGCCTGCCTCAGGGTGAGTCCGGTGACCGCCGGCATGGTCCAGGATCGTTGTGTGCCCACAGGTTCCTCGGTGGCGGGCAGCACGTGGTTCCCGTGGTCGATCACGATGGTGCTGTCACTGCTTTCGGACCGGCAGCCGGCCAGGGTGAGCACAGTGACCACCGTGCCCAGTGCGCCCAGCACGACCAGCAGGCGCCCCGGCCAGGCCGTCGGCAATGCCTTCCGGGTTCTCGGCGGCGTAGGCATGGAATATCAGTCCCTCACTTTTCCTGGAATTTTTCCGGTTATTTCCAGGATACGAAAATCCCCCTGCCCGCACAGTCCGCAGGCAGGGGGATCATTTCGCTACCGCCCGTTTCCGGCTGTCCTCGAAAGTGCTGTGGTGGTCCGCTGATCTACCGAAAAGTGTGATACCCGGACGGTGGTGAATTCCGCGCCGGAGGCGAATTCGCCGGCCAGAACCTCCGGCTTACCGGCGGCCGCCGACGTCGAAGATCGCGGTGACGATCCGGGTCCAGCGCGCGGTGAGCTGTTCGGCGGTCTCATCGGGGTGGTCGATCGCCCAGGTGACGACCGCGTCGACGATCCCGGTCCACATCCGGGCCAGCGCGTCGACGTCGAGGGGGTCCACCTCGCCCAGCGTGCCGAGGAAGTCGGACACTCCGGACAGGGCCAGGCCGGTCAGCCGCTCGCGGAACCGGTTGACGGTCTCGCCCGCCTCGCCGGTGGTGGGCGCGGTGGGGTCGTAGAAGAGCCGCCAGGTGGTCCTGTCCGGGCCGAGCGCATCGAAGACCCCGTTGAGCACGTTGATCGGAAGGGACGAGGGGGGCGAGGCGGCCATCTCGGCTTCGATCCTGGCGACGAGAGGCTCGGCGATGCCGGTGAAGCAGGCGAGGTAGAGCCCTTCCTTGGACGGGAAGTGCTGGTAGACCAGCGCCTTGGAGATGCCGGCCCGGGCGGCGACCGACGCCATCGACGAGACGGCGAAGCCGTGCTCGGCGAACTCCCGCAGGGCCGCCGCCATGATCTCCTGCCGGCGGTCGGCGTGCGGCATGCCCTTGGTCCCGCGAGCCTGCCGCGGGGGTGACGACGCTGACGATATTGACATCGGTTCCGAACTTACCCTACGGTCATTTCACCGGAAGTGACCGAAGAGTCATATCGTTCGAGCCGGAATGGACGGGCCATGACGCTGTGGGACCAGATCAACGAGCCGGTGACCTACGCCATACCGTTCTTCCTGCTCGCGGTCGTGGTGGAGGCGCTGTCCCTGCGGCACGACACCCACGACCGCCGGGGCTTCGACAAGACCGACACCCGGACGAGCCTGACCATGGGCGTGGTCTCGCTGCTCTTCAACGGGGGCGGCAGGGCACTGGCTCTGATCGGTTACGCGGTGCTGTACGTGGCGTCCCCGTTCCGCCTCGACCCGCACAACTGGCTGGTCTGGGCCGGGGTCATGGTCGGTGTCGACCTGATCTGGTACGTCTACCACCGCATGTCGCACCGCATCCGCCTGATGTGGGCCGCGCACCAGGTCCACCACAACAGCCGGTACTTCAACTACTCGACCGCGCTGCGCCAGAAGTGGAACCCGTGGTTCGAACTCCTGCTCTGGACGCCGCTTCCGGTGCTGGGCGTGCCGCCCTGGATGATCTTCACCGCCTTCTCGGTGAACCTGATCTACCAGTTCTGGGTCCACACCGAGACCATCGGGAAGCTGCCGCGCTGGTTCGAGTTCGTGTTCAACACCCCTTCGCACCATCGCGTGCACCACGCCAGTGACCCGGAGTACCTGGACAAGAACTTCGGCGGGATCTTCATCATCTGGGACCGCCTGTTCGGCAGCTTCCGTGCGGAGACCTTCCGGCCGACCTACGGCCTGACGAAGAACATCGACAGCGACAACGTGCTGACCTTGCAGTACTACGAATTCGGTGCGCTCTGGCGCGATCTCCGGGCGGCGAAGGGTCCCCGCGACCGGTTCGGCTACCTCTTCGGCCCGCCCGGGTGGCAGCCCGCGCTCTCGCCCGCGGTGACCACCGAGGAAGCCGGGGAAGGTGCCGGATCGCGCTGACGCGGATTTCTCCCTGCCCCGATGAACCCGCCGTGTCCGCCGGGCGTTGATCAACACGGAGCCGCGGCGTGCATCGTGACGTGGCTCTCACTCACGGGCCGGTCCGTCGCCGACTTGCGGGGGCTTTTCCGGATCCGGTAGGTATATCCCGGGACGCCGGTGAAGAACCGTCCCGGTGAGGGGACGAAAAACACACGACGCGTGTTGTCCGATCTTCGGGTGTCCTCCGTATTCACCGGTATGGACGCTCGAACCGGCAGCGGATTGTCAGCACGTGGTTGTCCCGGACGGGCGGCGCGACATAGCCTCTCCGGCAGTGGAGAACCCGTGAGGTGTGACCAACACGAACCGGACCCGCGACGAGGGCGCAACCCCGGCTCGTCCGTCATGGGCCGACCGCGGCGAGGAGCTCATGCGTACTGACGACGGCAGAACCGGTCGGAGCCCTACCCGAGGGGCTCCGGAGCCGGTCGCCATGACGGGTCACTCCGGCGAGGAGGCGGGCCGGTGACCGCCGACCAGTACTACGACCGTTACGGCAGCGCGGACCCGCCCGAACGGTCCGTCACCATGTCCGACATCGCCCAGCGCGCGTTCGAACTCGGCGCGCGCGACTTCGAGGACGGCCTGCACGCCGACGCGGAACGCTGGCTGCGCACGGCCGTCGAGTACGGGTTCGAGGAAGCACGGCCGTTGTGGGAGCACTGCGCGAGCCACCTCGACGCCGAAGACAAGGAAGCGGGTGCCGAGTACGACCGGTACCTGACCGCGCACGGTGATGAAGGCCGCAAGCGCGTCGGCTACCGGGACCTGGTCCTCGTCCTGTCCCACCGCGACCGGACCCTCGTGCGAAGGCAGTTCCAGCTGATCGACCGGCTGGAGGGCGCGCTGAGCGAGGTCGACAAGGTCGCCACCCTGCTCCAGCTCGACCGCATCGCGAACCGGATCCGGCGCAACGCCGAGAACCTGATGGTGCTCTCCGGCGGCAGGCCGGCGCGCAAACAGGTCGACACCGCCGAGATCATCCGCACCGCGATCGCCGATGTCGACCAGCACGAGCGGATCGTGCTGAACAAGGAGCCGTACTGCCGCATCGACGGGCACGTGGCCGGTGACCTGACGCGGCTGCTCACCGAACTGCTCGACAACGCGACCGCGTTTTCCGATCCGTCCACCGCCGTCGTGATGGACCTGATCGAGGCCGACCGGGGCGCCCTGCGGATCGAGATCACCGACCACGGTCCCGGCATGAGCGGAGCCCAGATCGCCGAGGCCAATTCCCGGCTCGCCGGCGGCACGGCCGATCCGCTGATGCCCGAACAGCTGGGACTGGCCGTGGCCGGGCGGCTCGCCCGCCGCCACGGCCTCCACGTGACGCTGGAAAGCGGTATGGGACTGCCGGGCGTGAAGGCGAGCGTGCTCGTCCCCGGCGAGGTCCGGACGGAGATGTCGGTCGCCATCCGCCTGCCGGATTCGCCGGCCCGCCAGGTGCTGCCCCGCCGGCCGGACAAGGGCACCTCACGGCGTGAGGGCTACATCGGTTCGTTGTCGCCCGCTCCGCCGCCCGCGGAGGAGATCGCCTACCCGTCGGTGGAACCCGATCCGGAACCCACCTGGACGCGCTCGGGCGCGCGGTGGAGTCCGCCCGAACACGAGTGGACCCCGACCGGAGCGGCATGGGCTTCCCCCGAGTCCGAGTGGACCCCGCCGGATCGCGCCGCCGTCGAGCCGGAACCGGCCTGGGACGGCACGACGGAGGAGGAGCCGGAACCGGAACCGGCGTGGGGCCGGGTGGAGATCGCCGAGCCGGAACCGGAGCCGGCCTGGGGCCGCGTCGAGGTCGCGCAGCCCGAGCCGGAACCGGTGTGGGCTCCGCCGGAGCCCGCCTGGGCTCCTCCGCAGCCGGCCGCGGCCCCGCCGCGGCGCGACTACGGGGCCGGTGATCCACTCGCCGGCGGTCGGGCCGGGACGGTGGTCCAGGAGACCACGCCGATCTTCGACGCGATCATCCCCGCCTGGTTCCGTGAGGATTCCGCCACCGCGGGGTCCTCCACCGGTACTACCGGCACCGGCGGGTGGGACTTCGCGGCCGACGCGAGCTGGCGCGCGGTGCAGGAGGTCTCGCAGGCCGCGCCGGAGACCTTCACGGAGGTCGGCTTGCCCCGCCGTCGCCGTGGCGAGCAGCTCATGCCGGGAAGCCTTGCCCCGCCGAGGGGTTCCTTTCCCGCCCCGCCTCCGCCTGAGGTGCCCACGCGCGACGCCAACGAGATGCGCGGCCGCCTGAGCAACTTCCAGCGTGGTCTGAACCGTGGCCGTTACGCCTCTCGTGAGCAGCCTCCGGTACCCGACGTCGCCGACACCTCGCCGGGCATGGAGTTCCCGCGGCCCCCCGAACCGGCATGGTCGTTTCCGGTCGAAGACGGCCAGGACGCCTACGCCGACGAAACCGAGTTCCACGACCTCGATGTGGAAGGGCGGCGTCTGGAACCGCCACCACCGCCACCGCCACCGTCCGCCGACCGTCTTCCGGCGCGGGGCGAGACCACGGCGCGTGGTCTGGAACGGTTCCGGCAGGAGGTCCGGCGGGGACGGCACCGCGCGGGTCCCACGGATTAGGGCGCGTGGCGGCGGTGAGCCACGGCCGACGTGATCATCCGCGGGGCACTAGGGTGGGGCGGGTGGAGCAGCGCGTTCTGGGCAGGACAGGCCGAAATGTTTCGGTGATCGGGTTGGGCACCTGGCAGCTCGGCGCCGACTGGGGGCAGGTCGACGAGGACGCCGCCCTCGCGGTGCTCGACGCTGCGGTGTCCGCCGGGGTGAGCTTTTTCGACACCGCCGACGTGTACGGCGACGGGCGCAGCGAGGCCTTGATCGGCCGGTACCGGCGTGAGTGTCCGGACCGGGAGATCTTCGTGGCCACCAAGATGGGCAGGCGCGCCACACTCGCCCCGGCGAACTACACGCTCGACAACTTCCGTGCCTGGACCGACCGGTCCCGCGAGAACCTCGGGGTGGAGACGCTGGATCTGGTTCAGCTGCATTGTCCGCCCACGCCGGTCTACTCCAGTGACCCGGTTTTCGACGCGCTCGACACACTGGTCGCGGAAAAGCGGGTCGCGGCCTACGGGGTCAGCGTCGAAACGTGTGACGAAGCGCTGACGGCGATCGCCCGGCCCGGGACCGCGAGTGTGCAGATCATCCTGAACCCGTTCCGGCTCAAGCCGCTCGAGCGGGTCCTGCCGGCCGCGGCGCGGGCGGGCGTCGGGATCATCGCGCGGGTACCGCTGGCGTCCGGGCTGCTGTCCGGCCGGTACACCAAAGACACGGTGTTCGGCCCGGACGACCACCGCACGTTCAACCGGCACGGCGAGGCGTTCGACCGGGGTGAGACCTTCGCCGGGGTGGACTTCGCCACCGGTGTCGAGGCCGCCGCCGAGTTCGCGGAGCTGGCGGGAGAAGGGGCGAGCCCCGCGCAGACCGCGTTGCGGTGGATCATTCAGCAGCCTGGCGTCACCTCGGTGATTCCCGGCGCCCGATCACCCGAGCAGGCCCGCGCCAATGCCGCCGCCGCGGAACTGGCCCCGCTTTCACCGTCCACTCTGGACGCTGTCGCCGATCTCTACGACCGGAAGATCCGGCCCGGGGTTCACCAGCATTGGTGACCCCTGAACCGGGACCGCCCCGGTTGTCTACTGTGGACATATCTCGGCCCTGAGGCACGTCCTCGGCTTTTCCTTGCCCGTGCGCGTTTCCGTCGACGGTGCGCGCCGCGCGGCCGGTGGTGACGTGACGCTCGCATGTTACCCATGCTCAAGGCCGCGATCGTTCCCCGCCGCGGCGCACCGATCAACAGTGACGCCGTGCCGGCCGGTCCGTGTCCGGGTGAGGAGCGACGATGACGGTTTCGATGCCGGGGGTCACCGGGCCGGACACCGGCCGGGTGACCGCCGTGTTCGAACGCCGCGGCGCGCCGATCG
The DNA here is from genome assembly GCF_042684065.1 of Amycolatopsis pigmentata. NCBI lineage: Bacteria > Bacillati > Actinomycetota > Actinomycetes > Pseudonocardiales > Pseudonocardiaceae > Amycolatopsis > Amycolatopsis pigmentata. The sequence goes on along the minus strand of NZ_JBHUKR010000004.1, from coordinate 1,123,033 downwards.
AGGAACTCGCCGGGCATGCCGGTGAGGTCGCGCGGGCGTGCCACGCGATGGCCGAGCGGTTTCATCACGGGGGAAAGCTGGTGGTGTTCGGCAACGGCCCGGCGAGCACGGACGCCCAGCACATCGCCGTCGAGTTCGTGCACCCGGTGATCGTCGGCAAACGGGCACTGCCCGCCATCTCGCTGACCGCGGACGTCGCGACCATCACGGGGGTCGCCGGGCGTCAGGGGCTCGACGAGATTTTCACGCACCAGTTGCGTTTTCTCGCCGCTGGAGAGGACATCGCGCTCGGTCTCTCGGCCGACGGTCACTGCCCGAACGTGCGGCGCGGCCTGGCGGCGGCCAGGGAACTCGGCATGCTCACGCTGGCGCTGGTCGGCGGTGACGGCGGCGCGATCGTCGGATGCGAGCGGGTGGACCACACCTTCCTCGCGCGGTCGGCCGACCCCCGGGTGATCAAGGAGGTGCACGTCACCACCTATCACATCCTGTGGGAGCTGGTGCATGTCTTCCTGGAGCAACCGGGGCTACTGGGACCGGGGGTGATCCGATGAAGCAGGAGCCGTGTGACGAGAGGGTGTGTGTCACCTGTTCCGACACCGCGGTCGAGGTCGTCGTCGTAGGGCTGCTCGACGGTGACCTCGCCGAGGCCGATCCGGGGGACGGCCGGATCGAGGAGGTCAGTGTCGCGCTCGTCGACGCGCGTCCCGGCGACCGGATCCTGGTGCACGCCGGTGAGGCGATCGCGGTCACGGGGAGAAACGCTCATGACTGAGCACGACGCGGCGATGAAGTCGCTGTATCCGTTCCTCTACGCGGGTGAGTCCGATCTCGGTGGCCTGCTGACCGAAGCACGGAAGTCCACAATGGACAAGCTGGCGGAGGTCACCGCGCTGCGCCGCACGGTGGGGGAGCGCGAGGGCCGCAGACTGGCGGAGTGCGCGCGGGCGATGGCGGACCGTTTCACCGCCGGAGGGCGCCTGCTGGCGTTCGGGAACGGCGGCAGTTCCACCGACGCCCAGGATCTGGCCAGCCTGTTCCTGAGCCCGGACAGCACCAGCGGCGGGGTGCCTGCCCGGCCGCTGCCCGCGTTCGCGCTGACCAACGACATCGCCGTGATCACCGCGCTGTCCAACGATGTCGGCTTCGATGTGGTGTTCTCCCGCCAGTTGGGTGCTTTCGGCCGGTCCGGTGACATCGCGGTCGGGCTGACCACGAGCGGCAACTCGCCGAACCTGCTGCGCGCCTTCGGCGAGGCGGCCAGGCGGGGGATGCTCACCGTCGGGATCGCCGGCTACGACGGCGGCAAGATGGCCGAACTGGACTGCCTGGATTACCTGTTCGTGGTGCCTTCACCGTCGGTGCACCGCATCCAGGAGGCGCAGACCACCCTTTACCACGCCCTGTGGGAACTCACCGTCGACGTCCTTGACGCGCGTGCCCAAGCCGCGCCGGAGCAGCGAGCGGAGTAACCGCGGAAGGAGACAACGCCGATGTGCCTGGCCATCCCGGGAGAGGTCGTCGAACTCGACCCTGCCCGGCCGGAGGTCGCCAAGGTCGAGGTGAGCGGCGTGCGGCGGATGATCAACGTCTCCCTGCTCGGCCAGTCGCCGCCGGTCACCGGTGACTGGGTGCTCATCCACGTCGGCTTCGCGATGTCCAAAATAGACGAAGCGGAGGCGAAGGCGGTCTTGGCGCTCCTCGACGGCATCGGCCAGTCCTATCAGGACGAGCTGGCCGCGATACGGGAATCCGGGATGGAGTAGGGATGCGGTTCGTCGACGAGTTCCGTGACGCGGAGAAGGCCCGCGCGCTGGCCGCGAAGATCGCCAGGCTGTGCGAGCCCGGGCGCGAGTACAAGATCATGGAGGTGTGCGGCGGGCACACGCACACGATCTACCGGCACGGCATCGAGGACTACCTGCCCGAGCAGATCGGTCTGGTGCACGGGCCGGGCTGCCCGGTGTGCGTGATCCCGATGGGCCGGGTCGACGACGCGATCCACATCGCGCGGCAGCCGGGGGTGTTGATGACCTCGTTCGGCGACATGATGCGGGTGCCGGGCAGCGGCGGGAACTTCTTCGACGCCGGGGCCGAGGGCATGAACATCCGGATGGTCTACTCGCCGCTGGACGCGCTCAAGATCGCCCGCGCGAACCCGGACCGGCGGGTGGTGTTCATGGCGATCGGGTTCGAGACCACCGCGCCGTCGACCGCGATGACCCTGCTAAGGGCGGCGGAGGAGAAGATCGGCAACTTCTCGGTGTTCGGCAACCACGTCACCATCATTCCCGCGATCAAGGCGATCCTGGACTCGCCGGATCTGCGCCTGGACGGCTTCCTCGGTCCCGGCCACGTGTCCACGGTGATCGGTTGCCGCCCCTACGAGTTCATCGCGCGGGACTACGGAAAGCCCGTGGTGGTCGCCGGTTTCGAGCCGCTGGACATCCTCCAGTCGATCTACATGATCATGCGGCAGCTCGCCCGTGGCCGCGCGGAGGTGGAGAACCAGTACTCCCGGGTCGTGAGCTGGGACGGCAATGGGGTGGCCATGCGGGTGATCGGCGAGACGATGCAACCGCGGCCCTACTTCGAATGGCGGGGCCTGGGCTTCATCTCGCACTCGGCGCTGCGGATCCGTGACGCCTACGCCGGGTTCGACGCCGAACGGATCTTCGATCTGCCGGGCGTGCGGGTGGCGGACCCGAAGGCGTGTCAGTGCGGCGAAGTGCTCAAGGGCGTGCTGAAACCGTGGGAGTGCAAGGTGTTCGGCACCGCGTGCACCCCGGAGACCCCGATCGGCACCTGCATGGTCTCGCCCGAGGGCGCGTGCGCGGCCTACTACAACTTCGGCCGGTTCAGCCGGCAGAGGGTGAAGGAGGCGAGCCCGGCATGAGTACCGAAGTGTCCACTACCGGTATGTCTACTTCGGACAGTCGTGAAAGGTCGGTACTCGACCGCATCGACCGGGCACGGCGTGCTCCCGCCCGGGTGCGGGCCGAGCGCGTCACCCTCGCCCACGGTTCCGGCGGCAAGGCGACCCACACGCTGATCGAGGCGATCTTCCTGGACGCCTTCCGCAACCCGCTGCTGGAACCGCTCGGCGACGCCGCGGAACTCGTCCTCGACGGCGCGAGACTGGCGCTCACGACCGACTCGTTCGTGGTGTCCCCGCTGTTCTTCCCGGGTGGGAACATCGGCGACCTCGCGGTCAACGGCACGGTCAACGACCTCGCCGTGTCCGGGGCCATCCCGATGTACCTGACCGCCGGCTTCATTCTCGAGGAAGGGTTTCCGGTCGCCGACCTGAAACAGGTGGTGGCCTCGATGACCGCCGCGGCACGGGCCGCCGGGGTCGAGGTGGTCACCGGAGACACGAAGGTGGTCCAGCGCGGCAAGGCGGACGGCTGTTACATCAACACGGCCGGGGTCGGCGTGCTGAAACGGCCCGGCGGACTCGGCGTGGCGGGCGTGCGCCCCGGCGACGCGGTGCTGGTGTCGGGGCCGATCGGCGAGCACGGCATCACGATCATGCTGGCGCGCGGGGAACTGGACATCGACGCGGATCTGGTCTCGGACACCGCGCCGGTGCACGGTCTGGTCGCGAGTCTGCTGGCGGCCGCCCCGGGGACGCGGATGCTGCGCGACGCCACGCGCGGCGGGGTCGCGACGATCCTCAACGAGATCGCCACGGGCGGCCAGGTCTCGGTCGTCGTCGACGAGGACGCCGTCCCGGTGCGCGCCGAAGTGCGCGGCGCCTGCGAACTGCTCGGTATCGACCCGCTCTATGTCGCCTGCGAGGGCCGGTTCGTGGCCGTGGTCGACGGCGCCGAGGCGGACGCGGCGCTGGCGGCGATGCGGGGTCACCCGCTCGGCGAGCAGGCCGCGGTCATCGGCCGCGTGCGGCAGGATCCACCGGGCATGGTCCTGGTCACCACGAGCTTCGGCGGCACGCGGGTGGTGGACCTGCTGGTCGGCGATCCGTTGCCGAGGATCTGCTGAGCCATGCACGAGCTGGCCGTCACCCAGAGCATCGTCGACGCCGTCGCCGAGCGGTTCGAGGGCGTCCAGGTTTCGGGTGTGCGGCTGGAGATCGGCAAGCTTTCGGGAATCCTGCCCGACGCGGTGCGGTTCTGCTTCGACCTCGTCGCCGAAGGCACCACGCTGGCGGGCGCGCGGCTGGACATCGACGAACCGGCGGGCCGCGCGCTGTGTGGCGACTGCGGCAGCGAGTTCGAACTGGACGTCCCGATTCCGTTGTGCCGCTGCGGCAGCGCCGGCGTCCAGATCCTCGCCGGTGACGAATTGCGGATCCTGTCGGTGGAGGTGACATGAAACGGCTCCTGACGCGCGGCTGCCACGGTGATCAGAGAGCGCGCGCCTTGCCGATAGGCCCGCTATCGGGGCGGCAGGGCGCCCGGCTCGGTGAAGTGCCTTGCGCTGTGAAGGAGCGCCCTGTCGACACGATCGCGGTCGCGCGCAAACCCGCGGAAAGGGAGGTGATGTGAAGGTGTGTGGTACCTGCGGGTGCGGTGGGGATGAGCACGGCCACGGGGAGACCGTGCCGATGGAGCACCGTGTCCTGGCCCGCAACGACCATCTGGCCGAGCACAACCGGACGTGGTTGCGAGAACGGTCGATCCTGATGGTCAACCTGATGAGCTCGCCGGGTTCGGGCAAGACCACGTTGCTGGAGCGGGTGATCACCGGGCTGCTCGACCGGGTGCCGGTCGCGGTGATCGAGGGCGACCAGGCCACCCCGCTGGACGCCGATCGGATCCGTGCCACCGGTTGCCCCGCGCTGCAGGTCAACACCGGCTCCGGATGTCATCTCGACGCCGGGATGCTCGCCGGTGCGCTGGACGAACTCGATCCGGCGCCCGGTTCGGTCCTGTTCGTGGAAAACGTGGGCAACCTGGTCTGTCCCGCGCTGTTCGACCTCGGTGAGGACCACCGCGCGGTGGTCATGTCGGTCACCGAGGGGGAGGACAAGCCGCTGAAGTATCCGTACATGTTCCGCACGGCGGATGTGGTCCTGCTGAACAAGGTCGACCTGCTGCCGCACGTCGACTTCGATCCCGTTCGCTTCCGTGAGCGGCTCAGCCGGGTCAACCCGGCGGCGGATGTGCTGCCGGTGTCGGCGCTGCGGGGTGACGGACTCGGCGAGTGGGACACGTGGCTGGCCGACCGGCTGCGGCGGTTGACCGAGGAAGCAGGGATACCGCGGTGAGCGGGCCGGTCGCGGAGTACGGCCACGCCGTCGACGTGGCCGACGCGGTGCTGTACGAGGGCTACCTGCTTTACCCGTACCGGAAGTCTTCGGGGAAGAACCGGGTCCGCTGGCAGTTCGGGGTGCTCGCGCCGCGTACCTGGGTGCCCGAGGAACTCGCGACGGACACCGGGATCAGTGGGTCCGCCGACGCCTGGCGCCAGCGGACCGAATGCCTGCTGGAGGCTCCGGCTTCTGCGACTGTCCACATGAGACTCCGGTTTCTCCGGACCCGGCATCGTTCGGTCCAGGCGGCCTGCCCGGACCGGGGTTTCCGGCCGGTCGGCGAACTGACCGTGGACGGCGAGCAGTATCTGACTTTCGACGAGGCGATACCCCGCGAGTACGACATCGAGGCGACGGTCGGCGAGTTGTGCGAGGCTCCCCGCGTGACCGAGATCTTCGCGCCGCCCGGCGAAGAGATCGAGCGGCTCGGTGACGTGGGCCGTGTGGTCTGGACCACCTGGCCGGTGCGGGCGGTGGTGCGACTGTCGGCGGAGCGAGCGGACGCGCCGTTCCCGTTGGTGCGGCTGCGCGCCGAAATAGAGAACACCGGCGATGCGCCGACGGCGGAGGCTCCGCGTACCGAGGCGCTGCGGGTTTCCCTCGTCGCGACACATTCCCTGCTGTCGGTGCGGGGCGGGTCGTTCCTGTCGCTGCTCGACCCGCCGGTGTGGGCCGAGGCGGCCGCGAAAGAGTGCCGCAACGTGCACACCTTCCCCGTGCTGGCCGGGGACGCGGGCCGGCGGGACGTGATGCTCTCGGCGCCGATCCTCATGTACGACCACCCGGAGGTGAGCCCGGAAAGTCCCGGCGCGATGTTCGACGCCACCGAAATCGACGAGATCCTGTCGTTGCGGACCCTCACGCTCACCGACGAAGAAAAGCGTGAGGCACGGGCGACCGATCCGCGAGCGGCCGAGATCATCGACCGGGTCGACGGGATCCCGCGCGAGGTCCTGGACCGGCTCCACGGCGCGGTCCGGTCGCTGCGGCCGCTGGGTGCCGGGCAGGACGAGTCGCCGTCGTCCCCGCCTCGCTGGTGGGAACCGGGCGCGGATTCGGCGCTCCGCCCGGACAGCGACGCGGTGCTCGTCGACGGAGTGCGGGTGGCCAAGGGAAGCCAGGTGCGGCTCCGGCCCCGCCGTCACGGGGCCGACGCGCACGACATGTTCCTCGACGGGCGGACCGGCCTGGTGGAAGCGGTTTTCCTCGATGTCGACGACTCCCGGCACGTGGCGGTGACCATAGTGGACGATCCTGGTGCCGACCTGCACCGGTGGTACGGCCGCTACTACTACTTCGCCCCGGATGAACTCGAACCGATCGGGACGACACCATGATCACGCGACCCGGGACCTCGGTACTCGTCGCCGGGATCGGCAACGTGTTCCTCGGCGACGACGGGTTCGGTGTCGAGGTGGCGCGGCGGCTGTCGGCCAGGCCGCTCCCGCCCGGCATCGAGGTCACCGACTACGGCATCCGCGGCCTGCACCTGGCCTACGAGTTGCTCGGCGGCCGCTTCGACACGCTGGTCATGGTCGACGCGATTCCGCTGGACGACCCGCCCGGCACCATCGCGGTCCTCGAGGTGGACCCGGACGCCCCCGAGATCGCCGGGCGTGGAGTGGACGCGCACGGCATGGATCCGGTGGCGGTGCTGGGTTTGCTGCGCACGCTGGGCGGCCGGGTCTCCCGCGTACGCGTGGTGGGCTGCGTTCCCGCCGTGCTCGCCGAAGGCATGGGTTTGTCGGATGTGGTGTTCGCGGCGGTCCCGGAGGCCGAGCGGGTGGTGCTGAAGCTGGTGGCCGACCTCGCGGGCTACGGCCCCGCGTACGAAATCGAGCCGGAAAAGGTCAGCGCTGTCGGACGGAGGAACCCGAAATGACCACAGAGTCGGCACGAAGCGCGGTGACCCCGCACACGGAGGGCTTCGACGAGATGCACATCCTGTGGATCTCGGAAGGAATGAGCTGTGACGGCGACACGGTCTCGGTGACCGCCGCCGCGCAGCCACCGATCGAGGACGTGGTGACCGGGCTGGTGCCCGGACTGCCGAAGATCCACCTGCACAACAAGGTGCTGTCCCCGACCTTGGGTGGTGAGCAGTTCCTGGCCCCGTTCCGCGCGGCCGCGGCCGGCCGGCTGGACAAGCCGTTCATCCTGGTGATCGAGGGATCCATCCCCAACGAGAACATCAACGGTGACGGGTACTGGACCTCGTTCGGGAACGACCCCGACACCGGTGACCCGCTCACGCTGAACTGGTGGATCGACCGTCTCGCGCCCAAGGCGTGGGCGGTGGTCGCGATCGGCACCTGCGCGACCTACGGCGGCATTCACGCCATGGCGGGCAACCCGACCGGATGCATGGGCCTGGCCGACTATCTCGGCTGGGACTTCCGGTCGGCGGGCGGGCTGCCGATCGTCAACGTGCCCGGCTGCCCGGTGCAGCCGGACAACTTCATGGAAACCCTCACCTGGGTGCTCTACCACGCGGCGGGCTCCGCGCCACCGCCCCCGCTCGACGAGATGCTGCGGCCGCAGTGGTTGTTCGGCAAGACGGTGCACGAGGGGTGCGACCGCGCGGGCTACTACGAGCAGGGCGACTTCGCCGAGGACTACAACTCGCCGAAGTGCCAGGTCAGGGTGGGCTGCTGGGGACCGGTGGTGAACTGCAACGTGCCCAAGCGCGGGTGGATGGGCGGGGTCGGCGGCTGTCCCAACGTCGGCGGCATCTGCATCGCGTGCACCATGCCGGGTTTCCCGGACAAGTTCATGCCGTTCATGGACATGCCGCCGGGGGGCCATATCTCGTCGTTGGCCGTCAAGCCGTACGGGACGTTCATCCGGCGGATGCGCGGCATCACCAACCGCACCGTGAACAAAGAGCCCAAGTGGCGGCACAACCGGGACAAGCTCACCAGCGGCTTCGACCCGCGCTGGCGCCCGGCGTCCCCGACCCGTTAACGGTCAACGGTTCCCGACGAGCAGGCAGGAGAGCGGACATGACGGCAACCCAGCGAGCGCGCACCAGCAAGGACAAACAGCCGCAGATCATGGAGATGGCGTGGGATCCGATCACCCGCATCATCGGCAACCTCGGCATCTACACCAAGATCGACTTCGCGAACCGGATGGTGACCGAGTGCCACAGCACCTCGTCGCTGTTCCGCGGTTATTCGGTGTTCATGAAGGGCAAGGACCCGCGGGACGCCGGGTTCATCACCAGCCGGATCTGCGGGATCTGCGGTGACAACCACACCACGTGCTCGGTCTACGCGCAGAACATGGCCTACGGCATCAAGACCCCGCCGCTGGGGGAGACGATCCTCAACCTCGGCGAGGCGGCGGAGTACATGTTCGACCACACCATCTTCCAGGACAACCTGGTCTTCATCGACTACTGCGAGGCGATGGTCAAGGACACCAACCCGAGCGTGCTGGCAAGGGCGGAGAAGACCGCGGCGCCGGGCGCGGCCGTGCACGGTTATCGCACCATCGCCGACATCATGCGCGCGCTCAACCCGTTCGAGGGCGAGGTGTACAAGGAGGCGCTCAAGATCAGCCGGGTCACCCGGGAGATGTTCTGCCTCATGGAAGGACGGCACGTCCATCCGTCCACTGTGTACCCCGGCGGGGTGGGCACCATGCCGGAACCGACGCTGTTCACCGACTACCTCTCGCGGCTGATGGACATCCTGGACTTCGTGAAGAAGGCCGTCTATCTCAACAACGACGTGTTCGACTTCTTCTACGAGGCGCTGCCCGGCTACGAGGAGGTCGGCCGCCGCCGGGTCCTGCTGGGCTGCTGGGGTGCCTTCCAGAATCCCGATGTCGTGGACTACCGCTACCAGAACATGACCAACTGGGGCCGGGCGATGTACGTGACGCCCGGTGTCGTGGTCGACGGCGAGCTGATCACCACCGACCTGGTCGACATCAATCTCGGGCTCCGGATCCTGCTCGGCAGTTCCTACTACCAGGACTGGGTGAACGAGGAACCCTTCGTCACCCACGATCCTCTCGGCAACCCGGTCGACATGCGGCACCCGTGGAACCAGACCACCCTGCCCGAGCCGCGCAAGCGCGACTTCAACGACAAGTACAGCTGGGTGATGAGCCCGCGCTGGTTCGACAAGCGAACCGGGGATCATCTCGCGCTCGACACCGGGGGAGGCCCGTTCGCCCGGTTCTACACCACCGCGCTCGCCGGACTGGTGGACACGCCCTACGTCAAGTCGACCGGCAGCAGCGTGCAGATCGCCTTGCCCAAGAGCCGCACCCTGCCCGAGATGACGCTGGAGTGGAAGATCCCGAAGTGGTCCAACGCGCTGGAGCGCAACCGCGCGCGGGTCTACTTCGTGGCCTACGCGGCGGCGATGTCGCTGCGGTTCCTCGAGGACGGGATGAGCCGCATCCGCCGGGGCGACACCAAGGTGTTCACCGACTTCGAGGTGCCCGACGAAGCGATCGGCTGTGGCTTCCACGAGGCGGTGCGGGGCGTGCTGTCGCACCACCTGGTGATCCGGGACGGCAAGATCGCCAACTACCACCCGTACCCGCCGACCCCGTGGAACGGCAGCCCGCGGGACCACTACGGCACGCCAGGCCCCTACGAGGACGCGGTGCAGGACATGCCGATCTTCGAGGAGAACGGTCCCGACAACTTCAAGGGCGTGGACATCATGCGGGCGGTGCGCAGCTTCGACCCGTGCCTGCCCTGCGGCGTGCACATGTACCTCGGTGGCGGCCGCACGATCGAGAAGCTGCACTCGCCCATGTGGGGCGCCTCGCATGCTTGACAGACCGTTGGACAGCCTTGGCCTGACCGATCAGGGTGAGCAGTCGCACGCGCCTTCCGAAGGTACCCGATCTTGGGGGCAGGGCTCCCAGCAGCAAGAACGGGAGTTGCCTACCAGCGAGAGCCCTGGCAACGAGATCGGGTGGGCGCGTTCTGAAAAAAACACCGAGGACGCCGGGTCCGCCGTGCGGCTTCGCGACGACGCGGTGGCCGAGCGGCTTTCCCGGCTCGACGAGCTGCTCGGCCAGGTGGAGGCCACGCCCGGTCCGGCCGGCGAGGTGGCGCTCGCCGCGGTGACCGAGCTGGCGCGCGTGTACGGGGAGGCGCTGGCGCGCGCCGCCGGGTACGTGGCCGAGGCGGCCGGCCCGCTGGAAGCGTTCCTCGCCGACGAACTGCTCGGCCACCTGCTGGTGTTGCACGAGATCCACCCCGAGCCGGTCGCCCGCCGGGTCGCCCGCGCCATCGCGCGCCTGCGGCCCGAGGTCGCCGGCCGTGGTGGCATGGTCGAACTGGCCGGCGTCGACGAAGGCGTGGCGACGGTGGTGCTGGCGCTCGGTGGCTGCGGGTCCACTGTGGACGGTGTGCGCAAGGCGGTGACCGAAGCCGTGCTCGCGGTGGCGCCCGAGCTGTCCGAGGTCTCCATCATGGCCCCGGCGAAAAGGGGCGACACCGCGTTCGTCCCGCTCGCGTCGGTCACGGCACGCGCACGCGACAGCGGGGTGAAGTCGTGACCGCCCCGGCGGGAAGCGCGCTGGGCCGCATCATCCGGCGGCCCGAGCCCGCCCGGGCGGCCGAGCGGTGCGACCTGTGCGGGGCGGACCTTCTGTCGCGGCACCGGCATCTGCTGGACGAGCGCGGCGACGGCGTGCTGTGCACGTGCCAGGCGTGCACCCTGCTGTTCGAGCGGGAAGCCGCGGGACGCGGACATTACCGGCTCATCCCGGACCGGCGTGTCCGGCTGCCGGAGTTCTCCCGCGAAGACCTCACCGCGCTCGGCGTCCCGGTCAGCCTGGCGTTCTTCGTGCGGCAGGCGGACGGCACGGTGATGGCGCACTACCCGAGCCCCGCGGGCGCGACCCGATGGGAGGTCGACCCAGACGCGTGGAAGACGATCGAGCGCCGGTTCCCGCCGCTGCGCGAGCTGGAGCCGGGCGTGCGAGCACTGCTGGTGAACACCGCGCGGGGCGCGCGCGAGCACTGGCTGGTGCCCATCGACGACTGTTTCCGGCTGGTGGCGCTCATCGGCCGGGAATGGCGCGGACTCTCCGGCGGCGGAACCGTGTGGCCCGCCGTCGAGCAGTTCTTCACCGACCTTTCCGCCCGGCGCAAGCCCGCCGGCGTGGGAGGCACAGAAAGGAGTGGAGATGGCTGAGATCCGGGTCGGGAAACCCGACGTCAAGCCCGATGCCTCGGCGCACACCAAGGGCGTGCCGCAGGGCAACGCCCTGGGCGCCTACGAAAAGCAGGCAGGGCACCACCCGGACGGTACCGCCGACGCACGGCGGTCCACCGGGGTGAACCCGAAGGACCACGACGCGATCCTGCCGGTCATGCCGAACCTGTCCCCGGCATGAGGACCGGCCGCCGTAGCCGGCGTCACCGCAGGTGCCGGGCGAGAGAAAGGAATGCCGTGAAAGTACGGAGAGTGCTGATGGTGTCGGTGGGTGTGGCCCTGGCCGCGATGGTCTGGCGGGAGTACCCGGCGATCACGCGTTACCTGAAGATCCGGAGCATGTGACCGGACAGTCCGGAAAGGACACGGTCCACCTCTGTCGTGGAGGTGGTGTCCTTGCCGCGCCGGCCCCAGGGCCCGGCGCGGCAAGGACGATGGTGCGGTCGGCATGTTCGAAAAGCGAGAACCGGGCAGAAATCGCTGGAGTCTGGCCGGTTCCCGCCTGCCGCTGACCTCAGCCGATCTTCCCGGCGCTGACGATCTTGCCGTTCTGCACCTTGTAGCTCCAGACCGGGGTGTCGAAGAGCTCACCCTGGGCGTTCCACTTGTAGTGCTTGGTCAGGCCCTGGCCGTCGTAGTTCTTGACGAAGTCCAGCAGCGAGGCCCGGTCCTTCAAACCCTTGTCGAGCCCCTTGAGGAACACCGTCGTGACGTCATACCCCTCCGTGGAGTAGGTGCCGGGCGCCTGTCCCTCCGCCGATGTGTAGGCGGCGTTGAAGTCCTTGAAGGTGTCGCCCGGTACGCAAGGGCAGGTGAAGTACACGTTGCCCGTGGCCGCCAGGCCCGCGTTCTTGATGAACTCTTCGTCCATGCTGCCGTCCGGCGCGACGAATTTCGCGTTGACGCCCTTGTCGTTGAGCTGCTGCGCGAAGGGCCCGGCTTCCTGGTAATAACCGGCGTAGAAGATCGCGTCCGGGTTCGCCGACTGCACCTTGTTGACGACGGCGGAGAAGTCGGTCTGCCCGGTCTTCACCTTGTCCGAGCAGGTGGCCTTGGCGCCGAGCGCCTGGGTGACCTGGGAGGCCAGGCCGGTGCCGTACTCGGAGTCGTCCTCGATGACGCAGACCTTGGAGGCCTTGAGCGAGCCAGTGAGCAGCTTCGCCGCGGCGGGGCCCTGCACCGAGTCGTTGCCCATGCCGCGGAAGAAGGTCTTCCAGCCGTGGGTGCTCAGTGCCGGGTTGGTGGCCGAACCGCTGATTTGCGCCAGGCCGGCGTTGTTGAACAGGTCGCCGACCGCCTTGGACTCACCGGAGAACGGCAGCCCGACGACGCCGAGGATGTCCGGCGTGTTGATCACCTGGGTGACTACGCCGGGCGCCTTGTCCGGCTTGCCCTCGGTGTCGAAATGCTTCAAGGTCACCTGGCAGTCCGGGTTGGCCTGGTTGTGCTGTTTGATGGCCAGTTCGGCGCCCTTGAGGGTGTTGACCCCCAGCGCGGCGCTGTTGCCGTTGATCGTGCCGACGTAGGCGAGCGAGACCTTCGAGCATTTCCCCTTGCCGTCGCCCGCCGGGGTGGCGGCGTTCGCGGCCGCCTGCGGGGCGGCGGCCTCGGAAATCGCACCCGCTGACGACCCACTGTCGCGTGCCGCGCAGGCGCCGAGGGTGACCGACGCGGCGGTCACCAACGCGGCGACGCCAGTGATGATTGCTCTGGACACACATTCCTCCATACGAACAACAGGGTCTTGCGTGAAGGCCAGCCAAGGTCATAAGCCACGAACTTCGAACCATAAAGACGGCGCCCTGGCTGGATTGGGGAAAGTATGCACAGGACCGATCTTCCTGCGTCTTCGGGGGTTAATTTCCCGCCGAATGCCCTTTGTGTCGCCCCGTTTGCCCCAAACGGGCAAGTCTCTCGCCGGCTCGCCCCTGGAGTGGCTTCTGTCCGCGACGCGGTGAACACATTCTGTCATCGCAATGAGGGTTGCGACGGCTCACCGGTGGAACCGCGGGTGGCGGATCAGGCGGTGCGGTCGATCACCGCTAGTACCAGCGCGTTCTCCGGCGGACTCAGATACAGCCCCACGCCGGTCGACCGCCGATGCGACCATCCACTCAGGACACGCAACTCCTCGTCGGTCCGCACCAGCGGGTCGGGCTTGGGGCTCGGCATCACCACGCCCTCGTGGGTCTTCACGACACGGCGTAGGTGAAGACGTGAGCCGCGCCGCCGCCGGTCACCGCCGTGGGCAGCGTGATGTTTTTGACCTTCTTCGCCGGATCGAGCGCGATCGGGGCGGTGGCGAAGAGATACGACGTGTAAGGCCGCTGCAGGCGGAACATGTACCTCGGGAAGGCCGAATTCACGTAGGGGACCGTGGCCACCACCGTGTTGCCGAACTGTGGCTTTTCGTCGCCACCCTTCAACAGCCATTCGGAGAACCCGAGCGAGGCCTGCTGCGTCGAGCCGTCGGTGTAGGTGACGGTCACCGTGCCTTCGGCGTCGCCGCCGGTCGCCGCGCCGAGGAAGGACAGTTTCGTCGCCCCGGCTGGCGCGTCGACGGCGAGGGTCTGTCCGGCGGCGATCATGTTGTCCGGCGTTCCCGGGGTGCTGTCAGGCCACGGGAAACGCTGGCCGTTCGCGGTCACCGTGCCGCCGGGCGTGATCCCGTCGGCGGCGAAGCCCTGCGCCGAGTAGGAGAACACGAAGCCGCCCGGGTACAGGTCGGTTTCCCCGAAGTCGCCGTACTGGACCTGTTTGTCGTCGGTGACGCCGACATTCGTGTACGCCGCGTGCGGCGTACCCGGTGAGCCGATGGTCACTGGCAGGTTCGCGGGCACCTGCGCCGCGCCCGTCCCACTGAAGGCCACCGGGACGGTGGTGAATCCGTCGGCCGTTCCGGGCGCCGCGGTGACCGTGACCGGCTGGGTCGCGTGGCCACCGGCGCCGACGGTGAGCGTGCCGCTCGACGGGGTCACCGTGATCCCGGCCGGTGGCTTGGCCTGCCAGGACACGGTGCCCGAGCCGGTGATGGCGTCGGCGGTGACCGTCGCCGCCGTTCCCGGAGCGCCGGGGGTGACCACGATCCGGCCCGGCCCGATGGATCCCCGCACCGGGACTTCGCCGTCGCGGAACGACGGCGGTGCGTCGCCCGGCGCTGAACCCCATGCCGCCGGGGTGGTCCCGAGCGTGAAGTCGAGCCGTCCGCCACTGTTCACAAAGGACTCCGGAAGCCACGGCTTCGTGCTCGGCACCCCGTTCACCCGAAGGCCGTCGACGTATTTGACCGTGCTCGACGCACCTGGTGCGCTGATCGAGATTCGCTGTCCACCGCCTCGCGTGATGGTGATGCGGGGGAACAGCGGGCTCGCGAGCACCATTTCCGCCCGGCCGGGTGCCTCGGGGTAGATGCCCAGCGCGGCGAAGACGTACCACGCCGAGGTGGCGCCGAGGTCGTCGTTGCCGGGCAAGCCGTCTTCGGTCGGTTTGAACAACAGCTGGGCAGACCGCCGCACGATGTCCTGGGTCTTGGCCGGGGCACCCGCGTAGGCGTATTCCCATGGCACCTCGAAGGACGGCTCGTTGGCCATGAAGGCATACGGCGAGTCGGCGTCGGTGTTCAGCTTGGTGAAGAAGAAGTCCAGCCGCTTCTTCACCGCGTCGTCGCCACCCATCGCGTCGAACAGGCCTCGCACGTCGTAGGGCACCATCCAGGTGTACTGTGCCGCGTTTCCTTCCTGGTACCGCATTTCCTCGTGCTGTGCGGGATCGAACGGTGCCAGGAACTGGCCGTCGCGCATGCGTGTCTGGAGGTACCCGGTGGCCGGGTTGTAGACGTTCTCCCAGTACTGCGCCCTGGCCATGAAGTCGTGGTAGGTCCCGGCCTGGCCGAGCCGCCCCGCGAGTTGCGCGATGCCGAAGTCGGCGGTGGTCTCTTCGAGCATGTCCGACACGTTGTCGGGGTGATAGCCGAGCGTCAGGTAGTCGGAAAGGCCGGGCCGCTCGAGCGCGCGCTCGCCGGCCTGCTGGACCCGGGTCGCGCCGCGCACCATGGAAGCCAGCGCGCCGGTGGCGTCGAAGTCGCGGGCACCGAAGGCGTAGGTGCTGGCGACGATCGAGTGGTACGGGTCGCCCGCCATCACCCCCATGAAGTCGTTGTTCTGTGACCAGCGGTCCCAGATCCCGCCCGACTGGGTGGCCTGGTTGTACATCGACTGCGCGATGTCGGCCGCTTCGTGCGGGGCGAGCAGGGACTGCAACTGCACCACGTCGCGGTAGGTGTCCCAGCCGGAGAAGTTCGCGTACTGGGCATGACCCGGCGCGGCGCGATGGATCTGCCGGTCGAACCCGGCGTAGCGACCGTCCACATCGGAAAAGACGTTCGGCTGCATCAGGCTGTGGTACAGCGCCGTGTAGAAGGTCCGGGTGTCCGAGTCGGCTCCACCCTCGACGTCGATCTGCCGGAGGCGGTCGTTCCATGCCTGCCGGGCCCGGCCGGCGATCGCCTCGAACGGCGCGCCGTGTTGTTCGGCCGCGAGGTTGAGACGAGCGCCTTCGAGATCCACATAGGACAGTCCAATCCGGACGTTCACCGGTTTCGACGGGTCGAAGGTGAGGTAGGCGCCGGAACCGCCGTCGGCCGTGACCACCTGCTTGTCCCAGGTGTCCTTGCTGAGGTTTCCGCCCCGCGCCGAGGTGCCGCCCGGTGTCACGGTGCTGTTCTGCCAGGTTCCCCAGCCCGCGAAGGCCTGGTCGAAGGTGGCGGTGAAGTAGACGCGGTAGGTGTTGGGGCCGCGGCAGAAGTGGCCGCTGGCAACCCAACCGGACACCGTGTGGGCGGCCGGGTCGACGGTCACCGACGCGTCGTCGCTGCCCATCGCGGAGTCGGCGACATCGACGAGCATCGTCGCGTCGGAGCCCGGCGCGTAGGTGAAGCGGCCGGACCCGGAGTGCTGGGTGACGGTCAGTTCGCTGGTGATGCCGGAGTCCGTGGTCACCTTGTAGTAGCCCGGCGAAGCGACTTCGTTCTGGTGGCCGAACGTCGCGAAATAGTGCTCCTGGGTGGCGGCGGGGGAAGTGGTGACCTTTCCGGCGTAGGGCAGGAACGGGAGGTCCCCGGCCGCGCCACCGCATCCGGCGCCGTTGAAGTGGGTGAGGCTGAAACCGCGCAGGCGGTTCTCCTCCCAGGCGTAGCCGCCGTCCCGGTCGCGCGCGTAGTACCGGCCCTGCCCCGCCGGTGCCTTGGGCTCCAGCGGAGTGTCCGGACTCCACTGCACCATGCCGAAGGGCACGTCCGCGCCGGGGAAGGTGTCCCCGGCGTAGGTGTTGCTTTCCGCCTCCTGTCCGGCCTTGGCCCCGACGAACGGGTTGACGTACGCGGCGAAGTCCCTGGAGTGGTCAGGCGCCGCGGTCGCGGCCGGCGCGACGATCGCCGGAGCCAGCAGGGGAAGCGCGAAGAGCAGGGGAAGAATCCGGGTACTGTGCCGATCGTTGCCAATCCGACCACAGCCACGGCGGAAACGGGTGTCTACAAGCAAATTGGCTCCGGACCGTCTCCGCCCACTTTTGGTCGGATTGGCAACACGCATACGTCGATTCCCTCCGGTGCGGGCCGGAACGCCGACGGCGGCGACGACAACGTTGTCAGGCGTCGCGCCGTGCAGGGATCGGGTTCCGGCCAGGGAAAGTCAACAACCGGTCAGGAATGGACCACTACCTACTAAAGTAGGAATTTTATTTTCCAGCCGCCAAGAATGTTTTTCCCGCCGCGTCAAGCCTCCTGGGCGGTGGCCGGTTCGGGATGCTCGGCCCGCCAGGTGTCGTCGGACTCCTGCCAGCCCGCTTCGGCCTGCTGGTGGATGTCGGTCAGCGACCGGTCCACGTTGACGATGCCCTTGCCGATCCAGCCGATCCAGTTCTTGCCGGTCTTCATGTCGCTGAGGCCCTTGATCACCGGGAACCAGTCGGGGAACTTGGCCCGCACGAGATTCTCGAAGTACTTGTTCTTCTCCCAGTACCTGGCGTAGTTCTTCTTGAAATACTCCTCGTGCGCCTTGAGCGGCCGGATGTCCCACGGCCTGAGCAGCGAATTCGGCTGCGCGGACGAACTGTTGCGGGCCGCAGGCGCCGGCCGGGGTTCGGCCACCACGGGCACGGGCGCACGCTCCGCGGCCGTTCCGACGGAAGGGCGGGGCGCGGGCGGCTCGTTCACGGGCGTGCGGGCCGGGGGGCCGTTGTAGTACCGGTCCGCGGCCAGCCAGGTGGCGAACGGCTCGTCGGTGGCGCGAATCCCCAGTGACTCGGCCTCCGACACGGCGGGGCTCACCGGCGGTGGGGGAGGAACCTCGTGCGCCGTGCTGGTGGTGGCCGACGACGACGGACGCGGTGTGGCGTGTGGCGTGGGATGTGGTGCGGGCTCGTTCCTGGTCAGCGTGGCGAGCTGCTTCAACCGGGCCGCCGCCCGGGCCGCGAACTGGGCGATCCTGGCGATCTTCGCCGCCATCGCCGAGCACTGGACCGCGGCCTCGGCCACGCACTTGCCGACGGCGACCGGGATCGACGCCCCGAAGGTGATCACCGCCAGCGCCAGCGCGATCAGCATGGTGGCGATGATGTCGGCGATCAGCGTGGTGATGATGTCGCGGATCAGGCTCCGCACGGTGACGATCAGCGCCATCGTGGTCTCGACCACGTATCCGGCGGTGTCGACCGCCTTGCCCGAACCGGCGATGTGCTCGCGGTGGGCCGTCATCTCCGCGTCGAAGCTGTCGTGTCCCACGCCCTGCCATTCGGTGACGACCCGGTGCATGGCCCGGTCCATGTCGTCCGCGGTGTTGCGCAGGTCCTCGCCGATCCGGTGCAGGGACTCCGCGAGCAACTTGATCTGGTCGGGGTTGCCGGCCAGCTGGTCCAGCGGCCAGCGCAGGAACTTGACGTGCTCGATCAGCCAGCCCAGCCCGGCCGCGATCAGCTTCGCGAGCGGGTCGAGCGCGAACGCGACCGTGTCCAGCACCGCGCTGACGGTGACGATGCCCAGTTCCACGGCGACCGCGGCTTGGTCCGCGCCGTGCGAGGTCTTGATCTCCTGAACCGCCAGCTCGACGTTGTGCCAGCTGTCGATGACCCCGGCACCGCTGGTGGAGTTGGTCGGGGTGAACGGCTGAAGCTGATCGCTCATGCTCTTTTATCCGCGGCCTTGCGCGCCGGAAAGAACCGGCGCGCCCTCGGGGCATCTTGACAGCCGCGGGCCGGCTCGAGGGGTTTCATGCCGGCGCTTCTTCGTAGGAATTCAGCACGTTCCGGGCGGAGGCCCGGTCGGTCGCCTCGTAGTCGTTGGCCACCTTCCACGTCCGGGCCCCGGCGTCGTGGATCTCGTCGGCGACACCGGAGAGGTTCCCCGCGACCACGCCCAGCGCGATCCGGGCCGGTACCGCGAGGAACTGCGCCACGAGCACACCGAAAGCGTTGTTGTCGAATCCGTTCGCCGCGCGTACCTGGTCGGCCGCGTGGGAGACCTCGGGTCCCGTGGTCGAATCCAGATAACGGGCGAAGGTGATGAGCTCGTCCGGGGCCACTTGGGTGGTGGGCACGGTAATCCCTTCTCTACCAAGAAGTGTCGTAGTCGTCGGTGTCCCCGGCAGGGCGTCTTTGCCCGGAAGGCCGGTACGGACGGGGCAGCGAAGAATTCTTCCGTTCGCGCGACTCCGGGTCCTCGCGCTCGCTTTCGGCGGGCAGGAATTCCCCGAGCACGCTCATCGCGGACGAGTTCTCGCCGACCAACTCGGCGTAGGCCCGCGAAACCTCACCGCCGACCTGCCGTTGTGCCCGCCGGGCGAGCGAAAGCACCAGAGCGGCCAGCGTTTCCGGCGGCTGCCGGTAGGCCTGGGAGGTGAACTTGAGACCAACCAGCGCGCCTGCCGGTCCCACCGTCACCGACACCGCGCCGTCCCGCGCGGTCGCCGTCGCGGTGGCGTTCCGGATCTTTTCCTGCACCTGTTCGGCTTTCGCCCGCAAACCGTCGAGTTCTTCGGTGAACGCGCTGAACTGTGTGAACGGGTCCACCGGGCCGGGATGATGGGAGTCGGTCACCGCTGCCTTGCCGGGTTCGTAAGGATTCTGGGCATCGGCGAGTCAAACAGTGCGGCGTGAACGACGACGATCATGCATGCGGCGAGAAGTTGAACTCCGGGTGCCGACCCGTGTGCTAAGAGTCACTCCGCGGCAGGTAAGGGACTTTCGTGCAGATATTCCACACCCGCCGGTATTCATTTCCCTCCTCCGCGCGGTGACGCGAATCTTAAGCTTTGCTCAAGTCTCGGCCACGCGTGCGGCCGTCCGGCGAAAAAAGGGCGGCCAAGGCCTCCTCGCTCACCGTCGGTGACACTGTCGCATGTGGAGTGTCCGGGGACTTCCGGCCGAGCGGGTCTCCCATCCGGCGTTTCACCACCCGGGCCGCCGTGTTTCCGCAGCTCAGGTTCCCCAGCCCGGGCGCTCTTCCGGCTTAACGACGGCTTTACCTGTGCGGTCTTTGAGTTGACTCTCACCCGGGCGCAGGCTATCGGGCATGAGTCAGGCCAGGATGGATCCGCGGACCAAGCGCCGGTTGAGCGCTGCCCGCCGGGTGCGAGATCTGCTCCGGGCGGCCGTCGTGCACGAAGAATTCCCCGCCGGGGCCCTGCCCGGCGAAGCGGAACTGATGCTGTCCTTTTCCGCCAGCCGGCAGGTGATCCGCGACGCGCTGGCCCTGTTGCGGGAGGAAGGTCTGGTCAAACGGGTGCCCGGCACCGGTACGTTCGCCGTCTCCTCGAAGGTGCGCCACCCGTTCGGTCACCTGCACGGACCGGAACCCGCCCTCGAACGTGTTTCCCACCGGATTCTGGCGATCAGCCAGGAAATCGCGGCGCCGCGTGTCGCCGACCGGCTCGGGCTCGACCCCGGCGCCGAATGCGGTGTCGTCGAATATGTCGCGGTACTCGGTGACGAGCCGTATTACGTCTGCACCGCCTACATTCCGCTGCCACTGCGTGGTGTGGTGATGCACGGGCAGGCGGTCGAGGAATGGTACTCCGTCTACGAGGCCGCCGGATTCGAACTCGGCGTCACCGATCAGGCCGTCGAGGCGATCCTCGCCGACGACGAGGCCGCGGTGCTGCTCGACATTCCCCCGGGCGCGCCGCTGATGTTGTTCGAGCGCCTGGTCCGGGATCGCGCCGGGCGCCCGCTGGAATATGCCTTCGCGCGGGTGCGCGGCGACCGGCTGACGTTGCTCGCGCAACTGCCGCGCCGCGTCCGGCGTCCGTTGACCACGACCAGGCGGGAGGCCTGATGTTCGGTTACCTGGGACGCAGGATGCTGATGGCGGTGCCGATCCTGATCGGTGTCTCCCTGGTCATCTTCGTCACGATCAAGATCATCCCGGGTGATCCGGTGGCCTCCATGCTCGGGCCCACCGGCTCCCCCGAAGCACACGCCGCGCTCACCGCGCGCCTCGGTCTCGACAAACCCTTGCCGGTGCAGTACGTCAGCTGGCTGGGGCACACGGTCAGCGGCGATTTCGGCACCAGCCTCACCCGGCACGGCGCGGTCGCGCCCATCGTCTTCGACGCGCTGGCCAACACCCTGATCCTCACGCTCGCCGCCGGGGCGCTGGCGATCGTGCTGGGACTGACGGTCGGGGCGCTCACCGCGTTGCGCCGCACCGGAATCCTGGCCCGGGTGGGGAACGCCTTCGCCCTGTTCTCGATCTCGGTGCCGCAGTATTCGATCGGCCTGCTGCTGATCATCTACCTGGCGTCGAAGGCGGGCCTGTTCCCGGTCAGCGGCATGTACAACCCGAACGGAAACCGAGGTTTCCCGGATCTGTTCAACCATCTGATCCTGCCGTCGGTCACCGCGTCCCTGGTGCCGGCCGGGATCATCGCGCGCATGTTCCGCTCGTCCGTGCTGGACGTGATGAGCATGGACTTCGTCGAGGCGCTGACCGCGCGAGGGCTGTCCCGCCGCCGCGTCATGGCGCATGCCTTTCACAACACCGTGCCCTCGCTGCTGACCGTGGCGGGCCTGCAGATCGGTTACCTGCTGGGCGGCGTGGTCTTCGTCGAGGCGGTCTTCGCCTGGCCGGGGATCGGGCTGCTGGTCTACCAGTCCATCAGCCAGCGCGACCTGCCGGTGATCCAGGCCGGCGTGCTGGTCTCCGCGTTCGCGTTCGTCGTGATCAACGTGGTCGTCGACGCCCTGCACGGGCTGGTCGACCCCCGTATCCGCGCCTGAGTAAGGAGTGTTCGTGATGACCGCTGTAACCGGACCGGCCACGGCCGAGTCGCTGCCGGAGGCCGGCGATGTCTCCGTCGCGATCCCTCCGCCGCGACGCCGGCACCGCCGGATGACCGTCAGCGCCACGGTCGCCGCCGGCGTGATCGCGCTGATCGTGCTCGTGGCCGTGGTGGGCCCGTTCGTGGCCGGTGATCCGCTGGCCGGCGATCCCGCCCACCGGCTGCTGGACGCGGGGGCACCCGGCCACCTCCTCGGCACCGACGGCCAGGGCCGCGACGTGCTCGCCCGGCTGGTCGACGGCACTCGGCTGTCCCTGCTCGCCGGGCTGATCCCGGTGCTGTTCGCGGCCGTCGCGGGCACCGGGCTGGGCATGGCGGCGGGGCTGTCCGGACGGTGGGGGCAGCGCCTGATCATGCGCACCCTCGACGTCTTCTACGCGTTTCCCGCGGTGCTGCTCGCCGTCGCGATCGCGGCCGCGCTCGGCTCGGGGATGTCCAACTCGATCATCGCGCTGGCCGTGATCCTGGTGCCGCCGGTGGCGCGGGTGGCGGAAACGGAGACGCGGCGCCTGATCGACCTCGACTACATGGAGGCCGCGCGGGCGAGCGGGGCGCGCGCGGGCGCGATCGCGCTGCGGCAGGTGCTGCCCAACGTCGCGCCACCGGTCGTGGTGTACTGCACCGCCCTCATCGGACTGTCCATTGTGTACGCGGCAGGACTGAGTTTCCTCGGCCTGGGCGTGTCACCACCGACCCCGGAATGGGGAATCATGGTCAGCGAACACACCCAGTACATCTACTCGGCTCCCTTCCTGGCCGCGATTCCGGCGTTGGCCATCCTGGTCGCCTCGGTGGCGTTCAACGTCCTCGGTGACGGCCTGCGCGACCTGCTCGACGTCCGCGGGGAGGTGCGCGCGTGAGATCCCCATTCTCGTGCGGGTCCGCCGGAGGTGTCTCGTGATCACCGAACACGCGCCCCTGGACGTCGGCGACCTCACCACCACGTTCGTCTCCCGCCGTCGGCGAACCCCTGTGGTGCGGGGCGTTTCGTTCACCCTCGCCAGGGGCCAGACGATGATGCTGCTGGGGGAGAGCGGCAGCGGCAAGTCGGTCACCGCGCGGTCGATCCTGAGGCTGTACGGCTCGTCGGCCGACATCGGCGGCACCGTCCGGATGAACGGCGTCGAACTGCTGTCCCTGCCGGAATCGGAAATGCGCTCGCTGCGCGGTGGCCAGGTCGCGCTCGTGCCCCAGGATCCGACCGGCGCGCTCGACCCGTTGCGCAGGATCGGTTCGCAACTCACCGAGGTGCTCGCGGTCCACGGCGTGGAACGGGTCACGTCGGCCGCGCGACGGCGGGCCGAGGAGTTGCTCGCCATGGTGGGCATTCCCGACCCGAAGCGGGTGGCCGCGAGTTACCCGCACGAGCTTTCGGGTGGCATGCGGCAGCGGGCGGTCATCGCCATCGCGGTGAGCTGTGACCCCCAGGTGCTCATCGCGGACGAGCCGACCACGGCCCTCGATGTCACCGTGCAGGCCCAGATCCTCGAACTGATCGCCGAGTTGCAGGCCCGGATGGGCACGGCGGTGCTGATGGTGACCCACGACGTCGGCGTCGCCGCCGACTTCGGTGGCCGGATCGGCGTGATGTACGCGGGGCGCCTGGTGGAGGAGGGGCCGGCCAAAGAGGTGCTGAGCGACCCGAAACATCCTTACACCGAAGGATTGCTGGATTCCCTGCCCAGGCCGGACGTCGAGCGTGGCGCGCTGCGGTCGATCGTCGGATCGCCGCCGGGCGTGGGGGAGTTCCCGGCCGGTTGCGCGTTCGCTCCCCGCTGCCCGCGAGCCCTGCCTTCCTGTCACCGCGAGGATCCGCCGTTGGTGCCGGTGGCGCCGGACCGGTCGGCGGCGTGCCCGGTCGTCAACTCCGGAGAGGCGGTCACCTGATGGACACGGTCCTGTTGCGTGCGGAAGGGTTGTCCAAAACCTTCGGCAACGGCGTACGCGCGGTCTCCGACGTTTCCCTGAGTGTCCATAAAGGAGAGACGCTCGGCGTGGTGGGCGAGTCCGGTTGTGGCAAGTCGACCACCGGCAAGATGCTGCTCGGTCTGCTCGCGCCGGAAGCCGGCACGGTCACCTTCGACGGCCACGACCTGGCCAGGCTGAATCGTCGTCGGCTGCGCGCGCTGCGGGCACGGCTCCAGGTGGTCCCGCAGAACCCGCAGACCTCGCTCAACCCCCGGCTGACGGTCCGCCAGTCGATCGAATTCAACCTGCGCGCGCACGGGTTCGAGCGGAACGGGCGGCGGGACAAGATCGTCGGGTTGCTCGACCGGGTCGGGCTGACCGCCGTACAGGCCGAACGGTTCCCGCACGAGCTCTCCGGCGGCCAGTTGCAGCGCGTGGCGATCGCCCGCGCGCTCGCCACCTCACCCGACCTGGTGGTCTGCGACGAGGCGGTGTCCGCTTTGGACAAAAGCGTGCAGGCCCAGGTGCTGAACCTGCTGGCCGGCCTGCAGGCCGAAACCGGTGTCGCCTTCGTCTTCATCTCCCACGACCTCGCCGTGGTGGAGCACATTTCCCACCGCGTCGCGGTGATGTACCTCGGCCGGGTGGTGGAAATCGCCTCGTCCGGACAGCTGTGGACGAACCCGCGACACCCCTACACCCAGGCACTTCTGTCGGCCACGCCGGGCCAGGGCCGGGAACGCATCGTGCTCGCCGGTGACCTGCCCGACCCGGCCGATCCGCCGTCCGGTTGCGGCTTCCGGACGCGGTGCCCGCTGGCCGAGCCGGTGTGCGCCCAGGCGTGGCCGCCCCTGACCGAGACCGCGCCGGGGCACGGCGCGGCTTGCGTGCATGTCAAACCCCTCACCACCTCCCTGAACGTCTGAGAGGAAGATCCCGTGTCTCCAGCCACACCGCTGTCCATGGCGCGCCGAAGAAGACGCCACGGCCGGTTGACCGCACTGACACTGTCCACAGTGGCCGTTCTGGCGCTCGCCGCCTGCGGCGGCACCGCCTCGTCGGGAGGCGGCAACGGCAACACCTTGATCGTCGGCATGACCGCGTCCGACATTCCCGTACTGGACACGGGTCTGGCGCAGGGACAGGGCTACGAGGGCCTGCGCTTCGTGGGCAACCAGCTCTACGACGGCCTCACCAAGTTCGACCTGACCAAGGGCGACCAGATCCCCAAGATCATTCCCGCGCTCGCCGAGTCGTGGGAGCCCAACGCCGACCTGACCAGCTGGACGTTCAAACTGCGGCCGAACGTGAAGTTCCACGACGGCACGCCGTGGAACGCCGACGCGGCGATCTTCAACCTCGAGCGGTACGACGACAAGACCAGCCCCAACTACTACCAGGAGCTCAACGCGCAGGGCGGGCTGTCCATCGCGGGCGTCAAGAGCTTCAAGAAGATCGACGACCTGACCATCCGGATCGACACCAACGGCCCGTGGGCGTATCTGCCGAGCGACCTCGCGACGGTCTACTTCGCCAGCCCCACCGCGGTGAAGGCCGAGGGCAACCAGGGCTTCGCCCAGCATCCGGTGGGCACCGGCCCGTTCAAGTTCGACTCGCTCGAACGCGGCCAGCGGCTCGTGTTGCTGAAGAACCCCGACTACTGGGCCGGCGCGCCCAAGGTCGACAAGGTCATCCTGCGGCCGATTCCGGACCCGACCGCGCGGACCGCCGCGCTGCGCTCGGGTGAGGTCAACTGGATCGAGGTGCCGCCGCCGGACGACGTGCCGAGCCTGAAGTCGCAGGGCTTCCAGGTGCTGACGAACTCCTATGACCACATCTGGCCGTGGGTCTACAACATGACCAAGGCGCCGTTCGACAACCCGAAGGTGCGCGAAGCGCTGAACTGGGCGATCAACCGTCAGTCCCTTGTGGACAACATCCTCAAGGGCACGGCCGAACCGGCGCTCGGCTTCACCCCCAAGGCCAACGCCGCCTTCCGCCCGGAAAGCCAGGTCTATGGCTACGATCCCGCGAAGGCGAAGCAGCTGCTGGCCGAAGCCGGTTACCCGAACGGTTTCACCATGACGCTGTCCTATCCCACCAGCGGGTCCGGCAACATGATCCCGACGCCGATGAACACCGCGCTGCAGACCGACCTCGCCGCGGCCGGGGTCAAGGTCGAGCTCAAGCCCATCGAATGGGCGGCCATGCTGAACGACTTCTTCGTCGGGAAGATCCCGGACAACGCCGACGCGCTCAACATCTCGCTGAGCTATCAGCAGGAGGGCTTCTGGCGAAGCTGGTTCGGCAGCGATTCCGCCATCAACGCGGGCAAGTACGCCAACCCGCAGGTGGACGCCCTGCTCGGCAAGGCGAAGACGGTCCTCGACGGCACCGCCCGTTCGGACCTCTACGCCCAGGTGGCGACGCTGCTCGCCAAGGACTCGCCATGGCTGGTCGTGGTCAACGACCGCAACCCCCGCGTGCTGGCATCGAGCGTGCACGGCTTCGTGCAACCCCAGTCCTGGTTCGCCGACCTGACCCAGTTGTCGGTCGGCTGAGCATCCCCCAACGAGAACAAGGAGATCCGTCATGGCCATGCCTCGCGGACGTATCCGCGGCTTCGTGCGCCGCCCGACACCGGAACAACTCACCGAGATCGGCGCCGCCGAGCACCTTTCCCTCACGCCCCGGGAGGCCGAGCAGTACGCCGCCGTGCTCGACCAGACCCTGGCCAGCGTGGACCGGCTCGACGAACTGCACGCCCCCGCCACCCCGTTGACGTTCACCGACCGGGACCCGGGCGGGCCGGTGAGCGACGCCGAAGACCCGTACCACGCCTTCGTCCGGCGGTGCCACGTCAAGGGCGCACCGGACGGGCCGCTGGCGGGGCTCACCGTGGGCGTCAAGGACAACCTCGCGGTGGCCGGAATCCCGATCACCAACGCATCGCGGACCTTGACCTACACCCCGGTCACGGACGCGGTCGTGGTGACGAGGCTGCTGGAAGCCGGCGCGGACATCGTCGGCAAGACCAACCTGGACGACTTCTCCACCTCCGGCACCGGCGAGTCGAGCTGGTACGGCCCGGCGCGCAACGCGGTCGACCCGGCCCGTTCGTCCGGTGGCTCGTCGGGTGGCTCGGGTTCGGCCGTCCGCTCGGGTGCGGTCGATCTCGCCATCGGTGTGGACGAAGGGGGATCGGCCCGGATTCCGGCGTCCTTCAACGGAGTCGTGAGCATCAAACCGACGCAGGGACTGGTGCCTTCCCACGGGCTGACCTACATGGACCACACCATCGACGCGGTGTGCCCGATGGCCCGCACGGTGGAACTGACCGCTCGCATGCTCGACGTGATGAGCGGCCATTCCGACCGTGACCCGCAGTGGGTGCGCGGCAAGCCGGAACCGACGAAGGCGGCGGCCGGTCTCGCCGGGGGCGTGGACGGCCTGCGGATCGGCGTGGTCACGGAGGCCGTGAGCGGTATCGGCGGAGCTTTCATCGCGGAGGCCGACCGGGTGCGGGTGTCCCGCAACACACAGCAGTCTTGTGATCCCGCGTCGTGTGAACCGGGCGTGCTCGCCGGTTTCGAGTCCGCGTGCACGGCATTGCGGGACGCGGGCGCCACCG
Source organism: Amycolatopsis pigmentata (assembly GCF_042684065.1). Taxonomy (NCBI): domain Bacteria; kingdom Bacillati; phylum Actinomycetota; class Actinomycetes; order Pseudonocardiales; family Pseudonocardiaceae; genus Amycolatopsis; species Amycolatopsis pigmentata. Next base: position 1,095,697 of record NZ_JBHUKR010000004.1, on the reverse strand, counting down.
TGTCCCCGGTGTCGATTCCTTTGTGGACGGATGGGTGGGCGATCGCGACCACCCTGCTGCTGCACCTGGCGTGGCTGACCACGCAAAGCGACGGCGCCGGTTACAGCCATCTCGGCGAGGTGGACGTCGAGCGGACCCACGCCTTCGGCCTGGTGCGGCGGCTGGAAGCCGACTCCTTCCCGCCGTTCTTCAAGGTCTGGCTGCTCGGCGGGCGCTACCTGCACGACAACTACTTCTCGACCTATTTCGCCAAGGCGGCGAACCTGCGCCGCGCGCTGACCGCACAGATCGACGAGGCGCTCTCGTCGTTCGACCTGCTCGTCACGCCGACCACCCCGCAGGTCGCCCCGGTCCTGCTGGACCGGCCCGCCGAGGATCCGGAACTGCTCACCCGTGGCACGACCATGGTGGCCAACACCTGTGTCCTCAACCTCTCCGGGCATCCCGCGCTCGCCGTGCCCAGCGGCGTGGACCCGGAGACCGCGATGCCCACGTCGATCCAGATCATCGCCCCGCACTGGGCGGACGCGCTGACCTTCCGGGCCGGCGCGGTGGTGGAACGGGCGGCCGGGGTCACCCCGGGTGGCGCGGCCGAAGTGGCCATGGCGGCGGCACGGCCATGATCGGCACGGTGGGCTCGCGCCCCGCGGCGCTGCCGGAGCGGCCCACGACGGCACCGCACAGTTCCGCTGTGCGGCGCCGGTTCCACCTCGTCGTGATGCTGGCCGGGGTCGGGTTCGGCCTCACCGCGCCGTTCACCGCGCTGCTGGTGGTGGCACTGGGTGGACCGCCCGAATGGGCGGCCTACGTGGTCTCGTCGATGGGGCTTTCCCTGCTGCTGGTGGACTTCCTCGGCACCCGGTTCGTGCCGAGGCTGTCCTCCCGCACCGCGCTCACCGTGTCCATGGTCGTGTTCGGCGCCGGGTCGCTGCTCTCCGCCGCCACGACCAGCTGGGAGATGGTGGGTCTGGCGCGGGTACTGCAGGGTTTCGGTGCCGCGCTGTTCATGGGCGGCGGTGTGGTGCTCGCCGTCCGGCTCGGCGAGGCGCGGTCGCGGGGCGGCGCGATCGGGGCGTTCAACGCGGCGTGGTTCGTCGGGATCGCCGCGGGCCCGCTCAGCGGCGGCCTGATCGCGGCGACGGTCCCCGGTGCGGGCGGGCTGCGGTTGCTGTTCGCGGTGTGCGGCGTGCTGAACCTCGCCGGGGCGGTGGCCGCCTGGTTCCTGGTGCCCCGGTGGCGTTCCGGGCGGTCGCCGCGCCTGGGCCTGCCCGCCGGACTGGGCCTGCGGGGTCGTCGCGGGTGGTCCGTGCTGATCCTCGCCGGGTTCGGTCAGGCGGTCCGCGGTGGCCTCGCGCTCACCCTGGTGCCGTTGCTGGGTGCCCGGCTTGGCATGGGTTGGATCACCCTGGGCTTCGCGATGTTCGCGCTCGCGCTCACCGATGTCGGCGCCATGCGATTCGGCGGCGCGTGGACCGATCGCCGGGGCCGGCTCGTTCCGCTCGCCGGTGCGCTCGCGTGGGGCGTGCTCGCCGTCATCGCCCTGGCGGCGGTGGTGCGTTCCCCGTGGGAGTTCACCGTCGCGGCACTCGCCGTGGGGGTGACCGTCGGGACCACCTGGGTGGTGCCGACCGTGATGGTCGTCGATATCGCCGCGGACCCGGACACCGCGCTCGCCGGGTACCGGATCGCCAGCGACCTCGGGATGCTCGCCGGTGGCCTGCTTTCCGGCGTCGGCATCGCGATCGGCGGGGTGGACACGGCCCTGTTCGCCACGGCCGCGCTCCTGGCCGTGGGGCTGCTGCTCACCTTCGCCGTCGGGGAGACCCTGCCCGCTCACTCCGTTGTCGTCCCACTCGAATCCCGTCCCGTGAAGGAGAATTTCGTGCCGGTGTCATCCATGCCCTCGCTCGAGGAGTTCACCGTGTTCGCGGCGAACTCCGGCATCACGCTCACCCCCGAGCGGCTCGCGCAGGCCTACGCCACGCACACGCGCTACCGCCCTGATCTCGAACGTCTTCGCGCGTTGCCCCTGCCCTTCACCGAGCCGGTGACCGAACCCGCGACGGGGCTCGCCTGGATAGCCGGAGGAGGGCACCAGTGACCGACCTCGCCGATCTCACCGCCACCGAACTGCTCACCCAGTTCGCGGCGGGAACCACCACACCGTCGGAGGCGGTCGAAGCCTGCCTGGCCAGGATCGAAGCCACCGAACCGGCCGCGAACGCCGTGATCACCACACTGGCCGGCCACGCTCGTGAACTGGCTGCCGAGTCCGATGCGCGCTGGCGTGACGGGACGGCCCGGCCGCTGGAGGGAATTCCCTACGGGCTCAAGGACATCGTCGCCACCGCGGGCATCCGCACGACCGGCGGCTCGGCGCTGTACCGGGACTACGTGCCCACCACCGACGCCGTCCTCGCCGCGCGGCTGGCCGCCGCCGGGGGAGTGCTGCTGGCCAAACTGGCGACCTTCGAGTTCGCCTGCGGCGGCGCGATCAACCGGACCTTCGGGCCGACCCCCAACCCGTGGGATCCGCGCCGGACAACCGGGGGCTCGTCGTCGGGCTCGGGTGCTTCGGTCGCGCTCGGCCAGGTGCCGCTGGCCATCGGCACCGACACCGGCGGCTCGATCCGCATCCCCAGCGCGTTCTGCGGGCTGAGCGGCATCAAGCCGACGTACGGCCGCGTGCCCCGGCACGGCGTGATGGGATTGTCCTGGACCATGGACCACGCCGGTCCCATGACGCGCAGCGTCGCCGACTGTGCCCTGATGCTGGACGTGATCGCCGGGCCCGATCCGGCCGATCCGACCAGCCTGCCCGCCGGGGAAACCCCCTTCGTCGCCGCGCTCGGCCGCGATGTGGCGGGGATGCGGGTCGGCCGCGACCGCACTTTCCTGGAAGCCGAGATGCACCCGGCCCTCGCCCAGGCGTACGAGGCGTCGCTGACCGAACTGGCCGCGCTCGGCGTCGAAATCGTCGACGTCGACCTGCCCACGGCCGAGCTGGCGCCGGTGGCCGGATGGTGGATCATCTACGCGGAAATGCTTTCCCTGCACGAAGGGCATGCCGGCGGGATCGAAGATCGCGACGAGATGGGCGCTTCGCTGCTGGGCGCGGCCCCGTTCGTGTCCGCCGCGGACTACTTGCGGGCGTTGCGGTTGCGCCCGCTGTTCCAGCGCGAACTGGACGAAGCCATGAGCGGCTGCGACGCGCTGGTGACCCCCGCGATGACCGCCCTTCCCCCGCTCATCGGCGACGACATGACCTCCGACCTCGGGGACCGGGAAGTCCCGTGGCTGGACGCCTGCTGCCGCACCAACGTGCCGTTCAACCTGACCGGCAGCCCTGCCCTGGTCCTGCCTTCCGGCGCCGTCGACGGCCTGCCCGTGAGCATCCAGTTCGTCGGCAGGCCACGGGACGAGGCGACCCTGTTCGCCCTCGGCGACGCCTACCAGCGCGGCACCACACACCACCTTCGCCGACCTGCCCTGCCCGCCACCGTTTAGGAGAGAAACCTTGTATTCCACCATTACCGACGCGGCCGCGGCGCTGCGCGCGGGCACCACCACGTCGGTGGCGCTCACCGAAGCCGCCTTCGCGGCCGCCGACGCCCACGACGAGGAACTGGGCGTCTACCTTTCCCGGTTCGACGAAACCGCGCTCGCCGCCGCGGCCAAGGCGGACGCCGAACTGGCCGCCGGCACCGACCGTGGGCCGTTGCACGGAATTCCGTTGGGCATCAAGGACATCATCGCCACGGACGAAGGTGAGACCACCGCGCAGAGCCTGGTCCTGGATCGTGCCTGGGGCGCTTCCGGGGACGCGCCGGTGGTGGCCCGGCTGCGGGCCGCCGGTGCCGTGATCACCGGAAAGACGTCCACAATGGAGTATGCGATCGGGATTCCCGATCCGGACAAGCCTTTCCCGATCCCGCGCAATCCGTGGAATCCGGAGCACTGGACCGGGGGATCGAGCTCGGGCACCGGTGGCGGTGTGGCGGCGGGGATGTTCCTCGGCGGTCTGGGCACCGACACCGGTGGCAGTATCCGTTACCCGGCCACCAGTTGCGGGATCACCGGCCTGAAGCAGACCTTCGGGCGGGTGCCGAAGTCCGGGTGTGTACCGCTCGGTTACAGCTACGACCACATCGGGCCGATGGCGCGCAGCGCCGCGGACTGCGCGGTGATGCTGGCCGTGCTCGCCGGGCACGACCCGAGCGACGCGACTTCGGTCGACCGGCCCGTCGACGACTACACCAGCGGGCTCACCGGATCTCTGTCCGGGCTCCGGATCGGCGTGGACCGGCTGCTGGGAACCTCACCGCTGGCCGTGCCCGAACTCGCGTCCGTCATCGACGCCGCGCTCGCCGAGCTTCGTGCCGCGGGCGCGGAAATCGTCGACGTGACGCTCCCGCTCTACGACGAGTTGACCACGGCGACCATGGTGGGCATGTCCGCGGAAGCCTATGCCTACCACCGGCCTGACCTGCGAAGCCGCTGGACCGACTACGGTGCGGGCACCCGCATGGCGGTCGCCACCGGCGCGTTGATCACCGGAGGCGACTACGCGCAGGCGCAGCGGGTCCGGCGAGTGGGACAGCGCAAGGTCGCCGCGCTGTTCGAAACCGTCGACCTGATCGTCACGCCGACGAGTTCCTGCGGCGCCCCGGCACTGGAGAAACTCGCCTTCGCCGACATCATCACGGCACTGCACACGCCCTACTGGAACGCGCTCGGCAACCCGGCGATGTCGGTCCCGATGGGCTTCACCACCGACGGTCTGCCGCTCGGGCTGCAGATCGTCGGCAAACCGTTCGACGAGGCGGGAGTTCTCGCCGCGGGATACGCCTACCAGCAACGCACCGGCTGGCACCTTCAGGCGCCGGACCTGAGCGTGAAGACCGCGGCCTGAAAGCGTGTGAAAGGAAAGGGAAGAAACCCATGGATGCCGACCCCACTGTGATCATCCCGGCGCTGCTCTCGGCGGCCGGCCTCAGCCCTCGGGACGAGGAGGTCGCCGTCATGATCGCCGATTTCCCGGACCGGGCGAAGGCGATCGATGCGCTGTACCAGGTTCCCGAGGCGCGCTACGAAGAGCCCGCCACCATTTTCCGGTCCCTGTTGTAGGCCCTTGAGCGACGGCACGGATGGCATCCTCTTCGCCATCCGTGCCGTCGGCGTGTCAGAGGTCGATGCCGTACAGGGATGCCGCGTTGCCCGACGAGAACTTCTGCCGATCTTCCCCGGACGAAAATTGCGCGAGAAAGGAGCCGATTTCGTCTCGCGTCGGATGCTGGAACGGATAGTCGGTCGAGAAGATCAACCGGTCGGCGGAGGTCACCGACAGGGCGTGGTGCAGAAGCGCCGGGTTGAACATGCCGGAGGCGGTGATGAAGAAGTTCGACCGCAGATAGTCCGAAACCGATCGCCGCAAGCCCGCGACGCGAGCGAGACTGTCCGCGCGGTCCAGCCAGAACAGCAGCATCTCGCCCCAATGGCCGAGCACGACCTGGAGGCCGGGATGCCGGTCGAAGGTGCCCCGGAGGATCAACCGCAGCGCCGCCGTCCCGGCGTCCAGGTGCCAGCCCCACCCGAAGGTGGCGAGGCCGAGTTCGACGGCGGCATCGAAACCGCGATACGACGCGTCGCGAACGGCGGACGACGGCAGCTGGGGATGCAGGAACACCGGTTGGCCGAGTTCCGCAGCGGTGGCGAAGAAGTCGTCGTAGACCGGGTCATCGAGCATGAACTCGCCCGATCGGCCGTAGACCATGGTGCCTACGTGACCGAGGCTCGCGGCCCGCCTGAGCTCACCCGCCACGTCTTTGGGCGATGACATGGGCAGCGTGGACAACGCACGGAACCGGGACGGATGGGCGCCGACGGCCGCCGCGGCGACATCGTTGGCGGTCCGGCTCAGGCGCAGGGCCTCCTCCGGTGGCAGCGGCTGGGTCCCCGGCGGCGCCAGGGCGAGGACCGACACGTCGATGCCCTGGGCGTCCATGGCCGCGATCCGGTCCGTCCCCAGGTCCTCCAGGCGTTGCCGATGGTCGCCCATCTCGTTGAAGACGAGGCTTTCGTCGCGAACCCGCTCGGGCATGGCGGCGAGGGCGGCCGTCAGCTCCGGCAGGATCCAGTGTTCTTCGATGGCGATGAGAGGCGCGGTCTTGGCGCCCTGTGACGGAGCGTCCATCGAGTCTCCTATCAGTTGATGGCTCGGCCGGCCTTTCTCGGGGCCGTCGCCGAATTGTCCGTGCGCAGGCTCTCATAGATCCGTGCAAATCCTTCGGCGCCATGACCGTTGGCGATCTCCCGGCTGATCAGCGCTTGTACCGCCGCGATGGTCACGGGGTCCACGCCCTGTTCGGTGCTGGCCCGCACGATGGGGGACAGATCCGAGAACTCCAGGCTCTGTTGCCCGGGCACGGTGTAATCCCCCTGTCGATAAACCGTGCATGCCGGGCGAAAGAGCTGGTCATGGCGCTGATGAACGGGGTGGCCCGGGCGGCGAAGCCGACGGCGACGTAGCGTGCCGACTACAGGGCCGAGGGTTTCGTGGACCGAGGCAGTGTCTGAGCAGGCAGGCGACGATCAGTGGCCGCCGGGTGACCGCGTCGGTGACCGTCGCAGCGCTTTCGGCGCCACGTTCGACCACAGAGCTGTCGCGGCCGGATGTCCGGTTCCACACGGTCACCGGGTGCCCGGCCTCGAGGAGCTGGGTGGCGAGGGCGCCGCGGCGTGGGCCCTATCCCTCCGGCGCCGGGCCTCCCGGTCGATCCGCTGGTAGGCGGCCACGCCGATTTCCACTGGGAGATCGCCGGAGAGCTGGACCATTCCCTCATCCAGGGGAATTAACTCCACCTTCCGCCGCACACGGCGGGCACGGCAACGCCCGGCATAGCCCTCCGGGTCGATCCTCGCGACCGCCCGGTTCGCCGACCGCCGCAGGCCACCCGGGTCCTTCCCCGCCAAGCGGGTGGACATGACCGCGTCGACCTGGCGGGCTTCCGCATCAGTGAGGAGCGCGGTGGGTTCGTGGATTTTCGCCGCCTTGTACCCATCGATTTCACCGTGCCGCATCGCCTCCAGCGTGCGCGGCAACGGGTCGGGTCCGCCAGCGCCCGCCCGAGCCGGGCGAGCGCCGCCCCACGCCTCTCAGTCGGTCGGGGCCCACACCGGTACACACCCCGTTCTGACAGGCAAGGGATCCACGAAGCGGTGCACGGCAGTCGGCGCAGCACGTACGGCAACCGTCGAAGCGCCGCAACGTCTACACGGTCCTCAACGACACGACCATCAACTGGGGACACCGAAACCCGGCAGAGAGACAGGGCCGAGCCAAGCGCTCAAGCCGCCGCGCCTGCGCGGTCGGCAAGGCCCGAGGCTCAGCCTCCGGCGCAGCACGAATACCGTGCCGTGGCCACGTAATGCGGGTCGTGCCACCAGTAGCGGCTGTTGCCGGGGTGGTCGGGGACGGGGGAGAGGACCGCGCTCGGCCGCACCGCCGGCGCGGCCGTGGTGAACGGGGCGAGGAGTTCCGGCACGGCGAACAGACGGCCGTTGACCATGACCTGCCGGACGTTCGCGGCCTGCTTGATGTCGGCGAGCGGGTCGCCGCCCAGGATCGTCAGGTCGGCGTACATTCCGGGGGCGACGCGGCCGAGGGGTTCGCCGAGGACCTCGCCGGGAACGCTGGTGGCCGTGGTCAGCGCCTCGTACGGCGTGAGCCCGTAGGTGACCATCGCGCGCAGGTTCATGTGCGTGCTCACCGCGGTGTGGTCGATCGGCGAGTCGGTCCCGGTGATCACCCGGCCTCCCGCACGGATCATGGCCTTGAGCTGGGCGACCTGACGGGCCAGGTTCGCCAGGTTGACGGTCTGGTCGCCGCTTCGGGCGTCCTTGGCCGCGGCGAGCAGGGACGCGTACTCCCATTCCGGGTAGAGCGTGCGCATCCGGTTGTCGGTGACCAGGCTGGTGTCGTCGCGGAACAGCGCGGCGGAAAGGAAAAGCGTCGGCGTGCGCGCCGCCCCGGCCGCGGTGAACAGATCGATGACATCGCCGTACCCGGCGCCGAGGGCGCTCACCGTTCGCGAGTAGCCGAGCCGGTTCGTCGCGCCGACGTGCTCCATGCCGTCGCCGCCGAAGGCGAACGCGGGGTAGTGATAGTGGGAAGTGGCGGGAATTCCGCGCTCGTGCGCCCAGTCGATGACCCGTCGCTGCCACTCCGGGGCGAGCCGGACGTAGGCCTTCATCAGGTCGTAGTCCAGTGCTCCGGCGCGTTCGAGTTCCCGCCGCAACTGCTCGTCGTCGTAGGTGGGGCGCATGAAGTTGTAGTAGATCCGGCTGCCGTCGATCGCCTCTCCGGTGGCGAAATAGCGCGGGCCGATCCGGGCACCGGACCGCACGGATTCGCGCTCTTCCACCATGTGATAGGCGGGACTGCCCGGAGACCGGGTCGTGGTGATACCGAGCGAGAGCCAGAGCCGCCCCTGCCGGTCACCGTAGGCGTAGCCCTGCATTTCCCGGTGGTTGTGCATGTCGATCAGGCCGGGCATGACCACGGCGTCCCGGGCATCCACGATTTCGCCGTCGGTCGCCCGGCCCGCCGGTTCGACGGAAGCGATGCGGTGCCCGTCCACCACGATGTCCACATTGGACCTCAGGGTGTGGCTGGTGCCGTCCCAGACACGGCCCGCGCGGATCACCACCCGGCCGCGGCTCCGCGTGTTCGTCCAGGTGAGACCGAGCGGCACGGTACGGGGAGTGCCGCCGTCGGCGGAGACCAGCCGCAGCCGCCCGTTGTTCAGGTAGAGCATTTCCCGCGAATCCCCGCGCCAGCTCGGTGCGTCGGTGACCTCGGAGGTGATCTGCCGTGGCTCTCCGGCGAACGTGCCGTCGGGATGCACGTCGACGGTCCACAGGACGCTGCCGACGACGAACGCCATTCTGCGGCCGTCCGGCGACCACACCGGCCCGTCGTCGCCCCGGGTCTGGATCGACCGGTGTGGCATCGGGTCGGCGTAGGTCGCCTTGCCCGTTTTCCGGTCCACCAGCAGGATTTTGCTCAGCCCTTCGCGGAACCGGGACGAGTACGGCCGGATGGCGGCCAGCGCGATCACCGAACCGTCCGCCGACCACGTCGGCCTTCCCGGTTCGAACGTGGCCGTGAACACCCGCTGGACCGCGCCGGTCGCCACCTCGGCCGTGTGCAGGGCACCGGTCTGGTCCAGGAAGGCGATGTGGCGGCCGTCGGGCGACCACGACCCGGAAACGGCGGCGGCGCCGGGAAGATGGGTGAGCTGCCGGTCCTTCCCGGTGCGCAGATCCCGGATCCAGATGTCGAGCTTGCCGCCTCGATCGGTGGAATACGACAGGGAGGCGCCGTCGGGGGAGAAGGCGGGATCGCATTTCCACCAGGCGTCTCCGGTCAGCGGCCGAGCCGGACCGCCGATGCGCATCACGTAGATGTCGTTGAGGGCGCGGAAGGCCACCTGCGTGCCGTCGGGGGACAGGACCGGGCTGCCGATTCCCTTCACCGGCCGTGGACCGGGCGAATCGAAATCCCGACGCCGGGTGGGCTTACGTGGCGCCCTGACCACGCCGGCCGAGGCGGAGAACGCTATTTCGCGGGCGTTGCCACCGAGCGTGCGCCGCCGGATCCTTCCGTCGGCGGTGTAGACATACTCGTCCGGGCCCAGCCACGAAACGCGGAACGGGAACACGTCTTCGCCGGAGAACAGCGGCGCGCCCTTCGACACCAGTTGCGCGCTCCCCGCCGTCGAACCCAACCCTACGCCGGAGAACAGGCAGTACACCAGATCGGCGCCATCGTGAGTCCATTGCGGACTATGCACGATCTGGCCCGCCGGGACTTCGGCCGCGGTGTGCCTGCTGCCGTCGGCGAGCGACACGACATCGACGCGCCGGTTCGCCGTCACGAAGGCGACCTTGGTTCCGTCTGGCGAGAAGGCAGGCTCGTACTCCTCTTCGGCGGTGTCGGTCAGCGGCGTGATCGCGGAGGTGGCGAGATCGAGCAGATGAAGGCCGTAACCGCCGGACTGGTCGGAGGAGAACACGATCCGCTTGCCGTCCGGGGAGAACCGGGGCTCGCGATGGTCGAACGGGCCGGTGGTCAGCCGGCGTAACCCGGTGCCGTCGGCCCGGATGGTCCAGAGGTGGAAGTTGCCGTCGCGGTAGGACTGGAAGACCAGCGTCGTCCCGTCGGGGGACCAGTCCGGCTGTGCGATGTCGAACAGATCGCCGGTCAGCCGCCTTGCCTGCCCGCCGTGGACGGGCACGAGCCAGAGCACGCCGAGCAGGTCGATGGCGATCGTCCGGCCGTCCGGCGAGACCTGGGCGGCCATGTTCGTGCCCTCCCGGACCGCCGGCCCGGCGCGGCCCGTACTGGTCTGAGCCAGCGCCTCCGGGCTGTTCGCGACACCGAGCCCGGAAAGCGCCGCGGCTCCCGCCACCCCCGTGAGGAAGCCGCGCCTGTTCACTGCCGGAATACCCACTGAAGGCCCCCCAAGGGTCCGTCGGAGAATCACCGAACATGGCAGATGGTAGAGGAAAAACCGGCATCGTGGGATCACGGTGAAGAGCCGCCTGCCCCCCGGCGCGACGGCTCTTCACTCGTGTCCGTGGACGTGGTCCGCGGTCAATCCAGGCTGCGGTCCTGCAGCGTCCACTTCTGGTTGATGGCGCCGGTGCACGGATAGATACCGGGCCACCGTCCGTTGCCGGTCTTGTTTCCCAGCACGTCCAGGCACATGTGCTTGTACGGGTTGTAGACCAGCGCCGCGCCCGGGTCGTCGGGCCACGCGTAGAACTGCCAGATCTGCGTGGCCTGGCCCTGGCAGTCCCATTCGTTGACGTAGTCCCCGGCCTGTGCGTTGGGGCCCCGGTCGAGGTCGACGCACTTGCCGGTGGACAGGCTGCGCAGGGTGTAACCGTCGACGCCGGCCGGGACGAGGTTGAACAGCTGGTTGCGGCCGCCGTTGAGGTCGTAGGTGATGACGTGCGTGCCGTTCGCGCTTTGGTTTTCGTAGATGTCGAGGATCCGCTCGCCGTCGCCGTGGTTGCTGTAGCTGCCGATGGAGACCGGCAGACCGGCCGCGCGCAACGGGAACACCCGGAAGTCGACGGCGAAGTGGTCGGACGAGTAGCCGCCCAGCAGCCTGCCCGTGTAGAGGGGCACGTCCCGGGACGCGATCATGTAGTCGAGTTCGCCCTGGCGCACCTGGGTCGCTTCCCCGGTGCGGTAAATATGCCCGCCCTGGGGAAGCCTGCCGTTCCCCCAGGTGTCCGGACGACGGTTGAAGTCGCCCATCACCGCGTAGTCCCAGCCTTGTTGCGCCGTGAACTGGGCTATGCGCTGCACCATGTTCGGTCCGTCGTTGCCGCTGCCGGACAGCGCGTGGATGGTGAAGAACACGGTCTGCCCGAAGCGCAGCCCGAACGACCAGCGGCTGGTGTTGAAGGTGGGCGGCACGACGACCACCTCGTCCGGCTGGTTCTGGGTCACCATCGCGAGGTTCACCCGGTTGCCGTTGGGGTCGGTCTGCATGAAGTAGACGTGGCGGAAGAGGGGACGGGACAACGTGCCGAAGTTGCGCGTGTAGTGATGAACGGTGCCCGCGCCGTTGCCGAAGCTGCCGATGTAGTCGAACGAACCGCCCGGGGTCATGGGTGGCAGTGGCCCCGCCTCCTGGAGGGCGAGGACATCGTGACTTCCGGTGAGGTCACGGATGTCCGAGGACCACTTGGACGCGGTGTCCGCGGACGCGCCCTGCATGTTGTAGGTGGCCGGAGTGTGCTGTTCGAGTGGGCCGGCTTCGGCCAAGGGAACGACGGTCAGCGTGGGTATCGCCGCGATCAGCGCGGCGACCGCGAGCCGCGCGGCCATTCTCCCTGCTCTTCGTCCGGATCGCCGCCCCTGATCTTCCCCTCGCGACAGGCGCATGCTGCTGCAGGTCCTTCCTGGCGTGGAACTCGAAGCCAGGGCCACGCCGCCCATGCCCCTGGAAGGAAATCGCGCACAAACGGCGGTAACCCAGGCGTGGCTTCGCCAGCCTGCCAGTCCGCTCTCCCCGGCGGAAATCGGTCAATCGGGTTGTGCTGGGGGTGAGTTGTTTTTCCCGTTCTCGCGGAAAGTGACCGGCGGGTGCCCCTCCGATACGCTGTCCGAGGGCCACCGTTTCAGGTTTCCGTAATACTTTCCCGTCCGGCGTAGGTATCTCCGGCGGGTGAATGCGCTTTCAGCCACGATTTCGGCGGTCGGCGAGAGAATGCCTTTCGGTGTGCGCGACCCGCTTGTTTACCGTCATTGTCCCGGCGACGTCGAGAAAGCGCTCTCAACGCGGCTGAACCGATCGCCCCACTCGTGCAGGTAGCCGACGAGCTCGCGGGGCGAGCGCACCTCTATCCCGGCGCCGGTGACGCCGAGCGTCAGGGCCGCCCAGTCCAGGGAATGGGTGGTCATCCGGAGCAGGCAGGTCGTTTCGTCGATGTCCTCGACCGTGCACCACCGGCCGACCTTCTGGCGGACGACCGTGGCGGGCGCGTCGAGCCGCGCCTCGACCTGATAAGAGGCCGGCAGGGCGCCGAGCCGTGAGCGGACGAAGTCGGCCGCGTCCGCGGCGGGCAGTTCGCGCGGCCGGAACCGGGCGCCCGTGGCCGAAGGCGCGGTGAGGCGGTCGACGCGGAAGGTCCGCCAGTCGTGGCGGCCGAGGTCGTAGGCGACCAGGTACCAGCGGCGGTCGAGCGCGACCAGCCGGTGCGGCTCCACATGCCTGTCACCGCGCTTCCCTTCGGCCGTGCGGTAGGCGAACGTCAGCCGCTCGCTGTCCCGGCAGGCCAGGGCGACCGTGGTCAGATCTCCCGCGTCGACTCCGGTATCGGCAGGGGGAGTCCACATCGCGGAGACCGTCATCGCCCGCAACGCCTCCACCTGGCGGCGCAACCTCGCCGGCATCACCTGGGTCACCTTGGCCAGCACCCGCACCGAGGGTTCCTCGATGCCCTCGACCGCGCTTTGCGCGGCGGCCTGCAACCCGACCGCGAGCGCCACCGCCTCGTCGTCATCGACCACCAGCGGCGGTAGGGCGGCGCCCGCGGCCAGCCGGTACCCGCCGTCGACCCCGCGGGTGGCTTCGACCGGATACCCCAGGTCACGGAGCCGTTCGATGTCGCGGCGCAGCGTGCGCGCCGACACTTCGAGCCGCCCGGCCAGTTCCGTGCCGGGCCAGAACCGATGGGTCTGCAACAGCGAGAGCAACCGGAGGGTTCGCGAGCTGGTGTTCGCCATGGTTTTCATTCTGGCCTCATTGAGGTCAGGAAGTGGCCGCAATGCGGGCTAACTTCGTCTGCGTACCGACGAAAACGGAAAGGACTTCCCCCATGACCAGCACCGAGACCGCCGAGAAGCCGGCGCTGTCCGCGGAAAAGGCCGACCTGCTCGAAGCTCTGGCACAGCATCGGTTCTTCCTCCGCTACACCGTCCGTGATCTCACCGACGAACAGGCGAAGGCGCGGACGACGGTGAGCGAACTGTGCCTGGGCGGGCTGATCAAGCACGTCACCGCCGTCGAACGGATGTGGGTGGACTTCATCCAGGAAGGCCCCTCGGCGTTTCCCGAGTTCACCGAGATGACCGAGGAAGCCCAGGCGCAGTGGGCGCAACGGTTCCGGATGGCCGACGGCGAGACGTTGGCCGGACTGCTGGAGGACTACGCCGAAGCGGGTCGCCGGACCGACGAAGTCGTGGCCGCGCTGCCCGACCTCAACGGCACCCACCCGCTGCCACGGGCCCCCTGGTTCGAGCCCGGCGCCCGGCGGTCGGCCCGCCGTGTCCTGTTGCACATCATGGCCGAGACGGCCCAGCACGCGGGCCACGCCGACATCATCCGCGAGTCACTGGACGGCGCCAAGACCATGGGGTGAGCGTGTCCCATCACCCACTCCCCATGACGCATTGTGGCTGACGCTCCGCCACCACATACACTGTGTGTCATGTCCGGTGGATCCCCTGGAGCCGGAACCCTCGCCGCGCGGTCGACCAGTTTCGTCGGGCGGCGGCGGGAACTGGCTGAAGTCCGGCGGCTCCTTGGCTCGGCTCGCCTGGTGACGCTGAGCGGCCCCGGCGGGGTCGGCAAGACCCGCCTGGCCGCCGTTGCCGCGGAGGCCACGCGCGGATCGTTCCAGGACGGAGTCTGGTTCGTTCGCCTGGGTGACCTCCGCGATCCCGCCTTGGTGCCCTCCGCGGTCGCCAGTGCCCTGGGACTCGCCGAGACGGTCGAGGAGCCGGCGGCCGCGCTCGCCGGATACTTCTCCGGCAAACGGCTCCTGCTCGTGCTGGACGACTGCGAGCACGTGCTGGAAGCGACCGCGGTGCTGGTGGCCGGGTTGCTGGAATCGGCGGAGGAGTTGCGGGTGCTCGCGACGAGCACGCAGTTGTTGCGCATCCGCGGGGAGCGGGTCCTGACCGTTCCGCCGTTGTCCGTCTCGAACGCCGGGGAATCGGACGAATCCGACGCGGTGACGCTGTTCGCCGATCGCGCCGCGGCGGTCCGGCCGGATTTCCGCGTCGACGCCGGCAACCGGGAGACGGTGTTCCGGATCTGCCGGCGGCTCGACGGGATTCCGCTCGCTCTGGAACTCGCGGCCGTGCAGCTGAGAAGGTTCTCCCTGGAGGAGATCCTGCGGCGGCTGGACGACCGGTTCGCGTTGCTGACCGCCGGCGCCGCGAACACTCCGTTCCGGCAGCGGACCCTCGAAGCCACCATCGCCTGGAGCTACGAGTTGTGCACGCCCGCCGAACGCGCGGTGTGGGTGGCGGTTTCGGTGTTCGACGGGAATTTCGGCTTGGAGGCGGCGGAAGCGGTCTGCGGCGGGTTCGGCATCGCGGCCGGGGAAGTGCTGGACCTGGTCGCCGGGCTTCTCGACAAGTCCATCATTGCGCGCGTCGGCGGAACCGAAGGCCACACGGTGTTGTATTCGATGCTGGAGACGACACGCGAGTACGGCCAGCTTCGACTGAAAATGTCCGGACGTGAGGAAGCCGTGCGCGACCGCCATGCCGGTTACTGGGTTCGACTCGCCCAGCGCTATCGGCAGGAGGAGTTCAGCTCCTCCCAACGGGAATGGATCGACCGGTTGCGCGGCGCACTGCCGAACCTGCGCGGTGCGTTGCGGTATGCGATCGACCGCCCGGACCGGGGATACCGGCCTGCCGAGATCGCCGCGCCACTGCGGCAGTTCTGGTTCGCGGGAGGTCTCCTCGCCGAAGGCGCCCATTGGCTGCGCGCGGCCCTCGAGTCCGAGCCGGAGCCCACTCCGCTCCGGGCGGAGGCGCTCCGCGCCGCTGTGGAGATCATGACCACGGGCGGCGCTCTCGACAAGGCTCGGGGGCTCCTGGCGGAATTGCGCGAGCTGACCGTCACCCTTGACGACGACCTCCTGCGAGCCCGGTACGCGATGGCCGCGAGTATGGTCGCCTACTTCGACGGCGACCTGGAGAAATCCAGAGCACTCGCGGAACAGGCCCTGGTGGGTTTCCGGCGGGCCGGTGACCCCATGGAGGTGAACGGCATCCTGTCGCTGTTGTCGTCGGCCCTGTTCTACCTGAACGATCCGGCGGGCGAGCAGGTCGCCGAAGAAGCGCTGGCCTTGGCCGAAACACACCATGCGACCTGGTCGCGCACCTACGCGTTGTGGACGCTGGGCCTGCACGTGTGGCGGCGTGGCGACTACCGGCGTTCCGAGGCTCTCCTGCGAGAGGTCGTCGCCGCGCGGTTGCCCGACTACGGGTTGCTCAACCTCGCGATCAATGGCCTCGCCTGGTCCGCCGGAGCGCTCGGACGCCACCAACAGGCGGCAGGCCTGCTGGGCGCCGCGCACGCCGTGCTGCACGCCAGCGAGTCGCGGATCGCGGCGACCAACGCGTACTGGTCATTCGACCGGGACTGCCGCCAGGCCGCGGAAAAAGCACTCGGCGCGGAAACCTTCGCCGAGGCCTTCGCGGCGACCTCCCGATTAAGCGTCGAGGAGGCTATCGCCTATGTCCTGGCGGAGAAACCGGAGCCACGGACCCCTTCTCGGCGGCCACACTCCACCCAGCCCGGGGGATTGACCCGCCGGGAACTGGAGATCGCCGAAATGGTCACCGAGGGGCTGAGCAACAAGCAGATCGCGGCCCGGCTGGTGATCACGCAACGCACCGTCGAAACCCACGTCGAGAATATCCTGACCAAGCTCGGGTTCACTTCCCGTGCGCAGATCGCCGCCTGGCTGACCAAACGCAAGGTGGCCGTCGACAGCGAAAAGCAGCCCTTCCGCCTCAGTGCTCCTGGCTCAGCCCCGCCCACTTGAGCTGTTCCCGCACACGCCCGGGCAGGCCCGCGACGACCAGGTCGTAGGAGTTCTCGATCATTTCCCGCACCAGGCCCTCGGGCACCGAACCGTCGACGACGACGGTGTTCCAGTGCCGCTTGTTGAGGTGGTAGCCGGGTGTCACCGCCGGATAGGTGGCGCGAAGATGCACCGCCACCTCCGGATCACACTTGAGACTCACCCGCAGTGGGCTGGCGCCGAGCCTGCTGATCGCGAAGATCTTGCCCGCCACCTTGAACACGCTGTTCGCGTCGTCGAACGGGAATTCCTCGCGCGCCTTGGGCAGCGCCAGGCACGCGGCCTTGAGCTCCTGCGGAGTCATGGGTTCGAATCTAGCCGGTGGGATGCCGGGCCGCGGTTCAGCGTGCCGTTTCGACGTTCTCCAGCACGCCGAGGGCATCCGGGGTGAGCACCGCCACCGAGTAGTAGACGCTGACCAGATACGAGGCGATGGCCTTGTCGTCGATCCCGGTCAGGCGCACGCTCAGACCGGGCTCGTATTCGTCGGGGATGCCCGTTCTCCGCAGGCCTACGACGCCCTGGTCCTTCTCGCCGGTGCGCAGCACGAGAATGGAGCTGGTACCCCGTGAGGTGACCGGGATCTTGTCGCACGGGAAGATCGGCACCCCGCGCCAGCCGAGGAGCCTGCTGCCCTGGATCTCCACACTGTCCGGGTAAACCCCGGCGCGGGTGCATTCGCGGCCGAACGCGGCGATGGTCCGGGGATGGGCCAGGAAGAACCGCGACTTGCGGCGCCGTGACAGCAACTCGTCGAGGTCGCCCGGTCTCGGCGGACCCGCCGTGGTGTGGATGCGCTGGCGCAGATCGGCGTTGTGCAGCAACCCGAAGTCCGGATTGTTGATCAGTTCGTGTTCCTGTCTTTCCCGCAGCTGCTGGATGGTCAGCCGCAGTTGTTCCTCGAGCTGGTCGAGGGGCGAACTGTAGAGATCGGACACGCGGGTGTGCACGCGCAGGATGGTTTGGGCGAGGCTGAGCTCGTACTCACGAGGTTCCAGCTCGTAGTCGGCGAACGTTCCGGGCAGCCCCGGCTCACCCTGGTGACCGGAAGCCAGGCGCATCGCGGCTTCGCCGTGCTTGGTGCGGGCGGGTGCCGGGCTGTCCCGGATCCGGTCGAGGTGGGCCCTCAGCCGGCCGGACCGGGCGGTGATCTCACCGACTGCCGCGCGGGACAGCGCCAGCACGATGCAAGGCGTGAGCGCGACGGCCGTGACCGCCCACGTCGGCCGGGCGCCGGTGAGCACCTCCTCGCCGAGAAAACCGCCTTCGGCGAGCACGTCGAGCGCGGTCTCTCCGCCGTAGGGACCCGTGGCGCGCGTGCTGACCTTGCCGTGCGCGAGCAACACCATTTCACCCGCGGCATGGCCCGCGGTGGTGATGACGTCGCCCGGCCCGTACTCGCGCTGGGTGAACCGCGCCGCGAGGTCGGCCAGCGTGCCCTCGTCGTCGAGGTCACGCAGGGACGGCAGTTCCCGCAGCGCGCCGGGCACCACACGCGCCTGGCCCGCGGCGAAGGAAAAGGTCAGCCGTCCGGCGCCCACGGGGTAGGTCAGTCTCCGGTTGACCCGGTAGGCGCCGCCACCGGCCTCGATCCACGGCAGCATGCGGATCAGCCAGCGCGGGCCGGTCGACGGGGTGTGCGGCGGTGTCTTGGTGGTGGTGGCGAGGTTGCGTGCCGCGGCCGTGTCCAGGCTCAGCCTGGTGTGCCCATTGGTCCGAGGATCCGGTGCGGTCATTGGTCACCTCGACGGCCGCGAGTTGCCACAAGGGGTTTCATCGGTGATCACCTGCTGTCGCGGGGGAGAGGGAATAATCGTCCACAGAGGACAGACGAGGGGGACGCGCGGCGGCGGTGCCCAGACCGCACGGGCCCACCCGCCACGAACGGGCGGCCGGCGGGATGTCCGTGCCCGCCACGAGTTCACGGCTTCGCCGGAGTTCGGCCTCGGTGTAGCGCGCGCACCGGCGATGCCATTCCAGGATTCCCGACATCCAGTCCTTGAGGCCGTCGGCGTGCCGGGTCAGCGCCGCCCGCCCCGCTCCGTCGAGGCCGAACTCGTCGGACAGGCGCGGCAGATCCTCGGCGACGATGCGTTCGAACTGCCGCAGGCGCGCCGCCATGAGATCGGCCACGACGTCGCGCGCGGTCCACCGGTCGGTGCCGAGGAAGTTTTCGGCGACCAGGACGAGGTTGTGCACCTCGCCTTCGAACTCGATTTCCTTCTGGTAGGAGAACAGGTCGTTGGTGAAACACGCGTAGTCCTGCGCGGCGTTTTCCAGAGCGAGAACCGTGCGGGTGCGCGCGAGTGCCGGCGGCAGCTCATCGAGGTGGCGCAGCCGCGCCAGGCTCATCGTCATGTCCGACCCGAAGGTCTTCCGCCGCATCTCGATGTAGTCGACCGGGTCGGGGATGCGATGCTGCGCCTGGTTGGCCAATTCCCACAGCCAGCTTCCGGTCATGTCCTCGACCGAATGCCGGAAACGGGCTCTCGCCGCCTGGGTCATCGGGGCCACGGTGCGCCGCCAGAGGTCGGCCAGCCCCCGTTCGAGCGGGTTGAGCGGGGCCTGCACGGGCTCGCCGTCGAGCGGCATGAACGCGGGCAGCCGGTCGTTGCACAGCTTGGCGGCCGCGATGTCGCGGCGGGAGCCGAACATCACGGGAAAGTAATCGTCGCCGTAGGTGCCCCAGGTCAGCCAGCCCGCCGTCAGGTCCAGTTGTTCCGGATCGGCATCGGCATGGATCATCGCCGCGCAGTGGGCGAGGTCGAACACGCGCAGGCGCCGTTCGTCCCACACGCCGGGCACCGGGTCGAGCATGCCCATCGCCCTCGCCCAGGCGACCACCCGCGCGCGGGCGGGCTCCAGGTGCGGGTTCATCCGCACGGGAAAGGGCATGGGGAGCTCCGGCAGCGTCAGGTGGCCGACCGGGGCGAACAACGTGTGCGAGTGTTGCCGCGCTCTTCGCCGCCACCCCGGGCCGGGGCGGGGCACCGTCGGCGTGGCGATCCCGGTCCCGAGCCCGGACGGTCCGCCGAGCACGGGAGCGCCACCGCCGCGGTCGTTCATGTAGCGGCTGGAACGCAGATGCCATTCGTGCCCGCCCGCCTGCCAGTCCTGGAGTCCCTTCACGTAGCCGAACACGCTCGCGCGTTCGGCCGGGGAGAGCGCGTACTCGTCGCAGAGCGGCGGCACCTCGGTCAGCGCCGTGGTTTCGAACTGTTCCAGCCGGGACGTGACGAGTTCACTGGTCAGATCCGCGGCCCGCTGGGGATCGCAGCCGAAGAACGTCTCCAGCACCAGCACGCCGTTGTTGACCTCTCCTTCCTGTTCGGTCTCGCGCTGGTAGGAAAAGATGTCGTTACGCAGGTGCACCCCGTCGGCGAAGGTGTCCTTGAGCACCCGCAGGGGCCTGCTCGCGGCGATCGCGGCAGGCACCTCCGCGCCGATCGCGAGCTCGACCAGGTCCGCCGACCACGGCGCGCCGCCGACCTTGCGCCGCATCTCCACGTAGTCGATCGGGTTGGGCACGCGGCCCTCGGTGATGTTCGCCAGTTCCCAGAGGCAGTCCTCCAAGAGATTCCTTGTGCTTTCCGAGAAACGTGTCAGCCAGTCCGCGGACATGGTGCCCGCGGTGCGGCGCCACAGGTCCGCCAGCCCCCATTCGACGGGATTCTTCCCGCCGGGAATCTCCGTTGCCGGGCCGGCCGGCATGAATTCCGCCAGCCCGGTCAGGTATTCCCGCGCCCCGGTCAGATCACCGGTCCGCTTGTAGTGTTCGAGGAAGTGGTCGTCGAAATAGAAGACCCACACGTACCAGTCGGTGACGAGTTTCAGCTTTTCGTCCGTCGCGTCGGGGTGCGTGTACGCGCAGAGCAGGGCGTAGTCGGCGCTCTCGTACGCCGCCTCGTCCCACACGGCCGTCTCGTGGTTGTCCGGATCCGCCGCGACCATGCCCATCTCGTGCGCCCAGGCCCGGCTGTGGTCCCGCGCGCTTTCCCGGTACGGGTTCCGGCGGGCGGGCCAGGGGAGGTAGAACTCCGGCAGTTCGAACGGTCGATCTCCCATGTCCGGTCAGTCTTCCCGGCCGGTTTCCACATTGTCCAAAATGGCCAGCGCGTCCGGCACCAGGACCGCCGCCGAGTAGTAGGCGCTGACCAGGTAGGAGATGATGGCCTTTTCGTTGATGTTCATGAACCGCACCGAAAGGCCGGGCTCGTATTCGTCCGGGATGCCGGTCTGGTGGAGGCCGACCACGCCCTGGGCGGCCTCGCCGGTGCGCATCAGCATGATCGAGGTCGTCCGGTGGCCGGACATCGGGATCTTGTTACAGGGGAAGATCGGCACACCGCGCCATGCCGGCACGTGGTGCCCCCCGAAGTCCACGCTCTGCGGATACAGACCGCGGCGGCTGCATTCCCGGCCGAACGCGGAGATCGCGCGGGGGTGTGCGAGGAAGAAACCCGGCTCCTTCCAGACCAGCGACAGCAACTCGTCCATGTCGTCGGGCGTGGGCGCGCCGGCCCGGGTGTGGATGCGCTGGCGCAGGTCGGCGTTGTGCAGCAACCCGAAGTCCGGGTTGTTGACCAGTTCGCGCTCCTGCTCTTCCCGCAGCTCGTGGATGGTCAGCCGGAGTTGCTGCTCGACCTGATCCATCGGCTTGTTGTAGAGGTCGGCGACACGGCTGTGGACGCGCAGTACCGTCTGCGCGACGCTCAGCTCGTACTCGCGAGGCTCCTGCTCGTAGTCGACGAAGGTGCCCGGGAGATCGGGTTCGCCTTCGTGCCCGGAGGAAAGGCTGACTTCCGCCTCTCCGTGCGCGTTCTGCTCACGGGAAGAGTGGATGGCGACCCAGGCGAGATGATCCCTCAGCGCGTCGGACTGCCCGATGACCTCGCGCACGGCGGACCGGGAGAGGGTCAGTACGGTGCAGGCGGTAAGCGCTTTCGCGGTGAAGTCCCAGTTCGCTTCCGCGCCGAGGAACACCGGCGCGCCGAAGTGATCGCCGTCGGCCAGGACACCCAGGACGGTCTCGTCGCCGTACTTGCCCGCGCCGATCCGGCTGACCTTGCCGTGCGCGATGAGTACCACGTGATCGGCCGGTTCGCCCGCGGTGACGATGGCGTCGCCGGGCTCGTATTCCCGCTGCGTGAACCGCTCGGCGAGCGCCGCGAGCACGGAGGTGTCGTCGAATTCCCGCAACGGCGCGAGCTCGCCCAGTTCGGCCGGGACGACCCGGATGTCCGAACCGGTGTTGGAAAACGTGATTCTCCCGTCGCCGAAGGTGTAGGTCAGCCTGCGGTTGACCCGGTAAACGCCGCCGGAGACCTGCACCCACGGCAACAGCCGCAGCAGCCAGCGGGACGTGATGGATTGCATCTGTGGCGGCGTTTTGGTCGTGGTCGACAAATTCCGTGCCGCGTCGGTGCTCAGGCTGAGCCGGGTCTGCCCATTTTCCGACTGTGTGTCCGCGAACGTTGATTCCGTGCTCGTCACTGTCCACCCCCGATTGTGGTCCGGCGAGTTTCTTCGTCGCTCTGGCATGATCGTGGCAGTGACCCCGGAGTGTGTCGATCGCTGATTCAGGTGAGGGATTTCCGGAGCCGGAACTACCGAAGGTCATATGCCCGCATATCGGAAATCAGTGCGGCGCCGGAACCCGCGAGATCTTCCCCGCGCGGCGGGATGAGCAGCGGTTTCGCACGCGACCCCGAGGCCGGAGCCGGAATCGGGCGCGGCCGGACGAGGCGCGCGGGCTTTCTTGTTGGCCGGGTGTTTCCCCGCGGTGTGGCACGTCGGCGGCACAATTGCTCCACGGGGGTGGCTCAGGCCACCGAAAGGTATCCGGAAAGTAGCCGAAGACCCGCCTGAAGCGGCCGGACCGCCGACACGGAGGACAGGCGTGCGGCCACACGGAGGAAGACGGAAAGGACGCATTGCCGCCGGATGCGGTTCGGGCTAACGTTGCCGCCCGGTCTCGCGAGCGCTCAGGTTCTGGTGATCAAGGGCCGCGTGCGGCGAGTCAGTCCCGTTGTGCGGGGTGCAGATCGCGGTACAGATCTCGAAGCAGCGCGATTTCAGCTCCGTGGTGCAGCAATTCCTGGTTGACCCACCGCGCCGGCAGGAAGGTCGCACGAACTCCCGGCTCCTCCTCCCGGCGCCGCACCGACCAGCGGCCCCGCACGGGTTCCCAGAGGAACTCTTTGTCCGTCATGGGCTCGACCGCGGTGGCCGCCCCGTCGCCGCTGTCCATGACGGGTCCCGTCATGCGTGCGGTGAGTCGCCGGCGCGCGAAATCGAACTGTCTCAACAAGGGAACCATGCGCTCCGCGTAGCCCTCCGGATCGACCTTGGCTACCACCCGGTTGACCGAGCGGCGCAACCCAGCGGGATCCTTCCCGGGAATCCGAACCGCCATGATCGCGTCCACCTCGCGCGCCTTCGCATCGGAAAGGACCGCGGTGGGCTCATAGACACGACTGGCCTTCCAACTGTCGATCTCACCCCGCCGCATCGCCGCCAACGTCTGCGGCAGGCGCGTGGTCAACGCCTGCGCCAGCCCGATCTGGTACTGGGCAGTGTGTTTACTGATCGCCAGCCCCAGCGAGACCTCCAGAGCAACATTGCTCGGCTGCTCCGCGGCACGGTCGAACTCCGCGATCACCGCCATTTGGGCTGCCCGAATCTGGTTTGCCATCGCCTGCAACCGTCGCGCGGTCCGCAGCAACCCGCCACGTGGCTTCCCTGTCACCGCCAAATCCCGCAACGTCGCGGTCAGGTGTGCTTCCAGTTCCGCGAGGGTGTCCGTGTCTTCCCCGGTTTCCAGCCACGGCAGGACTTTCCCGACGGCGGGACGGGTTCGCTCGGGCGGGTCGGAACGGCTTCCAGGCATACCTCATTCTATCGAACAGGAAGGCGAATATCGTCCCCGGCGTAAGCACGATCGGGTGACGTGCTTTGTTCTGAGGATCGCGGGTGTCCGTGTCTTCGGCCTCGGATGATGACGCCTTACGGTGGCCCGCGGTCGGAGTCCGCCGAAATCCTGTCGCACCGCCGAGCGCGAAGGCAGACTGGAAGGTATGGCGGACGGCTCCGGTGGGCACAACGAAATAAGCGGATTCGTGCTCGGGAACGTGCTGCAAAGCCATCGCGTGATGCTTTCCCGGCCGGTGACTCCGCCGGTCGCGGTGGCCGGGCTGCCGCCGCAGGCCGTTTTCGTCGGCCGGGAGAACGAGCTGGCGTCGGTGGCGGCCGCGTTGAGGCCGGGCGAGCCCGGTGACCCGGCCGTGGTGATCTCCACGCTGAGTGGTCTGGCCGGTGTCGGCAAGACCGCGCTCGCGGTGCGTGCCGCGCACCAGGCCGTGGAGGCGGGCTGGTTCCCCGGTGGGGCGGTCATGATGAACCTGCGCGGCTACGACCCGGGAGAGCGTGTCATGGCCTCTTCGGCGCTGGCGAGCCTGCTCGGTGCGCTCGGCGTTTCGGGTGAACACGTGCCACCGCACCCGGCTGATCGTGAACGGTTGTGGCGTTCGATTCTCGCCGAGTGGGGCAGGAGGGGAAAGCGCTTACTGATCGTCGCCGACAACGTCTCGGACGGGGCACAGGTGCGGCCTCTCCTGCCCGGTACGCGAGAGCATCGCGTCCTGGTCACCAGCCGGCACCGGCTCGCCGACCTCGACGGTGCCCGGCTGCTCGATCTCGGTGTGCTGGACGACGACGAGGCGGCTCGCATGCTGGTCGAGGAACTGGCCACCGTCGATCCGGGGGACGTCCGCGCGGCCAGTGATCCCGCGGCGGTGGCCCGTGTCGTGCGGATGTGCGGCGGACTGCCGTTGGCGGTCCGGGTCGCCGCGGCCCTGCTGGCCGCGATGCCGGAACAGTCGGTCGCCGAGTTGGCCGACGCGTTGTCGGAGGAACGGCGAAGGCTGACCGAACTCAGCTACGACAGCGGGCTGGCGGTGCGCGCCGCGTTCGATCTGTCCTACCGGAATCTCGATCCGGCGGCCGCCCGGTTGTTCCGGCTGATCGCGCTCAACCCCGGGCCCGAGATCGGCCTCGGCGCGATGGCGGCTCTTCTCGGAATCGAAGAGAGTGAGGTCCGGCCGCTGTTGCGCGAACTGCGCCGGGCCAACCTGGTCCAGCCCGCGGCCGGACCGGACCGGTGGCGGTTACACGACCTGCTGCGCCTCTATGCCGGTGAACGGGCGGGGGAAGATCCGGAACGCGAGGATGCGTTCGCCAGGCTCCTCGACTACTACCTGGACACAGTTCGTGAGGCGCGCGATCACATCAGGCGAACACCCGAACGAGCGGCCCGAGCGCGGTTCACCGGCCCGAGGCAAGCCATCCAGTGGGGCGACACCGAGCATGCCAGCCTCGTCGGCATGGTGACTTCGGCCGCACGGCACGGACACCCGCGACAGGCGGTGGAACTCACCCGGGAGCTGTACCAGTTTTTCGAGGTACGGGAATTGCGGGACGAATGGTATGAGACCCACGTTTTCGCCTTGGCTATCACCCGCGAAAGCGGTGACGCGTCCAACGAGGCGCGGATGTTGAATCACCTCGGTGTACTTTTCCGGAAACTCGGCAGGCTGGACGACGCGGAATCCTGCCATCGCCGAGCACTGACGATATGCCGAGAAATCGGATCCTCCTGGGAAGAAGGCCATAGCCTGACCAGACTCGGTGACGTCCTGCAGATCGCGGGAAACCCTTCGGAGGCGCTGAACCTGCATCAGCGTGCTCTGGCGATCTACCGTCAACTGGGGGACCGTGCCCATGAAGGTGGCGCACTGTTCGGCATTGCCGTCGCGTGCCGGCTTCTCGGGCGGTTGGAGGAGTCGCTGCGGTGCCGCTTGGAGGATTTGCGCATCGTCCGCTCGATCGGTGCGCGACTGGTCGAAGGCCGCAATCTCAACGGAATCGGGATCGTCTATCGCGAGATGGGCCGGCTGGAGGAGGCGGTGGCGTGCCATCTCGAGAGCCTGACCGTGCTGACCGAGGTCGGCGACCGTCACCGTGTGGCGCGCGCCCGGGCCGATCTTGGCCTCGCGTACCGCGAAATGGGCCGGTTCGACGAGGCCGTGGAGTGCCTTCTCGACGCGCTGCGGTTCTTCGGCGAGGTGGCTGACCGCCGGTCGGAGGGACACGTGCTGACGCGCCTTGCCGATACGTGTCAGCGCATGGGCCGCGTCGAGGAAGCGGAGCGATACCACCGGCGGGCCGCCGACGCGTTCGCGGTGGCGAACGACCTCGAGTCAGTACGCGGTGATCGCCTCACCGGGGTGTGACGGGGAGGGAAGGACGCCAGGGGTCCTCCCGCTGATCTTGGACTTCGTCTCCGCCGCCGGCCACCATCGCCAGCGTCGCGTTGATCGCTTCGGTCACTTCCGGCCCGGCGAGGGTGCCGAGTTCGCGCAAGGACACACCGCTCAGGTCGAGCAGGGCGGACGGGATGCCTTCCGGTTGCCGTGGTGCCACTTCGTCTCCTCCTCGATGAGCGCCGACACTGGCGTTGCGGGAGCGTTACCGCCGAACTCGGCGTCACTCCGCCGAACTCGGCCCGGCTTTTCCTGCTCGGGAACCGGTCTTCGAGTTCCTGTTCGAGGGTAGCGGCTCCGGGCCGTTCGCCGCAGTGGCCGTGCCGTCGACCCGGGAAGGGCCATCGCGAGAGTGGTGAATTCCGGTAATCAAAGAAATGTGCCTTTGTCACGAAACCATATTCGCGACAGTTTCCGATATATCGCGAAATTCGTTTTCTCTGGTCGCCCGGCGTTCTTCGATGGATTCGCCGGACTGTTCACCGTGCGTGTGGGGATGGACCGGACCTGTCTCTCACCGTCACGAAACCGTTGTGCCGAAAGTGTCACGGCGTCGTCCCTTCCGGGGGTACCGGTACCGGATGTAGGCGGATCGACCGTGTTGTCCGGCGGTCTCGGCGCGATGGATCACATCGGAGGGGGCCCGGGTCACTACTATCGGGTGAAGACCTCTTAGGTTCCGCACAGGTTTACTCCATGCACATGATGTTGTCGTATTCGTTGCATCCGTTCCGCGGTTTTACCCCGAGCCAAGACCTTGCCGCGTCGTAGCACACCACCGGCGGCGCGTATTCGTTTCGGTGGCGTCCGTCTGAGATCGTCTGTGAACCGCACCGAGTACGGCGCGGTGCCCGCGCCGCCCGGCCAGGGCGGTGGTGCCACGAGCGATGGGTTTTCCACGCGGTACCCGCTGTGCGGAATTCGCTCGGGTCGTAATCAGCAGTGGCCATAAGGAGTTGCCATGACTTTCCGAAGTGTCATTGTCGCGCGCATTGTCCCCGGTAGTGAGGACAAGGTGGCCGAGGTCTTCCGCCGGGCGGACGAGACCACGCGGCCACAG
Organism: Amycolatopsis pigmentata; assembly: GCF_042684065.1. Classification (NCBI taxonomy): domain Bacteria; kingdom Bacillati; phylum Actinomycetota; class Actinomycetes; order Pseudonocardiales; family Pseudonocardiaceae; genus Amycolatopsis; species Amycolatopsis pigmentata. The sequence continues at coordinate 1,068,910 of NZ_JBHUKR010000004.1, read as the reverse complement.
GATTTCGGCGTGATCGGACGGACCCTGCTTTCACTGGACGATCTCTACATTCACATCATCGAGCGCAAGGCCGACCCGAAGGTCACCGGGCAGACCCGGGGACTGCCCGCGTTCAAACAGGTCAGCGAGGCCATCGCGCCCTATGTGACGCCCTATCCGAAGGACTGGAAGGTGCCGTCGGACTCGGTGGCCAAGGAGTTCTACCGGTGGGATTCGGGCAGGAAGGTCGACCCGGCCGACCGGCAGATGACGGTGATCGTCGCGCGGATCAAGCCCGACACCCAGACCGACGTCGCGCGGATCTTCGCCCAGTCCGACGCCGGGCCGCTGCCGGAGATCATGGGCGTGACCGCGCGCTGGCTCTACTCCATCGACGATGTCTACCTGCACCTGCTGGAGCGCGACGGCCCGTTCACCGACACCGTGCGCAAGAACCACGACCAGCCCGCGTTCGCCAAGATCATGGAAGACCTCCGCCCGTACATCGACCCGTACAACCCGGAATCCTGGCGTGGTCCGGCGGACGCGGTGGCGAAGGAGTTCTACCGCTGGCGAGCCGGCGACTGATGACACCCCCTGTGCCGGCCCGCGGCTGTCGAGGCGATCGCAGAGCGGGGACGCGCGAACTCGCGGAGGAACAGCGGTGACCATGAGCACGACCAGACCTATCACTCCAACGCTGCGCGGGGTCGGCGGCTGGCAGACGTGCCCGGGTTGCCGGGCGCTGCTCTACCGGAAACGGCTGCGGCGTGATCTCGGCGTGTGCGCGGGCTGTGGTCACCACACCCGGCTCACCGCACGCGAGCGGATCGCGCAGCTGGCCGACCCCGGCAGCTTCGTCGAGATGACCGGCGAGGCGATTCCCCGGTACGGCACCGGCTGGGACCCGATTTCCTTCGGGGGCCGGCGTGACTACGGGGAGAGCCTCGCCGCCGCGGGCGAGAAAACCGGTGAGGCGGAGGCCGTGGTGTTCGGCACCGCCGGACTCGGCGGTTGCGAGGTCGTGCTCACCGCGATGGATTTCCGCTTCATGGGCGGCAGCATGGGTTCGGCGGTCGGCGAGTGTGTGACGGCGGCCGCCGAGCACGCTCGCCGCACCCGCACGCCGCTGGTGGTGGTCACGGCTTCCAGCGGCGCCCGGATGCAGGAAGGCGCGCTCGCCCTGATGCAGCTCGCGAAGACCGCGCAGGCGATGGCGGGTCTGCGAGAGGACGGCGTGCTGTCCATCTGCGTGCTGACCAACCCGACCTTCGGCGGGGTGAGCGCGTCGTTCGCCTCACTGGGTCACGTCGTGCTGGCCGAAGCCGGCGCGCTGATCGGCTTCGCCGGGCCGAGGGTGATCGGGCAGACGGTGCGCGAGGAACTGCCGGAAGGCTTCCAGACCGCGGAATTCCTCCTCCAGCACGGGATGGTGGACGACGTGGTACCCCGGGCCGGGCTCCGGCCGTTGCTGCACCGCCTGCTGCGCGTTCACCATCCTCAGCAGCAGGAGCCGAAGACGGTGCCGGGCACTCCGCCGATCCGCCGGGTCAAGCGGCTCCGCACCGAGGATCCGTGGGAGGTGGTGCGGCGTGCCCGGCATGTCGATCGTCCGTCCACAACGGACTACCTCGGTCTCGCGTTCGACGATTTCTGCGCGCTGAACGGGGATCGGTGCACCGGTGACGACCCGGCCGTGGTCGGCGGTCCCGCGCGCATCGGCGGACGCCGGGTGATGGTGATCGGGCACCAGAAGGGCCACACCACCGGCGAGCGGGTGGCCACCAACTTCGGCATGGCCCATCCCGAGGGATACCGGAAGGCCCGCCGCCTGATGGACCACGCGGCGTCGCTCGGGCTGCCGGTGGTGTGCCTGGTGGACACCCCCGGCGCCTACCCCGGAGTCGAGGCCGAGCGGCGCGGGCAGTCGGCGGCGATCGCCGAATGCATCATGCGCAGCAGCACCCTGCCGGTGCCGATCGTCTCGGTGATCACCGGTGAGGGCGGCAGTGGCGGGGCGCTCGCGCTCGCGACCGCCGACCGGGTGCTGATGCTGGAGAACGGTTTCTATTCGGTGATCAGCCCGGAAGGGTGCGCCGCGATCCTGTGGCGGTCGGCGGACGAGGCTCCCGAGGCCGCCCGCGCGCTGCGGATCACCGCCCCGGAACTGCTCGGGCTCGGCATCGTCGACGGGGTCGTGCCCGAGCCGGCCGGTGGCGCGCACACCGATCCCGCGCAGGCGGCGGACAACCTGGCCAAGGCCGTCGTGGAGGCTCTCGACGAACTCGCCGCGGTGCCGGGCCAGGACCTGCTTTCCACGCGGCATCAACGGTTTCGCGCCTACGGCAAGTGGCAAGCGAGCGAGGTGAGGTCGGCTTGAGCGAGTCCGGACCACGGTGACGACGGAGACGAAGAAGGCACACGCGCGGAGGTAGTGGCATGAGCGAGCCCAGCGGTGATGATCACGCCGCGATCCTGCGCGCGCTGACGCGAGAAGTCACCGCGGTGACGAAGCTGTCCGGCAACCTCCGGCGGGTGGCGATGCACGCGGCGGGGCACAGCGTCGAGGTCGAGTGGTCGGACACCCCGGTCAGCCCGGTCACCGGGGCGGTCGCGCCTCCGGCGGATGGCGAAGCCGGGGAATCCGGCGACCGGGAAGGCCTCGTGGTCATCCGCGCGCCGCTGGTCGGGACCTTCTACACGGCTCCGCAGCCGGGCGCGCCGCCGTTCGTGTCGATCGGTGATCTGGTCGGCAAGGGCGAGACGCTGGCCATCGTCGAGGCCATGAAACTGATGAATCCGTTGCTCGCCGAATGCGCGGGCACGGTGGAGGAAGTGCTCGTCGCCAACGGCGATCCGGTGGAGTTCGACCAGCCGCTGATCGTCATGGCGCCGGAGGAGCGGGCGTGGACCCCCGGCCCGGAGGGCGGCAGGCGATGATCCGCAGACTGCTCATCGCCAACCGCGGCGAGATCGCGGTGCGGGTCGCGCGAACCTGCCGGGAACTCGGGATCGAGGTCGTCGCCGTGTATTCCACGGCGGACCGGGACGCGGCGGTCCTCGCGCTGGCCGACGCTTCGGTGTGCATCGGGCCGCCGTCGGCCAAGGACAGCTACCTCAACATCCCGAACATCGTCGAGGCGGCGCGGCAGGCGGGCGCGGACGCGATCCATCCCGGCTACGGTTTCCTGTCCGAGGACCCGGATTTCGCCGAAATCTGCGTGGACAACGACCTGATCTTCGTCGGTCCCGCTCCCGAGGTGATGGCCAGGCTGGGCAACAAGGCGGTCGTGCGCGGGCTGATGGCCCGCGCCGGGCTGCCGCTGCTGCCGGGCACGCAGGATCCGGTCGAGACGGTCGAGGACGGCGAGCGGATCGCGGCCGAGATCGGGTACCCGGTGATCATCAAGGCGGCGGCAGGCGGCGGTGGGCGCGGGATGGCGGTGGTGCCCGCCAAGCACGAGTTCCGTCCCGCCTACAACGCCACCAGAGCCGCCGCGCACGCGGTGTTCCGAGACAGCACCGTCTACTTGGAACGGTTCCTGACCGATGCCCGGCATGTGGAGATCCAGATCCTCTGTGACCGGCACGGCAACGGAATCCACCTCGGCGAACGGGACTGCTCGATCCAGCGGCGGCGCCAGAAACTGGTCGAGGAGGCGCCGTCCACCCGCCTGGATCCGGCGCTGCGCGACGAGATGGGCGCGGCGGCCGTGCGCGGGGCGGCCGGCGTGGGCTACACCGGCGCGGGAACGATGGAATTCCTGGTCGACGGCGACGGCCGCTTCTATTTCATGGAACTCAACGCGCGTATCCAGGTGGAGCATCCGGTCACCGAGATGGTCACCGGAGTGGACCTGGTCGCCGAACAGCTCCGGATCGCCGGCGGCGAACCGTTGTCGCTCAAGCAGGACGACGTGACGATCACCGGTGCGGCGATCGAGTGCCGGATCAACGCCGAGGATCCCGCTTCGGCGTTCGCGCCGACGCCGGGACTGCTGGAACGGCTCGACCTGCCCGCCGGGCCGTGGACGCGGGTCGACGCCGGTTACCTCGCGGGCGCGCGGGTCTCCCCGTTCTACGACTCGCTGCTGGCGAAGGTCGTGGTCTGGGGACCGGACCGGCCCGCCGCACTGGCCAGAATGGACCGTTCGCTGGCCGAGATCCGGGTCGACGGCAAGGGAATCAGCACCACCGCGGCGTTTCATCGCGCGGTGCTGAACCATCCGGTGTTCGCCGCCGGCGAGCACACCATCGGCTTCGTCGACGAACTGGCCGGCGAACAGGCCGCGAGCGAAGGAGGACGACCGGCGCGCTTGGACTGATCTGCCCGCTAACCGAAGGGAGTCGCAGCATCATGAGCATCCAACCGTTCAGCCTCGAGGACCTGATGGACATCCTCGAAGACAAGGCCGGGCTACCGGAGGCGAACCGCACCGCGGACGCCAGCCTGAAGTTCACCGACATCGGACTGGATTCCCTGGCGTTCTTGGCCGTGCAGGCGACGCTGGAGACCCGGTACGGGTTCGAGCTTCCCGACGAAGGCCTGCAGCACCGGCCGTTCGCCGACATCATTTCCGCCGTCAACCGGCGGCTCGGGGAGGTGGACGCGTGATGAGCGGGCACACCGAGAACACGGTGCACATCGCGGCACCGATCGATCTGGTCTGGACCATGACCAACGACGTGGCGTCCTGGCCCGCCCTGTTCACCGAGTACTCGTCGGCGGAGATCCTGGCCACCGACGGGAACACGGTGAGGTTCCGGCTGGCGATGCACCCCGACGAGAACGGCACGGTGTGGACCTGGGTGTCCGAGCGAACGATGTATCCCGACGAGCGCAAGGTGCTCGCGCACCGCGTGGAGAAGGGCCCGTTCGAGTACATGGACATCGAATGGACCTACGCCGAAGACGGTGAGGGCACCCGGATGCGCTGGGTGCAGGACTTCGCGATGCGGCCGGACGCTCCGGTCGACGACGAGGCGATGACCCGGCGGATCAACGAGAACTCCCGCATCCAGATGGAGATCATCGCGCGCAAGATCGAACTGGCCGCGGAGCGTGCGTCATGACCGCGTCGAAAACACCGCCGAAAACACCCTCGAAAACGCCGCCGAACCACGCCGACGACGTCCGTGTCGTCGGCCGGGAGGACGTGCCGCCGAACCGGCGGCGCGGGGGTGACATCAGGACCGTGCTCTCGCCCGCCACGACCGGTGCGACAGCGGGGTTCATGGGCACCCTGACGCTGGAACCGGGGGAGGTGGTGACCGAGCACTGGCATCCCTACTCCGAGGAATTCCTCTACTGCGTCCGCGGCACGATCACCGTGCGGCTCGACGGGCAGCCCCGCACGTTGCGCGCCGACCACGGCGTGCACATCCCGATCGGGGTCCGGCACCGGCTGATGAACGACGGGCAGGAGACGGCGTTCCTGGTGTTCAGCCTGGGCCCGCTGGCGCCGCGGCCCGAGCTCGGTCACGTCGACACCGAGCCGGCACCGGGTGAGGTCACGGGATGAACGGGCGCTCGTCGGTGATCACCGGGGTCGGCGTGGTGGCCCCGGGCGGTACCGGCCGCAAGGAGTTCTGGGAGCTGCTCACCAGCGGCCGGACCGCGACCCGGCGGATCTCGTTCTTCGACCCCGACCAGTTCCGGTCGCAGGTGGCGGCCGAGTGCGACTTCGACCCGCTCGCCGCCGGGCTCACCCGGCAGGAGGCCGGGCGCAGCGACCGGTTCACCCAGTTCGCGCTGGTCTCCGCGAGCGAGGCGGTCGCCGACAGCGGGCTCGAACTCGACTCGCTGGACCACGACCGGCTGGCGGTGGCCATGGGCAGCGCGGTCGGGGCCACCACCCGGCTGGAGGACGAGTACAAGCTGGTCTCCGACAGCGGGCGCGAATGGCTGGTCGATCCACGCTACGCGACCAGGTTCCTCTACGAGGCACTGGTGCCGAGCAGCATGGCGGCCGAGGTCGCCGTCCGCTTCGGGGCCCACGGACCGGCGGCGGTGATCTCCACCGGTTGCACGTCGGGGATCGACGCCATCGGCTACGGGCATCAGCTGATCGAGGACGGCGACGCCGACGTGGTGATCGCGGGCGCCACCGACGCGCCGATCTCGCCGATCACGATGGCCTGTTTCGACGCGATCCGGGCCACCACGGCGCGCAACGACGACCCCGAGCACGCGTCCCGTCCGTTCGACGCCACCCGGGACGGGTTCGTGATGGGGGAGGGCTCGGCGGTGCTCGTCCTCGAAGAAGCCGGGCACGCCGCGCGCCGTGGCGCCCATGTGTACGCCGAGATCGCCGGATACGCCAACCGCTGCAACGCCTTCCACATGACGGGGCTGCGGCCCGACGGCATCGAGATGGCCGCGGCGATCGAGGAGGCGATGCGCCAGGCGAGGTGCAATCCGGAGGACGTCAGTTACGTCAACGCCCACGGTTCGGGCACCAAGCAGAACGACGTGCACGAGACCGCGGCGTTCAAGCGCAGTCTCGGCGACCACGCCTACCGGGTGCCGGTGAGTTCGATCAAGTCGATGGTGGGGCACTCGCTCGGCGCCATCGGCTCGATCGAGGTGGCGGCGTGCGCGCTGGCGATCGAGGACGGGGTGGTGCCGCCGACGGCGAACTACGAGGAACCGGATCCCCTGTGCGATCTGGACTACGTGCCCAAGACCGCCCGCGCCGAGTCGCTGGACGTGGTGCTTTCGGTGGGCAGCGGATTCGGTGGCTTCCAGTCGGCGATCCTGCTCGCCCGGCCGGGATGGTCGTCCTGACAGGAGTCCACTGTGGACCTGCTGGACCCGACAGACGGAGGATGGGCCGATGAGTTCGATCGTGCTGACCGGAGCCGGTGTCGTCGCGCCGAGCGGCGTCGGCGCCGACGCCTACTGGCGCTCTACTTTGGACGGTGAGCTGCACGTCCGGCCGATCGAAGCCTTCGACGCGAGCCGCTACGACACCACCATCGCCGGACAGGTCCCGGGTTTCTCTTCGAAGGACTACATCGACGACCGGCTGGCCGTGCAGACCGACCGGTGGACCTGGATGGCACTGGCCGCCACGGAATTCGCCCTCGCCGACGCCGGATACGACGTGGCCGGGCGCGAGGCATACCACACCGGTGTGGCGTTCGGCAGCGGTTCCGGCGGCGTCGAGTTCGGGCAGCGCGAAATCCAGGCGCTGTGGGCGCGCGGCCGCCGCGCGGTCAGCGCCTACCAGTCGATCGCGTGGTTCTACGCGGCGAACACCGGTCAGGTGTCGATCGCGCGCGGCACCAAGGGCCCGTCCAGCGTGATCGTCACCGACGGCGCCGGGGGACTGGACAGCGTCGGCTACGCGCGCCGGGTGATCCGCCGGGGCACGCCCACCGTGCTGGCAGGCGGCACCGAGGCGCCGCTGTGCCCGTACTCGCTGTCGTGCCAGACGGCGAACGGGCGGATGACCACGAGCCCGGATCCGCTTCGGGGCTACAAACCCTTCGACGTCGAAGCGAACGGGTACGCGCCGGGGGAGGGCGGCGCCGTGCTCGTGCTCGAAGACGCCGCCGAAGCGCGGCGCCGTGGTGCGGCGAACATCTACGCCGAGGTCGCCGGTTACGCGGCCACTCATGACGCGCACCATCACCACGAAGCGCCCGGCGACAGCGTCCAGCTCACGCGGTGTATGCGGCAGGCCATCGCCGACGCCGGCCTGCTCCCGCAGGACATCGATCTCGTCATCGCCGACGGCGCGGGCAACCGTGACTTCGACGCGCTCGAAGTGCGTGCCATCCGGGAGACCTTCGGTTCCGGCGCCGAGAACGTCCCGGTGACCGCGCCCCAGGGTTTCATCGGACGGCTGTGCGCGGGCGGATCCGCGCTGAATCTCGTGGTGGGGGCGCTCGCCATCCGGGACGGGATGGTCCCGGCCGTCGGCAATCTCGCCGACCCGGATCCCGAGTACGGCCTCGATTTCGTTCGTGAGCCACGCCGGATGCGCGTCGGCGCGGTGCTCGTGACCGCCCGTGGCTACGGCGGGTTCAACAGTTCGGTGGTGCTTCGCAGGCCTGGAGCGTGATCGCGGTGGAAGGGAACCTCGCATGATCAGGACGATGGACCGGCTGCGCGCGCTGCCCGGTCAGGAAGCGGCGGTGGAAGCCGCCTGCCGCACCGCGACCGGACGGATCCGCGCGCTGCCCGGCAACCTCGCCGCGGACCTGCTCGCCGGCGCCCTCGAGCCGCGCTTGTTCGTCGTCGTCACGGAATGGTCCGGCGAGGCGGCGCTGCTGGAGTACCGGAGCGGTCCGGTCGCGGCGCGTTTCGCCGAGGCCGTCGGCTCGCTGTGCGAACCTTCCCGTCCTGGTGACCATCGCCTGATGGCCGACGCCGAAGACCCTGCGCCCACCGGGCCGGAAATCTGCGTGGACGTCGAGCTGACCGTGCCGGGCGCCCGGCTCGCCGAATTCGAACGCGGTTATGCCGAGGTCGCCCCCCGGATGGCCGAGGTGCCGGGATACCTGTGCGAGGAACTGCTGCGCGAGCCCGGCACGGACACCTACCACATCGTGGCCGAATGGCGTGGCGAAGCGGAGTTCTTCCGCTGGATCGGCGATCCGGCGCACGCGCGGGAGGAGGCCGGGCCGATCGCGCCGTTCCTGCTCGAATTCCGGCGCCGCCTCTTCCACCTGACGGCTTCTCCCCGGCGTGACGGCAACGACGGCCGAGACCGCGCGGAGACCGAGGACACCGAGTTCAGGAAAACCCGGGACAGCAGGGAGAAAACAGTGCACTGGACAACGGACGTACTCGTGGTCGGGGCGGGGCCCACCGGGCTCACCGCCGCTGTCGAACTGGCCCGGCGCGGGATCGACTGCCGGGTGGTCGAGAAGATGCCCACCCTGACGGGGAAGGCCGACAAGGCCATCGGGGTGCACTGCCGCACGATGGAGCTCTGGGAAGACCAGGGCATCGTGCGTGACGCGATGGACGCCGGAATCTGGCTGACCGGGCAGATGGTGCTCGTCAACGGCGAAGAGGTCGGCCGGATGAGCTGGGAACTGCCGGAACTGCCTTACGCGCACCTCGGGCTTCCGCAGTACGAGACCGAACGCATCCTCACCGATCGGCTGGCCGCCCTCGGCGTGCGCCCGTACCGGGGCGCGGAACTGATCGCCTTCAGCCAGGACGACGACGGTGTGCTCGCCACGCTCCAGATGGCCGGCGGCGGCCGCGAAACCGTGCGCGCGAAATACCTTCTCGGCTGCGACGGCGCGCACAGCACCGTTCGCGAACTGCTCGGGCTGACCTTCACCGGTGGCCTCGGCCGGTTCCCGCAGCTGTTCATGCTCGGTGACGTGGACGTGGACTGGGACATGCCGGAGGGCCACCTGCTGCGATTCCTGCACCAGACCGACGGCCAGATGGACGACATGGTGGTGTGCGTCCCGCTGCGCGGCGAGTCCCGGTACCGGATCGCGACCCTCGCGCCACCCCGGTTCTTCGCCCAGACCGGGGGGAAGGACGCCCCTCCCGGGTTCAGCGAGGAACTGGCCCAGCCGACGCTGGCCGACATCCAGGCCGCGCTGACGCGGCTGGCGCCTCCCGGCACCCGGGCGTCCAACCTGCGCTGGTCGTCGATCTTCCGGATCAGCCACGGGATCGTCGACTCCTATCGCGACGGGCGCGTGTTCGTCGCCGGAGACGCGGCGCACCTGCATCCTCCCGCCGGCGGGCAGGGCATGAACACCGGTATCCAGGACGCCTGGAACCTGGCGTGGAAGGTGGCGCTGGCGGTGCGGGGCAGGGCCGCGCCCGGTCTGCTGGACAGCTACGAAGCCGAACGGCGGCCGGAGGGCGAGGAGATCGTCGGTCGCGCGGTGCGGATGGCCTTCACCGACGAACTCGACCGCGAGGACCTGAAACGCCAGTTCCTGCAAGAGATGTCGATGCTGCTGAGCTATTCGGACAGTCCGCTGGTCGCCGAGTCGGTGTCCACTCCGGACGCACTGCGGGACGGTCCCCGGCCCGGCGACCGCGCGCCCGACGTGTCCGGTCTGTACCGGCGCGGGGTGGGACATTCGCTGCGGTTGTTCGACCTGACTCGCGGCACGAAGCACACCCTGCTCGTCTACGCCGACTCCACGGCCGACGAGTCGTCGTTGGCGGCGGTGGAGAAGCTGACCGCCGACATCCGCGAGCTGACCTGCGGTGAGCTGAACGTGTATCTCGTGTGCAGCCCGGACACCCGCGTGCCGTGGATGCTGGATCCGCCCGTGGTGCGGGACAACGGGGGCCAGTTCCGCGCCACCTACGGTGTCGCCGGAATGGCGCTGTACCTGGTGCGCCCGGACGGCCATGTCGGATTCCGGGCCCTGCCCATCGACGCCGACGCGCTACGCGCGAACCTGCAGGGCGTTTTCGGAGGGAACAATTCACAAGGTGAGGCTGCCCGCGGTGGTGTGATGTGACGCGCCCGCGAAGGCGTCCTGAAAAAGCTCGGAGGTGCGAAATGACGAATGTCCGTACCGTCCTGTCGATGCGGACCCGGAAGGGCTGCGAGCAGCGGTTCGAAGACGAGTGGTTGTCGGCGGCCGAACAGATCCGCGGCCTTGACGGTTGCCTGCGCCAGGACCTGCTCCGCGACGCCGACGACCCGCGCAGTTACCTGATCATCAGCGACTGGGCCGACCGGGAACGGCTGGACGCCTTCGGACAGAGCGAGCAGCGTGACCGTCTCATGCGGGTGGTGCGTGAACTGCGCGAATCGGCCCAGCGCCAGACCTATCACGTGCTGCACAGCGTGGGAACCGAGGAGGCCGCGAAATGACCGAGCGTCCGGTGCCCGCGTCGGAGCTCTACACCGACGAAATGACCGCCGATCCCTATCCCACGTTCGCGCACCTGCGCGAAACCGCGCCCGTGTGCCCGGTCAGTTCGCCGCGGTACGACTCGTATCTGATCACCCGGTACGACGATGCCAAAACCGCGCTGACCGATCCCCGGCTGTCCAAGGATCTTTACGGGCCGGACAAGCACTATCTGCGCATCTTCGGGCCGAATTCCGAGGGCCTGAACAAGAACATGCTCAACTCCGACCCGCCGGAGCACACGAGGTTGCGCCGGATGATCTCGCAGGCGTTCGCGCCGCGCCGGATCGAGGCGCTGCGGCCCCGGGTGGGGGAGATCGTGGACAGCCTGCTGGACAAGGTGGTTCACCAGGGCGAGGCCGAGCTGATGCACGACTTCGCGATCCCGCTGCCGATGACGGTGATCTGCGAACTGCTCGGGATACCGGAGAGCGACCACGAGCGGGTCCTCGACTGGACGCAGGTGATCAGGACCTCCGGCTCGTCCGGCCGCGCGCCCGAAGAGGACAAGGCGGCCGTCCAGGACGCGCAACTCCACCTGCACCACTATCTGTCCGACCTGGTGCAGGCCAAGCGGGAAGCCCCGGCGGACGACATGATCTGCGCCCTGATCGACGCGTGCGACCAGGAGGGGAAGCTGTCCGAACGGGAACTGGTCACCACGACGTTCCTGTTGCTGTTCGCCGGGCACCAGACCACCGCGGATTTCATCGGCAACGCGACGGTGGCCCTGCTGACCCATCCCGAACAACTCGGCATGCTGCGCTCCACGCCCGAACTGTTGCCGCAGGCGATCGAGGAGCTGCTCCGGTTCGACGGTCCGCTGCCCGTGGCCAGTCCCCGGATAGCGACCGAGGACGTCGTCTACGACGGCGTGCGCATCCCACGCGGCTCGATCGTCGGTGTGGTGATCAACTCCGCGAACCACGACCCCGCCCAGTTCGCCGACCCGGACCGCCTTGACCTGTGCCGCGAGCGCGGGCCGCACATCGGATTCGGCCACGGTGTCCACTACTGCCTCGGGGTTTCCCTGGCCAGGATGGAGGCGCGGATCGGCATCGGGACGATGCTGCGCCGGCTGCCGAACCTGCGGCTAGCGGTTCCGCCCGGCGAACTGCGCCGGCTTGCCGCGGCGTCGCCGTTCCGAGGTCTGCTCGAGCTTCCCGTCGAGTTCGACGTCTGAGGCGCGGCGCCCGGTCAGGCGGGGGTGATGCCGTACAGCCGGTCCATCTGGTCCAGCGCGTCAAGGCGGTCGAAGTACAGCGACGCGCCGATGATCTTGCCTTCCTGCACGCGGTAGACACCGCAGAAGCCGACTTCGAGGCTCTTGCCGGTGGCCGGGATTTCGTCACCCCGGGTCCGTAGCGGTCCGGTGTGCGTGCCGGTGAACCGGCCCTCCAGCACCCCGCCGTGGTCGTCGCCGTAGCAGGCGAGGTTCTCCACGTGATTGTCCGGGAAGGCGTCCTGACAGGTGTACCAGAGCAGGTCCAGCGCGTCGCGCCCGGCCACGCGGATGCCGCCGGTCGCCCGCAGTTCGAACGCCTGCTGGTCGAACAGGCTCGTCCACTGCTCGCGGTCGTGCGCGTTCCACAATTCGGTTTCGCGCTCGATGAGGCTGGTCGTGCCACCCTCCCGGACAGAGGTGAAGATCACCGTGTACTCCTGCACGGAGCGCACGGTGGCGTGGGTCCTGGCCATCGAGTCGGACCGGATCCGTGCCACGTTCGCCCGGGTGGCGGCCAGGTCCGACGCGGAATCGTAGGCGACGATCGCCTGGCAGTGCCCGGAAGCGCGATCGATCAGGAGCTGGGCGCTGCACAGGGACGGTATCCGCGCCAGCCTCGGCAGTGCCGTGTCGCGGAAGACGTCGACGAGCACGTCGAGATCGGCGGGATCGCTTTCGATCGTGGTCACTCGCAGCCCGGCGCCGCGACCCGGGCGGCGGTGCCGGAGGAAGACCGGGGCTTCGTAATGGTCCACGGTCACCATGCCGTGCAGCAGTTCCGCGGCTTCCTTGCGACCGGTCTGCACGGCGTGCTCGCTGGCGGTCATGGCGTCGGCGCTGTCCCAGTAGGCGTTCGTCACGATCACGCCGAGTTCGAAATTCGCCGCCACCGCGATTCCGCGGCTGCCCGGCTGCGCTTCGACATACGGGCGCACGGTGTCCTCGATGTAGTGAAGGACCTCGTCGACCCGCGCCGGGTCGCCGATCAGCATGTTGCTCCGGACATGCATGATCTTCACCCCTCCTGTGAGACTGCTTTGTCCTTTTTCCGCGAGCCGGCCCCGGTGGTGATTCTTTTCCCTTGTGCTGCCGCGATTCTTTCGGGACGCGCCCTGGAAAACCCAGTGTCTCTCCGGATGGCGCCGATGGAAAGCGGAACCCGTCATCCGTCCACAGTGGCCGTTCCGGCCTATCCGGTTTCGTGCGACGGCGCGATGCTGAGCAGATGCAGCCGGCACAGGCGGCGGACGTAGCGGCTTGCCCTTCCGTCGCAGGGCAGCACGAGCGTCGGCAGGGTGAGCGACTCCCCGTTGTAGCGGGTGGCGAGCAGGGCGTCGCAGGCGCCGAACTCGGGATCGATTTCGGCGAGGGAAAGCACTACCTGGTAGCCGTCGGCCGAGACAGCGACGACCACGACATTGAGTTGGCCCATCTTGTGCCGTTCATCCAGCCGGGGACGGGCTTCGGCGAGGACCTCGTGCAGGGGAACTCCGCACGCGTAGTGGACTTCCCGCGACCGTCGTGTCACGTAACGAATCTCGCGAAGGGCATGTGCTCGGGCGTCCAACTCGGCGGTGCGGACAACGCCCTCGCCGGCGACGTCGCCGGTGATCAGGATCTGCCCCGGATCCGGCGTCGCGGGCGGCGCCGACACGGACCCCTGGGTGCTCCTCGCCGCCATGAACTCACGGTAAGTACCTGGTACGGGCCCGTACAGCCGCCGAACGGGTAGATCCGCAAAAGCGGTTGAAAGGCGACGCTGATTCCGCAGAAGCGTTCGCGGAGGTGGGCCGGCTCCGCGCGGGTGCCTGGAGCGCGGTGGTTGGCCGGTGCCGGGAGTTCGCCCTCCTCATGGCCTACGTAGGTCTCCATTACGTAGGCGTTTGGGTAGATCGCCGGATGTCGGGCCCGGCCGGGCGGAGCACTCTCGAAAAGGTAAGTCAAGTACTACGAGGATTCGGCATGAAGGACAACGAACTGACAGCTCTTCGGCAAGTGGCCGACCGCGAGGTTCTTTTCCACGCGGGCACCTGGGGCGGACCGACCGGTTACCGCTGGCGCGGCAGCGACGGCGCGGAGGCGGGCCTGGTCCCGCAGCCGCAGGCGGAAACCCTCGACCGGCTGACCAAACTGGGCATGATCACCACCGAACGGCGTCTCGGTCCTCTCGACCGCGAACTCACCGTCACGCGGACCGGCACCGAAATTCTCGAAAACCGCGCCGCCTGACCACGGTGCGCGCCGCCCCGTAAGCGGTCCGGCGCCGGCCGGCAGGCGCGACCGGGCTTCCGGGAGGCGGAACATCTGTTTTGACGATCCCTTTCGTCGGGTAAGTGAATTCCACGACGTATGCGGCGAGCAGACAGGGATCGGCCGATGACCAGCAGTGAACAGGCCGCGGTGGCGCGTGCGGCCGGGGAAGATCCGGACGCGAAACGGCGCTCCGCCACCGTGGGTGCCTTTTTCGCCGAGTTCGTCGACATGTTCGACATCTATTTGCCGACCGTGATCCTGACGCCCGCGCTGGCGTATTTCCAGCCTGCCTCGCTCTCTCCCGGACTGGCCGGGATCATGACGTCCCTGGTGTTCGTGACCACCCTGATCGGACGGCCCGTCGGCGCCGCCATCTTCGGTGCGCTGGCCGACCGGGCCGGCCGCCGCTCGGCGACCATCACGTCCGTGTCGGGCTTCGGGATCATCACGTTGCTGATCGCGTTCCTGCCCGGGCACTCGACGATCGGTATCGCCTCCTTCTGGCTGTTGATCGCCCTCCGGTTCGCCGACGGCATCTGCCTCGGCGGCGGCTACACCGGCGCTCTTCCGCTGGCGATGGAGTACTCGCCGAAGGAGCGGCGCGGCCTGCTCGGCGGGGTGATCCTGGCCGCGTTCCCGTTGGCCTACATCGCGATCAACCTCGTCGGCCTGGCGTCCTTCGCGCTGTTCCCGCTGGCCGGGCCGGATTCGCCCTACGCGGTGTGGGGCTGGCGGATCCCGTTCGTGCTCGGGGCCCTGCTGGCCGGTTGCCTGGTGCTCTACTACGTGCGGAACGTGTCGGAGTCGGAGATCTGGGAGGCGTCGGAGAAGAAGTCGTTCCCGCTGCGGACCGTGTTCCGGGGCAGCAGCGGGAAGAGTTTCCTCCAGGTGTTCGTCATGATGACCGGATTCTGGCTCACCCAGAACCTGGTGACCCTCTACCTGCCCACGACGGTGCTGCACACGTTCTTCAAGCTTTCCGGCACGCAGCTGACCCTGACCCTGATGATCGCTTACGCCTGCCTGGTCTTCAGCTATGTCGGATCGGGAATCGTGGGGCAGCGGATCGGCCGCCGCCGCTTCTTCATCATCCTGGGAGCCGCCATCGCCACCGTCGGCGCGGCACTGCTGGCGCTCCTGGTGACCCGCGCGCAGCTGTCGTTCGGGTTGCTCGTGCTGCTGGTCTGCGTCTTCTCGATCCTGGTCACGGCACCGTGGGGAGTGGTGCTGCCCTACATCAACGAGCGATTCCACACCGATGTCCGCGCGTCGGGCTTCGGCCTCGGCTTCAGCGCTTCGGTGATCATCCCTTCGTTCTACGCCTTTTTCATGGCCGGACTGGGAAACCTGATGCCCTACGCGCTGACGTCGGTGGTGCTGATGGTCATCGGCGGTGTCCTCGGAGCCACGGGTGCCTTCGCCGGCCCGGAAACGAAGGACGTGGATTTCACCAGGGCCGCTTCCCGGCCGCTGGGCACCGGCCGGTGAACCGGCGCTCACGGCAGTGATTCCGCTATTTCGGTGATGCGGTCCCGGAGCCAGCGGTGCGCTGGATCGTCGGTGTGCCGGGGACTCCAGTACATGGCTTCGACGATCGGCGGAAGCCGCATCGGCGGTTCCAGCAGCCGCAGCCGGGCCTGCTCGGCGAAACGAAGAGCCAGTCTCTCGTGCACCATGCTCACCATCCGGCTCCCGGTGAGCAGAAAGGGAGTGAGCACGAAACTGTGGGTGCGAAGCTCGACGTTGCGGTGGATGCCGGCCTCGGCGAGTTCGGTCTCGGCCAGCCCCAGGCTTCGCCCGATGCTGTAGGACAGGTACGGCAGCTTGCTGAACTGCGCGGGGGTGACCGTCTCGCCGACATCGGGATTGTCCCGATCACAGGCCAGCAGGTACCGGTCGGCGAACAGGCGAGTGTGCGGGAAGGCCAGGTTCGCCGCCACCGCGGTCGGCACGATCAGGAGGTCGATCCTGCCGCTGCGGAGCTGGTCGGCGAAGTCCATTTGCAGCGGCTCGACGCTGATGCCCACGCCCGGCGCGGCGACGGCGAGATCGGCGAACAACGGGCTCAACAGCACGAGGGTCACGTAGTCGCTGGCCACCACGGTGAAGGTGCGCCGGTCGGCTGATGGGTCGAAGACCGCGCTCGCGCTCATCACCGCTTCGGCCGCTTCGATCGCGTCGTGCACGGGATGGATCAGGGATTCCGCCAGGGGAGTGGGCACCAGCCCCCGTCCGTCGCGCACCAGCAACGGATCGTTGAAATGCCGGCGCAGCCGCGACAGTGAAGCACTCATGGCGGGCTGGCCCACCGAGGTGCGTTCCGCGGCCCGGGTGACGTTGCACTCGGTGAGCAGGGCTTCGAGCGCTACCAGCAGATTCAGATCGATTCCACCGAGTGACATTCCGGCGCACCATCACTTTCGTCGATGCGGCCGATCGACGTCAATCGTTTCCCCTGGTGTGACCGGCGACATACCGTGCACTTTAGACACGTTGTGACGAAAAGGCAGAAACGAGGTGAAGCGTATGCGGGTCGACCGGGCGCTCGTCGTGGGTGCGGGCATAGGTGGGCTCGCGGCCGGAATTGCCCTGGCCCGTCAGGGCGTCGACGTCGAGATCGTGGAGGTCAAGCCCGACGCCCGCGTTCTCGGCGTCGGCATCAACCAGCCGGGTAACGCTCTGCGCGCGCTCGACACCCTCGGCGTGCTGGACGAGGTGATCGCGGCGGGATTCACCTTCGGTGGCAACGAGTTTCGCGACTGGAAGGACACGCCGATCGTCTATGTCCCGTCCGGACTGGGGGACGACCGCGTGCCGCCGAACGTGGCCATCAGCCGTGCCGCGCTGGGTGAGATCCTGCGCAAGGCCGCGATCCGCGCGGGCGCCCGCGTTCAGTACGGCGTGACCGTGGACGAGCTCACGGAAAGTCCTTGGGATGTCACGGTCCGGCTGAGCGACGGGCGCCGGACAGCCTATGATCTCGTCGCGGCGTTCGACGGTATGCGCTCACCGATGCGGCGGCGGTTGTTCGGCACCGCTTACGAACCGGAGTTCACCGGTTATTCCGTGTGGCGCATGCCGCTTCCCAGACTCCGGTCGCTGCACGGGCTCGTGGCGTTCCAGGGCGACCGCGTGAAGGGCGGGCTCATTCCCCTGTCGGACGAGCTCATGTACCTGCTCCTGGTCACTCCGGAGCCGGGCAATCCCCGGCACGAGCCGCGAGAGTTCGGCCGGTTGCTCGCCGAGCGCCTGGCGGGGTTCTCCGGGCCGCTCGGCTGGATCCGTGACCGGATCGAAGGCCCGGCGGGAATCGTCTACAGCCCGCTCATGCAGTGCCGGGTGCCGAAACCGTGGCACCGTGGCCACGTCATCGTGCTGGGCGACGCGGCGCACACGGCCGTCCCGCATCTGACCCAGGGCGCGGCCATGGCGCTGGAGGACGCGATCGTGCTCGCCGACGAGATCGCGGTGGACCGCCCGCTGGACGCGTCGCTGACCGCGGTCGCGGACCTGCGCTTCAACCGCGTGCGGCTGGTGACCGACGTGTCTCGTGCCATCCTCGACGGCGAAATGGCGATCACCGCCCGGGAATTGCCCGGGGCCGCCGCGGACATGCGGATGGAGCTCCCCAGCCAGGTGGCTTTCGTGGAGAACCAGCTCAACGCGCCGTACCGCTCGGCACACACCCGGCGCGCCCGGGTCCGCGCGGTCGCGAAGGCAGGATCCGGCGTCACGGGCCATTGATTATGCTTTGCCATGCCCTTCTCCTCCGGCGCCGGGAACGCGCGTGTCCGGTGAACCGCGGATTCTCCTTGTCGAAGACGCCGAAGCGATCCGTGTCGCGGTGGAAACCGCGCTCGGTTCGGCCGGGTTCGCGGTGCGGGCGCTGGCCGACGGCTCGGGGCTCGAAGCCGAACTGAGCCGCTTCCGGCCGGATCTGGTCGTGCTCGACGTGATGCTGCCCGGCCGCGACGGGTTCGCGCTGCTGCGTGTAATCCGGCGCAGGTCAGCGGCCGGGGTGGTGATGCTGACCGCGCGCGACGGCGTCGAGGACCGGCTGCGTGGTTTCGGCGAAGGCGCGGACGACTATGTGGTGAAGCCGTTCGTGCTGGCCGAACTCATCGCCCGCGTCACCGCCGTGCTGCGCCGGATCGGGCGGGCGGAACCGGCGATCGAGATCGGTGACCTCGTCGTGGACGTGGAGTCCGGGGTGGCGGTCTACGACGGGAACCGCCTCGATCTGACCGCGACGGAATGGAAACTGCTGCGCTACCTCGCCACCCGGCGCGACCGGGTGGTCAGCAAGACCCAGATCCTGACGGCCGTGTGGGGTTACGACGAGTTCAGCCCCAACCTCGTCGAAGTCAACGTCAGCACCCTGCGCAAGAAGCTCGAAGCGCATGGGCCGCGCCTGCTGCACACCGTGCGCGGGCAGGGGTACCTGCTGGGCGGTGAGCCGTCTTGACCGGACTCCGCACGGCCTCCCTGCACCGGCGGGTCCTGCTCACCGCGCTGGTGGTGCTGGTGGCCGTGCTCCTGACCGTCGGCTTCGTGGTGGACGCGGTGTTCCGCGTGCAGGCGGAGCAGGACGTCAACCGGGTGCTCGCCGGACGGGTCCAGTTGGCCCAGCAACTGGCCAAGCAGAACGTCAGCCCGCCGAACCTGCTCAGCCGGGTCGAAACGCGGGGCGTGCGGGGATGGCTGACCCTCGCCGACGGCGACCTCGTCGGTGCGCCCGACGTGTCGGACCAGCGGCTGAAGCAGGTGAAGGCGACGTTGTCCGGCGGGTCGCGGGTCAACGGGGCGAAGCTGACGCTGGTCGCGGACGAAGCGGTGGTGGACGGTGCCGAGCAGACGTTGCGGCGCCTGCTGGTGATCACCGGTCTGATCGCGGTGGCGGTCACCGCGCTGGCGCTGCTGGTAGGTGTCCGGCTGGCACTGTCCCCTTTGGACGCCATGACCCGGCTGGCCCGGTCGATCGTCTCCGGGCGCCGGGGTGACCGGCTCGCGCCCACCCGGACGACCACGGAACTCGGCCGCACGGCCGCGGCGTTCGACGCCGCGCTCGACGCGCTGGAAGGCGCCGAACGCGCGGCGAGGGCGTCCGAAGAACGGACCCGCCGTTTCGTCGCCGACGCCGCCCACGAACTGCGCACCCCGCTCGCCGGTGTCCAGGCGGCCGCCGAGGCGGTGCTGGACGCCTCCCCCGACGACGATCCGGCTCGGGCCGAACACCTGCACCTGCTGCTGGTCCGCGAGTCGCGGCGCGCCGGGAAACTGGTCAACGACCTGCTGGAGCTGGCGCGCCTGGACGCCGGCGACGAGATCGCGCGGGAGCCGGTTTCGTTGCTGTCCTTGGCCCGTTCCCAGGCCGAGCGAGCCCGGTTGCTGGCTCCCGAGGTCAAGACCGAGGTGGCGGGAGTGGACACGCCGGTGCTCGGCGACGCCGACCGCCTGACCCAGGTTCTGGCCAATCTCGTGGACAATGCCCTTCAGGCAATGGAAAACCACGGCACCCTCACCCTGACCGTCGCCGCCGACGGGTGCACCGTTTCCGACACTGGGCCCGGAATCCCGGAAGCGGAACGGGAACGCGTCTTCGACCGCCTCGTCCGGCTCGACGACGCCCGCGACCGGCGGGCCGGCGGATCCGGGCTGGGACTGGCCATCGCGCGCGGTTTCGCTCGCGCGCACGGTGGTGATCTGCGGTGCGAGGAAGCACCCGGCGGTGGTGCGTCCTTCGTCCTGAGCGGACTTACGCCGGCTTAGCCGGTCAAGCCAGGATTTCGTCCAGCCGACCGGTGTGGTTCGGCAGTACGTGGCCCGCGTCGGTGCCGAGGACCTTTTCCAGCAGCGTCGCGTAGACGTCGCGGAAATCGGTGCTCTCCTTGAGATCCCCGTCGTCGAGGTCGGTCAGGCTCGGCTCCGCGCCGTGGAATCCGCCGCGCACCCCGTTGCCGAGTACGAACACCGGGCCGGCGGTGCCATGGTCGGTGCCCTGGCTGGCGTTGGCCTTCACGCGGCGGCCGAACTCCGAATACACCAGCACGATGGCCTGTTTGCCCCGGTCGGTGCGGCCGAGCCGTTGCACGAACGGGGTCAGCGCGCCGTCGAGTTCGGTCAGCAGCCGTTGCTGGGTGCCGCGTTCGTCCGCGTGGGTGTCGAAACCGCCCAGTGACACCGAATACGCGCGGGTCGGCACGCCGGCTTCGATCAGCCCGGCCACGATGTCGAGCTGAGCGGCCAGGGCCGCTTTGCGCTGGGCGGGTTTTCCGTTCGGGTGCACGGCACCGCCGAGGACCTTCTCGGCCTGGTACAGGTCGCCGATCGAATGCGCCGCCTTCGCCTGCCAGTACCCTTCCCCCGGCTGCGCGGCGCCCAACCCCTGGAAGGATTTGCCGAGTGCGCCGTTGGGCAGGGTGAGGCCGCCCACCGGCAGTGACGCGGCCGCGGTCCGCGCGCCCGCCAGCAACGGTGGCAGCACCGGTTCCACCGAGACCGCGCGCAGCGGGTCGTCCCCGGTGGCGTCGAGCCAGCGGCCGAGCCAACCGGTCGGGACCGCGGTGTCGGGGGAGGCCGTCTGCCAGATCGCCATCGACCGGAAGTGCGAGTGGTCCGGTTTCGGGTAGCCGACGCCCCGCACGATCGCGAGTTCATGGTTGTCCCACAGGCCTTTGAAGCCCTTCATGCCCGGGTTGAGGCCGAGCCCGTCACCGAGGTCGAGGACTTCTTCGGGTTTGTAGGCCAGTTCCGGACGAGCGTCCTGGTAGGCGTGGTCACTCGCCGGCACGACGGTGTTGAGCCCGTCGTTGCCGCCGTAGAGCGTCACGACCACGAGCACACCGGCGTTCGGGTCGAGCGGTGAGGCCTGGGCGGCGCTCATCAGGTGCGCCCAGTCCACCTGCGTGGCACCGGCGGCGAGCGCGCCCGCCGCCGTGACGCCACTGGCCACGAGAAACCGGCGCCTGGTCAGTTTGTTCATGATTCCTACCCGCTCACCACGTATTCGGGGGCACAAGCGGCCACAGTGGACAGTTGGGTGACGTTGCCCGCGACACCGGCGAGCGCGGTCCTGGTGCGGTCGGACCAGCCGTCCACACCGAGGAGATCGCCGATGGCGGCCGGTTTGTCCGCCGCCTTGGCGACCGCGCTCAGGTCGGCGTGCGCCGTGACGAGTTGCGCGAGGTGCAGTCGCGCGAGCCCGGCCGACGTGGTCAGCCACGCGCCTCCGGCGGCCCAGCCGCCCACGCTCGGTGGTTCGAACGGCACCTGACCCATCCCGCGCAGCCCCGTCAGGAGCTGCGTCTTCGTCTTGGCGTCCAGCGAACCGGGACGGACACCGAGCGCGCGCATCAATCCCGCGAGCCATTCCACCGGTTGCTTGACCAGGGAAGTGGCGCTGTCACGGAACAACGGCTCCCCGGCGATGGCGGACAGCAGCGAAGGAATGTCGCGGCCGGGTCCGTACGCCGCGACCAGCCGACCGAGCACGTCGGCCGGGGGTGGCGTGGGCGAGACGAGCCGGAACCAGATCCGCCCGGCCACGAACGGCGCCGACTCCGGGCGGTCCAGGACGAGGTCGACGAAGGAGCGGGCGTCGAAATCCGCGGTGCGGCCGAGGATCTGTTTGGCCGCGTCGTCGTGCCGGCGTGGCATCAGGTGCGCGGTCGTGTCACCCCGTGTCGCGGTCCACCCGGTGAGCGCCCGCGCGGCTTCGCGGACGTCGTTCTCGCCGTAGTGGCCGACGCCGAGGGCGAACAGTTCCATGAATTCACGGGCGAGGTTCTCGTTGGGCTTGCCGGCCTTGTTGCTGTTGCCGTCCAGCCACAACAACAACGCCGGATCGACGATCATCGCCTGCGCGAGCCGGGTGAAGCTGCCCATCCCGAGGTCGCGCAGGGTCTGGTTCTGCGTGAGCATCAACTGCGGGCTGCGCACCTTCTGCTCGCTGGTCGCGAAATGCCCGTGCCAGAACCAGGTGAGCCGTTCGACCGCGGGCCGCTCGGCCGCGACCATGCGGTCCAGCCACCACACGGCGGCCTGGGAGGCCTGCTCCTGAAGCTGCTGGGCGGCCTGCTGTTTCGCCGTGGTGTCCTGCTTGCCGGGTGGTTCCGGGGGCGCGCCGAGCCGAGGAGGGGGTGTCGCCTGCGCGCCCGGATCGGGGCCCGGGTTCAGCAGCCTGCTCGCGGTTTCGGCGAAGCCACGGTCCAGGTCGCCGGGCCGGGGCCCGAACCCGAACCGGTCGTGCAGCCGCCGCACCGCCGCTCGTTCAGTGATGAACCCCATGCCCCGGATGATCTCCGGGCAGGAGGTGCCGGGGCCATGGTCCGGCACGGTCCTTCAGCAGATCCTCAGGCGACGGCGAGGGGCGTGATTGACACCGCTGACCCGCCACAACCATGATCGGGGCGAGAAGGCGAGGCAGCGGAAAGGCGTGCATCATGACCACAGCCGGTGACGGGTCGGTTCTCTTTCCCACCTCGCTGGTCGGCAGCTATCCCCAGCCCGACTGGCTCATCGACCGTCAGAAGCTGGCCGGGCGGTTCCCGCCGCGGGTGCGCGCCCGCGAACTGTGGCGCGTCCCCGCCGAGCATCTCGCCGAAGCCCAGGACGACGCGACCCTGCTCGCCATCCACGACCAGGAGGCCGCGGGGCTGGACATCATCACCGACGGGGAGATGCGCCGCGAGAGCTATTCCAACCACTTCGCCACCGCGCTCGACGGCGTCGACATCGACAATCCGGGCACCGCGCTGGACCGCACCGGCCATCCCAACCCGGTGCCGCGCATCACCGGGCCGATCGGGCGGTCACGGCCGGTCGAGCGCGCCGATGTCGAGTTCCTGCGGGCGCACACCGGGCGCACGGTCAAGATCACCGTGCCCGGCCCGTTCACCATGGCGCAGCAGGCGCAGAACGACTACTACCCGGACGTGCGCTCCGCCGCGCTCGCCTACGCCGACGTGTGCAGGCAGGAGATCGCGGACCTCTTCGCCGCGGGTGCCGACATCGTCCAGATCGACGAGCCGTACCTGCAGGCACGCCCCGAAGAGGCACGGCGCTACGGCGTCGAAGCGCTCAACCGTGCCCTGGAAGGCGCTCCGGGCACCACCGCGGTGCACCTGTGCTTCGGCTACGCGGCCATCGTCCACGAACGCCCGGAGGGATACTCGTTCCTCCCGGAACTGGCCGACGCCGCCTGCGACCAGATCTCCATCGAGACCGCACAGTCCAATTTGGACCTCGATGTGCTCGAGAGCATCTCCGGCAAGACCATCATCCTCGGCGTCATCGACAACTCCACACCCGAGGTGGAAACCCCCGCGACCGTCGCCGCGCGGGCCCGCCGCGCGCTCGACATCCTCGAACCGGGAAAGATCGTGCTGGCGCCGGACTGCGGCATGAAGTACCTGCCGCGCGACGCGGCCAGGGGCAAGCTCGAATCCATGGCGAAGGCGGCACGCCAACTCCGCGCCGAGGCGGGCGTGCCCTCTTCCTGACCGGAGGGTGATTCTTTTCCCCCAGGCGGGGTAGCCGGAACCGGTTACCTGGGAAGGGGGAACGATGACCGTGACGATGGGCCTGATCGCCGATCCGGGCCTGCCGAGCGAGTTGACCCGTGATCTTGCCGGAGAGTTGCCCGAGGCACTGAAGAGCAACCTCGGCGAGGGCGACTGGGAGGTCTCTTTCCGTTGTGAGGCCTTGAGTCTCGACGATCACGGCCACATCCCGCTGGGGGAGATCGCCGAGCGGGAACGCCGTCGTGACCACTGGGACCTGGTGGTCTGCGTGACCGATCTGCCGCGGTGCGCCGGGGGCAGCGCGGTGGTCGCGGACATCAGTACCACGCATCGCGCCGCGCTGGCTTCGTTGCCCGCCCTGGCCGGTTTGTCGGTCCGGCGGCGGCTGCTCGACGCCGTGGTGCGGTTGGCCGCCGAACTCCGGCAGGAAGCGAGCCCGTCGCCGCGGATGCGGCGCCGGGGTCTGATCGCCCCGGTGAAAATGACCGGGAACGCCGGAAAGGACGTCGACGCGTCGCTGGTGCTGGTGGGGCCGAGGGGGTGGGCACGGCTGCTGTTCGGCATGGTGCGGGACAACCGGCCCTGGCGGATGGTGCCGAGCCTGTCCCGGGCGCTGGCCGCTTCGGCGGCCTCGGCGGCTTTCGGCGTTTTCTACAGCAGCATCTGGGCGATGGCCGACTTCCTCAGCGCCGGACGGCTCGCGCTGATCACCTTCTTCGCGATCGCCGCGATGGTGGTCTGGCTGATCGCGTACAACGACCTGTGGGAACGCGCGACCGGCCGGACTCCCCGCGCCCAGGCGGTGCTCTACAACGCGGCCACCGTGGGCACGGTGTTCCTCGGCGTGGCGTGCATCTACGCCGTTCTCCTGGTGGTGACCACGCTGGCCGCGCTGGCCGTGATCTCCGCCCCCTACCTGGCGAAGAGCCTGGGACATACCGCCGATTTCGGGAACTACCTGAAGCTGGCGTGGTTGTCCGCGTCGCTCGGGACGGTCGCCGGGGCGCTGGGATCCAGCTTCGAGTCCGAGGAAGCCGTTCAACAGGCCACCTACAGCAGGCGCGAGCGGGAG
This sequence comes from Amycolatopsis pigmentata, assembly GCF_042684065.1. Taxonomy (NCBI): domain Bacteria; kingdom Bacillati; phylum Actinomycetota; class Actinomycetes; order Pseudonocardiales; family Pseudonocardiaceae; genus Amycolatopsis; species Amycolatopsis pigmentata. The sequence goes on along the minus strand of NZ_JBHUKR010000004.1, from coordinate 1,044,003 downwards.
CGGCGTGCCCGCACCCGTGAGGCGGAGCAGCGCGAGCAGGAAGAGGCTGCCCGCGACCGCGACGGTTAGCGCCAAGGGCGTTTTCATCATCGCCGGGCGATGACACCGCGAGCCGGATCTGGTGCCGTGCGGGCAAGCGCGCTGAGGAGGCACCCATGGCCAGGGCGGTAGGCATCGACTTAGGGACGACCAACTCCGTGATCGCCGCGTGGGAAGGCGGCGAAGCGAGGGTGGTGCCCAACACGGAGGGTTCCCGCACCACACCGTCGGTGGTGGCCTTCACCGAGGGCGGGGAACGGCTGGTCGGCCAGCTCGCGCGCCGGCAGTCGATTCTCAATCCCCAGGGGACGATCTACTCGGCGAAGCGGTTCATCGGCCGCCGGTTCGACGAGATCGGTGACGAGGCCAAGGCGGTCGCCTTCGACGTGGTGGCCGACGAGGGGGGCAACGCGCGGTTCGACGTGCGCGGCAAGCTCTACGCGCCGGAGGAGATCAGCGCGCAGGTCCTGCGCAAACTCGCCGACGACGCGGCGAAGCAACTCGGCGAGCGGGTCACCGAAGCCGTGATCACGGTGCCCGCCTACTTCAACGACGCGCAGCGCACCGCGACCAAGGACGCGGGAAAGATCGCGGGGCTGTCGGTGCTGCGGATCATCAACGAGCCGACCGCGGCGGCGCTGGCCTACGGCCTCGACAAGCGCCAGCACGAGACGGTGCTCGTCTTCGACCTCGGCGGCGGCACCTTCGACGTGAGCGTGCTCGACGTCGGTGACGGCGTGGTCGAGGTGCGGGCCAGCTCCGGTGACGGCCACCTCGGCGGTGACGACTTCGACCGGCGGCTCGTGGACTACCTGGCCGAGGAGTTCCAACGGGAGCAGGGAATCGACCTCCGCAACGATCCCCAAGCGCTGCAACGGTTGTTCGAGGCCGCCGAGAAGGCGAAGGTGGAGCTCAGCTCGGTCACGCAGACGCAGGTGAACCTGCCCTTCGTCACCGCGGACGCCGCCGGGCCCAAGCACCTGACCGCCACGGTGATGCGGTCGACGTTCGACAAGATCACCGGGGACCTGGTGCAGCGGTGCCTGGGCCCGGTCAAGCAGGCGATGGCGGACGCGAAGGTGAGCGACGCCGAAATCGACGAGGTCATCCTGGTCGGCGGCTCGACCCGGATCCCGGCCGTGCAGAACCTGGTGCGGCGGCTGACCGGGGGCAAGGACCCGAACATGAGCGTCCATCCCGACGAGGTGGTGGCCATCGGCGCGGCCGTGCAGGCCGGGGTGCTCAAGGGCGAGGTCTCGGACGTGCTTCTGCTCGACGTGACACCGCTTTCGCTGGGCGTGGAAACCCGGGGCGGGGTGATGACGAAAATCATCGAGCGGAACACCACGATCCCGGCCCGCCGCGGCGAGACCTTCTCGACGGCGGAGGACAACCAGGCCGCGGTGGACATCGTCGTGCTGCAGGGGGAACGTGAGCGGGCCGCGGACAACCGGGTGCTCGGCCGCTTCCGGCTGGAGGACATCCGGACCGCGCCGCAGGGTGAGCCTCAGGTCGAGGTCACCTTCGACATCGACGCCAACGGCATTCTCGCCGTCACGGCGCGCGACCGGGACACCGGCGCGGAGCAGGGCATCACGATCAGCGAAAGTTCCAATCTGGACCCCGGCGAAGTGGAGCGGATGGTCGCCGAGGCCGAGCGCAACCGGTCCGAAGACCTCCGGCTGCGGGAAGCCGTCGACGCCCGCAACGCGATGGATTCGGCGGCGCACCAGGTGGAACACCGGCTGAGTGAACTCGGCGAAGCGGCACCCGCGCACGAACGGTCGCGCGCCGAAATGCTGGTCACCGAGGCGCGAGAAGCCCTGAAGTCGGAGGCGCCGATCGACCGGGCTCGCTCGCTGACCTCGGAACTGCAACAGCTCTACCACTCCCTGGCGGCGCACCAGGGAACGGAGCCCCGACCGTCCACATCGGAGGGTGGCGAAGACGGCGGTGACGATGTGGTGGACGCCGAATTCGATCGGGGCTGACCCCTGATGCCCGAAGAATCTCCTATCGCCGACGGCCAGGACACCGCGCGGGAGAAGGCCGCCGAGTTCGAGGACCGCTGGCGCCGCACCCTGGCCGACCTGGACAATCTCCGCAAGCGGTTCTCCAAGGACCTCGGCCGTGGCCGGCTGGCGTCGCGGAACGAGGCGATGGCCGCGTGGTTGCCCGTGCTGGACAACCTGGAACTGGCGCTTTCGCACGCCGAAGAGGACACCAACCCGGTCATGGACGGCGTGCGCGCGGTCCGCGATCAGGCCGTGGACGTGCTGGCACGGCTCGGTTACCCGCGGCAGGACGAAGTGGGCGTGCCGTTCGACCCGCACCGGCACGAGGTCGTCGGCACGGCCGACGACCCGGACCGGCCGGACGGTGTCGTGATCAGTGTCGTGCGGCCCGGCTACGGCGAGGACGAGACCCAGTTGCGGCCGGCGGCGGTCGTGGTGAACCGGCGGGGGTGAACGTGGCGTGGCGAAGGATTTCTACGCGGCGCTGGGCGTTTCCCGGAACGCCACCACCGACGAGATCGGACAGGCCTACCGCACGCTCGCCCGGAAATACCATCCCGACATCAACGCCGACCCGGGCGCGGAGGACCGGTTCAAGGAGATCAGCGAGGCCTATCAGGTCCTGTCCGACCCCGGCACCCGTGCCCGCTACGACCGGTTCGGCCCGGACTTCCGGCAGATCCCGGAAGGTGCCGAGCGCGCGGCGAGCGCGGGCGGGCCGCGCGGTGCGAATGTCCACTTCGGACAAGGAGGCGGGATCGACTTCGAGGACCTGTTCGGCGGGCTCTTCGGGGCAGGGTCCGGGGCCGGCCGGATGTCCGGTGCCGACCAGGAAGCCGAACTCCCGCTCAGCGTCGAAGAGGCCTATCGCGGCGGGAAACGCCAGGTGAGCGTCACCGGGCGCGGCGGGCGCGAGTACGACGTCGCCATCCCGCCCGGCGTGACCGACGGCCAGCGCATCCGGCTCGCCGGCGAAGGCGGGCGAGGCCGCGGCGGCCCGGCCGGTGATCTCTTCCTGCGGGTCCGGATCGCTCCGCACTCCCGGTACCGGCTGGACGGCCGCGACATTCATCTCGTGCTGCGGTTGACGCCGTGGGAAGCGGCGCTGGGCGCGAACGTTCCGGTCACCACGCCGGGTGGCGAGGTGAAGGTCCGGGTCCCGCCGGGAACCTCCAGCGGCAAGCGGCTCCGGCTGCGCGGCGAGGGCATGCCGGACCCGCGCGGCCGCCCCGGTGACCTCTACGCCGAGGTCCGGATCATGGTGCCGCCCAAGCCGGACCGCCGGGAACGGGAACTGTTCGAGCAGTTGGCGGCGGTGTCGGACTTCGACCCACGGAGGACGCGATGAGCTTTCCCCTTGCCGTGCCGCCGCGGCGGCTCAGCCTGGAGGTGGTGGCCCGGCTGAGTGGCCTGCACCCGGACTTGTTGCGGCGCCTGGTGACGTTGAGCGTGCTGGACGCGCGCCGTGACGCCGACGGAGAGCTGTGGTTCGACCCGGAAGTCCTCGCCACCATCGGGCGGATCCAGCGGCTGCGGGCCGGGCTCGGCGTCAACTATGCCGGTGTGGCCGTCGTTCTCGACCTGCTCGATCGCATTCGCCGACTGGAAACCGAGCTGCGGAGGAGGCCGGAACGATGGACCTGAACCGGCTCACCGAGAAGTCACGGGAAGCGTTGAGCGAGGCGCAGTCCGTCGCCACCCGCCTCGGTCAGACCGAAGTGGACGGTGCGCACCTGTTGTTCGCCTTGCTGAGTCAGGAAGGCCTGGTACCGAGGCTGATCGAGCGGGCGGGAGCGGACCCCGGCGAACTGCGCGCCGCCGTCGAGCGGGAGCTGGCACGGCGGCCAAAGGTCACCGGACCGGGTGCCGAGCCGGGACAGGTGTTCCTCAGCAGGCACCTCTCGAAGATCCTCGACGACGCGGAGCGGGAGGCCAAGCGCCTCAAGGACGAATACGTCTCGGTCGAACATCTCCTGCTGGCGCTGATCGACGAGGAGCCGGTCCTCGCCGCCAACGGCGTCACCAAGGACTCCTTCCTGACCGCGCTCACCAGTGTGCGCGGCAGCCAGCGGGTCACGTCGGCCTCGCCCGAAGCCGCCTACGAAGCGCTCGAAAAGTACGGGCGCGATCTGGTCGTCGAAGCCCGCGCGGGCCGGCTCGACCCGGTGATCGGGCGCGACGCGGAAATCCGCCGCGTGATCCAGATCCTCAGCCGCAAGACGAAGAACAACCCGGTGCTCATCGGCGATCCCGGCGTCGGCAAGACCGCGATCGCCGAGGGACTCGCGCAGCGCATCGTCAACGGTGACGTGCCGGAAGGCTTGCGGGACAAGACGATTTTCGCGCTGGACATGGGATCACTGGTGGCCGGTGCCAAGTACCGCGGCGAGTTCGAGGAACGGCTCAAGGCGGTGCTGGGCGAGGTGAAGGCCGCCGAAGGGCGGATCCTGTTGTTCGTCGACGAACTACACACGGTGGTCGGCGCCGGAGCGGCCGAAGGCGCGGTGGACGCGGGCAACATGCTCAAGCCGATGCTCGCCCGCGGCGAACTGCACATGATCGGCGCGACCACGCTCGACGAATATCGCAAGCGCGTGGAATCCGATGCCGCGCTGGAACGCCGTTTCCAGACGGTCATGGTCGGCGAGCCGGACGTGGCGGACACCATTTCCATCCTGCGGGGCCTGCGGGAGCGCCTGGAGGTCTTCCACGGCGTCAAGATCACCGACAGCGCCCTGGTCGCCGCGGCGACGCTGTCCCACCGCTACATCACCGACCGCTTCCTCCCGGACAAGGCGATCGACCTCGTCGACGAGGCCTGCGCCCGGCTGCGCACCGAGATCGACTCGATGCCGGCCGAACTGGACCAGCTCACGCGCCGGGTTACCCGGCTGGAGATCGAAGAAGCCGCGCTGGCCAAGGAAACCGACGAGGCGGGCAAGCTTCGGTTGGAGGAACTTCGGAGGGGGTCTGGGGGCTTGCCCCCAGAGGGGGGTGTGGGGGGCCGTGCCCCCCACAGAACACCAGGGTTGGCGGATCTGCGCACCGAGGCGGATTCCATGCGGGCGCAGTGGGAAACCGAACGCGAGGCGATCAAACGAGTGCAGCATCTGCGTCAGGAACTGGAGCAGGTGCGGCATGAGGCCGAAGAAGCCGAGCGTTCCTACGACCTCAACCGTGCGGCCGAACTCCGGTACGGACGGCTCACCGAACTCGAGCGTGACCTGGCAGCCGAAGAAGAACGCGTGACGGCCAGGCAGGACACACTGCTGCGCGAGGTGGTCACCGACGAGGAGATCGCCGAGATCGTGGCGGCGTGGACCGGTATCCCGGTGGCGCGTCTGCGCGAAGGCGAGCGCGAGAAACTCCTGCGGCTGGACGAGATCCTGCACGCCAGGGTGATCGGCCAGGACGAGGCCGTCACGCTGGTCGCGGACGCGATCATCCGCGCCCGCTCGGGCATCCGCGACCCGCGCAGGCCCATCGGCTCGTTCGTCTTCCTCGGCCCCACCGGCGTCGGGAAGACGGAACTGGCCAAGACCCTCGCTGCCGCGCTGTTCGACAGCGAGGAGAGCATGGTCCGGCTCGACATGAGCGAATACCAGGAACGCCACACCGTTTCCCGGCTCGTCGGCGCGCCACCAGGGTACGTCGGCTACGAAGAGGGCGGGCAGCTCACCGAGGCGGTGCGCCGCAAACCGTACTCCGTGGTGCTGTTCGACGAGATCGAAAAGGCCCACCCCGACGTGTTCAACACCCTCCTCCAGATCCTCGACGACGGCCGGATCACCGACTCGCAGGGCCGGGTGGTCGGCTTCCGCAACACGGTGATCATCATGACCTCGAACATCGGGTCCGAGTTCCTGCTCGAAGGGTCCACCGTGGGCGGGGAAATCAAGGCCGAGGCCCGCGACCGGGTCATGGCGGAGCTGCGCCGGCACTTTCGGCCCGAGTTCCTCAACCGCATCGACGACGTCGTGCTATTCAAGCCGCTCACGCAGGCGCAACTGGAACGGATCGTCGACCTCCAGCTGGACGACCTGCGCTCGCGACTGGCGGACCGGCGGATTTCCGTCGAACTGACCGAGAAGGGACGGCGGCTGATCGCGCAGCGCGGCTACGACCCGGTCTACGGCGCCCGGCCACTGCGCCGCTACCTCTCGCACGACATCGAAACCCGCATCGGCCGCGCGCTCATCCGCGGCGACCTCCAGGATGGTCAGATCGTGCGGATCGACGCCACCGGCGACGAAATCACGCTGGACTACCTTCACAAGAACTGATCGACGAATTCACGGGCCGCGATGGCCACGTCGTGCCCGGCCTGCCGAAGCCGGACGCCGAGACCGGTGAACGGCGCCACGTCCCCTCTGGACCCGAACGCGGCTATCACAACAGTGCTCATGGTTCCCCCTTGGTTGCCAGATCGAAAATGGTGACGAGTTCCTCGCAGTAGCCGGGCACGTCGAAACCGGCGTCGCGGGACGACTGAAGGACAGCGCCGTCGATCGCCTGCCGCAGCGCTGTCGTCATGTGGTGTACCGGGAAGGCGCGGAATTCGCCCGTGCGCTGCCCGAGTTCGAAAATCGTGGTGGGGTCCAGGGCCGCGAGGTCTCCCTGGGGCGGCTGTCGCGCGGTGGACTCCGCCATCTCCTCGTCGAGCCGCTGCCCGGTGGCCGAGCGGTAGCTGGTCCAGATCTCCAGCATCGCCAGCGCATGGTCGCGGTGGGTGTGGATGAACTCGCCGTTGGACCGGATATAGGCGCGCAGCTTGCCGGAGGCGGTCTCCTCGGCCGCGATGGCGGGCACCATCACCGGCACCGACGCGAGGAAGATCTCCATCACCAGCGTGTGGACCAGTTTCTCCTTGGTGGAGAAGTAGTAGAGCACCACGCTCTTGGCCACTCCGGCGCGCTCGGCGATCTTGCCGATCGACGCCGCCGGGTAGCCGGCCTCGGCGACGAGTTCGATCGCGCATCCGACGATCTGCGTCCGCCGCGCCCGCTCGGTGAACGTTTGTCCACCCGGTTCATCATTAGTCCGCACGAACGAAGTATAGACCGATCGGTCAAGAAGCGGAATGTGTGCTGATCAGGATGCCGTTGCCGATGAAAGGGCCGTCACGTCCGACGCCCGGGCGACGGAGTTCAGACGCTGCGCAGGACGGAGACGACGATGCCGAGGACGACGGCCTCGTCACCGTCGATGACGTCGTAAGCCGGGTTGCGCGGTTCGAGCAGGACGTGACCGTCTCGGCGGCGAAACACCTTGACCGTGGCCTCGCCGTCGATCATCGCGGCGACGATCTGGCCCGAGTAGGCCTCGGACTGCTGCCGCACCACCACCATGTCACCGTCACAGATCGCCGCATCGATCATCGAGTCACCGCGTACGCGCAGCGCGAAGACGGTGCCGCGTCCGGCGAGTTCGCGGGGGAGGGTCAGCATGTCGTCGGTGTGCTCGTCGGCGGTGATGGGAGTTCCCGCGGCGATGTCACCGACCACGGGCACGGTGACGGAGTCGCCGGAAGGCTCCTGGGCCACGGTCTCCCGCAGGAACGCGCGCACGTCGATCGGGCGGGACACTCCGGTGCCACGCCGCAGGAATCCCTTGTCCTCCAGGCTGGCCAGGTGTTTCGACACCGACGACGAAGACCGCAGCCCGACCGCGTCACCGATTTCGCGCGTGCTCGGCGAATATCCGTGGCGCACCACCCAGTCCCGGATCGCGACCAGGATCCGTTGCTGGCGGGGCGGCAGGGAGGAGGCGTCGAGCTGGTCGAAATCGTCGTAGGTGGTCACCCGCGAAATGGTAGAGGCCGACCTCGCGCGGTTCAGCGCCGGTTCTCCGGCTGACACCGCGGGCACCAGGTGGTACCGCGGCCGCCCGCGCGGCCGTGGGCGAGGACGGTGCCGCAGCGCGGGCAGGTTCCGGACGGCTCGTCGCGCCGCCCGGTCAGCCACGACTTCCGGGGCGGCACCCGGCCCACCTTGATCGACTGCCGGAGCACACCGCGCGTGGCGGTGGCCAGCCCGGCGAACTCGTGCCCGCCGAGCCGGGCGCACGAGACACGCGGGTGCAGGCCCGCACGCCACAGGATCTCGTCGGCCAGCAGATTGCCGATCCCGGCGACGACGGACTGGTCCACCAGCGTCGCCTTGATCTGCCCTCGCCGTCCGTGCAGCACCTCGTCCCATTTCTTGGTGGTCATTTCCGTCGCGTCCGGTCCGAGACCGGCGAGCAGATCCTCCACACCGCGCGGATAGTCCAGCAACCGCAGGCCCTGCAACTTCCGCATGTCCCGATACCGCAATTCGCCATCGGAAAAGCCGAACACGACGCGGTCGTGACGGTCCGGTTCTCCCCATTGGAGCGAGCCCGTCATGCCGAAGTGGAACACCACGGCGTCCGGGCCGGCAGGGGCGATGAGCCACTTGCCATGCCTGCGCGGCTCGGAGAAACGGCGCCCGGTCAGCGTGCGCGACAACCGCTCAGCGCTGACGTCGCGGAGCACTCCCTGGTCCCGCACCTCGACACGCTGGATCGGCCGGCCGACCGCGTGCGACGCGAGCACCCGGCGGAACCCTTCGACGTCCGGCAACTCCGGCATGGTCCGGGACTACCCGGGTAACGCTCACGGCAAAGCTTCGAGTTGGGTGAGGTAGGCGTCGAGTTGGGCCGCGCCCGCCAGGAGACCGCGGCTGCGCGTGGTCAGCCTGGCCTGCCAGGAGTCGAGGAAGGCGCTCAGCGCGTCGGCTCCACCCGCCTCACGCAGCGCCTCGATGAACCGCGCGACCTGGTGCAGCGGGTACCCGCCCCGGCGTAGTTGCCGTGCGATCTCGGCGTCACGCACGCCGTCCGGTCCGTATTCGCGGTAACCCGTGGCCCGGTTGCGTTCGGGACGCAGGATGCCCTGAGTCTCCCAGGTGCGCAGCGTCGCCGGGTGCACGCCGAGACGGCGTGCGAGTTCCCCCACTGTCAGCGGCCGGCCGCCGACCGGGACGGGTGGCGTGGTGGAGAGCACGCCCAGAGCCGTGGCGACTTCGGCGCGCGTGTCGCGTTCGGCGAGCAGCGCGACGTGTGCGGCGTCGATGAGCCGGTAGGCGGACTCGGTCTCGCCGCGGTTGGTCGCGCGCATGATCTCCGTCGCCTGCTGGTGCCCGTGGCCGCGGCGCAACGCCAGGAAGGCACGGAGGGCCTGCGCGTGCAGGGGTGTGTAGAGACGGTAGCCGGACTCGCTGCGTTCGGTCGGCGGCAGGATGCCGGCGTCGTCGTAGTTGCGGATCGCCTGTGCGGACAACCCGTGTTCCCGGGCGAGGTCGATCGGGCGCACTCACACCTCCGTTTGAGGCTTCAACCTATCGAACCCAGGTCGGCATCGCACAAGTTTCCCTCGATTCTTCAACGATAGCGTCGAGGTCAGTTCCTTACGGAAAGGGAGTGTTCATGTCCACTGCCGCGGCACTGCCGGGAATCGGCCGCCCACTCGACGACCCGGCGAGCCTGGGCCGTGCCCTCGACGAGTTGCTCACCACGCGGACCGAGCCGTCCGTCCTGCTCGCCCTCGGTGAACCGACTCACGGAATCGAGGCGTTCCCGTTGCTGCGCAACGAAATCCTGGCTCACCTCGTCGAACGCGGGTACCGGTCGATCGCGTTGGAGACCGATTTCTTCGCCGCCTCCGTTGTCGACGACTACGTGGCCGGGGCCCCGGCGGAGGTCGACACGGTACTCGCAACAGGGTTCAGTCACGGATTCGGCGCTGTGCCGGGAAACCGTGAACTCGTCGAATGGCTCCGGGAGTACAACGCCGACCGTGAACCGCAAGACCGGGTTCGCTTCTACGGTTTCGACGCGCCGACCGAGAACTACAGTGCGCCCAGCCCCCGACGAGCGCTGTTCTCGGTCAACGACTACCTGCCCGCCACGCTGCGGCCCGAATCGGTTCGCGACCTCGACGCGCTGCTCGGCGATGACCGGGAATGGACGAACCAGGCGGCCGCGTTCGATCCGGCGGCATCCGTCGGCGACTCCGAGCGCGCTCGTGCCCTGCGTATCGTCGCCGACGATCTCACCAGTGTGCTGCGCCGCGCGGCGCCCGGACTGCGTCCCGCCGACCCGGAGGGCTACGACCACGCCGTCGCCTCCGCGCGCACCGCGCGGAGTCTGTTGCGCTACCACGCCGCCATGGCCAGTGCCGGGCCCGATCGCATCGCGACCCTGCTCAGCGTGCGCGCCGAGATGATGGCCGACAACCTGCTCGCGATCGTCACGCGGGAGCACCAGCGCGGACCGGGCCTGGTGTTCGCGCACAACGTGCACCTCCAGCGTGGACGGTCTCGCTTGACCGTCGGTGAGGACGAAGCGAGCTGGGGGAGCGCCGGCGCGCTCGTGGCACTGACCCTCGGCGAGCGTTACGTGTTCGTGGCAAGCGACGCCAGTCCGGACAGCGAACCGGGTACTTTCCAGCACGCGTTGGCCGCGGCGACGACCCGCCGCACCCTGTTCCCGGCACCGGCCCTGCGTGCCGCGCTTCCCCCGTCGATCGGTACCGGCGAACCCATCGTGCGCGGCCATCTCCCGTTCGATCCCGCCGACCTGGACGGCGCGGACGCCGTCATCTTCATCGCCGACACCGACGGCGAACGGCATCAGTACTGGTAGCGCCCGCGATACGCCAGACTCGGCACCCTGGGCCCGGACGGCAAGATCGCGCAATTAGTTACGGCAAGTTGATTAAAGTGTCTTGATAAGTCTATGGTAACTATCGTGACTGTGGTCAAGGTGCCGTCTCGAGAGTCCGCCCAACTGGCGGGCCAGCTGAAGGTCGCGATAGGACGCGTCGCGCGCCGGTTGCGCCAGGCGCACGAGGTGGGGGAGTTGACGCTGTCGGAGGTTTCCGTGTTGTCCCGGCTCGACCGGGAGAGTCCGCTTCCGCCGGGCCTGCTCGCCGAAAGCGAGCGAGTGCGCCCGCAGGCGATGGCCGTGACACTGGCCGCGCTGGAACGGCGGGGAATGGTGGAGCGCACGCCGGACCCGGACGACCGGCGGCGGGTGCTCGTCGTGCCGACCGAGGCCGGCCGGGCGGTGGTCAGGGACCGCCGCTCGGCGACCGTCCAGCGGCTGGCCCGCGCGCTGGACGAGGAGTTCACCGACGCCGAACGGGGCGAGTTGCTGGCCGTCATGTCCCTCCTGGACCGGCTGGCGGAGCGGTTGTGAGCGGTGAGGACGCCGCCGGGCGTTACAAGTGGATCGCGCTGTCGAACACCACACTCGGGGTGCTGATCGCGACCATCGACGGCTCGATCGTGATCATCTCGATGCCGGCGATCTTCCGCGGCATCGGCCTGGATCCCTTGGCGCCCGGCAACATCGGTTACCTGCTGTGGATGATTCTGGGCTATCTCCTGGTTTCCGCGGTCCTGGTGGTCGCGCTGGGCCGGCTCGGGGACATGTTCGGCCGCGTCCGCATGTACAACGCGGGATTCGCGATCTTCGCGCTGGCATCATTGGCGTTGTCCCTCGATCCGTTCATGGGCGGGCCGGGCGCGCTGTGGCTGATCGGATGGCGGGTGGTCCAGGCGTTCGGCGGCGCGATGCTGACCGGGAACTCGGCGGCCATCCTGACCGACGCGTTCCCGGCACGGCAGCGCGGAATGGCCCTGGGCATCAACCAGATCACCGCGCTGGCCGGTCAGTTCCTCGGCCTGCTCGCCGGCGGGTTGCTGGCCGCGGTCGACTGGCACGCGGTGTTCTGGGTGAGCGTGCCGATCGGCGTGGTCGGCACGTTCTGGTCCTACCGCAGCCTTCGTGACGTCGGTGTGCGGCGCCCGGCCCGCATCGACTGGGTCGGCACCACGACGTTCACCGCGGGTACCGGACTGCTCCTGGCCGCGATCACCTACGGCATCCAGCCTTATGGCGGCAATGCGACGGGCTGGGCCAGCCCGCGAGTGCTCGGTGGGCTCGCGCTCGGTGTGCTGCTGCTGATCGTGTTCTGCGTCGCGGAAACCAGGGTGGCCGCGCCGATGTTCCGGCTGGGGCTGTTCCGCATCCGCGCGTTCGCCGCCGGGAACATGGCGGCGCTGCTGCTCGCCGTCGCCCGGGGCGGCATGCAGTTCATGCTGATCATCTGGTTGCAGGGGATCTGGCTGCCCCTGCACGGGTTCGCCTACGAAGACACGCCACTGTGGGCCGGGATCTGCATGTTGCCGCTGACGGGGGGTTTCCTGCTCGCCGGACCGATCTCCGGGTACCTGTCCGACCGGTTCGGGGCGCGGCTGTTCGCCACCGGTGGCCTGGTCATCGTCGCCTGCGCGTTCGTCGGCCTGGTCACCCTGCCCGTCGACTTCTCCTACCCGGCGTTCGCGGGCCTGCTGGTGGCCTCCGGTATCGGCCAGGGCATGTTCGCCGCGCCGAACACCTCCGCGATCATGGGCAGCGTGCCCGCCGCCGAACGCGGGGTGGCGTCCGGGATGCGGTCCACCTTCCAGAACTCGGGGACTTCGCTGTCCATCGGGATCTTCTTCTCGCTGATGATCGCGGGCCTCGCCGGGACGCTGCCGGGCACCCTCGCCACCGGATTGCACGCCCAGGGCGTACCGCTGGCCACGGCGACCAGCGTGGCCGCGTTGCCTCCGGTGAGCACGCTGTTCGCGGCCTTCCTCGGCGACAACCCGATCGCGCACCTGCTGGGCGGCGGCGTGCTGCGCACCCTGTCACAGCACAACGTCGACGTGCTCACCGGCGGCAGATTCTTCCCGGAACTGGTCTCCGGACCGGTCCACAACGGACTCTTCACCGTGTTCACCGCCGCCACGATCATGACGCTTCTCGCCGCCGTGGCCTCGCTGGCACGCGGCCCCAGAATGTCCACATCGGAAACCGGCGCCGAGACCGCGCCAGTGGCGATCGTCGCCGATCCGACAACGCCGGCCCAGGGCCGGAGAGGGGAATACTGACCCATGGCCGGCACCGCCCTGCTCGTGATGGACATCCAAAACGGCATCGTAGGACGATTCGGAGAGGATTCCGGCTACCTGCCCCACCTGCGCCGCGCGATCGACGCCGCCCGCGCCGCCGACCTCCCGGTGATCTTCGTGCGCGTCGGCTTCCGCGAAAATTATCCCGAAGTCAGCAGCCGCAACAAGGCCTTCGCCGCTGTCGCGCAGTACGGCGGCTTCACCGCCGACGCTCTCGAAATCGCGCCAGAGGTCGCGCCCGAACCCGGCGAAATCGTGGTCACCAAGCGCCGGGTAAGCGCTTTCACCGGAAGCGATCTGGACGTCGTACTGCGCGCGGCCGACGTGGACACCCTGGTGCTGACCGGGATCTCCACCAGCGGCGTGGTCCTGTCCACCCTGCGCCAGGCCGCCGACCTGGACTTCGGCATCACCGTCCTGTCCGACGGCTGCCTCGATCAGGACGAGGAGGTGCACCGGGTGCTCGTCGAAAAGGTCTTTCCCCGGCAGGCCGACGTCATCACCATCGACACCTGGATCGAAAAACTCTGAGGTAGCCGCATTCGATTCGGGCTGTGGGGTTCGCGCGCGGCGAGCGGTCTTCGCTGAGAGTCCCCTCCCAACACACTCTCACGCCACCACCAAGATCCTTTGCTTCCCGCTCGGCAACTCGATCTTGCCGAGGTCGCCTCCGCGAGCGAATGGTCCTTTCGTTCCGTTGAAGCTCACCCGAACGTGTATAAACATGTGTTCGATATGCGGGTAGACTGGGCGCATGGCCGCCGCATTGACTCCTGAGCACGTGTCCTCGCTGAGTGACACGGCGGTGCTGGATGCGTTGCGGGAAGTGGAGATCCGGCGTCGTCAGCGGTATCGAGACGAGCTTGTCCTGGTGGCCGAAATCGAGTCGCGGGGTATCGCGACGAGCCGGGGTGTGCATATCGAGACGTCCGCACTGCTGCGGGATATGTTCAACCTCAGTTCCCCCGAGGCGCAGCGGATCGTCGCCCACGCCGAGGCGTTATGTGGTTCGGTGACGCCCACCGGGGCCCGCATCGGCCCGCAGCTTCCGGTGGTGGCCGATGCCGTGGGCGACGGGGTGATCTCGCCTGGACATGTGGAGGCGATCCGCAAGGCCGTCACCGGCCTGCCGGACACCGCCTCCCCCGAAGACCGGGCGATCGCGGAAAAGATCCTGTGCGAGGCCGCCATCACCAGCGAACCGTCCCACGTCAAACGACTCGGCGAGGAGATCGCGCTGCGTCTGGATCCCGACGGCGACGAGCCGAAAGACAAGGACCTACTGCGTCCGCAGCGGCGACTGGATGTGCAGGAGACCCGGGACGGCCGCGTGCTGGGCCGGTTCGACCTCGACACCGAAACCGGAGCACTCCTCACCACCCTGCTCTCCCCGCACACCGCGCCACAGCCCACAGAAGACGAGCCCGATCGACGTTCGCGCAGTGAACGTTACGGCGATGCGTTCCGCGACATCCTCACCCTCGCCGCCCAGTGTGAAAGCACGCCGAGTGAGGCGGGGGAACCGGCCACCTTGATGGTGAGCGTGACGTTGGAGGAGTTGAAGTCAGGGATCGGGCACGGGCTGGTGGATGGCTACTGGAACCTCTCCGCCGCCCAGATCCGCCGCATCGCCTGCGACGCCGCCGTGGTGCCCGTGGTACTCGGCTCGAAGAGCGAGATTCTCGACATCGGACGCGCCACCCGAGTCGTCCCTCGTGCTATCCGCCGGGCGCTGATCCGCAGGGATCGCGGTTGTTCATTTCCGGCGTGCGCGAAGAAGGCCAAGTGGTGCCAGGCGCACCACGTGCGACACTGGGCGTGGGGCGGCCCGACAGCGCTGGACAACCTCGTCCTGATCTGTGCCCGCCATCATCAGGTGATCCATCATTCGGAGTGGGAAGTCCGCATCAGGCAAGGACTTCCGGAGTACCTTCCACCGTCCTATGTGGATCCCGAACGCAGACCACGGCGCAACACCTTACATGCCATGCGCGCATAAACCGCACCCATAGACGGTCCTCACTACAAAAGCACAAATTCGATCACGGGCAACCGTCGCATCACGCGCATGTCCGGGTTCCGGCGACGTGCGCTTGATCTGGTGGAAGGGCGCTCTGTGCGCGATGTCGCCGCGTCGCCGGGCACACGTCAGGTGTCAACCAAATCCTGGGCAGAGCCAAACGCTGAACTGGCGTTCTTGCGCTGATTGGCATTGAAGCGCGCCTTCTTCTGACGGTTCCCGCACGTGTTCATGTCACACCATTTGCGGGTGCGGCTTTGGCTGGTGTCGAAGAAGGCGGCTCGGCAGGTGGGTGATGCGCACAAGGCCAGTTTTCCGTCTCGTTCGCCCGCGATGATGCTGATCGCGTCGGCGGCGATCACGCTGAGGGCGTCTTCCACGCAGGAAGCCGAGCTGAGCCGCCATCGCCGATCGCCCTCGGGCGTCAGGACAGCCGCGGCCCGGCCCTCAATGCTGCACTTGTTGATGACTTGGACAGCAGACGCGGGGAGCGCGTCCTGGATCGCGGTCGCTGTCGCGGCGGCGTGAATGGATTCCCTCAGTTCCCGAGCGAGGTCGAGTTGGGCGGGAGTGCAGGAGTCCACGGCGAGGCCGTTCACGGCCAGCCAGTCGACGAGTCGCTGTGGCGTGGGAATGCGCTCGACGGCCGCCGAGTGGTCGGACACCGAAGACAGTCCGTTCGAGACGATTTCCCGGGACCGCGTTCTGGACGACGTCACGCTGTATTGGCTGACGCGGACCGGCGCGTCGTCGGCTCGCATTTACTCCGAAAGTCACAATTCGCTCGATCCCGGACTTCGCGTCGACGTACCGTCGGCCATCACGATGTATCCCCGTGACATCGAGAAGTGCCCGCGCGCCTGGGCGCGGGAGCGGTACCGGCGGATCGTCCGATGGGGGTCACCGGAAATCGGGGGACATTTCCCGTCGCTGGAGGTTCCCGGGTATTTCGTCGAAGATCTGCGCGAGGGCCTCGCGGCAGTGCTGGCCGCTCCTCGGTGAACGCGGCACGCGACCTTGCCGGCACGGTGGCGAATCGCCGTGGATCATCACCAGGAAATCACCGATCGCGCCGGTTTGACTCCCCGCATCGGAGCGCTATTCTGAGCTTCTTCTCGTTATCCTGAAGAATCGCCGGTAATGACCGCTCTGTTCGCGCCACGACGTCGTGAAGGACGCCCTGTCCGGGAAATGCGGGATGGAGGTGCCCGTGCAGTGATCGTCGAGCAGGTGGCACGAGACCGCGCCGCCAGTGGCTGGCGCCTGTCCGCGACCGTGCGCACCGAAGCGAGACCCGTGGGGCGAATGCTGCACTTCATCCTGCGCGGTGGCGAACCGGACTGGCTTCCGGAGCGTGGAGACGCGTTTCTCGCGGCCTTGTTGATGCCGGCGATGCGCTTGGGTGAGGACCTGGTGCTCGACGCGCCGGTATCGCCCCGCCTGCTGCGCGCGAGCAAGTCGGTGATGGAGGTCTACCGGGCGTGGGGGCACGGGCTGGTGCCCGTGCGAGTGGAGGCGCGGGGCAGGCTGTTGCGTGACGAACCCGAGGGCGTCGGGCTTTTCTTCACCACCGGGGTGGACTCCTTCTACAGCCTCTTCAAGGACGGTGAACTGCGCGCGGACCCCGGGCACCGTCCGATCACGGACCTGCTCTACGTGAACTACGAACGGCGGGCGATCCGGGGTTACGAGATGGTGCTGCGGCGTCTCAGGCGCGTCGCGGGGCGGACCGGTTGCCGCACCGTCGTGCTGGACACGAACGTCCGGGAACTGGCCGACCCGCTGGTCCCTTGGGAGCACTACCACGGTGCGGCGCTCGCGGCGGCGGCGCTCGCGTTGCAGGGGCGGCTCCGTCGTTGCCTCATCGCGGCGAGCGAGGACTACTCCTGTCTGTCGCCGCTCGGTTCGCACCCGGCCCTGGACCCGCTGTGGTCGACCGAGCGTCTGGAAATCGTCCACGACGGAGCGGAAGCCACCCGGACGGACAAAGTGGAACGGATGCGTTCCGTCGCCCGCGATGCCAGGACCCGTGGAAGCCACGACCTCGCCGAGGCCGCCGAACAGGCTGTCCGGCGTGCCCAGCTGGGCATGGAGACGGGAGCGTGGTGAGCCGATGCGCCGGAATGTTCGAAGAGCTTGCGGGAAAAAGATTTTCTGGGCACGTGCGAGCGCGGCCCGGTTTTTCGTTCATCAAAAAGAAAAGCACCCAATCGGGGGAAGGTCGGTCCCGGGAACCGTTGCTAACCTGACCCCGGGACGCGAACTGGGGTCGTAGCTCGCGTCTCCTGTCAAGAACTGGGGTCCACCATATTCACGTCCGAAATGGCGTGAAATTCAGCTGTGGGGGAGTTGTGTCTTCGTGGTCGATCTGGTGACGTCCGCCGAAATCGCGGACGCCTTCGCCGGAATCCGGGACGTGGTCCGGACAACACCGGTCCTGCCCTGCTCGGCGTTGCCTTCCCGGACGCCGCTCCTGCTCAAGGCGGAACACACGCAACTACTGGGCTCCTTCAAGATCCGGGGCGCCCTGCACGCCGTCAAGGCCGCCGGAAAACGGGCGCGCCGGGCCGGTGTGGTGGCGTTTTCCAGCGGTAACCACGGCAAGGCGGTGGCGTACGCGGCGAAGGCGCTGGGCGTGGCGGCCACCATCGTCATGCCGGTCACCGCTCCCGCGGTCAAGGTGGAAGCGGTGCGGGCGCTCGGTGCCACCGTGCACCTCGTCGAGCCGGAAAAGCGGGAAACGCATCCGAAGGAACTGGGGGAGCGGACCGGTGCGGTCGTCATCCACCCCTTCGACTCGCGCGAGGTCATCGCCGGACACGGATCGATCGGGCTGGAGTTACTGGATCAGGTGCCCGGCTTGGGCACGGTGCTGGTGCCGGTCAGCGGCGGCGGGCTGATCAGCGGCGTCGCGGCGGCGGTGAAGGCCCGGCGCCCCGGGGTGAGGGTCATCGGTGTGGAGCCGGAACTCGCCGCCGACGCGGCCGAAAGCCACCGCCTCGGCAGGCTCGTCGCCTGGCCGGAGGAGGACACCGGCCGCACCATGGCGGACGGCCTCCGGGCGGACAGGCTGGGTGAACTGCCTTGGGATCACATTCGCATGCTGGTCGACGAGATCGTCACGGTCTCCGAGGAGGAGATCGCCGACACCCTGCGTCAGCTCGCGATGGCCGCGAAACAGCTGGTGGAGCCCTCCGGCGCGGTCGCCGCGGCGGCGATGGTGCACCGGAGGGCCGCGTTGCCCGCCGGAGGGGCCACGGTGGCGATCCTCTCCGGGGGCAACGTCGCGCCGGGGCTCGCCGCCCGGGTCCTGGCCGGCGGGCCGGACCGTCCGGCAGAGCCGGCCCGGCCCGCCGCATCCCGGGGAGTGGCCACCTCCTGACCGCTCAGTCCTCCAGGAGGTCCTCGATCCGGATGGGGATGTGGCGCACCCGGATGCCGGTCGCGTTGTAGAGCGCGTTGGCAATCGCCGCGGCCATCCCGACCACTCCGATTTCGCCGAGTCCCTTCGCGCCGACGGCGTTGTGCAGCGTGTCCGGGTACTGGACGAAATGGACGTCGATCTCGGGGATGTCCGCGTTCACCGGGATGAGGTAATTGGCGAAGTCCGCGTTCGCGAACCGTCCGTTCGCCTCGAGTTCCAGCCCCTCGTGCAGCGCTGCCGAGACGCCCCAGATCATGCCGCCGGCGAGCTGGCTGCGAGCGGTCTTCTCGTTGATGACGCGCCCGGCGTCGAACACGCCGAGCATGCGGGAGACCCGGGCCTCACGGGTCCACCGGTGCACCCGCACTTCACAGAACTGGGCGCCGAACGAACTGAACGAATGCTTGGTCATTTCCTCGCCGGGCGCCGACGAGCCGCGCGCGGAGATCGACGAGTGGTCCATTTCCCGCAGCAGTTCGCCGAACGTCATGGCCCGGCCGCCGGCGTGCACGCGACCGTCCGCGTAGGTGACCTCCCTTCCCTCGAAGGGCGCGCCGGGAGACGACGCCAGGGTCTGGAGGTCGTCGATCACCTTGGTCGCGGCGATCATGATGGCCGTACCCGCGCTCGCCGTGGCGGTCGAGCCGCCGGACATGCCCCCGGCCGGGAACGCGGAGTCGCCGAGGCGCGGAGTGACGCGATCCGGTGCGATGTCAAGCGATTCGGCGCCGATCAGCGACAGCACGGTCAGCAGGCCCGTGCCCGGGTCCGCGCCAC
Source organism: Amycolatopsis pigmentata (assembly GCF_042684065.1). NCBI lineage: Bacteria > Bacillati > Actinomycetota > Actinomycetes > Pseudonocardiales > Pseudonocardiaceae > Amycolatopsis > Amycolatopsis pigmentata. Next base: position 1,024,746 of record NZ_JBHUKR010000004.1, on the reverse strand, counting down.
TGGTCGCGACCACGGCCGAGTCGTCCGCCCGCAACGTGACCTCGACCGTCGCCGGGAAGCGCAGGGCGGGGAACATCGCGGTGGCGGTGCCCATGCCGACCAGCCAGTCACCGTCGGTGCGGCCGCGCGGGGAACGGTCCGCCCAGCCGAATTGCGCCGCCCCGATGCGGAAGCACTCGTCGAGATGCTTGCTCGACCACTGGAGGTCCTTGCCGGGCGGCGCGGTCGAGTTGTTGCGCAGGCGCAGTTCGATCGGGTCCATCCCGAGCGCGACCGCGAGTTCGTCCATCGCGCTCTCCAGCGCGAACGAACCGGGCGCCTCGCCCGGCGCGCGCATGAACGTGGTCTGCGGGATGTGCAGTGGCACCATTTTCTGGCTGATGGCCAGATTCGGGGTGGCATACCACTCACGCGAGGTGCCGAACGAGGTCGGCTCGACGAACGAGCGGTCGGCCGCCGTGGTGCACCACGAGTCGTGCCGGACCGCGACCAGGGTGCCGTCGCGTTCCGCGCCGAGGGAGATCTTCTGCATCGTCTCGGCGCGGCCCGCGGTGGCGGTGAAAACCTGTTCCCGGGTGAGGGCGGCCTTCACCGGCCGGCCGAGGGCCCTGGCCGCGGCCGCCGCCAGGAACGCGGGCGCCGAAGTCCGGCCCTTACCGCCGAAAGCGCCGCCCACGAAGGGGTTCACCGCACGCACCGACGAGAGATCCTCCCCGAGCGCGCCGGCCAGTTCGGCCGCCTGGAGATCGGATGCCTGATTTCCACTGTAGACAGTCAGGCCCTCGTCGTCCCACACGGCGACCGCGGAATGCGGCTCCATCGCGGCATGATGCTGGCTCGCCGTGGCATAGGTGGCTTCGACGACGACCGGACTCGCCGCGAGAGCGTCCTCAATGGACTCGACGCCGGAGGCGAGGACCGTGAGGGTCTGGGGCGAGCCGTTGAAGGCGGGCGGTGCGTCCTCGGCCGTGGCCAGCCCGTCCCGCAACGAGGTCAGGGCCGGACGCTGGTGGTAGGTGACCTCGATGAGCGCCGCCGCGTCCCGCGCCTGCTCGAAGGTTTCCGCCACCACGAAACCGATCGGCTGACCGTAGTAGGCGACTTCGCGGTTCTGGAGGGGAACCCACGTCTCGCCCATCATGGGCGAGGCCGGTGTGCTCAACTCCAACGGATCGAAGGGCGAATACACGCCGAGCACGCCGCGAGCGCTTTTCGCGGCCGTGACGTCCATGGCCGCGATCTCGCCGTGGGCGATGGTGCTGAGCACCACGTAGCCGTAGACCATTCCGGGCATGGTGCGGTCGAGCCCGTAGCGGGCCTGGCCGGTCACTTTGAGCCGGCCGTCCATCCTGCTGACCATCAGCGGCTCCCCCTGGTGAGGTCGGTCAGTTCGAGTAGCGCGCGGAGTACCGTCCGCTTCAGCAAGGTCACCTTGAAACCGTTGTCCGACAGCGGTTTCGCCCCCTCGGCCGCCAGGGAAGCGGCTTCCGAGAAGGACTCCTGGATCGCGGGCTTCCCCCGCAGGGCCTCTTCGACAGCGGTGAGCCGCCAGGGCACGGTCGCCACGCCTCCGACCGCGACCCGGGCGTCGGCAACGTGTTCGTCCTCGATGTCCAGCGCGACCGCGGCCGAAGACACCGCGAACTCGTAGGACTGCCGGTCCCGCACCTTGACGTAGGTGGACGTCCGGGCCCAGTCCAGCCGGGGGACATGGACTTCGGTGATGAGCTCGCCGGGGCGCAGGTCGTTCTCCACCTCGGGGGTCCGGCCTGGCTGACGGTAGAAATCGGCCAGTGCGACGGTGCGAACCCCCTCCTCACCGCTCGCGAGCGTGACCTCCGCGTCGAGCGCGACCAGCGCGACCGCCAGGTCGCTGGCGTGCGTCGCCACGCAATGCTCGCTCGTCCCCAGCACGGCGTGGTTGCGGTTCGCTCCCGAAACAGCCGGGCATCCGCTGCCGGGCAGCCGTTTGTTGCACGGCGTGGCCACATCACGGAAGTACGTGCACCGGGTGCGCTGCAACAGGTTTCCGCCGATGCTGGCCATGTTCCGCAACTGCTGGGAGGCGCTCTGCAACAGCGCTCGCGAGATCACCGGGTAGACCCCGGGATGCCGGGCGACGTCGCTCATCCTTTCCAGCGCGCCGATCCGAAGCCCGTCACTGGTGTCGATGCCGCGCAACGGCAGCCCGTTGATGTCCAGGACGTGTTGCGGCGTGGCGACGTCGAGCTTCATCAGGTCGACCAGGGTGGTGCCGCCGGCCAGGAATGTGCCTTGCGAGGCGAGAGCGTCCTCGACGGTCGCCGGCGCGGTGAGTTCAAACGGTCGCATCGGCCTGCCTTGCCTGCTCGATCGCCGCGACGATGTTCGGATAGGCCGAACAACGGCAGAGGTTGCCGGACATGAACTCCCGGACGTCCTCGACGTCCTGCCCCACGGCGGAGACCGCCGACATGATCTGGCCGGGCGTGCAGAACCCGCACTGGAGGGCGTCCTGATCGACGAAGGCCTGCTGGACCGGATGCAGCCGGTCCCCGTCGGCCAGTCCCTCCACCGTGGTCACGTTTTCCCGTACCGTGGCGGCCAGGGTGAGGCACGAGAGCACCGGCCTCCCGCCGACGTGCACCGTGCAGGCGCCGCACTGACCGCGATCGCAGCCCTTCTTCGGGCCGGTGATCGCGAGGCGCTCGCGCAGCGCGTCGAGCAGGGTCACACCGGGCTCGATCTCCAGGTGCTCCGTCCTGCCATTGACTTCGAGTGAGATGTCCACTGGTCTCTTTCCCGCAGATGGTCCCCAACAGGAGCGGAACCGGATATTCATCCGCTCCCCTCGGTCCCGAGGCTAGCGGATATCAATCCGCTTCGCAATGACGTATCCCACCCCGGAGCAGCTCCAGCTCTGCCGGGGGTTTGCAGTAAATTCAGGCAGGGAAAGCGAAATTCAGGCAAGAGAAACGGGCCGGGAGGAACGATGACGACGGGGTCGGTCAGTGCCCGCCGTGCGGACACCCGGCGCAACCACGAGCGCATCCTGGTCGCGGCCGCCGAGTCGCTGACCGGATCGGACGAAGTCTCCTTCAACGCGATCGCGAAGGAGGCCGGAGTGGGCGTCGGCACGGTGTACCGGCACTTTCCCACGCCGGCGGCGCTCATCCTGGCGGTCTACCAGCGTGAGGTGCGGCATCTCGTCGAGGTCGTGCCGAGCCTGCTCGACCGGCACGCGCCGGAAGAGGCCTTCCGGATCTGGATCTTCGACTACCTGGTCCACTACATGATGACCAAGCGGGGCCTGGTCAAGGCCCTCGCCGCCGCGACCGCGTGCCAGGGCGAACTCCCGGCGGAAGCCTACGAAGCCATGAAGGACGCGATGTCCAGCCTCCTGAAGGCCAACGTCGAAGCCGGGACCGTGCGCGAGGGCCTCGATCCGGAGACCCTCCTCAGTGGCCTGTACGGTCTGTTCCACCTCGACCCCCGCGGCGACTGGCGAAGCCGGACCGAGAGACTGCTCGACCTGCTGTGGCGGGGAATGTCGGTTGGCCGCTGACCTCACGGTTTCCCCACGAGGCCACCTCCCCGAAGTCACTGTGACCTTCCGGTGACGGCCTGCCTGGCGTAATGGGGCCGGTCTCGGTGAAAGGGGGCGGGTTCCGTTGGGCAGCGCACGCCTGCCGCGTCCGATCCGGCTGGCCGGCGTGGCACTCCTCGGTCTGGGATCGCTCGCCGTGCTCGGTCCGGGTTCGGCGCCCGCCGAGGAGCAACCCGGGCCGTGCGGGCCGTCCCCGGTCCCGGCCTTCTTTTCCGACGACGCGCCCGGCTTGCCGGTGGCCGAGCCCGATGAGCGGGGGGACTACACCCTCACCGCGCATGTGGGCGCGCATTCGTTCCACAGTGGATGGCCCGCGGTGCGAACCCTCGGGTACAGCGCGCCCGGAGCGCCGATGGACTACCTCGGTCCGACGATCGTGACTCGCGAGGGCACGCCGACCGCGGTCAAGGTGGTCAACGCCCTGCCGCCCGCGGGCGTCCGGGTTTTCCCTTTCGACCAACCGGACAACGAAAACACCACCACGTTGCACCGTCACGGCGGGCTGCAGGCTCCGGTGGACGACGGTGTCCCGGCGCCGCTGCAGGAGCAGACCCCGCCGGGAGGTTCGCGTGTCCTGCACTACCCGAACACCCAGGCCGCGTCACCACTGTGGTACCACGACCATCCGGACATGAACGCCTCCTACCATGTCTACGAAGGACTCGCCGGGTACATTCCCAACACCGACCCGCTGGAGCGGACCTACGGCCTTCCGTCCGGCGACTTCGCCAAGACGTTCATCGTGCAGGACAAGTCGTTCAACCGTGATTTCACCCTGTGCTATGGCCACACGCGACCGCAGTTCTTCGGTGATCTGCCGGTGGTCAACGGAACCATCGCGCCGAAGCAACAGGTCGAACCACGCCGCTACACCTTCACCTTGATCAACGGGTCGGATTCCCGGTTCTACCGCTTCGGGTTCAAGCAGGTTTGCGGCAGGCCTTCGAACGCGCCTCGCATGACGGTGGTGGCCGGGGACAACGGCTACGTGCTTCATCCGGCACCGGTCACCGACCTCGTCGTCGCGCCGGGCGAGCGGTACAAGCTGGTGGTCGACTTCACCGGCCATCAGTCGGAGAACTGGGTCTTGTCCAACACGGCCCCGATTCCGTTCCCCGGCCGTTTCTCCGACGGTGTCGACCCTGAGGGGGGTCGTATCTCGCAGGTGATGCGGTTCGACGTCGGCTCGTCGGTCAGTTCGCCCGACACTTCACGCGTGCCCGCGACGTTGGCCGAGACCAACAACAGTCCACCCGCGTCCGCCTTGCTCGCCGGGGCCAGACTGCGCACCGTCCAAGGCGCGGAAGCCGGGCGGGGTTCCCCCCAGCTCGGTGACCGCGACCGGGTGCTGGACTATTCCGACCCGGTGACCGAGACGCCGGAGTACGGCACGACCGAGGCATGGGCGTTCCGGAACCGCACCGGTGACGCGCACCCCATCCACGAACATCTCGTCGAACTGCGGCTCGTCGGCCGCTGGCACGTCGGACGGTGGGACGCCGGCGGCAATCCGGTCCCGTCCACGATCGGCCCGTTCGAACCCGCGGCCGCCTTCGAGTCGGGTCCGAAGGACACCTTCATCACACCACCGGACTCGATCACGGTATGGGTGGGCCGGTACACCGTCCCCGGCACCGCGGTGTGGCACTGCCACATCATGTCGCACGAAGACGGTGCGGCGAGCGGGGGAGAGGTGGAGATGATGCGACCGTTGTCGGTGGTGTCCGCGCCGCAACTCCAGTTGCCGTTCGTGGTGAACCTTCAACGCCTGGACCAGTTGGTCAGACAACCGTGACGGGCTCCCTCAATCGGCCGCGGTGCGCAGTCCGAGCCTGCGGGCGTCGCGTTCGGGACGGATGAAGATCACGGCCAGCAGACCGCCGGCGAGGGACAGCACACCGGCGATGGTGAAGGCCAGGGTGTATCCGGCCGTGCTCTTGCCCGCGGCTTCGACGATCCGGCCGGTGAGGTAGGGCGCGAGGAGCCCGGCGGTGGTGATGAGGCCGATGCTGATGGACAGCACCGCGCCGCGTTGACGGGTGGGGCTGATCTCGGCGTTCACGGTGAGCGCGATGGCGAAGATGATCCCGCCCAGGCTGAACGCGATGGTGAGCAGCACGAGTTGCACCGTCCGGCTCCCGGTGACCGGGAACAGCACCATGGCCGCGCCGGCGACGAGGACGGCGACGCCACCGAGCACCCCGCGGGCGAGGCGGCTCGACACCCCACGGCGCATCAGCCATTCGGTGACGGCGCCTTGGCCGAGGTTGAACACCGCCAGGGCCGCCCACGGCAGGATCACCAGCGTGCCGGTGGTGCTGACGCTGTAGCCGAGCGCGGTTTCCAGATACGGCGGGACCCACGCGGTCAGCAAGGTCAGTGCCCAATAGGCGGCGAACCCGGCGAAGAACCCACCCAGCCAGGTGCCGCTGAGCAGGATCCTGCGGTACGGCACCCGGGGTTCGTCCGCCTCGGTCAGCGGCGCGTCCGCGGCGTGGACCGACGCCGTGCTCGCGACCGTGCCTTCCTTTCCCAGCAACGCCCACACCAGCACCCACACCATGCCGACGGCGAACAGCGAGAAGAACGCCCACCGCCATCCGTAGCCGACGATCACCGCGGTGAGCAGGGGAGCGCCCAGCGTCACGCCGATCGCGGAGCCCATGTTCAGCACGGCACTGGGAAGGCTGCGTTTCTCGTTCGGGAACCACTTGCTCGCCGCGTGCATGGCGACCGGGTTCGCCGGGCCTTCGGCGGCGCCGAGCACCACGCGGGAAGCCAGCAGCACCCCGAAACCGGCCGCGCCGGCCACCGGGAGCTGGGACAGCGCCCAGATCACGGCCATCACCAGCAGCACCCATTTCGTGCGCACCCGGTTCGACACGAACCCGACGACGATCGCGGAAATGCTGAACAGGAAATAGAAGGCACTGGAGAGCAGGCCGTAGTCACTGGCCGACAGGCCGAGGTCGTGCATGATCGGTTTGGCGGCCAGCCCGAGCACGGCCTTGTCCGCGAAGTTGATCAGCATGAATCCGAGCAGCAGGATGGTGACCACCCAGGCGCGGACGGCGCTCGGTGACACCACCGCGGTGGTCGCGGTTTCGGACCTGGTGGAGGAAAGCTTCATTGGTTTCGCCCCTTTCTCTGGTACTTTTACCGATTCGGCCAAAAGTAGGCGGATACGGTTCGCAGCCGATCTGCTGGTAGTCGCCCGTGTCCGCCGTGGCTGTGGTCGGATTGGTCATGATCGGCACAGTTAGGACGCCGACTCGAGTGCGGCGCGGGATTCGGCGACGGCCCAGGAATAGACGCCCTTGGCCATGGTGGAAGTGGCGGCCTTCTCCAGTGCCTCGAAGACCTCCGCGCGTGCGCGGTGAGCCTCGGTGTCCGCCGGGTCGGCGTCGGTGGCGAGCTGGGCGAAATGCCCGGCCAGCCGGAGTTCCCCGGCGGCCAGCAGTTCGCGGGCACGGGCCGCGAGCCGCGCGGAACCACCGGCCAGCGCGGCGATTTCCCGGGAGAGATCGGCGGTGCGGGCGGGTTTGAGGTTGGCGGGATTGCCGTCATACCAACCGCCGTAGAGCCGCCACACGTTGCGGGCCACGAATTCCGGCTCGTCGTAGGACGGTTTCAGGTACGGCTTGGCCAGGAGCTCGGCCGGGGCGGTGACGCCGTGCACGACTTCGTCGAGGGTGGCACCGGCGTTCATCGCGTCGACCGTCTGGTCGTGCAGTGTCCGCAGGAACTCGGCGGTGTCGGTGAGCGCGGCGCGCACCCGTTCGGCGCCGACGACCGGCACCCCGTGGCCCGGCAGGAGAAGTTCGGCGCCCAGGCTCGCCATCCACGTCAGCGCCTCCGCCCATTCAGCGGCATAACGCTGGACCTTCTGCGGGTTGCCGGCATTGGGAGAGGACCAGATGAAGAAGTCGCCGCAGCACAGGATGCGCCGGTCCGGCAGCCACGCGATCGTCGCGTCGTCCGTCTCGCCGCGTCCGTGCCGCAAGAGCACGTCCAGTTCGCCGACCCGCAGCGTGGTGGTGTCGCGATAGGTCAGGTCCGGGTAGCGGTAGTTCGCGGGCCAGCGCACGGGCACCTGAAACTGCCGCTCGTTGATCACCGTGTTGTAGCCGGCAGTGGCGGCGTAGCGGCGGAACCGTGCCGGAGTGTTTTCGTGGGCGATCACGGTGGGGCGCCTCGATCCGCGCTCGGCGGCCTCGGCGTCGAACGGCTCGGTGCCGAAGACGTGGTCGAGATGGCCGTGGGAATACACCGCCGTATGCAGTGGCGCGTCCGTGCGGGCGCGGGTGGCGGCGAAGAGATCCTTCGCGGTGCGCTTCTCTCCGGCGTCGAAGGAGAACAGTCCGTCCGAGGTGGGGAACAGGTAGACATTGCCGAACGCGGGCCACATCCAGACGCCTTCGGCGATCTCGTGCAGACCGTCCTTTCGCAACCGTCCTGTGTGGAAGAAGCCGGTGTCGGCCTCACCGCGCCAGACGCGGTCGGCGTAATCGAGCAGTTCGGTCACGGGTTCCCTCCCTGATGGGCATAGGTGATCAGCGCGTCGACGGCGACCAGTGCGTCGCCGGTGACACACAACGGATTCAGGTCGACTTCGGCGATGTCCGGATCGGTGGTGAGCAACCCGATCAGCGCGGTCAACGCGGACCGGGTGGCCGGGGCCGGAGCGCCGAGCACGGACTCGGCCCAGCCGGCGAGTTCGGTGATCTGCGCGCCGGTGGCGGGGAGCAGCAGCGCCCGGCGCGGGGCTTGCGGATCTTCGGCGCGGTCCCCGCCCGCACCGAGCAGCACCGCGGTTCCGTAGACCGGGTCACGAGTCGCGCCCAAGGCCACTTCCGCGCTGTGCGGCAGCAACGGTTGCGCGGCCAGCGCACGGTCCGGATCGGCGGAATGCCGGTCCAGCGCTTCGGCGAGCACCGTCGCGGCCGCGGGCAACTCGGCCTCGGTCACGCCGATCCGTACCAGACCGCACCGGGCGCGGTGCGGGACGTCCGCGGCGTCTCCCTTGAGCACGTACGGCCCGCTCCATCCGGACTGTCGCACGGCTTCGACCAGCGTCTCGGCGTCTAGAGCGGCCACGGTGTCCACATGGGGGATTCCGGCTCGGGCCAACACCGGGGCAGCGGTCAGTTCCGAAGCCACGCGACGATCGGTGCTCGTGCCGTCCGTCTCCGGCGCCGGCCGGGGCGCCGGGACCCGGTCGGGCAGGAGCGCGCGCAGCCGCCGCCGCAATGCGCCGATACTCGGCAAAACCGTTTCCGGGCGGCCAAGCCGCGCGAGTTCGCCCGGCGGCGCGCACGCCCACACGAACCAGGCCGGTGTGGACAGTTCACCGATGGTCCCGGCGAGCGCGCGGTAGGCGTCCAAAAAGGAATCGCCGAAGGTCAGGTACAGCACGATGCCGTCAATGCCGGGATCGGCGTCGAGCGCGCCGAGCAGGCCGGCGATCCGGTCGAGCCAGCGGTCGAAGTTGCCGCCCAGGTCCACCGGGTTGGCGTCGGTGGCTTCGACACCACCGATCTCCGCCAGGCGGGCACGGGTTTCCTCGGCCAGCGGCGGGATGCGGGCCCCGATCGTGGCGAGGGAATCCGCGAGCACTCCGGCCGCGCCACCGGACATCGTCAGCACCGCGAGCCGGGGCGCGGGCGGCAGGCTCACTCGTTTGCGGGCGCTCAGCACCGCGTCGACGAGTTCTTCGTCGTCGGTAACCAGGTGGATGCCTTCCTGACGGCACAACGAGGCCAGCAGCAGATGATCCCCGGCGACGGCGGCGGTGTGGGAAAGCGCGGCACGCCGTCCCGCCGCACTCCTTCCGACGGTCAGTGCCACCACGGCCTTTCCGGCCTGTCGTGCTCGCCGCCCCAGTTCCCGCAGTCCGTTGGCGTCGCGGACGCCTTCGAGGTAGAGCACGAGCACCTCGACGTCCGGCTGGTCCAGCAGATAGGCGCCCAGCTCACCGACGGAGAGGCAAGCCTCGTTGCCGACGCTGGCGTAGTAGGAGTACCCGAGTCCGGCCTGCTCCAGCAGGTCGGCGAGCACGAAGCCCATCGCGCCGCTCTGCGTCACGATCGCGACCGGTCCCGGATCGGGCCGTGCGCGGTCGAGGAATCTGGTCGTGGACACCTGCACCGCCGCCGCACGGCTGACCACGCCCAGGCAGTTCGGGCCGAGCACGGGCATCGGCCCGGCCGCCGCGCGCAACTCGTCCTGCAAGGCTTCGTTGCCGCCTTCGGCGAACCCGGCGGCGTAGACGACCGCCGAGCCCGCACCGATTTCCCGTGCCTGGCGCAACAATCCCGGCACCGTGGCCGCGGGCGTGGCCAGCACCACCAGATCCGGTCCGTAACCGATCTCGTCCAGGGAACCGACGACGCGGACTCCCGGCAGAACGAGTCCTTGGCGGGCCACGGCGGTCACTTCGCCGCGGTAGCCGCCTTCCACCAGCCGTCGTACCGTCATCCGCCCCCAGGACCGATCCGAGGTGGCCGACACACCGACCACGGCGATCGACTTCGGCCGGAACAGCGGTTCGCAACGGGGGGCACCGGGAATCGTCGTGGACACAGCTTCGACTGTCGTGGAGATGCGGGGTTCCGGGATAGCGTTCTTTGCCCACAGTTTCCCCGTAGGCTGTTGTGACATGTCACAACGACCGTGGGACCGGCTGGAACGGCGCATGCAGGCTGTCGCGGACCGGGCACTGCACGCTTATGCCGCAGCCTCGCCGCATTACCGTGGCGTGGTGCCGGAACACCTCTACCGGCACATGGCGCATACGTGTCGTGAGGCCGTGCGGCTCTACGTGCGCATGGTTCGCGAACAACGCGAGCCGGGAGTGGACGAACTGCGCCTGTTCTCCGAACGCGCCGGAGAGCGCGGTGCGGAGGGGCTGCCGGTCGCCGAACTCCTGCAGGCGTACTTCTTCATCGCCGAGGCGATCTGGGAGGAGCTGTCACAAGTTACTGATGGCGACCTGCCGCCGGACGCGGCCGGGACGCTCCTGCGTTGTGTGCACCGCCTGGCGTATGTGGGCGTCCAGGCGCATCAGGAAGAGTCCCAGGCCGCGCACAGCGAGGAACGCGAAGCCATGCGGGAGGTGGTGCGAGCGCTGGTGACGGGCGAACCGGCGGCCGAATTCGCCGCACGGTACGAAATCCGTCTCGTCGAGGCCTACGCGGTGCTCGCGCTCGCGTTCGCGGACCATCCCGCCGAATCGGTCGGCGACACCGTCGGCCGCCGCCTCGCCGGTCACCGCAAGGTGCACCAGCTCACCGGCCACCTGCGCCGGGAACTGCGTGACGACGTGCTCGCGTCGCTGAATCCCGATGGTGGTCTGGTCCTCTTCCCCGCCACCCCCGGACATGCCGAACGGGATCTCGCGACGGTGCGCGAGGCGATCCCGAGGCTTCGCGATCGCATCGGTATCGAGATCACCGGCGGCTACGCGGTCGCTCCGGACATCGCGTCCATCCCGGCCGTCACCGAGCGGGCGCGGAAACTGCTCCGGCTGGCGGCACCCGGTCAGGTCGCGATTCTCGACGACCACCTTTTCGAATATCAGCTCTCCCACGAAAGCGACGCGGCGCCCCAACTGCTTTCCATCGCCGATCGGCTGCGTGGCGAACCCGACCTGATGGACACGCTGACCGCCTACTTCGCGAACGACTTCAACCGCCGGGAAACCGCCCGGCGGCTCCACGTCCATCCCAACACCGTCGACAACCGTCTGTCGCGGATCGCCGCGCTCACCGCGGCGAACCCGCGTACCGCGCGGGGCTTGATGATCCTCGGCGCCGCCCTCGCGCTTCCGGAGTCCTGACCGCGCCCGGGAAACGAGCTAGGCGCCGTGGTCGGCATCGCGCAGGGAATGGATCATGCTCTTGAGGATCCGGAACGCTTCCGACTGCTCGGGCCCGGTCATGCCGGACAGCATTTTGATCTCGACGGACCGGACCGCCGCGGACGCCTTCTCGAGCCTCCGTCGGCCGCGGGGCGTGAGCCGCGTGGGAAGAACCTTCCCGACGGGCGCCTCCGCCGGCCTGGTCACGTAGCCCTCTTTTTCCAGGCCCTGGAGCACCACGTTCATCGACTGCCGTGTCACGAACGCGCCCCGGGCGAGCTCGGAGTTCGACAAGCCAGGCCGTTGAGCGAGCAGTTCGAGGCAGGAGTAGTGCGTCACGGTCATCCCGAGCGGCCGCAGCACCTCCTCCATGGCCGCGCGGAGCACGCTCGACGCCTCTTTCAGCAGATAGCCCAGTGACGTCTCCAGGTCGACGCCGGCACCGTCTTGACTCATGTCAGTATTCTGACATAGATTGGCCCGTGTCAGAAGACTGACACGACGTTGGAAAGAAGGAGCATCATCATGCCCGCCACCGGCCCCGACTTCATCTCGCTCCAAGCGCGCGACCTCGACGCCTCACAGGCGTTCTACGAGCGCTACCTCGGCCTCGTCCGCTCGCAGGCCGGACCTCCGCACGCCGTCGTCTTCGAGACGAAGCCGATCGCGTTCGCGCTCCGCGATGTCGTTCCCGGCACTGATCTCGCCTCCGTCGCCCAGCCCGGCATCGGCGCCGCGATCTGGCTCCACGCCACAGATGTCCAGTCCATTCACGACGCTCTCGTCGCCGACGGCCACACCATCGTCTCCGCGCCGATCGACGGCCCGTTCGGCAGGACCTTCACCTTCGCCGACCCCGACGGCTACCAGGTCACTCTCCACGACCGCGCCTGATCGACGCTATCGCGTGACCTGCTGAGGCTCCCCGGCGACGAGGATGTCGGCGATCTCGGCGGCACGCGTGATCGGGGAGAAATGACTCCCGGCGACGGTGTGCACCGTGAACGGGTTTCCGGGAGTCAACCGGTCCGCTTCGGCGATCATCCGGTCCTGGACTTCGAGGGGAATGACCTCGTCTTCGGTGGTGCGGATGTAGGTGCGGGGCAATCCGCCCCACGTCCGTTCCTCGACCTGGGCCTGACCGGCGATCGCCTGGATCGGCTCGTCCGGTTGCAGGGCGTAGGCGAGTACGGCCGGTACGTGAGCGGGATCGAGGTCGGCCATGAGCAGGGCATGCTGTGCCGCGATCACCTCGGGGTCCCCGGTGCGCACGTTCATCCGCAGGGCCCCGATCGCGGCCGGGTTCCCGGCGAAAGCCAACCGCCGCGCTCTCCCGAGCGGGCTGTCCTGAGGCGGCTGGCTCGGCGCGTAGGCGGTGACCGAAGGCACGTCCACGCAGCAGTACGCGCTCAGATACACCACCCTGGCCACCAGTTCAGGCGCCGAGTTGGCGACCAGGGTCACCGTGCTTCCGCCGAGGCTGTGACCGACGAGGACGACCGGCCCGTGGCCGGCGGCCCGCCGGAGAACGCCGAGGGTGTGGTCGACATAGTCGTCCAAGGTGAATTTCGCCAATGGTGACGGCGAGGTGGCGAATCGTGCGTCCTCGCGGGGATCTCCGAAGCCGTCCGGGAACACGGTGTCGAAACCGTGCCCGGGCAGTTCCACGGGCAGCGCGCGATGCCCGCGGAGCACCAGTTCGGTCACCATCGGATGCCACAGAAAGGAGGTCGCGCCCGCACCGGTCACCAAGGCGAAGGTCACATTGTCATCGCTCATGTCGGGAAATCATGCCGAACTGGTGTCAGCCTGTGGGGCGTTTTCCGTAAATCCGATCGCGCAGGTATTCAAATCGCAGGTGATGACCGCGGTCCGGTCATCGGGACCGAGGACCTTCGGCTCTTTTCGGCGCCGAGGGGCCGGAGGGATGCTGCGGGTTCAGCGTTGAAACCGGCTGAGTTCGGACTGGCAGAGGAGGCTGGCTGTGACTACTGCTCGGGACATCATGCATGTCGGCGCCACGTGTATCGGGGAGCACGAGACGCTGGAATCCGCCGCCAAGCAGATGCGCGACCTCGGCGTGGGCGCGCTGCCGATCTGCGGTGACGACGACCGGCTGCACGGCATCATCACCGACCGCGACATCGTGATCAAATGCCTCGCGGCCGGGAAGGACCCGCGCAAGATGACCGCGGCGGAACTGGCCCAGGGCGCGCCGTACGTGGTGCGGACCGACGCCGACATCACCGACGTGCTGTCCGTGATGGAAGAGCACCAGGTTCGACGGGTGCCGGTGCTCGAAAAGAAGCGGCTGGTGGGCATGATCAGTGAAGCCGACGTCGCCCGTCATCTCCCGGAGCAGACCATCGGGCGTTTCGTGGAAGCGGTCTGCGCGCAGAACGCGTGACGCCGGAGGGAAGAAGTCTCCGGTTCGTGGAAGGGGAAAGGCGTGAACGCCGCTCAGCCGGCGGCCGTGGTGGAGATCCGCGTGGTCACGCACGACGGTGCGCTGCCGGAGGTGGCGGACTACGCGCGTGACAGGATCGGCGCCCTGGTCCGTTCGGCACGGCGTCCGGTTCCGTCGGTGCGGGTGCGGTTGTCGCGGCACGGCAAACCCGAGGTGCCGTGGGCGGTCGTGGCGCAGGCCAACCTGTTCGTGGACGGCGTTCCGATGCGGGCTCAGGCCGAAGGCGGGAATTCGTGGGAAGCGGTCGACCGTCTGGAGGAGCGCCTGCGGTGTCAACTGTGCGCCCGGCGCGGGTCGCGGCCCGAAGGCGCTCCGCCGCGCTCGCATCGGTGGTACCACCGGCCGGAGACCGAGCGAAGGGTCGTTCGCCGCAAGTCGTGCGCGCTCCGTCGCTGCACCGTCGAGGAAGCGGCGCGCGAGATGGGTCTTCTCGACTACGACTTCCATCTGTTCGTCGAGGCGACGACGGGACAGGACGCGGTACTCGTCCTGGCGGACACGACCGGCTACCGGTTGACGTTGGTTGCGCCTCCCGGCCCCGGCGAGTTCGGCGCGACCCGGCTGCCGTTGACGGTCGGCACGGAACCGGCGCCACGATTGACCGTCGAGGAGGCGGTCGTCCGGTCGAATGAAGCGGACGTGCCGTTCCTGTTCTTCGTCGACACCGGACGCGACCGGGGTGCTGTGCTCTACCGTCGTTACGACGGCCACTACGGACTTATCACGCCCCCCGCCGAAAAGATCCCGTGAGAAGTCCACAAAGGACTATCCGGATCGTGGGCCCGGAGGACGTGCCGCGATGAGCACCGCGACGATGGTGATCCCGATCCCGATCATCGTCGAGCCCGTGGGCCGGGGCCCGGGGACGACGAGGTCGATCGCCGCGGCGCCCAGGAGCTGACCGGTGACGGCGGCCAAGCCGAAGACGAGGACGCCGACGCGCCGCACGACCGCCGTGGTCACCGCGATCACGGCGATCCCGAGGAATCCGGCCGAGTAGAGCCAGGAAACACCGTCCGGCCGCCAGCCCGGGAAACCTCGTACGGCCCACTCGATCGCCGCGGCCAGGGCCAGGGCGAACCAGGCCACCACGAAGTTGATCACTGTGGCCGGCCAGGGCGAACCCGCGGCCAAGGCGACCCGGGCGTTCAGCCCCGACTGGATCGCCACCGCGAATCCGGCGAGGACAGGCAACGCCACCAGGCCCAACGCGCCCTGCGCGCCCAGCCGCCCGGAACCGGAGATGGCGACCGCGGCAACGCAGAGCAGGGCACCGCCAAAGCGGGCTGGGGTGACCGCACGCGGGCCGCCCGGGCCCAGGCCGCGCCAGTCCGCCACGATGCCGCCCGCCGCGGTGCCACCGACGACCGCCACGGTGAACACCGCGACTCCCAGTTCGCGAACGCTGATTCCCTGGCCTGCCACCAGAAGCGCGCCACCGAGGCCGCCGCAGAAGTGCCACCATCGAAGATCTCCGGCGCGCACCGCCGAGCGTGCACGTCGTAATCCGCGCCGCCCGGCGGGAAAGGCGGGCACGGCGACGAGCAACGCCGTCAGGCCCATGGCCGTGGTGTCCAGGGAAGCCGCGATCCCGTCACCGAGCCGCGCGCCGAGTTCGCCGTTCAACCGCGATTGGACGGCCAGGCCGAAACCGGCCGACAACGCCGCGCCGACGGCGATGAGATGTCGTGGGCCCGGTCGAGGGGGGCCTGCCGGTTTTCCGTCAATTACGGGCACTTGAAGAAACCATAGACCACCACAACGGTCGTTCACCGCTGGGTGTCACACGACCAAGCGATCCCGCTACGGCGATGGAACTGCGACACTTCTCGCGTTTGTCCGTAACGCTTACCGTAGGGGAGAATCATGGTGAAGCCAGGGAAGGTCCTTCTCGTGTCCACTTTGGCCGCGGCCGCGCTGTTCGGCACGGCCACCGTCGCGACGGCCGGGGAGGCGGCCGTCGCCAAGGGGCCGCAGCCACGCATCGTCCAGAACGACTACGTCGTTTTCAGACCCGGCAACGGTGTCTGGTACGACCGCAACAGCGCCACCGGGGGCGTGATCACCCAGCAGTGGGGTGTCGCGGGCGATATCCCGGTTTCCGGTGATTTCACCGGGGACGGCCGCAGTGACTACGTGGTCTGGCGTCCCAGCAACGGGGTCTGGTACGTCAAGAACCGCGTGACCGGAGCCGTGACCACGCAGCAGTGGGGGGCCTCCGGCGACATTCCCGTCGCGGCCGACTTCACGATGCACGGCCGCAACGACTACGTCGTCTGGCGCCCCAGCAACGGGGTCTGGTACGTCAGGGACAGCGTCACGGGCGCGGTGACCACGCAACAGTGGGGCGTCGCGGGCGATATCCCGGTTTCCGGTGATTTCACCGGGGACGGCCGCAGTGACTACGTGGTTTGGCGTCCCAGCAACGGGGTCTGGTACGTCAAGGACGGCGTGACCGGGGCGGTGACCACGCAGCAGTGGGGTGTCGCGGGCGATGTCCCGGTCAACGACTCGATACCGGTCAGCGCCAGCTTCACCGGGGACGGCCGCAGCGACTATGTGGTTTGGCGTCCCAGCAACGGGGTCTGGTATGTCAAGAACAGTGCGAACGGGGCGGTGACCACGCAGCAGTGGGGTGTTTCGGGCGACGTTCCGGTCGGCGGTGACTTCACCGGCGACGGCCGGAACGACTACGTGGTCTGGCGTCCTGGCAACGGGGTCTGGTACGTCAAGGACGGTGTGACCGGCGCGGTGACCACGCAGCAATGGGGCGTCGCCGGGGACATTCCGGCGGCATTCCACTGAGATCACCGGCACTGAAATCCTGTCGGTGCCGACCCCGCACAAGGACCGGGGGTGACCATGACCATGGTCACCCCCGGTGGTGCCGGTGAAACAACTCGGGTCAGTGGGCCTGCCACTGCTGCCAGTTGAGTTCCCAGTCGCCGTAGGTGTCGTAGATCGGCAGGATCGGTCCGGGCGTGTTCGTGACCTCCACGACGTCGCCGAGGCCGAACTGGTTGAAGAAGGCCTGCGCGTTTTCCGGGCTGAGGTTGATGCAACCGTGGGAAACGTTGGTGCTGCCCTGCTGGTTCACCGTGTTCGGGTTCTCGTGGACGAATTCGCCGTCGTTGGAGATCCGTTCCGCCCAGAACTCGGTCGACCGGTAGGCCTTGGGGTCGGGCGGGCAGACGCCGTAGGTGCAGGAGTCCATGATGACCTGCTGCTGCTTGTCCGAGATCACGTGCGGACCGGAGTGCGTGGGGGTCTCGTCCTTGCCGATGCTGATCGGCATCGTGCCCGTGACCGCGCCGTTGTGCAGGATCTGCATCTGGTCGGTCGCGCCGTCGGCCTTGGCGATCCACGAGTCGTGGATGCGGTAGGTGGCGGACCGGTCGGTCTGGCCGTACACGCCGGAACCGAGGTCGACGCCGTAGAGATTGACGTCGAGCTTGATCGTGGTGTTGGCCTGCCAGTAGTTCGGCCCGCGGTAGTGCAGTGTCCGGTCGTCGATCCAGTGCCAGGCGCCCGGCTGCTCGGGTGTCGTGGTCACCTTGATCGCCTGCTCGACCGCCGCCCGGTTGGTGATCTTGTGGTCGAAGGAGACGCCGACGATCTGGCCCACGCCGAAGGTCGCGCCGGCACCGGGGGGAGCCGGGGTCAGCGCCGGGAAGGCCTGGGCCGTCGGCGTCACGGTCTTCACGCTGCTCTTCTGTTCCACCGGTTTGTTGTCGGTGCCGACGGCGTCGGCGACCACGTCGTAGGTGGAGCCGTAACCGAGCACATCACTGGAGGTCCAGGACGTGCCGTCGGCGGCGAGCGCACCCTTGACCGTGCTGCCCTTGGCCGTGTTGGTCACGGTGACCGTGGTGAGCTTGCCCTTCGCCACCTTGACCACGATGGGTGTCTTCGGGTTGACGTCGGTCTTCGCCGCGGGCTCGATGCTGACCTGCGCGACCGGAGGCACGGCGGCCGGATCCCCGGGGCCGCCGGCGTTGCCTTGGACGGTGGTGGTACAGGCGCTGAGCACAAGCGCCGCCGTGCCCGCGAGCAGCCCGAACTTACGGGCGCGGGGCATCGTGGCGGAGAGGCGCAGCGAAGTTCTTCTCGATGTCCGCATGAAAGTCCTGACGCACGAGGATGCAGGGTGGTGCACTGGCCCTAGGGTATTCGTGCGCCGTCGAGAACTTGCAGCCACCCGGGGGAGCGTGTCGCCGCCCGGCCCGGCCGCCGTGCACGCGGGGTCACCGTCCGATCCGGCTGCTCCGATCGGCCCGGAACCGTCCAGGTGACCTCACGTATCAGCCGCGGGGGTCCGGTGCTCCTTGGAGTTGTGGTGCCAGAAGCTCCCCGCGCGCCGGGCGTGAGCGGCGTCGAATTCCGGGTTCTGGGCCCGCTAGAGGTGCTGGCCGGCGGTGAGCCGGCCGACCTCGGCGGGCCGAGGCTGTGGACGGCGCTGGCGTTGCTGGTCGCCGGTGCCGGCCAAGTGGTCAGCGTCGCGGCATTCGTGGACGCCCTGTGGGGCCACCATGCGCCGCCGGGCGCCGAACGGACCGTGCGCACCTACATGTCACGCCTGCGGAAATCCCTGGCATCGGACCTGCTGGTCACTCGTCCGCCCGGTTACCTCTTGGCGGCGGGACCGGACATGGTCGACGCGACGCGGTTCGAGCGACTGGCCGTCGCGGGGCGGCGCGCCTTGGACGGCGGGGCGACCGAGGTCGCGAGCGAACTGCTGGCCACGGCCCTGGGCCTGTGGCGGGGCACCGCCTACGGGGAGTTCGGTGGTGTTCCGGTCCTCGACGCCGAAGTCGCCAGGCTGGAACGAGCTGGGCACGAATGCGGGCGGGATGTCCGGGGCGAAGACCCGGAGGTAGCTTTCGGCGTGCGCGGCCCTGTCCATCAGGAACGGCAGGTCGAACACGACCAGTTTGCGCACGGCGAGGAGCGGTACCGGCGCGCGCAGGGCCTTGAACTCCGGGTTCCACAGGCCGGGCTGGTCACGGGCCGGGTGGAACTGGCCGATCATCAGGCCGTCCGCGACGAAGAAGTCCTTCGCCTGGCGTTGCACCTTGTCCAGGGCCGCCGAACTGCGCCGGTGAGGCAGGCGAGATGAAACAGTCCTTTGTGGAGCGATGGCTGGGTGTACGGGCACACCGGGCCGCTCCGGCCGAGATCGGGTGGGCGGAAACGAGGAATTTCCGCGCCCAGGAAAGGATTTCCCGGATGTGGGGGAGATGCGCCGCGGGCACTTCGCCGTTGTCGGCTTCCGCCGCGGTGCGGATGAGTGCCCGGTCGTCACCCCTGGCCAGCCGCGGGTAGTTGGCGCCGTAATACGCCGTACGCCAGTCCTCCAGGTCCGGGTCCGTGAAGTTCACATACGCCCCCTCGCCGCCGTAGGACGCCAGCGCTTCACGCAGCTCCGCGAGCCAGCGGAGGTTGGCGCGCACCACGGCGGGCTCGTCGTCGTCCGCGCGTTCAGGGAACACGGGGTCCGGCCCAGCCGTGCCGGCCACGGCGTTTCCGGGCACGGCTGGGCGCTGGAGGATCTCTGGGGTTCGGTGTCGTGGCTACGCCAGGAGGTTGTCGAATTCGCCGTCCTTGGCGGCGAGCAGGAACGCCCGCATCTCATGCCGTTCGAAGACCAGGATCGGGCTGTCCGCACCGAGCTTCGAGTCGCGCATGCCGACGCAGCCGGGCAGCGAGCCGTTGAGTTCGACGCAGGCGTTCACATTGCTGTAGCTCGATTTGTGCCAGCCGGACATGGTGGCGAGTGTGGTGCGTGAAGCCTCGATGTTCACGAAATCTCCTTTGCCATACTGAGGATCATTTCTCGGGACCGATCAGGGTGTTCGGCCTGTATCTGCAGGCGCTCGAAGGTGCGCCTGAAGTCGTTCAGCGACTCCATGGACTCGTAGTAGAGGACCTGTCGCCTGTTTTCGATGCACACGGTGCCCGGGTCACCGACGAATTCCGTGGGATAGTCCAGGATGGTGAAGGGCCCGTCGGTGGCGGGATGCGCGCCCGCGGAAAAGGGCAATACCTGGATTTCGATGTTCGGCCGCTCGGACAACCGGGCGAGGTGTTCCAGCTGGGCCCGCATCACCGCCGGGCCGCCCGTTCTGCGCCGGAGAATTCCCTCGTCGATGACCGACCAGATCTGGGGAGCGTCCTCGCCTCGATCCAATACCGCGGCCTGCCGCGCCAGTCTGAGTTCGATCCGGGACTCGATTTCCTCGTTGCTCAGCCGTTGCCCGGGTGGCCGGAGAATGGCTGAGGCGTATTCACGAGTCTGGAACAAGGCGGGCAGGACGGTGAGATCGACACTGCTGATCCGCGCGGCGCCGGTTTCGAGTCCCAGATACAGATTGAACGACTCGGGAACGGCGTCGTGGAACTTGATCCACCAGTCCTTGCCGCGTCTGGCCTTCTTGATCAGCTCACGGAAGGAGGCCACGAGTTCCGGTTGGCCATAGAACTGGAGCAGCACCTCGACGTCCGAGGGCGCCGGCAGGTTCCGCGCGGTCTCGATATGCGCGATGACCGTGCTGGCCTTGCCGATGCGCTCGGCCGCGGCGGCCCGGTCGATACCGGCGGTTTCGCGGTGCCGCCGCATCTCGAGTGCGATCCAGCGCTTGATGGCGGTGGGGTTCAGCGTGCCCACGAAGCTGCTACCTCCCGGTCCCAGGTCTGGCGGCTCCTGCCTCACCCGAATGGCGCAAACATCGCCTATGATCAATTGTTGTCTTCTACGTTCGCCTGGCCCTCCTAAGGTTTCCCGGTACGTCTTCGTTGGCCTGACGTTGCACCACGAGTAGACGGCCAAATGTGAAGCTATACATTTGACCCATGGGGCACTCTACAACATTCTGGCCGACCCGCATCCGCTGATCACGAAAGAGGGAATTGATGGATCCGCCGCAGGTCCGGCAAGCCGCGCCCGATGACGACGTGCCGCGGCGAGGCTGTCTGGCGCACGCCCCGTTGTTTTACCCGGGAAAAGAGAAGGGGGGTGCATGGTGGTGATCGAATTCGTGGAGGTCGATCTCGACACGGAACCGGTGACCTTCAGCGGAAACCAGGCGAACTAGCAATCACACGGGGAGTCGTCATGTTGCGTCCGAAGATCAAGAATGAGCACCGGCCCGTTCGTCACGGCGAAGACCGGGTACGGATCGGCGGAATGGTGGTGGGGATCGCCGCCGATATGCCGGACCCGGACGGCCGGGTGTGGGCGCTGCTGGAGACTCTCGACGGCTCACGCACCGTGGACCAGGTGGTCGCCGACCTGGTCCACCGTTTCCCCGGCGAGCCCGCCGAACGAGTGCGAGCCGACATCGACGCGCTGGTGCGGGCGGGCTACGTCGAGGACGCCGCGGAACGCCCACCCGATGCTTTGTCCGCGGCCGAGCGCGAGCGCTACGGCCGCGGTCGGGCGCTGTTGCGGTGGATGGACCGCGTTCCGCGCCAAACCAGTTGGGACACCCAGTTGCTGTTGCGCGAAGCCCGGGTCGTGGTGATCGGCGTCGGCGGGGCGGGCGGCGTCGCGGCCCTGGCGTTGGCGGTCTCCGGCGTCGGGCGCCTGCACTGCGTCGACCCGGACGTGGTCGAGCTGTCCAACCTGAACCGGCAGATCCTCTTTACCGAGCACGATGTGGGCAGGCGGAAGGTGGACGCGGCACTGGACCGGCTCCGTGCCCACAACACCGCCATCACCGTCACCGGTGAGGAACTCACCATTGACGGCCCCGCCGCCCTGCACCGCCTGGCGGCCGACGCGGACGTTCTTGTCGTCACCGCGGACCGTCCCGCCGAGATCCGTTCGTGGGCCAACCAGGCCTGCCACGCCACCGGTACCAAGTGGGTGCACGGCGGTTACCACGGTCCACAGGTCACCATCGGGCTGTACCGGCCGGGCAGTGGGCCGTGTTACGACTGCGCCCGGATCACCGAACAACGGCGGCTCGCCGGGCTCCCGCCGCGCACCCCGTGGAAGTCCTCGGCGGATACGGTGCACCAGCCGGCCAACGCCGTGACCGCCGGTATCGCCGGGTACCGGGTCGCGCACGCGGTGATGAGCCTGATCACCGGGGTACCCGCGCTGGCCGCGAACCGCCAGTACGGCCTCAACCTCGTCACGTTGGAGCACGCCTACGCGCTCGCGCCCGACGCACCGGATCCGGACTGCCCGACCTGCCGCCCGGCGTCCCGCTGAACAGCATTCCCGGCATCGGGCGCGGCGCGGGATTCCAGGCCGCGCAAGGCATCCCGGACGGTTTCGGCCCGGGGGTCACCGAACTCGGTGAGGATCGCACAGGCGTCCCGCAGGTACTGGCCCGCTCGAGAAAGGTCTCCCATGCTTTCCAGGCAGGAGGCCGCGGTCTCCAGCACCAGCGCCGTGTGGTGGTCCGTACCTTCGAGGCTCCGGTTCAGTTCGACGGCCCGCATGGCGCATTCGAGACCGGCCTCCGCCTGACCCAGTTCCCGCCACGCCACGGCCAGGTTGTGCAAAGCGAAAGCCTCGCCCACGTGGTCGGCGATCCGCCGTCGGAGACCGAGTTCACGGTGGGCGTGATCGAGGGCCCGCTCGTAGTCGCCGAGGCGGGCACTGATTTCGCTGAGATTGCATTCCACCACCGCTTCCCAGCGCGTGGCCCCGGTGCGCCGGGCCAGCGGCAAGGCCCGCAGGTAGCAGGCACGGGCCTCCGGATAGCGGCCCTGGCCGAGGCGAATGAAGCCCAGCGCGGCGAAGGCCGCTTGCTGGTGGTCCAGGTCGTTCAGTTCCCGGGCCAGCACCAGCAGGCGGGCGCAGTCGGCTTCCGCGTCCGCCCACCGGCCCGAATTCGAGAACGTCTCGCACCGGCAGGCCAGCAGGAACGCTTCGGCGGCCCGGTCCCCGCAGGTCCGGGCGACGGAGATACCCAGCGATTCCGCTTCCGCTTCCACCGGCCACATGGCCCGCTCGCGGAACACGAGGAACCGCGCGGTGCCGGCCAGTCCCAGAGCCGGACCGTGGGCGCGGCATTCCACGGCCGACCGCAACGCCGCCATCAGGTTGGTCTGCTCGGCGTTCAACCAGGCGAGCGCCCGCGCGCGGTCGGCGAACTCCATTTCCGCCGCACCGTCCACACCGGCCTCGATGCCGGCATGGACGGGAAACACCAGCCGGTCCGCGGCCAGGGCGGTGCGGGCGTACCAGGTGAGCACGCGGTCCAGGGCGTCGCGGCGATCCCGCTCGCTGTCGTGGCTCGCCGACTGGGCGGCCGCATAGGTATGAAGCAGGTCATGGAACCGGTATCGCTTGCGGCCCACTACTTCCACCATGTGCGTCTCGGCCAGCGCCTCCAGGTGACGATAGGCCGTGGCTTGGGGCAGGCCGGTGAGCGCCGCGGCGGCGGGTACCCCGAATTCCGGCCCGGGATGCAGGCCCAGCCTCCGGAAGGTTCGCGCCTGTCCACCGGGTAGGTGGGCATAGGACCAGTCGAAAACGCCACGCACCGAATCGGCCTCGTCCCCGTCGCCGCTCACCGCGGTCTCCTCGGCTATGTCTTCCACGATGTCGGCCACCGCCAGATGGCGGCGAACCGCCAGCCGGGTCGCCGCGATCCGCAACGCCAGCGGCAGCCGCGCGCACACCTCGATCAACTCCGCCACGGCGCCGGGCTCGGCGTCGGCGCGCGCCGCGCCGATCACACCGCGTACCAGCACTTCCGCTTCCCTCGGCGGCAACAAACCCAGGGTGATGTGCCGTGCCGCCACCGCCACTCCCAGCCCGGTCAGGCGGGCGCGGCTGGAAACCAGCACCAGGCATCCGGGCGCGCCGGGCAGCAACGGACGGACCTGGTCCGTGGTGCCCGCGTTGTCGAGCACGACCAGCACCCGCCGCTGCGCCAGCACCGACCGGTACAGCCCGGTGAGGGCGTCAGGGTCCGAGGGGATCCGTTTCTCGGCGACTCCGAGCGCCGTCACGAACCCCGCCAGCACCTGCACAGGAGCCAATGGTGCGCTCGGACCGTAACCGCGCAGGTTCACGAACAACGTCCCGTCCGGGAACCGATGCTGGGCCCGGTGTGCCCAGCGCACCACGAGCGCGGTCTTCCCGACCCCCGCGGTTCCGTCCACCACCGCCACCCCGCGCGCCGGCCCGTCTTCGGACAGCAACGAGTCCAGTGCCGCCGTTTCCCCGGTGCGACCGGTGAAATCGGGCACCGCGGCGGGCAACTGCCGTGGCACCGGGAGCCGTCCCTCCGCCGGCGGCATCGAGAGCACAAGGTGGCCGATCGTTCGCGCCTGGACCACGGAGCCACCGGCAGTGCCACGGAAGTCGTTGCCCGTCTCCGCCTTGTCGGCCACACGCCTCAGTGTCACCCAGCCGCTCGCGTGGAGAACCGCGACGGCGCCATCACCACCCGCACGGAGCACCTGCGCACACCTTCCCCGTGCCGACGGCCGGACCGCACCACGCGACCGTGACGATGGCATGCCTGCCCGCGCATTCGTAGCCTCGGGTTATGGCCACGCCTGACCTGGGCGGTAGCGCGGGTCGTGGGCCGCCCGGCGCGAAGTGGTGGACCCTCACGGCGGTCTGCCTGGGCACGTTCATGCTGCTGCTCGACGTGACGATCGTCAACGTCGCGTTGCCGGAAATCCAGGAGTCGCTGGCCGCTTCCTTCGCCGACCTGCAATGGGTCGTCGACGCCTATGCGCTGACCCTGGCGGCGTTGCTGCTCACCACGGGATCACTGGCCGACCTGTACGGCCGCCGGCGCCTCTACCTGGCCGGGCTGGTCGTGTTCACGGGCGCGTCGGCGCTGTGCGGGCTCGCGCGGTCACCGCTCATGCTCGAAATCTCGCGGGGCGTGCAGGGTATCGGCGGGGCGACGATGTTCTCGGTCTCGCTGGCGCTGCTGGCGCACGCGTTCCGCGGCCGGGACCGGGGGGTGGCCTTCGGCGTCTGGGGGGCGCTCACCGGCGTCGCGGTCGCGGCCGGGCCCGTCGTCGGCGGGGTGCTGGTCTCCGGCCTGTCCTGGCGGTGGATCTTCTTCGTCAACCTGCCCATCGGGGTGATCGCGCTCGTCCTGACGATGATCAAGGTCTCGGAGTCACGGGACGAGCGCGCTTCACCACCCGACTGGCTGGGGTTCGTGGTGTTCTCGGCGGCGCTGGGGTGCCTGGTATACGCCCTCATCGCGTCCGGACGCGAGGGGTTCACCGCGCCGCGGGTGATCGCGTTCTTCGCTGTCGCGGCGGGTCTCCTCACCGCTTTCGTGGTGATCGAGGCGCGCCGCACGCATCCCATGTTCGACCTCCGGCTGTTCCGGCTGCCCACGTTCGTCGGCGGTGACGTCGCGGCTTTCGGAGTCGCCGCCGGAATCTTCTCCGTGCTGCTCTACCTGGTGCTTTATCTCCAGGAGGTGCTCGAGTACAGCGCGTTGCAGACCGGGCTGCGGCTACTGGTCCTTTCCGCCGGGATCCTGGCGGCCAGCGGGGTGGCCGGGCGGCTGAGCGCGGTGGTGCCGGTCCGGCTGCTCGTCGGCCCGGGACTGCTCCTGACCGGCGCGGGGCTGTTGCTCATGCGCGGTCTCACCGCGGGTTCGTCCTGGACCCACCTGATCCCGGGGATGCTCGTGGCCGGCGTGGGGATCGGATTCGTCAACCCGCCCCTGGCCTCCACCGCGGTCGGGGTGGTCGAGCCCCGGCGGGCGGGCATGGCCTCGGGCATCAACGCGACCTTCCGGCAGACCGGGATAGCCACCGGGATCGCGTTGCTGGGTGCCCTGTTCACCACCCGGCTGACCTCCGCGGTGGCCGCGATGACCGCGGGCACTCCGCTCGCCGCGCACAGCGCGGAAATCACCGTCGCACTCCGCGACGGCGGGGCGGACGGCCTGATCGCCGCGTCCGTCCCGCCGCAGCGCGACCTGATCGGCGAGGTCGTCCGGGGCAGCTTCGCCGCCGCCCTGAACGACATCCTGCTGATCGCGGCGCTCATCGAGGTCGTGGCCGGGATCGCGGCGCTCGCCCTGATCCGGACGAAGGACTTCGTCCGGCAGGTGCCACCATGACCGTGCACAATGGACACCGGAAATGCCACTCACCGTCGCGTAAGAGGTGATGGAGCGGTGACGACCGAATGGCCGCGATTGCGTGTCGCGGAATGGACCGAGACCCGGGACACGCTTCACCTGTGGACCCAGATCGTGGGCAAGATCCGGCTGGCCCACGCGCCGTTGCTCAATCACTGGTGGCAGGTCACGCTTTATGTCACGCCGCGGGGGCTGAGCACTTTCACGATTCCCTGCGCGGCCGAGTCCTTCGACATCGAGTTCGACTTCCTCGACCATCGGCTGAGGTTCCGCACCAGTGACGGCGGCGGCCGCGAGGTGGTGCTCGCGGCGAAGCCGGTGGCCCGGTTCTACGCCGAAGTGATGGAGGCGATGAACGAACTGGGTGTTCCGACGGAGATCCGGCGCACGCCCAACGAGGTCGAGACGGCCATCCCGTTCGACGAGGACTTCCGGCACGCCAGCTACGATCCTGAGGCGGCGACGCGCTTCTGGCGCCAGCTTCTGCGGGTGAACCGGGCGTTGGCCCTCTTCCGGTCCGGGTTCGCCGGAAAGGTCAGCCCGGTGCACTTCTTCTGGGGCGCGATGGATATCGCGTGCACGAGATTCTCCGGACGCGCCGCGCCACCGCATCCCGGTGGAGCTCCGAACTGTCCACAATGGGTGATGCGCGAAGGGTACTCGCACGAGGTGTCCAGTTGCGGATTCTGGCCCGGAGGAGGCGAGGAAGGCGCGTTCTACGCCTACGTCTATCCGGAGCCGGGCGGATTCGCCGACTACCCGGTCAGCCCGCCGGAAGCGTTCTACAGCCGGGAGTACAGCCAGTTCCTGCTTCCGTACGAGGCGGTGGCGGACGCCGCGGACCCGGACCGGGTGCTGGCCGGATTCCTCGAGACGACCTACACGGCCGCCGCGGAACTCGGCGACTGGGATCGCGCGGCACTGGAAGTCGATCCACACCGCTGGGACCGTTACCTGCTCGCCGGGCGATCCTGAACGCCCATTCGATCGGCTGCGAAACCCGCGTCCGGCGTCATACTGAATTCAGAAGGCGACAGGCGACGATTCCCTGGAGGGTTCTATGAGTCCCGATGCCGGTGCCATCAGTGAGCTTCTCGGTGAAGCGTCCGAGACCCACCATCAGGTTTATCGCATCGTGGACGGCGTCGATGCGGATTGGGCGAGCTGGTATGGAGACTGGCTCGTCCGGCTTTCCGAGTTGCCGCGACTACTCGGCCATGCGCCGGTCCGCAGCGAGCTGATCTATCTTCTCGTCAAACTCGACAAGGACTACACGGCGGAAAAACCGGACCAGCCCTGGCCGGAGTATTACGCGGCTCGCATGGCCGAACACTCCTGGGCAGCGAGCTGACACTCTCGGCGAGCTTGGTCGCGCCCGGAATAACACCTTCGCTGTGGCGTTGACCACTCGCATGAAAGCCATTGGAGTGACGAAGTTCGGCGGGCCCGAGGCCCTCGAGGTGCTGGAGCTGCCGGAGCCGCGGCCCGGGCCGGGTGAGGTGCGGATCCGGGTCCACGCGGCGGCGGTGAACCCGACGGACACCGGGCGTCGTGCCGGTCTCCGGTACGACCCTACGGACGGACTGCCGTCGGTGCCGGGGATGGACGCCGCCGGGGTGATCGATGCGATCGGCCCCGAGGCCGGTGACCGGCTGTCCGTCGGCGACCGGGTGGTGACGATCGTGGTCCCGCGCGGTAGTCACGGCGCCTACGCGGAACAGATCGTGGTTCCGGCCGCTTCGGTCGTGCGCGCGCCCGCCGAGGCCGACTTCGCCGCCGCCTCGACCCTGTTGATGAACGCCATGACGGCGCGGCTCGCCCTCGACTCACTCGAGCTTTCCGCCGGTGACACGGTGGCCGTCACCGGCGCGGCCGGTGCCTTCGGCGGATACCTGATCCAGCTGGCGAAGGCCGAGGGCCTGCACGTGATCGCCGACGCCAAACCGGACGACGCCGGCCTGGTGCGCGAGCTCGGTGCGGACGACGTCGTCGAGCGTGGTGACGCGGTCGCCGAACGCATCCGTGAACTCAGGCCCGACGGGGTGCCAGGCCTCGCCGACGGCGCGGTCCTCAACGAGCGCGTCGTGCCCGCGGTCGCCGATGGCGGCCGGCTCGCGACCGTGCGCGGCTGGAGCGGCCCCGCGGAGCGGGACATCAAGGTGCTTCCGGTGCGCGTGATGCAGGGCGCCAACGAGACCGCCGCACTCGAACGGCTGGTCCGGCAGACCGAGGAAGGCGTGCTGACCCTCCGCGTGGCCAAGGTGTTTCCCGCCGAGCAGGCCGCCGACGCACACCGGCTCCTGGAAGCCGGCGGCGTTCGCGGCCGGCTCGTCCTGGACTTCGGCTGAGCGAACACCGGCGAACACCGAAAACACAGAGAACACGGAGCCCGGGTATGTCCTGGGCTCCGTGGCTCAGCTCGGCCGGGGGCCGATCAGCAGGCGCAGTTGTTCGAGCAGATCGCTGCGGGAGACGCAGCCGAGCCGCTGGCGCATCCGCGCCACGTGGTATTCCACGGTCTTCGCCGAAATGAACAGGCGCTGGCCGATTTCCTTGTAGGTGAAGCCTTCCACGACAAGCTGGGCGACGTCACGTTCCCGCTCGCTGAGGGTGTCCGCCGGGGTGGGGGCGCTCGGCTCGGTACGAGGTTCAGCGCTCGGCTCACCGCGTGCGGGGTTTTCGGTGGCCTGGCGCGGCGTTTTGCCCTGCAGGAACCGCGCGCAATCCAGCAGGCGCAGCATGCCCTTGCGGTCCGCGGTGTGAATCGCGGCCTGGCCCGCGAGCCGGGGCCCGTCCCAGTGCAGACCGGCATCGTGCAGACCGCGCGCCGCCGCCTCCACTTCGGCCGGGTCGATGTTCCTGGTCGCCACGTTCAGCCAGCTGCGGGCGGCCGTGGCCAGCACCGCGAAGTAGGAGTGTTTCCCCGCCATCGCGCTCAGCGCGGCGACCTGTGGTTCGGCCGCGCCGGGTTGTTCGGCGGCGATCGCGGCGTGCATCCGGTACCACCGCAGCGTGGCCTCCCACAGCGGCGGATTCCCGAGCTGCGCCAGCAGTGCTTCGGCTTCGGCCAGATGCGAGGCCAGCCGGTCCTGCCCGCCGAGACGGCCGGCCGCCACCGCCAGTTCTCCCAGCGGTAGCAAGGAAAACAGGTCGGCCGGGTGCCCCACGGTCGCTTCGCTGGCCTGCTCCCACGCTTCCCGCAGCCCGCCGAGGTTGCTTTCCCGGCGGGCGATCCCGACCCGCAACGCCGAAGCCGTCAACGCGTCGCGCGGCTCCAGGTGCCCCCGCGCCCGGACGGCTTCGGCCAGTCTTTCCCGCGCGGTGACGGTGTCGCCGCGCAGCATCGCCCCCCACGCCTGCAGCAGCCGATGCCGGCGAACGGTGAGCGTTCCGCCCATTTTCGCGTGGATGGCCCGCTCCAGCACCGCGTCGGCGACGGTGAACTCGCCACAGTGCAGGGCCACCAGCGCGGCCAGGGCGGCCGGCGTGTCGGGCAGCAGTTCGGCGCGGCCCACCGGCTGGAGCATGGACGACGCCCGCGTCAGCGTCGCGAGCGCGGTCGCGGCCTCTTCCGTCACCGACTCGTAGACCCCGCGCGCCATCCGGGCCGCGGCACTGCTGGCCAGCATCGGCGGGCCGCTGTTCCGGTGGGCGGCGAGCAGTTCCTCCGCTTCGGCCAGGTGCCCGGTGCCGATCAGGCCGATCACCGCGAACGCCGCTCCCGGCGCGGAACCGGACCACCGGTAGAGCTCCGCACTGTGCCCGAGCAGGCCGCGATGGGCCAGCACGGTGCCCGCGACGTTGGCCGCGTGCGCCCGGTCCGCCTCGTCGGCGCCCCCCACCATCCGGTCGGCCAGCCGCAGCGCGGTGTCGAAGTCACCGGAGAGGCCCGCCGCCTGCGCCTGTCTGCCGGTCAGTTTCGCCGCGGGCGCGCCCGCGGCGATCGCGGCGGCGTAGCACTCGACGGCTAGTTCGGGTGATTCGGCCAGCGCCTCGTCCCCGGCTTCTTCGAAGGCGGCCGCGATGGTCGTGCCGCCGACCCCGGTGCCCAGCAGCGGACGTGCCAGCGCGAGCATCGGGCCGCCCCGCTCCCGCTGTCCCTCGATGAGCTGCCGCTGCACGGACAGTTTGCGTTCGGGCGGGCTGAGCGCGGCGACGGCGCGCTGGGCGAGGGGGAGCAGCGCATCGCCGTCGTCGAGCATCCCGGTCGCGCGGGCGCCGTCCATCAGCTCCCAGGCGACGTCGATGTCCAGCCCGAGCAGCGCGGTCAGCAGGTCGATGTGCAGTCCGGGCGCGACGGCCTTGGCGAGCAGCAGCCGGTGCACTCCGGGATCGAGCCGCTCGAGTTCGGCCTGGAACCGCGTGACGGCCGTCGCCGGAACCTGGAACGGTGCCTGCGGAACGGTTCCGCGATGCGCCTGGCGCAGTGCTTCCAGCACCCGGTCGACGTAGCGGGGGACACCACCGGTCTGCTCTTCGAGTTGGTCGATCAGGCCCGCCGGCGGTTCGCGCCCGGCAAGACTGTCGGCCAGCAGCGCGGCAGCCCGGCCGGTGATGCCCGCGCGATCCAGCGGGCGCAGGAGCAAGGCCGGGCGGGTGCGCTCCAGGATTCCGGTCAGGTCGGCCAACGCGGGCGATCGCGGCCACGGCCGGTAGGCGGCGATCAGTCGCGTCCGCTCGTCCGAGGCCAGGTCCGCCAGGCGTTCCAGCTGACCGCCGGGAAGCCGGTGGGCGTCATCGACGACGATCGCGGCCTCACGGCAGCGCGCGGGCTCGGAAAGCGCTTCCCGGACACTGAGCACGGGCACGTCCGCTTGCCGGAAAGCCCGTCCCAGCTCGGCCAGCAGGGTGCTTTTGCCGTAGCCGCCCGGGGCGCGGATCGCGGCGAGCACCGGCGCGAGCGGATCGGCCGCCACCGCGCCCGCCAGTTCGGCGGCTTCGTCACCGGGAATGAGCTTGGGCGTCGTTTTCGACTGGCTCATGGGCTTTCGGTCGTCCTCGGAGTGTCGGGGGCCGGGGAATGGGTTGCCTTGCTCGTCACCTCTGCCGTCGTCGGCGGACGGGTTTGGATCGGCTGCTGCCCGCTCGGCGCCGAATGGAACGGCGAGCCGAAGATGAACCACGCGACGAGGGCAACGACAAGGACAATCCCCCCAACCGCCCCGCCGCCGAGGGCCAGGCGCTTCCAGATCGGCTGTTCGCCCACGGGCTCATGAGCGATGTCGAATGGTAGCGGGCTGAGTTCAAGGGGTGGTTTGGGCGGCATCTCGTCGGAGAGTTCCGCGAGGTCGGGGACGCGGTAATGGTGGATCTCCGTCTCGGACCCTCCGGTGAAGAGCACGGTGGTCTCGATGACCGCGTCCTCGTCCCGGCGGGCGGGCGGCCCGGGGACACGGCCGGCCCGAGCCAGCTCCCGCCCTGGCGCGCGGGCGAGACTCAGCGCGCCCGGCCACGTCACCTGGGTGGCGGCGGCCGCCGCCCCCTGGGCGATCGTCGCGTCCGGATTCGGGGCGACCACGGCGGGCAGGCGCAGTTCGGCCGAAATCATCCGTGCTACCAACGGGATCCGTGCCGGACCGCCGACCAGCACGATCACGCCCAGGCTGCCGGGGTCGACGCCCGCGACGCGCAGGGCACGGCGGAGGAGTTCGGCGCCCTTCTTCGCCGCGGGCGCGACCTTTTCCTCAAGCTGGTCGCGGGTGATCGCGACGGTCGTCCGTAGTTCCGGCAGCGAGACCGGGATGACCGTGCGCGGCTGGGAAAGCACGGTGTCCACGGCCGCGGCGCACTGGCGGCGAAGCGCGAGCGCGGCCTGCCAGATGCCGGGCGCGGTCGGATCGACGCGGTCCAGACCATCGCCGAGTTCGGAGGAGACCTGGGCGAACACGGCTTCGCCGGGATCGGCGCCCTCGGCGGGCTCCGTCGATTCCGGGTGGGCCAGCGGCGTGAACGCGGTCGCGCCCGAACGCCGCAAGACCGCCGCCCGGTACCCGGAAACCCCCAGATCACACACGGCGATCAGGTCGTCGGCACCGTGTTCGGCGGCGTAGCCGAGGGCGGCGGCGGCCAGGTCCGGCACCAGCGTCACCCGGCCGACCCCCGACCGGTCCAATGCCGAGCGCAGCAGAGCGGTCTGGTGCGGCCCCCACCCGGACGGCTGGGCGAGGCCGATGTGCGCCGGTTTCGCGCCGGTCTGCCGCGCTGCCCGGCCGGCGACCCAGGAGACCACGGTGGCGATCAGGTCGTGTGCCGGGTATGCGGTGCCGCCGAGGACGAACGGGACCGTGTCGCCGAGCCGCCGGGCGAACCCACGAGCCACCCGGTCCCGTTCGGCGGGGCCACTGTCTTCGGCCGCCTCGCCGATCACCACGGTGGCGTCCTCGCCGATCTTCAGGACGGCGGGATCGCTGACGGGCGGCGGTGACTCACCACCGCCCGCACGCCGGATCACGGACTTGACGCGACCCGCGCCGATGTCGATGCCGAGCACGTAGGGCGCGCCGGCCGGTGCCGGAAACCGGCCGCTGGACCGCTTGGCG
Organism: Amycolatopsis pigmentata; assembly: GCF_042684065.1. Classification (NCBI taxonomy): domain Bacteria; kingdom Bacillati; phylum Actinomycetota; class Actinomycetes; order Pseudonocardiales; family Pseudonocardiaceae; genus Amycolatopsis; species Amycolatopsis pigmentata. Next base: position 992,210 of record NZ_JBHUKR010000004.1, on the reverse strand, counting down.
CCCCCCGGCACACGACCTTCGGACGGCGCGTCCGGCCGGTTGCCTTGCCCGGGCGACTCGCGCTGGGCACGCGGTCTCTCGGGCTCATAGCTCGCGCTCGTGGTTCACCCCCGTACTCATCGCCACTGCCGTCCCCGGTACCCCTAGGACCCCTAGTACGGAGGTTCCCATATCCCTAGTGGCCCGGCGCGAAGGGCTCGGCGTGATCCCCGATGGCGGGGTTGGGCGGTCTCGCTATGCTCGCCACGGATCGAAATTTTCTTGATCCGTCCCAATGTCCGGCTAGTGGCTGAAACCCCCTGGAGAAAACAACTATGTCCCCGGTGCAGACCCTGCACGACTTCGCTCTGAACCTCCTGTCCGACCCCGCGGCTCTGACGGAGTTCAACACCGACCCCCAGGGGGTCCTCAACGCCGCCGGTCTCGGTGACGTGAGCCCGGCCGATGTGCACGAGATCCTTCCGCTGGTCATGGACACCGCCCCCGCCTCGCTCACCGACGCGTTGGGCAACTTCGCCTCGGGTGACCCCGCCGCGACGTTCAACGAGATCGTGGCCAAGGGCGCCGGCGCCGGTGCCTCCGTGGTCGACCAGGTCACCCACGCCGCCGCGGGCCCGCTGAGCAACCTGCCCAACCTCAGCGGCGTGTTCGGTGGCGTCAGCGACTTCACCGACCAGACCGGCATCACCGCCGTCGCGGACGACGCCGTCGCCGACGTTTCCGGTGTCGTGCACCAGGTCACCACCCCGCTGGACAACCTGCCGCTGGTCGGCCCGCTGCTGAACGCGGCCGACATCGACCTGCAGAACACCTCCGGCGCCATCCACGAGCACGCGGCCGACGGCAAGTTCGTCGGTGCGACCGTCGACGCGGCCACCAACCACCTCGGCGACGCGCTCCTGTGGAAGACCGCGGTCGACGTCACCGGCCAGATCCCGGGCATCGGTGCGCCGGTTTCCGGCCTGATCGAAGAGGTCCGGCACGACGGTGGCGGCCTTCTCGGCGTCACCAACGAGGCCATCGGCTCCACCCCGGTGGGCGTGCACAGCGGCGAGGCCCTCGCGGGCGAGTTCCACAGCGGTTCGGACGCCGGCCTGACCAACGGCCCGCTGGACCACGTCGCCGCGGCCCTCCCGGTCGCCCCGGCGATCCCGGCCCTGCCGGTGCACGGTGTGCCCGCGCTGGGCGACGCCGTCGGCTCGCTGACCAACGAGGTCCACAGCGCCACCGGTCACCTGCCGGTCGCCGGTGGCGTGGCGGACCACGCGCTGGGCTCGGTCACCGGTCAGCTCTCCGACATCCACCAGCAGGTGGCGGGGCACGCCGGTGGCGTCATGAGTGGTGTGGACAACGCCACCCACGGCCTCAACATCGGCAACCTGCCCGCCGCCCACGAGCTGCACGACGTCGCGGGCCCGCTGGCGGACGACCTTCACCTCGGCTTCTGAGGTATCGCGGGGTTTTGACCGGTTTTTGACCGGTTGAGGGTTCTTCGATGACCGCGGGTCCGGACCTTTCCACGAAAGGTCCGGACCCGCTTTCGTGTCCGCTCGGTGAGCAAGCACAATCGGAACTGTGACGACACCCGCCTGGTTGGACGTGCTCGACGAAGCGCTCCGCGAGAGCGCCGTGGTCCGTCCCGATCTCGCGAACCGGTTGGCGCAGTTGCGAACCCGGTTTCTGCAGCCCTCGATCCGGGTCCTGATCGCGGGCCGGGCCAAGGAAGGCAAGAGCCAGTTGGTCAACGCCCTGGTCAACGCGCCGGTCTGCCCGGTCGACGACCAGGTCACCACCGTGGTCCCGACCGTTTTGCGTTATGCCGCCTCGCCGCAGGCGGAACTGCTCAAACCCCGTGGTCCCTCGGCCGGTCCCACGGCCGGTGAAGCAGGCGAAGCGGTGGAACGGGTCCCCGTCGGTGTGGACACCTTCGCCGCCGAAATGACCGCGCTGGCGCGGACCAGCCGTGACCGGGAACTGCTGCGGGCCGAGGTCGGCCTGCCGCGCGCGGTGCTGGCGGCCGGACTGGTCCTGGTGGACTGGCCGAGCATCGACCACCTCGGCCCCGCCAGGGCGCGGGAGGCGTTCACCGAAGTCGATGTGGTGCTTCTGGTCTCCGACGCGAACCACGCGCTGGCCCCTGCCGAACTGGACTTCCTCGCGGAGGCGGCGCGGGCCTGCCCGAATGTGGCCAGCGTGCGCACCAAAACCGATTTGTCCGGACAGTGGCGCGACATCGTGGCCGCCGACACCCGGGCACTGGCCGGGATCTCCGACCGCATCGTGATGCTGCCCGCGTCCTCGGCGCTGCGTCTGCGCGCGGCGAGCACGAACGACAAGGAACTGAACGAAGAATCGGGGTTCCCATCGCTGATCACCTACCTGCAGCAGCGGATCACGCATCGCAACGAGGTGATGGCCCCCCAGGTGGCGGCCCGCGCCGTCCTCGCCGTGATCGACCAGATCGCCCCGGCGGCCAAGGCGCGGCTGACCGGTGGGCCCACTTTGGACGAGTCGGCGCCGATGCGGCGGTTGCGCACGGCTCAGCGCCGCGCCGCCGACGTGCGGCGCCGGGCGACCCACTGGCAGCTCGCGCTTTCCGACGGCATGACCGAACTTCTGTCCGATGTGGACCATGACCTGCGCGAGCGGACCCGGACCATCCTGCGAGAGGCGGACCGGACCTTCAACCACGCCGATCCGCTGAAGGTGTGGGACGAATTCGCCGGATGGCTGGTGGAAAACCTGTCCGAGGCGGTGCTGGCGAACTTCGGCTGGGCCGCCGAACGCGCCCGCTGGCTGACCCGGTACCTCGCCGGGTTCTTCGCCGACGTGAACGGCGGTGCGCTTCCCGCGCTCGCCCTGGAACTGCCCGCGGCGGTGGAGGAGGGGCTGGCGGATCTGGAGCGGCCCGAGATCGAACCCGTGCGGATCGGCCACAAGATCGTGACCGGGCTCCGCGGTTCCTACAGTGGCGTGCTGATGTTCGGCATGCTGAGCACGGTGAGCGGACTGTCGCTGATCAACCCGATTTCCTTGGGAGCGGGGGCTTTGCTGGGCACCAGGTCCATTCGTGAAGAAGGCAGCGCCCAGCTCAAACGGCGCCAGGCCACCGCGAAGGCCGCGGTGCAGCGGCACGTCGACGAGGCCGTGTTCCAGGCGAGCAAGTACGGCAAGGACGCGCTGCGCCAGGTGCAGCGGACCTTGCGCGACCATTTCACCGTGCTGACCGAGGAACTCCAGGAGGCGGTGACCGAATCGGTCACCGACGCGACCAAGGCCGCCAATCGTGAGGCGATGGAACGGGACCGGCGTGACCGGGAGGCCGCGGCCTGGGTCGACCGGCTGATGCTGGTGCGCCGCCGCGCCGAAGCGTTGCTGTCCACCCGGAGCATCGCGGCATGAGGATCTTCGACGCGATCAGTGCGGAGAGGCGAGCGTGACGACGGAGTGGTTCGCGCCGCCGGGTGCGGGGATCGGCGCGGTGGTCCAGGCGACGCTGCGGAAGGCCTTGGCGCTGTACCAGGGAACACCGCACGCCTCGGCGTGGGTGCACCACCATCTGCGACGGCTGGAGGCGCCGCTGAGCGTCGCCATCGTCGGCCCCCGGCAGGCCGGGAAGTCGACGCTGCTCAACGCGCTGGCCGGGGCGGAACTGGCGGCCACCGGCACGGGAACCGGCATCCCGGTCGCCACCTGGTACACCGACGGCCCCACCGCCCAGGCGCTGGCGTACTCGTCCGACGGTTCCGCGCTGGAACTTCCCATGTCCTCGCCGGGAACGGGGCTCGGCGTGGTCAACGGGCCGGACGTGCCCGCCGAAACCGAGCGCGTGATGATCGAGTGGCCGGCGCGGAGCCTGCGCGGGATCGCCCTGATCGACACCCCCGGTGTGGACGCGCCCGCTGCCTCCGGGCCGGGCTGGCCCCGGCTCATGCGCACGGTCGCCGAAGCGGACGCCGTCGTGTACGTGACTCCGCGCCCGCGGCCGAGTGATGTCGAGTTCCTGGAAGCGCTGCATGGTTCACACCTCGCCCGCGCCAATCCGGTGAATGTCGTCGTGGTGTTCTCCCGCGCGGACGAAATGGGCGCGGGCACGGTCGAGGCGATGGTCACGGCCCGGCGGATCGCGCGGCAGCACCTGCGCGATTCCGGGCTGGCGGCCTTGTGCCAGCACATCCTCCCGGTCGCGGGCCTCCTCTCGGAGGGCGCCCGGACGCTTCAGGAACCGGATTTCGCGGCGCTGGCGGGCCTGGCGGGCGTGGAGCAGAACGCGTTGTCCGCCATACTGGTGTCCGCGGACCGGCTGGCGGCCGCCGCGACGCCGTCGGTCTCCGCCGAGGCCAGAACCCGGTTGCTGCGGCGGTTCGGGCTCTACGGCATCAGGCTGGCGACCACGTTGATTCGGCGGGGATTCGACACCACCCGGTCGTTGTCGGCGGAACTCACGCAGCGCGGGGGACTGGTCGAGTTGCGCGAGACGATCAGCCAGCTGTTCACCGGAGGGCAGGACGTGCTCAAGGCCCGGTCCGCCTTGCTGGGCCTGGAAACCGTGCTGCGGAGCGATCCGCAGCCCGGCACGCGCGATCTTTTCCTCGAGGTGCGACGGCTCCTGGCCGACGCGCACGAGTTCCGGGAACTGCGGCTGCTGGCCGCGCTGCGCGCGGGCCGGACCGGATTGCCCGGCGACCTGGTGGAGGAGGCCGTTCAGCTGACCGGCGGCCACGGCTCGAGCCCGGGCGAGCGCCTGGGCAGCGAGTCCGGTGACGACGAACTGATCGAAATCGCCGAGGGCGCCCTGGAGCAGTGGCGGCATTACGCCGAGAACCCGCTCGCCGCCCAGAGCGCACGACAGGCCGCGCAGACCGTCGTGCGCAGTTGTGAGGGACTCATCGCGGCACTGGCGCCGGGCCTGGCCTGAGACGATGTGCCTCACCGGTGCCTTTCTCCTCTATCCGGCCGGCACGGCCGTGGCTCTGTTCCTGACCCGCTGGTACTCCGAAGTGCTGGCCGAAACCGTCACCTTCGGCAAGGGGCCCGGCTCGCGGGAACGGCGCGCGATCATCAGTGACGCCTCGTTGCTGTTGGTCGTGGCGGTGGTGCCGGTGGTGTGCCTGCGCTGGCGATCGTGCGCGCGCTGAGTCTGGAGTGGGCGGTCGACGTGTCGCTGTTGGTCGGTACCGGCTCGCTGGGCGCCTGGGGCTTCGTCAAGGCCAGACGCGCCGGAGCGGGCCGGTGGCGCACGGTCGGCACTACGGCCACGACGCTGGGAATCGGCCTGGTACTGGTCACGCTCAAGGCGGTGGTGCATCACTGACCTGCTTTTGTACCGGCCTTGGAGCGGGACTTGGACCGTGACGGGAAGGCTGAGCCCATGACCGGCCAGGACGGGCGCAGCATCTCGCTCGATCAGCTCCTGCATTTCCGCGCGGACGCGCTGAGCGGCACCGCGGACGCCTGGCGCGCCGTCGCCGACTCGGTCGCGCGGCACAGCGCGGCCCTGCGCGATGATGTTCGTGCCAACCTCGGCCCCGCGGTCTGGGACGGCGGTGGGGGAGAGGCGGCGCGAGGCCACCTCGACCGGCTCCTGGAGGCGGCGTCGGAGCACGAGGAGCGACTCCGCGCGGTCTCGGACACCCTGCGGAACGCGCACGGTGGCTTTTCCACCGCACAGAGCGTGCTCAATCAGGCGGTGAACCTCGCCCGCGAGACGGGGCTCGAGGTCGGCGCGGACGGCTCCGTCTCGTGGAATCTGCGCCGGACCGTCGATCTCGTGACCGACCCCGCCGCTGCCGTCACCCTCACCCGGACGGCCGAGGAGATCGCCGGCCTCATCGGACAGGCGCTGGATCACGCGTCCACTGTGGACAATCACACCGCGGCCACGCTCGCCGCGCTCTCCCCGCGCGGGCGGCCGGGCCCGCCGCGTCGGTGATCAACGCGGCCACCGCCTCAATCGTTCGACCTCGGCGTAGGCGGTGTCCACCGCGCGGTACTTGGAGTCAGGACCGGCGCCGGGGTTTCCCGCGCCTGCCACCCCGGGCACCGGAATTCCGTTGCCGGGGCTTGTCTTCCGCTCGCTTGGCCACGGCCGTCTTGGCCCGCTTGCGCTGGGGCGGGGGTGCCGGGCGTCCGCGTGTGCTGTTCACGGTGCGCCCGCGGACGATTCCGATGAACTGTTCCATGAGGTCGGTGGTCTCGTCTTCCAGCCAGCACAACGCCACGCGGGACTGCGGGGCGTCCGTCAGGGGCCGGTAGGTGAGGTCACGGCGATGGTGCAGGCGGGCGAGCGACTGCGGAACGACCAGCAGTCCCACCCCGGCCGCGACGAGTTCGAAGGCTCCGGCCGTCGTTTCGGGCCGCTCGATCGCCGGCCGTCCCGGCGGGTGTTCCCAGTCGAGGGTGTCGTCGAGGGGACGCAGCACGATCTCGTCGGCCAGGTCCTCGTCGGACACTTCCTCGACCGCCGTGAGCAGATGGTCCTTCGGCACGACGACCACAGTGGTCTCGGTGTAGAGCGGGATCGCGTGGAGGCCCGCGCGGTCGGCAGGCAACCGGAGGAGGACCGCGTCCGCGGCGCGCTCCCGCACGAGATCCGCCGCTTCCGCGGCGGGCACACCGATCAGGGTCAACGGAACGTCGGGCGATCGTTCACCCCAGATCCGCACCCACTTGCCGGGCGTCACCCCTGGCACGTACGCGAGCCTGAAGGCGGGAGGGACGTCCGGGCCGGTCACAGCGTTTCCTCCGCGAGTTCGCGCGCCCCGCGATCGGGTCGACAGGGCGCTCCTGCGCAGCTCACGTCACGTCAAGTGGCGGGGCGCCCTGCCACCCCGATAGCGGAAAGAAAGGGCGCGCGCTGTGGTCACCTTGACTGCCGCGAGTTGACACAAAGGGTGTCAGCGGGTCAGGTTACCGGGCGTGGCCGAGGCCCGCGCGCGCACTCGATACCCTGGGTGGCATGTCCTCGCGTAAGACCACCCAGACCATGAAGCCCGCGACAGCGGCGAAGAAGCTGGGCGTGTACCTCGAAGCCACCCCCGCCGAGTTCCGGGAAGGCTTGGTCTCTCGCGACGAACTGAACGCCATGCAGACCGATCCGCCGGAGTGGCTGCGGGATCTGCGCCGCAACGGCCCGCACCCCCGGCAGGTCGTCGCCGCGAGGCTGGGCGTCTCCATCGGCGGCCTCGCGCGCGGCGGAATCGTCGATCCCCTCACCACCGAGCAGATCAACGCGTTGAAGGCGGAAAGCCCCGAGTGGCTGGTCCGCGAACAGGCCGTGCAAGCCGAAGTCCGCAAGGAAGTGGCGCGCGTCAAGGACAAGAACGCCGGCCACGGCTGAAGCTCGGACCGTATTTCCTCCCTCGGGCCCGTCAAGCCCCGCGACCGTTGGCGCGCGTGGTCAGCAGTCGTTCACGGTGGCCCTCTTCGTACAGGTCGCGGCGCCGGGCGTGGAGCAGTTGCGGGAGGGTGATCACGCCGAGCACCCGGCCGGGTTCGCCGCGGGCGACGACGGGCGCGCCGGTCACGTGCCCGGCCGCGAGTTTGTTGGCGACCTCGCGCAGCGTGTCGTCGGGGTGAGCCAGGACCCGCACCGGCGTGATCGTGTCCTGGACGGTCCGTCCGGCGCGGGTCAGCAACGCTCGCCGCGAGGTGACGCCGACGAGCCGTCCGGTGTCGTCGGTGACGGGATACAAGGTCGCGTAGCCGGTCCGTGGCAGCACCGTGGCGATCGTTTCGGCTGTCCGCAAGACGGTGACATCGTGGCTCATGACCTCGTGGGCGAAGAACGTTTCCAGCGGGTCGGTGGTGTATTCGCGAGTCAGGTGCAGCTTGCGGCGGGCGATCTTCTCGGTCAGCACCGAACGTTTGAGCAACAGCACGGACAGCGCGTACGCGGAAACGGACGCGACGGCCAGGGGCAGCAGGTCGTTCCAGGCGCCGGTCAGTTCGCAGGTGAACACGATGCCGGTCAGCGGTGAGCGCATGACCCCGCCGACCACGGCGGCGAGCCCGCACATCGCCCAGAAGCCGGGCGCGACGTGGGGCAGCAGCCCGCCCTCGGCGGCTCCGAGTGCCGCACCGATCATGAACACCGGGGCGAGCACTCCGCCGGAAGTGCCCGAACCCAGGGAAAGCGACCAGATCAGCGTCTTGACGACGAGGATTCCGATGATCAGGGCGGCGGTGGCGTGTCCGGTGAGCAGCTGGCCGATGACGTCGTAACCCACGCCGAGGGCCCGGGGTTCGGCCAGCCCGCCCACGCCGATGATCAGTCCGCCGAGCGCGGGCCACCACATCCAGTGCACCGGCAGCAGGGCGAAGGCGTCCTCGGCGAGGTAGACCAGTGCGGTCGCGGCGATGGCGAGCAGCCCGCCGGTCAGGCCGGGGACGAGCGCGAGGCCGTCGGCGAGCGGCCCGGGAGCGCCGGATGACGGCGGAACGCCGAAGATCGGGCCGGTGCCCAGCAGGAAGCTCCGGCAGACGGTGCTGACCGCCACCGCGGTGGCGACCGGGATGAGGCTGCGGGGCCGCCATTCGAACAGCAGCAGTTCCACCGCCAGCAGGATCGAGGCCAGGGGAGCGTTGAACGTCGCGGCCATCCCGCCCGCGGAACCGGCCACCAGAAGGGTCTTGCGCTCGTCGGCGGACAACTTGAGCGACTGGGCCAGGATGGATCCGACCGCGCCTCCGGTCATGATGATCGGTCCCTCGGCGCCGAACGGGCCGCCGGTGCCGATGCTCACCGCCGCGGAGACGGGTTTGAGCACCGCCACCCTCGGCGCCACCCGGCTGCCCCCGGTGAGGATGGCCTCGATCGCCTCCGGCATGCCGTGGCCGCGGATCTTCTCCGAGCCGAACCGTGCCATCACCCCGATCACCAGGCCGCCCGCGACCGGCGCGCACAACACGAGCCACCACGGGTGGTGCGCCGCGCCCGGGGCGACCAGGCCGGTGCCGAGCCGTTGGTAGAACACCGCGTTGGTGATCAAACCGATGAGCCGCAGCAAAGCGAAGGCGGCCACCGCCGCGGCGCAACCGACCGGCACCGCGAGCGCGGTGATCAGCAGCACCCGGGGCCGGAGGTGGAAATCCCCGAGATGGGCAGGGCGCGCCGCCCCCGCGGCGACGGTGGACGGGTTCACCACGGGCACGTCGCCACCGCCGGACACGTTTTGCACCCATCAATATTTGCAAGATGCAAGTGTTGCCCGTCAAGGAGGCGCGCGGTGGTCGTGGCGGAGATCACCAGGCGGGCCGCCCGTTGTGTATAACGACCTCTACGGTGCGGGTCTTGTCATGCGATCTCCGGGCTTCTACCGTCGGTCCCAGTGAAGATCACCGATATCACGCTGGACCGGCTGCGCCTCGACCTCGATCCGCCGTTGCGCGCGGCCTGGGATCCGAGCCCCCGCGGGCATTTCGACGCGACCATCGTGCGAGTGCACACCAGCGACGGCGTCACCGGCATCGGCTCGGGCGACACCATGGACGGGTTCGAGTCCGTCAGGCACCTGTTCGTCGGGCGCGACCCGCTGGACATCGTGCGCCACGTCAAGGCGATCGAAACCGCCAACTTCCACGGCGGCCGTTACTGGCCGCTGGAAGCCGCGCTGTGGGACATCATCGGCAAGGTCGCGGGCTTGCCCGTCGCCACGCTGTTCGGCAACGCGGCGGCGTCCCTGCCCGCCTACGCTTCGACGGCCGAGCCGAAGCCGCCCGAAGCGCGGGTGGAGTCGGCCTTGCGGGCCAGGGAGGCCGGATTCCGGGCGATGAAGATCCGCATCGACCGGGCCCGGATCGACGAGGGCGTCGCCACGGTGGCCGCGGTCCGCGAGGCGCTCGGCGCCGGTTTCGAGATCATGGTCGACCTCAACCAGTCGTGGCGGATGGCGGGGGACACCGAGCCGGCGACCGACCTCGCGACGACGCGCGATCTGGTGCGGCGGCTGGCCGGACTCGGCGTGTTCTGGGTGGAGGAACCGTTGCCGTACCCCGACATCGACGGGTTCCGGCGGTTGCGTGCGGACAACCCGGGACTGCGGATCGCGGCGGGGGAGATGCACCCTTCGGTGCCGGACCTGCTGGCATATCTGGAACGCGACGTGCTCGACGTCTACCAGATGGACGTCGTGCTCGCGGTCGGCATGCACCGCGCCCGGACCCTGGCCGAGCTCGCGCGGTTCAAGCACCGCGCGTTCACCCCGCACAGCTGGACCAACGGCATCGGCCTGCTGGCCAATCTCCACGTCGCGGCCGGGGTGGGCGGCGGACCGTTCTTCGAGTACCCCTACGACCCGCCCGGCTGGACTCCCGCGCGCCGCGATTTCATGCTGGCCGAACCGGTGGCGATCACCGCGGCGGGCGAGGTCGAGGTGCCACGGCGACCGGGACTGGGCGTCGAACTCGACGAAGAGGCGGTGCGCCGATGGCGGATCTGACCGGCATCCCACGACTGACGATCGAGCCGTCCGGGCGGACGGAGTTCGGTCCGGGCGTGGTCGCCGCCCTGCCGTCGTTCGTGGCTTCCCTCGGTCACTCGCGCGCCTTCGTGGTCACCGACCGGGCGCTGCGGGCGACCGGAATCGTCAACCGGATCGAAACGATCCTCGACGCGGAAGGAATCACCTCCGCGACCTACGAGGACATCGGCCCCAACCCGCCCACCACCGAAGTGGACCGCGGGGCCGCGCGCCTGCGCGAGTTCGGTTCTTCGGTGGTGGTCGCGCTGGGCGGGGGTTCCGCGCTGGACGCGGCCAAGGGGATCGCACTGCTGGCGGGCAATCCCGGTTCGTGTGCGGCCGACGCCGGCACGCTGTGGGAGGCCGGTGACGGCCCGCCGCTGATCGCGGTGCCCACGACGGCGGGCACCGGCGCGGAAACCAACGGTTTCGGCGTCATCGAGGATCCGCACGCGCGCCGCAAGGTCTACATAGGACACTCTTCGGTCCGGCCGCGGATCGCCGTGCTGGACCCGGAGCTCACCCTGGGCCTGCCGTCCAAGGTGACCGCCGCGAGCGGGTTCGACGCGTTGGTCCACGGCATCGAGTCGCTGGCCTCGCTGGGTGCGAACCCGGTTTCGGCGGCCTACGCCACCCAGGCCGTGACCATGCTCGGGCAATGGCTGCCGGTGGTGTATGCCGAGGGCGGAAACCTCGAAGCACGAGGGTCGGTGATGGCCGCGGCGCACCTCGCCGGGCACGCGCTGACCCTGTCCGGGCTCGGTCTGGTCCATGGCATCGGGCACGCGCTGACCGCGCATGCCGGTATCCCGCACGGTGTCGCGCTCGCCACCGTCATGGAAGAGGTCATGGCCTTCAGCGCCACCGCGGCCGCCGACGCCTACGAAACCACGGCGCGGGCATTGCGCGTGATGCCATCCGGCGGAGACTGGCCGGGTTCGGCGATCGAGGGAGTGCACCGGATCGCGGGCCTGCTGGAAATCAAGCACAGGCTGCGCGATCTCGGAGTGACCACGGACCAGTTGCCTGTCATCGCGGCCGACGCCGTGGCTGACGCGGTGACGCGGAACGCGCCGCGTGAGCCCACCGAATCCGAGGTTCTCGACCTGCTTCGTTCGGTCTGGTGAGACCCGTCGATTTCGGCGCTTGAACAGTGTTGTAACCCGCTCTCGTATTCGTAGGCGAACCACCCATTTTTCCGAGGGAGGATTTTCGATGCGAATACGCGTTCTGGCCACGGTTCTCGCCGCTGGCGCCGCGCTGGTCGCCAGCGGTGTGATCACCGGTGCCACCGCCGAAGCGAAGGGGCGCCCGTGTGGTGACGCGGTGTCGACGCAGGGGGTCGGCACCGCTGGCACCACGTGGACGCTGAAGTCGATGTACGACGACAACGGGCCGGGTTTGGTCGCGGGGGAGGAATTCCAGATCGAAACCCACGAGGCCGGGCAACACTGGACCGTCGTTTTGTCCGACAACGGCGTGCCGTTCTTCACCAACAACGATGACGTCTCGGTTGCGAGCGGGATCAACGAAACGCATCCGAACCACGTTCGGCACGGCACCACGAATGTGATGTCCGCGCACGCGGTCCGGCACGAGACGGGTGAGGTCATCGACGGCTCGGTCAGCCTGCCGGTGGCGCCGGCGCAGTGCGCGCCGAATTCTCCGTGACCGAGGTCTGAGGCCGGGGTCGGGGGCGCCCGGCGGAGTTTTGCTCCGCCGGGCGTGCAAAACGGGATCGCCGGCCCGCCGGGAAATCGGGAACGGGCCGCGCGATGCCGAATCATCCATTCGTTCCGGGGAGGATTTTCATGCGAATGCGTGTTCTGGTCGCGGTGCTCGCGACGGGCGGTGCACTGCTGGCGACCGGTGTGGTCACCGGTGCCACCGCCGAAGCGAGCGGGCGCCCGTGTGGTGGGGCGGTGACGACGCAGGGGGTCGGCACCGACGGCACCCCATGGGCGCTGAAGTCGATGTACGACGACAACGGGCCGGGTTTGGTCGCGGGGGAGGAATTCCAGATCGAAACCCACGAGGCCGGGCAACACTGGACCGTCGTTTTGTCCGACAACGGCGTGCCCTTCTTCACCGACAACGATGACGTCTCGACGGCGAGCGGGATCAACGAGACCCATCCGAACCACGTTCGGCACGGCACCATCAACGTGATGTCCGCGCACGCGGTCCGGCACGACACCGGGGAGGTCATCGACGGGTCGGTCACCTTGCCGGCGGCAGCGGCGGGGTGCGCACCACACTCTCCGTGACCGAGGTCCGGGACCGGGGCCGGGGGCGCCCGGCGGAGTTTTGCTCCGCCGGGTGTACACAGCGCAACCCCGGCGGTCGCCGCGCGTCGCAAAGGGTACGAACGCTCAGTCGGGGAGGTCCTCATGACCAGCTATGACCTGTACAGCGGCCGTCGCACGGCGGCGAATTTCGTCAACCTGGCCGGTTCCGCGCTGGCGCTGGTGCTGAGCGCGCACATCGTGTTCGTCCTGGCCAACGCCCGGCCGGACAACCCGGTGGCGCGGTGGGCGGCGAGCTGGTCCGACGTGATCGGCCTGTGGTTCACGCACCTGTTCAGCACCTCCAGCCAGGCTTTCACGACCATCCTGAACTACGGTTCGGCCGCGGTGTTCTGGCTGGTCGTGACGGGTGTGGTCGCCCGGGTGCTGCGGAACGTCGGCTAGTCAGTCCCGGCCGCGGGTTCCGGGGTTTCCGGTGCGAGACGGGGTCCGGTCACCGCGGCCAGCACCCCCGAGTTGGGAATGGTCATCGGTCCCTCCTCGGTTTCCAGCACCGTGTACATCAGCGTGATGGCGGTCACCTCGCCGTCGTACTGGCCGCCCAGCGTGCCCGACCGCAACGTGATGTAGTCGCCGACGGCGAAGCGCCGGGAGAACAGCAGCACCAGCCCGGCGAAGGCGTGGCCCAGCGACTGCTGCGCGGCGATGCCGACCACCACACCGGTGATCGCGCCGGACAGCAACAGGCGGTCGAGGGGAAGTTCGAGGAGTCCGAGCACGGTGACGGCGACCAGCGCGTAGCCGGCCAGGGTGATGAGCAGGCGCAGCACCCCGGCCACCGCCGGCCCGCCGCGCGGCCGGGTGATGCGCGCGACTTCGGTGGCCGTGCTGCGTACCGCGACGACGCCGAACAGCAGGCATACCGCGATCGAGAGGTACGCGCCGATGCGGAAGCCGAGCGCGTGGGAACCGGTGATGCCGCCGAGCCAGTAGTAGACACCGGGCGCCGCCAGCGCCAGCGCCCCGGCTCCGATCGCCCGGCGGAAATCCGGGCGGTGCATGGTGTCCTTCGCCCCGGCCAGGGTGTGGCTCAGGTCCAACGAGCGCTCCTTTCCCATCGGGACAACCGTATCGAGCGCTCGTGGTCCGGTATCGCCGATTGCCCTATGGCGGAAGGAAAGTGCCCTCGCATCCCTGGCCGCTCGTGGCGGTGAGGCGTCTTGCCCTGGATTGTCTGACAAGCATATAGTCAGGCGCGTCGGCGGGTCCGCCACCCCGGGAGTCCGGTCGCGAGCAAGGGAGCTGACAGATGTCCGAAACGGCCGCGCCCTCGGTACCGCTCGAGGTCGTCCAGGTGACCTACGGCGAGCGCGTGACGCAGAAAAGCGTGGTGCTCCACGACTACGCCGCCTACGGCAGGCCGGACGGCGATCTGCGGATGGACTACAACTTCTGGATCATCCGTGCCGGTGACACCGTGATCCTCAAGGACACCGGTTACGACATCAGCGCGCGGGACTGGCTGGGCGAGCAGGTCGTCAAGGACACCCCGGAGGCCCTGGAACTGCTGGGCATCGACCCGGCCGGGGTGACGATGGTGATCACCTCGCACTTCCACTACGACCACATCGGCTACCTCGGGCTGTTCACCAACGCGCAGGTGGTCTCCGGCACGGCCGAGTACGAGTACTGGTTCGGCAAATGGGACAACAGCCAGCTGGAAGGCGAGTTCACCATCGCCGAACACCTCGAGGCGGTACGCAGGGCGGAGCGGGAAGGACGGCTGCGGCTGGTCTCCGAGGAGACCGAGGTCTTCCCGGGCATCACCGTCTATCCGGTCGGTGGGCACTGCCCGGGCGAACTGCTCACCCTGGTGCGCGCCCAGTCCGGTCCGCTGATCCTGGCTTCGGACGCGGCCCACTTCTACGAGCAGATCGAGAACGAATGGCCGTTCTTCGCCTTCACCGATCTCGGCCAGATGCGCTCGGCGCTGTCCTTCATCAACAAACTCGCCGGTGAGACCGGTGCCACGGTGATCCCGGGCCATGACGGCCGGGTGCGGGAGAAGTTTCCGCCGGTGGAGGGACCGGCCTCGGACATCGCCACCGTGCTGAGCTGACGGGGGAACCGAGCGCAGTGTCGGAAACCTACGAGGTCGTCATCGTCAAGTACGGCACCCGGGAGACCACCAAGAAGGACGTCTTCCTCAACTACCCGGTCTACGGGGAGGCCGACGAGCCGATCCGGATGGACTACTTCTTCTGGATCATCCGGAACGAACAGCGCACCGTCCTCGTCGACACCGGTTTCTCGCGGGCCGGCGGGACCGCGCGGAAACGCACCTTTCTCCTCGAACCGGCGCGGGCGTACGCGGCGCTGGATGTCGATCCGGCGGCCCGGCCGACGGTGATCGTCACGCACGCGCATTACGACCACATCGGCAACCTCGGCCTGTTCCCGGACTCGCCGCTGATCCTGGCCCGGAGCGAGTACGACTTCTGGACCGGCAGGCACGCGAAGCGGACGCAGTTCCACCACTCCGTCGAGGACGAGGAAATCGACGCCCTGGTCGCGGCGCACGCGGCAGGCAACGTCCGTACCTTCTCCGGCCGGCTCGAGGTGGCGCCGGGCATCGAGGTGATCGAAGTCGGCGGGCACACCCCCGGTCAGAGCGTCGTCCTGGTGGACACCTCGGACGGACCGGTGCTGCTCGCTTCGGACGCGATCCACTACTACGAGGAATACGAGCAGGACAGGCCCTTCACGTTCGTCGCCGACCTGGTGGAGATGTACGACGCGTTCGACCTGATCCGGACGATGGCCGGGCAGGGCCGGGTCCGGCATCTGGTGAGCGGGCACGACCCGGACACGCTGGCCCGCTTCACCCCGGTCGAAGGCGAACTCGCGGGTCTCGCGGCCACGATCGGCAGCCGCTCGGGGAGGGAGACACAGTGACCGGACAACGGGTGGGGTTCGTCGGCCTGGGCAACATGGGCGGCCGCATGGCCCGATGCGTCGTGGACGCCGGGCGGGAGGTGCTCGGCTACGACGTGCGGCCCGAGGTGGTCTCGGCCGCGGGCGCCCGGCCGGTGGCCACCGTCGCCGAGGTGGTCTCCGGGTCGGATGTCGTCCTGCTGTCCCTGCCGGACAGCAAGGTGGTCGAGCGGGTGGTGTACGGCGACGACGGCCTGCTCGCCACTGTCCGATCAGGACAGACGGTGGTCGATCTGAGCACGGCGTCGCCGGACTCGACCCGTCGCATCCACGGTGACCTCGCCGCGAAGGACGTGGCGTTTCTCGACGCCGGCATTTCCGGGGGAGCGGCGGCGGCGGAGAAGGGCGCGCTGACCCTGATGGTGGGCGGCTCCACCGCGGCGCTGGAGTCCGTCCGCGAGGTGCTGGATTTGTTCAGTGCCAACATCTTCCACTGTGGCGAGAGCGGCGCGGGGCACGTGACCAAGCTGCTCAACAACTTCCTCAACGCGGTTTCGCTGGCGGCGACCGCGGAGGTCATGGTGGCGGGCAAGAAGGCGGGCCTGGACCTCAAGGTGCTGCTGGACGTGCTCAACGTGAGCTCGGGCGTCAACTTCGCCACGCTCAACCGGTTCCCGAAGATCATCACGGGCGACTATCTCAAGGGCGGGCTCAGCAACACCTTGATGCTCAAGGACATCACGCTCTACACCGAACTGGTGGGCAAACTCGGTGTCGCCAGCCTGAACTCGGCGGGACCGGTCGCGTCGTTCGGGCTGGCTCGTGCCCTCGGCTATGCCGACGAAATCAGCAACACGGTCGTGGACGCCATCGGGGACATCTCCGGTGGTGTGCGACTCTACCAATCCGACCGAAAGTAGGCGGACACGGTCCGCAACCGACTTGTTTGTAGAGAACCATTTCCGCCCGTGGCTGCCGTCGGATTGGTAACGAACGGCACAGCACGACGCGGACAACACACAGAAGGATGCTCGATGACGAACGACGAAACCCACCGCGAGACCTTCGAACGCGGACTCGCGATGCGCAAGAAGGTCCTGGGCGACGCGCACGTGGAGCGTTCGCTGGCGCGGGTCAGTGAATTCTCCCGGCCGATCCAGGAACTGGTCACCGAGTACTGCTGGGGTGAGGTGTGGACCAGGGCCGTGCTGCCCCCGCGGACCCGGAGCCTGCTCAACCTCGTGATGCTGACCGCGCTGAACCGGTCACACGAACTGGGTGTGCACGTGCGGGGCGCGCTGCGCAACGGCGTGACCGTGGAGGAGATCCAGGAGGTGTTCATCCATACGGCCATCTACGTGGGTGTGCCCGCCGCGCTGGAGTCCTTCCGCGTCGCCGAACGAGTCCTGGACGAGTACCAGAAGGAAACGAGTGGGTGAGGCACGGTATGGCGCTGACCGAAGAGCAGGAAAAGCTCAAGGCCGAGTTCATCGCGCGACGTGGCACGTGGAGTGACGCGTGGCAGGGAATTCTGGAACTCGATCCCGCGTTCCTCGCCGCCTATCTGAAGTTCTCCACGGTCGCCTGGCGTGAGAATCACAACCACCTGTCCGGCAAGATCAAGGAACTGATCTTCATCGCGGTCGACGCCAACGCGACGCACATGTACCTTCCCGGCGTGCGCCAGCACATCAAGGCCGCGTTGAAGGCCGGTGCCACGCCGCAGGAGATCATGGAGGTGCTGGAGCTGAGCGCGACGCTCGGCATCCACGCGATGAACATCGGCGTGCCGATCCTGGTCGAGGTGCTCGAAGAGAAGGGGCTGCGGACCGGTCCGGCTCCGCTGAACGACTACCAGGAACGACTCAAGGCCGAGTTCACCAGGAATCGTGGGTACTGGCATGCGTTCTGGGACGAGATGCTGGAACTGGACCCCGAACTGTTCGACGCCTACACCGAGTTCTCCTCGGTCCCGTGGCAGCACGGCACGCTGGAACCGAAGGTCAAGGAACTCGTCTACATCGCGTTCGACACCGCGGCCACCCATCTCTACGTCAAGGGACTGAAGCTGCACATCGAAAACGCCGTGGGTTACGGCGCGACGCCCGGTGAGATCCTGGAAGTGATGGAGATCGCCAGCGTGCTCGGCATCCACGCGGTCACCTCCGCCGTGCCCATCCTGCTGGAGGAGATGAAGGAGACCGGACAGGAGCCCTAGGTCCGTTGCGCGGGGTGTCCGGCTGTTTTCACACCTTCCGGTGAACTCGGCCTTTACCGGGATAGATGCGCTCGCTTGTTCGATAAAATAGCCGTATGAGGGCGCCGAACGTCCCCCGCCTCGCCGGACTTCCGGGGACTGCCGGAGTTCCTGGAGATTCCGCTGAGCCGGGAGGGGCCGCGGGCAGAGTCGAGTTGGCGTGGTCGCGTTGTGTGTATAGTGTGTGTATGGCTCGGTTGAATGTCTACGTCCCTGATGAGCTGGCCGAACGCGCCAAGGCCGCGAAGCTGAACGTGTCCGCGCTTGTGCAGGCGGCTATCGCGGATGAGTTGCAACGCCGCGCCACCGACTCCTGGCTGGACACTTTGCCTGCCCCACGCGAAACGGTGTCCCACGATGCTGTTCTTGACGCGCTCGACGGCGCGCGGGCGGAGCTGGGCGGGCGAACTGATGAGTGATACTCCCGCCGAGATTGTCGTCGTCGACGCTTCCGCGCTCGTTGACCTGCTTGCCGGTACGGATTATGCGGCCGCGACGAAGAAGCGGCTCGTTGGTACCGTCATGCACGCTCCAGCACATATGGACGCAGAAGTCCTCTCCGCACTCGGCCGACTGCAGCGGGCCGGAGATCTGAACGTGGCAGGTGTCGAAACGGGCCTCTCGGCGCTGGCAACGGTCCCCGTCACCCGGCACCCCGTTGTTGAGCTGGCGGTCGGAGCGTGGGCGCGGCGCGCGGACCTTCGCCTCGCCGACGCGCTTTATGTCGAGCTTGCGGTGCGTCTGCATGCTCGAGTCCTCACTACCGACCAACGCCTTGCGCGCGCCACATCTGTAGCGGAGAACATCACCCGATAGTCCAGGACGGACAAGAGGTTCAGCCGGTCACGCGCGGGCTTTGTGTTCCTTGCGTCCGGTCTGGCCCGCCTCGAATTCGGCCAGCTTGTGCAGACCGGCCTCGGCGGCGTTGCGGACGTGTTCGGCGCAGGCGTTGGCGGCTCCCTCCACGTCGCCCTTTTCGAGGAGTTCGACCACTCGCCGCAGTTCGGCGGACGCCTGCTTGGCTCGTCCCGGGGTGGACAGCGAGGTCGCGCGCAGGACCTGCACCCGGCCTTGGAGCGAGGTCAGGATCTGGGCCAGGGGCTGACTGTGGGCACCCGCCAGCAGCACCTCGTAGAACCCGTCCTTGGCGCGGAGTTCGGCCAGACGGTCGGTGTCGGTCCCGCTGACCTGTTCCAGCGCCTCGAGGGACGCCCGCAGGTCACGCAGTTGCTCCGGGGTGGCCCGTTCGCCGAAGCGCCGGACCGCGAGGGGTTCCAGCGACTGGCGCATCTCGTAGATGTCGGCGGCCTCGGTCGCCGACAGCACGCTGACGATCGCGCCCTTCTGCGGAATGACCGTGACCAGCCCTTCCGACACCAGCAGCGCGAGCACTTCGCGCACCGTGGCCCGGGAGACGCCGAGCTGGGTGACGAGCTCGCGCTCGATGAGACGCTGTCCCGGGGGGAGCCGGAAGTCGAGAATCGCCTGCCGGACGACCGTGAGTACCTGGTCACGCAACGGCGCGGCCACTCGCCCGAGCGGTGCCGTCACCCACGTGGTCGACTGCTGGTCCACCGTGCGTCTCCCTTCCCCTCGAGCTCTTGGGACGCCCATCGTCCGACCGGCGGACCGTCCGACCGATTGTAAGGGAGGCGAGCCGGGCACCGGCCGCGGAACGGTGCTGCACTGCCCGTGTGCGCCCGCAGCGCGGGAACGGCGTGACGGAAGCGTCATAGGGTGTGGCCGACAGTGTCGTGCCGGTCACGGAAAGCAGGTTTCCGGCGCTAGCGGCGGCCCGTGTGCGCGGTCCGCTCGCCCAGGCGGACCAGCACGCCGACCCCGCCGATCACCAGCACGACGAGCCCGACCACATAGAGATCCGGGACGACCAGACCGAGGGCACCGATGCCGACGCCGAGCAGGAACACCGCGATCGCAGTTGCCATGACCAAAGCTTCACCCCTTGCCGTCGCGGAGGGGAGGACACCTTCGTGGTGATCGCGTCGTTGGTGACGCTGGCTGATGGCGCGGTTCCGGCCCGGAGCCAGATGGGTGCGTCGCTGGGGTTCCATATCGTGTTCTCCTGCTTCGGCATCGCCTTTCCGACGGTCGTGCTGATCGCGCATTGGCGGGGGATCCGCCGGAACGACGCGGTGGCGTTGTTGCTGGCGCGGCGGTGGTCGAAGGTGATGGCCGTGATCTTCGCGGTGGGCGCGGTGTCGGGCACGGTGCTCTCGTACGAACTGGGGTTGCTGTGGCCGGGCCTGATGGGGACCTACGGCAGTGCTTTCGGTATTCCGTTCGCCATCGAAGGAATCTGGTTCTTCCTCGAGGCGATCTTCACCGGGATCTATCTCTATGGCTGGCGGCGGTTGCCCGCGTGGCGGCATTGGTGGGCCGGGACGCCGATGGTCATCGCGGGCGCGCTGGGCGCGCTGTCGGTGGTGTCGGCGAACTCCTGGATGAACGAGCCCAGCGGGTTCGTCCTGCGCGACGGGCGGATCGTCTCGGTGAACGCGTGGTCGGTGGTCTTCAACGCCGCCGTGCCCTACGAAGTACCGCACATGGTGCTCGCCGCCTACATGGTGGTGGGCTTCGTCGTGGCCGGTGTGTATGCCGCGGGGATGCTCCGCGGACGGCGGGACCGCTATCACCGGCTGGGTTTCGGTATCGCCTTCGCCACCGGCGCGATCGCCGCGCCGGTTCAGGTCATCGTCGGTGACATCGCGGCGCGGCAGGTGGCGGCGCAGCAGCCGGCGAAGTTCGCCGCGATGGAATTCGTCGAGCGGACCGGAACCCACGTCACCGAATGGCTGGGCGGGATCTACTACCGGGGGCAGGTCTATTTCGGCTTGGGCGTCCCCGATCTCGACTCCATTCTCGTCGGGTTCTCGCCGAGCACCCCGGTCATCGGCTGGAACGCTTTTCCGCCCGAACTGCGGGCGCCGCTGCCGAACCTGATCCATCTGGCCTTCGACGCCATGGTGATGTTCGGTGTCGCGCTGCTCCTGCTCGGGGCGTGGCAAGGATGGGCCTGGTGGTTCCGGCGCGCGATCCCGGCCACCCGCTGGTTTCTGGTTCCGGCCCTGCTTTCGGGGTTCGCGGCGGTGGTGGCGATGGAGTCCGGCTGGATCGTCACCGAGGTCGGGCGGCAACCGTGGGTCGTCTACGGGCTCCTGCTGACCAGCGACGCCGTCACGACCTCGGGAGGGGTTCCGGTGACGCTGGGCCTGACCGTCGCGATCTACGCCGCGCTCACCGGCGTCAGCATCGGGGCGCCGTGGCTGATGAGCCGGCGCTGGCGCCGGGAAGATCCGCGGGCGGAGGAGTACGAGACCACGCCCTACGGACCCCCGGTCCCGGAGCCGGCGCCGTGAACCCGCCGCCGGAGACGATCGCGAGCGCGGTGGTGCTCTTCGCCGCGATGGCCGCTTACGCCCTGTTCTCCGGCGCCGACTTCGGTGCCGGGGTCTGGGATCTGCTCGCCGGCAGTGCCGAGCGCGGTGAGCGGCCGCGCGCGACGATCGCCGCGTCGGTGACGCCGGTCTGGGAGGGCAATCACGTCTGGATCATCTTCGGCCTGGTCGTCGTCTGGACCGCCTTTCCGCCCCTGTTCGCGAGCGTCATGACCGCGCTGTTCGTGCCGCTGTTCCTGTCGCTGGCGGGAATCTTCTTCCGTGGCCTCGGCTTCGCGTTCCGCATGGAGGCGCGAAGGTTGCGATCACGACGGCTGCTCGGAGCCACCTTCGCCGCGTCCTCGGTGATCGCGCCGTTCTTCCTCGGCGCCGTCATCGGCGCGGTGGCCACCGGCCGCGTGCCCTTCCCGGCGGTGGGCAACGACCTTGCCGCGTGGACGAGCCCGGTCCCGGTGGTGACCGGCGTGTTGTTCGTCTCCGCCTGTGCCTACCTGGCCGCGGTGTATCTGGTGGGGGACGCCCATCGCCGGGGCGAAACCGTCATGGTGCGGTACTTCGCCCGCCGGGCGTTCGCCGCGGGCGTGGTCACCGGTCTGCTCGCGGCGGTCAACATGCTCCTGCTCCGCACCGGCGCGCCCTATGTCTTCGACGGTTTGGTGGGGCGAGCACTGCCCTTGGTCGCCCTTTCGGTTGCCGCGGGCATCGCCGCGCTCGGTCTGATCCTGCTGCGCCGTTACCGTCTGTTGAGGTTTACCGCGGCTCTGGCCGTGACGTCGGTGGTCGCGGGATGGGGATGGGCGCAGTACCCCTGGCTGGTGCCGGGCACGCTGACGCTGACCGAGGGCAGCGCCTCGCCCAGCGCGCTGTGGGCGTTGCTGGGGGTGACCGGACTGGCCGTGCTGCTCGTGGTGCCGTCCTTCGCCTACCTGTACTGGTTGCAGCAGCACGAACGGCTGGTCGAGTCGGAGGCGGCAGACGATCTTCGCCGCCGTATCGACCTCGCCCACGGCAGGCCCGTTCCCCTGGGCCCGGAGGAACCACCTCCGCCGAAGCGTCCGGACGGCTTCGTCCTCGCCGTCGTCGTGGCCTCGGCCGCGATCAGGCTGATCCGCAGGCTCACCGGACGCGGGCGGTAGCGGCGGCTTCCGGCTTGGATCCCGTAGGGGAGCGCTCCCAACCGGCGTGGAGTGATACTGGACACATTTCTTCCGGTGGCCGGGCGCTGAAACCACGGTGCCCGCGCGTTTCGCTGCGCGAAATTCCGGATGGTTGTCGCTCCACGGGAAATCGGCTGACCCGCCGGTTTCCGATCCTGGAAGGCTTGTTCCGGCAGGAAGTTCTTCGAGGCAGGCGCGCCGGAAGCCCGAAGCCGGGAGGGGGGTGCACGTTGTTGGCGACCATGCTAAGAACAAAGGTCTCGACCATTCCCTCGCGGGAGGATCGAACTCTTGACGGACGTCTCCCTGCCACTGTCCTCAGGACAGCGGCGGCTCTGGACCCTCTTCGACGACGACGCCGCGATCGCGGCCTACAACGACGCCATCACCTACACCCTGCGGGGCCCGTTGGACCACGACGTCCTGCGGGCCGCCCTCGACGAACTGGTCGCGCGGCACGAGGCGCTGCGGACGAGGCTGGTCGTCCGTGACGGCACGCTCGGCCAGCGGGCCGAGGCGCGCGGCCTCGGCTGCCCGCTGACCGTGACCGACCTTTCCGGCCGGCACCACCTTCTCGACGAACTGGTGCACACGGATCTGCACGAGACGTTCGATCCGAAGCGCGCGCCACTGCTCCGCGCCCGATTGGTGATCCTCGGGCCGGACCATCATGTGCTGCTGATGGTCGTGCACCACTCGGTGTACGACGGCTGGTCGCTGAGAATCCTGCTCCGCGAACTCGGCATGGTCTATACCGCTTTGGTGCGCGGTGAGCGAGCCGATCTGCCCGAGCCGTCCTGGCAGTTCAGCGACTACGCCCGCTGGGAGGCCGAGTGGCTGGCCGGTGCGGAACCGGCGCCGCACGAGGCGTACTGGAGCGAGCGCCTCGCCGGTGTCCCCGCCCTGCTCGAACTGCCCACCGACCGGCCGCGCCCGGCCGAACAGGACTACCGCGGCGGCCATGTGCCGGTCCTTTTCGGTGAGGAGTTGACCGCCGCCCTCAAGACGGTCGCCCGCGACCACGGCGTCACGCTCTACTCGACGATCCTCACCTGCTGGTTCATCCTGCTCTCGCGGCTTTCGGGCCAGGATGACATCGTTGTCGGCGTCCCGGCGGCCAACCGTGGGCGCCCGGAAACCGAGAACCTGTTCGGTTTCCTGGCCAACACCCTGCCCCTGCGGGCGGGGCTCGCCGGTTCGCCGAGTGGCGCGGCGCTGCTCAAACGGGTGCGCGCCTCGCTGCGCGAGGCGGCCGACCACGTCGAGTTGCCGTTCGAGCGGATGATCGAGCTGGTCAATCCGCCGCGGAGCCCGGCGCACACGCCGTTGTTCCAGACGATGGTGAGCTGGGTACCGGACCGGAACGGCCTGCTGGAGCTTGCCGGCGTCCAGGCCGTTCCGCGGGAGATCCCGGACATCCCGGCGAAGTTCGACCTCGTGCTGACCTTGGCCGACAAGGAAGGTGGCGTCGCGGGGGATCTGGACTTCGCGCTGGCGCTGTACGACCGCGCCACGGCGGAGCGGTTCGTCCGCTATCTGCTCCGGCTGGCGTGGCAGATCGCCGAGCGGCCGGACGACGAAGTCGCCTCGTACGAACTGATGGACGAGGCCGAGCGCCGTGCGTTGCTGGCGGACTGGAGCACCGGCCCCGAGGCCGAACCTCGTCCCGGTGGCCTGGTGGAGCGGTTCGAGGCCTGGGCAGACCGGTGTCCTGACCGGACCGCGGTCGTGGCGGGGGAGGCCCGGCTGAGTTACGCCGAGCTGGACCGGCGAGCGTGCCGCCTGGCCGGGGCACTGCGTGCTCGAGGGGTACGACCTGGTCAACTGGTCGGGCTGCGCACCGGGCGTACGGCCGAGCTGGTGGTGGGCCTGCTCGGCATTCTCAAGGCGGGCGCCGTTTACCTGCCCCTGGATCCGGCGCAACCGGCCACCCGCCTCGCCGCGATGGTCGAGGACGCCGCTCCCGCCTTGGTGCTCGACGACGACAACCTGCCGGTCTCGGCCGTCGAGTCCGAAGTGGACAGTGATGGCCGGGCTGGGATCCGGGCCGCGCCGGAGGATGCCGCCTACGTGATCTACACGTCCGGTTCGACCGGCCGGCCCAAGGGCGTGGTGGTCACCCACCGGAGTCTGCTCGCCTTGTTCGACCAGTGGGTGGCGCGTTTCGGCGCGATCCCGGGCGAGGCGGCGTCGGCGTGGTCCGGTATCGGTTTCGACGCTTCACTGCACGAATTGCTGCTTCCGCTCACCAGCGGCGGGGTGTTGCATGTGGTGCCGGAAGACATGCGAGGCGATCCGTCGGCACTGATGGCATGGCTGCGCGAACACCAGGTGGCGCAGGCGTTTCTGCCTCCCGCCTACATCCGCTGGATCGACGAAGATCCCGCGGGGCGGCTGGCCGGGTTGTCGCTGCGGCTGGTGCTGACCGGCGTCGAGTCGTTGCCCGAAGCCGCGCTGGCCCGGATGACCGGTGTGCTGCCGGGGTTGCGCGTCCTGTTCGGCTACGGGCCCACCGAGGCGACGTTGTATGCCGTCGCCTACACCGGACAGCGCTTGCTGGAACGGTCGTGTCCCATCGGCAAACCGCTCCCCGGGAGCCGGCTCTACCTGCTCGATCAGCAACTGCGGCCGGTGCCGCCCGGAGTGGTGGGGGAGGTCCACCTCGCCGGGGCGTGCCTCGCGCGGGGTTACCTGCACCGGCCGGACCTGACCGCCGAGCGGTTCGTGCCGGACCCGTTCAGGCCGGGCGAGCGGATGTACCGCACGGGTGACCTCGCGCGCTGGCTGCCCAATGGCGACGCGGTGTATGTCGGCCGCCGTGACGACCAGGTCAAGGTGCGCGGATTCCGGGTGGAGCCGGGCGAAGTGGAGGCCACCCTGCTGGCCGTGCCCGGGGTGCGGGAGGCCGCCGTGCTCGTCGATCGTGACGGCGAGCCGCGGCTGCTGGCGGGGGTGGCGAGCGACAAGGGATGGACCCCGCACGAGTGGCGGGAGGCGCTCGCCGACCGGCTGCCGGACTACATGATCCCGTCCACCATCGCCGAGTTCGACCGGCTTCCGTTGAGCCGCAACGGGAAACTCGACCGTGAAGCGTTGCTGGAGAACATCCGCGACGCCGTCCCGGCGCAGGTCAACACGGCCAGCCCGCGTGATCACGTCGAACTCGCGCTGTACCGGATCTGGCGGAACCTGTTGCGTCATCCGGCGATCGGCATCTCCGACACCTTCTTCGACGTCGGTGGCACGTCGGTCTCGGCGATCAAGCTGGTGCACGCGATCAGCGCGGAGTTCGGGCGGCTGCTGCCCGTCCGCGAGGTGATCCTGCATCCGACCATCGAGGAACTGGCCGCCCTGCTGCGGTCGGACGCGCCCGTGGAGGCGGACGGCGGGTTGATCGAGTTCCGCCGTGGTGACGGACGGCAGCGTGTGGTGTGCGTGCATCCCGCCGGCGGCACCGCGTTCTGCTACCTCCCGTTGAGCACGGCGCTGCCGGAACGGGTCGGAGTCGTCGGTCTCCAGGCACGCGGGATCAATCCGGGCGAGACGGCGCTGCCCAGCGTCGAGGCGATGGCCGAGGAGTATCTGCGGCTGGTCGCGCCGAAGCCGGACGAGTCTCTGGTCCTTTGTGGACTGTCCTGCGGCGGCCTGGTCGCCTACGAGATGGGCCGTGCCCTGGCGGACCACCCACGGGTGAGCGTGGTGCTGCTCGACACGAACGGCACCGACGACACCGACGACACCGCCGGGCCGGTGCCCGCCGAGGAGTTCCGCGAGAAGCTGGTGCGCTTCAACGGGATGTATCCGGGAATCGACGACTCGCAGATCGACCGCTACCACCGGACCTACAACCACAACCGGGCCACCGCGGGCGAGTACCGGCCCGGCGCGTCCGGTGCGCGAGTGGTGTTCGTGCGGGCGGCGGACGACGCCACCGAAGGGGCGGTGGAGTTCTGGCGGAAGCGTGCCCGGGGCGAGTTCCGCGTCGAACCCGTCGGATCCGGGCACTGGGACCTGCTGGAAAGCGGTGGGCTCCGCCGGGTGGTCGAGGTGATCACGGCCGAACTCGCCGCACTGGAGGTCCGGTGAGCGACAAGGGCGAAGCCGCTCGCCGGGACCGACCGGGTGCGGGTGTCCCGCAAGATACCGAAGCGAGGTCGATCGCCCGGGGGGTGCACGCGCGGGCGCGGCGGACGCCGGACTCGGTCGCCGTGGCCGACGGGGGACGGCGGCTGACCTATGCCGAACTGGACATCGCCGCGGCCACCGTCGCGGAATCGTTGTCCCGGGCCGGTCTGGACCGCGGTGACGCGGTCGCGGTGAGCCTGCCACGGTCGTGGCAACTGGTCGTGGTCATGCTCGGCGTGCTGCGGCTCGGCGGGCAGGTGGTGCCGCTCGACCGGCTGAGCCCTCCGGGCCGTCGCGCCCTCGTCCTTGCCGACTCGGGTGCGTCCGCCCTGGTCCATGACGGGATCGCGGATCCACCGGATCTCCCGCTGTTCACCGCGGACGCCTTGCTCGGCGGTCCGCCAGGGGCGCCGGGCACTCCCCGGGAACCGGCGGCGACGGCTTTCGTCTTCTCGACCTCTGGGACGACCGGCAGGCCCAAGTGCGTCGAAATACCGGACGAGGCCATCCTCCGGCTGGCCAAGCCCGGCTACCACCGGATCGAGCCGGGCGCCCGCTACGCGTGCCTGGCCAATCCCGCCTTCGACGCGATCAGCTTCGAGGTGTGGGTGCCGTTGCTGACGGGCGGGACCTGCGTCGTGCTCCACGAGGAGACCGTGCGGGATCCGGGCGCGCTGGCGGCGGCGCTCGTGGCCGAGCGCATCGACACGTTGTTCGTCACGGCCTCGCTGTTCAACGCGGTGATCGACGCGGTCCCGGACTGCTTCGCCGGCGTGGCGCAGGTCCTCATCGGGGGTGAGCAGCTCAACGCCGGCCTGATCCGTCGCTGGTACTCGGACAACCCGGGCAGTTCCACTCGATTGATCAACGGCTACGGGCCGACCGAGTCGGCCACCTTCGCGGTGAGTCATCCGATCCCGCGGGATTTCGCGGGCGACACGGTGCCGATCGGCCTGCCCCTGCCGGACACGACGGCGGTCGTGGTGGCGCCGGGCACCGAGCGTGTCGCGGCACCCGGTGAAGTCGGGGAACTCCTCCTGGCGGGGAGCGGACTCGCCACGGGATACCGGAACCTGCCCGGCGAGACCGCGCGGCGGTTCGTCCGTCTGCGTTGGCTCGACGGGGGGAGTGAGCGCTACTACCGCACCGGCGATCTGGTGCGATCCGGCACCGACGGCCGCATCGAATACGTCGGGCGGAGCGACCGGCAGGTGAAGGTTCGCGGTTTCCGCGTCGAGCCGGAAGAGGTGGAGCGGCGGATCGTCGCACATCCCGCCGTGCGGCAGGCCCATGTGTGCGCCCGCCGCACGGGCGAGCACGGCCCGAACGAACTGCTCGCCTTCCTGGTGGCCGACGGGCTGACGTTCGCCGGGTTCGATGAGCACCTGGCCGCCGGGGTGCCGGAATACATGCGGCCCCACCACGTCTTCCGTGTCGCCGCGTTGCCCCGCACCGCCAACGGCAAGGTCGACGAGGCGGCGTTGCTGAGCGGGGACCCGCCGCCGTGGCGGCCGGAGGGCACACGTGAAGCCGCGACACCGTGGCAGCGAGAGGTGCTCGGCGTCGTGGGGGACGTGCTCGGCATCGCGGATCCACGACCGGACGAGAGCTGGATCGCTTCCGGCGGCGACTCGCTCAAGGCGCTCCGGCTGCGCTTCGCCGTCCGTGAACGATGGGGTGCCGATCTGCCACATTCCTCGGTGCAGCGCGGAAATTTCGCCGACCTCGCCGCCGCGATCACGGAGGCGGGCGCCACGCTATACCCCGTTCCCACGGAGCCCACGACGACGATGTCGGCCCCGGCCACCAGCGAGCAGCAGCGACTTTGGCTGCTTCAGCAGCGGGCACCGGAGTCCGTGGCCTACAACGTGCCACTGGCGTTCCGCATCACCGGACCCGTGGACGTCGAGGCTCTGCGAAACGGCGTGCGCGGGCTCGTGGAGCGGCATCCGGCCCTTCGGACGTCCTTCGAGGCGACGGCCGAGGGGTTGCGCCAGATCGTCGGCGAGCCCTACGACCCGTGGACCGAACTGCCGGAACGCGAGTTCTTCGCGGCACCGTTCGACCTGGCCCGGCCAAGATCGCTGCGCGCGGCATGGCTGCCGGAACCGGACGGCGGGACGTTGCGATTGTGCCTGCATCACATCGCGGTCGACGGCTGGTCGCTCAACGTCCTGTTCCGCGAGTTGTCGGCCTCGTACGCCGGTCGCCCGCCGCACGGAACGGTGGCCTCGCCGCTCGACTTCGCCCTCTGGCAGGCGGAATGGTTCGCTTCACCCGTCTACCTCGCTCGGCGGGACGAACTGCGAAGTATCCACAGTGGACAGGAGTCTCCTCGGCGCGAGGTTGTCCCCGAATCGAACGACGGAAGGCTCCTGCTTGGCAGGCTCGACGCCACGCGGCGTGCGGGAATCGACCGGTGCTGCGCGCAACTCGGCCTGACCCGGTTCCAACTGCTGCTGGGTGTGTTCGCCGGGGTCGTCTACGGCGTGACCGGACAGACTCGCCCGCGGATCGCCGCGCCGGTGGCGAACCGGCCGGTTCGCGAGTTCGAAGACAGCGTCGGGATGTTCGCCAACACCGTGCTGGTCCCGCTCGCCGTCGAGCCGGACGAAGACCTGCGCGCGCAACTTCCCCGCCTGGCTGCGACGGCGGGCGAGGTGCTCGACCGGTCCGATGTCGCGCTCGCCGACGTGTTGAGCGGCCGCATGGACACGCCGTTCGACTTTCTCTTCGTACTGGAGAACACCGAATACGAAACGCTGAGCCTGCCCGGCTGCGTAGTTCGTCCACAATGGATAGAGGCGGCCGAGGCCAAATGCGCGCTCACCCTTTCCGTGGTCGAGAGCGCGGACGGATTCGACTGTCTGTGGGAGTACTGCGACGGCCGCCTCACCGCCGCCGAAACCGAAGCGCTCGCCGGGCTTTTCGGCCGTGCCCTGGACAGCCTTTCCGAAGGTAGCGCCACGCCCGCCGAACTGGCCGCTCCCTATCGGAAGACGCTGCCGGATCACGGCCGCGGCGAGCCGCCCGGTCAGGGGTACGAGACGATCGCCGAGGGCTTTGCCTCGCAGGTCGAGCGAACTCCCGACGCTCCGGCCCTGCGGACGGCGGAAGGCCCAGTCAGCTACGCGCGTCTCGACAACTACGCCGCCGCTCTGGCCGCCGAACTGCCCCCGGACGCGACCGATATCGCGCTGTACTTCGAACCGTCGGTGGAACACGTCGTCGCGTTGCTCGCGCTCGCACGCCTCAACGTGACCGCGGTGCCGCTGGATCCGGCTTACCCGCCCGTGCTCCTGCGCCAGGTTCTCGACCAGGTCAAGCCGAGCCTCGTGCTGCTCGCGCCGGGGACGGAGAAGGACTTCGACGCGATCGGCTCCGGCGTCGAACGGCAGTTCGTCATCCTGACCGCCGGTCCGGCCCCCGAAGTCCCGGCTCGTCATCACGGTCGTCCGCTCTACACGCTGTTTACCTCCGGCTCCACCGGTGTGCCCAAGGGCGTCCGCGTGCCGGACCGCACCCTGTGCAACCTCGTGCGGTGGCAGGCGGCACCGGCCATGGCGACCCAGCAGTTCTCGATGCTCGCCTTCGACGTGTCGTTCCAAGAGATCTTCACGACGCTGTGCGGTGGCGGCTGTCTGCACCTGATCCGTCCCGCCTGGCGCCACGACATGCCGGCGCTGCTGGAGCGGTTGGAGACCGCCGGCATCGAGCGGATCTTCGTGCCCTACGCCGCTTTGCGACTGCTCGCCGAGCACGGCGTGCGCCTCGGCCGGTACCCGTCGAAGCTGCGCGAAGTGATCACCGCCGGGGAGCGGCTCGTCTGCACCGACGCGATCCGGCGCTGGTTCGCGGGGCTGACCGACGCGCGGCTGTACAACCATTACGGTCCGACCGAGACGCACGTGGTGAGCAGTCTGTGCCTCGAAGGCGATCCCGCGCGATGGCCCGAGCACCCGGCCATCGGCAGGCCCGTGGCGGGCGCGGTGCTGCGGGTCGCCGACGAATCGGGCGCGCCCGTGCCGCCGGGACGACTCGGGGAGTTGTTGATCGGCGGGCTGATGGCCAACCCGTGCTATCTCGGCGATGCGGCGCTCAACCGCGAGCGGTTCGCCGAACTGCCGGAATTGTTCTACCGCAGCGGGGATCTGGCCTGGTTCGACCGGGACGGTCTGCTGCATTTCGCGGGCCGGACCGACGAACAGGTGAAGGTGAGCGGTCACCGGCTGGAGCTGGGTCAGGTCGAGGCGGCTCTGCTGCGGCACCCCGGCATCGCGGGCGCCGTGGTGGTGCACGACGGCGACGGACTGCTGGCGTGCCTGGAGTGCCGCCGGACACCCACGGCCGAGGAACTGGCGGAACATCTCAGCCCGCTTTTGCCGCCGCACGCCCGCGTCAACCGCTTCCGCGTCATGAACGCTTTACCGCGCACGCCGAGCGGGAAGCTCGACCGTCAGGCGGCATCGCGGGCACCGGGGGAGGACCTGCGCCGTGGCTCGGCCCAGGGCTTCTCGGCGCGGGAACGCCGGCTGGCCGGACTGTTCGAGGAGGTGACCGGCGCGCCGATCGGGCCCGGCGAGACGTTCTTCGCCGCCGGAGCGTCGAGCCTGGGCCTGATGCGGTTCCATCTGCGGTGCGCCGAGGAGGGCCTGCGGTTCACGGTCGCGGACCTGTTCGAGCGCGTGACCGTGCGGGAGCTGGCGCGTGCCCTTGGCGGTGAGGGGGGCCTTTCCGTTCCCGGCGAGGCGGTTCGCCCCGACGAGCCGATCGCGGTGATCGGGATGGCGGTCCGGCTGCCCGGTGCGCCGGACCTCGCCGCGTTCTGGGAACTGGCGCGGACAGGCAGGCGGGGCATCGACCATTTCGCGGCGGCCGACGGGTTGGTGGGCGCCCGCGGCATGCTCGAGGGCCCGCTCGCCTTCGACCCCGCGCACTTCGGTATCAGCAAACGGGATGCCGCGCTGATGGACCCGCAACAACGGCACCTGTTGATGAGCTGCGCGCAGGCACTGGCTCACGCGGGGATCGGCGAGCCGTCCGGGCGCGTCGGGCTGATCGCCGGGTGCGGGGAGAACACCTACTTCCAGGACATGCTGCGTGAGGCGGACCCGGACACGCTGCCGGACGGGTTCCAGCTCGCGCTCCACCACGACAAGGACTTCCTCGCGACGAAGGTCGCCTTCCACCTGAACCTGACCGGCCCGGCGCTGAGCGCACAGACGGCTTGTTCGTCTTCGCTGGTCGCCGTGCATCTCGCCGCCGGAATGCTGCGCGCCGGTGAGGCCGACGTGATGCTGGCCGGCGGCGTACTGATCGACCTGTCCCTCGCGGAGGGCTACCGCTACCGGCCACAGCACATCTTTTCCGCCGACGGTCACTGCCGTCCGTTCAGTGAGGACGCGGGCGGCACGGTCGGCGGCAGCGGTGTCGGCGTGGTGGTGCTCAAGCCGTTGCGGCAGGCTCGTCTGGACGGTGACACCGTCTACTCCGTCATCACAGGTTCGGCGGTGAACAACGACGGCGCGGCGAAGATGGGTTACAGCGCGCCGTCCCCGGCCGGACAGCGCGAGGTGATCCGCGCCGCGTTGCGCCGCAGCGGGCGGACCGGCCCGGAGGTCGGCTACGTCGAGGCCCACGGCACGGCCACCCAGTTGGGCGACCCGATCGAGGTCGCCGCGCTCCGGGACGCCCTCGGACCCGCAGCGCGCGGGCACCGCGCGCTTTCTTCGGTGAAGAGCCAGATCGGGCATCTGGGCGCGGCCGCCGGAGTGGCCGGCCTCATCCGCGTCGCCCTGTCCGTCCATCATGGACTGATCCCGCCCACGCCGGATTTCCGGGCGCCCAACCCGCGGCTCGCGGAAGAACTGGTCTCCTTCCGCGTCCCCACCACGGCCGAGCCGTGGCCGGACGGGGATCGTGTCGCGGGCGTCAGCAGTTTCGGCATCGGCGGGACGAACGCTCATGTCGTGATGGAGCAGGCCGCGACAAGCCCGGTCGTCCGCACCCCCTTGCCGTGCCTGGTGCTCTCCGGCAGCAGCGAAACCGCGTTGCGGACGGACCTGCGGCGGATCGCCGGCTATCTCGCTGATCACCCGGAGTCCTATCAGGACGTTCTCTGGCACCTCCAGGCCGGCCGCCCGGCCCGTCGCTGGCGGGTCGCTGCCGTCTGCGCGGACGCGGCCAGCGCCGTCGAATGGTTGCGGACGGCCGAGCCGCGCGTGGTCGAACCGGAGGACACGGTGGCGGGTTCGACCGACCCGGCTGAGGCGATGGACGCGTGGCTGAGCGGGCAGCGTGTCGACTGGGGACGCGAGTCCGCCCCGGCACCGTGGGACTTTCCGCCGCCCGCGTTCGACCTCTCCGACTACGACTTCACCCGCCGCAGTGCTGGTGTCAGCAGGTTGCCGGAGGGGGAGTGGCTGCACCAGCCACACTGGACTCGCCTGCGGCGCGCCGGAATCGCCCGCGCGCGCGGTTCACGGGTGCTGGTGGTGATGACCGACAGACTGGTGAACACCGCGGCCTTCGCATCCGGGTTTTCGCGCGTCGTGGTGGTCCACGCGTCGAGCGTGTTCGCTCGGCTCGACGCCGATGTCTTCGAGGCCGACCCGGTCGAGGAGGAGTCGATCCGGCGGGTGCTGGCCGAGGTGGGCGATGAGGACATCGACTGGCTGCATGTCCTGCCGCTCGGGATTTCGGGTCCGCTGGGCGAAAAATCCCTGAGCGCGGCACGGTGGGCGTGTCTGGACGCACCGGCCGCGGTGCTGCGCGCCGCCGGACCGCGGCGGCTGCGCACGTGGTGGCTCTCCGCCGGGGCGGCCTCGGCGCGAGGTCCGGTGGTCCGTCCCGAGGCCGGTCTGCTCGCCGGGGTCACCGCCGTCGGTCCGCAGGAGACCGGCGTGCCAGGCTGGTGGGTCGATCTGCCCGACGAGGACCTCGAGCGGTGGGCATCGCGGCTCACCGGACTGATGACGGGTCCCGAGCCACCGTCACTTCTCGCGCTACGCGACGGTTTCTGGTGGGAACAGGTTACTTCACCGGTTCACGCTCCCGTCGAAGAGTCCGTTGTGGACGATGGAGTGCACCTCGTGCTCGGCGGAACCGGAGGGATCGGTTCGGCTGTCGCGGAGGTGCTGTTGGCGAGCGCCGGAGGCCGGGTGGTGCTCGTGGCCAGGAATCCGCTTCTGCCGGAATCGCTGACACCATGGGCGGACCGGGTCAGCCTGGTCCGGGCCGATCTGACCACGGTGTCGGCCGAGGAGATCTCGGCCCGGCTCGGCGGACCGATCGCCACGGTCGTCCACGCGGCCGGTGTGGCGTCGGGTGGGTTGATCGCCTCGCGCGATCCGGAGCGAGCGAGGCGCGGCGCCGAAGCGAAACTGGCCGGGGCCTTGCTGATGGAGCGGCTGATCGAGCGGCACCAGCCCGCTCTCGCCGTGTACTGCTCGTCGATGGCGGCCCACTTCGGTGGCGTCGGGCAACTGGACTACGCGGCCGCCAACGGCTTCCTCGACGCGCTGGCCCAGCACGAAACCGGTGCGGCCACGGCCCGGATCGGGATCGACTGGGATGTCTGGCGGGACACCGGCATGGCCGTGGCCCCCCTGTCGGCGCTGAACACGGACGCGCGTCACCAGGCGCACCTGGCCGTCGGCCTGACCAACGCGGAGGGCAAGCGGGTGTTCCGGCGGGCTCTCGGTGCCGGGCTGCCGCGGCTCTACGTCTCCACCACCGACCTGGCCGACGCCCGCTCGTTCTACGAGCCCGAGGTGCGTTCGCCCGTGCCCGTCGCGGCTCCGGACGAGTCGGCCGCCGAACTGCTCTCCCAGGAAATACGCGAGTTGCTCGGCATCGACGAACTCGATCCGGACGTGCCGCTGTACGACCTCGGCGCGGATTCCTTGACGCTGCTGGATGTCGTCGACTCGGTGAAGCGGCTTTTCCACGTCGATTTGGAACTGGCCTGGCTCGAACCCACGGTCACGCTGGCGGGCTTGCTCGCCCGGTTGGCAGGGACAGCGGAGGCCGCCGGGGGCGACGACGTCACGGTGCAGGTATGGCGGGAGGGCACCGGAGAAGACATCGTGTGCCTGGTCCATCCCGTCGGCGGAGACGTCCAGGCGTACCGGCCGCTGGTCTCGGCGTTGGAGTCCGCCCTGACCGTGTGCGTCATCGCCGACCCCGCGCTGCGTCGTGACGAACCGCTCGGCTGGTCGGTCGCCGAGCGCGCCCGCCGTTACCACGCGGCTTTGCGGGCCCGGTTTCCCGGCGACAAAGGGGTCTGGCAGGTGGCGGGCTGGTCGTTCGGCGCGTGGGTGGCGCTGGGCATGGCCGCCGAAGCCGAGGCAGGCGGCCGCCCGCTGCGCGCGCTGCACCTGATCGACCCGCCCCCGCCCGGCACGAGGTTCGCTGAGGACGACGAAAGTGGCCTCCGAGCCGTGTTCGAGCGCGAACTGGGCGCCTCCGGCGGCACGGCGGGCGACTACGCCAAGCGGCTCGCGCGCGCGTGCCGGCACAACCTCCGCAGCATGGCCGGACACGAGTTGCCCCGGCTGGCCGCCACGCCCAGCCGGGTCTGGCTCGCCGGCCGCCCGGAACCCGGATTTCCCTCGGACAGCGACGAAACGGGCTGGCGGGACGTGCTGCCGGAGCCGAGCCAGTGGCGGCGGCTGGATACCACGCACTACGGAATCGTGCGGCCACCCCACGTGCACGCCGTGGCCGGCGCGATCAGCACCGGCTCGGTGATCGGAGACCAGTGAATCGGGAGGGCACCATGGAGGACTACGAACTCGAAGCCGTCAAGCGCGTCACCACGCGGCCGGCGCGGGGTTACCGCACGCTGAAGGTGCGGTCGCTGACCCCGGTCATCGGTGCCGAAGTCTCCGGCCTCGATCTCTCGAAGGAGCTCACCGACGATCAGCTCGCCGAGGTGAAGACCGCGTTCACCGACCACCACGTCCTGGTGTTCCGGGACCAGGCGATCACACCGGCCCAGCACAAACGACTGGCCACCTACTTCGGCGAGCCCCAGGTGGTGGAACCGGCGGAGGAACAGGTGGGTGATCCCTCGGTGATGGCGGTCCAGACCACTCCCGCGGCGACCGCCGTGGCCGGTGACGGCTGGCACGCCGACGGCACCTCCTCGCCGGAGCCCTCCCTGGGGTCGATGCTCTATGTCAGGAACATCCCCGAGCCGGGCAGTGGCGGCGACACCTGCTTTGCCAACATGCACCTCGCCTACGACATGTTGTCCCCCAAGATGAAGTCGATGCTGGACGGCCTCACCGCCGTGCACGACGACCATTACGCCTTCCGGGGTCTCACGCCCCCGCCGAACTACGTGATGAAGACCAGCGAACACCCGGTCGTCGTGCGGCATCCGGACACCGATCGCGAAGTGCTGTTCGTCAATCCCGCCTACACCTCGCACATCCCGCAGCTGTCGAAGGACGAGAGCCGCGCGCTGCTCGAGCTGTTGTGCTCACTGGTGCAGCGCCGGCTGATGCTGACCTGCCGCGTGCGCTGGGAGCCGGACACGCTGGTGTTCTGGGACAACCGGTGCGTCCAGCATCACGCACTCTACGACTACTATCCGCACACCCGCTACGGGCTGCGGGTCGCGATCAACGGTGGTCCGCTCAAGAGCTGACCTGGCGGCGCTCGCGCAGCGTCGCGCGCACGACCTCCGGGGTCAGGTGTGGTGCGAACCGGCGGATGAACTCCAGCAGGTACGGGCGCAGATAGGCGTTGTGGCGCAGCTTGAGGTAGGTGGTGCTCGACTCGAACAGATGGTCCGCGTCGATCGCGCGCAGACCGGTGTCCTCCTCCGGGTCGAACGTGATCTTCGCGAGAATGGCCAGCCCCAGTCCCAGTTTGACGTAGGTCTTGCACACCCCCGCGTCGATCGCGCTGAGCACGACCTTGGGTTCCAGCCCGGCTCGTTCGAAGGCCGTGCGGACCTTGCGGTGGCCGCTGAAGCGGGAGTCGTAGGTGATGATCGGGTAGCGCGCGATCCTGGCCAGGGTGAGTTCTTCCCCGTCCAGGACGGGGTGCCCGGCGGGCGCGACCACGGTACGCGGCATGGCGAAACAGGGCAGGCTGATCAGCGCGGGGAAGGAATGCAGCGTGTCGGTGCCGATCGCGATATCGGCTTCACCGGCGTCGACGAGCGCGCAAATTCCTTCCGGATCGCCTTGTTTGAGAATCACCTGCACTTTGGGGAAATCGGCGACGAAAGGCCCGATGACCTTGGGCAGGACATAGTTCGCCTGGGTGTGCGTGGTGGCGATGGTGAGGGTGCCCTCGTCTGCGGCGGCGAGATCGGCTTTCAGTGCGGAAATCGCGGCGACGTCGCTCATGATCCGTTTCGCGATCTCCACCACGAGTTCGCCCGGTGGGGTCAGCCCCTCGATCCGGTTGCGGCTGCGGGAAAAGATCTCGAAACCCAGCTCGGCTTCGAGGAGCTGCAACTGCCTGCTGATGCCCGGCTGCGAGGTGTGCAGCGCCTGCGCCGCGGCGGAGAGATGATTTCCGTGCTCCACGATCGCCAGCACGTAATGCAGTTGCTGTAGTTTCACCGCACGCTCCGCTTTTCGGTTTCCGGCTTTTCGGGTTCCCTCAGTATTCACGTTCAGTATGCCACTATAGCATAATGTTCTGCTCTGGTATGCGTTTTGGTGATACGCTCCCTGATGGCCGGTCGCGGGGCCTGGCGGGAGGGATTTCCGGATGGCAGACCGAACAGTACCGGCGGACGTGGTTTCCGCCGATGTCATCGTCGTCGGAGGCGGTAACGCGGCCCTGTGCGCGGCGCTGTCCGCGGCCCAGGACGGCGCGCGGGTGATCGTGCTGGAGCGCGCGCCGGAGAAACAGCGCGGCGGCAACAGCGTGTTCACCGACGGGTTGATGCGTGTGGTCTACGACGGCGCCGAGGACATCCGGGCGCTGGCCCCCGACCTCACCGACGAGGAAATGGCGATCAGCGACTTCGGCGCGTACACCGAGTCGGACTTCTTCGACGACATGGGACGGATCACGCAGTACCGCACCGATCCGGACCTGTGCGAGATCCTGGTCAAGCAGAGCAAGCAGACGCTGCTGTGGATGCGCGAGCAGGGTGTGCGGTTCATGCCGAACTTCGGCCGTCAAGCGTACAAAGTGGACGGCAGGTTCACGTTCTGGGGCGGCGCGACCATCGCGGTCGCCGCCGGTGGCCCCGGCCTGGTCGACTCGCTGTACAAGGCCGCGCACCGGCGTGGCGTCGAGGTGGTCTACGAAGCCTGGGTGCGGGACCTGATCCACGACGACGACGGCGTGCACGGCGTACTGGTCAAGGTCGACGGAGCCACCCGTGAATACCGCGCGGGTTCGGTGGTGCTCGCCTGCGGTGGGTTCGAGGCCAACGCCGAGATGCGCACGCGGTATCTCGGTCCCGGCTGGGATCTGGCCAAGGTGCGGGGGAGCCGCTACAACACCGGCGACGGGCTCGAGATGGCGTTGCGGGCCGGGGCGCAACCGTTCGGGCACTGGTCGGGCTGCCACGCGGTGGCCTGGGAGCGCAACGCCTCCGACTTCGGGGATCTCGTCCTGACACCGCAGTTCCAGCGGCACAACTATCCCTTCGCCGTGGTGGTGAACAGCGAGGGCAGGCGGTTCATCGACGAGGGCGCGGACTTCCGCAACTACACCTACGCCAAGTACGGGCGCGCGGTCCTGGACCAGCCCGGCCAGGTCGCCTGGCAGATCTTCGACAGCAAGACCGAACACCTGATGCGCGACGAGTACCGCACCCGGCACGTCACGAAGGTGAAGGCGAACACGCTGGAGGAACTGGCCGCCAAGCTGGGCGACGAACTGGACGGTGCGCAGTTGCTGCGCACGATCGCCGAGTTCAACGCCGCGGTGCGCGACGAGGTTCCGTTCAACCCCAACGTCAAGGACGGGCGCAGCGCGGACGGACTGCCGGTGGCGCGCAGCAACTGGGCCGTCAAACTGGACACCCCGCCCTACACGGCCTACGAGGTCACCTGCGGGATCACCTTCACCTTCGGCGGCGTGAAGATCGACAACCACGGTCAGGTGGTCGACGTCAACGGAAACACCATTCCCGGCCTGTTCGCCGCGGGCGAGATGGTCGGCGGCATCTTCTACCACAACTATCCCGGCGCCAGCGGACTGACCAGCGGCGCGGTGTTCGGCCGCCTCGCCGGCGCGAGCGCGGCGCTCGCGGCGGGGACGAAAACCAGCGAAAGGAACCTCAGCGCATGACGGCCCATTTGGCAACTCGCGAATGTCAGGGTGACCACAGAGCGCGCCGTCTTAGTCCGCTATCGGGGCGGCAGGGCGCCCATCCGCACCGCGTGACTGGCATCGGAAGGGAGCGCCCTGTCGACACGATCGCGGGGGCGCGCAAAGTCGCGGAGGAACGAGCATGACGGGCACTGTCGAAGAAGTCAGTGACATCGCGGCCCGGCCGGTGACCCGGGAACTGGCCACGTTCGCGTCGGAAATGCGGTACGAGAGCCTGCCCGCCGACGTCATCGCGATGGCCAAGCGATGCGTGCTCGACAGCCTGGGGTGTGGCATCTACGGTTCGGCGACTCCGTGGGTCGACGCTGTCGTCCGCACCGTCGGGTTGCTGGGACAGGCGCAGACGGCGAGCGCCTGGGGCAGGCCGGTGAAGGCCGACCCGCTGGGTGCCGCGTTCATCAACGGCACCGCCGCGCAGGGCTACGAACTCGACGACTGTCACGACCAGTCCATGTCCCACTACGGCGCGGGTGTGGTTCCGGCCGTGCTTGCCGTCGCCGAGGCGATGGGCCCGTTCGACGGCAAGCAGGTCGTCACGGCCGTGGCCGCCGGTTACGAGGTCGGCACCCGGGTCGGCAACACCGTCAGTCCGAGCGCCTTCCATCGTGGTTTCCATCCGTGCGGCCTCACCAGTACGTTCGCCTCGGCCGCCGCGATCGCCACCCTGCTCGGGCTGGACGCCGAGCAGTACGTGAACGCGCTGGGCCTCGCCGGTTCCCAGGCCGCGGGCCTGATGGCGTCGCAGTTCGGGGCCATGGCGAAGCGATTCCATTCGGGAAAGGCCGCGCAGAACGGCATCATCGCCGCGCTGGCCGCCCGCGAGGGCCTGACCGGCGTGCGGAACGTGCTGGAGGCGCCGTACGGGGGCTTCTGTTCCACCTACGCCTCGGAGTACGACCTCGACTACGCCACGAAAGGTCTTG
Source organism: Amycolatopsis pigmentata (assembly GCF_042684065.1). Classification (NCBI taxonomy): domain Bacteria; kingdom Bacillati; phylum Actinomycetota; class Actinomycetes; order Pseudonocardiales; family Pseudonocardiaceae; genus Amycolatopsis; species Amycolatopsis pigmentata. Next base: position 952,377 of record NZ_JBHUKR010000004.1, on the reverse strand, counting down.
GCGAGCACTGGGAAATCCTGCGCAACGGCTTCAAGCAGTACTCGTCGCTGGCGAGCAGCCAGACCAGTGTGGACGCATTGCGCGCCATCCGGGCCCGCGAAGGCATTTCCCCGGACGACGTCGAAAGCGTGCTCGTGGAAACCACCGAGATGGTCTACGTCCACTGTGGCTGGCCGTACGTGCCCAACGGTGAAACCATCGCCGCGCAGATGAACCTGCCCTACACGGCGGCGGTGACGCTGATCGACGGCACCGCGTTCATCGACGGCTACACCGACGAACGGCTCACGGACCCGGCGATCCTCGCGCTCGCCGATCGCGTCAAGGTGGTCGTCGCGCCGGATCTCGACGCCGGCGGCAAAGACGAAATGCGCGCCGTGCGCGTCAAGCTGACGACGAAGTCGGGTGCGGTGTTCACCGAGGCGGTCACCTATCGCAGCGGGCACTGGAAGAATCCCCTGTCCGACTCCGACATCGCCGCGAAGTTCGAGAACCTGGCCACCAGGGTGATCACGGACGACGCCGCGGAGGGGATCCGGCAGGCGGTGCTCGACCTGGACGGCAGGCCGGAGCCCGCCACCGAACTGGCCGGGCTCGTTCAGCAGGTACGCGAGTGAAAGGCCAGGGCGTGTCGAAGAATCTCTCGTCCGCGCTCGCCGGGTTCAGTGCCGGGCTCCGGGCCGGGGACGTGCCGCCGGAAGTCCGCCGGTCCGCCCAATGGCACCTGGTGGACTCCATCGGCGTCGCCATCGCGGGCGCCGATCCTCAGGAGCCCAGCGGCCATGCCCTCGCCAAGGTGGCGCGCCAGTGGCGCACCGGCACCGGCGCGACCGTGCTGGGCACCAGGACCACCGTGCGGCCCGAAGCCGCCGCGTTGCTCAACGGTTCGCTCGCGCAGGCGCTGGAAATGGACGACAAGCACGGCTCCTCGCTGGCGCGGCCCGGGTCCACGGTCACACCGGCCGTGCTCGCGGTAGGCGAGGATCGTGGCGCGACGGTCGGTGCGGTGCTCACCGCCATGGTCGCCGGTTACGAGGTCATGATCCGCCTGGGGTTCGTCGCCGGAAAGCGTTTTCTCGCTCGTGGCTACCACACCAGCTCACTGATCGGCGGATTCGGCGCGGCCGCCGCCGTGGGCGCCTTGACCGGGCTGGGCGCGGACGGCATCTCCGACGCCTTCGGTATCGCGGGCACCTTCGCCTCCGGTATCCAGGAGTCCACCCGCACCGGTTCGACCTCGAAGATCCTGCACGGCGGCTGGGGCGCGCATGCCGGGATCGCCGCGGTGGACCTCGCGGCCGCCGGAATCACCGGGCCGGACAGCGTCTTCGAGGGCGAGTTCGGGTTCTTCCGTACCCATCTGACCCCGATCGAGGGCGAGTTGGACTGGGCGAAGGCGGAGGCGGGCCTCGGCTCTCGCTGGTACCTGCCGGACACGGCGATCAAGCCCTACCCCTGCTGCCAGTTGCTGCACGCCTTCATCGCCGGGGTGAAGGAACTGCTGCGGGAATTCGCACAGGCAGGCGTGCGCGTGGAGGACATCGACAGCGTGAGGTGTCTCCTGGCCGAGCCGGGACTGACCCTGGTGACACAGCCTGCCGAGCGGAAGGTGCACCCGTCCCAGCCGCACGAGGCACGGTTCAGCCTGCCCTACGTGGTGGCCAGCGCGCTGATCCGCGGCGACGTCGACCTCTCCACGTTCCGCGAACCGGCGCTGGCCGATCCGGCCGTGCACGCGCTGGCTTCGAAGGTGGTCACGGGCGAAGACCCCGATTCCGACTATCCGGCGCACTGCCCGGCCGTGATCGCGGTCGAGGCCGGTGGCGTCACGTTCCACAAGCGCGTGCCCTACCACCCGGGCTGTCCGGAAGCGCCGCTGTCCGACGACGACGTGCTGGACAAGTTCGAGCGGAACACGGCGTGGCTCTTCGGCGACCGCGCCCGGAAGATCGCCGCTGGACTGGCGGAGCTGCCGGGCGAGACGCCGGTCCGTGAGGCGCTGGCCATGGTGCGGGCGGGTCACCCGTGACACAGACGCTCGCGGGAGAAGGGGTCGCCGAGTACCACCGGATCTTCATCGGCGGTGAATGGGTGACGGCGCACTCGGGCCGTGTCATTCGTTCCATCGATCCGGCCACCGAGGCGGTGTGGGCGGAAGTCGCCGAGGCCGACGAGCGAGACGTGGACGCCGCGGTGGCCGCGGCGAGGGCGGCGATGTCCGGGCCGTGGACCACCGAGACGACGCCGGCCCGGCGAGGTGCGCTCCTGCTGCGCCTGGCCGGACTGCTGCGCCGTGACGCCGATCGCCTGGCGGAGATCGAAAGCCGGGACAACGGGAAACCGGTCCGCGACACGCGCGGGGAGATGCTGCGCGCGGCCGACTGGTTCACCTTTTTCGCCGGTGCCGCCGACAAGATCCGCGGCGCGGAGGTTCCGGTCGGGGTGGGCGCGCACGCCTACACGCGCCGTCAGCCGGTCGGCGTGGTCGGGGCGATCCTGCCGTGGAACTCCCCGATTTCGCTCGCCTCGTGGAAACTGGCACCGGCGCTGGCCGCGGGGAACGCCGTGGTGCTCAAGCCGGCCGAACTCACCCCGGTCAGTGCGCTGGAACTGGCCCGGCTCGTGGCCGAAGCGGGTTTTCCCCCCGGTGTGGTCAGTGTGGTGCCGGGTTACGGTGACGTGGCCGGTGCGGCGCTCGCCGCGCATCCCGGCGTCGACAAGATTACCTTCACCGGCGAACACCGGACGGCGCAGAAGATCATGGCCGCGGCGGCGGGCACGCTGAAGCGGATTTCCTTCGAGTGCGGGGGAAAATCACCCTACCTCGTGTTCGCCGACGCGGATCTGGACCGTGCTCTGACCGTCGCGGTGCACAGCGCCTTCCGCTCCACCGGGCAGTCCTGTTCACTGGCGTCCCGCGTGCTGGTCCAGCGGCCGGTGTACGAGGACTTCGCCGCCGCGCTGGCCGAGCGGGCCCGCCGGATCCGGGTCGGCCTGCCGAGGGACCCGCGCACGCACATCGGTCCCCATACCTCGGCCGAGCAGCGCGCCAAGACCGAGTCCTATATCGACTACGGACGCTCGGCGGGTTTCCGGCTGCTGTGCGGAGGCGGCAGGCCCGTGGGTTTCGAACGGGGCTACTTCGTCGAACCGACCGTGTTCGCCGACGTGGATCACTCGTCGCGGCTCGCGCAGGAGGAGGTCTTCGGTCCCGTGTTGTCGGTGTTGCCGTTCGACACCGAGGACGACGCGGTGGACATGGCCAAACGGCACGCCCTACGGTCTCGTCGGTGGCTTGTGGACGTCCGATGTGGCCCGTGCCCATCGCGTCGCGGCCCGTATCGACTGCGGACTGGTGTCGGTGAACACGTTCCGGCCGATCCTGCCCGCGTTGCCCTACGGCGGATTCAAGATGAGCGGTATCGGAAGGGAAAACGGGCTCGAGGTGCTGGACGACTACACGGAGACCAAGGCCGTGTACGTCGATCTGTCCACGGAAGAACCGGCGGATCCCTTCCGTGACTGAGTGGCTTCGAGGAGGGACGACGATGTCCATGGCTCGCGTGGCCGATCTGACCCGTCCGCTGGAACCGGGAATGCCGCACGCGCGGACCATCCCGGCGGCCGAGTTCACCCAGGTCCGCACCTGGCCCGAGCATCACATGCGGGCGATGCGCCTGGACATGCCGACCCATATCGGCACGCATCTGGACGCCCCGTCGCATTTCGTCGAGGACGGGGCGACGATCGACCAGGTGCCCCCCTCGGCCCTGATCGGGCGGGCCTACTGCGTGCAGGCGCTGCGTGAGGGACCGGACCCGGTGTCGGCCGCGGACCTGAGGTCTACTTTGGACAAAAGCGGAGTGGTGCTGCGGGACGGTGACGCGTTGCTGATCCGGACCGGCTGGGACGAGCGGTACTACGAACCGGACTATGTGGACCGGCACGCCTACCTGACCCCGGACGCGGCGGACTGGGCCGCCCAAACCGGGTTGCGGCTGGTCGGCGTCGACACGATCACGCCCGAGTATCCGATGGGCATGCGTCCGCCGGACTACACCCACGAAGTACACGGACGGCTGCTCCGCGCGGGCACCCTGATCGTGGAAAACCTTGTGCTGCACGAAATCCCGGATCGCTGGGTCACGCTCTTCCTCGGCGCCCTGCGGGTGCTCGGCGGCGACGGCGCCCCGGCACGGGCCCTGGCTTTGTTCGACTGAAAGTGGTGACGTGTGAAGATCGAACGGGTTGACATCGTCGTCACGGAGCTGGCCGGACGCGTGCGGCGCACGATGTCCAGCGGCTCCTACGACACCGGGCCGGAAGGTTCGCCGATGGGCAAACCGGTCCTGGTGCGGATACACGCCGAAGGCGTCACAGGTTACGGCCAGGTACGACCCACCGCGCCTGGTCACTTCGTCCCGGACACCGTCCACAGCGTGGTGGCGGCGGTCCGGGACATCTACGCCCCGTATCTGATCGGCAAGGACATCTTCGACATCGACGCGATCTGGGCCGATTTCGATCTCCTCCTGCCGTTCAACTCCAACGCGCGCGCGGCCGTCGACTTCGCGCTGCACGACGCGATGGGGAAGGCCGTGGGACTGCCGGTGCACAAGCTGATCGGCGGCCTGTGCCAGTCCCGCATTCCCCTGGAGTGGTCGGTCAGTCTCGCCGACGACGTGGGCAAGATGGTCGCCGACGCCGAGCGCGCGGTGCACGAGTTCGGGATCCGCGTGGTCTGCCTCAAGGCCGGTGGGCGCGGCGGCTGGCGCGAGGACGTGCGGAACTTCGCCGCCGTCCGGGAGGCGGTGGGCCCGGACGTGGTGATCGGGGTCGACCCGAACACCGGCTGGCAGGTCAACGAGACGATCCAGGCGATGGCCGCGCTCGCCCCGCTGGACCTGGGGTACGTGGAGCAGCCGGTGGGGCGGCGCGACATCGAGGGCCTGGCCAGGGTCCGCGCGGCGGCGGCCGGTGTTCCGGTGATGGCGGACGAAAGCCTGTTCACCATCCGCGACGCCTACGAACTCGCCCGCGCCGAGGCCGTCGACGTGCTGTGCATCAAGCTCTACAAGACCGGCGGCATCCATCAGGCCAAGCGGATCGCCGCGATCGCCGAGGCGGGCCACCTCCGGCTCAACATAGGCGGTCTCGCGGTGCAGTCGCAGCTGGAAGCCGCCGCGGGCGCGCATTTCTGCGCGAGCCTGCCGGAACGCCACGTGATGCCGGGCGCGGAGTTCATCTTCGGGCTCGGTGTGGCCGGGGCCGACCCGTTGGTGGGGGAGAGCGACTTCACCATCTCCGACGGGAAGGTGGACGTGCCCACCGGTCCGGGACTGGGGATCACGATCGACGAGGACGCGGTCGCGGCGCGGACCATCGTCAGCGAAACGGTCTCGCGAGCCTGAATTCGGTTACAGGAGGGGCAGATGGAGTCCGATCACTGGGATGTCATCGTCGTCGGCGCGGGCTCGGCGGGCGCGGCACTGGCCGGCCGGTTGAGCGAGCGGCCGGAGCTGCGGGTGCTCGTGCTCGAGGCGGGACCGGACTGGCTGGCGGCCGACTGCCCGCCCACCCTGCGCAACCCCACCAACATGTACAAGTGGGACGTCACCACCCAGGGTGCCGTGCCGCCGGAATACCAGTGGCAGGGCCAGTCGGCGCGGCGGATCGCCGGTCGTTCCGCGGCACCGTATCTGCGTGGCCGTGGTTTGGGCGGCTGCTCGTCGGTGAACGGCTGTTATGCCATCCGGCCACCGGTCGAGGAGTTCGTCGACTGGGTCGCCGCCGGCTACCACGGCTGGGGTCCCGATGACGTCCTGCCCTACTTCGCGCGCCTCGAACGCGACGCCGACTTCCCCGACGAGCCCTATCACGGTCAGGACGGGCCCACGCCGATCACGCGGGTGCCGCAGGAGGAGTGGGGCAGCATCGACGAAGGGCTGCGCGATTCCGCGCTGCGGCTGGGCCACAAGTGGGAGGCCGACCACAACGCGCCGCGGACCGAGGGTGTCGCGCTGACCGCCTCCAACATCGAAAACGGGCTTCGCGCCACCACGAACGATTCTTATCTGGAGCCCGCGCGCAAGCGGGACAACCTGCGCATCGTCGGCAACGCGCTGGTCGACCGCGTCCTGCTGACCGCGGGCCGGGCGACCGGTGTTTCGGCTATTGTGGACGGTCAGCCTCGCGAGTTCCGGGCGGGCGAAGTGATCCTGTCCGCCGGTGCGCTGCTCAGCCCGGCCATTCTGCAACGGTCCGGGATCGGTCCCGCGGGGTTGCTTTCCGCACTGGACATTCCGGTGGTGGCCGATCTCCCGGTGGGGGTCGGGCTGCAGGACCATGCCGGTTTCGAACTGCTGTTGAAGATCCCGCGGGCGCGCCCGGCGGCCAGTGGCAGGCGGCGGGGTAACTGTACGGTGCGGCACAGTTCGGGCCTTCCGGATTCCGGGTTCGGCGACCTGTTGCTCACCGACGTCAATGTGGCGCCCGGCGGCGATTTGGGTGGCCTGCTGTGCAAGCTGGCGCATTGTCATTCGCGGGGTTCGGTGCGGATTTCTTCGCGGGACCCGGAAACACCGCCGTCGGCGGACTTCAACCTGCTGGGAGACCCTCGGGACGTGGCGCTCGCCCGGTTCGCCTTGCGGCACGCCTTCGATCTGGTGCGGGCGGGCGGTTTCCCGGCGGGAACGTCGTTCGTCGACGTGAACGGCGATGATGTCGACCTCGCCATGTCCGACCCCGAACTGGACGGCTGGGCGGCCGCGGTGATCCGCGACACGGCGCACGCCGCGAGCGGATGCTCGATCGGTGGTCCGGACCATCCGGCGGTTCTGGACCTGGAGTGCCGCGTGCGGGGTGTGGAGAACCTGCGCGTGGCCGACACCTCCGTGCTGCCGACCGTGCCGAGGGCCAACACGCATCTGACCGCGATCATGATCGGTGAGCGGGTCGCCGACTGGGTGAAGGAATCCCGATGACCAAGGACTACACGAATCAGTTCGTCGACGGCATGTGGGTCCGGGGTTCCGGTCCCGAATTCTCTTCCGTCGACCCGTTTTCCGGCCGGGAGTGGGTGCGGCTGACCTCCGCGACGCGCGAGGACGTGGCACGCGCGATCGGCGCGGCGGAGAAGGCGGCGCCGGAATGGGCGCGCACGCCCGGCGTGGAACGGGGCCGTTTGCTGGACGAACTCGCCGGCGCGCTGCGCGACAACCTGGACGCGCTCGCCGAAATCGAGACGCACGACAGCGGAAAGGTCTACCGCGAGAACAAGGCGCAGATCGCGTTCGCCGCGCGGAACTACCATTTCCACGCGGGCAACGCGGACAAACTGACCGGCGAGTCGAAACCGCTCGACAACTACGACATGGTCGACTTCACCACCCGGGAGCCGATCGGCGTCACCGCGTTGATCACCGCCTGCAACTCGCCGTTGAGCCAGCTCGCGAACAAGCTCGCCCCCGCGCTGGCCGCCGGCAACACGGCGGTGGTCAAACCGTCGGAGCACGCCAGCACGAGCACACTGGAGTTCGCGCGCCTGGCGGAGGAAGCGGGTTTCCCGCCCGGTGTGATCAACGTCGTCACCGGGGCGGGTGAGACCGGGGACGCCCTCACCTCCGATCCCAGGGTCGGCAAGATCAGCTTCACCGGTGGGGTCGGCACGGCCCGCCGGGTGGCGGCGAACGCGGCGCCGAACCTCGTGCCGTGCGTGTTCGAGCTGGGCGGGAAGTCGGCCAACATCATTTTCGACGACGCGCACCTCGGCCGCGCGATCGTCGGCGCGGTGGCGGGCATCTTCGCCGCCGGTGGCCAGACCTGCATCGCCGGTTCCCGGCTCCTGGTCCAGGACACGATCTATGACGAGGTCGTCACCGCGCTCGCGGCGCGGGCCGGCGAAATCCGCCTCGGCGACCCGATGGACCCCGCGACCGAACTGGGCCCGATCACGCACCGGGGACAGTACGAATACGTGCTGAGCCGCATCGACGAGGCGATCGCCGACGGCGCGCGCCTGGTGGCGGGCGGTCGCTCTGATGTGGACGGAGCCCCGGACGCGCTTTTCGTCCGGCCCACGGTGTTCGCCGACGTCACCCCCGAAATGCGGCTGGCCCAGCACGAGGTGTTCGGGCCGGTACTGGCGATCATGCGCTTCCGGGACGAGGCCGAAGCGGTCGAGATGGCCAACGGCACCGACTACGGGCTCGCCTCGGGCATCTGGACCACGGACATCACCCGCGCGCACCGCGTGGCCAAGCGTCTCGCGGCCGGCACCGTGTGGATCAACACCTACCGCACGAGCGCGGCGCAGGCACCGTTCGGCGGCGTCAAACGAAGCGGCTACGGCCGCGAGCGCGGCACCGAAGCGTTGCTGGAGTACACCCGCACCAAGAACACGATGATCGACCTTTCGGGCAGTGACCGGGACCCCTTCCGGCTCGGCACCTGACGGGTTCGGTGCACGACCCTCCGATGGTTGAGCTGGTGTTTGAAGCCTCGGATCAGTTGCCGCGTTTCGTTGCGGTGCACGGATTCGTGTGGTTCGTTGCCGAGGTTCCCCCCGCGCAGGACGGATCGTCCTGACACGACGTCACCTGTTCGTGTAACTCTTTGGCCTTTCGGTCGCCTGTGCGTTCGATAAAATGAGGTATGCCTGAAACGTCCTCCGCCCGCTCGGCGATGCCGGGTGACAGAACTCGGCCAGGGCGATCCCGGTGTGGCCTCGGCAGGACACGGCCCCGCCGGGCGGTTCTGCTGGGCAGGCCAGGGTGCACACGTGGCAACAACGGCGCTCTACGACGAGATCGGCACCGGTTACTCGCTGGGACGGCGCACCGTGGGACGCCGGCTTCCGTCTCATCGTGTCGCACACGGGTGACACCACGGTCGAACCTGACGGCACGGAAGTCAGCCTGGGCTCAACCCGTGGGTTGACGACGCGGGCTTCGTGACCCGCTGTCATGGGTCCATGACAACTGGGGTGATCCGGAAACCCGGCGTGCGCTGGGAAAACGGGGTGCTGGCCGGGGTACTCGCCGTAGCGGCGGTGCTCTACTGCTGGTCGTTGACGGGGCGGACGGTCCAGCCGTACTACGCGGCGGCCGTGCATTCGATGGCACGGAGTTTCCCCGCGTTCTCCTTCGCCGGTTACGACCCGGTGGGCGTGGTGACCGTCGACAAGACGCCGATGGCGTTCTGGGTGCAGGCCGTCTTCGCCTCGGTCTTCGGCTACCACACGTGGCTGGTGGCCTTGGTGCAGGCGGCGGAGGGAGTGGCCGCGGTCTTCGTGCTGCACCGCACGGTGCGGCGGTGGGCGGGGGAGACCACGGCGCTGGTCGCCGCCGCGCTACTGGCGCTGTCCCCGGTGACCGTGGCGATCGACCGGGACATCCAGCCGGACGCGCTGCTGGTGCTGCTCCTGCTGCTCGCGGCCTACTGCGTCACCCGCGCCGTGGAGGGCGGACGTACGGGGTGGCTGACCGCCGCGGGTGCGCTGGCCGGGTTCGCCTTCCTGGCGAAAATGCTCGCGGCCTGGGTCGTGTTGCCCGCGCTCGCGGTGGCCTACCTCGCGGCACCGGTCCGTGCGGGCCGGAAAGCCTGGCAACTCGCGCTCGCCGGGGCGATCACCTTGGTCGTCTCGTTGTCGTGGCCACTACTGGTCAGCGTTTCGGGAGACCGGCCCTACGTCGGCAGCACCGCCGACGACTCCATCTGGGGGCTGATCTTCGGTTACAACGGTTTCGGCCGCGTACTGGGCACGGACACGAGCCCGCTCGGTGCGCTGGGGAACGTCATGGGGAGCCAGTTCGGTGGTTCTCCGGGGCCGCTGCGGTTGTTCGGCGCGGAGGTCGGTGGGCAGATCGGGTGGCTGTTGCCGGTGGCGCTGGTGTCCGTGCTGATCGCCGCCGGAATCGGGGTGCGTTCCCGCTCCGGGACCCGGGTCCAGGTCGCGGGCTGGCTGCTGTGGGGAGGCTGGCTGGTCTGCTATGGGCTGGTGTTTTCCTTCGCGGGCGGCATTTTCCACACCTACTACACCTGCGCGCTGGCCCCCGCGGTCGCGGCCTGCGCCGCGGCCGGGCTGGTGACGTGCCTGCGGTGGTACCGCGCGGGCAAGCGCGCCGGTCTGCTGCTTCCGGCGGCGATCGCGGGGACCGCGCTGCTCGCGTTCGTGCTCCTGGACCGCACGCCGGACTGGTTGCCGTGGCTGCGGTTCGCGATCCTCGTCGCCGGTGTCCTCGCCGCCCTGGCCATGCTCGTGCCGGCGCGCTGGAATCGAAATGCCGGACAACCAGGCGCCGCTGAGCCCCGCACCGGCCGATCAATGGTCTTCGTGGCCGTGACCGGCGCGCTCGCGATGATCGCGGCTCCCGCCGCGTTCGTGGTGGACACCGCCGCTTCCCATCCCGACGTCGTCAGCGCCGCCGACCCCTCCGCCGGACCGTCCACATCGGACGAAAGCGCCGGTGCGCAGGTTGCCCTGGGGAGCAGCGCCGCCCGCGCCTACGTGCGGTTCATGGAGGCCGCCACGCGGCTTTCCGCCGGTCAGCGCGAAATCCTGGCCTACACGACCGCGCAGGACCCGCACGCACCGATTTCGCTGGCGGTCGAGGGCGGCACCTACGGCACCGATCCCTTCCTGCTCAACACTGACGCACAGGTGGTCGCGCTGGGCGGGTATCTCGGCCTCGACCCCGCGCCGACGGCCGGACAGCTGGCGGACTGGGTGCGCACCGGCCGGGTCCGGTTCGTGCTCCTTCCCGACGTTTTCCTCCACCTCGGCGGCGGTGACCAGAACCGGACCGGCACGGCAGGCGTCGGCGACGACAACGAGATCGTGGCGCGGGTCGGCTGGTTCACCCACCATTGCCGGCCCGTTCCCCCGGCGCGGATCGGGCCGGACGCGGCGTCGGCCGGGCTCCTGTTCGACTGCCGGTGACCCTGCCGGTCCGGCGGACCGGCCGTCCACATCGGAACACGGCCGGTCCGCCTTCCTCACATCGCGATACGCCCGATCCGGCCGTCGAAGGCAATGGCCGTCCCGTAGGGCTGGGACAGCCGTTGGAGGCGCCCGATGATCCGGGCCGCGACTTCTCCTTCGGCGAGCCTCGGGATACCGCGATCGGCGTCCCGGGGCCCCTCCCAGCGGAGTTCGACCGGATGGAGCTCGAGGTGGTCGAGCCGGCCGTCGTCCCGGAAACGGGCCACGGTGACCACGCTTTCGTACCAGATCCGTTCGGCGAACACGCCGTGGACCCGCTTGCGTTCCGAGTGTTCGGCTTCGGTCTCTCCGGGCAGGATTCCGTTCTTCTCGTATTCGTCACGGGTCAGCGGTTGCTGGGTGTTTTCCCGGAAGACGAAGTTGCCGAGGGAATAGCAGATCGGTCGTCCACAGTAGACTTCGATGCCCCGGAGCTGGTGCGGGCCGTGGCCGATGACCGCGTCCGCCCCGTTGTCGATCGCTTCCCGGGCGATGACGGGAAGGAAGTCCGGCGGCACGTCGCTGTAGTTCCCGGGTTCGTGGGTATGGATCGCCATGATCGCGAAATCCGATGTCTGCTTCGCCTGCCGTATCGAGTGCAGGAGTTCCCGGCGATCGGCTTCATGAGGTGTGAAGCGAAACTCCACGGTGTCCATCGTGGACTTTCCCGCGGCGTAAGTGGTCCCGAACAGGGTCACCGTGCCGTTGTCCGCGTCGGCCTTGGCGATCGACGGGCGGATCGACCCGGCGGGAAGAGCGTCCCGGACGCGGGCGAGTTCCTCCAGCCACTCCGGACGGACGCACACCTCTCGCGTCGTGCGCAGGGTGTTCGCCCCCGGCCGTCCGCGCACCCGGCCCAGCGGGTCGATGGCCCGGGACATCGGTTCGAACCGGGTCGCGACCGACACGAGCGAGACGCGGCCGCTCCGCGTGTTCAGGAACCGTGGCGAGCAGGCGTCCGTGCGGTTCTCACCGGTTCCGGCGTGCACGATGCCCGCTTCGGTGAGGAGGTGGTCCGTGGACCGCATACCCGCGACGCCCCAGTCGGTGGTGTGATTGTTCGCCCGCGACATCAGGGTGAAACCCATCCCGCGCAGATCTGCCGGGACCCGGGGAGAGCTGACCAGCCAGGCGCCACCCGACTCGGCTTCCGGCCAGCCGGTGAACGTGGTGAAGTCGATCGCGGTGCTTTCGAAGTTGCCGAACGTGACGTCCGCCGACCGCAGCAGAGCCAAGAGATCCGGGTCCCGCCGCTGGAGCACCGGTGTCAGCTCGTCGTCGGCGATGAGGTCACCGACCGCGGCGAGGGTGAAGCCGCCGGGGACGTTCGCCTGCCGCCAGGAGGGTGCGAGCTTGCCGTCGGGAACGGTCACGCGCCACCTGCCGGAGAAGGCAGGCACGGCAGGGTCAGCCAGGACCGGCCGCCGGTGTGGACCCGGTTGGTCGCGACGACCTTCCGGCGGTCGCCGACCTCGGGGCGTCCGGTGTTCGTGTTGACGTCGAAACGCGGGAAATTGCTGGAGCTGACGTCGAGCCGGATCCGGTGCCCGGCCAGGAAAAGGTTGGCGGTGTCCGGGGCCTCGACCACGATGTCGTAGGTTTCGCCGGGGGCCAGGGGTTCCGGGGCACTGAAGGAATCGCGGTAACGGCACCGGAGAATGCCGTCGGTGAGGTTCATGGCGAATCCTTGGGGATAGTCTTCGGTGGGCGGGTGGACGTCGACGAGTTTGACGGTGAAGTCGGTGTCCGCGGCCGACGACGAGACCGCGAGGTGAACCGTGATGGGTCCGGCGATCGCGAGGTCTTCCTCCAGCGGCGGAGTCTGGAACACCAGGACGTCGGGTCTGCTCTCCAGCGGCAGATACGGGGGAGACGCCCCGAAGAACCGCTCGTCCGGATGCTGGTGGAACGCGCCGCCCGCCATGACCGGTTCGCCCGAGGTGATCTGCCCGCCCATCGACGGCACCGGATCGTGCGGATCGAAGTCGTACTCCAAATAGGACGGACCGTCCGGGTGCGGGTGTCCGGGGGCGGCGAGCGAACCGTCGGCGTGAAGTTCGAAGACCCGGTGGTCGGTGTTCTCCGGCGGCCATGTCTTCGCGGTGTACCAGCGACCACCGTGGTCGAGACGTCCGTCGGCGTTCTTGCGTCCGGAGCCTCCGCCCATGAGGAAGAACCGCACGGCCGGGGGAGGTTCCGTGGCAGGCGTCGCGGCGAGGTGGGCGTCGAACCAGCGCAGGCGCATCGACACGTAGTCCTCGTCGAGATTGCCGTCGAGTGGTGCGTGCTGCCCGAAATCCACGTCACCCGCGTAGGCGAAGCTGCGCGCGCCGTGCGTCCACGGTCCGAGCACCAGATAGGCCGGGCTGCGCTTCTTGCGGCTCAGCTCCAGGAAATTCTCGGTGGCGGTTCGGATGTAGGGGTCGTACCAACTGGAAATGTGCAGGCTGGGCACGTCCGGGAAATCGTCGTAGTAGCCGCGCGCGTAGATCCCCGGCTGCCGCCAGTACTCGTCGAACGCGCCGTGCTCCCACTGCTCCAGCAGGTAGTGCTCGTACTCCGGCACGAACCGCAGCGGGGTCGCGCCACGGCGCCACGGCATCCGTGTGAACCACGCCTTGAGGTCCTCCCCGGCCAGCGTGGACCGCAGCACCGGATCGGCCAGGACCTTGGTGCTGTTGCGGGCACGGTGGAAGGCCCAGGTCACCTGCTTGAGCTCGAACGCCCCGCCCATCCGCGTGCCCGCTTCGTAGGCACTGGCGAACCCGCCGGAGTCGAGGAACATCGCCGCCAGATGCGGCGGCGAGAACGACGCGAGCGCCGCCTGCGCATGGGCCGAATAGGACACTCCCATTGTCGCGACGCGACCGTCGCACCAGTCTTGCGCGGCGATCCATTCGACGGTGTCGTAACCGTCGGCGGCCTCGTTGAGGTACTTGCTGAACGTGCCGCCGGAATCGCCCCGGCCGCGGCAGTCCTGACGCACCAGGCGGTACCCGCCACGCACGAAGCGCTCCGCCACGATCTCGGGCCGCGGTGGGAGGTCGCCGCCGAACGCGCCGTCGGACTGCCGGGCGTCCCGGCGCCCGTACGGTGTCCGTTCCAGGATCACCGGTCCGGCGGCCGGCCCGGGCGCCTCGGCATAGAGATCGGCGACGAGGATCGTCCCGTCGCGGGCGGGAACGTCGACGACCAGCCGCCAGCACGATCGTCCGCCGGGCAGGCGCACGTGTTCCCATTCACGCTCGGTCACCGGCATCACTTGTCTCCGGCGAACCGCGCGGCGAGCGTGGGCCAGGCGGCGAGAAGTTCGGGCTCGGGCGCGGTGGTGAAGTACTTCCGGTACAGCCGGACGTAGGTTCCGTCGTCGACCATCGCGGCGATCTGGTCGTTCAGCGCCTTGAGCAAAGCGCCGTGGTCCTTGGGTACGGCCATCGAGGTCGGGTGGTCGACCGGCACGGAGGCGGTGACCCTCAGGGCCGGATACTGCTTCATGAACTGCTCGGCGTCGGGGCCGCCGACGACGAAGGCGTCGATGTTGTTGTTGAGCAGCTGGCTCACCGCGGTGTTCGAGTTCGGGAACCCGATCGGCAACGCGCCCGGCATGTTCTTCGGTACGAACGGTTCCTGCGCGGCACCGGTCACCACGCCGACCTTCTTGCCGGAGAATCCGGTGAGCGCCGTTCCGGCGTTCGCCGCGGTGGTGAGCACCGCCGTCGTGCTCCAGAACAGCGGCTTGGTGAAATCGACGGTCTTCTGCCGTTCTTCGGTCACGCCGAGTCCCGTGGCGGCCAGGTCGTACTGGTGGGTGGTCAGCCCGGCCAGGACCGAAGTGACCGTCGTGGTCTTGTAGTCGACCTTGAGCCCGAGCCTGCGGGCGGCTTCGTCGCTCACCTCGATGATGAAGCCCACGGGCTTGCCCGACGGGTCACCGTAGGAGAAGGGCGGAAGGGTGGTCTGGGTGGCGGCATGGATCGTGCCCGGGTCGATCAACCCGTAGGGGTTGCCGTTCGCGGGCTGGGCGGGTCCGGCACCGCAGGCGGAAAGCAACAGGCCGCACAGGGCCGCGGCCGGCAGACGACGTCGTGATGCAGGCATGGGAATCCTCCTGGAAGAGGGGTGAGGCCCGGGTCAGAGGACCCGGGCGAGGAACTCGCGCAACCGCGCGGTGCGGGGGTTTTCCAGTGTCGGACGGGCGGGGCCGGTCTCGGCGACCAGACCTTCGTCCATGAACACCACGCGGTCGGCGACCTCGCGGGCGAAGGAGATTTCGTGGGTGACCACGACCATCGTCATGCCGGAGCCGGCGAGGGCCCGCATGACATCGAGAACGTCCTTGACCAGTTCCGGATCGAGCGCCGACGTGGCCTCGTCGAACAACATCACTTCCGGTTCCATCGCGAGCGCCCTGGCGATGGCCACCCGCTGCTGTTGCCCGCCGGAGAGCCGGTTCGGGCGCTGGTGCGCGAGCGGGCCGAGCCCCAGCCGGTCCAGCTGCGCCATCGCGGCGGCCTCGGCCGCCTGCCTGGTGAACGACCGGACGTGCCGCAGCCCGGCGGTCACGTTGCGGAGCACGGTCATGTGGGGAAACAGGTTGAAGTGCTGGAAGACCATGCCCACCCGCGCGCGTACCGCGTCGGCGTCCACTCCGGATCCCGTGATGCGTTCCCCGCCGAGCCGGATCTCGCCCGCGTCCGGCGGTTCCAGCAGGTTGAGGCACTTCAACAGGGTCGACTTCCCCGAACCGGAGCGGCCGATCACACAGATCGTCTCGCCTTTGGCCACGTCGAGGTCGACGCCACGGAGCACTTCGAGCGCCCCGTAACGCTTGTGGAGGCCGCGCACGGAAACGGCGGGCACTTCTTCACCGGTGTTACCCACACTGTCCTTTTCGGTCGTGGTCTGTGTCCGCATCAGCCCACCTCTTCGGTCAGGGCGGCCGCGGAGGCGACGGGTGCCCGGCGGCCTTCCCGCATGCGGTGGTCGAGCCGGTTGACCGCGTAGGTCAACGGAACCGTGAGCAGCAGGTAGCACAGACCCGCCGCGACGAGGGCCGACGAATTGTAGGTGGCGGCCTGGCGTTCCTGGGCCAGGAAATAGATTTCCCGTTGCCCCACGCCGAGTCCGAGCAGATACACCAGGGCGCTCTCCTTGATGTCGATGATGAACTGGCCCGCGAGCGCGGGCAGGACGTTGCGCACGCCCTGGGGAATGACGACCACGCGCATCGCGGTGAGGTAGGACATGCCGAGACTGCGGGCGGCGTGGAGCTGACCGGCCGCGACCGCCTGGATACCCGAGCGGAAGATCTCCGCGGAGTAGGCGGCGGAAATGAGCCCGATGGCGAGGACGGCGTACCCGAGCGGGTCGCGGCCGAAGGGACGGATCCCGGCCGCGGGAAGGCCCACGCCCACCAGGCTCACCGTGACGATCGCGGGAAGACCACGGAACACGTCGACGTAGAGGCGGGCGGGAAGCCGGACGAGCCGGCGCCGCGAGAGCAGGAACATGGCCAGCACGATCCCGGCGACCACCCCGAAGACGATCGCGAGCCCCGCGATCAGCAGGGTGTTGCGCAACCCTTCGGTGAGGATCGCCGGAAGAATTCCCAGTATTTCGGGGAAATCGAAGAACGTATGGAAGAAGTCACGCACTTTCTGGTCTTCCTGTCAGTGGGCAACGAAGGAAACCGGGCCCGGCCGGCGGGTGGTGGAAAGGTTAAGTCCGGCCGGCGGCGATACGGTGGACGCTTACCGCGCACGCGGTAAGCGTTGCCTCTACGCTGCCGTGGTGGCCGTAGTCCTCAACACGGTCGGCGCCACCGCCGCCGACCTGGTGGTCGGTGTCTCGCCGTTGGCGGAACTCATGGCGTGCCTGCACGCGATCGCCGAACCGGAGCATCACGTGGAAAGCCGTTCCTGGCTCCAGCGCGTCCGCGGCGGCCTGACGCCCGGACTGCAGAACCAGTTGACCACTTTCGCCCCGCTCTGGGCCCGCCGCCGGTGTCGGCTCCTGCTGCCCTTCGAACTCCCCTTGGGCCGGACGCTCGAGGACGAACTCGCCCTTCTGGCGAACCTGCCGCTGAGCCGGTTCACGGCGATCGCCGCCGACGCGATCCACGGGATCGACATGGACATCGGTGTCCTGCCCGACGACACCGCCGCGCAGGACGCCTTTGTCGCATCGTGCGAACGGCGATCGTTCAGCCGGGGAGAACTCGCCCGGCACCTCGTCCGCGATCCGGAAAACCTGCGCGGCGGACTGCTCGAACTGCTGCGGCGGTGTGCCGACGAGTTCTTCTCCGACGAATGGCCGAGAGTCCGGCATCGGCTGGAAAGCGAGTGTTCGGAGGTGCGCGCGCGGGTCAACGCCCTGCCCGTCCCCGAGACGCTCGCGTCGTTGTCGACGAACGCGGTGGTGCGCCAGAACCCTCCGGCGGTCGTGTTCGACAAGCTTCAGTCGCTCCGCGCCGACCTCCGTGGCCGCCGCTGCCTTCTGGTGCCCTCGGTCCACGCGCGACCGCACCTGATCGTCAAGGTGGAGCCGACTTTTCCGGTGGTGGTGCACTTTCCGGTGAAGAGCGCGTCCGGCAGCGAACCGGAACGGCTGGCGCAGGTCCGGCTCCGGCTCGCGGTGCTGGCCGACCCGGCGCGGCTGGCGCTGTGCCGTCATCTGGTCAACGAACCGATCACCACGTCGGAGCTGGCCGCCCGCACCGCGATGACGGCGCCCCAGGTTTCGCGTCACCTGCGTGGCCTGCGGGAGACCGGACTGCTGATCTCGCACCGCGACGGGCGCATGGTCTACCACCGGCTCAACCTGCAGCGGCTCATGCACCTGGGAATCGACGTCCTCACCGCGGTCATCCGCTGATCGCCGGGGTGCCCGCGAGCGGCGGGGAAGGGGCCATCAGTGGTTGTAGGATCGCCCTACAATCATCGTGGCTGGAGAGGATTCCTCGTGCTCAAGCACCCATCGACCGGCGAGCGGGACTGGGGCGGGCGGCTGCCCCTTGCCGAATCAGGAACGTTGGACGACAAGCAGCGCGCGCTCGCCGACCGGTTGCACGAACTCTCGGTGCCCTGGGCGGAGCAGGCCGGGTTCGTGGCGACCACCGACGACGGGTATCTGATCGGGCCGTGGAGCCTGTTGACCCAGCAGCCGGGGCCGGGCCGGGCCTTCAACGACTGGATCCGCGCGGACCGGGAAGCGTCGTCACTGCCGGGCAACGTGCGCGAGTCGATCATCCTGACCATCGCGGCGTTCTGGCAGGCCGACTACGAGATCTACTCCCACAAGGCCGTCTCCCGGCATGTCGGCATGTCCGAATCGGTGATCGAGGGACTGCTGAACCACGAGCCGAACGACGACTTCTCCGCCGCCGAACTCGCCGCCCACACCTTCACCGACGAACTCGTCCGCGCACGCAGGGTCAGCGAGGAAACCTACCGGCGCGCGCTGGAGGAGTTCGGGCAGACCGGCGTCATCGACATGGTGCACCTGATCGGCATCTACCTGGCGATGGCGGCCCTGCTCAACGCGTTCGAGATTCCCGCGCCCGACACGCCGTAGGCACCCGGGTCCGATACCGGTCGGCGAAACGGCCCGCGGTCAAGGACCTTGGTCTCTTGCCCGCGGGCGCTCCGGGCGCGTTCCGTGGACGCAAGGCCGCCGTGAGCGGCGGTGACGGACGAGGCAAGGAGGCGACAGATGGAAACCGGTATCCTGATCAGGTGGGGAATGCCCAGGCAGGGGCGGGAAAAGGAGGCCCTTGCCCTCTTCCGCAAGAACAACGAGTTCTTTCGTTCCCTCGTCACGGACGGGAAGCTGAGCTACTGCGAACCCTTCATGCTCGCCAGCGGTGACGCCGAGGTCGAAGCCGGATTCTTCATCCTCAAGGGCGAAGTGACCCACGTGTTCGAGCTCCTGGAAAACCAGGAATTCCGCGAGCTGATGGCCAAGGGGAGCGTGCTCACCGAGCACTTCCGCTTCGACATGCTCGCCGTCGGCGAGAGCATCAAGCGCAGCCTCGGCGAATACGAGCGGGCACTCGGCACCGTGAAGGTCTGACCCGCTTTTCGGTCACGGCCGGGAAGTCCGCGCGGACACGGTGAGTTCGGTCAGGATCTCCGGTACCGGCTCGATCCCGATGCCCGGTGCGGTGGGAATTTCGATGAGACCGTCCTCGCTCATCGTGACGGGTTCGGTGAGGTCCGGGGCCGAAATGTCCGACGGCAGTGTGCAGCCGGGAAGCCCGCCGAGCGCGAGGTTGGCCGAGCGGCCGATGCCGGTCTCCAGCATGCCGCCCGCCCAGACCGGAATTCCCGCGGCGCGGCCGACGTCGTGCACTCGTCGTGCTTCCAGGTAACCGCCGACGCGGCCGGGTTTGATGTTGACGATCGCGCGGGCTGATCTCAGCGGGGCTTGATTTCCACGATGCCGCGGTCGGCGTCGAGGCGCACCCAGTCGCCGGTACCGATCACTTCGACCGGATCACGGTCGAGATCGCTGATCGACGGCACCCGGGTCACCACGGCGCCGAGCGCGGCCTTGGTGGTGGTCACGGTGAAGATCAGGCCCGCCGGCGCGGTGCCGAGCAGGCGGGTCGACTGGAAGAACCCCGACCAGCCGGACGATCCCTTGGCGCCGGGGAAGACCAGGATCTTCCCGGTGAAGCAGACGCCGTGAAGCTCGTGCCGCCGTTCGATGATCGTCCCGGTCGCCGGGTCGATGCCGCCCCAGCCGGAAATCGTCTCGTGCGACACCAGTGCCTCACCCTCGACGACACCCGGCACCACCGTCCGCCCGTGCAAGGTGATCACCCCGGTATTCATGGCAGCTCTCCTTGTTCCGCGGCGACCATCATCGCAGCTCTCCTCGCCAGCGGCCGGTGACGGCCGCATCGACGCAGTCGGCCAGCGAGCCGAACCACGCCTCGATGCCCAGGATCGCCGGAAGGTAGTGGGCCTGCTTGGCGGAGTCGGTGGCGAAGACCCTGGTTCCCGGGGGCGCCACCCGGGACATGGCCGGGCACGAGTCGGTCAGGAGCCTGCCCCCGGCCGCTTCGATGATCTCCGTGTAACCGCTCCGGTCGGCGACCGCCTTGAGCGCGCGGGGCGTCATGATCCACAGCTGGGTTCCCGAGTGCAGCCGCTTGCCGTCCAGAGCCCGCGCGGCGGCGCGGATCTGGTCGATGGACGCGTGGGGACAGCCCAGCAGCACGAAGTCCACGTCGGTCGAGGTGCCCTGGTTGTTGAGCGTTTCGTAGACCCGCCGTCGCTCGGAGAGTCCATAGTGGATTGTTTCGGACGGTCGCCTGCCGTCGAACGCGGCTTCGAGGGTCGGCGCTTCCGGTGTGATACCGGGGATGTGGTAGAGCTCCACACCACCCGAAGACGCGGCCGCGGCGCCGAAGTGCTTGAGGTCGACGAGATCCGGGTGCGCGAATTCGCCACTGATCACCGGCCGTTCGTCCTGCACCAGGCCACCGGCGAAGTAGCCGAGCATGCCCCAGTCGAGGAAGTCGCGGACGCCGTCGTCGACTTCGATGAGATGCGTGCCGAACCGGTTTTCCGGAAGATGGTTGCCCCAGCACGGAATCTTGCCGGTCAGCGAGGCCGCGCCGGTGGAGGCGCCGCCCTCGCAGTTGGTCCGCGCGCCCAGCACGGAATTGCAGTAGACGACCGCCGAGGACTCCATCCACGCGCAGTGCTCGCCCCGGACCGGAAGGTTCCCCACCTGGTAGGGCGTGCAGGTGGCGAGAATGTTGACGCCGCGCCGCCCGTAGAACGATTCCGCGTCGCTCTGCAGTTCGACGAACTCCTTCGGATAGGGCGCGATACCGACCGAGTCCGGGCCGAAACCCTGCTGCAGCTGGCAGGTCGGCACCTTCATGTCCGGTATCGCGATCTCGTCGTCGCATTCGAGGTTGAGCACGGCGAACGCCTTGTGCCAACCGCCTTCGGCGACCAGTTTCGCCTTCACCGGTGACGGCTGCGTGGTGGTGCCCGCCACGTTGCGCGTGTCGCACAGTTTTTCCGCGTCCAGGGCTTCGCCGTAGCGGACGAGCAGGTCCATGGCCGCCGCGACCGCCGGTCCTTCGGCGCCGTCGCGCATCGCCTTCTCCTCGTCGGTGAGGATCACCGGGCTTCCTCCTCCCGTTCGACGGCAGGCCCGTTGGTCTCCGGGCCGCGCCGCACGGCGAAGAACATGAGCAGGCCGCCGAAGACGATCAGCACGACCGGCGTGTAGGCGTAGGGCATGAACGAGCTGAGCCCGAGCAGCCAGAACGTGTAGAGACCGGGCAGGATCAGGCCGAACATGTACCCGATGCCGTAGCCGCTGGCTCGCACGGAAGCCGGGAAGCGTTCGTTGAGGTACACCAGGATGACCCCGAGCGGCGCGGACGGAAGCACCTTCGCGGCCACCGCGATCAGCCCGATCAGCCAGGCGGGCGCGCCGGCCTTGGCGGCCACGGGCAGCAGCGTGAACGCGCCGCCGACCGCGAAGGTCATCACCAGCGCCCACCGCACGAGCAGTGCGCGCCGCCCGATCCGTTGCCCGATCAGGGAAAGCACCACGATCATCACCATCGTGCCGAGCGCGCTGATGATCTCCACCGTGGTGGACAGCTTGGGACTCTGGTCCAGTACCTGCAGAAGCAGAGTGGGCATGAACGACACGGACATCTGGGTGGCGAACCAGTAGCCGCAGGTGAACAGGAACACGCCCAGGATCAGCTTGCGGTGCGTGGTGAACAGTTCGACCACCGGCTGCCTGCCCTTCGGCCGCCCGGCGATGACCGAGGAGTCTTCGACCACATGGCGGTAGTGCCACAGGTACACCACGCCGATCACGAACCCGAGGAAGAACGGGAGCCGCCAGCCCCAGGACAGGAAACCGCTGTGCGGCAACGCGTTGAGCTCGCCGAGCAACAGCAGGTTGACCACCAGGACGGAACCGGGCGCGGCGATGCCGATGAGTCCGCCGATGCGGCCGCGGCGGGCCGGGCGGGCCTGCTCCAGTGCCAGCGGGATCGGCGCGGCGTACCCGCCGGCGAGGAAGATCCCGCCGATCAGCCGGAGCACGGCGAACACGGCGATCGCGCCGAAGCCCCACGCGGAGTAGCCCGGCAGCAGGCCCATCACCAGGGTCGCGATGGTGAAACCCCAGCCGCTGAGCATGGTGACCGGTTTGCGGCCGATCCGGTCGGACAGGTTGCCGAAGATCACGCTGCCGATGGGCCGCCCGAGGAGGCCGATGGTGAACAGCAGCGTGGTGAACGTGGCGCGGATCGCGGGCGAGAGACCCGGGGGCATGAAGTACGCCATCGCCGCGGGCAGCACGAGCGCGGGCAGGTAGACGTCGAAGCTGTCGACGAACATCGAGAAGACAGCGCCGCGGGCGGATCGCCGCTCGTCGGCCTCGGTGATGACGGTGGCGGGGGAAACGCCGGGTGGTGCGATTTCAGCCATCGCGGCCTCCTGGTGGTGGGTGGGGGAGTGCGGGACCTCCGTCGAAGGCGGTGGTCAGCGGTGTCCTGGGCGGAGGACCGCGCCCTGACCGAGGGGGCGCACGGTGCGCCGGTAGACCGACAGCCAGCCGGTCTCGTCGTGTTCGGGGAGGGATTCCGGGCGCCGGGCTTCGAGTTCGGCGGGATCGACCACCAGGTCGCACACCCGCGCCGCGATGTCGATGTGGATCATGTCGCCGTCGCGGACCAGCGCGAGAGGCGGAGCGAAAGCGGTGGATGACGGTGCGGAGTCCTCGGCGGCTTCCGGACGTACTTCGCCGACGACGATGCCGCGGTTGACCAGCCCGGAGAGCTGGCCGTCGGTGACCACCGCGACCTTTCCGGTGAGGCCGGCCCGATCGAGCGCGAAGACGATCTGCGAGGCCATGCCCATTCCCGGTCTGCCACGCGGCCCGAGACCGCGGAGCACCACCACGTCCCCGGGGCCGATTCTGTCCTCGGCCAGCGCCGCGACGGCGCTTTCCTGTGTGGAGAAACAGCGGGCCAGACCGGTGAAGGTGGCCGGGCGCTCGTCGCCGACCGCGAGTTTGACGATCCCGCCGGACGGGCTGAGCGAGCCGCGCAGGATCACGATCAACGGTTCGGTGGCGTAGGGCCGTTGGCGCGGGCGGATGATCTCCTCGTCGGCCACCGTGATGCCCGCGAGGTTTTCGCCGACCGTGCGGCCGGTCGCGGTCATGGGCGCCGGATCGACAAGGTCGCCGAGCTGCCGCATCACCGCGGCGGCGCCGCCCGCGGCCTCGAACTGTTCGATGGTGTGCGGGCCGTTGGGCCGGACCGCGGACAGGACCGGGGTGCGCGGGCCGAATTCCGCGAACAGCGCGAGCACGTCCACGTCCACTTCGGACTCTTCGGCGACCGCCTGCAGATGTTTGACCACGTTGATCGACGAACCGATCGCGAGCGCGACCCGGACGGCAGTGCGGAAGGCGGCCTCGGTGAGCACCTGCCGGGGGCGAAGATCTTCGTGGACCATTTCCACGACACGGATCGCCGCCGCGTCCGCCGCCGCCCACATGGCGGGGGAGTTGGCCGCGACCGGTGTGCTGCCCGGCAACGCCATGCCGAGCGCCTCGGCCACGATGTGCATCGAGTTCGCGGTGCCCATGCCGGGGCATACGCCCGGGCCGCCCACGGCGTTGTCGCTCATCTCGGTCAGTTCGTCGAGCGAGGCGGTTCCGCCGACCGCGCAGGCGTGGAGGAAGACCTCTTCGATATCGCAGTGACCGCCCCGGAAACAGCCGCTGGCCTGATAACCGCAAGCCAGCAGCAGGGTCGGGATGTTCAGCCGTCCCGCGGCCATCAGCTGGGCGGGCGCGGTCTTGTCACAGCTGGCGAGGCAGATCATGCCGTCGAGCTGAGCGCCTTCGACACCGACCTCGATGTCGTTCACGATGAGGTCCCGCGCGGACAGGATGTACCCGCCGCCGTGCCCCGCCGAGTGGATGAAGTCACTGGGCGCGGTCGTGCGGACCTCGAACGGCAGCCCGCCCGCCGCCGCGATGCCCTTCTTGACCCTGGCGGCGATTTCGTCGAGGTGACGGAAACAGATCGCGAGCTCCGACGAGGAGTTGACGACCGCGATCTTCGGTTTGGTGAGGTCTTCGTCGGTGAGACCGAGTGCCCGCCATTGTGCCCGGCGGGTCGCCCACCGCACCGTTCCCGGCGTGAAGTTGCTGCGTACCAAGGATCTTCCCCGTTCAGCTGTCGAGATTGGCGGTGAGGCGGGCGGCCAGTTCCGGGTAGGCGATGTCGTGCACACTGTCCTTTCCGGACAGATCCAGCGCGTGCGCTGCGGCGGCGCCCATGGCCGCGCACGGGCCCATCACGCGCACGCTCGACAGCGCCGCCGCGTCACCGTCCACGCAGCGGCCGGCGACGAGCACGTTGTGCGTGCCGGGCGGGGTCATCGACCGCAGTGGCACGTAATGCACGTGGTCCGGACCAAAGGTTTCCCAGACATAGCCTTCGGGAGCGTCGTGCAATTCGACGGGCCACGCGGTGCGCGCCACCGCGTCGGGAAACCGTGTGCCCGCACGGACTTCGTCGATGGTGAGCTGGTGAACGCCCTGGGCCCAGCGTGTCTGCCGCCTGCCCGGAAAACCGTAGGCCCGCACGCGGATCCGGCTGAACGCCTCGGGGAATTCGGCGCGCAGGAACGCCACCGCCCGGTCGGCCTGGGTCTTGCCTTCGAGCTGGGCCCTGGCGGCGGCGATCGGGTCGAGCGGTGCCTCGATGTGCGTCATGTTGAGCACCGCCGTGCCGCGGCCGGGAAAATAGAACGCCAGCCCGTCGTGGCGGCGCAGTCCGTACTCCCCGGCTTTGGCGTTCACGCGCGCGGCGAGTTCGTCCGGCGGGGGTGTGCGGTCTTCGTCGACGTGCTCGACGACGAGTTGCTGTGAGCCGTAAATTTCCCGTTCCGGCACACGACACGGCAGTCCGGCCTCCCAGATCAGTGAGGCGTCACCGCTGGCGTCCACGAAACCCGTCGCGCTCACCTCGACGGTGCCGTAGCGGGTGGCGAACGAGACCGATTCGATCCGTTCGCCGTCGCACACCACGCCGGTGATCGACGCGTTGGTGATCACCTGGATGCCGAGTTCGCTGACGGTGTTCTCGACCCAGCGCCCGAGCGCCACCTCGTCGTAGCCGACGGTCATGGTGTGGCGCCGGGAGTAGAACAGGCTGCCGGTGGCCTCCAGGTCGCCGAAGATGTCGTCGAAGATGCCGTGGGTCAGCTGGTGATACTCGGGCGCGTTGCCGAACACTCCGCAGAACAGGCCGATCAGCGAGTTGACCATCTGGCCGCCGAGTACCGGCAGCGCGTCGACGAGGACGACGCTGCGGCCGAGGCGCGCCGACTCGATCGCGGCGGAGAGCCCGGAGATCCCGGCACCGACGACGCAACAGTCGGCGTTCGCCTGGTGCGCGGCGCGGCCGGGAGGCTTGCGGACGGTGCGGACCTTCAGGTCGGTGAGCGGATGCGGCATGGATCACACCGTAAGCCGGGTATTCCACTGCCTGGAAATAGACAATGTCGCTGCGGGCGCATCAACGCCATTTATACCGATCCGACCCAAAAGTAGGCGGAGACGGTCCTCAGCCGATGTGCTCGTAGACACTGTTTCCGCCGTGGCTGTGGTCGGATTGGTATCGATCGGCACAGCAGTGCCCGGTCATCAAAGGTCGACGGCGACTTCGGTGAGTACCTGCCGGAGCCAGCGGTGAGCCGGGTCGTCGTCGTAGTCGGCGTGCCACCAGAACCGTTCGACGATCGGTTCCGGTTCTCCCGGGCACGGCAGGACCCGCAGTCCGAGCCGCCCGGCGACCCGGGTGGCGAGCCGTTCCTGAAGCAGCGCCACCCGGTCCGTGCCCGCCACGAAATGCGGCACCGCCTGGTAACTCTCCACCCGGACCTGGATCGGGGGCTGGATGCCCAGCAGCACCAGCTGGCGGCTCATCGGCGCGGCCGGGGTGAACCCGCGATCCGGCTGGAACGGCGCGACCCAGGGCATTCCCGTGAGCTGGTCCAGGGTCAGCTCGTCGTCCTTGACGTGCGGGTTCGCCGCGTCGACGACGCACACCCAGCGATCGGTGAACAGTTCGACGGAGCGCACGTCGGGCACCTCGAACCGGTTCACCGGCGGGGCGACCATGCCGTCGATGAGCCGGATCGTGCCGGCGACGTGGCTGGCGAATGCCTCGCGGACCAGGCGGACATGCAGGTGCACGTCCGGTGCCTGCTCGGCCAGGCGCGTGGACAGCCGCGCGGCCAGCACTTCGATGGTGTAGTCGGCCATGAACAGGGTGAACTCCCGCTGGGACACCCCGGGGTCGAAGTCGTGCCCGGTGGCGAAAAGCCGCTCGGCGGCGTCGCAGACCTTCTCGACCTGATCGGCCAGTTGCGTGGCGAGCGCGGTCAGCGTGTACCCGTTCCTGGTGCGCGCGAGCAGTTCGTCGCGGAAGTGGCGGCGCAGCCGGGCGAGCGAGGCGCTGACCGCGGGCTGGGTCACCCCCAGCTTCGCGGCGGCTCGCGTGACGTTGCGCTCGCGGAGCAGTTCCCGCAACGTCACCAGGAGATTGAGGTCCAGGTTGGCCAGATGCACCGACGAATGCCTTGCCACGCTGGGACTATAGGCCCCTTGCCCGCCCGCCGTCCGGGCCCGCCGGAATCGGACGCCGATAGGTCCGTCCACAGTGGACATGTGTATAACGATCTATACGTCACCTCTTTCGGTGCTCGGAGGCGTATTCTTCTGGGGAAGTGTCAAGGCCTGTAAGAGATCTCGCCGCAAAGGAATAACAAACGGCGGCGAAGTTCGACGATTGTTCACCGGCCGCGAAGTGCGGCCGCCGGTCCGGCCTGCCTGGGTGGCGGACGCGGCGGCCCGGCCGCGCCGTGTGCGACACGGTGGCCGTGGGGGAGCGGTCCGGCTCCGATCGTGGCCGCCGGGTGCTTGTGTCCGGCGCCACTACCGACATAGGCTGCAGGCGTCGTTTTGAACGTGGTGTTCGCAATATGGACAACGAAGTTACGGAGGGAACGCCATGGTTCGCCGCCCGTTGAACGCTGCCGGGTCGCGATCGGCCGGTGCGCTGTGGGGGCCCCGATGAGCCTGGTCGTAGTCGCCCGGAGGCTGGGCGCCGGTCTGCTGGTCCTCTGGATCGTGTCGATCATGACGTTCCTGATGGTCCGCCTGATCCCCGGCGACCCCGCGGCCGCTGTGGCCGGAGAGCACGCGTCGGCCGCGGACATCGCCGCCATCCGCGCGCAACTGGGGCTCGACAGGCCCCTCCTGGTTCAGTACTTTCGGTGGCTCGGCAGCGTCCTCCAGGGTGACCTCGGCACGTCACTGACCTCGTCCCGGCCGGTGGCCGCGACGATCATGAATGCCATCCCGGCGACCTTGTCGATCACCCTGGTGGCCTTGGTCCTCGCGACCGTGTTCGGGGTCGCGGCCGGGGTCGTCGCCGGGTTGCACCAGGGAGGCTGGCTCGATCGCGGGGTGACGGCGGTGACCACCGCCGGCATCGCGATGCCCGGCTTCTGGGTGGCGATGGTGCTGATCTCGATCTTCGCCATGAAATTGCACGTTCTGCCCGCCACCGGCTACAGCCCGCTCGGTGACGGGTTCGGGCCGTGGCTCCAGCACGTTCTGCTGCCCGGCGCGGCACTCGCGCTCGCGACGGCCGCGCAGATCGCGCGCCAGGCCCGGGGCTCCGTCGCCGATGTGATGGTCGAGCCCTACGTCCGCACCGCGCGTGCCCGCGGTGCCTCGGGTTCCGTGCTCGTGCGGCGGCATGTCCTGCGCAACGCGTCGATCCCCGTGCTGACCGTGATCGGCCTCCAGACCGGCCACCTGCTGGGCGGGGTGATCATCGTGGAAACCGTGGCCGGCGTCAGCGGGATCGGCACGCTCGCGCTGCGCGCGGTCCAGGACCGTGACTACCCGATGATCCAGGGCTACGTGCTGTTCGTGGCGGTCGTCATGGTCGTGGTCAACCTCGTCGTCGACATGGCGTACCAGTGGGTCAACCCGAAGGTGCGTGCCGCATGACAGCACTTGTGGAGGGACGAGCATGACGACAGTGCTTCCGGTGACCACGACGGTGGCCGCACCGGCCCGTTCGCCGTTGAAGGACATCGGCCGGGGGTTTCTCCGGAGCCCGGCCAGCCTCGCCGCGCTCGCCTTCCTGCTGCTCTTGGTGTTCCTCGCGGTCGCGTCGCCACTGGTGATGCCTTACGACCCCGCCGCGCAAAGCCTCGGCGAGAAGTTCCTGGGGCCGGGCGCGAGCCATCTCCTGGGCACCGACCAGTTCGGCCGGGACGTGCTCAGCCGCATGATGTCGGCCGCGCGGATCGCCTTGCTCGCGCCGGCCATCGCGATCGCCACGGCCATCGTGCTGGGCGTCCCGGTCGCGCTGCTGGCCGGACTGCGGCGCGGTTTCGTCGACGCCGTGGCGGGGCGGTTCGCCGACGCCGTGATGAGCCTGCCCGCCCTCGCGTTGTCCATGGCCATCATCGCGATGCTCGGCCCGGGACTGGTCAACTCGATGATCGCGGTCGGGATCGCGTTCGCGCCGACGCTGTTCCGGGTCGTGCGCGGGGCCGCGCTGGCGACTTCGCGGGAGACGTTCATGGAATCCGCGGAGTCCATCGGCTGCAGTACCAAGCGGATCCTGTGGTCACACCTGCTGCCCAACGTGGCCGCGCCGCTTTTGGTCCAGGCCACGATCCTGATGGGCATCGCCCTGCTCGCCGAGGCCAGCCTGAGCTTCATCGGCCTGGGCGTCCAGCCGCCCGACACCAGCTGGGGTTCGATGCTGTCCGACGCCTACCAGAACCAGTACGACGCGCCGTTCGCCGCCGTGGCGCCGGGTATCGCGCTGGCGTTGACCGTGCTGGCGTTCAACGTCCTCGGTGACACCTTGCGCGACGTGATCACCGCCGGGAGGCGCGCGTGAACACTCCGGTCCTTTCCGTTCGTGACCTGGTGATCGACTTCGAAGGCCGCCCCGCGCAGCCCGCGCTCGTGCAGGGCGTGAACTTCGACGTGCTGCCCGGTCAGTCGGTCGCGCTGATCGGCGAATCGGGGTGCGGCAAGACGCTCACCTCACTGGCGATCCTCGGCTTGCTGCCCCCGAGGATGCGGGTGGCGAGCGGGTCGATCGTGCTCGGCGGGGTCGACGTGCTCCGCGCGAGCGAACGGAAGCTGCGCGACCTGCGGGGCCGCACCATCGGCGCCATCTTCCAGGAACCGATGAGCAGCCTGAACCCGACCATGACCGTGGGCGACCAGATCGGCGAGTCCCGCAGGCTGCATCTCGGCGAGTCCCGCCGGAGCGCGCGAGTGAAGGCCGTGGAGCTGCTGGACCGGGTCGGCATTCCGAACGCCGGTGAGCGCGCCCGCGCCTACCCGCACGAGTTGAGCGGCGGTATGCAGCAACGGGTCATGATCGCCGCCGCGATCGCCTGCGATCCCGCGATCGTGCTGGCCGACGAGCCGACCACGGCGCTGGACGCCACGGTGCAGGCGGACATCCTGCAACTGCTGGAAGATCTGCGCAAGGATCTCGGCCTCGGCATCCTGTTCGTCACCCACGACCTCGGTGTGGTGGCCGACTTCTGCGAGCAGGTCGTGGTGATGTACGCGGGGCACGTCGTCGAGCGGGCGGGCACGGACGCGCTGTTCGGCACGCCGCGGCATCCCTACACCGAGGCGCTTCTCGGTGCCGTCCCGCAGGCGGGCCGGGCGCGCACGATGCTGAGCGTGGTGCCCGGCCGGGTGCCGCCCAGCGGGAGCCTGCCCGAGGGATGCCGGTTCCGGCCGCGGTGCGGCTACGCGCTCGAGCCGTGCCGGCACGCTCAGCACGGCAACACCAGTGACGTCCACTTCACGTTCTGCGACCGTGTCGCCGACGGCGACCTGGTGCTAGGGAGCAAGTCATGACGGTGCCGCGGACCAAGCCGACCGCCGGAGAGGTGAGCGTCGACGACGACGCGCCGGCGCCGGTCGTGCGGGCGAGAAACCTGGTCAAGACCTTTCCGGTGCGGCGCAACGCCTTCGGCAGGCCGACCCAGCGGGTGCATGCCGTCGACGGCGTCGATCTCGTCGTCCATCCCGGTGAGACGCTGGGCATCGTCGGTGAATCGGGCTCGGGCAAGAGCACGCTCGGCCGGGTGGTGTCGCGCCTGCTCATCGCGGATTCCGGCTCGGTCGAGGTGGCCGGCCGCGAGCTGACGAAGACACGCGGGCGCGCGGCCCGGCGCGCCCGGGCCGACCTGCAGATGATCTTCCAGAATCCCTATGGCGCCCTGGATCCGACGAAGACGATCGGCAACGCGGTCGCCGAGCCGTTGCTGGTGCACGGGCGGGTGTCCCGCCGTGACATGAACCGGCGAGCGGGGGAACTGCTGGAGCGGGTGGCGCTCGATCCGGCCATTGTGGACCGTTATCCCGCCCAGCTTTCGGGTGGTCAACGGCAGCGGGTCTGTATCGCCAGGGCGCTGGCTCTGGACCCGAAGGTCCTCGTCGCGGACGAACCGACCTCCGCGCTCGACCTGTCGACCCGTTCGGAGATCCTCAACCTGCTGCTGCACCTGCAACAGGACTCCGGACAGGCGATGATCCTCATTTCCCACGACGTGACCACGATCAAGCACCTGTCGCACCGGGTCGCGGTCATGTATCTCGGCCGCGTGGTGGAGGAGGGATCGGTCGGCGAAGTCGTCGACACGCCGAGACATCCCTATACCCAGGCCCTGTTGTCCGCGGTGCCGGAGCCCGACCCGGCGGCGCAACGGCACCGTCGGCGGCAGGTCCTGGCCGGCGATCCGCCGAGCCCGATCGCGATCCCGTCCGGGTGCCGGTTCCGCACCCGCTGTCCGATCGCGACGGCGGAGTGCGCGAGCAGTGACCCTGCGCTGACCAAGGTGGGCCAGGACCACTTCGTGGCGTGCATTCACCGTGACGGCAAGCGAGCATCCAGCGTAGCGTCCTAGAACCCTTGTGAGCCAACGAAACCGGAGGTACACTCCTCCTTAATAGTTCGGTCGCCGAAATTTCTGGGTGGCGAAATGAGTTCACCGAACGGGTCCGCGCACGAGGTGAGGTTGCCAATGGTGGTGTGGCGTGAACAACGCTGATGTCCCCACCGCGCAGCGGTTCGGCGAGATGCTGCTGTCCTTCTCGGGACGCATCTACCGTCTGCAGACCGAGATCCTGGCCGGCCTTCCGGTGCCGCTCACGATCCGGCAGTACCGGATCCTCCGCCGTGTCGACGCGGGGCACACGTCGCTGATGGCGTTGTGCCGCCTCGCGCATCGCAACCCGCCGACGATGTCGGAGAGCGTGAACAAGCTTGTGCGGCAAGGACTTCTCACGCGGGAGACCGACGAGTCGGACCGCCGCGCGATGGTGCTCGCGCTGACCCCGGCGGGCCGTGCCGCGGCCGAGGCGGGCAGCCTCGCGCTGGAGAAGTTCAGCTCCGAACTCACCGGGGAACTGGACGACGACGTGCGCGCGAATCTGCTCGCGTTCATGCGACGGCTTTACCAAGAGACAGAAGATCGGCTCGACTACGGGTGAGCGGTGAAAAAATGATCAGTGCCGAGGATGAGGCTGAGCGCGAACTGCGTTATCGCAAGGTTCGCGCGGCGATGGCCGAGGCCGGGCTGGACGTGTTGCTGGCGTTCGGACCGGGCTGGCGGCGGGAAAACGTGCGCTATCTCGCGGACGCCCCGGTCGGCGCCAGCGCGGCCTTCGTGGCGGTGCCCGGGTCCGGTGCGCCTGCCGCGTTCACGACGCGGCGGCAGGACGTGCCGGTGATCGCCGGGAGTGGCTGGGTGACCGACGTGCATTTCGCGACTCCGGGGCGGGCGGAGCAACTCGTCGAGTGGTTGCGGGGCAGCGGCGCGAAACGGGTCGGTGTGGCGCACCAGGAGTTGCTGCCCGTGGTGTGGGCGGAGTTGCTGCGGAAAGCGTTGCCTGGCGCGGAGTTCGTGTCCGCGACGTCCCTTATGGACGATGCGCGCATGGTGAAGAGCGACTGGGAGCTGGCGAGGATGCGGCGCAGCGCCAAGGTCTGCGCCGCGGGCTGGCAAGCGTTCGTGAACGTGCTGGAGCCGGGGCTGCCCGAGTACCGGATCGTGTCGGCGGTGGAGGCGGAGGTCAAGCGGCTGGGCGCGGAGGACAACTTCATGCTCATCGCCTCCGGCAAGGACGAGGTCCGCGGCATGGTCCCGCCCGGCGACCGTCTCCTCGCCGACGGCGACATGGTGCGCACCGAGCTGACCCCGCAGATGGACGGGTACTGGCTGCAGATCTGCCGCTCCGCGATCGTGGGCCGGGCCAGCGACGCGCAGCGCCGGTCCTTCGACCTGTTCAACGAGGCGGTGGAAGCGGGACTTTCGGTGGTACGGCCGGGAATCACCGCACACGAAGTGGCCGTGGCGCAGAACGATGTGTTCCGCCGTAAGGGTTACGGCGAGTACTGCACCAGCCAGTACACCCGGGTGCGCGGGCACGGGCACGGGCTGCATCTGGACGAAGCCCCGATCATCGAAGGCAATCACACCGTCCTGCCGGAGAACGCGGTGTTCATCGTCCACCCCAACACCTTCACCCCGATCGCCGGCTACCACGTGCTCGGCGATCCGGTCCGGGTCACCGCCGACGGCTACGAGATTCTCGTCGAAACCGAGCGGAAGCTCTTCGAAACCGCAAAGGATGCCGCATGACACTCGTCAACTCAAGGCGCGGCCATCCAGGCGACTACAGCTACATCGCGGAGGTAACAGCGTGAAGCGTGGCTTGGTGATTCTGGATCACGACGAGGTTTCCGAGGCCGAATGGGCCGGACGGGCCGACCGGGTGCGCGAGCTGATGG
Source organism: Amycolatopsis pigmentata (assembly GCF_042684065.1). Lineage (NCBI taxonomy): Bacteria > Bacillati > Actinomycetota > Actinomycetes > Pseudonocardiales > Pseudonocardiaceae > Amycolatopsis > Amycolatopsis pigmentata. The sequence continues at coordinate 919,474 of NZ_JBHUKR010000004.1, read as the reverse complement.
CGGCCGAAGGGGTCGACCTGGCGCTGGTCTACGGCGATGTCTTCCGTTCGGACGACATCCACTATCTGACGAACCTCTGCATTTACTGGAACGAATGTGTGCTCGCCATTCCGACCGACGGCGGCGCGGATGAAGTGACGCTTCTGACGAAGCTTTCGCCGCGGGTGCACACCTGGATGCGCCAGACCACGACGCTGACGGATCTGCGCAGTGGCAAGAGTTTCGAGTCCCTCGTGAAGGGTCTGATCGAAGGCCGCAAGCCGGGCACGATCGGGCTGATCGACGGGCAGCTCTGGGCCGAGTCGGTCGTCGACGAGGTGAAGGCCGCCGCCGCGGACTGGACCGTGCGTCCGCTCGGGTCCTTGGTGCGCGAGTTGCGGAAGCGTCCCTCGGAGGCGGAAGTGGCGTTGCTCCGGCGTGCCGGGGCCGTGCTGGCCGAAGCCATCGGCGCGGCGACCGCTGAAGGGCTGCCCGACGGGGAAAGGATCGCCGTCGCGGAACGGATCGTGCGCGACGCCGGGTTCACCGACGTGATCGTCCGGGCCGAGGACGGCGCGGTGGAGATCACCGGCCAGCACCGCACCAGCTGGCTTCGCGTGGGCCGGGGTGACGCGGCCGCGGCCCTGCGGTCGGCGGTCGCACGGGCGGCCGACGGTGTGACCGTCGGCGAACTGGCCGGCGCGGTCGCGCCGTGGGACCTGCGCGTGATCGACCACGTGGACCTGACCACCGACGGCGAGTACGCGGACTCCTCGTCCGACCGGGTGCTCGCGGCCGGGGAAGTGGTGGTGATCTCGGTCGGAGGGCCGGAGGAACTCGGCGCCTCCGACACCGTGCTGATCGGTGCGACCGGCGCCGAGAACCTGACCTCGCCGGAGGTGAGCGCATGAGAATACTGTCCAATGAGGACGTCGAGAAGGTGCTCACCCCGGACGAAACCATGTCCGCGCTGGAGGTCGCGTACAAGGAACTGTCGGCGGGCCTCGGCGCGAACCGGCCGCGTAATCACACCTACTTCCCGGTCGAGGACGAGCGTTATCCCGGTTTCCGGTTCCGCTTCAAGTCGCAGGAAGGCGGCAACGTCTCCGCCGGTGTGTGGGCCTTGCGCATCACCTCGGACCTCGCCGGCGTGGAAACGCTGGCGAACGGGGTCAAGCGGCGCCGCCTGATTCCCGCCGCACCCGGCGGCCGGTACGTCGGGCTGGTCACGCTCTACAGCATGACCACCTTGGAGCCCCTGGCGATCCTGCACGACAGCTTCATCCAGAAGATGCGCGTGGGCGCGACATCGGCGCTGGGTATTCGTGAACTCGCCCGCGAGGACGTCCGCGTGGCCGGCATGTTCGGCTCGGGCTGGCAGGCACAGGCGCACCTGGAATGCCTGCTGATGGTGCGGCCGCAGATCGAGGAAGTCCGGGTGTACAGCCCGACGCCGGCGAACCGGATCGAGTTCGCGAAGGTCTGGAGCGAACGCACCGGGCGGAAGATCGTTGCGGTCGACGATCCGCGCCAGGCGGTCGAGGGCTGCGGGATCGTCACCTGCGCGACGGCGGCGATGGACCCGTGTTTCGACGGCCGCTGGATCGAGCCCGGCACGCACATCACCGCGATCACCTCACCCGACGGCACGGCCACCCGGCGCGAACTCGACGACGCCACGTTCGACCGGGCCGACCGGATCGTGGTGCTCTCGCGGGAGCAGGTGCATCACGACAAGCAGTTCGACATCCTCGGCCCGGTCGAACGGGGCCGGATGGCGTGGGAGGACATCGCCGAACTCGGTGAGGTCCTCGCCGACGACGCCCCCGCGCGCCGCAACCCGGACGACGTGACGATCTTCGCCAACAACACCGGGATGGGCATCCAGTTCGCCGCGGTGTGCGCGCGCACGCTCGCCCTCGCCGAGGAACGCGGCCTGGGGCACGAGGTTCCGACTGAATGGTTCTGCGAGGAGACGAGTCCGTGACGGAGGAGACAGTGACGACCCGCGTGGGCGGGGTACCGATCGTGTTCGGCGATGACGTCAACACCGATGTCATCATTCCCGGGCGGTACCTGGTCAGCATCGACCCGAAGGAACTGGCCGAGCACGCCTTCGAGCCGCTCGGGCCGGAGGTGCAGCAGCGGCTGCGCGCCAGTGACGTGGTGGTGGCCGGACGGAACTTCGGTTGCGGCAGCGCCCGTGAGCAGGCCGCGAGCTGCCTGCTGGGTGCGGGGATCAAGGCGGTGGTCGCCGCTTCGTTCTCGCGGGTGTTCTTCCGCAACGCGATCAACACCGGACTGATCGCGGTGGAATGCCCGGACGCGGCCGCCGCGGTGCGGGACGACTCGTCGATCTGGGTCGACTACGACACCGGTGTGGTCGAAGTGGACGGACAGTCCTTCGGTTTCGCGCCCTATCCGGAGGGCCTCAAGGCGATCCTGGCCAGTGGTGGGTTGATCCCTTACCTGATGCGGAACAAGTCAGAAAAGGCAATGCCATGACGAGTCGCGGCAATCAAAGTGACCAGAACGCGCGCTCTCTTTTTCCGCTATCGGGGCGGCAGGGCGCCTATCGGTCCCGCGTGATGCGGGCTGGTAGGCAGCGCCCTGTCGACACGATCGCGGGTGCGCGCAAACTCGCGCAAGGGACGGCAAAAGCATGAACAAGACCTTCGCGCAGAAGGCGCTCGAGCGTGCCTCGGGCGAGAGCGACCTCGAACCGGGCCGGATCGTCGACGCCTTCCCCGACCTCTACATGAGCCACACGGCGAGCTGGCGGTGTATCCGGACCCTGGAGCGAATGGGCGTCGACGAACTGTTCGACGTGGACCGCATCGCGATGGTGATGGACCACATTTCGCCGGCGCAGACCGCGAAAACGGCGGCCGACCACCAGCTCTGCCGGGAGTTCGCGCGCCGGCACGGCGTGAAGAACTTCTTCGACGTCAACGCCGGCATCGCGCACATCGTGCTGATGGAGAACGGCCTGGTCAAACCGGGCCAGCTGATCATCGGCACCGACTCGCATTCGACGATCTACGGCGCGCTCGGCGCGTTCGGCACCGGTGTCGGGTTCAGTGAGATCACCGCGGCGTGGGTGACCGGCAAGCTGTGGATGAAGGTGCCGCAGAGCATCAAGATCGACGTGGACGGGATTCTGCCGCCCGGTACCTACCCGAAGGACCTGATGCTGCGGCTGATCGGCGACCTCGGCGCGGACGGCGCGACGTACTGCTCCGTCGAGTTCGGTGGGTCTTTCACGCGGTCCATGTCGGTTTCGGAACGCATGACCTTCTGTAACCTCGCGATGGAGATGGGCGCGAAGAACGCGTTCGTGGCCCCCGACGAGAAGACCCTGGACTACCTCGGGGAAGCGGGTGCCGATCCGGGAAGCTACGAGGTCCTGCTGCCCGATCCCGGAGCGGAATACGCGCGGACGGTGACCATCGACGGGTCGCGGCTTTCCCCGCAGGTCGCGGCGCCGCACACGGTCGACAACGTGGTGGGAATCGAGGAAGTCTCCGGGACCAAGGTGGACCAGGTCTTCATCGGTTCCTGCGCGAACGCCAAGTACGACGATCTGATGATCGCCGCCGAAGTGCTCGCGGGCCACCGGGTCGCGAGCGGGGTGCGGTTGATCGTCACGCCGGCCTCGGCCGAGGTGATGGCGAAGGCCGCGTCGACCGGTGTGCTGGCCACCCTCATCGACTCCGGTGCGATGATCACGAACCCGGGTTGCGGGGCCTGCGCCGGCAACGGTGGCGCGATGGCCGACGGCGAGGTGACCTTCTCCACCGCCAACCGGAACTTCCAGGGCCGGATGGGCAGCTACGACTCCAAGATCTACCTGGGCAGCCCGGCGACGGCCGCGGCGACCGCGATCCGGGGCAGCATCACCCACCCGGCCGAGGTGGCCGCGGCGGTGGCCCGGTGAACATCGTCGAAAAGATCCTGGCCCGCGCGAGCGGCCGCGCCTCGGTCGAGCCCGGCGAAATCGTGATCGCCAACGTGGACCGCCTGATCATGCACGACCTTTCGGGCTATCTCACCGCGCGCGTGTTCGACAAGCAGGACGGCGCGAAGATCAAGGACCCGGACCGCGTGGTGATGGTGTTCGACCATCACTTCTCGCCGCCCACCGAGCAACAGGCGTCGGTGCTGGAGTTCAACCGGGAATGGGCGCGCAGGCACGGTATCCACCTGTTCGACTGCGGCAACGGCAACCTGCACCACGTGCTGGTGCGACGGGGGCTGGTGAAGCCCGGCATGATCGTCGTCGGGTCCGACAGCCACACCCCGGTGCACGGCACGGTGGGCGCGTTCGCGGTCGCGCTCGGCAACGACTCCCACGCCGGGACCGTGCTGCCCTTCGGGAAGGCGTGGTTCAAGGTGCCGGAGACGGTGCGCGTCGAACTGCACGGCCGGACGCGCCCGGAGACCACGGCGCGCGATATCGCGCTGTGGCTGGTCGGGCAGATCGGTGAGGGCGAACTGAACTATGCCGCGGTCGAGTTCGCGGGGCCCTACCTCGAACAATTGGGGTTCTGGGACCGCTGGCTGTTCCCGCTGTTGTGTGTGGACCTCGGCGCGAAGTGCAGCTTCGTCGAACCGGACGCCGTCAGCGAGGCGTACGTGCGGTCGCTGCCCGGTGCCATGCCCGCGGATTTTCCGCGCAGTGACGGGAAAGAAGCCGCCAAGGTGCTGAGGTTCGACGTCGGCGAAGTGGAACCGCAGATCGCCTGCCCGCCGACGGTGGGCAACGTCAAGCCGGTCTCCTCGGTCGCCGGGAAACCGCTGGGCTGGGCCGAACTGGGCGGACACGGCGGAGGGCGGCTGGAGGACATCCGGATCGCCGCGAAGATTCTGGACGGGCAGCGGGTGAACCCGTCCGTGCGGTTCAACATCGTGCCGTCCAGCCGTGAGGTGTTCAGCGAAGCGCTGAGCGAAGGACTGGTCTCCGCGTTGCACGAGGCGGGCGCCACCTGGTTCCCGCCGAGCACCGGTGGCAACCAGGCCTACAACATGGGCGCGATGGCACCGGGCGAGACGATGATCTCCACGCACTCGCGCAACTTCCCGGGACGCAACGGCAGCCCGGACGCGGAGATGTATCTGGCCTCGGCCGCCTCGGTCACCGCGTCCGCGGTCGCCGGCGTGGTGACCGATCCCGCCGGACTGAAGGGAAACTGATGATGGTGTCAACTCGCGGCTGTCGAGGTGACCAAAGAGCGCGCCCTTTCCTTCCGCTGTTCTGTGGGGGGCACGGCCCCCCGCACCCCCCGCTGGGGGCAAGCCCCCAGACCCCCTCATCGGGGCGGCAGGGCGCCCATCCGCTCGACGTGAGGTGTGTCGGTAAGGAGCGCCCTGTCGACACGATCGCGGGGGCGCGCAAACTTGCGGAGAAACAGCGATGAAGTTCACGGGCAGGTGCTGGAAGTTCGGCGACAACATCCCCACCGACCGGCTGGTGAAGTCGAAGTACGTGCTGGAGCCGATGGAAGAGATCGTCAAGCACGTCCTGGAGGATCTCAACCCGGAATTCCCGCGTTCGGTCCAGCCCGGTGACATCGTGATCGCCGGACGCCACTTCGGACAGTCGTCCGGACGCGCGATCGCCACGAAAGCGCTTCAGGCCACGGGAATCGGCTGCGTCGTCGCGGACACCTTCGCGCGCACCTTCTACCGCAACTGTTTCGAAATCGGCCTGCCCGCGCTCGCCGTGGACGGGGTGACCGGCCTGGTCTCCGACGGTGACGAGGTGAGCGTGGACATCTCCTCCGGAGAGTTCCGCAACCTCACCACCGGCGCGGTGCGCACCTCCCCGGCCGCGCCCGATTTCCTGCTCCAGATGCTCGAGGCCGGGGGCCTGATCAAACTGGCCGCCGCCCAACCCGGCTTGTTCGAATAGGAGCACGCACGATGTTGGTCACCGACGCGCAGGTACACGTGTGGGCCCCGGAGACGCCGGAGCGGCCCTGGCCGCCACCGGCGACCCGCCCGCGCCCGCAGGGGCCGCCGTTTTCGGCGGAGGAACTGCTGGAACGGATGCTTCCGGCGGGCGTGGACCGGGCCATCTTGGTCCCTCCTTCGTTCGAGGGCGACCGCAACGACTTCTGTCTGGCCGCGGCGGCCGCTCATCCGGACCGGTTCCGGGTGATGGGCCGCATCGACCTGACCGACCCGTCGGGCGCCGCGGCGGTGGCGGGCTGGCGTGACAACCCGGGAATGCTCGGCGTCCGGCTCACCTTCGGGTTCGGCGAGTCCATGAACTGGCTGCGCGACGGCACCTGCGAGTGGTTCTGGGCCGCGGCCGAGGCGGCGAACGTGCCGGTCATGCTCTACCCGCCGGGATTCCTGCCCGAGGTCGCCGACGTCGCCGAGCGGCATCCCGGCCTTCGTCTGGTCCTGGACCACCTGGCCGTGCATCCCCGGTTCCGCGACGAACAGGTCGACCCCGAACTGGACGAACTGGTCAAGGTGGCGAAGTTCGCCAATATCGCGGTCAAGGCGACCTGCGTGCCCAGCCTGACCTCCGAGGAGTACCCGTTTCCCTCCCTGCGCGACCGCGTGCGGCGGGTGGTGGACGCCTTCGGTCCGAGGCGGGTCTTCTGGGGCAGTGACCTCACGCGGTTGCCCTGCGACTACCGCCAGGCCGTGACCCATTTCACCGAAGAACTGACCTTTTTGGACGGTGAAGACCTCGAACTGGTGATGGGCAAGGCAGTCAGCGACTGGCTCGGGTGGACATGAGCCGGGGCGCGATGTCGGAGAAAGGAGTACCCGCGATGAACCAGAACAAGATCACGGTCCCGCGCGAGCAGTGGGACGCGATGTTCGCGCCCAGCTCGTGCCTGGTGCTCGACACCACGGTCAGCGAGGACGGATTCGTCAACGCGGCCCCGCATGCCACGGCCATCCGGGTCTGCCACGATCCGGTTTCCTTCGCGGTGACGGTGAGCGCCTACTCGCACACCGCGGCGAACCTCAAGGCCACCGGTGAATGGGTGGTCAACGTCGTGCCGTTCGACGAAACGATGCTCGGCAAGGTGCGCGTCGCCGGCCTTCCCTTCAAACACGAGGTGAACGAGCTGGACAAGGCCGGCCTCACCCCGATCCCTTCCCTGGAGGTCAAGCCTCCGCGCATCGCCGAGTGCAAGGCGCACTTCGAGTGCAAAGTGGACTGGATCCACGAGTGGGAGAACCGGCTGATGGCGGTCGGGCGGGTGGTCGCGGTCTCGATCGACGAGGACTGCTACGACCCCGCCGGAAAGATCCGCTGGGACGCGCTCCGCCCGGCCATCTTCTGCGGCTTCCCCTACGACGGCAACTTCGTGCCGGTCTACGAACCGGTGCACGTCAAGATCCCCTACGACGGTCCGGCGGACTGGCGTACCGACATTCCCTACCTGGCACCTCCCGGTGAAGACGGGGTTCCCGTCGTCACGGCCGGAAGGGGCAGGGCCTGATGGCGGTGACCAGCGAGGCGGCGGAGGCGCTCTACGGCGCGGTCGATCTGCACTGCCATTCGGGGCCGAACCCGTTGTTGCGGGAGTTCGACCACGTCGAGGCGGTGGCCGACGGCGCCCGCCTGCGCATGCGCGCCATCCTGATGAAGTCCCATCACCACAACACCGTGATGGACCTCCTGGCGATGCGCCCGGCCCTGGAGAAGTACGAAACGAAGGCCTTCGGCGGAATCGCCCTCAACGCGCAGGTCGGTGGGATCAACCCCTACGCGGTCGCGATGTCGCTGCGCATGGGAGGCAAGGCGGTCTGGTTTCCCACCTTTTCCAGCCGTCAGCACGTGGCGCACGGTCCGAAGAACCCGCCGATGGCGGTCGAGTTGCCGAACCGGATCGTGGAGATCGCCGACGACGACGGCAAGCTCCTCGACGAGGTCTACGAAGTGCTCGACCTCATCGCGGAGAACGACTGCCTGCTTTCCTCCGGGCATCTCGGCTTCGCCGAAGCGCGGAGGGTGTTCGAGGCCGGAGCCGCGCGAGGGGTCCAGCGGATGGTGGTGACACATCCCAACCACGTCGTCGGCGCGACTCAGCAGGACTGTATCGGCCTGGCCGGTATGGGTGTCTACATCGAACACGAGTTGGGTGCCTATGACCCCGCGGGCAAAATCAAGTGGGATCCCGCCGATCTGCTGGACTGGATCCGTGCCGTGGGCGCGTCGAAGACCGTGCTCGCCTCGGACCTCGGTCAGAAGGGGCGGCCGATGCCGGTCGACGGCTTCCTGCGGGTGGGCGGCATCTTGCTGGAACTCGGCCTGACGGCGGAGGAACTGCACCAGATGGCCTGTGTCAATCCCGCCTTCCTGCTCGGCCTCGACGGATAGGGCCGGGGGACGAAATGCCGACCACACCGCTGGAACGCTTCCCTGACGCCATCGCCGAACTCGCCCGGCATCTGCCGGCGAGCACGAAGGCCGTCCACTGTGGAGAGAAGTCGCTTTCCTTCGCCGAGTGGGATGCGCGCGGCGCCCGGCTGGCCGGTGCCTGGCGGGAACGCGGCATCTCCTCCGGCGCGGTGGTCGCGCTCGCCCTCTACAACTCGGTGGAGTACCTGGAGTGCGTGCTCGCCGCGTTCAAGCTCGGCGCGATCGTGGCCAACATCAACTACCGGTATGTGGCCGAGGAAATGGCCTATGTGCTCAACGACATCGACGCCAAGGTCCTCGTCTGCGACCCGTCGGTGGCCGCCGAGGCGACGAAGGCGGTCGCCGCGTCCGGCGTCGAGGTCCTTGTCCACACGGGAGCGGAGGAGATCGAGGGAGCCGAGCGCTACGACGACCTGATGGCGTCGGCCACGCCGGTGGAGGAGCCGGTCCGCGCGGAGCGGATGCTCTACATCCTCACCGGAGGCACCACCGGCCGTCCCAAGGCGGTCGTGTGGAACCACGCCGCGGTCATGGAGATCATCTCCTCGGTCTTCGTCCTGCTCAAGGTCGACCGGCCGCGGTCGTGGCCGGAGCAGGTCGCGTTGATCGACCGCTTGCGGGCCGAGCGCGCGTTGCCGGTGATGATGCCGCTGGCGCCCCTGATCCACGGGACCGGCTTGCTCAATGCCCTGCGCACGCTTCAGGTCGGCGGCACCGTCGTGTTCTGCGAGTCCAAGACGCTCGATGCCCGTGAGGCGTGGTCGGCCGTGGCCCGGCGGTCGGTGACCGACCTGGCGATCGTCGGCGACGCGTTCGGCGCCCGGCTGCTGGCCGAACTCAGGGCGGCCGAAGCGGAGGGCCGCGGTTACGACCTGAGCAGCCTGCGCCGGATCTCCAGCGCCGGAGTCGCGTGGACCCCCGCGGTCAAACGCGGGCTGCTCGACTACGCCGATGTCTCCTTGTTCGACATGATCTCGGCCTCCGAAGGCGGCCCTTACGGGTTGTCGATCGTCTCGCGCGGAGACGACGTCGAGGCCGCGCGCTTCCACCTCGCGCCGACCGCGCGGGTGGTCACCGAGGACGGCCGGGATGTCCGGCCAGGGTCCGGTGAAGTGGGCGTCCTCGCCAGCCGAGGCGCCCAGGCGGTCGGTTATCTCGGCGATCCCGAGAGAACCGGCCGCGTCTGGCGCAGTCTCGACGGGGTTCGTCACTGCGTCCCGGGAGACCTGGCGTCGATCGCGGCGGACGGCACGCTCGAATTCATCGGCCGGAAGGAAGGTGTGATCAACACCGGCGGCGAAAAGGTCTTCCCCGAAGAAGTGGAAGCACTCCTCGCCGACTGCCCAGGGATCGCCGATGTCGTGGTCGTCGGCGTCCCCGACGAACTCTGGGGAGCGTCGGTGACCGCGGTGGTGTCCCCTTCGCCGGGCGCGACCGTCGACCGTGACACGGTCACGGCCCACCTGAACGGCCGTCTGGCCCGGTACAAGTATCCGCGGTCGGTAGTGACCGTCCCGGAGATTCCCCGCAGCCCCGCCGGCAAGGTCAGCCGCGCGTGGGCGGCGAAACTGGCGGCCGAACGACTGGCCACAAAGGACTCGAATCAGACAGTTGGCAAAGGGGCCAAACCATGAGATTCACCCTCAGGACCCGGGCGAGCGCGGCGGTCGCGGCTTGTCTCGTGCTGGCCGCGTGCGGCTCCGGTGGGCAGAGCGCCGGGTCCGGCTCGGGCGGTGTGCTGCGCTACGGCACGTACCAGCCCACATCGCTGGACCCGCGCAAGTCCGGAACCCTCGACACCCTCTTCCTGGAGCCGGTGTACGACAGCCTGATCACGCGGACGCCGGACGGGAAGATCCAGCCGGGGCTGGCGACCGAGTGGAGTTTCTCGGACGGCGGCACGGTGCTCACGATGACTTTGCGCCAGGGGGTGAAGTTCCAGGACGGCGCGGCCTTCGACGCGAACGCGGTCAAACAGGACATCGCGGCGGCGCAGGCGAAGGGGTCGTTGCGCGCGGCGGAACTGGCGCCGATCAAGAGCGTCGACGTGGTCGACCCGACGCACGTGCGGCTGAACCTGTCCGGCCCCGCGACCCAGATGGTCGGTGTGCTGGCCGGTGAGGCGGGCATGATGATCAGCCCCACGGCGCTGGACAAGAGCGATCTCGGCACCAACCCGGTCGGCGCCGGACCGTACAAAGTGGTCAAGAACGTCCAGGGGCAGATCACTTACCAGGCGTGGGACGGCTACTGGGCCAAGAACACGGTGAAGAACAAGGAGCTGGACTTCACCATCAACCCCGACGCCAACACGTTGTTCCGTGGCCTGCAGTCGGGCCAGCTCGACGCGGTCGGCATCCTGGCCGCGCAGGCCAAGCAGGCCAAGGAGGCGGGACTGAACGTCCTCGCCACGCCGACCACGTCGTTGTGGGCACTGCAACTCAACGTGAGCAACCCGGTGCTGGCGAATCCCAAGGTGCGCCAGGCGATCGGGCACGCGATCGACCGCCAGGCCATCTCGGACAACATGACCTCGGGTACCTGCGTGGCCACGGTGCAGCCGTTCGGCAAGGGCTTCGTCGGCCACAACGACGCGCTGGACGACCCGAAGCTCGGGTTCGACCTGGCCCAGTCGAAGGACCTGGTGACGCAGGCGAACGCCGGCGCGATTCCGCAGCTCACCCTGAGTGTCAGTTCCAGCACGCAGCAGCAGCAGCTCGGTTCCATCCTGCAGGCGGAACTCGGCGCGGCCGGGATCCCGGTCAAGGTGGAGGTGCTCGACCAGGCCACGCTCACCTCGAAGCGCCTGAAGGGGAACTTCGACATGGCACTGTCGCTGACCCCCACGGCACGGCCCGACCCGATCATCTACATCGCCGACACCTACATCAAGGGCGGCGTGAACAACCCGGGCGGCTTCTCCTCACCCACCGTCGACCAGCTGCTGCGGAACGCGGAACAAAGCAGCGACGACAACGCCCGGGGAGCACTGCTGGCGCAGATCAGCGCGGACGTTTATCAGGCGGGGCAGCCGATGGTGCCCATCTGCAGCACCACGTTCCACTTCGCCTACCGCAACGGCGTTTCCGGACTGAAGGGCCCGGCCCTCAACGATTTCGACTGGGCCGCGGTCGGCGTTTCCTGACGAGGTGAATGTGTGTGATGGGACAGCTGATGGTCGATGCGTCGGGCAGTTCACATTACAGACGTGATGTTCAAACGTTGTACGCAAAGGCGATGGTGATGTTACCGGCAAGGATTGACCCAGGCTCGTTCTGCGAACATGATGTGCATAACGTGAACAAGTACGCCTCGTGCGCGCGCACCGCGGGAGAGGAGAAGTGACCATGGGGCTGCGGGCCGCGGACCTCGCCGTCGGCCAGGTATACGAAACAGTCCTGGGCAATCCGTCCGTGAGGGCGCACGGGCTGCTGGTGATGAACATGACCGGCACGGCGATCACCGACTACCTCGGCGACGGCAGGCTGACCTCGTTCGGCGGCCGGTTCGTCGGGGCGAGCTGGCCCGGGGACACCCTCCGGGCGCGGCTGACGGTGGCGGAAGTGACCCCGGAATCGGTCCGGTTCGACATCGACACGGTCAATCAGGAAGGCACCACGGTTTTCGCCGGATCGGCGACCGGGCGTCTCGACTCCGAGGAGGAGCGCGTATGAAAAGCACAGTTTTCGCGACAGGCACTGGCAAGGCGGCTTCATGACGGGCATCCGTGGCCGGGCCCTGATCGCGGGGGCTTATGAGCACCCGAAACGCAAGCTGCCCGATGTTTCGATCGGCCAGATCTACGCGGACGTGGCGCACGGCGCGCTGGCCGACGCGGGGCTGCGGGCTTCCGACGTCGACGCGCTCTACTGTGACGTCACCATCGGTGGGCTGTCCGTGCTTTCCCTGTCCGAGTACCTCGGTCTCCAGGTGTCCCATGTGGACAGTACGGACACCGGTGGGTCGTCCTACCTGGCCCATGTGGGCCATGCGGCGGAGGCGATCGCGGCGGGCAAGGTCAAGGTCGCGCTGATCCTGCTCGCGGGCCGGGCCGCCTCCGGGCGCGGACGGGGTTCGAGCCCCGACGGGCCGCCGGAGAGCGGCTTCGAACGTCCTTTCGGTGGCAACACCGTCGGTGAGTACGCGCTGGCCGCGCGCCGCCACATGTACGAATTCGGCACGACCAGCGCCGAACTGGCCGAGATCAAGGTGGCCGCCTCGCACCACGCGCAGTACAACCCGAACGCGTTGCTGCGCAAGCTGGTCACGGTGGAAGAGGTGCTGGAATCGCCGATGGTGGCCGATCCGCTGCACCGGCTGGATTCCTGCGTGATGACCGACGGCGGCGGGGCGCTGGTGCTCGTCAGCCCGGAGGTGGCACGCGACCTCGACCGCACGTGTGTGAAGGTGCTCGGGCACGGCGAGGCGGTGAAACACAGCTCGAACGGCGCGGTCGACCTCACCTACAGCGCGGCCGTCCGGTCCGGGCCCGCCGCCTTCGCCGAAGCCGGCGTCACCCCGTCCGACATCGACTACGTGTCGATCTACGACTCGTTCACCATCACGGTTCTCCTCGCGCTGGAGGATCTCGGCTTCTGCGAGAAGGGCAAGGGCGGCCAGTTCGTGCGCGACGGCCGGTTGCAGGCGCCCTTCGGTGGCCTGCCGTTCAACACCGACGGCGGCGGTCTGTGCAACAACCACCCGGCCAACCGGGGCGGAATGACCAAGGTGATCGAAGCGGTCCGCCAGTTGCGCGGTGAGGCCAACCCGGAGGTGCAGGTGCCCAACTGCCGCCTCGCCCTCGCCCACGGCAACGGCGGTTCACTGGCCACCCGGGCCGGCGCCGCCACCGTCATCCTCGGAACGGAGGACGCATGAGCGCCCCACTGCCCACTCCCGCGCCGATCGTGACGGTGGAGACCAAGCCGTTCTGGGACGCCACCGCGTCCGGACGCATGCTGCTGCCCCGCTGTACCGAATGCGCGACGGTGATCTGGTACCCGCGAAGCTGGTGTCCAGCCTGCCTTTCGCGGGAAATCGAGTGGATCGAGGCGAGCGGACGCGGAACGGTCTACAGCCACAGCACCGTCCGACGCGGGGCGATGCCACCGTTCAACGAGGCGCTGCCCTACGTGCTCGCCTACGTCGAGCTCGAAGAGGGCCCGCGGATGCTGACCAACATCGTGACCGACGATCCGGACTCGGTGAGCGTCGGCCAGGCGGTCGAGCTGGTCTTCCAGTCCTACGGAGAGGGCGCGCTGCCCCGCTTCCGTCCGGTCGAGGGAGACTGAGAACGCCCTTCCTCGCCTACGAGGCGATGCCCGTCTCGTAGGCGAGGAACGTCGGGTGGCCGCGCCTTGCGCGTCGCCGCCGCGACGGGTGATCCAGTAGTCCTGCTGCGCCTCCTGTGATCCGGGCTCGAAGGCTTCCCCGGTGATCAGTCCGCTCAGCACCCGGAGGTACTGAGGGCAGGGCTTCGGTGTGGGCCAGTCTCGAGTAGCCGTCGACGGCGGAGCGCAGGTAGGTGTAGCGGGGCCGGCCGCCGCGGGTTTTGCCGCGGGCGCTGCGCCGGTCCTGGTCGCTGCCCTGCCGCCGAAAGACCCACCCCTCGCGTCAGGTCCCGCGAGCCGACACCAACGTCACGGCCCGCGACAACTAGAACGGTGGAGGTTCGTCGGCGCCGGGGTGAGAGTCCGACTGCGGCGGTGTGTCGCCGCCGTCGTCGTTATCGAGCGCGGCCTGGTTGCCCGGATAATCGGCTACCCTGGAATCCTCTATTGTGGACGAATCCACTGTGGACCGAGGAATGTCGCGTTCAGGTGTTTGTGCTTCGGGTGCTTGCGTCTCCGGTGGTCGAGGTTCGTGGAGTGGTGGTGGGTCGCTGGTGTGGTGGTCGCCGGTGGGGGTGATCACGGTCAGGCGGCCGGTCTTTTTGTCGATGTGGAAGCCCCAGCCGAGCCGGTTCTTCAATCCATGGTGGGTTCGGCAGAGTGCGACGAGGTTCTGGTCGGCGGTTTCGCCGTCGTGGGCGTACAACTGTTCGCTGTGGTCGATGTCGCAGGCCTGGGAGGGACGATAACAGCCCGGCAGGCGACACTCCCGATCCCGCACACGAATCAGACGGGCCAACCCGGCCGGGGGCCGGTAGGCATTGCGGCCCACCGACACGATCTGCCCCGTGTCCGGATCCGTGATAACCCGCCGCACCGTCGCGTTGTCGCTGTAGGCGATCTGGCGTGCCAGCCAGGCGGGGATCACTCCCTGCCCACCCAACTCCGCGACGTCCTCATTGAGACCCAGCCAGGTCAACACATCCATATACACGAACACTTCCGCACGCGGTGGCGTCACGCTGCCGCGCTGCTCGGTGAGCAGCAACTCCGCATAGACGTCCGTCCGATGCTGCTCAAGCGTCCGGGTCTTGTCTCGCACCCTCCGGCGCCGGGCTTCCCGGTCGATCCGCTGGTAGGCAGCCACACCGATTTCCACCGGGAGATCACCGGAGAGCTGGACCATCCCCTCATCCAAGGGAATCAGTTCCACCTTCCGCCGCACACGGCGGGCACGGCAACGCCCGGCATAGCCCTCCGGGTCGATCCTCGCGACCGCCCGATTCGCCGACCGGCGTAGTCCGCCCGGGTCTTTCCCGGCCAGGCGGGTGGCCATCACGGCGTCGACTTGGCGGGCTTCCGCATCGGTCAGGAGCGCGGTGGGTTCGTGGATTTTCGCCGCCTTGTACCCATCGATCTCGCCGCACCGCATGGCCTCCAGCGTGCGCGGCAGCCGTGTGGTCAGCGCCTGGGCCAACTCCACCTGGTGGTGTGCCGCCTGTTTGCCGATGGCCAGCGCGAGTGCCACCTCCTGTGGCACCGTCGCCGGTTCCTCCGCAGTACGCGTGAAATGGGCGAGTGCCTCGAAATAGTGGGCCTGCAACCGGTTCACCCATGCCTGCACCTGCCGCATCCGACGCAGAATCCCTGACCGGCTGGACGGAATCCCAGGGAACTCCGGCAGGTCCCGCAGGTCAGAGAAGTCGGGCAGGGTGGGGACGGTCGACGCGCTCATGCCCTCGATTTTATCGAACGATTGAACGGCCTAGATCTAGGTAAAGAAGAGACCACCGGAAAGAGTGAAAACGGCCGGCGGTGACCACCGCGGCGCGTGCTATAGGGGTGAAAACAGCCCCATGGCATCGCCGCGGCGGTCAAGTCCCGGCCTGTCAAACAGGCTTCAGCCGCGAAACGCCGACCGTGTCCACAATGGACGAAATCACGGCGTAAGCTCGGCGATCCGGCTGAAACCGTCCGGCGTCGCCGTGACCACGATGCGCACCTGGCTGGTCGTGACCGGGCCCGCGAACGGGATCCACCGGTAGAGCTGCCGGTTTCCGGACACGTCGCCCTGGGTCACCCACTGCGTCCCGTTCCAGGTCTGGATCGTGAACGCGGCCGGCGCGCCGTCGGGGAAGGACGCGAACCCGGCACCGGTCAGGGTCACCGCCGACGGTGCCGTGATCGTGAGCGTGTCGGGGTAGGCGTTCTGAGTGTCGTCGTTCCAGAATGTGGTGAGGTTCCCGTCGATCGCGTTCGAGGCGATGTAGGTCCGCGTCGCGCCGTTGACGACGTTGGGCCCGTGTTCGCTGGACGCCGAAGCCGTTGCGCCGCTTGCCCACTTGCCGAACACGAGCACGTCGGTGGTCGTGGTCGCGGTCGTGCCGTCGGGCGCACGGGTTGTCACGGTGACGGGATACACGCCGCCGTGGGTGTCCGCGGGCACCGCGAGGTGCACGGTCGCGTCGGTCGCCATGGTGGCGGGGGTCAGCGGGAACCGTGCGGGCGACACGGTAGCGGTCCAGCCGGTGGGGGCGGTGGCCGCGATAGCGGTTGTGCCTGGGGCGGTGGAACGCCCCTCGACCACCACGTTGACGTCACCCGTGGACCCGGCGGTGACAGGAGCCGTGGCACCGGCCGACAGCGTCGTTTTCGTGAAGGGCTTTCCGGGCGGCATGACGGTGAAGGTGTAGTCGCCCGAACCGGCGGTCATCGTCAGCGTGTCGTCGGTCGCGGTGCCGACCGTGAGGCCGGCGTCGGGCTGACCGGGGCGGCCGCCGGCGAAGATCGTGCGGCCGCTTTCCCGCACCGTCGAACCCCGGCCGCCGAGCAACGGCAGCTTGATCGTGGCCGTGGTCCCGACCGGTACCTTCGCGTGATAGGTGAGCGTGGTTCCGTTGCGCTGCCAGGAACTTTCGACCACACCACGCACCGTGCGCTGCCGGGCCGAGACATCCGTCAGGTCACCCACGACGCTGGGTGCGAGGGTCACCGTGCGATATCCGGCGGCGCCGGGCTGAATGCCCCCGAGCCGCTGGTAGAACCACTGGCCGATCGAACCGCCCAGACCGATGTGATCCTTGGACGAGGTACCGTCCGGTGCCGTGGAGTTCACCCACTTCTCCCAGATCGTGCCCGGGCCTTGGGCGAGCATGTACCCGAAACTCGGGAAGTCCGTGCGTTCGGCGAGCGCCAACGCGATGTCGTCGCGGCCGTAGCGCCCGAGAGCCTGGTAGACGAGAGTGGTACCGACGAAACCCGTCGTGACGTGGTTGCCGTGCGCGGTGATGTCGGCGACCAGGCGGTCGACGGTCGTCTGCTCGTGACTCGCCGGGACGAGGCCCAGCACCAGCGGCATCGCGTAGGACAACTGTGTTCCGGTCCCGAAGACTCCCGTGCCGGCGTCGAAATAGCGCTTGAGGAAGCCTGCCGCGATCTGCCCCGCCAACGACGAGTAACGCGTGGCGTCGGCGCTGTTGCCGACCACGGTGGCCATCTTCGCCAAAAGGGTCGCGTCGAGGTAGTAGAAACCGGTTTGGAAGTAGTCGTGCGGAGTGATCACAGTGGACAGCCAGTCGTCACCGTACGAGGTCGGGGCGTTGACGACGATGTGGTCGGCGTCGCTGATCGTGCCGAGGTAGTCGACCCAAGCCTTCACCCGCGCGTAGTTGGCGACCACGGGCTGCGAGTTTCCGTACTGGGTATAGGAGTCCCAGAGGATCTGCGGATAGGCCGTTCCCCACGCCGGATCGGTGGGCCACGCGCCGACCTGGCCGTTGACCGGCGCCACGGACGGCACACTGCCGTCAGGGTTGGCACTGGTGGCGATGTCGCCGAACCACTTGGTGTAGAAGGACTCCATGTCGTAGTTGCTCATCGCCTCCTGGTCGGTGTCACCGGCATCGCCGAGCCAGCCGTGCTTTTCCCGGGTGGGGCAGTCCATCGGGATGGTTTCCAGGTCGTTGACCTGTGTCCGCGCCACCGCGTCCTGGATGTTGTTCAGCAACGGGTTGGAGGTGTGGAAATCGCCTGTGGTCGCGACGTCGGTGTGCACGACCTCGGCGGTCACGGCGACCGTGGCGTCGTCGGGCAGTCCGGTCAGTTCGGCGTAGCGGAAGCCGTCGTAGCGGAAGTGTGGCGTGTAGGTCTCCGTGCCCGTGCCGGCGAACGTGTAATGGTCGGTCTGCCGAGGCGGGTCGCCGGGGTCGAAGCTGATGTTGGCTGTCGACACCTCACCGGCCCCGTCGAGTATTTCGCCTTTCCTGATGTCCACGGTGGTACCGGCGGGCGCGGTCGCCGAGATCGTCACCCGGCCGGTCTGGTTCTGCCCGAAGTCGTACACACGCCGGCCGGGGGAGGGCCGGGTTTCCGTGACGACGGGCAGCGTGGTGAGCACCCGGGTCGGCGGAGTCCGGTCCGCCCGCAACGTGGTGACCCCGCTGTCGGTGATCGCCGGATCCGGCCCGTAGACGCCGAGTTCGGCGAGCCGGAAGTCACAGCCGTTGCCGGTGCAGGCCAGGTTCGTCGCGATGACACGGATGTAGCGGGCGGTCACGTCGGTGTCCAGGCTCACCGGTGCGATGCCGGGGTTGGCCTGATCGGCCCCGGTCCGGTCGACGATCGTGGTCGCGGTGGCGAAGGTGGGGTCATCACTGGTTTGGACCTGGTACCGCACGGGGAAGCCGGCACCGATGAGGTCGGCACCGTGCGCGTCGTTCGTCGGCCGCGCCGGGAACAGCCGGATGCCACGAACATGCTGAGCGGAGCCCAGGTCGGTCTGAACCCACTTGATAGTGTCCGATGTGGACACTATCGCCGAGTGGTAGCCCTCGGAGGCGTCACTGGACCCGTCGATGCCGTCGGTCAGCGCGGCGGGCGACCAGCCGCAGCAGATCGTGGCATCCAGTGCGGTGACCGGCTTTCCCCGCGCCAGGCTCTGCTGATGGGAGGCGGGCGCGACGGCATGCGCGGCCGCCCACGATCCGTCGTCGAAGCCGACGGTGTCCCAGCCCGGGATCGCCTTGCGTGCGTCGTAGGTTTCGCCGCGATAGAAGTCGTCTCCGGTCACCGGCCCGGCAGTGGTCTTCCAGGCCGGATCGGTGCCGAAGCGCGAGGTGCTCCCGTCGGCGTAGGTGATGTCGAGTTGCGCGACGAAGGCCGGGTGATCCGCATACTGGCCCTTACCCGCCATGAACGACAGCGTGTTGCGGCCGGTGGTGAGGAGGGTGGTCACGTCGAAGTCGCGATACAGCACGCGCGAGGCGTAGTCGGTCACCGACGAGTCGAGCACTTCGGCAGGGTTCACCCGCGCACCGTCGAGGTGCGGCTCCACGATGCCTTGCGCACCGAAGTAAAGCCGCGCTCTGGCCACGGGCTTGGTCACGTCGAAGTCGCCGCGGACGAGGGCGCCGTCGCCGACCTGAAGCCACCACGCCGACCAATCGGACGGGGCGAGCAGTCCGGTGTCGAAGGACGCGGGTGCCGACCACGGTGACATCCGGCCTTCGCGGTTCCAGGTGCGCACCGACCATCGGTAGGTGCGGTCACTGAGCAAAGCCGGTCCCGCGTAGGGAATTCCGGTGGACTCGGCCGAGGAAACCCGGCCCGAATCCCAGCCCGGCGTCCGGGGCGCGGGGCCTGTCGCGACCGGATCGACGCGGAGTTCGTAGGCGGTCTGTGCCTCACCGCGCGCGGTGTCGTTGACGGCCCAGGAGAACCTCGGGTTCGCGGCATCGACGAGCGCGCCGGACGACTGGCCGTCGACGCGCAGCGAATCCGGGGCGCTCGCGGTACCGGCCTGGTACGGGCCGGGAGAGGGCGCCGCCGATGCCACGGCGGGAATCGCCTGCGTCGCGGCCAGGACGGCGGCCAGGACGGCGGCGAGGGCGAGCGCGCCGGCGATCCGTGCTCGGCGGGGGCGTGGTGCTTCGTTGCGCCACATCGTGCTCACTCCGTTTCGCGGTGGTGAACGCCAGAACGGCAAGGGAGAGGTTGCAACGTTTCACGAGGGACCGTTTCCGGTCGCGGACGCGACGATGGCAACGGCAGGGAGTTGGTTCAACCAGTGAATGAAACCTTTCAATTTGGAGACCCTACCAGGATCAGCGAACGAGCGGGACCGGCGAAAGTCGGCTACCGGTCTAGACCAAATGGGGGCGCCGCTGTCTAGCGCCCTCGCTGAGTCGAGGCCCGCACCACGAGTTCGGGGGTGAACACCACGCGCTTGTGCTCGTGGCCGGGATCGGTCGTCTCCTGCAGGAGGAGTTCGGCGGCGGTCCGGCCGAGCTGGTGTCGTGGCTGCCGTACCGAGGTGAGGGGCACCGCCGCCGCGCCGGCGAAGTCGATGTCGTCGTAGCCGACGATCGCGAGATCCTCCGGGACGCGCAGGCGCAGGCTCACCGAGGTCTGCAGCAGGCCGAGGGCGAGCAGGTCGTTGGCACAGAAGGCGGCCGTGGGGCGGACCGACGCGGGCAGCCCGGCCAGGCGTTCACCGGCGTTGCGGCCGTCGGCGACCGTGAGGGCCTTCGTGGTCAGGTCGACCAGGCGGTCGCGGGCCAGTCCCGCGTCACGCAGGGCGCGCAGCGCTCCGTCCCTGCGGTCCCGTACCTGACCGAGTTCCGGCGGGGGGCCGATGAACGCGATCCGCTCGTGCCCGCGCTCGATCAGGTGCTTGACCGCGATCTCGCCGCCGTGCACGTCGTCCACCGCGACCGAACAGTGCGTGGCGGTGTCCCGCGTGCGGTCGACGATCACGATCGGGGTGCCGCGCAACGCCATTTCGTCCAGCATGCGCAGGTCCGGGTCGATCGGCGTGATGAGAATGCCCTGGACACGCTGCTCCTCGAGCCTGCTCAGGTAAGCGCGTTCACGCTCGGGCTGGTTGTCGCTGTTGCACAGGAACAACGAGAGATCCGCCTCGTCGGCGGCATCTTCGATGCCTGCGGCCACGTCGGTGAAGAACGGGTTCCGCCCGTCGAGCATCACGTAGCCGACGATCCGGCTGCGGCCCGCCCGGAGCTGGCGCGCGGACTCGTTGCGGACGAACCGCAACTCCGCCATCGCGGCCTCGACCTTGGCCCGGGTGCGGGGGCTGACGCGGTCCGGGCGGTTGAGTACGTTGGACACGGTGCCGAGCGACACGCCGGCCAGCGCGGCGACGTCCTTGATGCCCGCCGCGCGCGCGTCTGCGCCGGACGTCTCCGATGATCCCTGAACCGGCATCCGCGGCCCCTTCGTTGAAACGTGACAACAACACCGTAGGCAGGCGCTGCCGACTCCGCCAAACCGTAGTTGATCGCGGTTTTCACCCTCGCGATTGACACCGTGATTTCCTTCATAGTACCGTCACCGCGGCCAGGTGAATGAAACCTTTCAATTTCGGAGGTCGCGATGGAGCGCCCCGATCCGGGCGGCGTGCCCCTGCTGGAGGTCCGCGGCGTGGCCAAGTCCTTCGGCGCGGTCGCCGCCGTCGCGGATGTCTCCTTCGGCCTCCACCCCGGAGAAGCGCACGCGCTGGTGGGCGAGAACGGCGCCGGGAAGTCCACCATCGTCGGCATCCTTGCCGGAGTGCACCGTCCGGACGCCGGCACGGTGGCCCTCGACGGTGAACCGGTCGCATTCTCGTCACCCGCGGACGCCAAGGCGGCGGGGATCGCGGTGATCTATCAGGAACCCACGCTGTTCGGAGATCTTTCGGTCGAGGAGAACATCGTGATGGGGCGCCATCCCCGGCGTGGCCTCGGCATGATCGACCGTGCCGCGATGCGCGCGGAGGCGAGGGCACTCTTCGAGCGTCTCGGCGTCCGGATCGATCCCGCGCGCCCCGCCCGCGGGCTGTCGATCGCCGACCAGCAGATCGTCGAGATCGCCAAGGCGCTCTCCGCCGACGCCCGCGTGCTGATCATGGACGAGCCGACCGCGGCGTTGAGCGTGGTCGAGGTCGAGCGGCTGTTCTCGGTCGTGCGGGCGCTGCGGGAAGAGGGTGCGGCGATCATGTTCATTTCGCACCGGTTCGAGGAGATCACCGAGCTGTGCCAGCGCGTGACGATCATGCGTGACGGCAGGCATGTTTCCACCGACCCGATCGCCGGGCTGACCGTGGACGAGATGGTCCGGCGGATGGTCGGCCGTGATCTCGACGCGCTTTTTCCCAAGCAGGACGTGACTCCGGGCGCGGTGGTGCTCGAGGTCGACGGACTCACGCGCGAGGGAGTCTTCCGTGACATTTCGTTTTCGGTGCGGGCAGGCGAGATCGTGGCCTTCGCCGGCCTGGTGGGAGCCGGGCGTTCCGAGGTCGTGCAGGCGGTGTTCGGCGTCGACGAACGCGACGCCGGAACGGTCACGGTCCGCGGGAAACGGCTGCGGCCCCACTCACCCCGCGCCGCCATGTCCGCCGGTATGGCGCTCGTGCCGGAGGACCGCAGACAGCAGGGACTCGTGATGGACCTTTCCCTGCAGCGCAACGTGACCTTGCCACGGTCGGGTGCGCTGTCGAGGTTCGGTTTCCTGTTCGGGCCGGGAGAACGGCGCGAGGTACTGCGCTGGACGGACCGGTTGCGCATCAAGTACGGCCGGCTCGGGGACGCCGTCGGGACACTGTCGGGCGGCAACCAGCAGAAGGCCGTGCTCGCCAAGTGGCTCGCGATGGCCCCGGCGGTGCTGATCGTGGACGAGCCGACCCGGGGCATCGACGTCGGCACGAAGGCGGAAGTACACCGCCTGATGTCGGAACTGGCGGCGGAAGGCGTCGCGGTGGTGATGGTGTCCTCCGACCTGCCCGAGGTCCTGGGCATGGCGGACCGGATCCTGGTCATGCGGGAAGGCCGCCTCGTCGCGGAGATCCCCCGGGCCGAGGCGACCGAGGACTCGGTCATGTTCGCCGCGATGGGACAGGACGCGGCGGCATGAACGCGACCAGGGTGGCGGCGTCCGCGCGGGCGAAGACTTCTCCAGGACGTTCGGTGTCGCCGGCGGTTTTCCAGGCGCGCGAGCTGGGAATCGTGCTGGCGCTCGTCGCGCTCGTGGCGTTCACCGCGACCCAGAACTCCCGGTTCCTGTCCGGCCAGAGTATCCGGGACATCCTGCTCGGCACGGCGATCCTGGCGGTGCTCGCGGTGGGCCAGGCGATCGTGATGATCACCCGCAACATCGACCTGTCGGTGGGGTCGGTCCTGGGCCTGTCGGCGTTCGCGGTCGGTTCGCTGCTACGGGACGACCAGGGCCTGCCCGTGATCGTGGCACTGCTGGCCGGGGTGGGCGTGGGTGTCGCATGTGGACTCGTCAACGGCGCGCTGGTGCGCTTCGGCCAGGTGCCCGCGCTCGTGGTCACCCTCGGCACGCTCTACGCCTATCGCGGAATCAGCTATTTCTGGGCGGGCGGACGCCAGATCAACGCCGACCGGCTGCCACGGTCCTTTTTGGACTTCGGTGGTTCGTCGCTGCTCGGCGTCCCCTGGCTGGTCCTGATCGCGGCACTGGTGATCGTGGTCGCCGGCGTGGTGCTCCGCAACTACCGCGCCGGGCGCGAGTTGTACGCGATGGGGTCGAGCCCGCGGGCCGCCGAGCTGGCCGGCATCAAGGTGGGACGCCACACGGTCGTCGCGTTCGGCGTCAGCGGCGCGCTCGCCGGGCTTGCCGGTGTGCTGTTCGCGGCCCGCTTCGGCACCGTCGACGCGGCCGCGGGCACCGGCTACGAACTCAACGTCGTCGCGGCCGCGGTGGTCGGCGGGGTGGCGGTGTTCGGCGGCAGCGGAACGGTCTGGGGAGCCGGTCTCGGCGCGCTCCTGCTGACCGTGATCGGCAGCGCCCTGGCCGTGCTCGAAATCAACCAGTTCTGGCAACAGGCGATCGTCGGCGCGCTGATCCTGCTGGCCATCGGCGCCGACCGGCTGGTCGCGGCCCGGGTCGCGAAGGCACTCAAGAAGAGGGATGCTCATGTCCGGAGCGCTTAAGAGTCGCCTGGCGAGCTGGGACGCGGCCGTCATCGTGGTCACCGCCGTCGTGCTCGTGATCGCGTCGGTGGCCGTGGAGAACTTCGGCACCGGCCGGAACTTCACCTTCCTGCTGCTGGACCTGCTTCCGATCGCGTTGGTGGCACTGCCGATGACGTTCGTCATCGTCACCGGCGAGATCGACCTTTCGGTCGCCAGCACGCTGGGCCTGACCTCCGCGGTCATGGGGTCCTTGTGGGACAGCGGCCTGACCATCGATTCGATCATGCCCCTGTGCGTCGTGCTGGGGGCGGTGCTCGGCGCGGTCAACGGCTTCTTCGTGACCGTGCTCAAACTGCCCTCGCTGGCGGTCACCATCGGGACCCTCGCGCTCTACCGCGGGCTCGCCTTCGTCGTGCTGGGCGATTCCGCGGTGGCCGACTTCCCGCGCGCCTACACGTCGTGGGTCACCGGCACGCTCGGCGGCGTCCCGAACGTGCTGATCCCGCTGGTGCTCCTGGCGGTGATCTTCGGACTGGTCCTGCACGCGACTCCGGCCGGGCGCGCGGTGTTCGCGGCGGGCGGTGGTGAGCTGGCGGCCCGCTTCGCCGGGATCCGGACCGGGCGCCTGAAGTTCTGGTTGTACGTCACCAGCGGCGCGGTCGCGGGCCTGGCCGGTGTGGTGTGGACGCTGCGTTACTCCAGTGCCCGCGCCGACAACGGTTTCGGCCTCGAACTGGCCGTGGTGGCCGCGGTGCTGCTGGGCGGCGTGTCCATCTTCGGGGGCAAGGGCACGTTGCCGGGCGTGCTCGCCGGGGTGGTGCTGCTGGCGACCCTGCAGAACGTCCTGCGCCTGCGTGACGTGTCGAACGAGGCGCTCAACATCGTGACCGGTGTGCTGCTGATCATCTCCGTGCTGCTGCCCAACATCGTCTCCTCGGCCCGCGCCGCGATCCGGCGACGCCGAGGCCGTTCGTCCCGGATTCCCGATCCTGTGCTCGCCGTCAGCGAATGAGGTGATGGATGGCTTTCGTTGCGTCGCGGATCCCCACTCGCGAAAGAAAGGTGCCCAAATTGTCCAGTCGAGTTCTCACCGGCTTCCTGGCGGCGAGTCTGGTGGTGACGCTCGCCGCGTGCGGGGGCACCACCAAGAACGACGCCTCGGGTTCGGGCGTGGCCGCGCCGTCGACCGCGACGGCGAACCCGAACGCGCCCACCAAACAGGGCGTGAAGATGGCGTTTTTGCCCAAGCAGCTGAACAATCCCTACTCCGATATCGAGGCCGGTGGCGGCAAGGCCGCGGTCGAGGAACTCAAGGGCGAGTACAAGCTCGTCGGGCCGAACGACGCGAGCGCGTCGTCACAGGTCAGCTACATCAACACGCTGATCCAGCAGCAGCAGGACGTGATCGGCATCGCCGCGAACGACCCGAACGCGGTGTGCCCGTCGCTGAACCAGGCGCGGAGCGCGGGCATCAAGGTCGTCGCGTTCGACTCCGACGCGGCCAAGGACTGCCGGGACGTGTTCATCAACCAGGCCACCACCCAGAGCATCGGCGAGCAGCTGGTGAAGAGCGCCCGCGACCTGACCGGCGGCTCCGGCGAGATCGCCATCCTGTCCGCGACGCCCAACGCCACCAACCAGAACGCCTGGATCGACGTGGTCAAGCAGGAGCTGGCGAAGCCGGACAACGCGGGCCTGAAGCTGGACAAGATCGCCTACGGCAACGACGACGACCAGAAGTCGTTCCAGGAGGCGCAGGGCCTGTTGCAGTCGTTCCCGAACCTGAAGGTGATCGTCGCGCCGACCACGGTCGGGATCGCCGCCGCGTCGCGCTACGTGTCGTCGTCGAACTACAAGGGCAAGGTCGCGGTCACCGGCCTCGGCACGCCGAACCAGATGCGGGAATACGTCAAGGACGGCACGGTCAAGCAGTTCGCGCTGTGGAACCCGGCCGACATCGGCTACCTGGCCGCCTACGCCGGTGTCGCCCTGGCTTCCGGGCAGATCACCGGCACCGCGGGACAGAAGTTCAAGGCGGGCAAGCTCGGTGAGTACACCATCGGCAAGGACGGGGAGATCGTGCTCGGCCCGCCGACCGTCTTCGACGCGAACAACATCGACCAGTTCCACTTCTGACGCGCCGGACCGGCCGGGCCGCGCGGCCCGGCCGGTCCCTCCACAAAGGACGCGACGGTGCCCGGGAAGGAAAGACGTGAGCCACGTGGCCGACAAGACGGCTGTGAAATCCGCGCTGCGGGCGCAGCGCATCGAGACCCCGTCCTGGGGGTACGCGAATTCGGGCACCCGCTTCAAGGTGTTCGGCCAGCCCGGCGTTCCCCGCACTCCGGAGGAGAAGATCGCCGACGCCGCCACAGTGCACCGGTTCACCGGCGTCGCGCCCTCGGTCGCGCTGCACATCCCGTGGGACCAGGTGGCCGACTTCGGTGCGCTCGCCCGTTACGCGCGCGACCTGGGTGTCGAGATCGGGGCGATCAACACCAACGTGTTCCAGGACGAGGACTACAAGCTCGGCTCGGTGACCAATCCCGACCCGGCCATTCGCCGTAAGGCCACCGACCACCTCCTCGAAGCGATCGGCATCATGGACGCCACGGGGTCACGCGACCTGAAGCTGTGGTTTTCCGACGGCCTGAACTATCCGGGCCAGGATGACCTGCGCGACCGTCAGGACCGGCTGGCCGAGGCGCTGCGCGAGGCCTATGACCGGCTCGGTGACGGCCGGCGCATGCTGCTGGAGTACAAGCTCTTCGAGCCGGCCTTCTACGCCACGGACATCCCGGACTGGGGCACGGCCTACGCGCACTGCGTCGAACTCGGTCCGAAGGCGACGGTGTGTATCGACACCGGCCACCACGCGCCCGGCACGAACATCGAGTTCATCGTGGCGTTCCTGCTGCGGGCCGGAAAGCTCGGCGCGTTCGACTTCAACTCGCGGTTCTACGCCGACGACGATCTGATGGCCGGTGCCGCCGACCCGTTCCAGCTGTTCCGGATCATGTACGAGATCGTCCGCGGTGACGGGCTCGGGGAGTCCTCCGGTATCCGGTTCATGCTCGACCAGTGCCACAACATCGAGCGGAAGATTCCCGCGACCATCCGCTCGGTGATGAACGTCCAGGAGGCCACGGCCAAGGCGCTGCTGGTGGACCGGGACGCGCTGCGGGCCGCTCAGCGCGAGGGGAACGTGCTCGAAGCCAACGCCGTGCTGATGGACGCCTACAACACCGATGTGCGGCCGCTTCTGGCCGAGGTTCGTGCCGAAGCCGGGCTCGACGAGAACCCGGTCGCCGCCTACCACCGCAGTGGCTATCAGCAGAAGATCGAGGCCGAACGGGTCGGTGGCCGGCAGGCCGGATGGGGAGCCTGAAAGCCATGACAGTCCCGGAAGAACTCGTGGCGCGCAGCAACGCGCTCGGCGCCGATCCCCGCAACACCAACTACGCCGGGGGGAACACCTCCGCCAAGGGCGAGGTCCGCGACCCGGTCACGAACCAGCCCACGGAAGTGTTGTGGGTCAAGGGATCCGGTGGTGACCTCGGCACGCTGACCGAAGCGGGACTGGCGGTGCTGCGGCTGGACCGGTTGCGCGCTCTCGCCGATGTCTACCCGGGAGTCGATCGCGAGGACGAGATGGTCGCCGCGTTCGACTACTGTCTGCACGGTCGTGGTGGTGCCGCGCCGTCGATCGACACGGCGATGCACGGGCTGGTCGATGCCGTCCATGTCGACCATCTGCATCCGGACTCCGGCATCGCGCTGGCGACCGCGGCAGACGGCGCGGCGCTCACCAAGGAGTGTTTCGGCGACCGCGTGGCCTGGGTGGACTGGCGCCGCCCGGGATTCCAGCTGGGCCTGGACATCGCGGCCGTCAAGCGGGCCAATCCGCGTGCCATCGGCGTGATCCTCGGCGGCCACGGCATCACCGCGTGGGGCGCCACGTCGGAGGAATGCGAGCGGAACTCGCTGGAGATCATCCGCACCGCCGAAGGGTTCATCGC
Organism: Amycolatopsis pigmentata; assembly: GCF_042684065.1. Lineage (NCBI taxonomy): Bacteria > Bacillati > Actinomycetota > Actinomycetes > Pseudonocardiales > Pseudonocardiaceae > Amycolatopsis > Amycolatopsis pigmentata. The sequence continues at coordinate 891,822 of NZ_JBHUKR010000004.1, read as the reverse complement.
CGAGCGGGGCAAGGCCGAGCCGTTCGGCGCCGTCGTATCCGGTTTCGAACCGCTGCCCGAAGCCGACCGCCTGGCCCGCGCCGCCGCGCTCGCCCCCGTGATCCGCGGGCTCGTCTCCACCGATCAGCGCCAGGTCGGCCACTACACCGGCACCGAAGTCGTGCTCGATTTCCTTTCCCGCGAAAGGCTCGAGCCGCTCGCGGCGCTGGGCACGTCGTGCCCGGACCATTTTCTGCGCACCAAGGTCGCTCCGCTGGTGCTCGATCTGCCGGGGACCGCGCCGATCGAGGACGTCGTGGCGCGGCTGAAGGAACTGCACGCCGCGTACCGCGATTCGTACCGCGCCTACTACGAGCGGCATGCCACCGCGGAAAGCCCCGCCATGCGGGGCGCCGATCCGGCGATCGTGCTCGTGCCGGGCGTCGGGATGTTCTCCTTCGGCAAGGACAAGCAGACCGCGCGGGTCGCGGGTGAGTTCTACGTCAACGCGATCAACGTGATGCGCGGCGCCGAAGCGATCTCCAGCTACGCCCCGATCCCCGAAAGCGAGAAGTTCCGGATCGAGTACTGGGCCTTGGAGGAGGCCAAGCTGCGGCGGATGCCCAGGCCCAAGCCGCTGGCGGGCCGGATCGCGCTGGTCACCGGCGCGGGTTCGGGCATCGGCAAGGCGATCGCCGAACGGCTGGCCGCCGAGGGCGCGTGCGTCGCGGTCGCGGATCTGAACGCCGGGGCGGCCGGCGAAACCGCACGCGGGATCGGTGGTCCCGACACGGCGGTGGCGGTCACCGCCGACGTCACCGACGCCGGTGCGGTCGCGGCGGCGGTGGACGCCACGGTGCTCGCCTTCGGCGGAATCGACCTGGTGGTCAACAACGCGGGGCTGTCGATTTCCAAGCCACTACTGGAAACCACGGAGAAGGACTGGGATCTTCAGCACGACGTCATGGCGAAGGGTTCGTTCCTGGTGGCGCAGGCGGCGGCGAAAGCGATGATCGCGCAAGGGACCGGCGGTGACATCGTCTACATCGCCTCGAAGAACTCCGTGTTCGCCGGGCCGAACAACCTGGCCTACGGCGCGGCCAAGGCCGATCAAGCGCACCAGGTCCGGCTGCTCGCGGCGGAACTGGGGGAGTACGGCATCCGCGTCAACGGCGTCAACCCGGACGGTGTGGTCCGAGGTTCCGGCATCTTCGCCGGGGGCTGGGGTGCCCAGCGCGCCGCCGTGTACGGCGTGCCCGAGGAGGAACTCGGCGTCTTCTACGCCAAGCGGACGCTGCTCAAGCGCGAGGTGCTGCCCGAACATGTGGCCGCCGCGGTGTTCGCGCTCACGGCCGGCGACCTCGGTCACACCACCGGCATGCATGTGCCCGTCGACGCCGGCGTGCCCGCCGCCTTCCTGCGCTGAGCGTCATGAGCACTCATCCCGGGCGGCCGCTGCGTTTGGCGGCGGTCGATCTCGGCGCGACGAGCGGGCGCGTCATCGCGGGAAGCGTGGGTTCCGGCACGCTCGCTCTCGACGAAGTGCACCGCTTTCCGAACGGGGGCGTGCGGGCTGGGGACACGCTGTACTGGGACGTGCTCGGGCTTTACCGCGAGACGCTGGCCGGTGTGCGGGCCGCGTGCGCCGGTGGGCCGGTGTCGGGCATCGGGATCGACTCGTGGGCCGTCGACTACGGCCTGCTCGATCGGGCCGGCCGGTTGCTGGGCAATCCCGTGCACTACCGGGATTTCCGGACCGACGGCGTGGCCGCGCGGGTGTCCGAGTCGGTTTCGGCACGCGAGCTCTATCAGGTCACCGGTGTGCAGCAGTTGCCGTTCAACACGCTCTATCAACTGTTGTCCGAAGTGGACCGTCTCGCGGCTGCGGAGACGATGCTGCTGATGCCGGATCTGCTGGGTTACTGGCTCACCGGGAACGTGGGCGCCGAACAAACCAACGCTTCCACCACCCAGCTCTACGACGTCCGCGCGCGAACATGGGCAACCAGTCTGGCCGAACGGGCCGGCATTCCGCCGCGACTGCTGCCACCGCTCAGAGACCCGGGCGAGCGAGTCGGCACCCTGCGGCCCGGAATCGCCGCCGAGCACGGCCTGCCGGAACTGCCGGTGGTCGCGGTGGCGTCCCACGACACCGCATCGGCCGTCGTCGCGGTGCCCGCCGAACCCGGCACGCGCTTCGCCTACATCTCGTCCGGGACCTGGTCCCTGGTCGGCCTCGAACTGCCCGAGCCGGAGCTGAGCGAGGACGCGCGCGCCGCGAACTTCACCAACGAAGGCGGGGTGGACGGCACGATCCGCTTCCTGCGCAACGTGATGGGCCTGTGGGTGCTCTCCGAAACGCTCCGCACCTGGTCCGCTCGGGGCGAAGCCGTCGAACTGGACCAGGTGCTCGCCGAAGCCGCCGAGGCACCGGCGCTCGCCGCGGTCGTCGACATCGACGCGCCCGAATTCCTCGCCCCCGGCGACATGCCCGCCCGGATCGCTAGGGTGTGCCGCGACACCGGGCAGCCCACCCCCCGCACCCGTGGTGAGACGGTCCGGTGCATTGTGGACAGTCTCGCGCTCGCTTACCGGCGAACCGTGCGGTGCGCGGCCCGGCTGACGGGCAGCCCGGTCGACGTGGTGCACATCGTCGGCGGCGGGGTGCGCAACCGGCTTCTGTGCCAGCTGACCGCCGACGCGTGCGAGGTACCGGTGATCGCCGGACCGGTCGAGGCGGCGGCACTGGGCAACCTGTTGGTCCAGGCACGGGCGTTGGGACAGGACCTGCCGGATCTGGCGGCGATGCGGGCGCTGGTGCGTGCCACGCAGACGGTCGAGCGCTATCTGCCCACCGGCGGCGACTGGGCCACGGCCGAGGCGCGCGTCGACGCGATGGGACCGCGGGTTTAGGACGGCTGGGGACGTTCGGTCAGAACGCGGACGAGACGCCGCGGTCAGCCCGGCCCTACGACGTGCTCCGTGCCCACCGGCCACCCGCGACACTGCCGCAGGTCATCGATACTCCGCGCGGCAGAGCCATCACCTTCCAACTCTGGAACTGGCATGACGACGGAGAACGCTACGATCTCGAACTCTTCCAGCTCGTCCCGCACGACGGAACCTGGTCGACCCACGTCTACCGCGCTACCTACTGGGCGTTGACCCAGAACCAGATCACCGCGGTCGCCACCGGTGTGGGCTTCCGCGAAACGGTCTGGCATCCCCCGGAGGGGACCGGATTCTTCCAACCGGTCCTCACCGCACGATTACCGGACGACGACGGCGAAAAGCCGCTTTCCCACAGGTAAAGCGAAGCTCAGATCGTCCAGACGGGAGACGTCGCGGAGCGGGACTTCCCGTCGGCCTCGTCGGCCGCTTCCGCTATTCGGCGGACAGCCTCGGACAACACCGGTGGCGTAGATGTGAACGGCACGCGCAGGTACCGATCATGCGTTCCGCCGGTGGAGAAACGCGTTCCCGGCGGGACCCGGACGCCCCGTGCGCGAACCAGATGGGACAGTCGTGTGCTGCTGGCACCCTTCAGGTCCACCCACAGGAACAGTCCGCCCGACGGTTCGACGACCTCCCAGCCGGCACGACGGCACGCTGCGGCGGTGTGCGCGCGTCGCTGTCGCAGAAGGGATCGCCTGCCGTCGCCGATCTCGTCGAGATGGTCCATCAGTTCGAGTGCGAGCAACTGGTCCAGAACCGGCCCGGCGATGTCCTGGCTCGATCGTGCCGCCGCCAGCCGGTTGACGACCTCGCGCGGCCCTCGCACCCAGCCGATCCGCAGTCCCGCCCAGACCAGTTTGGACAGTGTTCCGATCGTGATGACCCGTTTGTCATACGCGGCGGTCGGGGTGATCACCGGACCGTCGCCCAGTTCGGCGAAGGTCTCGTCGACGCACAGCATCATTCCCCGGGTGCGTTTGACGAGACGGCGCCGCTCGCTCTCGTCGGCCAGATGGCCCGTCGGATTCTGGAAATCGGGCACCATGTAGGCGATGTCCGCGGATCTGTCGAGACGCTGAGGCCACTGCCAGCCCTCCGCTGTCACGGCCACGGGCCGCGGGCGGGCGTAATGCGCGCGAATCGCGTCGATCGCGGCCGGGTAGCTGGGTTGCTCGACGAGAACCTGGCTGCCCGGCCGGGCGAAGGTGCGCAGGATCAGGTCCCAGCCGTGCAACGCGCCCTGTGTGATCACGATCTGGTCGGCCCGCGTCGGCACCCCGAGACGGCTCAACCGCGCCGCGACGGCGTTCCGCAGTTCGGTGAGCCCCAGCGGGTGCAGCCCTCCTCCGGCGAGGATCGCCGGCAGGCGTTCGGCGGCCCGGTGGGCCGCCGGGCTCACTTGGCCGGGCGCGGGCAGAACGGCGATCGACAGGTCGATGGCAGGGGGCTCGTCCTTCGCCAGCCAGGCCGGTTCGTCGGGCCGGTCGACGCGCTCGGGCGGGACGCACACGGTGGTGGCACTTCCCTGGCGGGACGAAAGGAACCCTTCCGCCTGCAGCAGGGTCAACGACGACACGACCGTCGTCCGGCTCAGTTCGAGCGCGTCGGCCAACGTCCGCTGAGGCGGCAGCCGGTCGCCGGCCACGAGACGACCGTCCATGATCAGCGTCCGGAGACCGTCGGCGAGATCCAGATAGGCCGAACGCCGCCCCAGGGCGGGTTTGAGCTGGGCGACGAGTTCGGTGAGGTCAGCCATACCAGCAAGGGTAGATTGGTACTGGAGCACGCAGACCAATTCCTGCAGATTGATCACGTGAGCATCCTTCTCCCGCTGCCCGATGACCGTCTTCCGCTGCGCTCGGCAATGCTGCTCAGCGGTCTCGTCGCCTACGGGGTGAGCAGCGGCCTGATCCTCCGGGCGAATCTCGGCGTCGGGCCGTGGGACGTGCTGCACCAAGGTCTGTCCAGGACCTTCGGCGGACAGGTCGGCACCTGGACGATCGTGGTCAGCCTGGTCATCCTGCTGCTGTGGTTCCCGCTGCGTCAGCGTTTCGGCGTCGGGACCTTCGGCAACGCGGTCCTGGTCGGCTTGTGCGTCAACGCGACGGTGTGGCTGGTCCCGCCCCAACGCGCTGTGGCCTTACAGGTCGTCGCGCTCGTCACCGGTGTCCTGCTGAACGGCGTGGCGACCGGCTTGTACATCGCGGCCGGTTTCGGTCCGGGCCCGCGAGACGGCCTGACCACCGCGCTCGCGGCGCGCGGCTACCGGATACGCGTGGTGCGGACGGTGATCGAAGTCCTCGTCCTGGCGATCGGCTGGGCGCTGGGTGGATCGGTCGGCGTGGGGACCGTGCTGTATGCCGTCGCGATCGGACCGCTGATGCAGCTGACCCTTCCGTTCTTCATGCCGAAGAAGTGCCCTGCGTAAACCTGTGGCCCGCGTCGAGGGCCCGCAAGTTCGGGATCACGTGCTCGCCCAGTTCCGTGATGGTGCGCCGGATCACTTCCTCCGGCATACCGGCCGGAGCGATCCGGGCCTGCACGTGGGTCACGCCGAGCGAGCGGTAGTGACGGAGCCTGGCGATGATCTCCGTCGGCGTACCGACGAGGACCGGCTCGGGGTCGCCGTCCGCACGACCGATGTCCCACGCGTTGAGGGACCGGTAGTAATGGTGCAGCCGCGCCAGGTGTTCCTCGGCGTGGTTCCGGGCGGTGGCGCCATCACTGTCCACAATGCACACTCGGTTGACCGCGATCGACGGTCGGGCATGAGGGTTGTGCGCCGCGAGGGCTTCCAGGTAAGCGGTGCTCTGCGCGGCGAGAAGCCGGTCGGAGTAGTTGGTCGCCGAGTAGTAGCCGTCGGCCAGGGTGGCCGCGCGCCGGGCCGCGACGGGGCCGCGCCCGCCGATGAGGATCGGCGGTCCTCCCGTCCGGTACGGCGCGGGCACGTAGGTTCCGGCCGGCCGCTCTCGCCACAGCGTGCGGAGCCGGGCGAGCATCGCCTCGAACATCGGTCCGCCCGCTTGGCCGAGGCCGCCCAGCACTCCCTTCAAACCGTCGGCGCCCAGCCCGATTCCCAGCGTCAGCCGTCCCTCGGAAAGCTGGTCGACCAGCGCCGCCTCGGTGGCCAGCCGGTCCGGATGGTGGGCACGGGCCAGCAGCACCCCGGTTCCCAGTCCCAGCTTCGTCATCGGAGCGAGGTGGGCCAGGACCATCAGCGCGCTGGGGAGATGGAACGGCGCGGGTGCGGTGTGGTAGCTCTCGCCGAGCCAGACGGACGTGAAACCGGCCTGCTCGGCCAAAGTGAGCAGGGGAGCGGCCCGGCGGATCTGGTCGGCGATGCCGCCGGACGACGGATCGGTGCCGAGATCGAGCGCCAGTCCGAGTTCCATCGGAGGCGTCACTTGATCGCGATCGCGTTGCACGGCGACCCGGCCCCGCCGACCAGATTCAGCGGCGAGGCGACCAGCAGGAATTCGTAGCGGTGGTCGTCGGCGCAGTCGGCCGCCAGTTCGTCGAGCGCCCAGAGTTCACCCAGGGCCATGCCGAGGAGCGCGATCAGCGGGCGGTGGATCATGCCGTTGTGGTTCGGCCCCCGCTCCGGTGGTGGCTGGGCCGGGTCGAAGTAGTCGGACTGCTGCGCCGGGGAACGCTCGACGCCGGTGTTGTCGGCGGCGACGAGCGCGATCCGGTGGTTCCAGAGCCAGCGGACGACGGATTCGGTCTGTGCCAGTCCGGGCGTGGAGCGCCGCTTGTTGAGCGCGATCCGTTCCTCCGTGGTCAGCGCGAGGTAGCGCGCGGCCCAGCCGGTGTGCAGCAGGAGGATGTCTCCCGGCGCGAGTTCCACGCCCTGAGCGGCGGCGACCGCGTCGAGCAGGTCACCATCGAAAGCGGTGGGATCGTTGAGTTCCAACGGTGTGCCCTGAGCGGCGAGGTAGCGGTCGACGTCGAGCAGCACACCCCGCCCGACGATGCCCGCCTGCGCGTAGTGGTGGATGCCCAGCACGTCGGTGGCGTCGGTGATCTCTTCCTTCGCGCGGCCGCCGTAGAAACCGCGCCCGGGATGGCCGATGTGCCGGAGCGAGTCGAGGTGCGACGACGACTGCAGGTAGAACGAGTCCAGGTAGTCGTCGCGGTGGTGGGGATTGTTGGCGAACATGTGGTGGCCGGCGGCGTGCCGCGTGCCGGTCGGGAACGGCTCGAAGGCGTTGACCGGATAGTCGAGATTGAACCGTTTGCCGGATCGCACGAGGGCCGCCGCCTGGACCACGCGCTCGGGGGTCAGCAGGTTGATCGTGCCGAGCTGGTCGTCATCGCCCCACAGGCCCCAGGCGGTTCCCTTCGCGGTGCCGGGGCGCTGGAACAGTGCGTCGTAGTCGGGAAACTCTGCGTTCACACTGTTCCTCATCGTCGGGGTGCCGTCATTGGACCGTCTCACTTGTAGCACAATGCGGACGGGAAGACCATATGCCGAACATCAGGGAGTGCGCCCAGCGAGCGCGGCGTGGGCCCGTCGTACAGGACGGGCCCACGCGAGGTGAATCAGATCACTGGTTCACCCAGAGGGCGTACTTTCCGTCGTTGGCGTGGTTGTCCGAGGCGTCACACCAGTAGTTGAAAACACCGGAAATATGCGCCAGAACCCACTGGCCGTCGGTGACGCACTGGCTCCCCGAAACATGGGACTCGTAGAGAACCCAGGACGCCGCCGGTGCGGCCTGCCCCTGGGAAGCGGCCGGTGTCGCGGCCGCCGCGGTACCTACCGTCCCCAGCACGGCGGCCGCCGCGATGGCACCAACGCAGAGCGTTCTCTTCATCATCGACCTTTCTGCTAAGTCACCTCGGTGGTCGGGTGACCGCGGGGAAAGACTGCTCCCGGGCCCGTTGGTAATGCTTTGGTGGTGCATTGGCCGCTGGTCAGGCGCCCGGCGTCGATCGACCGCGCTCTCCGTACCAACGCGAAACCAAAGAAACGCCAAAGGCCGGGAGCGCAGTCTTTCCCCGGCCGGTTTCGCCGGTCCGGATGACGACTCGGATGAAGGGCAGGCACGCTCGTGAAGTCAGTCGCAAGGAAAATCACCGTGGTGGTGGCTTTCGCCGCCGCTCTGCTCGTTCCCGCCGGTACCGCGATGGCGGCCACCGCACCGGCTCCCACGGCGACCGCTTCCGCGAACCAGGTGAAACCCGCGGACTGCGCGACGGACGGGACCGACGTCTTCGTCCTCGTGCAAACCTATGTCTATCCCGGCGGGGTGACCTATTGGTACGAGGACGAATATGGCGACTTTTTCCCCAGTCCAGTCTATGAAGGCCCGTACTTCATCGCGTACTGCGCCTGAGCATCGCGTGCGCTTCCGGGCCGGCGTCAGCCGGCCCGGTCACGATGCGGGGCCTGAGCCGAGGTTTTCGTCAAGGCGCTCAGCGTCGGTCGTGCGATGCTGGATCCGGTACAGCCGCAACGCTTCTCGCCAGGCCGCGTGCGCTGATCCGATGTCGCCGATGGCTTCGTGGCATCGTCCGAGATAGTCCAGGACGGTCGCCTCGTAGTAGGTGTTGCCGATTTCGCGCAAAATGGCGAGGGCCTGCCGGAGGTAGCCGAGGGCCGCGACCTGCTTGCCCGTGTGATGGGCGATGTGGCCCAGGATGCCGAGGGTGAGCCCTTCGTCCTCGACCTGCCCGTGGCGGCGGGCGAGGCCCAGTGCGGCCGCGCACTGGGTGCGGGCCTTGTCGTATTCGCCGAGTTGTGCCAGGTACCAGCCGATCACGGTGAGCTCCCGGCTCTGTCCCGCCACCATGTTGAGGGATCGGTACCGGTGCAGGGCTCGGGTCGCATACCGCAACGCCCGCTGGTTGTCCCCGCGCAATGACCACAGCCAGCCCAGAGTGTGGTCGGTGTAGGCCTGGCCGGGCAGGTCACCGCCCTGTTCGGCCAGGGTGAGATGACGCAGGGCGTTGTCGTACTGGCCCAGCTCGGAGAAGATCGCGCCGAGAAGCTGATGCGAGCCGGTGGCCACGATCGGGTCGTCCAGATCGGCGACGGCGGCCTCGCCGGTCCGCAACGCGGTCAGGGCCGCGGGGAACCGCCCTTGCCGGTAGAGGAAGGTGGTCACGCTCCGGGCCAGGCGCCAGACCGACATGGCCCAGCCCTGTGCCGCGGCCAGGCGTTGCATGGCCAGCAGGTTCGGATATTCGATGGTGAACCAGGCCAGCGCCGTGGCCTGGTCGTTCAGTGGGCTCGGATGGCAGCCGGCGGCGGGTTCGCCGAGTTCGATCGGCGGGAGCAGGGACTGAAGCAACTGCTCGGCGTTCAACGCGGTGTGCAGGTAGAAATCGGTCAACCTGCGCAGGGCACTGGTCCGGACCTCGTCGTCACCATCGCGCTGCGCCTGCTCCGCGGCATAGAGGCGGACCAGGTCATGCATCCGGTAGCGGCCCGGGACGTGCTGCTGGACGAGCGACGCGCTTTCCAGGTCACGCAGTATCGCGCGGATCCGCGTCGCCGGAAGCGCGGTGAGGCTCGCCGCGGCGGCCGTGTCGATGTCCGGCCCCGGCACCAGTCCGAGCAACGCGAAGACGGTGGCCGTCTCGGGGGCCAGCGCGTGGTAGGACCAGGACAACACCGCGCGCATGTTGGTGGCCAGCTCCCCACCGTCCAAAGTGTCCAGACGGCCGGCCAGGTCACGCAGCTCGCCGGCCAGTGAGGCGAGTGGGAAGCCGGGATGGGCCGCGGCGCGCGCGGCCACGATGCCGAGTGCCAGTGGCAGCCCGGCGCAGCCTTCGAGCAGTTCGGCCAGCGGCCGGGGTTCGGCGGCCACCCGTTCGTTCCCGAGGCGGCGGGCGAGCAGGTCCCGCGCTTCGGCCGGGCCCAGCACGTCCAGATCCAGGATGTGCGCGCCGTGTCCGGTGACCAGCCCGGTGAGACGACGCCGGCTGGTGATCACGACGGTGCAGCTCGTGCTGCCCGGCAGCAGCGGGGCGATCTGGTCGCTGTCGCGGGCATTGTCCAGCACTATCAGCATCTTCCGGTCCGCCACCAGGCTGCGGTACAGCCCGACCTGGGCATCCTCTCCGGAAGGCAGCGCGGCGGGTCCGGCGCCGAGGGCATCCAGGAATCCGCGCACCGCCACGGCGGGCGGCATCGGTTCTCCCGTGGGGTCGAACCCGCGCAGGTTGACGTGCAGCTGGCCGTCGGGGAAGCGGTCGAGGTTTTCGTGTGCCCAGTGCAGCGCGAGCCACGTCTTGCCGATCCCGCCGCTCCCGCCGATCGCCGAGATCACCATCGTGCCACCGGGTCCTTCCGCCGTGTTCAGCGCGGTGGTCAGGTCGTCGAGTTCGCGCTCACGGCCGGTGAAGGACCGCGGCCGGGCGGGCAGCTGGCGTGGCACCGGAACCGGCGTGAGGCCGGGGGAGGGCGGGCGCTCGGGAGCGGCGAGTTCCGGATCCGCGGCCAGGATCCGCTGGTACAGCCGTTGCAGCGAGGCGCTGGGATCGACGCCCAGTTGCTCGGCCAGACGGTGCCGGACCTGGTGGTAGTACTCGAAGGCCTGCGCTTGACGGCCGCTGCGGTAGAGCGCGAGCAGATACTGGCCCGCCACTCGTTCGTCCAGCGGATACCGCTGGGCTTGGCCGGACAGTTCGGCCAGCAGGGCGGTGTGCCGGCCAAGGCGCAGCCGGATGTCGGTCAGATCGCACCGGGCCGCCTGGCATTGCGCGTCGAGCGCGGCGCGCTCGGATTCGGCCCAGCGCGTGTCCAGGCCCGTACACAGTTCTCCGCGCCACAATTCCAGCGCCTGCTCGAACAACTCGGCGGCGCGTTCGTCTTCCTCCGTGGCGCGCGCCTCCCGCAGCAGCGCGGCGAATCGGTGCACGTCGACGGTTCCGGCATCGGCATCGAGTTGATATCCCGCCGGACGCCGGGATATCGACACGTCCTCGATAACGGCCAAAGCCTGGCGCAAAACACTCACACTGTGCTGGACGGCGCCACGCGGATTGCGCGGCAGGCGACGTTCTCCCCAGACACGGCCGACGATTTCGTCCACCGGTACCGGCCGGTTGATCTCCAGCAACAGGACGGCCAGGACATGGCGAAGCCGTGCATAGCCGATCGCGATCGGGCGTCCGTCAAGACGGACCTCGATATCACCCAGCAGACGGAATTCCGGCACCACGTCGTCCCCCAGCGACTCCGCTCCACACCGGCGCGGACAGCGTTTTCCATCTAACGCGCTCGCTGAAACGAGGCAAGCGTCAGACGAAAAATACGAACATTCGGCCGTGCCTTCTGGGCCATGCGGCAGCGCGCTTCCGGACGGTTGTTCGCGACAAAACGCATTTTCCGTACATTCGCTCGCGGGTCACCGGGGTAATGCCGCGCGAACGGTCACAGGTACCGGTAGGTCAGGTGTCCCTTCGCGCACAGCCGGCGGTCGGCCTGGGTGAAAACGTCCACGTCGCACCAGAAGAAGCGGTCGTCGTGGGCGGTCACCCCGGCCCGGGCGACCACGCCGCTGTCGGGAAGCTCGCCCAAAATGTGCGCGTGCAGCGTGATGGTGACACCGCTGGTGGCATCGGAGGGACGTGAGTGCGTCCACGGCACGCATGCGCCTGCCACGTCGATGAGGGTGAGGACCGCGCCTTCGTGGAGCCTGCCCTTGCCGTCGAGGTTCCGCTCCTCGGCGGCCATGGTGAGTTCGAGAGCGCCGTGGTCGATGCCCTCGGTCCGCACACCCCGGCGTCGCATGAACGGAATCGACTCGATTCCCTTGCCCAGTCCACCCGGATCGTGCGGAGGTGACGGCTGGGCGGGGATGTCGGCGCCGCCGTGGCGATCGGTGGACAGGGCGCTGGACGCGGTGGCGATGACCCGTTCCTCGGCGTCGCGCACCTCGGTCTGGTAGAAGCCGAGCTCGCGTGCGCGGCGGATCGGCGTGCTCACCGCGGTGAAGACGGTGCCCCGCCCGGAGCGGGGGTAGGTGACGTGGATCGACGACGTGCTGGGATCGAGTTCCGGCTCCGAGGCGCGCATCGTCGCCTGAGCCGACACCGCGGCCAGTGCGGCGGTCGCGCCCCCGTGCAGAGCCCCGGTGAGGGTGTGCGGCTCGGTGACCGTCATCACGATTTTCCCGTCGCGCCACCGGACGCCGAGGTCACGCAGGAACGGGCTCTCGGCCAGCCATGCGTCGAGGTCCGTCATCCGAGGTGCCCGCCTTCCTTCGGCAAATGTCCCGTCGGTTATATCAGGCGCGGGAATGGTCTCGGCGCCAAGAGCGTTCTACCTTGACGTGCCAAACGAGACTGTGGAACTCAGCCCCGCGGGCTGGGTTCGTGACCAGACCGAGAAGATCCTTGAGACCGGGACCACGGACGGCGTCGACATCAACGGCATGCCGATCGTGCTGTTGACGCTGCGTGGCGCGAAGACCGGCAAACTGCGCTACACCCCGGTGATGCGGGTGGAGCACAACGGCAGTTACGCCGTCGTCGCGTCCAAGGGCGGTGCCGACCAGCACCCGACCTGGTATTACAACATCAAGGCGCACCCCGAGTTCCCGCTCCAGGACGGAACGGTGACCAAGGACTACGTCGCGCGCGAGGTCGAGGGCGCCGAGCGGGACGAGTGGTGGGAGCGGGCCGTCGCGGCCTTCCCGCCCTATGCCGAGTACCAGACGAAGACCGACAGGCAGATCCCGGTCTTCGTGCTCGACCCGAAGTAACGGCTCAGTCCGCACAAACCGGTGGGCGGCGGCGCGCGAAGGCGGTGACCTGTTCGAACGCGTGCCCCGCCTGCAGGACGGCGAAATCCGCCCGGTGCGGCCCGACGATCTGCACGCCCACCGGGAGACCGTCCGAGGTGAAACCGGCGGGCACGGACAACGCCGGATTGCCGGTGGCCGAAACGAAGTACGCCGAGCGCATCCAGTCCAGGTAGGTCTCCATCGCCACCCCCGCCACCTCGGCCGGGTACTCCAGTTCCAGGTCGAACGGCGGCACCTGGCTGACCGGCAGCAGCAGGAAGTCGTAGCGGGTGAAGAACTCGCGCATCCTTTGGAACAACTCAGTGTGCAACACCTCCGCACGGCCCAGTTCCGGCCCGGAGAGCCGCCTTCCGGCCAGGGTGTTCCAGCGGATGGTCTCCTTGAGCCGCCCCGTTTCCAGCAGGGGGCCGAACGACACTTCGAACTGCCAGGCTCGCAGGGTCCGGAACACCTCGTCGGCTCCGGCGAAGTCCGGGCAGGCACGCTCCACCACGCAACCGAGATCCGCGAACACCTTCGCCGAGTCGCCGACCACGGCGGCGACCGCGGGTTCCACCGGCACCGCACCGCCCAGGTCCGGCGACCACGCCACGCGGACATCCCGGAAGTCACGGTCCAGCGGCTTCGCGAAGCTCGCGCCCGGCTCCTCAAGCGAGATCGGCGACCGCGGGTCCGGCCCGGCGATCACGGAGAGCAGGAACGCGGCGTCGGCGACGGTCCGCGCCATCGGTCCGGACACGTTGAGCGTGGTCCATCCCAGCAGCGCCGGCCAGTTCGGCACGCGCCCCGGCGAAGGCCGGAAACCGATGACGTTGGTGAACGACGCGGGGTTGCGCAGTGAGCCGCCGGTGTCACTGCCGTCCGCGAGCGCGCACATCCCGCAGGCCAGCGCGACGGCCGCGCCACCGCTGCTGCCGCCCGCGGACTTGCCGGTGTGGTAAGGATTCCGCGTCGCCCCGAACACCGGGTTGAAGGTGTGCGACCCGGCGCCGAACTCGGGCACGTTCGTCTTGCCCAGCGTGATCGCGCCCGCACCGCGCATCCGCTCGATGATCAGCTGATCGCGCTCCGGGACGTAGTCGGCGCGCAGGGGCGAGCCGAACGTCGTACGGATTCCCGCTGTCTCGTGGAGATCCTTGTGCGCGACGGGAATTCCGTGCAACGGCGGCAGTGCGGCACCGGCGGCGGCACGTTCGTCCGCCGCCTTCGCCGCCTCGATCGCGCGCTCCGCGACGAGGGTCACCACGGCGTTGACCTTGGGGTTGACCCGCTCGATCCGGTCCAGGTGTGCTCGCACCACTTCGCGTGCGGACAGCTCCCTGGCGGCCAGCGCGGCTTTCAGGTCGAGCGCGGTCATGAAGCAGAGGTCGGTCATGCCTCCGTCGTCACTCCACCGGCGGGGTGCCGTGGGTGTGGAAGGACTCGATGGTCTTGAGCCCCCAGGCCTGTCCCTTGGCCCGCTCGGCTTCGGTCCAGGTGACCGGCTCCCAGTCCGGCGCGAAGATCAGCCGCGCGGTCGGGTTGCACAGTTCGATCCGGTTGCCGCCGGGCTCGTAGAGGTAGAGGAAGAAGGTCTGCTGGATCGCGTGCTTGTGCGGCCCGGTTTCGATGTGGACGCCGTTGTCGAGCGCGATGTCGGCCGCGCGCAGGATGTCCTCGCGGGTGTCGGTGGCGAAGGCGATGTGGTGCAGCCTGCCCTTCGTCTTCGTCCAGTCATTGGTATAGACCAAATCGTAGGACTTCTGCGCGAAGTTGGTCCACTGCCCGGAAATGACCCCGCTGTCGAGCTGGATCTGCTCGGTCACCCGCCCGCCGAGAGCGTCGCAGATGAACCGGCCGTTGGCCTCGGCCTCCAGCGCGAGATAGTTGACATGGTCGAGGCGGCGGACGCCGACCCCGCGGCCCGGGTAGGCCTGGGCCTGGTTCTTCAGCGCCGGACGAAGATGCTCCGGCGGGTCGTAGCGCTCGGTCTCCCAGTAGATCTCGAGTTCGTGGCCGTCCGGGTCGTGGAAGCGATACGTGGGGCCGATTCCGGTGTCACCGTCGGCCCAGCCGATCCCGAGTCCGCGCTCTTCGATCGCCACCACGCGCCGCTTGAGGGCCTCCTCACTGGATGCGCGCAGTGCCGTGCGCCCGACACCGGAGGTCTTGCTCGCGGTGAGCTTGAGGCTGTGGTGTTCGTAGTCGTCCCAGGTACGCAGGTACACCGAGTCGCCTTCGGTCCCGTTCTCGGTCAGCCCGAGCACGCGGACGAAGAAGTCCAGGCTCTTTTCCGGCTCCGGGGTGAGCAGTTCCACGTGACCCAGGTGCGCGATCTCGTGGCGGGGCGAGGGCTGGGGCGCTGATGACATTCTCGGGGCTCCTCGGTGAAGGATCAGGGGCGCGGGAAAACGGTGCCGTCGAACAACTTCCGCGCCGTCCGGATCACCGTCGACCGGCTGACCCGGGGTGACGGGGAAGTGGTGTCGAACTCGATTCCGATCGCGAGCTTGCCGCTGGGGTGCTCGATGTCGACCGGCGCGCCGTCGGGTGGGGTGACCAGGAGGTCGTGTCCCACCGCGCCGTCGAGCAGGAGCGCGGTCACGACGCTGACGCCGCCGAGGACGCCGATCGAGGGATGCGGCCGGACCGGGATGAACGTGCGGGTGCAGATCGCCCCGCCGTCACGGGGCGCGGCGACCAGGGTGGTCTTGGGGACCGACGTGCCACTGACGTCACCGAGGCCCATGAGCTTCCCGGCCTGGATGCGCAGCGCGTCGATCCGTGCCGCGAGCGCGGTGTCCGCCTTGAGGTCTCCGACCGGTTCGTACCCGGTCACCCCGAGATCGGCCGCGCGCGCCACGACGACCGGCATCCCGTTGTCCACACAGGTCACCGCGATGCCGTCGATCTCGTCCCGGACGTTGCCGGTCGGCAGGAGGCTGCCGCAGACCGAGCCCTCCGTGCCGGTGAAGTCCAGTTCGACCGGGGCCGCCGTGCCGGGGACTCCGGAAATCGCGGTCGTACCGCTGTAGTCGACTTCTCCGCCGGGGGTGGCGAAGGTCGAGATGGCGATGCTGTCGGTGTTGACCATCCGGATGCGCACCGTGGTGCGTTCGGGCCCGGCGGGCACGAGTCCTCGTTCGACCGCGAACTGGCCGATGCCGGCCAGCAGGTTCCCGCAGTTCTGCCGGTCGGACACGGTGGCTTCGTCCACGCCGATCTGCAGGAACAGGTAGTCGACGTCACGATCCGGGCCGCCCGCGGGCGACACGACGGCGACCTTGCTGGTGACCGGCTGGGCGCCGCCGAGGCCGTCGATCTGCTGAGGGTCGGGGGTGCCCATGATCCGCAGCAGCAGGTCGTCCCGTGCCTGAGGGTCCGAGGGGAGGTCATCGGCCAGGAAGTAGGCGCCCTTCGAGGTTCCCCCGCGCATGAGCATGCAGCGCACGCCGGTCATGCCGCTCCTTGTCGATCCTCGGCGGTGAGACGACTCAGACGTTAGGATCGATCGACGAAATTGTCAACAATTTGGTGAGCAGGTCGCGGGCGGGCTCACGGGTGCAGCGGGGAGATGTCCGCTGTGTCGCTCGCCCGCAAGGCCTCGATCACGCTCGCGAGATGCGCGCGGGTCGCCTCTGCCGCCTCGTCCGGGCGGTGCGCGCAGATCGCGTCGATGATCGCCAGGTGCTCGGGCAGGGAGACCTGCGGCCGTCCCGGTCGCATCGCCAGGCGGAACTGGTGGCGGACACTCTGTCCCCGCAACCTTTCCAGCAAGCCCGCCGCCGTGCGCTGACCACTGATCTCCCGCACCCGGCGGTGCAACCGCTGGTTGAGGTTGGAATACCCGACGACATCCCCGCCCGCCACGGCGGCGCGGATCGCCTCTCCCAGCTCTCGCAGTTCGATGATCTCTTCGTCCGAGATGCGCTCCGCCGCCTTCGCCGCGCACAGTGCTTCGAGCATCATCCTGACCTCGGAGATTTCGACGGCTTCCTCGAGGGACACCGCGCGCACGCGGGCACCCCGGTTCTGCATCCGCTCGACGAGCCCCTCGTTGGCGAGTTCGATCAGCGCGGACCGCACGGTCGCCCGGCTGGCCGAGAACTGGCCGCACAGGTCCGCCTCGACCAACCGCTGGTTGGGCACGAACTCGCCGCGGACGATGGCGTCACGGATGGCCGCGGTCACGGAAGGCTGCCCCGGCTGCCGGTCCACCGCACTCTCGGTCATAGTTTTCCGCCTCCGCGAGTCCGCGCTGGCGCGTCTCGTGCCGGACTCCGTTTGTTGACAATTTTGTCGAGCGCATCGTGTACTCGATCGTAGCCTGCGGGAAGGATTCTGCTATGACCGGAACAATCGCGGTACTCGGGCTCGGCGAGGCCGGCGGTGCGCTGGCGCGTGACCTGTCCGCCGCCGGGGCCGTCGTGCGGGCCTACGACCCGGCTGTGCCGGCGTCGTCGGTGGCCGAAAGCCTGATCGGCACCGGGTCGGAAGCCGAGGCCGCCGAGGGCGCCGATCTCGTGCTCAGTGTGAACAGCGCGTCAGCGGCTGTCGGCGCGCTCGAAGCGGGTCTCGGCGGTATGCGGAAGGGGGCGGTCTGGGCGGACCTGAACACCGCGTCGCCGGGCACCAAACGGCGCCTCGCGGAGATCGCCGCCGCCCGGGACGTGCCGTTCGCCGATGTCGCGATCATGGCCCCGGTGCCGGGCCGTGGCCTGCGGGTTCCGATGCTCGTCACCGGCTCGAAAACCGGGGCCGCCGAAGTCGTCGCGAACACCCTGAATCCGCTCGGCGCCGCGGTCGAGGTCATGGCGGGGGAGGCCGGGCTCGCCGCCGAGCGCAAACTGCTGCGCAGCGTCTTCTTCAAGGGAATGTCGGCCGCGGTGGTCGAAGCACTCCAGGCGGCTCGGGCCGCGGGCTGTGAGGACTGGCTGCGCAAGATCATCGTCGACGAACTCGCCGCCGCGAACGAGTCCACTGTGGACAGAGTGGTCACCGGCTCGTACCGGCACGCCGTCCGCCGCACCGCCGAAATGGCGGCCGCGGCGGAAATGCTCGGCGAACTGGGCGTCCGCGCCGATATCGCCGGCGCCGCCCGGGACCAGCTGGCCCACCTCACCCCGTAGCCGCCATTTCCCGGAGTCGTGGCCGGCCGATCATCAGCAAACAGGCGCTGATCAGGGCGGTGATCACCCGTCAGGCCGACTCCGCGCTCGATACCGGCGAACCCCGCGTCGCGGCGCTGGACAGCTTCGACGCGTTGCGCGCGTGGGCCGACGCCGCGATCGAACGCCAGCGGGAGAACGACTGTCGCGGCGACTGCAGTCTCGGTTCCCTGGCGGGCGAGTTGAGCACCAAAGACGAGGAATCCCGCACCGATATCGCGGACGGTTTCCTGCGCTGGAAGGACATGATCCTCAACGGCCTGCGGGCCATGCGCGATCGGGGAGAGCTGCGCGACGGCACCGACCTCGATGAACTCGCTTTCGCGCTGCTTTCCGCGCTGCAGGGCGGAGTTCTGCTCTCGCAGACGATGCGCCACGTCCAGCCGCTGGAGGCGTCGATGAACGCCGCCCTGGCTTACCTCCGTTCGTTCGCCATGGGGATTTAGAGGTCCGTGGGGCCCGACGTGCGAGGCCCCACAACGGGATCAGACGGTGAGGACGAGCTTGCCCTGGAGGTGACCGCGTTCGAGCGCCCGGTGCGCGTCGGCCACGCGCTCGAACGGGAACGTCTTGTGCACGTGGACCCGGAGCTTGCCCTGCTCGACGAGTTCGACGAGACGTCGCAGGGCGACAGGATCGGGGTCGACCGCGATGCCGCTGAAACGCATCCCGGCGCCCTCGAACTTGGCGATGAGCTCCGAATCCTCCTCGGCGACCGCAGTCACCAGGTGGCCCCCTGGGCGGAGCACCTCCAGCGAGCGCTCGGCTGTGTCGCCGCCGAGCGTGTCGAGCACGACGTCGATGTCACGGACCGCCTCGGTGAAGTCGACGGCCGTGTAGTCGATCACCTCGTCGGCGCCGAGTTCCTCCACGAACGCCCGCTTGCTTGGGCCGGCGGTGGCGATCACGTGCGCGCCGAGTGCTTTCGCGATCTGGATCGCGACGTGGCCGACCCCGCCACCACCGCCGTGGACCAGGACGCGGTCGCCCTCGGTCACCCCGCCGAGGTCGACGAGGCCCTGCCAGGCCGTCAGACCGACGACCGGCAACGCCGACGCCTCGACATGGGAGAGCGACGCCGGCTTGCGCGCCAGGTGCAGCGCCGGAGCAGCCACGACTTCGGCGTACGCGTTGGCCGCACGCGGGAACAGTGGCATTCCGAACACTTCGTCGCCGGGCCTGAACCGCCAGGTCTGCGCCTCTTCGACCACGCCGCTGATGTCCCAGCCGAGGATGAACGGCGGCCGGCCGAGCAGCGGGAATTCGCCGCCGCGCAGGCGCGGCTCCAGCGGGTTCAGCCCGACCGCCTTGACGCGGACGAGGACCTCGGTCGGAATCGGCCTGGGCTCGGGCGCGTCCACGATGGTGAGCACCTCGGGACCGCCGAGCTTCTGCTGCGTGATGACTCGCATGACTCTCCTGGCTCTGGGTGGGAGAACCCCAGATTAGGTTTCCGAAAGGGACCCCCAGGTACCCTTCGAGGCCATGAGCGAGTTCTTCCTCGCCGACTGCCCGGGGCGTCTGACGGTCGAGCTGATCGCCGACAAGTGGACGGTGGTCGTGCTCGCCGGTCTCAGCAAGGGCCCGGTGCGCCATGGAGAGCTGATCGAGCTGATCGGCGGTGGCATCTCTCGCAAGGTGCTCACCCAGACGCTCCGGCGGCTCGAGTCGCACGGACTCGTGCGCCGGCACGCCTACGCCGAGGCGCCGCCTCGCGTCGAGTACGAACTCACCCCGCTGGGGGTGACGCTGATCGATCCGATCCACGTGCTGACCGAGTGGGCGAGGGCGAACGGCGAAGCGGTTCTTGACGCGCTCGACGCCGATCCTGAGCCCGTCGCCCGTCGATAGACTTCGAAGCATGTCGATCGGGTCTCTCCGTGCTGTCACTGTCCGTGCCCTGGAGCCAAGGGATTGGCCGGCGGTGCGCCGGATCTACGCCGAAGGGATCGCCACCGGTATCGCCACTTTCGAAACCATGGTGCCCAGCCAGGAGAAACTCGACGCGAAATGGCTCCCCGGCCACCGCTGGGTCGCCGAGATCGACGGTGAAGTCGCCGGCTGGACGGCCGCGAGCGCGGCGTCCGACCGGGACTGCTACGCCGGGGTCGCCGAAACCTCGGTTTACGTGAGGGACGGGTTTCGCGGGCAAGGAGTCGGCAAAGCCTTGCTGCGCCGGCAGATCAGCGCCGCGGACGCCGCCGGGATCTGGACGCTGCAGACCGCGATCTTCGCGGAGAACACGGCCAGCATCGCGCTGCATCACGGCGCCGGATACCGCACGGTCGGTGTCCGTGAACGCATCGCGCGGCTCCACGGCGTCTGGCACGACACCGTGTTCATCGAACGCCGCGCGCCCACCCCCTAGGGTCGTTCAGGCACCGGCGGGTTTCCGTTCCGGCGCCATCACCCTCGCGGGGCGCGTCCGGGCCCCGAAGACGGCGAGCACCACCGCACCGACCATCCAGGTGCCGGCGATGAAGAAGAAGACACTCCGGTACCCGCTGCCGTTGTAAAGGGCCGCGACGATCAGCGGGCCCGCCGCGTTCGACAAGCGGCCGAGACCGTAGGAAACGCCGGTCCCGAGTGAGCGGCCGCGGGTGTCGAAGAGCTCGGGGGAATAGGCGTAGGCCAGTGCCGTGTAGCCGCGCTCGAAAAGGTTGACCAGGAACCCGAAGACCACGATCAGGATGGGTGTGAAGGTCAGCCCGTAGAGCAGACCGCACAACGCGATGACCGAGCCGAAGGCGACCAGGCACCACTTGCGTTCGAAGCGGTCGGTGACCAGGGCCGCCAGGTACGAGCCGAGCGGGGCGCCGACCGTGGTGAGCGCGACGTAGAAGACCGACTTCTCGACGCTGAAGCCTTCCTTGGCCAGGAGTGTGGGCGCCCAGCTCGAAAACCCGAAGAACCCGATGGTCTGCGTGACCCAGACGACGGTCAGCAACAGCGTCGGGAGCAGGTATTTCTTCCGCAGCAACAGTTTCAACGGGGCTTTGGTCGCGGGCGCCTCTTCGACGGGCGGCGCGGGTTCGGGCAGCGGTCCCTTTTCGGCCGCGACCTGTTCCTCGATCTCCCTCAGTACCGCGTCCGCCTGTTCGTGGTCACCACGGCTCTCGTGCCAGCGGGGAGACTCCTTCAGCTGCCGCGTGAAGAAGACGAGCAGCACACCGAGCGCGCCCCACAGGTAGACCAGGCGCCACGACCAGGTGTTGATCGGGATCACCAGGCTCGCGATCAGGTTGGTGGCCGGCGTGCCGCAGATGCCGATCACGATCGCGTAGGCCTGGTACTTACCACGGCTGGCGGCGGGATACAGCTCGTTGACGTAGATGACCGCCACCACCGTCATCGCCGACAGCCCGGCCGAGGTCAGCACCCGGAAGACCCCGATCGACACGACATCCCACGAAAAAGTCGCGGCGAGGGAGAACACGCCGAACCACAGGGTCGTGGCCATGAGCGCGTTCTTCCGGCCCCAGCGGTCGGCGATCGTGCTGGCCACGATCGAGCCGAAGAACATGCCCACGAACGAAAGCGAGGTCACGTAGGCGACCTGGTTGACGGTCACGCCCCACAGTTTGATCAGCTTGGGAGCGGTGGCCGAGAAACTGTTGATGTCCGCGAACTCGAAGAAGTAGGCGAACGAGACGGCGAGAATGGTGATCTTGTGGAATCGGGCGATCGGGAGCCGGTCCAGCCGGTTCCGCGCGTTGGCCTGCACCATCACATTCCTTCCGGGTTACCAATCCGACCAAAAGGAGGCGGAGACGGACCGCCGCCAACCTGCTTATATAGACCCGTTTCCGCCGTGGCTGTGGTCGGATTGGTAACGATCGGCACAGTAGGGGGTTTCGTCCGGCCAGTACAGGCTCATGGGATTGTCGACGAGCAACTTTCGCCGCTGTTCGGTGGTCACCGCCACCTGTGGCACGTAATCGACGAGCAGGCCGTCGTCGGGCATGTGGCTGACGAGGTTCGGATGTGGCCAGTCGGTGCCCCACAGCACCCGGTCGGGAAACTCCGTCACGACGCGGCGGGCGAAGGGCACGACATCGGTGTAGGCGTGCCGCTCCCCGTCGAGAGCGGCGGGCCCGGTCACGGTCAGGCGTTCGGGACAGCTCACCTTCACCCAGACATCGTTGCGTTCGGCGAAGTTCAGAAACCGGGCGAACTCCGGCCCGTCCACCGGACGCGTCACGTCGGGGCGTCCCAGGTGGTCCACCACCAGCGGTGTGGGCAGCGAAGTGAAAAAGCCTTCCAGCTCCGGCAGATCCGCGCTTTCGAAATAGAGCACGACGTGCCAGCCCAGCGGGGCGATCTTCCTCGCGATCGTCCGCAGATCCTCCTCGGGAGAGGCGTCGACAAGGCGCCGCACGAAGTTGAACCGCGCGCCCCGCACACCTGCGGCGTCGAGTTCACGCAGCTCCGCTTCGGTGACATCGGGACGAACGGTCGCGACGCCGCGAGCCCGGCCACCGGCCGCCCGGACGGCATCGACCATCGCGGAGTTGTCCGCACCGTGACAGGTGGCCTGCACGATGACGTTGCGTGCGACGCCCAGGTGATCGCGAAGCGCGAACAGCTGGTCCTTGCTCGCGTCGCAGGGCGTGTACTTGCGTTCCGGCGCGAAGGGGAACTCGGCCTGCGGGCCGAACACGTGGCAATGGGCGTCGACCGTCCCGGGCGGGAGCCGGAAGGCGGGCTTCGACGGATTCGGGTGCCAGTCCAGCCAGGTGGGCGTCTTCGGGGCGAGTGTGCTCATCGGCCCTGCTTCTTCAGCAACGCGTCCAGCCGGGGATAGACCGCGCGGGCGTTGCGTTCCCGGACCGCCGCCCAGTCGTCCTCGGACAGCTTCGAGGCTTCCGCGTAGCGGCGGGTGTCGTCGAAGTAGTGACCGGTGCGGGGGTCGACGCTCCGCACCGCGCCGATCATTTCGGACGCGAACAGGATGTTGCGCACGGGAATGACGTCGTAGAGCAGGTCCGAACCTGGCTGGTGGTAGACGCACGTGTCGAAGAAGACGTTGCCCAGCACGTGTTCTTCGAGTTCCGGCTTGCCCAAGGCCATGGCCAGCCCACGGAACCGGCCCCAGTGGTAGGGCACCGCCCCGCCACCGTGCGGGATGATCAACCTCAGCGTGGGGAAGTCGCGGAACAGGTCGCCTTCCACGAGTTGCATGAACGCGGTCGTGTCGGCGTTGAGGTAGTGCGCCCCGGTCGTGTGGAAGGCGGGGTTGACGCTCGTGCTGACATGCACCATCGCCGGGATGTCGTACTCGACCATCTTCTCGTAGATCGGGTACCACGAACGGTCGGTGAGCGGGGGAGCGGTCCAATGGCCGCCCGAGGGATCGGGGTTGAGGTTCAGCGCGACGGCGCCGTATTCCTCCACGCAACGGGAGAGTTCCGGGAGGCAGGTGGCGGGGTCGACGCCCGGCGACTGGGGCAGCATCGCGGCCTGCGCGAACCGCTCCGGGTAGAGCAGGCTCACGCGGTGGCACAGTTCGTTGCAGATGCTCGCCCACTCCGACGAGGTCGAAAAGTCGCCGATGTGGTGGGCCATGAACGACGCGCGCGGCGAGAAGATCGTCAGGTCGATGCCGCGTTCGTCCATCATTCGCAGCTGGTTCCGCTCGATCGTCTCTCGCAACGTGTCGTCGCTGATCCGCAGGTCCGCGCGGGCGGGCGCGGCCGATGAGCCGGACAGGGAGGCGATCTGCTGGTCGCGCCAGGCCGCGAGGGCGGGCGGGGCGGTCGTGTAGTGGCCGTGGCAGTCGATGATCAAGGCGGTTCCTCTTCGGGATGCGGACAGCCGGTCTCTCGTAACCCTAATCGCCAATGAAATTGTTGACAGTATCTACGACGAAGTCGTCGGCCGCGAGCGGGCGGCTCGGGCCTACCGGGGGTTCTCACGGAGCCAGGCGACGACATCGGCGGCGTGCGTCGCCGGGTCGGGTACTGGGGCGAACACGTGCTGGATCACGGTCCCGTCCGTGACCATCGTGAACCGCTTGAGCAGGCCCGGCCCGTCTGGTCCACCGGCGGACCAGACGGGCAGACGCAGTTCGCCGGTGATCGCGTGGTCGCGGTCGGACAGCAGCGGGAAGCCGAGCGCGAGCCGTTGAGCGGCTTCCTCCTGTTCATCAGGGGACTGGGTCGACAGCCCGCAGACACCGGCACCGAGTTCGCCGAGCGTGGCGGCGAGGTCACGGAAGCCGCACGACTCGGCGGTGCAACCGAACGCGCCCGGGATGCTCTTCCAGTCGGAGGTGATCGGCTCGCGGTCCGGCGCGCCGATCGACGGATAGGCGTAGACGACCAGGCGCGCGGTGCTCCGGGCGAGATCGCGAAGCGAGCGCGGCTCCGGCGCGGTGGTCACCGGGACGGCGATGTCCGGCAACTCCTTGCCGGCCAGGTGGATGACTTCGTCGCGGGTCGCGACTGCGTTGGACTGATGATCCCGAAGCTCGCTGCTCACGGCCTTCCCTTTCCTCGGCGTGCCGGGCCAGTGTCGCGGAGGCACCTGCCTCCAGCCAACCCGCCGAGGGCCGAAGCCACCGAACCCGTCGAGCCACTCGGCCCGGCCGAGCCGGTCGGCGACCTGCTGGCGCTGCACGAGGAAGCGGGAATCCGACTCCGGGTGCTCGCCGATCTCCGGCCGTTCTGGGCGGCGGTGATCACCAGCACCGTGGAATTCAGCGGAATACGGCTGCGCGACGCGCGGTGAGGGATGCGGAAAACGGATCGGGCGATACGCGAGATTCATTGGACGGCAGGCACCGGTGGCAGGAAGCTGTGGGGGAGAGGAAGGAGAACGCGATGACCCCCAAAGCTCTTCGCTCGGTGCTGGTCATCGGGGCCTCCGGATTTGTCGGACGCCACGCGGTCGAGCATCTGCTGGCGGAGAACTACCAGGTGCGTTGTGTCACCCGCCGGCCCGGAAAACTCGACGATCTCGCGGCCCGTGGCTGCGAGGTCGTCCGAGGCGACATGTCCGACGCGGACTCCATGGACGCGGCGCTGGATTCGATGGACGCGGTGTTCGTCTGCGTGCACACCGTCCTGCGGCAACCGGGAAGTACCGACGCCGCGGCGGATTTCATGGACATCGAGATCCAAGGTCTGAAGAACATCGTCGCCGCATGCCGGGCCAACGACGTCCGCAGGCTCGTCTCCATCACCTTTCTCGGAGTCCGCCCGGATTCCCCCAGCCGGTGGACCCGTGGACGCTGGGACACCGAGCAGTACCTGCTGGGCAGCGGCCTCGATGTCACCATCTTCCGGCCCGGCATGATCGTCGGAACCGGCGGGCGAGGCTTCAGCGCTCTCATGAGCCAGGCCAGACACCCGGTGGCGCTGGTCCTGGGCGACGGCAAGCAGCGATTCCAGCACATCGCCATCGAGGACCTGACCTACTACATGGTCGCTTCGCTCGAAGAGCCGCGCACCTTCGGTCACGCCTTCGACGTCGGCGGCGACGAGGTTCTCACCTATAACGAGATGGTCGATCTCGCCGCCGGCATACTCGGGCGCCCCCGCACCATCAAGATCCACATTCCCCGCTGGGTGATCTCCTCGATCGCTCCGGCGATGGAGCGGCTCGGCCGGTTGCCCCGCGGCTCCCTGCGAGGCTTTGTCTCCGGCCTCGAGTCCGACTCGACGGGCGACACCAGCGCCATCCGCCACATCCTGCGACGACCCCCGCTTGGCTTCACGAAAGCGGTCGAACGTGTCATCTCGGAACGGTCGGTCGCCTCGTCCTGATGCCCGCTCACCGTCTGGCACGACGGGGTGGTGACCGACCTGGAGTCGTTGGGGGGCAACAACACCGCTGACATCGTCAACGACCACGGCTTGGTGGCGGGAAGCTTCTACAGAGCGGGTCCCGGGCGCGGTGAGGTCTTTCGTGGGTAGGCGAATTAGACGGGAGGCGGGGCCCGGCGCGGCGCTCGCCCGTGAACGCGGGGGCAGCTCGCGCTGTTCGGCACCGAGGACGTCGCCCAGGGGGTCACGGCGCTCCAGACCAAGCGGAAGCCGGACTTCACCGGCAGGTGAGCGGCCGGGCGAGCCGGTCCCGCGGCGGTAGACTGGGCGTTCGGCACCGGACGAGGGGAGGCGGGCGTGGACTACGGCGACAAGCTCTTCTGGCTCTCGGTCCTGATCCAGCGCAGGTACGCGCAGATCTGCGCTGAGTATGACCTGACCTCCTCGCAGGCCACGCTGCTGTGCGCGGTCAAGGACCAGCCGCGGCGGATGAGCTACCTCGCCACCGCGCTCGGCATGACCAAGAACGCGCTGAGCCAGCTCGTCGACCGCACCGAGCGGCGCGACCTGGTCAGCCGGGTGAGCTCAGAGCAGGACCGGCGGGTCATCATGCTCGGCGTGACGCCCACGGGGAAGGTGCTCGCCGAGGCCGTGTACGCCGAGATCACCAAGCGCCTGCCCGACATCGCGGAGAACCTCGACGCCGACGACCAGCGCGAGTTCGAACGCGTCGCCACCGCCGTCGTGGACGCGTCGGGCGTCTCGGCGTCCACTTCGTCCTGACCTACCGCGCAGTGCCCTCGCGGCACCCGTACGCCTTGCGGTAGTTCACGGCATGAACTAATATGGTTCATGTCATGAACTAGCGAGAGGGTGGACGAGATGAACACGCAGGGAACCGGCACGATCGCCGTCTTCGGTGCCACAGGGCAGCAGGGCGGGGCGGTCGTCGACGCGCTCCTGGACCGAGGGGCGCGGGTGCGGGCCCTCGTTCGCTCCCCGGAATCCGACCGGGCACGAGCACTGGCCGCCCGGGGCGTCGAGCTGGCAGCCGTCCGGATCGACGATCCGGCGTCCGTGGTCACCGCGCTGGAGGCGGTCGACGCGTTCTACTTCATGACCCCGGAGGCCAACAGCCTCGAGGAGATCGAGGAGGAGGTCCGCGTGGGCACCACCCTCGTCGACGCGGCGGTCGCGGCGCGCGTGCCGCACGTCGTGTTCAACTCGGTCTTCGGAGCGGATCGCGTGACGGGCGTGCCACACCACGACTCGAAGCACCGGATCGAGGAGCACCTGAGGCATTCCGGCCTGAGGACGACGATGGTCCGTCCGGCCGGCTTCATGGAGAACTTCGCGAACGTGATGGCGCCGAGGGTGGAGGACGGCACGATGGTGCTGAGGATGCCGCTGCCGGAGGACGCCCCCCTCAAGCTGATCTCGATCAGGGACATCGGCCGGGTCGCCACCGCGGTCCTGCTCGGCACCGTGGACGTGCCCGGCGGAGCCGTCGAGGCCGTCGGCGACGAGTTGGCGGGCCCTCAGATCGCCGCCGCGTTCGGCGCCTACGCCGGGCTCCCGTCGCGCTACGAGGCCCTGCCGCTGAGCGTCCTGCCCAACGAACTCGACAGGGAGATGTTCCGCCAGTTCGAAAAGGCGTCCGAACACCCGTCGGACCTCGCGGCGGTGCGGGCGATCGAGCCGACCACCTGGGACCTGGCCGAGTGGATCCGGTCCAGCGGCTGGACCGCGCCCGCGGACCGAGTCCGTTCCTGAGCGCCGCTACGACGCCTGGTATCGACACATCACCCTGTCCATACTCGCAGCCGCGTTCCCGGCGCGCTCGCAGGCCTGAAGCCTGAAGCCCCGGGCGCGTGGCGACCAGCGAAGATCAGCGGGGCTGCGCGAGCAGTTCCACCTCCGACAGTGTCGCGGGTCCGTCCAGTCGTAACCGGTAATGGGTGAACCGGCCCGGATGCGCGACCCGGAAC
This sequence comes from Amycolatopsis pigmentata, assembly GCF_042684065.1. Taxonomy (NCBI): domain Bacteria; kingdom Bacillati; phylum Actinomycetota; class Actinomycetes; order Pseudonocardiales; family Pseudonocardiaceae; genus Amycolatopsis; species Amycolatopsis pigmentata. Next base: position 864,229 of record NZ_JBHUKR010000004.1, on the reverse strand, counting down.
GCCCGGGTCTGGTCCCGCCACGGGAAGACCTGACCGTGGCGGACATCCAAGGTCGTCCAGTGCTCTCCGTCGGCGGAACCTTCGAGCGTCCACCCGGTCGGATCGTTCGCCGTCTTGGCCGACGTAAGGGTGTAGTAGGTGGCTTCACCGGCGGTGGTGAGCTGGTAGTCCACCGTCGAAGCAGACGCCTCGGTGGTGGAGGTGTTGTCGAACAAGGCATCCTGGCCGGCGGAGGTGCCCTTGCCGGGGCCGGTCAGATCGGCCAGCGGGGCCGGCGGCCGGTCGCCCTGGGTGATCGACTTCGGCGCGTCCTGCGGGCCGGTGCCCCAGCGTGATGGCGTGGGGCCCATGTCGAAGTCGAGCCTGCCGCCCGCGGCGAGCAGAGCGTGCGGCAAGGAGGTCGACGACCACGGCCTGCCGTTGACGCGCAGGCCCTGCACGTAGACGTTCTTCGCGCTGTTCTTCGGCGCGTTGATCACCAGGTCACGGCCGTTCTGCAGGTGGATGGTGGCCTTGGTGAACAGCGGCGAGCCGACCGCGTAATCGGGACTGCCCATTTGCAGCGGGTAGAAACCGAGGGCGCCGAAAATGTACCAGGCGGACATTTCTCCGTTGTCCTCGTCGCCGGGATAACCCTGTCCCAGTTCGCTGCCGACATACAGGCGAGAAAGCGCTTCCCGGACCTTGGCCTGTGTTTTCCAGGGCTGGCCCGCGTAGTCGTACATGTACATGATGTGATGCGATGGCTGGTTGGAATGGCCGTACTGGCCCATGCGCACGTCCCGCGCCTCACGCATTTCGTGGATGGTGCCGCCGTAGGATCCGGGGAAGCCCGCGGTTTCCGGGGTGGCGAAGAACTGGTCGAGCTTGTTCGCCAATCCCGCCTTGCCGCCGTAGAGGCCAGCCAGTCCCTGACCGTCCTGCGGCACGGTGAACGCCATGTTCCAGCCATCGGTTTCGGTGTAGTCGTTACCCCAGACCCGCGGGTCGTACTGGGAGGCTGGCAACCGGAACGAACCGTCGGGGTTACGGCCCTGGAAGAAGCCGATACTCGGATCGAACATGTTCACGTAGTTCTGCGCGCGGTTGAGGAAGTAGGTGTAGTTGTCGGCGTATTCCTGCCGTCGCGGATCCCCGGGCGCGCTTTCGTCCAGCAATGCCTTCGACAGGTTCGCGATGCCGAAATCGTTGACGTAGCCCTCCATCGCCCACGACATTCCTTCCCCGGTCGTGGTGGGCGTGTAACCGAGGAAGATCGAGTCCGCGAGCCCCTTCCGGCCGATGTTGTCGTTGGGCGGCGCGACCGTGGCGTTCTTGATCGCCGCGTCGTAGGCGGAGCGGATGTCGAAGTTCCGCACCCCCTTGAGGTAGGCGTCGGCGAAGGCGACGTCCGAACTCGTGCCGGTCATCAGGTTCGCGTACCCCGGGGACGACCACCGCGCGATCCAGCCACCGTCTCGGTACTGCTGCACGAAGCCGTCGATCATCTTCCCCGCCATGTCCGGAGAGAGCAGGCTGTACGCGGGCCAGGTGGTGCGATAGGTGTCCCAGAACCCGTTGTTCACATACAACTGGCCGTCGACGACCTTGTTCGTGAAGGGGCTCGCGTAGGCGTATTGCGGCCGACGCGGTGTCCCTACATTCTCGAAGCCCGAGTTGGGATACAGGAACAGCCGGTAGAGGTTGGAGTACAGAGTGGTGAGCTGGTCCTGGCTCGCGCCTTCGACTTCGATGACGCCGAGGGTGGCGTCCCAGGCCGCCCGGGCCGCGTCCCGTACCGATTCCAGTGTCGCGTGCGGTGCGATTTCGGCGTCCAGGTTCTTCTTCGCCTGATCGACGCTGATCAGCGAGGTCGCGATGCGCATCGTCACGGTGCGGCCGGAGAAACGCAGATAACCGCGGACGTTGTCACGACCTTCGCCGGGCAGCATCCCGCCATTGGCGACCGGCTGGTCGAAGGTCGCGTAGACGAACAACCGTCCGGCTCCGGCCGACAGACCGCTCTTGACATCGGAAAAGCCGCTCAGCGAGCCCGTCGCCGGGTCGAGGGTCAATCCGCCGTTGTTGTTGACGTTGTCGAAGACCAGGCTCGCGTCGTCGGTGGGGAAGGTGAACCGGAACAGGGCCGCGTGATCGGTGGGCGCGAGTTCGGTACCGATCCCGTTGTCGAACTTCACCCCGTAGTAGTAAGGGCGGGCGGTCTCGTTCTCGTGCTTGAACGCCAGCGCCCGTTGTGTGCGGTTCCCGTTCGGCGCGCCCACCTCGGGCATGACCTGGAACGTCTGCCGGTCGCCCATCCACGGACTCGGCTCGTGGCTCACCGAGAACGACTGAAGCTCCGGCAGGTTCCGCGCGTTGTTGGCCTGCTGGTAGGAATAGAGCCAGCTGTCCGAGCCGGCGTCGGTGACCGGGGTCCAGAAGTTGAACCCGTGCGGCACCGCGGTCGCCGGGAAGTTGTTGCCGCGGCTGAAGGTTCCGTTGGCGTTCGTCCCGCGTGTGGTCAGCACCTGGTCCGCCGGATGCGTCACTGCCTGTGGATGGCTCGCTCCGAGACGGATGTCGTCGATCCAGCCGCCGAAGCTCGCCGGTGCGGCGGCTGCGGGATTGTCATACGCGACAAGGATCCGCGCGATCGTCTTGCCGCGGGCCACGTGGCCGATCTGCGAGCGGATGAGGTTCCATTGGTTGCTGTAGAGCGCTTTCCCCGCGCTCTGTCCTTGCGGCGACAACGTGAAGCCGTACTGGTCGAGGGCGCCGAGACCGGACAGATAGGTGCCGTCGGTGAAGGCAAGGTCGACCGCGACGTTCGTGGCGGTGTAGGACTGGTCGGCGAAGTCGGGGAAGATCTTGTACGACAGTTCGGTGTCGGGAAGGACCGGCACCTTGACGTCGAAGACCTTGTTGTAGGAGTAGCCGTGGCCCGTCGTGGTCTGGGTGCCGGCGTAGCGCAGGGCGTGCATGCCCGAGTAACCGGCGCGGGGCTTGCTCGTGTAGCCGGAGGCCGGGCCGCTGCCGACGTAGGAGCGCATGTTCGGCGACGGTGGTGGCGCGGGCTGGTCGTTGGCGAGCAGAAGCTCGGAGAACTGCAGGAGCGGGCCGCCGTTGTTGGCGGTGATGTCGATGCGGTAGTAGCGGTAGGGCCGGTTCGCCACGGCGGGGTCGAGTTGGTACTGCCTGGTCTGGAAGCGGTCCGCGAAACTCTGGCCGGTCTGCCGGTCCAGCGCGGTCCAGGCGTTTCCGTCGTCGGACCCCTCCAGCGTCCAGTCCTTCGGGTCGCGTTCCGGCGCGTCGTTGGCCGAGGTCACCGCGTAGTGGGTGATGGCGGTCGGCTCCGAAAGCGTGAACCGGGCCCAGCCGGTCGGCTCGGGCGTCAGCCATTTGGTCTCCGGGCTGCCGTCGACCAGATTCGCCGAGACTTCACCGGCTCCGGTGTTCTCGCCGCTGGCCACGATGTCGGTGATCTTCCCGCGGATGTCACCCGGGATGGCCGAACCGTTGGCACCGTTCACACCCTCGGTCTTCGGCTTCCCGTCCGGGCCCGTCTCGACCGTGTCCTGCCAGCTCGGCTGTGGATCGCCTGGTTCGAACGAAGACGAGAACCCGGGAACGCCCGCGGAGTCGGCCTGTGCGGCGACGGGAACGGCCATCAGCCCGGCGGTCAGGGCGGAGGCCACCAGCACGCGAATGGTTCGAACCATGTACTGAAACTCGCCGAGGAGTCACGTCCGAGTCAAGACCGCCACCCGATCCTGACTCGAACAGGACAACGCCCGTTTCGTCAGCAGGTACGGAGAAAATGCTTCAAAACCCGGGTTCCGAAGCGCAGCCCCTCGACCGGGACGCGCTCGTCCACGCCATGGGCCATCTCCCGGTAGGGAAAGCCTTCGGGCAGCCATAACGGCGCGAACCCGTAGCCGTCGATGCCCAGCGAGCTGAACGCCTTCGCGTCGGTCCCCCCGCCCAGGCAGTACGGCACGACCACGGCTCCGGGATCTTCGGCGCGCAACGCGTCGGCCATCGCGGTGAACCATGGCGAGTCGACCGGAGCCTCGACCGCCGGCTGGTGCGCGACGAATTCACGCTCCACGCCGGGCCCCAGCAAGGCGTCCAGCTCGTCGAGCATCTCCGCTTCGGTGCCGGGCAGCACCCGGGCGTCCAGCTGAGCGGTGGCCACGCCGGGAATCACGTTCACCTTGTAACCCGCCTGGAGCATGGTCGGGGTGGTGCTGACCCGGACCGTGTTCTCGGCCAGTGACGCCGCGGGCCCGAGGCGGGCCAGCGTACCGTCCACATCGGACAGATCGACCGGCACGCCGAGCGCCTGGCCGGTGCGGGTCAGGAACGCTTCCACCACAGGGGTGAGCCGGACCGGCCACCGGTGTGACGTGATCCGCCCCAGCGCGCCGATCAACCGGGTCACCGCGTTCTCGTCGTTGCGCCGGGAGCCGTGCCCCGCGCGGCCACGCGCCGTCAACCGCATGTGCGCGGTGCCGCGCTCGGCCGCGCCCACGGGGTAGAGGGAGACCATCCGGCCGTCCGCCGCGGGCACCCGGTAGGTGTAGGCGCCCGACTCGCTGATCGCCGCCGCGCAGCCGGAGAACTCTTCGGCATGCTCGGCCGCCAGCCAGTGCGCGCCGTAAAGGCCGTTGTCCTCCTCGTCGGCGACGAAGGCGAGCACGATGTCGCGGCGCGGGCGCAGCCCCTCGGAGACGACGGCCAGGATCATGGCCACGAAGTCCTTCATGTCCACCGCGCCCCGGCCCCACACGTACCCGTCGCGGATCTCGCCGGAAAACGGCGGCACCGACCAGTCCGCCGCGTCCGCGGGCACCACGTCCAGGTGCCCGTGCGCCAACAGGGCCGGCAGCGCGGGGTCGCGGCCGGGAATCCGCGCCAGGACGTTGGCCCGCCGCGGCGCCGACTCGATGATCTTGGGTTCCACCCCGGCCCGGGAGAGGACGCCGGCCACGAATTCCGCCGCCTCCCGCTCGCCCTCGGCGTCACCATCCCCGCGGTTGGTGGTGTCGAAGCGGATCAGCTCGGCGCACAACGCCGCGACATCGGACTCAGCCATACAACCCCTGTACCGCGCCCCCGGCGATCGCCGTGACCACCTTGAACGCCTTCATCGCCTCGGTCATGTCCGGCGCGGTGAAGCCGACCCGGCGGACGCCGATCTGCTCCACGGTGGGCACCACGGCCGCGGCCTGGGCGAGATGACTCGCGTCGAACTCCACCTCGATACGGTGCGCGCCGGCCTTCGGGTTCCCCCGGCCGGCGATCTTCATGCACTGTTTCGCCGCCGAGGTCAGCGCGGCCGCCGTGCGCAGCGGCGGCGTGCAGATGGCCGCGTAGCGGCTCACGCATTCCTTGACCACCACCAGGGACGCCTCGGGCGCGTAGTCCCGGGCGTCCTCGCAGGTCCGGTCGTCGCCGCTGACCATCAGCACGGGCACCCCGTACTCGGCCGCGAGTGCGGCGTTGAGCCGTCCTTCGCTCGCCGCCACCCCGTCCAGCCAGACGCCGGTGATCTGGTTCTCCAGGTAGGTGTGGGCCAGGACACCTTCGGCCCCCGCTCCGGCGTGGTATCCGACGAACACCACGCCGTCCACGTTCGATTCGATGCCCTGCATCATCGACAGCGGCTTGTGGCGCCCGGTGAGCATCCGTGACCGCACGTCGAGCTCTTCGAGCAGGAGGTTGCGCTGGGACGAGTGCGCCTCGTTGACCAGAAGGTCGGTCGCGCCGCCCTCACAGAGTCCGGTGATCGTCGCGTTCACGTCACCGGTGAACAGGCGGCGGAAGCGCTGCCACTGTTCGGTTCCGGGAACGACGTCGTCGGTCCAGGTCACGCCAGTGGCGCCCTCCATGTCCGCCGAGATGAGGATGCGCATGGACCCACAACATACGGTACGCCCGCCGCCGCCGAGCACGCCCGTGAACCGTTCTCGGCCCCCTTGTCACCCGCCGCCGCCCGCGCCCGCGGACCGTCGAGAAAAATCGTCCACAGTGGACCACCCGGTTGGACGCCGGTCCTCAAGGTCCCCTCCATCTGATCCGGACACGGTTGGGCAACGATCGGCCACCCGGTGTCCCGGGTGGATATTGCGCGCCTCTGTGTCCATGTGGTTACTTCTTCCCCTTGAGGACCAGACCAGAGATGGGGGCGCGCAATCGTGAGGTGGAAAAACCCGGTGAGATGGCGCACGGCCGGGGCCGTGGCGGGGGCGGTGGCGCTGACCGCCACACTGGCCCCGGACGCTCACGCGCAGGACACGGGCAAGGTGCTGCGGGTGGCCCTGGTCCAGGAGATCGACCACCTCAACCCGTTCCTGGCCTCGTTCGCCTCCAGCATCATGGTCGGCCGGATGACCTGGGAATACCTGACGCCGCCCTCGGCCGAGGACAACACGCCGAGCCCGGTGCTCGCGACCTCGTGGCGGGCCTCCGATGACAAGCTGACCTGGACCTTCAGCATCCGGCGTGGGATCAAATGGTCCGACGGCCAGCCGATGACGGCCAAGGACATCGCCTACACCTACAACCGGATCATGACCGACAAGGAGGCGCAGGAGGCCAACGGCACCTACGTCGAGAACTTCGAGACGGTCACCGCGCCCGACGAGGCGACCCTGGTCATCAAGACCCGCAAGCCCCAGGCGAGCATGACCGCGATCGACATCCCGGTCGTGCCCGAGCACGTCTGGAGCAAGATCGGCAAGATGGACGACCCGGCCACCGACTCTCTCGCCGTGGTCGGCGTGGGGGACGGCCCGTTCGTCATCACCGAGTACCGGCCCAACCAGCTCATCCGGCTCAAGGCCAACCCGGACTACTGGCGGGGCAGGCCGAAGCTCGACGAGCTCCAGTTCGTCAGCTACACCAACGCCGACGCGGCGGTCAACGCGCTCCGCAACGGTGAGGTCGACGTCGTCAACCGGCTCACCTCGACCCAGTTCGACAGCCTGCGCGATCAGGCCGGCATCACCACCAACAAGGCGATCGGCCGCCGCTACCGCGAACTGCTGATGAACCCGGGTGCCCGCAACGCCGACCGGCAGCCCATCGGGGACGGCAACCCCGCGCTCACGGATGTCGAAGTGCGGCGCGCGATAGCCAGGGCCGTGGACCCGCAGACTCTGATCGACCGAGTCCTGGGCGGGTACGGGCAACTCGGCGGCGGCATCATCCCGGCCGCGTTCCCGCTCTACCACTGGGATCCCGAGCCCGGCAAGCGCTACACCTTCGATCCGGCGGCCGCGAACGCCGGACTCGACCGTGCCGGATACCCGCGCGGCGCGGGCGGTATCCGCACCGGCAAGGACGGCAAGCCGCTGAACCTGCGGCTGGTGGCCAAGTCCAGTGAGGACTTCTCGCAGCGCGCCGCGGACTACATCGTGAGCTGGCTCGGCGCCGTCGGCATCGGCGTGACCAAGCAACTGGTCTCCGACAACGAAGTCGACGAGCGCACCAGTGCCGGAAACTACGACCTCGCCCTGTCCAGCTGGGGCACCAGCCCCGATCCCGACTACATCCTGGCGAAGCAGACCTGTGCCGCGCTGCCCGCGGTCGGGGGCAGCAGCAGTAGCACCGCCTTCTTCTGCGACCCGGAGTTCGACAGCCTGTACGACAAGGAAAGCACCGACCTCGATCCCGCCAAGCGCGTGGACGAGGTGAAACAGGCCCAAGCGCGCTACTACGACCAGGTGCCCAGCTTCGTCCTCGACTACGACAACGCGTTGGAGGCCTACCGGTCCGATCACTTCACCGCCTTCCCCACCCAGCCGGCGGGCAACGGGACGATCATGGAACAGTCCGGTTACTGGAGCTTCTACGGCGCGACCCCGGGTTCCGGGCAAGGTGGCGCCGGTGGTCTGCCCACCGGCGCCTGGATCGGGATCGGCGCCGGTGTGGTGGTCCTCGTCGCCATCGGAGCCGTCGCGGCCACCCACCGCCGCAAGCCCGACGAAGACCGTGAGTGACGCGATGGAGGCCCGGCGGTGAGCCAGGCGATCACCGTCGAACCGCGGGAGCGGCGCGGCGGGACCGGTACGGCCCGGTTCCTGCTGGGCAAGCTGGGTGGCGCGGTCGCGAGCCTGTTCTTCGTCGTGGTGCTCGGATTCCTGCTGTTCCGGATGATCCCGGGCGATCCGGTCGCCACGATGTCGAAGGAAAAGCCGTTCGATCCCGTCCAACTCGCGCAGCTGCGCGAGCGCCTGGGCGTGGACAAGCCGATGTACCGGCAGTTCCTCGACTACCTCGGCGGGATCGTGCGGGGAGACCTCGGCACGTCCTACGCCTACAACCGGCCGGTGGCCGACCTCGTCGCCGAACGGTTCTGGCCCACCGTCCTGCTGGTCGGCGCGGCCACCGTGCTGGCCGTCGCGATCGGGCTGTGGCTGGGCGTCCGTGCGGCCTGGCGGCGCGAGAGCTTCTTCGACCGCACGCAGACGGGGATCGCCCTCACCCTGTGGTCGGTCCCGCAGTTCTGGCTCGGCCTGCTGCTGTTGATCGCCGCTCACGGCGCGTTCCCCAGTGGTGGGATGCGATCCCCGGACGTGGCGCCCGGCCTCGTTTCGCACACGCTGGACCTGCTGTGGCACCTGACGTTGCCGTGCCTGACGTTGCTGGCGGTGATGTACGCGCAGTACATGCTGGTGATGCGCGCGTCGTTGCTGGGGGAGATGAACGCGGAGTACCTCACCACCGCGCGGGCCAAGGGACTGCGGGACGACCTGGTGCGCCGCCGTCACGCCGTGCCCAACGCCCTCCTTCCCACGGTGACGCTGATCTTCCTGCAGTTCGGCATGGTGGTCTCGGGCACGGTCACGGTCGAGGCGGTGTTCTCCTGGCCAGGGCTGGGCTACCTGACCTACCAGGCGTTGCGCGTGCCGGATCTTCCGTTGCTGCAAGGAGTTTTCGTGGTGCTGGCCGGTTCGGTGATCGTGATGAACCTGATCGCCGAAGTGCTCTACCGGACGCTTGACCCCCGGGTGCGTGCCTCATGAGACCACACGTTGTGTCAACTCGCGGCTCTCAATGTGACCACAAAGCGCGCCGTCTGAGTCCGCTAACGGGGCGGCAGGGCGCCCAGCGGCTCTCCGTGATCTGCGCGGTTAAGGAGCGCCCTGTCGACACGTTCGCGGGGGCGCGCAAGCTCGCGGAGAAAACATGACCGCCTCCGTCGCCTGGCGGCGGCGCCGCGCGGCCGCGGCCGGAACGTGGCGCGCGTTCGCGGCGAACCGGGCCGGGCTCGGCGGGCTGGGAATCCTCACGTTGATCGCGTTGCTGGCGCTGCTGGCCCCGGTCATCACCGACCCCGCCGGGCTCGACGTCATCCACGCCACCGGAAAACCCTTACAGCCACCCACCGGCGCGTTCCTCCTCGGCACCGATGTCGACGGCCGCTCGGTGGCCCTGCTGACCTTGTGGGGCGCACGAGTCTCGCTGCTGGTCGGGTTGTCCGCGACCATCCTGTCCGTGTTCATCGGCACGATCGCCGGGATCGCCGCCGCGCATTTCGGCGGCTGGGTGTCGGCGATCCTGTTGCGGTTCACCGATTTCTTCCTCGTCCTGCCCTCCCTGGTGCTCGCCATCGCGTTGTCGAGCGTGCTGCCGCAAGGCGTGGCGACGATCATCCTCGCGGTCGGCGTGACGTCGTGGCCCACCACCGCGCGCCTGGTGCGGGCCCAGACACTGACCATCGAAAGCCGCCCGTACATCGAACGCGCGAAGGCGCTGGGCGGCGGGCACTGGCACATCATCGGCAAGCACGTCCTGCCCGGCGTGCTCCCGCTCGTGCTGGCCAACACCACCCTCGTGGTCGGGAACTCGATCATCGCCGAGTCCACGCTGTCGTTCCTCGGTCTCGGCGATCCCACCGTGGTGTCCTGGGGCTCGATGCTGCAACGAGCGCTCAGCTCGGGCGCGGTCACCGGGGGAGCGTGGTGGTACCTCCTGCCGCCCGGGCTCGCGATCGTCGCGGTGGTGCTCGGCTTCACGCTGGTCAGCCGGGCCCTGGAGACGGTGATCAACCCGCGGCTTTCCGGGGAGCGGCAGTGAATCCCTTGCTGGAACTGAAAAATCTCAACGTCACCTACCGCACCGCCGGCGGTGACGTACCGGCCGTGAAGGACGTGAACCTGCGTCTTGATCCCGGTGACACGCTCGGCATCGCGGGTGAGTCCGGTTCGGGCAAGTCCACGGTCGCGATGAGCGTGCTCCGGCTGCTGCCGAAATCCGCGCGCGTGGAGGGCGAAATCCTGCTCGACGGCGAAGACGTCACCACGATGCGGTGGGGACGGCTGCGCGCGGTCCGCTGGGCGGAGGCGTCCGTCGTGTTCCAGGGTGCGATGCACTCGCTCAACCCGGTGCGCCGGATCGGTGACCAGATCGCCGAGCCGATCCGGCTGCATGCCGCGAAGCCGCCCTCCGGATCCGAGGCCGACGCGCGGGTGGCCGAGTTGCTGGAGCAGGTGGACCTGTCGCCGGCCAGGGCCACCGCCTACCCCCATGAGCTCTCCGGCGGGCAGAAACAGCGCGTCATGATCGCGATGGCGCTGGCCTGCCGCCCCCGGCTGATCATCGCCGACGAGCCGACCACGGCGTTGGACGTGGTCGTGCAGGCCCAGGTGCTCGACCTGGTCACCCGGCTGGTGGCCGAGCGCGGCCTCGGGCTGGTCATGATCAGCCACGACCTGTCCGTGCTGGCCGCCACGTGCGCCCGCATCGCGGTGATGTACCGGGGCGAGGTCGTCGAGGAAGGCCCGGGCGCCGGGATCATGTCCGCTCCGCGGCACGAGCACACCCGGGCGCTGGCCGCCGCCTTTCCCACGATCGGCGACCGGGCCTCCCGGTACGCGCCCGCCACCAGCACCCCCATCGCGCCGCCGGAACCCGCGAAGGAGCCGGCGGAGGAACCAGAGGTCCTGCTGGCGGCCCACGACGTGCGGGTGACCTTTCGCGACCGTGCCGGGAGCCGTGTCGACGCCGTGGCGGGCGTGGACCTGGAGGTCCGGCGCAACGAGATCGTCGCGCTGGTCGGCCAATCCGGTTCCGGGAAGACCACGCTGGCCAGGACGCTGCTCGGGTTGCAGGCGCCCACTTCCGGCACGGTGACCTACCAGGGAGCGCCGGTGCCGGCCTCGGGCGGCGGGCTCAAGGCCTACCGGCGGCAGGTCCAGCTCGTCCTGCAGGACCCGGCGGCCGCGCTGAACCCCCGCCACACCGTCTACGAGGCCGTGGCGGAAGGGCCCAGGATCCACCGGCTTCCCGGTGACGAACGTGAGATCGTCACCGCCGCGCTCGAAGTCGCGGAACTGCGTCCCGCCGAATATTTCTTCGCCCGCCTGCCCCACGAGCTCTCCGGCGGCCAGCGGCAGCGGGTGGTGATCGCCGGGGCGCTCGCGCTGCGGCCGTCCGTGCTGGTGGCCGACGAGCCCGTCGCGTCGCTGGACGCCTCGGTGCGCGGCGAGATCCTCGGCCTGTTGTTGCGGCTTCGCCGGTCCGCCGGGCTGTCCGCGCTGGTGATCACGCACGACCTCGGCCTCGCCTGGACCATCGCCGACCGGGTCGCCGTGATGTACCGGGGCGAACTGGTCGAAACCGGCACCGTGGAGGAGGTCCTGCTGCGGCCGGGGCACGATTACACGAAATCCCTGCTGGCGGCCGTGCCCAACCTCGAGGCGGCGAGGTGAGCCTCCTTTCTGCCCGCGCGCAAATACCTTTACGCCGCCCGCGATGTCAAGGCGCCGAGCGCCCCGGCCGCCGCCCTGTGTAATCTTCTTCAACGAAATGGCGACCACTACAGATCCCGCGCCGGGGACTCCGGCGGCCGGGGCGCCCGACGAGGCGCGCCCGGCGGAGGCGCGTGACGAGACGCCTCCGTTTCCCGTTCGCACCACCCTGATGGGCACCATCGGGAGCGTGCTGGTGCTGCTCGGCGCGTTCGGCGCCGGCGGCATCCTGATCCGTGACCCGGTCCTCGGCACGGGGCCGTTGTCGTGGATCCGGTACGGACACGGCCGGATGCTGGCCAACGCGGTGCTGTACTCCGGATTCGGGCTGGTGGTGTGGGCCTGGGTCCGGCTCGGCCGCTACATGCTGGCCGGGCGCGTCGGCAGCAGGGCGATCCTGATCGCGGCGGGTTGCTGGATGGCGCCGCTGCTGGTCTCGCCGCCGCTGTTCACCCGGGACGTGTTCTCCTACCTCGGACAGGGCGCGCAACTGCTGCACGGGCTCAACCCGTACGCGCACGGCCCGGCCGAACTGGAGATCCTGCCGAACATCGTGCAGAACGTGCACCCGGTGTGGCAGACGACCCCCGCACCCTACGGACCGCTTTTCCTGCTCATCGCCAAGGGCATCGTCGCGCTGACCGGTGACAACGTCATCGCCGGGGTGATCGTGACCCGGCTGGTCCTGCTGGCCGGCCTCGGCGCCATGGTCTGGGCGCTGCCCCGCCTGGTGCGGCATCTCGGCGGCAAGCTGCCGATCACCCTGTGGCTGGCCGTGGCCAGCCCGATGACCGTGATCCACCTGTTCGGCGGCCCGCACAACGACGCGATGATGCTCGGCTTCCTCGCCGTCGGCGTGGTGGCCGCGCTGGAGCGCAAGCACGCGGTGTCGATCGTGCTGGTGACGACCGCGATGCTGATCAAGCCGACGGCCGCGGTGGCGCTGCCGTTCCTGGTCTGGGTCTGGACCAACCACCTGCCAGGCGAGAACCGGAGGCGCAACTTCCTCAAGGCGGGCGCGGCGTCGGTCGGCCTGTTCCTGCCGGTGTTCGTGCTCGGCACCTGGGTTTCGCTGGGCTCGTTCAACCTCGGCTGGGTCACCGGCCTGCAGGCGCCGACTCTGGTCACCAACTGGCTGAACCCGTCGACCGGCATCGGGCAGGTCGTCTACACGCTGGTGCACCTGGTGATCAAGGTGCCGGAGTCGCCGTTCATCACGGTCGCGCGGCTGGTGTCGATGATCACCTTGGCCGTGGTCTTCGCGCGGCAGTGGTGGCGGTCCCGCTACGGCGGCAACGAGGCGATCTTCCGCATGACGGTGACGCTGCTGGCCACCGCGATCCTCGCTCCGCCGACCCTGCCGTGGTATCTGACCTGGGGCTTCGTCCTCGCCGCGGCGTTCCCGTGGCGGCGCAGGCATCTCGCCATCGTGGTCGGGGTCGCGGTGTTCCTCGTCATGGCGTACTACCCCACGGGCGAGCAGGCGCTCTACGCCTGGCCCTACGTCGTGCTCACGCTGGCGCTGGGCGTCTACGCGGCCGCGTCCCTGTTGCGCCCCGACCCGCTCGGCCTGATCGAGGCGTGGCGCAAGCAGAAGGTGCCGGACTTCCTCAGCTCGCAGCCCACCCCCGCCACGCAGTGACCGCCGCGCGGACCACCGGCCCTTTCGGCGGGTGGTCCGCGTACTGGCGGTACTTGGCGCACAACCACCGCAGCGGCTCCACCCGGCTTTCCGGCTCGGTGGCAGTGGTGATGATGGTGGCGAAGCAGTCCGCACGCACCCACCACAGCCGGGCCCAGTCCTCGTCGTAGTGGTCGGCCAGAAACGCCACGGACGGATTCGCCGCGATGTTGCGCAACCGCCGCAGGTCGTTGCTCCGCTTGGGTTTGTGGTCCACCGCGAACACGATCTCGTCACCGTGCACGGCGAAGGTCACCGGCACCAGATGCGGCACGCCCAGCGCGTCCGCCGTGGCCAGGTGCGCGACCCGTGCCGCCGCGAACCGTTCCCGGGAATCGTCTGGGGAAAGACGCATGTCTTCAGGATGCCCCCGTGGCCCATCCCCGCACCGTCAGCGTGCCCGCTTCGGCGTCCAGCACGGCCCGGGTCCCGAACGGCAGGGTCACCGCGCCGGGACAGTGCCCGAACCGCAGGTCACCCACGACCGGGACCCCGAGCGTGCCGAGCCGGTCCAGCAGGACGGCGCGGACCTCGCCCGGGTCACCGCAGCGGAACCACGACCCGAGCGCGATCCCGCTCACCTTGCCGAACCAGCCCGACCGCGACAACTGCGTCAGCAGGCGGTCGATCCGGTACGGCGCTTCGGCGATGTCTTCGAACACCGCGATGGCGCCCTCCGGTGGCCGGTACTCGGGGGCACCCGCGCCCGCGGCGAGAACGCTGAGGGTACCGCCGGTGAGCACGCCCCGCGCTGTGCCCGGAACAACCGTTTCCAGGCCCGAGAACACGATCTCTTCGCCGGGAGCCCACAGCGCGCGGTGCAGGTGGCGCTTGGCCTCTTCGTCCCAGAAGGTGGCGGCGGGCATGGGCGAAAACAGCGTGGGGAGCCCGAGATGCGCCTCGATCGCCTGATGCAGCGCGGTCAGGTCACTCGACCCCGCGAAGATCTTCGGACCGGCCGCGCGCAGCGCCTCCCAGTCGAGCAGATCGAGGATGCGATGCGTGCCGTACCCGCCGCGCGCCGCGATGACCGCCGTCACCACCGGATCCGTCCACGCCGCCTGGAACAGCCCCGCGCGCCGGGCATCGGTGTCGGCCAGGTACTTCCGGACCGGCCGCACACTGTCGAGCCGGTCGACCACCAGGCCCCAGTCCGCGAGCTCCGCCGCGGCGCGGTCGAGCGCCTCCGGCGAAGCGGGGCCCGCAGGGGAGACCAGCGCGACGACGTCACCACGCCGAAGGCCCCTCTCAACGATCATCGGCGCAGATCCAGCACCGGCACCCCGGGCGGGGTGAAGCCGAAGACCTGACCGTAGAAGGACAATTCAGCCTCCAGCGCGGCGATCATCGTCTCCGCCTTGCGGAACCCGTGCTGCTCGCCCTCGAAGGTCAGGTAGGCGTGCGGAATTCCCTTGCCCCGCACCGCGTCGACGAAGCGTCCGGCCTGTTCCGGCGGGCAGATCTCGTCGTCGAGGCCCTGGAGGAACAGCACCGGGCCCGCCAGCCGTGCCGCGTGGGTGAGCGGTGACCGTTCGTAGTAGCGCGAGGTGGTTTCCGGCAACGGGCCGACCAGTCCTTCGATGTAGCGGGATTCGAAGTCGTGGGTCTCGTCGCCGTCTCGGGTCCAGTTCGTGAGGTCGACGATCGGATACTTGATCGTGCCCGCGGCGAAGGCCCGTTCCGTGGTCATGGCGAGCGCGCCGGTGAAGCCGCCCGCGCTGCCGCCCCGGATCGCTGTCCGGGCGGGATCGGCGATGCCCTCCGCCGCCAGGGCCCGCGCGACCGTGACGCAGTCCCGGACGTCCACCACGCCCCATTGCCCACGCAGCCGTTCCCGGTAACGCCTGCCGTAACCGGTGGAGCCGCCGTAGTTCACCGCCACGACACCGATTCCCCGGCTGGTGAAGAACGAGAAGTCCAGATCCAGCACGGGAAACGCACGACCGGTCGGGCCGCCGTGCACGTTCACCAGGTAAGGCGGAAGTTCGCCGTCCGGGGCGCGGTAACGAGAATTCGCCGGAGGATAAAGATAGGCGAAGATCTTTTCACCGTCGGGTGCGGTGAAAATTCTTTCCTGAGGCTTCGAAAGATATGCACGGTGCACGGGCGGCGCCGGATCCGTGTGGTCTGTCACCGTGCCGTCATCGAGGCGGACCCGGACCACCGCGTGGTCCCGGTCCGGTCCCATCGCGATCCCCACGGCCTCGCCGCGAGAGATCGCCAGCGATGGCTCCCATTCGGTCAGCTCACACGGCACCTCGGTGACGGTGCCGCTCGCCTCGTCGAGCACGGCCAGCCGCCCCGATTTCAGCACCGCATACCGGCCGTCGCCGAGCGGCGCGAACCAGCGGAAGCCGATTTTCCACAGTGGGCCGCCGAGTTCGGCTTCGACCGGAGCGAGATTCCGGGCGTGGCCGTCGAGCGTGATCCGGTGCAGGTTCCACCAGCCGCTGGGATCGAGCAGCGCCAGCAACGAGTCCTCGGACTCCCATTCCAGCTGGCAAACGGAGACACCGTGACCACCGGCCAGTACGCGGTGCGGTCCGAAGGCGCCGCTGGGTGAAACCTTGGCCACGCAGAGTTCCGTTTCGTCCCAAGGCATCGCGGGGTGCTCCCAGCCGAGCCATGCCGCGTGCCTGCCGTCCGGGGAAAGCTGCGGCGCGGTGAGGAAGTGATGACTCGCCGCGAGCGTTCGTGGCTCCCTGCCCGGTTCGAGCGCCACGAGGTCACGGCGGATGTCGGTGCGGCGCGAACCCGTGCGGGTTTCCCGCACGGCCCAGATCTCCGGGCCGCGGCCCGGCCGCAGGCCGGCATACCGGACACCTTGCCGGACCGGCGGTTCCGGCGTGATCGGTGTGATTTCCCCCAAGTCCGGTTCGCGGCGGTAGACACGCTGGTCGTCCCAGTGCGTGAAGAACAGTGACCCTTCGTGCACAAGCCACGGACGCCCGCCGTACTCGTGGAGCCTGCTGCGCGCGTTCCACGGCGCGGGCAGCATCTCCTCGGCGGTTCCGTCGTTTCCGCCGCGTACCACGGTGATCCGGCCGCCCTCGGCCGGGCGCGCGTCGGCCCACCAGGCCTGGCCATCCACCACGTCCGCCCACTGCGGGCCGCCTCCGGCCGCCGCGGCATCAGCGGCGCCGATCGCCGATTTCCACGTTCCGTATGGTGAGGTTTCGACCACCTCCTCACCCTAACTAAACTCTTAGCCAGGGCGGCGGATGCCGATCATGGAACGGTGGCTTAGGGTCGGGGGTGCCATGTCTCGTGTAATCCACGTCTTCCGCCAGCCTGACCGGTTCATCGCAGGGACCGTCGGGGAGCCTGGCGACCGCACTTTTTATCTGCAGGCGTCCGAGGACGTCCGCACCATCAGCGTGACGATCGAGAAGCAGCAGGTGGCGGTCCTCGCCGAACGCCTGGCCTCGCTGCTGGAGGAGGTGGCCAACCGGTTCGGCGCCGACGTGCCCGAAGTGGCCCCCGACGACCTGGTCGACGTCGACCCGCTGCGGGTCCCCGTCGAGGAGGAGTTCCGGGTCGGCACCATGGGGCTGGGCTGGGACGCCGAGAGCAAAGCGGTGGTGATCGAACTGCTGGCCATGACCGAGGGCGAGGTCGACGAAACGGTGGTGCTCGACGACACCGAAGAAGGCCCCGACGCGGTGCGGGTGTTCCTCACGCCCGCCGCCGCCCGTGCCTTCGCCGAGCGCGCCGACAGGGTGGTCAACGCGGGCCGCAAGCCGTGCCCGCTGTGCGGGGAGCCTCTCGACCCGGCCGGCCACATCTGCCCGCGGCAGAACGGCTACCGCCGCGAGCCCGACTTCACCGAGGGTTAGGTGACGGTGACTCCCGAAGCGGTACAACTCATCACGCACGGCAGGCTCGAAGTCGAAGGCCGCATGGTGGACGCCTCGAACGTCACCCTGTACTGCACCATCGAGCTGGACGGGATGAGCGGGCACGCGGTGTACAAGCCGGTGTCCGGGGAGCGGCCGCTGTGGGACTTTCCCGACGGCACCCTGGCCGGGCGTGAGGTCGCCACCGCGCTGTTGTCCCGGGAGTCCGGGCTGGGCGCGGTGCCGCCCACGGTCCTGCGCGACGGGCCGCTCGGCGTCGGCATGGTGCAGTTGTGGGTGGACACCACCGACGAAGAGCTGATCGACGTCGTCTCGCCCGAGCAGGTGCCCGAGGGCTGGCGTGTGGTGCTCCACGCGCACGACCGGCTGGGCGAACCCGCGGTCCTCACCCACGCCGACCGCCCCGGCGTGCGCGACCTGGCGATCCTGGACATCATCGCGAACAACACCGACCGCAAGGGCGGGCACGTGCTCGCCGGGGTCGACGGTGAGGTCTACGGCGTGGACCACGGCATCTGCCTGCACGCCGAACCGAAGCTGCGGACGGTGCTGTGGGGCTGGATCGGCGAGCCGCTGCCCGAGGAGGCCATGGACAAGCTGGGCGCGCTGCCGGAGAAGATCTACGGCGGGCTCGGCGAGGAACTGTCCGCGCACCTGACCGGCGTGGAGATCGGCGCCATCCTCGAACGCACCGAAAAGCTGGTGTCCAGCGGTGTGTTCCCCGCGCCCGGCGACGACTGGCGCGCGATCCCGTGGCCGTTGTTCTGATGAGGGCGGTGGTGGGTGACGGGTGGGCGGGTTTCAAGACAGGCACTGAGCCGGGGGTGTGCAGGGCGCGGGCCCTCGCGTGAACTCGCGGAGGAGGCGGTTCCGGCGTGGCGCCCGACGGGACGGCGGTCCCGGCACTACCGTGCCGGTTCGTGCGCTCTCATTCGTACGACGACGTGCTCGCCGGCCCCCGTCGGCGCAAGATCCCCGAAGTGCCGGCCGAGGCCGGGCTGGTCGTGGAGGAACCGGGCAGCGGGTTCTGCGGCGCGGTGGTCCGGCTCGAGTACGGGAACGTCGTCCTGGAGGACCGTCGCGGCAGGCATCGCGTCTTCCCGCTCGCCCCGGCGGGCTTCCTGCTGGAGGGCAAGGCGGTGACGCTCGTGGCGCCCGCCGCCGCGCCACCACCCGATCGTGTCATCTCGAAATCGGGTTCGGTGCTGGTCCAGGGTCACCAGGCCCGGACCGCCCGGGATTCACGCATTTGGGTGGAAGGCAAACACGACGCCGAGCTCGTCGAACGCGTGTGGGGTCACGACCTCCGGGTCGAGGGCGTGGTGGTGGAGCCGCTGGACGGGGTGGACGTGCTGGCCGAGCGGATCGAGGAGTTCGGCACCGGGCCCGGCAGGCGGCTCGGTGTCCTGGTCGACCACCTGGTCGCCGGCAGCAAGGAGTCGCGGCTGGTCGAGCGCATCCGGGACGAGAACGTGCTGGTCACCGGGCATCCCTACGTGGACATCTGGCAGGCCGTCAAACCCTCGGCGCTGGGCATCGCCGCGTGGCCGGAGGTACCGCGCGGGCGTCCGTGGAAGGAGGGGATCTGCGCCGCGCTCGGGTGGGGCGAGCCCTACGAGGGCTGGCAGCGTGTGCTCGGCGCGGTCGGTGATTTCCACGACCTGGAGACGCCACTCATCGGCGCGGTCGAACGCCTGATCGATTTCGTCACCGAACAGTGACGCAAGTGATGATCACATCTCGTGGTTCACTCGCCGCGTGTGGTCACCATCTGCCACGATGGACTCATGACACCGGCGCTCGTCTGGCTGATCGTGGCCCTCGTGCTGATGGCCGCCGAAGTCCTGTCCGGCGACTTCGTCCTCCTGATGCTGGGCTTGGGTGCGCTCGCCGGAGCGGCGTCGGCGTCGTTCACCGGCAACCCGCTGATCGACGTCCTGGTCTTCGCGGTGTCCTCGGCGGGACTGATCTGGCTCGCCCGGCCGGCGCTCAAGCGCAGGTTCCTGCACGGGCCGCACGTCAAGACCGGCGTCGAGGCGCTCATCGGGGCACACGCCATCGTGCTGTCCACGGTGGACGGCCACGGCGGCCGGATCAAGATCGGCGGCGATGTCTGGTCCGCCCGCAGTTTCGTGGAAGGTGTGCGGATCGAGCCCGGCACCAAGGTGACCGTGGTAGAGATATCAGGCGCGACGGCGGTGGTCTCGCCCGAGCCCTAGGAAACAACCTGAATATAGGGGAGAGATCTTGACGACCGCAGCCGTCATAGTTGTCGCGGTAATCGCCCTGTTCGTGATCATCACCATCGCCAAGGCCATCATGGTGGTCCCCCAGGCCCAGTCGGCGGTGATCGAACGGCTGGGCCGGTTCCGCGCCGTGGCCTCGCCCGGCCTGAACTTCCTGGTGCCCTTCCTCGACAAGGTGCGCGCCCGCATCGACCTGCGCGAGCAGGTCGTCACCTTCCCGCCGCAGCCGGTCATCACCGAAGACAACCTGACCGTCTCCATCGACACGGTGGTCTACTTCCAGGTCACCGACTCGCGCGCCGCGGTGTACGAGATCTCGAACTACATCGTCGGTGTGGAGCAGCTGACCACCACGACCCTGCGGAACGTCGTCGGTGGCATGACCCTGGAGCAGGCGCTCACCTCGCGCGACCAGATCAACAGCCAGCTGCGCGGTGTGCTCGACGAAGCCACCGGGCGGTGGGGGATCAGGGTCGCGCGAGTCGAGCTCAAGGCGATCGAGCCGCCGCCGTCCATCCAGGACTCGATGGAGAAGCAGATGCGCGCCGACCGGGAGAAGCGCGCGATGATCCTCAACGCCGAAGGGCAGCGAGAGGCCGCGATCAAGACCGCGGAGGGGCAGAAGCAGTCGCAGATTCTCGCCGCGGAGGGCCAGAAGCAGGCGACCATCATGCAGGCCGAGGCCGACCGCCAGTCCCGCATCCTGCGGGCGCAGGGTGAACGCGCCGCGCGCTACCTGCAGGCGCAGGGCCAGGCGAAGGCCATCGAGAAGGTCTTCGCGGCGGTCAAGGCGGGCAAGCCGACCCCCGAGGTGCTGGCCTACCAGTACCTGCAAACCCTGCCGCAGATGGCGCAGGGCGACGCGAACAAGGTCTGGCTGGTACCCAGCGACTACGGCCGTTCGCTGGAGCAGTTCGCCCGGGCCTTCGCCAAGGCCGACGACGACGGTGTGTTCCGCTACGAGCCGCCGAAGGAGGAGGCCGTCGCGCCGCCGGCCATCGACGACGACGAGGTGTCCGGCTGGTTCGACACCTCCACCGATCCGCGCATCGAGGAGGCGGTCCGGGCGGCCGAGGCCGTCGCGCGCAAGGAGGTGCCCAGCCCGATCGTCGGCGGGGCCTCGCCGTTGCCACCGCCCGCCCGGCCGTCGCAGGCGGCCTCCGGCGGCCAGCCCCGGCAGGAGACGCGCGAGCAGGAAGACGACCCCGAACCGGTCACCGAACGCCAGGCGCCGCCGCCTCAGCCGGCACCGCAGTCGCGGCCCCCGCAGCCGTTCGTCCCGCAGCCACCTCCGACGGGTCCTGCCCAGGCCGACCTGCCGCACCGGCAGCCCGGTCTGCACTACGGATCTCCGCCGAGCGCTCCGCCCGGCTCACCGAACCGGAACCAGCCGCCGCAGCAGCCCCCGCAGGGACCGTCCGGCGGGCCGTCTTCGCAGCAGTAGAAGGCCGGGCCCGGTGACCACCGGCCACCGGGCCCGGGCCGGACTGTCCACAGTGGACTGGTCGGTCAGGGGGCCTCGGGACGGATCCCGTCACCGGCCGGCGCGGGCCGGACGGCGGAAGCGGCCGTCGGGTTCTGCTTGCGGAAGGCCACGAACAGCGCGGCTCCGAGGACGACGGAGAGCGCGCCGAGTGCGCCGATTCCGCCCTGGAGACCGCCGGTGAAGACGCCGAGCCCCGCCACGACGATGGGGGAGAGGAACTGGCCCACGTACGCCGTGCCGGTCCAGAGGCCGGTGCCGCGCCCGCGCTGGGGGAACTCGACGTTGTCGAGCACCCAGGAGATGAGTGTGGGGAAGAGCAGACCGCTCGCGAACCCGGTTACGACGGCGCCGACCATCACGACCGTGACGCTTGACGAGGCGAAGACGATGACGAGTCCGAGTCCCGATGTCGCGAACTCGACGGGCAGGAGCACTCGCCTGCCCAGCTTCGCGAAGCGCCCGTAGAGCGCCGCGCCGACGGCGATCGCGACGGCGAGCACACCGGTCAGCAGACCGGTGGTCGCGGTGGACGTGATCCCGATCGAGGTCAGCACGGTGGGCAGTTGGACGATGAGGATGTAGAAGACGACGCCGCCGAACAGCGTGACTACGCACGGCGCGGCGATCGCGCGCCAGGGGACGCCGACCGAGCGCGGATCCGCCGCCTCCGGTGAGCGTTCGGGCGAGGGCAGAAGCCACGTCATCGGGACGACGAGAACCAGCGCGATCGCGTACACCCAGAACGGCGTGCGCCAGCCTCCGGCCCCGAGCGCGCCGCCGAGCGCGATGAAGACGACCCCGCCCAGCGACGCCGTCGTCGCCTGGAGACCGATGTAGCGGTCGCGCTTTTCCTTCCAGTAGTCGCCGACCAGGGTGGTCGCCGCCGTCGTGATGCCGGCCTCGAACACGCCGACGAACACACGGCTGGCGATGATCGAGCCGATGCTGTCGAGCCAGAGCGGCGCGGTGCCGGCGATCGCGTAGCCGGCCATGCCGGCCCGTAGTACCCGCAGCCTGCCGAGCCGGTCCACGATCTGCCCGGCGAACGGCGCGGTCAGCCCGATGACGAGCGCGGGGACGGTGAGCACGATCGGCACCAGGACCCCGACCCCCGGCACGGAGGCGAAGTGCGCGGCGATGAGCGGGAGCACGGGAGCGATCAGGACCGCTCCCAGCACGGGCAGGGAACTGGCGGCCAGCAGCAGGATGAGCTGGGGCAGCCCGGCGGTGCGGGATGCGTTGGTGTTCATGGCGACCTCACGACGTTGTGGGGGCGGAACAGGACGGATTCAGGGACGGGTGCGAGGGCGGATCCGGGCCTTGGGGATCGGGTGCGGTTCGCGTCCGGCGACGACGGTGTTGCGGAGGGTGCCGAGTCCTTCGACGGTCATCGTGACCACGTCTCCGGGCCGCAGCGGGGGCAGATCGGTGCGGCCGCGGCCCCACCCTTCGGCGAGGCAACCGCCGTTGCCGCAGGTGCCGGAGCCGAGGACGTCACCGGGACGGACCTCTGTTCCGCGGCTGGCGTAGGCGACGAGGTCCTCGAACGGCCAGCTCATGTTGGAGAGCAGGTCACGGCCGATCTCGATGCCATTGACCGCGACCGTCATCTCGAGCACGAGGAAGCCGTCGGCGTCGCGGTAGGGCTCGAGTTCGTCGGCCGTGACCAGGACGGGGCCGAGCGTGGTGGCGAAGTCCTTGCCCTTGCAGGGGCCGAGGCGGACGGCCATTTCGCGGATTTGGAGGTCTCGCGCCGACCAGTCGTTGAAGACCGTGTAGCCGGCGATGTGGGCGGACGCGTCTTCGGGGGCGATGTCGGCGCCACCCCGGCCGATGACGGCCGCGACCTCGCACTCGAAGTCCAGCCTGGTGCAGCCGGGCGGCACCGCCACGTCGTCGTGCGCGCCCACGAGCGCATACGGGTTGGTGAAGTAGAACGTCGGTGCCTCGTACCACTCCGGCACCACACCCGCCCCGGCGGCCATCCCTTCGACGTGCTCCTCGAACGCGACGAAGTCGCGCACGGTGGGCGCCTCGAGCGGTGGCAACAGCCGTAGTCCGGCCAGCGGGACGGCGTCGCCTTCGGTCACGGCGCGAGCTCCGGCCTCGACGAGCCCCCCGGTGCGGAGCAGGTCGAGTACCGTGTTTCCGGCGGGGAGGCGGAAGAGCGTGTCGTCCCGCACCACCCCGCACCGCACCTGGCCTCCGGTGTCGGAGACTGTGGCGAAGCGCATGGACAGCCTCCTCAGACGGGCGGGGCCAGGAACAGGCCCTGGTCCGGGTCGTTGAACGACTTCCTCGCGACGAACTCGTCCATCCGGTTGGCGGTGCCCCACTGGTCGGACACCTCGGGATCGGTGAAGTCGTGCAGGCCGGGGTGCCAGGCGTCCTCGTCCAGGCGCTCCAGTTCGGTCGTGTACTCGACCGTGTTGCCCTGCGGGTCGAGGAAGTAGGAGAAGGTGTTGTTCCCGGCCTTGTGCCGGCCCGGCCCCCAGATCTTCTCGACACCGGCTCGCAGGAGACGCCCGGTACCGCGCATGTACTCGTCGATCCCGCGCAACTCGAAGCTCGCGTGGTGCAGCGACGGATGCGGGCAGCGGGCGATCGCGAAGCTGTGGTGCCACGGGTTGCAGCGCAGGAACCACATCATGTGACCCATGTGCGGGTGGGTGAGGATGTCCGACAGCGCGAACCCGAGGTGGCGCTCGTAGAACGCGACGGTGCCCTCGGGATCGGCGGAGTTGACCACCACGTGCGACAGGCGCACCGGAATCGACTCGCCTTGCTCGATCTTGCGGTGGACCCGCTTGGCGACATCGGCGGAGATCTCGATGGTGCGGCCCTCGTTGTCGAAGAACCGGAACCCGTAGCCGCCACCGGGCGTCGCCATCGTTCCCGGCTCCGACACGAGCGTCACTCCGTCCCGCGCCAGTCTGCCGGCGAGAGTGTCGACGTCGGCCGGGGTCGCGGCACCGAACGCGACGAGGTCGATGCGCTTGCCGGCGGCCTGACGGAGGCGCACGACGTACTGCTCGGGCGAACCCTCCGCGGCGAGGAAGGACAACCCGGAGTCCGTGGCGACTTCCGTGAGACCCCAGTGGCCGGTGTAGAACGCCTGCTGGGCGGTCAGGTCGGGGACGGCGAGGTCGACGTGCCGCACGTGCGTGATCAGGCGTGGAGCCGCCGTGTCCGGCATCAGGATTCCTTCCCGGGGACAAGCCCCAGCTTCTGTGCGGTGCCACCGGCGATCGCGGCGCGGTCCGCCGCTTCCAGTCCGGCGGCGTCGAGGCGGGCCACCGGATCGGGCACGCCCATGTCGAAAGGATGGTCGGAGCCGAGCAGGATCCGGTCGGCGCCGACGGCGGCGACCAGCGCGCGCAGCGCCTGTGGGGTGTGGACGAGCGAGTCGAACCAGATCCGGCGCAGATACGCCGAGGGTGTTTCGGCGCAGTGCCGGGCCTCGCCGCGCACCTGCCAGGCGTGGTCGGAGCGGCCGAGGTAGGTGGGCAGGTAACCGCCGCCGTGCGCCGCGACCACCCGCAGGTCCGGGTGGCGGTCCAGAACCCCGGCGAAGATCAGGTGCGAGAGGGCGACGGCGTTCTCGACCGGTTGTCCGACCGTGTTGGCCAGGTAGAACCGGTCCAGCCGCTCGTCGAGCGAGCAGCCGAAGGGGTGCAGGAACACCACGGCGGCCGTCTCGGCGGCACGCGCCCAGAACGGGTCGAGCCGCGCGTCCGACAGTTCGACGCCAGGGGCGAAGGAGGAAATCTCGACGCCCTTGAGACCGCGACCGAGGGCGTCGTCGAGCGCGGCGACGCACAAATCGGGATGCTGCAAGGGGACCAGCCCGAACCCGGTGAGGCGGCCAGGAGCCTGGGCGACCACGGCCGCCACACCGCGGTTCGCCGCCCGGCACACCGCGATCGCGAGATCGGGGCGGGCCCAGTAGTGGTAGTGCGACGGGGACGGCGAGACGACCTGCACGTCCACACCCGCCGCGTCCATGTCGGACAGGCGCCGCTCAACGGTCGTCAACGCGGGCAGAGCCGCCTGGACCATCTGTCCGGAAACCGCCATGGATTCCGCGCCGTGGCGCCGAACCTCCAGCGCGCGGAGTTCGGCGAGCCCCGGCTCGTTGGCGACCAGCGCCTCCACCTCGGCGATGAGGCAGTGGGCGTGGACGTCGATCACAGGGTTTCCCACTGGAGTGTTCACGGCTCCTCCACGAGCAGGGAGTGGACGCGGCCCAACAGTCCGGGCAGGTCGCCCTGCTCACCGGCCCGCAGCCATCGGCACATCTGCACGGAACCCTCGACGACCGTGCGTGCGCGGTCGAACCGGCGCGCGGTGAACGCCGACCACAGGTCCTCGTCCAAGGTGTCGCGGGTGGTGAGCAGGTCGGCCAGCACCAGCGCGTCCTCCAGTGCCTGAGCGGCGCCCTGGGCCATCGTCGGCGGGCAGCAGTGGGCGGCGTCGCCGATCAGCACCGTGCGGCCGCGATGCCACGGCCCGTCCACGAGATGCCACTCGAACCACGTGTAGTGCACCCGGGACGGGTCGGTCAGGTTCTCGCGGATTTCGTCCCACGCGCCGTGGTAGTGCTCGGCGAGGCCGCGCATGGTGGCCAGCCGCTCGTCGGGGGAGAGCGTGCTGCGGTTCCGCGCGTCTTCGACGAGGTAGGCGTAGAGCGTGTCCTCGCCGGTCGGGCAGTACCCGGCGATGTAGGCCGCGCCGCCGTAGCAGAGGTCGGTGCGGGTCACCGACGCCGGCCGCTTCGCGAACGCGCGCCAGATCCCCATGCCCACCGGGTCGGTCCTCAACGGGACGCCGAGCGCGTCACGGGTCCACGACCGCACGCCGTCGGCGCCCACGACGAGGTCGTAGCGAGCGCGCGTGCCGTCGGAGCAACCGAGATCGACTCCGCGGTCGTCCTGCTCGAGGGAGACGGGCCGGACATCGGTCCGCACCTTCGCACCCAGTTCGACGGCGCGGTCGAGGAGCAGACGCGCCAGATCGGGGCGGTAGATCCCGACGGTGGCGGGAAGGTCCGGACCGCCGAGCCGGGCGTCGGGCATCTCGGTGAGAAGCGCGCCGTCCGGCGTGCGCAGGCCGACCGAGTCGAAGGCGTACCCCGCCTGCGCGATCCCTTCCCACACCCCGAGGCGGCGTAGGACGCGCAGCGCGTTGCCCTGCAACGTGACGCCCGATCCCAGAGCGCCGACCGCCGCCGTGGTCTCGATGACGTCCACCGGCACGCCGGCTTCGGCGAGGAGGATGGCGACGCCAAGGCCGGCGATCCCGGCTCCGATGATCCCGGCGGATCCGACCGCGGTCACGGCGCGACCACCCGTGTGCGCTGACCGCCGAGCCCGGTGATGGTGCCGGTCATGATGTCGCCCGGGCGAAGAAGGCGGCCGTGGGCGATGCCGTTGCCCGCCGGGCTGCCGGTGAGCAGCAGATCGCCTGGGCGCAGCGGGGTCGTCCGCGACGCGGCGGCGACGATCGAGGCGACGTCGCAGATCATGTCCTTGGTGGACTCGTCCTGCATCACCGCTCCGTTGAGTTCGAGCCGGATCCGCGGATGCTCGGGCACGAATTCCACGGGCACCAGGTAGGGGCCCAGCGGGGTGAAGCCAGGGGCGTTCTTCGCGCGGTACCAGTCGGTGCCGATCGCCGGCATGTCACGGCGGAACACCAGGTCACGCATGGTCAGGTCGTTGGCGATCGTGTAGCAGGCGACGTGGTCGAGGGCATGCGCGCGGTCCACGCGGAATGCCTCCCGGCCGATCACCGCGGCCAGTTCGAGTTCCCAGTCGTGCTGCCGCGAGTAGGCGGGAAGCACGACGTCGTCATAGGGGCCGGTGACGGCGGAGGGCAGTCCGATGAACAGGTACGGCTCGCTTTCGGTCGTGCGGCGCTCCATCGCCGCCGTGGCCTCGGCCCGTACCTCGGACTCGGGGCGGTCGCCGGGGGCGTGCTTGACCGCGAGCTCGATGACGTGCGTGCGGTAGTTCGCACCGGCCTGAAGGATCTGACCCGGCACGAACGGACACCGGATTTGGTCCTGCTCCAGCGGGCGAGTGGCCTCGTCGGTCAGCGCGTACAGGGTTCGTAGCGCCGCGTCCCAGTCCTGCAGCAACGCGTGCACGGTCGGCGCGAGATCGGAGAGGTCCCGCCAGGTGGGAGCTCCGTCGAGATCGACGACCAGCGCGGGACGCTCCGCGGTGCCGTCGGTGACCGTGGCGAGAGCGAAAGGGGTAACCACGAGTGGTCCTTCCGTTTGCTGTGACGGCCACTACTATCTGCGCGGCCGACAGCATCAGGGAAGCCGAAATGGCTGATGCCCTCCATAAGGCAGACGAATGTCGCTTCGGCCGTGGGCGTGGTCGCCGGGCGGTGTTTCCACCGCGAACCTCAGGGCCGCCGGCTGAGGTGACGGCTCGTCTCGGTGAGGACCGACCGCAGCCAGGCGTGACCCGGGTCGCGAGTGTGCAGCGGGTGCCACCAGAGCGTCTCCACCACGGGCACCACGTCCCAGGGACAGGCGAGCACCCGGAGCCGGTTGCCGGGAGCCAGCACATCCGCCAGGTGGCGCTGAACGAGTCCGAGCCGGTTCGTCCCGGCGATGTAGAACGGCAGGGCGAGGAAGCTCTCGACGACGGCCTGGACCCTGGGTTCGATTCCCAGTTGCTCCAGTTGCCGCACGGCGGAGAGGAAGCGGGTCGGTCCGTGGTAGGTGAGGACCCACGGCATCTCGGCGACGTCCGTCATGGTCAGGGCATCGCCGACGGCGCCGTTGTCCTGATCGGCCACGCACACCCATTCGTCGGTGAACAGGTCGCTCGAGGGAAGGTCGAAGACGAATCCTCGCGGAAGGATCATGCCGTCCACCCCGCGGAGCCAGTCGGTCGGGCTGTCCGTCGCGGTGCTCGAATGACCCTCGAACCGCAGCATGACGTCCGGAGCCCGGTCCGCGAGCACCTGCGCGACCCGCGGACCGAGCACGGCCATGGCGTAATCCGAGGCCTGCACGGTGAAGGTGCGCTGGGAAGTCGCCGGATCGAACACGGCCTCGCTGGCGAACACGCGCTCGACCTCGTTCAACGCGTACGAGGTGCGGAGCCGCAGCGCCTGGGCGAGTGGGCTCAACTCGGACTTGTTGCCCGAACGGACGAGCAGCGGATCGTCGAAGTGGCGCCGCAACCGGGCGAGCGCGCCGGAGAGGGCGGGCTGGGACAGGCCAAGGCGCGCGGCGGCGCGCGTCACCGATCGCTCCTCCAGCAACATGTCCAGCGACACAAGGAGGTTCAGGTCCAGGTTCGACAGCTTCACGGCGGCCTCCACATCGCGTTCGTTGATGTGGGACATCAGCGAATTCAGGCTAGTATGCCCATCGGTCCGGCTGATGGCGGGTATACGCGAAATCAGCTTCCCGATGGGCATACGGGACGCGAGGGTGGACGCATGAGCGACGACGCCCTCGGCGATCCGCGGATCGAGGACCTCGGTGGCGGTCTCTATGCCTACGTGCAGCCCGACGGCGGCTGGATGATCAACAACACCGGGATGCTCGTCGGCCGGTCGGGGACGGTGGCCGTCGACACCTGTTCGACGGAGCGGCGCACCCGTGCGTTCGACGCCGCCCTGCGTACCGTGTCGCCGGGACCGGTGCACACCCTGATCAACACCCACAGCCATCCCGACCACACCGCGGGCAACGGCTGGCTGCCCGGGGTCACGATCGTCGCCCACGAGGAGACCCGGTCGGAGATGCTGGCCATGGCCGCCGCGCCGCCGCTCACCGGGATCTTCGAGCCGATCGACGAGGGCTCGCTGCCGAGCGCACCACCGTTTTTGACCTACCGCGAGGGCGTGACGCTGTGGGTCGACGACCTGCGCTGCGAGGTCCGCCATGTGGGCACTCCGGCGCACACCACGAACGACTCGGTCATCTGGGTGCCGGAGCGCTCCGTCCTGTTCGCGGGCGATCTGCTGTTCTCGGGCGGCACTCCCTTCCTTCTCTCCGGTTCGGTCGCCGGCTCGATCGCGGTCCTCGAGGACGTGGTCATCGCGTTCGGTGCCACGACGATCGTTCCCGGCCACGGTCCGGTGTGCGGACCCGAGGCCATCGACGACACGCTGGGATATCTCCATTTCGTCCAGGAGGTCGCGAAGCAGGGCGTCGCGGCCGGACTGTCGCCACTCGATGCCGCCCGTCAGTGCGACCTCGGTCGGTACGCCGAATGGCTCGACAGTGAGCGCATCGTCGGCAACCTGCACCGCGCCTACGCCGAGGAGAACGGTGCGGCGCCGGGCGCGCGCATCGACATCCCGGGCGCGTTCCGCGACATGGTCACCTACAACGGCGGCCGCCCGCTGACCTGCCGAGCCTGAACGGTAGCGACTGATCAGCCGGGAAGATCTTGTCCGGACGTGGCGAAATACGCGGTGGTACCGGCGACCGCGTGGAGGTAGCGATTCAGGACGTCCCGGTTGACGTTGCCCAGTTGGTCGCAGGCTTTGTGGTAGCAGGGGTCGAAGGGCTGTCCGGCCTGGCCGCCCCAGGCGTGGGCCTGCCCGGGGTTCTTGTCCTTGCGGTCGCCGTTCTCGGCACCGCCGGAGGGAATGTTCGCGTCGATGAAGGGTGCTTCGTCGTCCCCCGTGAATTCGGCGTTCTCCGCGTCCATACCGGTTTTCGCGAGTTGGTCGGCGAGGACGCCGGCCACCGTGGCCGATCCGGGCGGGCCCGCTTCGGACTTGTCGTTCCCCCTGCCGCCCTGCGCGAAGTAGCCGGCGTTGGGCGAAGCCACCATGTCCAGGTTCAGGTAGAGCATGAGTTTCGCGCGGTCCTGGGCGGAAAGGCTTTGCACGTAAGCGCCGGAACCCTGTGAGCCGGTTTCTTCCGAGCCGAAGAACGCGAACCTGACCGCGTCGCGCACGGGGGCCGATGCGCTGAGGTGGGTGGCGATCTCCAGGAGCGTCGCGACGCCGGAACCGTTGTCGACGATGCCCGGTCCTTGAGGGACCGAATCCAGGTGGGCACCGAGCAGCACCACGCGCCCCGAGTCGCCGGTGCGGGTCTGTGCGATGACGTTGCGTGGTGGTGGTTGCCCGTGGCTGTCGTCGGGAGACAACGCATAGGTCGGAGTGGTGACGTCGTAACCGGCGCCGTGCAGGACGCTGACGACGTAATCCACGCTGGCGTCGTATCCAGGTCCCGGGCTGGCCCGGTTGCCGCCGTTGCGATCGGCGATCTCCTGCAATGCCTGCAGGTGGGTGAACGCTCCGGAGTCGCTGACGGCGCTCTTGAGCTGTTGCGCCAGTTGCCCATCCGTGATGCGGGGGACCGGCTCCGGTGGCTTCCCGGTCTCGGATCCACATGCGGAAAACAGCAGACAAACGACCGCCGCGAGGGCGAACCGCCGGTGACCGCGGACTCGGCCCGGCGAGGGACCCACCATGATCACCCCCTTGGTCGGCGAGGCGGGCGGTGAAGGGCGACTGGTCGTCGTGATTCCCATCGTCGCGCACGACGAGCGGTTCCGAAAACCGTGCGGTCACACGGCAGCCATCGGCGCGGTTGCCGGGGAAGAAATTCCTGGCTGTGTGGACATTGACCGCGTCCGGGGTGACGAAGCAGACTGGTCCAACCGGTCAGACCTTGGTCTGACCAACTTCGGACCAAGGGAACCACCATGTCGACGAAGTCACAAGAACCCGGTTCAGAGGAGCCCGGCCGGCGCCGGGGCTGGTGGACCAGAGTGCCCCTTTCGCTACAGGCCGGAGTGGCCGTCGCGGCCGGTGTGGGCGTGGGGTTGGCGAACAGGCAGCTCGGCCTGAATTTGCAGGTTCTCGGTACGGTCTTCGTGAATCTGATCGAGGTCGTGATCGTTCCGCTGATGCTGCCGCTGATCATTCTGGCGATCGCGACCATGGAATCGACGCGGGCGCTCGGGCGGCTGGCCGGAAAGGCGATCCTCTACTTCGAGGTCGCGACGACGGTGATCCTGTTGCTCGGGCTGGCGATCGCGAACCTGACCGAGGTCGGTCAGAGCGCGTCGTTGCCGTCGGCGAACACCGCGAAGCTGAGCACCCTGCAACACGGGGTCGACTTCAAGAGCCTGATTCTGACGGTGTTCCCGTCGAACATCGTGCAGGCGATGTCCTCGGGGAACCTGCTGGCCCTGCTGGTGTTCGGTGGATTCGTCGGGGTCGGCCTGGCGGCGCTGGGTGAGAAGGCGGCCCCGGTGAAGAACTTCCTGGACTCGCTGGCGCAGACGATGTTCAAGGTGATGGGCTACATCATCAAGCTCACCCCTCTCGGCGTGTTCGGTTTGATGGCCTACGCCAGTGCCAACTACGGGGTGTCGACACTGGTTTCCCTGCTCGGATTCCTCGGGGTGCTGTATTTCGGCTTCGCGGTGGTGATCTTCGGGCTTTTCCCGCTCGCCGGTCTGGCGTTCGGTATCCGGTACTGGCACCTGTTCCGGCACATCTTCCCCGTGTCGCTGATCGCTTTTCTGAGCCGTAGCACCGAGGTCGCGCTCCCGCCGTTGTTGGAGAAACTGGACAGCTACGGCGTTTCGCGCAAGACCTACTCGTTCACGGTCCCGTTGGGTTACTCGTTCAACACCTCCGGGGCGTGTATGTACCAGGCGGTCGCGGTGCTGTTCATCGCCCACGCCTACCACGTGCCGATGTCCTTCGGGCATCAGGTCAGTGTGGTGCTGGTGTTGATGCTGCTGACCAAGGGCATCGCGGCGGTGCCGTCGGCGTCGATCGTGACGTTGCTGGCCACGGCCACCGCGGTCGGGCTGCCGCCGGAAGGCGTGGCCATTCTGCTGGCGATCGATTTCTTCGCGGACATGCCGCGCACCTCGGTCAACGTGATCGGCGACGCGTTGGCTTCGGTGATCCTGGACCGCTCGGAGGGCACCTTCAGCGGCCCGGCGCGCCGGGCCGGCCGGCGGCGGAACCGGCGCGTCCCGGTCGTGGCCGCCGATCAGGCGCCGACGGGTCGCCGTCCGGACGCCGGACGCGATCTCGCGTCATCCGGTGCCGCGCGCGGCGAGGGGCTCGCGGCAGGTGGCGCCGAGCCGGACCCCGGTGTGGCGTGAACCGGGCGCCTTGACGGTGTGTTTCCGGTGAGACATGCTGGTCTGACCACGGTTCGACCAGTGGAACGCCCATGCCGGAAAGCTGGGTGCGGTGAGGGGAGACGAGTGGTGGAGAATGCGCGCGGCGAGCGGATCCGCAAGCCCCAGATCGTGGTCGACGCGGTGTTGTCACGGGTGCGCTCGGGAGAGTGGGCTCCCGGGACCAAGCTCCCGTCGGAACGTGATCTGTCGGCGGAATACAAGGTGAGCCGGGCCGCGGTGCGGGAGGCGTTGCAGGTCCTGCAGTTGTCCGGGCACATCGAGACCCGGCTCGGGGACGGCAGTTTCGTCGCCGAGCCGCCTGCGGGAACCTCGACGGAGGACGACCCGGGCCTGCTCGCGGGCCTGTCGATCAGCGAGACACTGGAGGTACGCCAGGCCGTCGAACTGTCCAGCGCGTTCATGGCGATCCGGCGCGCGAGCAGATCGGACCTGCTCAAGCTGCAGGCCGTGGTCGCCGAGATGGAGGAGCACCTCGAGCAGAGCGACTACAAGTCGTACCTGCTCAGCACGCTGGATCTGCACATCCTCGTGGCCAAGGCCTCGCGCAACGCTTACCTGATCCGCGTCGTCACCGAGTTGACCGACCGCCACCGCGACGACCAATGGCTGCTGCACGATCGGTACACCCCGGAGGTGGCGGCCTTCTCCTTCGATGTCCATCGTGATCTGGTCGAGGCGATCGTGAACCATGACCCGGCCGGCGTCTTCGACGCCATCACCCGGCACTACGAGGACTATCCCGTGCTGCACGGGCAAAATTCCCGCGAGACGAAGTGAAGGGGACCAAGCACTTGGTACTGCTGGACAACGCCGGCATCCGCCCCCATTTCCCGGCCGTGGACGCGATGCTCTACCTCGACGCGGCACACCAGACACCCCTGTCCGGTCCGGTGCGTGCCAGGCTGGACGCGTTCTACGACGAAGCCCAGTTCACCGCGGGACCCAAATCGAGGTGGCTGAAACGGATCGAAGAAGTCCGGGCGCAACTGGCCGCGCTGCTCGGGGTGGCACCTGCCGCGGTGGCTTTCACCAAGAACACGTCCGAAGGCCTGAACATCGCCGCCCGTGGGCTGTCCTGGAAACCAGGCGACAACGTGGTGCTCCTGGAGTCCGAGCACCCCAACAATGCCTATGCCTGGTTGTCCCAGCGCCCCGGCGGACTCGAAGTCCGGCAGATACCCGAGGACAAGAAGTGGGCGGATGCCGCGACCTTCGCCCCCTACGTCGACGACCGCACGCGCGCGATAGCGATCTCGCACGTGATGTTCCACAGTGGGCAACGCAACGACATCGCCGGCATCGTCGAACTCGCTCGGGCGGCCGGTGCGCTGGTGGTGCTCGACGCGATGCAGTCGGTCGGCGTGTTTCCCGTCCACGCGGGGGAGTTGGGGGTGGCCGCGCTCGCCGCGGGCAGCCACAAGGGACTCCTTGTGCCCCAAGGCCTCGGGTTCCTGTGCACCACCGCACCCGCCGATGTCCTGGCCCCGACCTACGTCGCCACCGCCGGGGTGGCGAACGCCCGCGCGGACCTCGTCGCCGGTCCCGAGGCCGTCGAACTGTGGCCCAACGCGTACCGGTTCGAGATCGGCAATTTCAACCTTCCCGCGATTCACGCCCTCGGCGGTGCTCTCGACCTCATCTCGTCGACCGGGTTGCCCGCGATCGCCGAGCACGTGCTCAGCCTCGGCGACCGGCTCATCGAGCACCTGGACAGTCTCGGCATCGAACTGGTGGGCCCCCGCGAGCGCGAGCACCGCAGTCACATCTACGTACTGGACCTCCACGACGACGGCTGGCCCGCGTTCCTCGCCGACGCGGGCGTGCGGCTGTCCCCGGTCCGCGGTGGGCTGCGGGCTTCCTTCGGCCTCTACAACACCGGCGCCGACGTCGATCGCCTCGCCGAGGTCCTCGCTCACGGCCGGCGCGCCCTGCGCACCGCGCCCTGACATCTGGCTCCGGCCAGGCCTGGCTTCCGCGCCCTTGCGGGGTGAGGGTCGCCTCCCGTTTGGGAGGATGAGGGCATGGTCGAGCAGAGCATCTGGATGCAGAAGGTCGCCGCGGACCCCGGACATTCCCATTGGTACGTCGAGCGGTTCCGTGCCATGGCTCGCTCCGGCGACGACCTCGCCGGAGAGGGCCGCCTCGTGGACGCCATGGTCCCGCGCCACGCCCGCATCCTCGACGCGGGCTGCGGACCCGGCCGGGTCGGTGGCGCGCTGGCCGAGGCCGGTCACGATGTCGTCGGTGTCGACGTCGATCCGTTCCTCATCGAGGCCGCCGAGCAGGACCATCCCGGGCCACTGTGGATGGTGGGCGATCTGGCCGAACTCGACCTGCCCGCGCGGGGTATCACCGCGCCGTTCGACGTCGTCGTCTGCGCGGGCAACGTGATGACCTTCCTCGCCCCGAGCACCCGTGGTGAGGTACTGAAGCGGTTGCGCGCGCACCTCGCGCCGGACGGCCGGGTCGTGATCGGCTTCGGCGCGGGCCGGGGGTATGAGTTCGCCGAGTTCATCGAGCACGCGACAGCTGCCGCGCTCGAACCCGACCTGCTGCTGTCCACGTGGGATCTTCGTCCCTACACAGAGGATTCGGACTTCCTTGTCGCCTTGCTTCGGGCCGCGTGAGGAGCAAGGGGACGTGCCCAGAAGGACGTATCGGTCCGAAGTGGACAGTGTATGGCCGACGGTCATCGTCAGCTGAGGTGGACGATTCCCGAGATGACGAAGTAGGTGCCGAAGCAGGCCGCCACGACGATGACGATGGTGCGGCCATGTCTCGACAGCCAGGCGTTCACGACGGTGACGGCGCGGATCGTGGCGTCAGGCCAGATGGCGTGGGCGATGATCGGAATCTCGATCATCAGCATGTAGATCGCGGCGACGAGGATGACGCTGAGCACGACGACCGGCACGCCGGCGTGTGCTTTGGCGATGGAATGCAGCGAGGCCAGGTAAAGCGGTGACGGCGAGTACATCGCTATGCCTATGGCCAGCAGTCCGACAAGGCCGAGTTCGCGGCGGCGCTTGGCCGCTTTCGGCCCGCGCGGTGGCCGGAGGTAGACCACGACGGCGAAGGCCAGCGCCAGGATGCCCAGAGCGAGGTCGATCCAGGGTGGCACGGTCCGGTGTTTCGGGCTCTCGATTCCGCTGTCCTCCAACAGGAAGACGACGAGGAAACCGACGCTCAGGGTGATCAGCACGGCGCCGGCCAGGAAGATCAGCGCCCGCCTCCTCGGGCGCGGATTGGCCAGGAGGAACGCGATGAACAGCAGGGCAGGCGGGTAGATCGCCGCACCGAACGCGGCGGGCACGGCTTCGGACAACATCGCCGCCACCTCCTCTTGTCCTCGTGCCGAGCCGTGCGGCGCCTGAAGATCCGGTCACTCCGGTGCCGGGTGACGCCGTAGGCGGGACATGGCCGTCGACTTCGCCTCGGCCGCACTCGGCTGTTTCGCTACGTGCCCGGCGTACCAGTGGCTGTAGGCCGCCACCAGTGGCGCGGAGGACAAGCCGTGCAGGAAGACGCTCAGGAGGATGGTCATCATCACCGTGGCGAGCAGCGTTTGCCGGTCGGGGACGCCTTCGTCGAGCGCGATCAGGGCGAACACGATGGAGGCCAGGCCCCGAGGACCGAACCATCCCATGAAGGCAACGGTCTCCAGCCGCGTCCCGGTCCCCAGCAGGGCGATCGCCACGGGGACCATGCGGACGAGCGTCAGGCTGAGCACCGCGAACACGACGGTCTGCCACGTGACGTGCGGCAGCAGCACGCCGACGGCGAGCGCCCCGAAGCCGACCCAGGTAGCGCCCGCGAGTACGCCGCCGACATCCTCGCTCAGGGTGGTTACCCGCAGATCGTGACGCCGGGAGAAATAGCCGAACGTCATCCCGCCGGTGAAGGCCGCGATGAAGCCACTGCCGCCCAGCCGCAGGGCGACCAGGTAGGAAAGCAGTGCCGCCGACAGGGGCAGGATCTGCCGCCATTGGCCTTCGATCCACCCGCGATCGTCTGCCGCACGGAGCAACAGGCCCGCGAGCGCGCCGGTTCCGACACCGGCGACCAGGCCCCACCCGATCTGCTCCGCCATGTTGCGGATGACGGCGGCCGTGACGCCGGTCGACAGCCTCGCCAGCGACAGGTCGACAGCCACCAGGAAGAACGGCACGCAGAGGCCGTCGTTGAGCCCGCTTTCGACGTCCAGCGCCTGGCGCACGCGCGCCGGCACGGCCTGGTCCGACACGACACGCTGCCCGAGCGCCGCGTCGGTCGGACAGACCATCGTCGAGAGGACGAACGCGCCGGTCAGCGCGATGCCGGGAAGAACGAGGAGGCCGGTGCCGAAGGCGGCGAACAGCGTCAGCGGCAGGCCGATCAGCAGAAGTCGTCTGGGCCAGGCGAGATGCCGGCGGAGACCCGCGAGGTCGATGCGTGTCGCATCGGCGAACAAGAGAAAGACCAGGGCGAGTTCGCAGAACCGCTGCGCGGCGATGCTCTCGAGGTGGATGTTCACGAGATTGAGGGCCGACGTCCCGACGGCGACGCCGGCCGCCGTGAACACCATGGCCGACGTGATGCCTCGTGCGCCGAGCGGCCGGGAGACCACGCCGTACAGGATGAGGATCACGGCGATGGTGATGAGAGCGACGATCACACGGCCCTCCCTTTGCCGATCCGGCGCGCCGCCGCTCGCTGGTGACCCGTTCGATCTGCCGCCGCCGGGCCGAGCCCGGCGGGTCAGCCGGCTCCGCCGGCGGCTTCCCGGATCGCCTTGTCGATGTCCTTCGGTTTGACGTCGAGTTCCTTGGCGACCCGCTTCGCGGCCTTCAGCGCGGCCTTGTCCACCGCCTCGGCGACCTTGCTCTCCCCGACGATGACCAGGGCGGCCTCGCCGTTGTCGATGAACTCCCCGAGCTCCTTGCACTCGGCGCGGGACATGCCGCGCCACAAATGGCCACTCACCGCGCCGAGGGCCGCACCGGCCGCGGTGGCGGCGATGAAGCCGGGCGGGAACAGGACACTGATGAGCGCGCCGACGGCGCCGCCGCCCCAGGCGCCGTGCCGGGTCGCGGTCTCGTCCTTGTTCTCGTGGATCTTGCCTTTGTCGTCCTTGGTGACCACGGCCGCGTCGTAGGAGCCGACCGCGCCGACGGTGTGCAGGTCCTTCACGACGTCGTAGTCGGCCTCTGCCGTCGCTTTGTCGGGATAGGTGCCGACGTAGACGAATACCGCGTCGGGGTTGACCATCTCGTGTCTCCCATCGTCCACGGCCCAGGAGCATGCTGTTCCGGGCCGGTTCCCAGGCTGTGCGCTGACGTCTCCGCCAGACGCCACCTCAAAGAGGTGAAATGCGCCCGGGCCACGGCTCGGCGGTGACCAGGAAGACAGCGTCGTCACCAAAGAGTTCACCGCTCCCCATGACAGGACCGCTATAGTGGCTGCGCCGCTGGGGAGGCCGCAGATGAGCGAAGCCCGTTCGGCCACTTCGTTACCTCGGTTCGCTTTCCGAGGCGTGGGAATCGTTGTCGCCGTGCAGGTCGCGGTGGCCACGGCCTTCTCATCGCGCTACGGATTCCACCGGGACGAGTTGTACTACGTGGCCGCGGGCAAACGCCCGGACTGGGGATATACCGACCAGCCGCCGATCACGCCGTTGCTGGCCCGGCTGGCCACCGCGACGCTGGGCGACAGCCCGGCCGGATTACGGGTGGTCTCGACGCTGGCCGGTGCCGCGACCGTCGTGCTGGTCGCGTTGGTGGCCAGGGAAGTGGGCGCCGGCCGGACGGCTCAAGGGGTTTCGGCGGCCGCGGCCGCGCTGTCGACATATGTGGTCGTCGTGACGCACATGCTGTCCACCACGAGTGTGGACATGCTGATCTGGGTGGCGCTCGGACTCACGGTGATGCGGTTGTTGCGGACGGGCGACGGCCGGTGGTGGGTGGCGGTCGGCACGATCATCGGCGTCGGCCTGGCCAACAAGTGGCTGATCCTCGTGCTCGTGTCAGGGCTCGCGATCGGCGTGCTCGCGTGCGGACCGCGGAGCGTGTTGCGCGGCCGGTGGCCGGCGGCCGGGGCCGCGGCCGCGTTGGTGCCGGCGGCGCCGATCATGGTGTGGCAGGCGGTGCACGGCTTCCCGATGCTCACCGTGGCATCCGAAATCAGCCAGGGTGACGGTCCGGAAAACCGGATCCTGTTCCTGCCCTTGCAGTTTGTGTATCTGTCACCGGTCCTGGTACCGGTGTGGATCGCGGGCATTGTGTGGTTCTGGCGATCACGCTGGGGACGGGCCTTCGCGGTTTCCTATCCGGTCATCTGTGTGGAACTGCTGGTACTGGGCGGAAAACCGTACTACTCGCTGCCCATGCTGCTGCTCTTGATACCCGCGGGAACGGAACCGGCCCTGCGGTGGCTGTCCCGGGGAAGGCCCGCCGTCCGGCGGGGCCTGACGGGGGTGGCGGTCGGCGTCGGGGTGGTGCTCTCGTTGGTCGTCGGCCTGCCGATCCTGCCACCGAACGCGTTGAACGGTCCCGTTCTGGCGATCAACAAGGAACTCGGGGAGCAGTACGGCTGGCCGGAGTTCGCGGCGACCGTGGCTCGCGCGTGGCGGGAGGTCCCCGAGGGCGAACGCGCCACCGCGGTGATCTTCACGGCCGACTACGGTCAGGCGTCCGCGATCGAACGGTACGGCCCGGAATACGGCCTGCCGGCGCCCTACTCCGGACATATGTCCTATTCGGACTGGGGACCACCGCCGGATGGCATGACCGGCCCGGTCGTGCTCGTCGGTCGGAACCCGGGACGGTTCACCGGATGCCGGGTGGTCGCGGTGAACGACAACGGGATCGGCCTCAAGAACGAAGAACAGGGCACTGGAGTGTCGGTGTGTTCGCCACCGGACGGGCCTTGGTCGCGGATCTGGCCCACACTGAGGCACTTCTACCACTGACCGGTAGGTTGCCGGGAATGACGGTCACGATCCGCCCGGCGCACGAGGGGGACCTGCCCGCGTTACTCGGGCTGTACGCGGAATTGCATCCGAGCGACCCCGCGCCGGACCCGCACACCGCGCTCGAGACCTGGCGGGCGATCGAAACCCAGGCAGGGCGGACGGTCCTGGTCGCCGAATCGCGGGGTCTCGTCGTCGGGACGGTCGACTGCACGACCCTGCCGAATCTGACCCGGGGCACGCGGCCGTTCATGCTCGTGGAGAACGTCGTGGTCCTGGCAGCGCATCGGCGTTCGGGCGTCGGCAGGGCCTTGCTGGAAGCGGCACACACGTTGGCCCGGCAGACGCGCTGTTACAAGATGCAACTGTTGTCTCGGTCCAGCCGCAAAGCGGCACACGCCTTCTACGAGTCGCTGGGATTCCGGACCATCGCCCAGGGCTATCGTCTGTACCTCGATTGAGCCCCACCTGCGTGAGCTGGTGACGCTACCCTCGGTGATCGACGCCCCCGTTGTATTGCTCTTTCCGGGTGAAGGATGAGTTTGTCACTCATTTGCAACCCCGCGATCTGGTTACAAAGCCCCATCTCCCGATACCGTGCGTCTCACTTTTCGGAACACGAGACGGAGTGGAACATGTGGGGTTCGCGCAGGCTCTGGGGAGCCGCCGCGGTGGTGACAACGTTGTCATTGGTGCTCGCCGCGTGCGGTGGTTCCGGTGGCAGCGGGTCGTCCGGCCAGGTAGATCCGAACGGTACCTTCACCGTCTACGGCACCGAACCACAGAACACGCTGATCCCCACGAACACCAACGAACTCGGCGGCACGAAGGCCGTCGACCCGATGTTCGCCGAGCTGGTCGCCTATCGCGGTGACAACGCCCAGCCCTACGACCTGATGGCCGAGTCGATCGCCACGACCGACTCGAAGGTCTACGACATCAAGATCAAGCAGGGCTGGAAGTTCCACGACGGCACCGAAGTCAAGGCCAAGAACTTCGTGGACGCCTGGAATTACGGCGCCTACGCGCCCAACGGCCAGATCAACAGCACGTTCTTCGAGAACATCCAGGGCTACGACGACGTCCACCCGGCCGACGAGAACGCCAAGCCGGCCACGGACAAGATGTCCGGCCTGGTGGTGAAGGGCGACTACGAGTTCCAGGTGACGCTCAAGGCGCCGTTCTCGGTGTTCGCCACCATGATCGGCTACACGGCCTTCGCGCCGCTGCCCGACGTGTTCTTCGCCGACCCGAAGGCCTTCGCCGCGCACCCGATCGGCAACGGCCCGATGAAGTTCGTCAGCCGCACGCCCAACGTGGACATCAAGCTGACCCGCTTCGACGACTACAAGGGCCAGGACAAGGTCAAGTTCAAGGACCTGGACGTCAAGATCTACGCGAGCCAGGAGACCGCGTACCAGGACCTGCTGAGCGGCCGGCTCGACTTCATCGAGACGCTTCCGCCTTCGGCGCTCGCCGGCAGCAAGTACAAGGCCGATCTGAAGAACAACCTGGTCCTCGGCCACCTGCTCGGCATCAGCGCGATCGCGGTCCCGTACTACGTCCCGGCTTACAACAACCTGGAACTGCGCAAGGCCATCTCGATGGCGATCGACCGCGCGCAGATCACCAAGACCGTCATGAACGACACCTACGTACCCGCCGACGGTTACATCTCGCAGGGCATCGAGGGCTACCGCCCCGGCGTCTGCCAGTTCTGCAAGTTCGACCCGGCGGCGGCCAAGGACGCGTTCGCCAAGTCCGGCTTCCAGGGCAAGCTCACCATCGCCTCCAACGCCGACGGTGGCCGCAAGGAGCCGCTGGTGGCCGCGTGCAACAGCATCAAGAACGTGCTCGGCGTGGAGTGCGACTTCGTGCCCGCCACCGACTTCGGTCAGTGGCGCAGCATCGTGACCGGCCACAAGCTCACCGGCATGGGCCGTTCCGACTGGTCCGCGGACTACCCGTCGATC
This sequence comes from Amycolatopsis pigmentata, assembly GCF_042684065.1. Taxonomy (NCBI): domain Bacteria; kingdom Bacillati; phylum Actinomycetota; class Actinomycetes; order Pseudonocardiales; family Pseudonocardiaceae; genus Amycolatopsis; species Amycolatopsis pigmentata. The sequence continues at coordinate 823,146 of NZ_JBHUKR010000004.1, read as the reverse complement.
GAGGACTTCCTCAACCCGATCTACCGCACGGGTGCCTCGTCCAACGACTCGGCCTACTCCAACCCCGCCGTCGACCAACTCTTGAAGCAGGCCGACTCCACGCCGGACAAGGACGCGGCGATCAAGATCTACCAGCAGGCCGAGGACCTCATCGCCAAGGACCTGCCCTCGATCCCGGTGTGGGACGAGAAGGGGGTGGGCGCGAAGTCCAGTCACGTCAAGACCGTGACGCTCGACTTCCGCCGCCGCGCCGACTACTCGTCGGTCGAGGTCACCAAGTGACGCGCTGATCGACGTCCCGCCAGCGAGGGCGGGCCGCGGAGAAGTCCCGGCCGGACTTCTCCGCGGTTCGCCCGGCGCGCACTCCAAGGAACTCCACGCATGATTCGCTACGTCCTGCGACGCCTGCTCCAGCTGATCCCGGTGTTCTTCGGAACCACCTTCCTGATCTACGCGCTGGTGTGGGCGGTCCCCGGGGATCCCTTCTCCGGAAAATGCGGTCAAACGGCCTGTCCCCAGGCCTACATCGACCTCATGACCGAGAAGTTCCACCTCCACGACAACCTGATCGTCCAGTACTTCAAGTATCTCGGGAGCCTCTTCACCGGCGACTGGGGCGAGACCTTCAACGGCAACTCCGTCGGGGAGCTGATCGGCACCTCGTACCCGATCACGCTGCGCCTTGCCCTCGTCGCGGTGCTCATCGAGGCCGTGATCGGCCTGTCCGCGGGTGTGCTCACCGGCCTGCGCGGCAAGGGATTCCTCGACAACCTGGTGCTGGTCTCGACCACGTTCCTGATCTCGCTCCCGGTGTTCGTCACCGCGATCCTGCTGCAGATCGTGTTGGGCACGGAGCTCGGCATCATCGACGCGAGCGTGTCGAGCGACCCCTCCTTCGGCGAACTCATCGTCCCCGGCATCGCGCTCGGCAGCCTTTCCATGGCCTACGTCGCGAGACTGACGAGAACGTCGATCGCGGAGAACCGCCACGCCGACTACATCCGCACGGCCATCGCGAAGGGGCAGCCGAACAGCCGCGTGGTGGGCATCCACCTGCTGCGCAACTCGGTGATCCCGGTGCTCACCTTCCTGGGCACCGACCTGGGCACGCTGATGGGCGGCGCGATCGTGACCGAGGGCGTGTTCAACATCAACGGCCTCGGCGGGCTCATCTTCCGCGGCATCCAGAACCGGGAGAGCGCCACCGTGACCGGCGTCGTGGTGCTGCTCGTGCTGGTGTATCTGCTGATGAGCCTGATCGTGGACCTGCTCTACGCCGTTCTCGACCCGAGGATCCGTTATGAGTGAACCCAATCTCGCAGGAGGCGGGGGCGGCGGAGTCCCTGACGCGGCGGCGCTGTCGCGCGTCAGTGACATGTCCGACTCCGCGACCGAGACGCAGAAACCCCGCAGCCTGTGGGGCGACGCCTGGCGTCAGCTGCGCCGTAAGCCCGTCTTCGTGCTCTCCGCGTTGATCATCTTGTTCGTGGTGCTCATCGCCATCGCGCCCGGCCTGTTCTCCCACCGCCCGGCCGGCTTCAGCGACCTGACGAAGGCCAACGAGGGTCCGTCGGCCGACGCCTGGTTCGGCTACGACAACCAGGGCTACGACGTGTACGCCCGGACCATGTACGGCGCTCGGGCCTCGCTGCTGGTCGGCGTGTTCGCGACGGTCCTGACGGTGCTCTTCGGGTCGCTGGTCGGCATCCTCGCGGGTTATTACGGCCGGCTGGTCGACAGCCTGCTCTCGCGGCTGGGCGACATCTTCGCCGGCCTGCCGTTCGTGCTCGGCGCCATCGTGATCCTCACGACGTTCAACGCGCCGGGTTCCAATCCGGGCACGGTCACGATCATCGTGCAGGTGGTCTGCTCCATCGCGGTGCTGACCTGGCCGGTGGCCATGCGCATCATGCGCTCGGCCACCCTCGTCGCGAAGCAACTCGACTACGTGAAGGCCGCTCGCGCGCTCGGCGCCGGCACCCCGCGCATCATTTTCCGGCACCTGCTGCCCAACACGGTCGCCCCGGTCCTGGTGTATGCCACCATCGCGCTGGGCGCGGCGATCGGCGCGGAAGCGACGCTGGCGTACCTCGGCATCGGTGTGCGGCCGCCGGTGGTCTCGTGGGGAGTGATGATCAGCGATTCGCGCGACTACTTCCGGGCCGACCCGCACATGCTCCTGTTCCCCGGTGCGTTCGTCACCGTCACCGTGCTCGCGTTCGTGATGCTCGGCGACGGGATCCGCGACGCGCTCGACCCGAAGTCGAGGTAGCGGCGATGACCCACACAACCAGCGAACTGCTCCTCGAGGTCGACGACCTCCACGTGGAGTTCCGCACTTCCGACGGCGTGGCCAACGTGCTCAACGGCGTCAGTTACTCCGTGCACGCCGGAGAAACGCTGGCAGTGCTCGGCGAGTCGGGCTCCGGCAAGAGCGTGACCGCGCAGACGGTGATGGGCATCCTCGACACGCCGCCCGGCGTGATCACCGGCGGCTCGATCCGGTTCCGGGGCGAGGATCTGCTCACCGCGACCGGTGAGCGGCGGCGCGAGCTGCGCGGCGCGGAGATCGCGATGATCTTCCAGGACGCGCTCTCGGCCCTGAACCCGGTGTTCACCGTCGGCTTCCAGATCGAAGAGCAGCTCCGCGTCCGGAAAGGACTGTCCAAAAAGGATGCTCGCAGGCGCGCGGTGGAACTGCTCGACCTGGTCCGCATCCCGGCCGCCGCGCGGCGCGTCAAGGATTACCCGCACCAGTTCTCGGGCGGCATGCGCCAGCGCGCGATGATCGCGATGTCGCTGGCGCTCGACCCCGACCTGCTGATCGCCGACGAGCCCACGACCGCGCTCGACGTGACCGTGCAGGCCCAGATCCTCGACCTGCTCGGAGAGCTCCAGCGGGAACGGAGCATGGGCCTGGTCCTGATCACGCACGACCTCGGGCTGGTCGCGGAGGTCGCCGACCGCATCGCGGTGATGTACGCGGGCCGGATCGTCGAGCAGGCCGGCGTGCACGAGCTGTTCTCCTCACCGGGCCACCCGTACACGGCGGCGCTGATGGACTCGTTGCCGAGGCTCGACCTCAAGGGGCAGACGCTCGAGACGATCAAGGGCTTGCCGCCGAGCCTGCTCGACATCCCGCCCGGGTGTCCCTTCCACCCGCGGTGCAAGCGGGCGGAACAACGCTGTTCGGAGGAACGGCCGTCGTTGCACGGCCTCGGTTCCGGCCGGGTCAGTGCGTGTCACTTCGCCGAAGAGGTGGTCGGAAACCGTGGTTGAGCCGATCTTGAGGGTGCGGAACCTGGTCAAGCATTTCCCGGTGCGCCAAGGGATCCTGTTCAAGCGCACCGTCGGGCAGGTCAAGGCCGTGGACGGGGTCTCGTTCGACCTGATGCCGGGCGAGACGCTGGGCGTGGTCGGCGAATCGGGCTGTGGCAAGTCGACGCTCGCGCAGGTGCTGATGCGGCTCGAAGAGCCGACCGCCGGCGGGGCGACGTTCGAGGGCCGCGACATTTTCCAGCTGCGCGGCAGCGAGTTGCGGCGGCTGCGGCGGGAAATCCAGATCGTGCTGCAGGACCCCTACACGTCGCTGAACCCGCGCATGACCGTCGGCGACATCGTCGGCGAGCCGTTCGAGATCCACACCGAGGTGGCGCCGAAGGGTTCGCGCGCGCGGAAGGTGCGTGAGCTGCTGGAGGTGGTGGGGCTCAATCCCGAGCACCTCAACCGCTATCCCCACCAGTTCTCCGGCGGACAGCGCCAGCGGATCGGGATCGCGCGGGCGCTCGCGCTGCGGCCGAAGGTGATCATCTGCGACGAGCCGGTGTCCGCATTGGACGTCTCGATCCAGGCGCAGGTGATGAACCTCCTCGGTGAGCTGCAAGGGGAGTTCGGACTGTCCTATGTGTTCATCGCGCACGACCTGTCCGTGGTACGGCACCTGTCCACCCGCGTGGCGGTGATGTACCTGGGCAAGATCGTGGAGATCGGCACCGAGGACGAGATCTACGAGCGGCCCTCGCACCCGTACACGCAGGCCCTGCTTTCGGCGGTTCCGGTGGCCGACCCCCAGGTGCGCGGCCAGCGGCAGGTGATCCGGCTGGAAGGCGACGTGCCGAGCCCGCTCGATCCGCCGTCGGGCTGCCGGTTCCGCACGCGGTGCTGGAAGGCGCGGGATGTCTGCGCCACCGAGGTGCCGGAGCTGGAACCGCGCACCGACGGACATCTCTCGGCGTGTCACTTCGCGGAGGCCCGGTCCGTGGTGCCCTGATCGCCTGGTCAGCCCAACTGTTGCAGCCCGATCACCGAAAGCAACCGCAATGCCTCGTGTGCGGGTGTGCCGGCCTCGGCGGTGAACAGCACGACGTGCTGGTCGCGCTCCGGCACGGACAGGATGTCGCAGATCAGGTCGAGGGGACCCAGCTCGGGATGATCGACCGTCTTCATGAGGTGGCGTTCGTCGGAGACCTCGGGATCGGACCAGAGGGCGGCGAACTAGCCGGTTCTCAGGTCGCGTTGCGGCCGCCGTCCACATCGAGGACGGCGCCCTGCACGAAACTCGCCCCGCCGCCGGCGAGGTAGGTGACGGCGGCGGCGATCTCCTCGGGCGCCGCCGGCCGTCCGGCCGGAGCCGCGGCGGCCATGCGGTCCAGCCCTGGTCCGAACCGTTCGGTCCCTCCGGTGCGGGTGGGGCCTGGGCTGACCGCGTTGACCCGTACGCCGCTGGGTCCGAACTCGGCCGCCCACGCCTTGGTCAGCAGTTCCAATGCGGCCTTGCTGGAGCCGTAAAGGGCGAATCCGGACATCCCGAAACGCGCGGACATGCTCAGCACGTTGACGATGGCTCCGTGGCCGCGTGCGGCCATCGCGGGAGCCAGTTCGGCTACCAGGAAGAACGGCGCCCGGACGTTCACGGCGTAGAGAGAGTCGAAGTCGTCCTCGAGGGTTTCGGCCGACTGCCCGCGGGCGGGATAGACGGCGGCGTTGTTGACGAGGATGTCGACGTGTCCGCCGCCGAGGTCGACGGCTTCCCTGGCCAGTGCGCGCACGGCACCGGCGTCACCAAGGTCGCCGGCCAGGAAGTCGGCCTTGCCGCCCGCGGCGCGGATCGCGGAAACGACGGCGTCGGCTCGGCCGGCGTTCCGGCCGCCGGCGAGCACGTGGGCACCGCGTCCGGCGAGCGAGACGGCTACCGCCCGGCCGATACCGCTGGTGGCGCCGGTCACCAGCGCGGTGGAACCGGACAAGTCGGTGGAGGTCATCCGAAGTGGCCTTTCGGTGGAGGACGGCGGGGTCAGGCGCGTCCGTGGATGGTGATGGCGTAGCCGTCCGGGTCGGTGAACGTGAACGTTCGCCCGAAGGGCCCGTCGAAGGGTGCGACGGTGATCGAGACGCCGTCGGCGGCCAGCTTGTCGTGCAGTGCCTGGGGGTCGTCCGCGCCCAGCCACAGGACGACTCCGCTTCCGGGATGGGGTGTGACGGCGTCGAGGTCGACGCCGGGCAACGGCTCGCGGACGGCGAAGGCGGGTGTCGTGGCGAAGACGACGGCGTGCGGGGGAGCGCCCGGCGCCCGCTTCAGCCCGAGCCGGGATTCGTAGAAGTTCGCGGCCCGCTCGAGGTCGCGGACCTGGAGGCCGATGAAGTCGGGTCCACCGACGGTCATGTCCATCTCCTTCGCTTGATGTGTCAAAACATTGACACGCATAGTTTGTGTCAAGATATTGACATGAGTCAAGAGCGAATTCTCCAGCCGGTCGACGAGTCGCTCGGGTACGTGCTGAAGAAGGCGGCCACCGCGCTGAGGTCGGCGATGGACAATGCGTTGCGGCCGCTTGACCTGACGGTGCCGCAGTACGCGTGCCTCGAAGTGCTGCGGCAAAAGCCGGGACTGTCCGGATCCGAACTGGCCCGGGCCGTCTTCGTCAGCCGTCAGGCGATGAACGTGGTGCTGAAGGGGCTCGAAGACCGGGGGTTGCTGAGCCGTCCGCCCGCGCCGACTCACGGCAAAGCCCTGCCGACCGAGCTGACCCCCGCCGGGCGGAAACGGTTGCTGGCGGCGAACGAGGCACTCGCCGTGGTGGAAGACAGGATGCACTCGGCGGTGGCGCCCAAAGCTCGTCAGCGTCTGTGCGCGGACCTTTCTTCGATCGCCGCCGCGCTGAGTGGCACGCCCGATCCGGGCGCACCTTGACCGGCGTCAGCCACGGGAGCCGGGCTCGACGAGTCCGGGTTTGCCGGCCGGCAAAGTCAGGCCGCAGGCCACGGCGCCGACGGCGAAGATCGCGCTCGAACACCGGAAAGCCACGGTGTAGCTGTGGATCGCGGCCTCCGCCGCGACGACCGGGCTGGTGGCGTCCCGGCCGATCAGGGACCGGGTGAGCGCGGAGGCGGCGAGCGAGTTGAGCAACGCGATACCGATCGAGCCGCCGATCTGCTGGGCGATGTTCACGGTGGCCGAGGCAACGCCCGCGTCGTGCGGCCGGACGCCGGAGGTTCCGGCGTTCATCGCCGGGGCGATGATGGCGCCGATGCCGCTCCCGAACAGCAGCAGCGGGCCCAGGATGTTCGCGGCATAGGAACTGTCCTGGCCGATGCCGGTGAGCCAGGCCATCCCTCCGGCGGCGGCGACCATGCCCGCGAACACCGGGATTTTCGCGCCGACGCGCGGGTAAAGCCGTGTGGTGCACATGCCCCCGGTGATCACGAGGGTACCGACCATGGGCAGGAACGCCAGGCCCGTCATGACCGGTGAGTACCGCAGGATCTCCTGCAGGTAGTAGTTCAGGAACAGGAACGCGCCGAACAGGCCGACGCCGCCGATGAAGATCGCCAGGTGAGACCCGCCGCGGGTGCGGTCGGCGATGACGCGCGGCGGCAGCACCGGATGCGCGGCACGGGTCTGCCACCAGGCGAACATCGCGAGCAACAGGGCGCCACCGGCCAGGAAGACCCAGGTGCCCGGGGCGCTCCACGGATGCGATTCGACGTTCGCGAAGCCGTAGACGATGCCGAACAGGCCTGCCGAGGCGATGAGCGTGCCGGGGAGGTCCAGACGGGGCCGGTCTCCGGAGGTGGGCCGGCGGGGGATCAGGGTCGCGGTGCCGGCGACCGCGATGACACTGATGACGACGTTGACGAACAGCGTCCAGCGCCAGTCGAGGTATTCGGTCAGCACACCGCCGAGCAGCATGCCGACCGCCGCTCCCGAACCGGAGATGCCACCGAACACGGCGAACGCCGTGGCACGCTCCTTGGCTTCGGTGAAGGTCGTCGAGAGCAGTGACAAAGCGGCGGGAGCGAGCATCGCGCCGGCCGCGCCCTGCAGAGCGCGGCCGGTGACGAGTATCGCGAAGTTCGGCGCCGCACCGCCCAGGGCCGAAGCGGCGCCGAAGGCGATCAGGCCGGCCAGGAACATCACCCGTCGTCCGGCCAGGTCGGAAACTCGGCCGAACAGCAGCAGCAGGCTGCCGAAGGCGAGCGAGTAGGCGGTCACGATCCATTGCCGGTCGCCGACCGAGAAGCCGAGTTCCTTTTGCGCACCGGGCAACGCGATGTTCACGACCGTGACGTCGAGGACGTCCATCAGCTGGGCCAGGCAGATCACGGCCAGGATCCACCATCGGCGCGCGTGGTGCGGCCCTGGCGTACTGGTACCGGCGGGTGCGCCGGTCGCCGTCATCCCCATCTCTGCCATATCGCCTTCAGACCAAGGACTGTTCGTCGCGGAAGAGCCCACCGGTCGGCCCGTCGGCGCCCAGGGTGGCGGCCCAGACGATGCCTCGCGCGCTTTCCGCGGCCGGGCGGTCGTGTTCGTCGTCACCGCGTTCGGGGTGTGTGGCGGTTTCGCCGGGGTCGACGGCGTTGACCAGGATCGGGGTGTCCGCCAAGGCGCGCGCGAGCACGGTGGTCAGGACGTTGAGCATGTGCTTGGCCATCGAGTACGCCGGAGCACGCAGACTCGCGCCGAGATCGAGTCCGGTGGCGATCTGAAGGGCCGAAATGCTGGAGACGTTCACGATCCGCGCCGCGGGCGCGGCGGTCAGCAACGGCAGCATCGACTGGACCAGTCCCCATGGGCCGATCACGTCGACCTCCATCGCCGAACGCACCACATCGAGGTCCGCGTCGAGCGCGGAGAGTGCCTTGAAGTCGGGCATGACACTCGCGTTGTTGATCAGGACGTCCAGGTGGCCGAAGAGTCCGGTGAGATGTCCGGCCGCTTCGTGCATGCTTGCGTGGTCGGTCAGGTCGAGGCGCAGCGCGGTGGCGGCGTACCCGTCCTGACGCAACTGCTCGGCCAGTGGCTCCGCGCGGGTGACATCGCGCGCGGTAAGGATCACGTGGTAACCGAGTTCGGCGAGTTGGCGGGCTACGGCGAAGCCGAGTCCGGATCTCCGGCTCGTGCCGGTGATCAAAGCGGTTTTGGTGGTCACGGCGGCATATCCCTTTCGCGATGGTCTGCGAGAGCGCAGGAGCGAACTAAGTTCTATAAGACGAACTTAGTTCGTGTCAACCTGGCCGCCGTGGACCACGAAGGCCGGGATGTGGTCACCGGCCGGCCGCGACGGCCTTCGCGCCGTCGCGGCCGTCATGCGACTTGATCGTGCTCAGGAGAGCCTTTCCGTGATGTCGCTGAAGTCCGCGGTGTTCCAGCGCTCCGGGCGCATCACGATCTCGATGTTGTCGGCGTGGGCTTCGTCGGTCGCGTCGGTGTAGGCCTCGCTCGCCCCCGGCGGTAGGTAGCGCGCCGCCATCTCGTGCCGGTCCGCCTTGGTCATCGGCGACGACCTCACGACCGGACCTTCGACCGAGACGTACTTGTAGACGCCGTCCTGCTGCTGCACGCACAGCGCGAACCGGCCGGCTTCTTCGATCAGCCGGGCCTTGCGCGCGCCGGGGGAGGTCATGACGACGACGTCGCCGCCCGGCTCGTAGCGGTACCAGATCGGCGTGGTCAGCGGTGCCCGTCCGGGCTCGGCCGCGACGCTCAGCACGCCGACCTGTGGGCGGGCGAGGAACGCTTCGCGCTCTTCCTTGGTCATCTTGCGGGCCATGAACCAGTCTCCTTAAGGCAAAAATATTTGCTTTAAGGCTATCCGGGTGTCGCAGGCAAAGGCAAGAATTTTTGCTTTAAGATTCCCTCGATGACCAGACCCGGCGGCCGCAGCGCCCGCGTCCGCGACGCGGTGCACGAAGCCGTCATCGAGTTGCTCGCCGCCGGAGAAATCGACGCGGCCATTCCGAAGATCGCCGAGCGCGCGGGCGTGAACCCGACGAGCATCTACCGGCGCTGGGGTGGCCGCGAGAACCTGCTCTTGGACGCCGCCGTGACACGGCTGCGCTCGACGTCGCCCATTCCGGACACCGGTTCGCTGCGGGGCGATCTGCTCGGTTGGGCCGAAGGCGTCGAACGGGCGATGCGGGACCCGCACGGCCAGATCCTGCTCCGCGCGCTCGTGGCGACCATGGCCCCCGACGGGAAGCCGTTCGAGTACCTCAAGGCGCGCGGCGATGATCTCCAGAAGACGATCGACGCGGCGGCGGCGCGCGGTGAGGCGGTGCCGTCGGTCGACGAAGTGCTGGACCACGTTCTCGCCCCGCTCTACGTGCGAGTGCTGTTCCGGCGCCCGGTCGAGCCGGGCACCGCGGCCCGGCTTGTCGAACGGCTTTTCAGGACCCTTTGAGCCCCTGCGAAAGGCCGGGCTACGCGCATTCCGGCGCGGGTGGCGCGGCCGAGGTGAGCATTGACCGGATGAGACGCTCGACGATGCCTTCGAGGGACGCCGGGATTTCGCGGTTGATAGCGAGGTACCGGCGTACGGCGGCATAGGGCAGATCGACGACGACGAGGAGCACTTCGGCCGTCTCGCGCCCTGTCGCCGCCTTGAGGTCCTTCACCAGCCGTCGGATGTGTTTGTCCCAACGTGCCTGGTCGGCTTCTCGCAGGCTTCTGCTTTCCGCGGGCCAAGCGGCCGGCTCGAAGGAGCCGAGACCGGCCAGCAGGACCCGGGCGTCAGCCGGGTTGGCGCGGCACCAGGACACGGTCCGGCGCCCCAGAGCGGCCGCCGCGTCCACTGGCTCGTCGCCGAAAAGCGGGTACAGCTCGTTGTGGAAGCGCTGCACCGCCCGGTTCCAGACGGCGGCGAGCAGTGCCGCGCGGTTGGGGAACCGGTGATAGACGGAGCCGCTGGACACACCCGCTTCCCGGATCACGCTGGCGATGGTGATCGCGTCCGCGCTCCCGGCCGCGAGCAGCCGTACCGCCGCGTCGAGGATCGCCGACGTGTCGTGAACGAGCCGCGGCATGGGTTGAAGATACCGGACATGCTCTCTAGAGTTCTCTCTCTAGAGAGCGTCGTCTACTTCACGCGGGGAGACCCCATGCAGAGCCTCGTCCTCACCGGTCCCCGCAGCCTGGAATGGCAGGACCGCCCGGCGCCACGCCTGTCCGCACCCATGGACGCCCTGGTGCGGCCCATCGCCTCGTCCGTTTGCGACCTCGACCGCCGGCTGGTGGCGTCACCTTCGCCCTTCGAGCCCCCTTTCGCGCTCGGCCACGAGGCGGTCGGCGAGATCGTCGACCTCGCCGACGACGATTCGGCGCTCCGGGTCGGCCAGCGGGTGGTCATCCCGTGGCACATCAGCTGTGGCACATGCGAGAACTGCCGGCGTGGCCTCCCGGGCACGTGCACGTCGGTGCCGCGCCTCGCGTCCTACGGCACGACCGCCGGTGGCCGGTGGGGAGGGTTGTTCGACGAGTTGGTACGCGTTCCCTGGGCCCGGCACAACCTCACGCCGCTGCCGCCTGCCGTCGAACCGTTCCTGGCCGCCTCGGCCGCCGACAATCTCACCGACGCCTTTCAGGCTGTCCGGCCGACGCTCACCGGCCGTCCCGACGCCAAGGTGCTCGTGGTCGGGGGAACGGCCAGCCTCGGGCTGTTGACCGTCTTGAGCGCCATCGCGCTGGGGGCCGCGGACGTCACCTACCTTGACGTCGACGAACGACGGTGCGCCAAGGCTTCCGCGGCGGGCGCTGCCGTCGTCACCGCCGACGCCTATCCCGACCGGTTCGACGGAGGCTTCGACCTGGTCGTGGATGCTTCGGCCTCGACCGCGGGCTTCCGTTGTGCCCTGTTGTCGACGCGCCCCGGCGGCACCTGCGTCATCCGGTCCGTCTATTTCGGCGAGTTGCGCCTGCCCTATTTCGCCTTGTACGGAACGGGAATCAACCTCGTCACCGGTCCACCTCACGCCAGCCCGCACGTACCCGACGTGCTGAGGCTTGTCGGCGACGGAATCCTGGACCCGTCGCCGATGCTGTCCGGCCCTTTCCGCTACGACGATGCGATCGGGATATTGCTGGAACCGCCGCCGGACAAGCCGGTCTTCACTCGGGGCGAAGGGTAGAACTCAAGCGGTGGTGCCGGGCAGCGTTCCCCTGTCGCGCAACATCCGCAGGATCTTGTCGGCGGCTTCCTCCGGCGATACCGCGGTGGTGTCCACCCGGATGTCGGGCCGGTGCGGTGGCTCGTACGGTGAACCGATACCGGTGAAGTCGGGAAGTTCGCCGGTGCGTGCCTTGCGGTAGAGGCCCTTCGGGTCGCGTTCTTCGGCGACGGCCAGTGGCACGTCGACATGGACCTCGCAGAACTCGTCCGGTGCGACCAGCGACCGTGCTCTGGCTCGCTCCGCTTGGAACGGTGAGATCAGCGAAACCAGCACGATCAGCCCGGCGTCGGCCATCAGCGCGGCCACCTCCGCCGCTCTGCGCACGTTTTCCACCCGGTCCGCGGCGCTGAACCCGAGGTCGGCGTTGAGGCCGTGTCGCAGGTTGTCACCGTCCACCAGGTAGGTGTGGACGCCGTGGGGGTACAGCTTGCGTTCGACGAGGTTCGCGATGGTCGACTTCCCGGCGCCGGACAGACCCGTGAACCAGATGACGCAGGGCCGGTGCGGGTGCAGCAGGGTGCGCGCCGTCTTGTCGATGTCCAGGTCCTGCCAGTGCACCTCCGCGGGCCGCGTATTCGGCTCATCGACCATCCCGGCGCCCGCGGTGTGGCCGGTCAGCCGGTCGATCAGCAGGAATCCGCCGGTGCCGGGGCAGTCGGCGTAGCGGTCGAAACCGGCCGCCGACTCGAGCGCGACCTCGGCGAGCGCGATCTCGTTGAGCGCCAGTTCGGCAGCGGGCCGCCGCTCACCGCTGTCCACGTCCACCCGGTGGTGCAGTGTGACGACGCGCGCGCCCGCGCACAGTGTGCCGATCTTGAGCAGGTACTGGCGGCCCGGCAGCATCGGTTCCTCCGCCATCCACACGATCCAGGCGGTGAACCGGCGCCCGGAGTGCGCGCGGTCGTCCACCGCACAGAGCAGGTCGCCCCGGCTGACGTCGATGTCGTCGGCGAGGACCACGGTCACCGCTTCACCGGTGCTCGCGGCCGCCGCTTCGCGGCCTGCCGAAAGAATCCGGGTGACCCGCGACCGCGACCCGGCGGGCAGCACCGCCACCTCGTCGCCCACCTCGATTCGCCCGCCGCAGATCGAGCCGGAGTAGCCGCGGAAGTCCGGGTCCGGCCGTTCGACCCGCTGTACCGGCAGCCGCAGCGGCCCCTGGCCCAGCCGATCGACCGGCATGTCCTCCAGCAGTCGCAACAGCGGTTCCCCGGTATACCAGGGCATGTTTTCGCTCGGCCGCACGATGTTGTCGCCGTGCAGCGCCGAAACCGGTATCGCGGACACGTCCTCGACGCCCAGGTTCGCCGCCAGTTCGGTGTACTCGGCACTGATTCCGTCGAACACGTCCTGCGCGTACCCGGCCAGATCGAGTTTGTTCACCGCGAGCACCACCCGCCGGATGCCGACCAGCGACACGAGCCAGGTGTGCCTGCGGGTCTGGGTGAGCACGCCCTTCCGCGCGTCCACCAGGATCACCGCCACGTCCGAAGTGGACGCCGCGGTGACCATGTTCCGGGTGTACTGCACGTGCCCAGGGGAGTCGGCCACCACGAAGTGCCGCCGCGGTGTGGTGAGGAACCGGTAGGCCACGTCGATGGTGATGCCCTGTTCCTGCTCGGCCTCCAGACCGTCCACCAGCAGAGCGAAGTCCAGCTCGTCGCCGCGGGTGCCGAACCGCGCCGACTCCTTGGCCAGCGTCGTGATCTGGTCGGCGAACAGCGCGCGGGACTCGTACAGCAGCCGACCGATCAGCGTGCTCTTGCCGTCGTCCACGCTGCCGCAGGTGACCAGCCGCAGCCGGTCCGCCTCGGCGTGCGCGCGCAGGAACTCGAGCACGTCGGCGCCTTCTTCTTCGCCGGTGTCGGTCAGCATCAGAAGTATCCCTCGCGCTTCTTTCGCTCCATGGAGGCGGCCGTGTCGTGGTCGATCACCCGGCCGGCGCGCTCGGACGTGGTGGCGGCCGCCAGTTCCGCGATGATCGCCGCAACGGTGTCGGCGGCGCTCGGCACCGCCGCGGTCAACGGGTAACAGCCGAGCGTGCGGAATCGCACCTTGGTCGGTACGGGGCGTTCACCGGGCGCCAACGGCATCCGGTCGTCGTCGACCATGATCAGGCGGCCGTCGCGTCGCACCACCGGACGTTCCGCGGCGAAGTACAAGGGGACCACGGGGATGGCCTCCCAATGCACATAGGCCCAGACATCCAGCTCCGTCCAATTCGACAAGGGAAAGACTCGCACCGTCTCGTCCGGTCCGGTGCGCGCGTTGTAGAGCTGCCACAGTTCCGGCCGCTGCCGTTTCGGGTCCCAGGTGTGCCCCGCCGAGCGGACGGAGAACACCCGCTCCTTCGCCCGCGACTTCTCCTCGTCCCGCCGGGCACCGCCGAAGGCGAGATCGAACCGGTGCTCGTCGAGTGCCTGCTTGAGCCCCTCGGTCTTCCACAGCCGGGTGTGCAGCTCCGAGCCGTGGGTGAACGGGTTGATGCCCCGGCGTACGCACTCCGGATTCTGGTGCACCAGCAGGCGAAGCCCGTGTTCCGCGGTCACCCGGTCCCGGAAATCGATCATCTCGCGGAACTTCCACGTGGTGTCGACGTGCAGCAACGGAAAGGGCACCGGTCCGGGGTGGAAAGCCTTGCGCGCCAGGTGCAGCAGCACCGAACTGTCCTTGCCGACCGAGTACAGCAGCACCGGATTCTCCGACTCCGCCACGGCTTCGCGGAAGATGTGAATGCTCTCGGCCTCCAGGCGGCGTAGGTGACTCAGCACGGTCCGGCCTCGGTGCGGTGCGTTCCGGTTTTCACGACGGAAACGACGACGACGCGATCAGGTTCGTCCGGCGAAAACGGCACAGTAAGAACAACCTCCCCCAAAACAACGGTCGTCAGGAAATAGGTGGGTGACCGTGCCCCATGTTCAGACAAGTCGAAACTATATGTCGGTACCCGAGGTGTCAACATGGCATCATTTGGCCGCACACACGAGTTCTTCCGTGCGCGGGATGGTCCAGTGGCAGGTATCAACCCATTGTGCGGAATGAGATCCCGGACGATCGGAGTATGCTCCGGGGCCGGTTTCGCGCAAACGGGGGAGACAATGGAAAGGGGGGCGATCCGGTGTTGTCGCTGACCGCGGCCGGGATGCTTGCCGGATTTCTGGTCGGGCTGAGCGGGGTGGGCGGCGGCGCTCTGCTCACGCCGGTCCTGGTGCTGGTGTTCGGACTCCCGCCGACGGCCGCGGTGTCCAGCGATCTGCTTGTCGCCGCGTGCATGAAACTCACCGGCGGCGTGGTGCACCAGCGGCGTGGAGACGTGCACTGGCCGATCGTCGGCTGGTTGTCGCTCGGTGGCGTTCCGGCGGGTCTCCTCGGTCCGCTGGTGATCCACTACGTGGGCACGGCACCGGTGGTGCAGCGGGCGCTCACCATCCTGCTGGGCGTCATTCTGCTCGCCGTCGCCGCCGTGATGGTGGTCGCGCTGTCCCGATGGGACCCACGCGGGCGGCGGGGGCCGGGGCAGGTCCCGGTGCGGCGGGGGCCGACGCTGCTGCTCGGTGGCGTGACCGGAGTGCTTGTCGGTTTCACCTCCGTCGGGTCCGGTTCGGTGGTGGCCGCGTGCCTGTTGCTCGCCTACCCCGCGCTGCGCATGTCGGCGATCGTGGCGACCGATATCGTCCAGGCGCTGCCGATCGTCGTGACCGCGGCGATCGGCCACCTGCTGGTCGGTGACTTCCACCTGTCGGTGGCATGGCCGCTTCTGCTCGGCGGCGTGCCCGCGGTCGTGGCGGGCAGCCTGCTCGCCGGCCGGATCCCCGCGCGGCTCCTGCGCGGCGTGCTGGCCGTGCTGCTCGCGGCGACGGGCACCACCCTGCTCACCCACGCCCCGGCGCTCGTCACATCGACCGCGTTCGTCACCGCAGCCACCGCTGTGATCGGCTCCCGGCGGCACACCGCCCGGTCCACCACCGGCGACCCCGCGCCCACCTCGGAAGAGCACGGCATCACCGGCGGGTAACGCCTGTCGCGTCAGGCGATAAAGCCGTGATATCCGGCCGATAACGGGTGACTTGTTCCGATTTCCCGCCACGCTTTCCGTGGTCGGCCCACGCGCGATGCGACGATGGTTTCGGTCATTCGGACTAGTCCGGTAAGGCACCTGCCCCCTGACGTACCGCACTCGCATGGTTACCATGGCGAATCGTAAGGTTCGAAGATCGCATCGTCGGCTGGGGGCAGCGTGGCGAAGAATGTGCCGATCCCTCGTGAGGGCGGCAACGAGATGGACCATCGGATACGGTACCGGGCGCTGGGCCCGCTGAGCGTGCGGCGAGCGGGCCGCGAGGTCGAATTGGGCTGGCACAAGCAGCAGTCCGTGCTCGCGACGCTGCTGGTCGAAATGAACCGGCCGGTACCGGTGGCGACGATAATCGAAGCGGTGTGGCACGGAGGGCAAATGCCCCGGGACGCGCGCAACGCGGTGCAGACCTATGTCAGCAGGCTGCGCCGTCTGCTGGAACCGGACCGCGGGGTGGGCTGGCCGGGCAGAGTGCTGGTCTCCACCGGCTCGGGGTATCTGCTCCGCGGCGATCCGGCTCTGGTCGACCTGGAAATGTTCGAACGGCATCTGGTCGGCGCGCAGAAGCGTTACCAGCACGGCGACCTTCCTGCGGCCGGGACGCAGTTGGACACCGCGCTCCGGCTGTGGCAAGGCCACCCGTTCACCGGGCTCGACGGGCCCGTGGTGGAGGCCCAGCGGCGGCGATTCGGTGACTTGCATCTGACGGCCAGGGAACTGCGCGCGCAGATCTCGATCGACCGCGGCCGGACGACCGAGGCGATCGCCGAACTCAGGGATCTGGTGGCGGTCAATCCCGGCCGGGAACATCTGTGGGCATTGCTCATGCTGTCGCTCTACCGCGCCAGCCGCCAGGCGGAGGCGCTGGCGGTCTTCCAGGACGTCCGTCGCAGGCTCGCCGACGAGCTGGGCATCGATCCCGGCCCGGAACTGCGGGAACTGCACGAGCGGATCCTGCGTGGTGACGTGGGTCCGGCCAGATCCACCCTGACCAAGCGGTTCGTCAGACGCAACGATCTCCCCGCCGACGTCGTCGATTTCACCGGCAGGCAGCGGGAAGTGCTGTGCGTGCTCGGCGATCTGCCGGACGCCGGGCACGCGCGGGCCACCGGGACGGGCGCGGCCACGGTACAGGTCATCGACGGCATGGCGGGGGTCGGCAAGACGGCCCTGGCCGTGCACCTGGCGCACCGGCTCGCGTGGAACTACCCCGACGCGCAGCTCTATCTCGACCTTCACGGCCACACCCATGGCCGCGGTCCGCTCGATTCGTCGACGGCTTTGGAAAACCTGCTGCGCGCCCTCAGCGTCCCCGCCGCGGTCATTCCGGACGGGCTGGACGGAAGGGCCGCGCTGTGGCGTGCCGAACTGGCCGCGCGCCGGGTCCTGGTGGTTCTGGACAACGCCTTCGACACCACCCAGGTACGGCCGCTGCTGCCGGGCACGGCACGGTGCCTGGCACTGGTCACCAGCCGCCATCGCTTGGCGGAACTCGAAGGCGCTGGACATCTGTCCCTGGACCCGCTTTCTCCGTCGCAGGCCTCCGCGTTGTTCGCGCGCATCGTCGGCGAGGAACGCGCGGTGGCCGAACGGGATGCCGTGCAGGAGGTGGCCCGGCTTTGCGGGTACCTCCCGCTGGCGATCAGGAACGCCGCGGTCAAGCTGCGCAACCGTCCGGTGTGGACGATCGGCTACCTGGCCGACCGGCTTCGCGACGGGAAACGACGGCTGGCCGAACTCACCACGGGCGATCGCGGGGTGGCCGCCGCGTTCGGCGTCTCCTACCGCAATCTCACCACGGCGCAGCAGCGGATGTTCCGGCTCCTGGGCACCTGCCCCGACCGCGACTTCGACACGGGCACCGCGGCCGCCCTGGCCGGTGTCGGCCTCGAGACCGCCGGTGCGCTGCTCGAGGACCTCGTGGACGCGCACATGCTGCAGGAACCGGTGCCCGGTCGCTACCGGTTCCTCGATCTCATGCGGCAGTACGCCGCTTCCCTCGGACGCGGGATCGAACCCGCGAGCGGTCAGGAGGTGCTCATCGTCCCGGCCCCGCGCCCGACGTCGTCCACCTCCTGACCGCCCTGACGAAGCTCGCGCCACGAGCGTCACAGAACGCACATCGCGTCGTGGCCGGGGAACAGTTTGCTCACGGTGTCGGTGAAGCGGCCGGCCAGGTTCCCCAGCTGCAGCCGCACCGCCTCGTTCATCGCGGCCACGATCGATGCGCGTTCCTGCTCGAGCCATGCCCGGGGCTCACGCAACAACTCGTTGAGGTAGTCGTGATCCCAGTGCCAAAGCTGCGACACGTCGGCCAGGACGGGCAGGGTATCGCCGACGTCGCGCCGGTGCGCCTCCGCGGTGAGCGCGAGCCAGCCACTGAGCACACGTTCACTGGCGGCTCGCAGCTGTGTGCGGGTCTCCTCGCGGAAGGCGTGCTCACGAGCGTGCAACCACAGCAACTCGTGCAACTGGTACCGCACGGTGAACCTGCCGGAACCGACGTCCAGCAGCTGGGCGTCAACGAGTTGCTCGAGTAGTTCCTCGGCGTGGCCCAGATCGGTATTGAGCAGTGCGGCGGCCACCCACGGCGCGAAATTCGCGCGATCGAGCAGGCCCAGCCTGCGGTACATCAGTGCCGCGTTCGGCCTCAGGTCGCGATAGCTGGGTTCGAAGCTGTTGCGCAGATCGTTGTCCGCGTCGAGTTCGTCCAGGCGGCGCCGGTGATCCTCCAGCCGGCTCACCAGGTGTTTGACCGTCCAATGTGGCTTTCTGGCCAGCTTGGTCGCGGAGATCCGCAGTGCGAGCGGCAGGCGGCCGCACAGCTCCCCGAGTTTGGCCACACTTTCCGGTTCGCTGGCCGGTCTGCTGTCACCGATGGCGACGTCCAGCAGTTCCACGGCCTCCCGCTCGGCCATGACACCGAGCCGGACCTGGGTCGTGCCGTGCCCGCCGAGCAGCCTGCCCACCTCGCCGCGTCCGGTGGCCACCACGCAGCACTGGCCGCTGCCCGGCAGCAACGGGAGGATCTGCTCGGGGCCGCGGACATTGTCCAGGACCACCAGAACACGCTTTCGGTCGAGAAGGCTGCGGTAGAGGGTCGCGCGCTCATGAAGATCGTCGGAGATCCGCTCACCCGGGACCCCGAGGGCGCGCAGGAAAACCTCGAGTACCGCGTGCGGTTCGCGAGGCCGGGCATGCTCGTCATAGCCGTTGAGGTCGGCGAAAAGCTGACCGTCCGGGAACCGGTGTGCGACGCGATGCGCCCAGTGCAGGGTCAGGACGCTCTTGCCCACGCCGGCCGCGCCGATCACCACGCCGACGGCAGGCGCCTTCCCGGTCTCGGCCGCCAGCAGCCCGTCGAGGATCTGCAACTCCTCGCGCCGCCCGATGAAACCGGGAAGATCCGGCGGTAGCTGCGCGGGGGTCAGCGCGTCGCCGACCTGGATGCCGAGGTGCCGTGGCAGGGCGAGCGAGGGGTCGTCGGCCAGGATCGCGTTGTGCAGTTCCTGCAGTGCCCGCCCAGGCTCGATGCCGATTTCCCGGACGAGGTGGTCACGTCCGGTGCGAAAGGTCTCCAGCGCTTCGGCCCGCCGGCCGGCCCGGTACTGCGCGAGCATCAGTTGCGCGCGAACCTGTTCGCGAAGCGGATATTCCTGGGCCATCGCGGCGAGCTCGCTGATCAGGGGACCATGCTGGCCCTGTTCGAGCTGCAGCGCCGTCCGCATCTCGTAGGCGGTCAGACGCTGTTCCTCCAGCCGCGCGGCCTCGGTCTCCACCGGATATCCGGTCACTCCGGCCAGCGCCGGTCCGGACCACAGACTCAGTGCCCGGCCCAGCAGGTCGGTGGCCTCGGCGATCTGCCCGCATTCGACCGCGAGGTGCGCGGCCCGCACCGCGGCGGCGAATTCGACCGCGTCGATGCGGTGTTCGGCCGAGCGGAGCACGTAGCCGGAAGCCGCCGTGACGATCACCTCGCCGGGATAGCCCGCGGCCTTGAACGCCTTGCGCAGAGCGGCGATGCAGATCGCGACCTGCGTCCGTCTGGTGGCAGGCGGGCTCCCGTTCCAGACCGCCTCGATCAGGCTGTCGACCGAAACCACCCGATCCGCGGACAACAGGAGCATGGCCAGGATGGTGCGCTGCCGTGGACTGCCCACCACCACCGGACGGGCGCCGACCCGGGCCTCGAGCGCGCCTAACAGGAAAAACTCCAATTGGATCGACATTCTTGATTCCCCAGTTTTTCAGTTTTACCAATCCGGCCGAAGGAAGGCAGACCCCGGGCCGCGCGCAACCGTTGCCACACAAGCCGGATAGCCGTGACTGTGGCCGGATTGGTCACGAAGGGCACAGTGACGGCTTCTCCTCGCACCGTCTTCTCTTCACCGGCCGGTGGACGGGAGGTTCCGTTCCGCCACGAAGGAGCTCGCCAGGCGTGCCAGCGCGTCGGGCAGCGGTATCCGCGCGGACCATCCGGTCGCGTTCCGGAAGGCCGAGGGATCGGCCACGAAGTCCACCAGGTCGCCGGCGACCGACTCCTCCGGTGGTTCCACGCACACCACGGGGACCGGCGGTTTTCCGGTCAGTTCCGCCACCGCGGCCGCGATGGCGGTGAACAGGTTCCGCACGGAGACGGCTCGCCCGGTGCCGATCAGCCAGTGCTTCCCGGCCAGCGTGTCCGCGTGGTCGAGCGCGGCGACGAACGCGCGCGCCACGTCGTCCACGCAGATCGGATCGCGCCGCACACTGCCGTCGTGCCACATGGTGAGCGGCCGGCCGTCGAGCGCCCGGCGCATCATGGCGGCGACCACCCCGCGGTCGAGCGAGCCCGGCCCGGTGCCCTGGGAGAACAGGGTTCCCAGCCTGAGTGTGCAGCCGCGGACGATTCCCGCGGCGGTCGCGGCCTCCAGCGCACGTTCGGCCGCGAGCTTGTGCCGGTCGTATTCGGTGACGGGCCGGTCGGGTTCGCCACCGTCGAGCACCGGCGCGGTCGGCCTGCCCACCTGCGAGGTCGACCCGGCGAACACCACGGCGGGCGGTGCGGCGGCCCGCTGTGCCCGGATCACCTCGATCAGGTCGCACATCAAGCCCACGTTCAGGCGTTCGGCGGTGTGGTCGTTCTCCGCCGTCCGCCATTGCCCCGCCCCGGTGGTGTGCGCGACGAGATGCACCACCGCGCCGGCACCGGAAACCGCTCGCGCCAGTTCGCCCGGCGTGGTGAGGTCGGCCCGAAGGATCTCCACTTCGGCCCGGGGCGCGGCGGGCACTGCCGGTTCCCGCCGCCCGACCAGCCGGAGTCGTCCCGGACGCGCCGCGAGTTCCCTGGTGATCGCGGTACCGAGCAGGCCGGAGGCACCGAGCACGACGGTCCTGCGCTCGTCCGCGCTAGTCGATCGCATGCAGTTTCCTTGTCAGTTCCTGGCACTGCCGGTAGTCCGGCAGGAGACCGGCCGCCCGGGCTTCGGCCAGAGTGGGGGCCACCGTGTCACGGTCGGACATGACGGGGTCGATGTCGGCGGGAATCGGCAGCCCGAGTTCCGGGTCCAGGGCGGACACGGCCAGTTCCCACTCCGGCACATAGCTCTGCGAAACCAGGTAGTTCATCACCGTGTCGTCCTCGAGCGCGATGAAGGCGTGTCCGACGCCGAGGGGAAAGTAGGACGCGCGGAAGGATTCCTGGTCCATGAGCACGCTGTCCCACCGCCCGAAGGTCGGTGATCCGACCCGGAGGTCGACCACGATGTCGATCGCCCGCCCGCGCACACAGCAAACGTATTTGGCGCCTCCCGGCGGGGTGACGGTGAAATGGACACCGCGCACCACTCCGCGCCGGGAGTTGCTGACGTTCGTCTGCGTCACCGGGAACAAGGGTCTTCCCGTCGCGGCGATGAAGGTTTCCTCCTGGAACGGCGACACGAAATATCCGCGGTCATCGGGATAGGCCTTGGCGGTGAATTCGACAGCGCCTTCGACGGCGAGTTCACGTACCTGCATGGAAGTCTCCTCGGTCACGCGGGGCTTGGGCGCACGCGAGCAGCGTGCGTGCCTCGATGTTCACGTAGTGCCCATGCCGCAGCAGCGTCATGAGCTGGCGCATGCTCACCCACCGGAAGTTGTCGGCCACGTCCACCGGGAAGTCCTCGCCCACCTCGATCACCTGGTAGCGCGTCATGGCGTGGTAGAAGCGGCCACCTTCCTCGGAGAGCATCGCGTCGTAGAGCGGGCGGCCCAGCCCGCCGAGCGCGATCTCTTTCAACAGCGGATGGCCCACCGAGGAAGGGTCCTCACCGGGCAGCAGCTGAATCGTCGGTCCCATCTCGACCATGTCCAGCAGGCCGATCTCCGGCCGGGCCTGCACCAGCAGGTGCGGCACTCCGTTGATCCGGGACAACACGAACGCCGCCAGGCCAGGCCCGTGCGGCGCGAGCAGCGGTTGCCGCCACGTCGTGACCTCCCGGTTCCCGGCCGCGACCTGGACACCGATGATCCGGAAATGCCGGCCGCCGGGGTCGGCGATTTCGTCCTCGGTGCGCCGCCATCCGGGTACGTCGCGCAGCGGGACCAAGCGGGTGCTCCAGTCGCAGCGGGTTTTCGCCTCGATCAGCCAGCTCAGGATCTCACCGAGGCCGTGCAGCGCGCGGTCGTCGTCCCGGTCGTCCTCGCGGACGTGGGGAGCGATGGTGTCACTGGGTGGTATGCAGGACAACACGGTGCGGGCGTCCATGTTGACGAGGTTGTCGACACGGAGGAGGTCGTAGACCAGGGGCAGCGGTATCCACCGGTAGTCGTCGTTGACCGGCACTTCTCCGGCGACGTGCACGACCATGTTGCGGTTGCGTTTGCGCCAGTACCACGAGCCCTGCTCGGACTGGATGACGTCGACGGCCACCTCGCCCCGGTCCGCACCCAGGAAATGCTCCAGGTAGCGGGTCCGGTGGCCACGGTGCACCTGGGTGTAGTTGCTGCGGGTGGCCTGCACGGTCGGGGACAGTTGCAGCGTGTTGATATTGCCGGGTTCCATTTTCGCCTGCATGAGACAGTGCGGCACCCCGTCGAGCGTCTTGGCCACGATGCCGAGCAGGCCGATCTCCGGCTGGTTGATCACCGGCTGGGCGCGCACGGCCAGGCCGCCGGTCTCGACCTGGAGCCCCTCGATGGTGAAGAATCGGCCGCTGGCATGGCTGAGGTTGCCGGTCGAGGGGTCGAAGCTCCACGGCTCGAGGTCGGCGAAGGGCACCCTGGTCACTTCGAAGGTTCCGGTGTGGTGCCGGTCCGACCACCAGCGCCGGAACTCCCCGGCGTCGGCCAGCACTTCGTTCCGGGCGGGCCGGACCACGTCGTCCGGCGATCTCCTTGTTCGTTCGGTCACGCCGTACTTCCTTCACATCATCGTGAGGACATCGAGGAGGGCGTCGATGACCTTGTCCTGGTCACCGCGCGACAGCGACGGGTACATCGGCAACGAGAAGATCTCCTCCGCCGACCGTTCGGTCACCGGCAGCGCGCCCTGGCGGTAACCGAGGTGGGCGAAACCCCGCTGGCGGTGCACCGGCCACGGATAGCTGATCGACAGCGAAATGCCGCGCTCGCGTAGCGCGGCGAGGATCTTGTCCCGGGCCGGGTGGTGCACGACGTAGAGGTAGTACACATGGCTGTTGCCGTCGGCGATCCGGGGCAGGACCAGCTCGGTGCCGGCCAGTGCCTCGGCGTAGCGTGCCGCGATGGCCTGGCGTGCTTCGATGTAGGTGTCGAGCCTGCGCAGTTTCCTGCGGAGGATCTCCGCCTGCACCTCGTCCAGTCTGCTGTTGTACGCGGGTGTCTCGACGACGTGGTAGACCTGCTCCATGCCGTAGTAGCGCAGCCTGCGGAGATTTCCATCCACCGTCGCGTCGCCGGTGATGGTCGCACCACCGTCGCCGTAGGCGCCGAGAACTTTGGTGGGGTAGAAGGAAAAGGCCGCGGCTTTGCCCATGGTTCCGGCGAGCCGGCCTCGATAGCGTGCGCCGTGGGCTTGGGCGCAGTCTTCGAGAACCGTCAATCCGTGCTTTTCGGCGATCGCGATCACCGTGTCCATGTCGGCGCACTGGCCGTACAGGTGCACCGGCAGCAGGCACCGGGTTCGGTCGGTGATCGCCGATTCCACCTGTTCGACGTCCATCAGGCAGGTGTCGCCGTGAATGTCCACGAAGACCGGGGTCGCGCCGACCGCGTCGATGGCCACGACGGTCGGAGCCGCTGTGTTCGAAACCGTGATGACTTCGTCGCCAGGACCTACTCCGAGCGCGCGCAGGCCCAGCACGATCGCGTTGGTCCCGTTGTCGACCCCGACACAGTGGGGAACGCCGTGATATGCGGCGAACTCCTCTTCGAAGTGCTTCACGCTCGGTCCGAGCACGAGCCGGCCGGACCGGAAGACGGTGTCCACCGCGTCCAGGATGTCGTCCCGTTCCCGCTCGTATTCGTCCAGATATCCCCAAACCAGCTGAGTCATGGTCGCAAGGTCACCTCCGCAGAGCAGCGGCGCACGTCCGCAGGTCGGTCAAACCGGCGTGTGCGCGACCGGACGTCCGCGTCCTGATGTTTTTGTGGGCTCGGCGCACCTGCCACACGGCCAAAACGTACTCGGCATCGGACGAACGCCGGTGTCATGTCGCCTTAGTGGCTGGTCAGCGGACCGCGGTGCCCGTGCGCCGGGTCACGATATACAGACGAAAAGGGCGCGCCATAGCGTCGGCGACAGTCGTGAAGTGCGCGCCGACCACGTCCCGGCGACCGAGTAGATTGGGGGCACCATGGCGGATTCGGTCGAATTTCGTCTCCTCGGGCCGCTCGACGTGCGGGTCGGCGGCCGCGCGGTCGAAGTGAAGGCGCACCGCGAAATGGCCACGCTGGCCGCGTTGCTGTTTCATCCCAACGAAATCGTGTCGACGGGCCGGTTGGCCGCCGCGGTGTGGGACGACGACCTGCCGGCGAACCCGGCCAACCAGATCGCGATCTGTGTGCTCTCCCTGCGCAGAAGGCTGCGGGCGGCGGGAGCCCCGCGCGAGTTCATCATCACCCGGTCGCCGGGTTACCTCATCCGAATCGAACCGGGACAGCTGGACACCCTACGGGTGGAGTCCCATATCGCGCGCGTACGGGACGCGGAGTCCAGGGGGGAGCGGGAGGAGCCACTGGCGGAGTTGCGCGCGGCCCTGCGGTGCTGGCGCGGACCGGTCCTGCCGGGCTTGGGCGGCCGGTTGCTCGCGCCGGAGATCGTGCGCTGGGAGGAACGCCGGGTGGAGTTGCTCGAACAGTGCGTGCAACTGGACCTGGACCTGGGCCGGCATCGGGCGGTGATCGGCGAGCTGACCGCGATGGTCGCCGACCGGGGCATGCGAGAGCGACCCCGCGAACAGCTGATGATCGCACTCTACCGGGCCGGCCGTCGCACCCAGGCGCTCAGCGTTTACCAGGCCACCCGGAAGCTGTTCCTGACGGACCTGGGCATCGAGCCGAGCGCGCGCCTGTGCAGGCTGCGCGACGCGATCCGGGACGGCACACTGGGCATGTCCCCGGACGGCCGCCCCTGCCTCACCGGATGGTGACCCGGCCGCGGTGACCCGGCCGCGGTGACCTGGCGCGGAACATCTACGCACGAGCGAGCCGGCAAACCTCGGAGACCGAGGGCAGCACTCGCGGAGCGGGCATGTGGTCACGGATCCACGCCGGCACCGTGCGCAGCGAGTAGAAACGGCGCAGCCAGCGGTCGTTGCCGTCGTAGCGCGCGGTGAAAGCCGACCGGCCGTGGGCGGCCACGTGGTTGTCGATGAGGATGAGGTCGCCCGGTTCCAGCAAGACCTCCCGGCAACTGGCGTCGAGCGCGGCGGACAGTTCCCGCAGCGCGGCCTTGCCCCGCGACTCGTGCGAGTAGGTGTTGTGCACGTTGAACCGCATGAGAAGGCCGTCGTCCTGGCCGGAGATCACCGGATGCGGCCGGCTGGACGGGCGCGCTCC
This sequence comes from Amycolatopsis pigmentata, assembly GCF_042684065.1. Lineage (NCBI taxonomy): Bacteria > Bacillati > Actinomycetota > Actinomycetes > Pseudonocardiales > Pseudonocardiaceae > Amycolatopsis > Amycolatopsis pigmentata. Next base: position 797,624 of record NZ_JBHUKR010000004.1, on the reverse strand, counting down.
CGAGCTGCCACGGGTGAACGAGGTGGGGTAGAGGCTGCGGAAGACGGGGCTTCCGAGGATCGCGACAGTCTCCGCGGGCAACCCTTCCGCTGCCTCGCGCACCGACGACAACCGCGCCGCGCCGAGGCCGGCGTGATCCTGGCGCAGGCACAGGAGGCCGAGAAAGTCCGGGCGCAGCGGATGGTGCACGTTTTCGGTGTGGAAACCGAATTCGCGGGAGCCGGTGTTCTCGATGCGGGCTTCCTCGCCCCGCACCGGATGCACCTCGTGAATCAGCGTGCCGCCCTTTTCGTCGGCGTAGCCCACCGGCGAGCCGAGCAGCCCGGCCACCAGCAGCAGATATCCGCTGGTGCTGTGACCGGTGAGGAACCCCGTGGTGTAGGAGTCCGGGGTGGGTGGCAGCGCGTCGATGGCGATACCCCGGATCACCGCGAAACCGTGGCGGCCGGAATCCTTGGCGAAGCGCGAGACGAAGGCCGCGAGGCCGGCCGGGACCCCCTCGACGGGGATCACGGTCTCCTGTGGCGCGGAGTCGAACCGGCAGGCCAGCGTGGCGGCCAGCTGGTGGAAAGCGCGCCGCTCACCGACGGTCAGCGGATAGCTGGGCATTTCTGCGGCGTGCAACGACACGACGACCTCCAGATGATACCGGACAACGGCGAAAGTTGTGCCGAAGACGGTAGTCGCGCCGAATTTTGAATCCATTTCGCGGAATCGCCGGACGGGGCCGGTGACGGACGTGACCCCGGCGGTTCCGAGCGAATGGGGTAAATCGCGACGAAAAGCTCCCGATAACTCCGCCGACCTAATCTGGTGCGGCCGGGGAACACGACACGAACAAGGGCGGCAAAACGTGGACTTGACGGCGTTCATGACAGTGGCCGACTACGAGCGGGCGGCCGGAGCGAGCCTCGACCGGGCCGGGTGGGCCTACCTGGCCGGCGGCGCCGGTGAGGAGCGCGCGGTGCACGCGAACATCGCCGCCTACGACGAATTCTGGTTCCGGCCAAGGATATTCAGTGACGCGGGGTCCCGGCCGGATACGGCGGTCTCGCTGTTCGGGCAGCGCCTGTCGTTGCCCGTGATCCTGGCACCCACCAGTCCGCAGCGGATTCTGCACGAGGAGGCCGAACTGGCCACCGCCCGCGCCGCGAAACGTGCCGGCACGGTTTCCGTGGTGAGTTCCGACAGCCATTTCCCGTTTCCGCGAATCGCCGAAGCGGGCGGTACGGCCTGCTGGTTCCAGGTATATCCGTACCGGTCCCACGCCCATATCGACAAGATGATCGCGATGGCCGAGGAGACCGGCGCCAGGGGAATCGTGCTCACCGTGGACGCCTATCACCGGCCCCAGCGCGTCACCGCGCGCCGTGCCGGATTCCGGGTCCCGCCGGAGGTCGACTTCGGCACGCTGCGCCTGCTGGGCATCCTGGACGGCGAGGTACCTCCCGACGCCAGGATCGACCGGATCCCGCTGGGCTGGGGCGATCTGGACCGCATCAGGGCCCGGGTGCAGTTGCCGTTGCTGGTCAAGGGTGTGCTGCGGGCCGAAGACGCCCGCCGCTGTGTGGACGCCGGCGTGGACGGTGTCGTCGTGTCGAATCACGGCGGGCGGCAGCTCGACTGCGTGACACCGGCACTGCCCGCGCTGGCCGCCATCGCCGCCGAGGTCGGTGACGAATGCACGCTCCTGGTAGACGGCGGGATCCGCTCGGGCGGCGACGTGGTCAAGGCGCTCGCCCTCGGCGCGAACGCCGTCTGCGTCGGGCGGCCTTACCTGTGGGGGCTGCGTGTGGCCGGTCAGGCGGGGGTCGAGGCGGTGCTCGCGACCTTCCGGCGGGAGATCACCGACGTTCTCCTTCAGCTCGGGCTGGCTTCGGTATCGGAAGTTCGGCGGGACTGTGTCTGGTCCGCGCCCCTGGAGAACAAAGGAATCCGATGAGCGAACACACCGGGCGAGTGCTGCGCTTTTCCCGTGGCATCCCACCCATCGAGGCGATTCCGGGCGACCGGCTGGCGGAGCAGGTGCGGGCCGTGCTCGACGAGTTCGGCCCCACGATGTTCCAGTACCCGCCGATCGGCAGCTATCTCGGCGATCCGGCGTTGCGCGAGCAGCTGGCGAAGGCCCACAACGCCGATCCCGATCACATCGTCGTCACCACCGGCTCGCTGCAGGCGCTCGATCTGCTCGCCACCCGCCTGCTGACCGGTGATTCCCCACTCGTGTACGTGGAGGGGCCGACCTACGATCGAGCGGCGCGCATTTTCGAGCGGCACGGCGCGCGAGTGAGCTCGATACCCGTGGAGTCCGACGGTATGGACATCGGGCGGTTGCGTGACCGCTTGCGGGACGAGGTACCGGATGTGCTGTACACGATCCCGGACTTCCAGAATCCCAGCGGCGTCACGCTGAGCGGCGAAAAACGGCGAGAGCTTGTCGAACTGGCCGAGGTCTACGGGTTCACCGTCCTCGAGGACATCCCCTACCGGCGGATTCGATTCCACGGGACCCCGCCGCCGGGCCTGGGGGAGATCGCCGGGAGCGCGCGCGTGATCACCATCGGTTCACTGAGCAAGGTGCTCAGCCCGGGCCTCCGGGTCGGCTACGCGGTAAGCGACGGTGACACCGCCCGTACGCTGGCCACGCTTTCCGAAGGCGTCTATCTGTCGCCGGTTCCGCTCTGCCAGGCGGTGGCGGCACGCTGTCTGCGCTTGGGCATCGTCGACGAGAATGTCGCGCGGATCGTGGACCTTCTGCGGCCACGGCACGACGCGGCCGAAGCGGCCGTACGAGCCATGATCGGCGACGCGATGCTGGCCGTGCCCGGTGGTGGGTACTACATCGGTGTCCGGCTCTCCGTTGACGAGGACGAACAGTCCTTTATAGACAGAGCGAGCCGGGAGGGACTCGCGCTCATCCCGGGCTCGGCCTTCTATCCCCGCGCCGAACGACGGCCACCGGGCGAGCTGTTCCTGAGGCTGCCGTTCCAGTCGCTGACCCCGGACGAGTTCGAGGCCGGTGTCGGAAGACTGTCCACAGTGATCAGTGCACGCACCCGACTCGAGGGAGTGAACCGATGAATCGTGAACAGGGTGAGGGAACGCGGCGGGTGCCTCCGCTGCCTCGGGAGCACCTGTCCTCGCCGGTGACTCGCACCGTGTTGACCGTCCAGCAGAAAATGCTGTCCGCGGCCCGCGAGTACCTCCGCGGGGAAGGGTTCATGGAATTCCTGCCGCCGCTCATCGGCCCGGTCACCGATCCGGCTGTTCGCGGCGCGAAACAGGTCGACATCGACTACTACGGTCATCGGTACAAGTTGATGGCCAGCGTCATCCTCTACAAGCAGGCCACCCTGGTCGGCTTCGACAAGATCTTCTTCATCGCGCCCAACGTTCGCCTCGAGCCACCGGAGACCTCGGCGACACACCGGCACCTCGCCGAGTTCCACCAGATCGACGTGGAGATGGCCGGCGCCACCCGCGCGGACATCACGCGCGTGGCCGAGCAGTTGGTCATGCACGTGGTAGGCCAGGTGGTGCGGGACCTGCCCGCGGAACTGGAATCGCTCGGCCGGGACCCGGGCGCCTTCAACGAACTGCTCCTCGGTCTCCCCTTCGACCGGATGCCGCACGCGGCGGCCGTCGACGCGCTGCGCGGCGACCGGCATGACCAGAATCCGGATGCGGAGATCGACTGGCCGGGCGAGGAGATCCTGTCCCGGAAGGCGAGCCGCCCGTTCTTCCTGACCGACTATCCGAAGGGGTCCCGCGGGTTCTACGACCGGGAGAGCAGGACCGAACCGGGCAGGCTGAACAATTTCGATCTCATCGCGCCCGAAGGATACGGTGAGCTGTCCAGCGGCAGCGAGCGGGAGTTCGAGTACGAGCGGATCATGGCCCGGATGCGGGAGACCGGGGAGAACCCGGCGAAGTACGAGTGGTATCTGAACATGGTACGGGACGGCATTCCCGACAGCGCCGGTTTCGGACTGGGCCTGGAGCGGTTCACCAGGTACGTGTGTGGCCTCGACGCGGTGTGGCGCGCGAGCGCCTACCCGAAGATACCCGGTGTGGTTTCGCCGTGAGCATGCTCCAAGCATGGGGCTTTCCGGAGGAGGAAGTGCGCGAGCGGGCCCGATGCGGAACCGCATGTGCCTTTCCACCCGCGGGGACCTATGGCAGGGTGCTGTTCGGCGCCACCCCCGATGGCGCCGGGAGCGGCAGGCCCGATCTGATCGACGCCGCCCGGCTGCTACCGCCGGTGTTCATGCCCCAGCGCATGGAGAAGCTGATCGAACTCGGCCGGGAGCCGATGTACGGGGACGTGGTGCTGGAAACGACGATCGGCGGGTTCCGCTCGCCGCTGCCCGTCTACGTGTCCGCGTTCGGATCGACTCAGGTGGCGGTGGGAGATGTGGGGCTGGCGGTGAGCAGGCAGGCGGGCCGGCTCGGGGTACCCATGGTGATCGGCGAGAACATCGTCCCGATGAACGGGTACGGCCGTGTGCCGGGAGGCGAAAGAGGGTCCCTGCTGACGAGGATCCGGGCCTACCTCGACGAGGTCCCCGACGAGTTCGGCGGGGTGATCATCCAGCAGAGCACCGAGGACGCCGACGCCGAGGTGTGGAACCTGACCTACAGCGACCCTTCCGTACAGCCGCTCCTGGACACCGGGCGGCTGGCCTTCGAGTTGAAGGTGGGGCAGGGCGCCAAACCCGGGCTCGGCGGCATGACGATGGTCGGCGGCGCGGAGGCGGAGCGGGTCGCCGACTACTACGTGCTGGAGGAGTTTTCCGGCGGCGAGGACCGCATCGCACTGCGCAGCAGCAGCCCGGGAACCTTCACCGAGGACATCCTCCGGTCCCAGATCCGGTTGATACGCAACAACTTTCCGCGGGCCAAGGTCTGGGTCAAGTTGCATCCGGGCCGGGATGTCCTGGACGCGGCGCTGCTGTCCTGGCACAGCGGCGCGCACGCGGTGACCGTCGACGGTGCCGAAGCCGGCACCGGCTGGGCGCCGCGACCGTTCCTCGACCACGTCGGGCTGCCGCTGGGCGAGTGCCTGCGGAGAGTCGGGAGACAGTCGTCGTGCCTGCTGGTCAGCGGCCGGATGTGGGAGGGCTCCCGGATCGTCAAGAGCCTCGCACTGGGCGCGACCGCGGCGGGTCTCGGCCGGGCCGCGTTGCTGGCCGCGGAGGAAGAACCGGAGGTGGGGCTGATCCGGCTGATCCGCTGTGTCGAACTCGAAATGCGAATGCTCATCAGCGCGCTCGGAAAATACTCGCCCCAGGCTCTCGATTCGGGTGACGTGTTGTTGCCGGAATAGTCCCGTGTTCCGGTGCGCCGTTATCGGCGCGCCGATAACGCGGTGAAACCGTTGCCCTCTAACGTCCTCCCGGGTGTCTGGCACAGCGAACTGGAGTCTGCACGATGGATGATCAGGCGGGTCGGATGCACGCGGAACGGAACGGCACGGCACGCCGGACCACCGGGGAAACCCTCCCCGGACACATCGAGCGGCAGGTCCGCCGCGATCCCGGTGGCGTGGCGGTGGTCCGCGGTGCGGAAAGCCTTTCCTACCGTGAGCTCAACGTCCGGGCGAACCGGCTCGCCCATGCGCTCATCGCGCGCGGCGCCGGCCCGGAAAAGGTCGTGTCGGTGTGCCTGCCGCGGTCGGTGGAACTGGTCGTGGCGCTGGTGGCCGTGCTCAAGGCGGGTGCGGCGTATCTGCCGATCGACCCGGACTATCCGCCGGAGCGAATCGCCTTCATGCAGCAGGACGTGCGCGTGGTGGCGCGGATCGACGAGCGCACCTTCGATGGGGCGGTGGGCTACCCGGAAACCGATCCGACGGACGCGGACCGGAGCGTTCCCCTGACCGCCGCCCATCCGGCCTACGTGATTTACACATCGGGTTCGACCGGCCGGCCGAAGGGCGTCGTGGTGCCGCACCACGGTGTCGTCGGCTACCTGGCCCACCTGCGCGAGCGCACGGGACTCGGCCCCGGGGACACCGTGCTGAATCTCGCCTCGGTGTCCTTCGATCCCTCCGTGCGCGACATCTTCGGGCCGTTGACGGCCGGTGCGACGTTGGCCATGGTGCCGCCCGAGGAAGCGAAGGATCCTCAAGCGCTGCTGGCCGCGCTGAACCGGCACCGGGTGACGGTGCTGCCCGCGCTGGTGCCGACGATGCTCAGCGCGCTGGCCGACGCGGCCGAGGCCACCGGGACAGCCCCGTCACCGTGGCTGCGGGTGGGCCTGGTGAGCGGCGAGGAACTGACCCTGGCACATACCCGGCGTGCCGGCGCGCTGGGTACGGCCTGGCGGCTGATCAACCAATACGGCCCCACCGAATGCACGATGGTCGCGACCTCCCACCCGGTCGACGGGGAACCGGGGCCCCGGATCCCCATCGGCAGGCCGATTCCGAACGCGCGGTGCTATGTGCTGGACGAACGGTTACGGCCGGTCGCGCCGGGCACCGTTGGTGAGCTGTATCTCGGTGGTGACGAGATCGCCCGCGGCTACGCCGGCCGTCCCGCGCTGACCGCCGAACGCTTTCCGGCCGATCCCCACGGTGTGCCCGGTTCCCGCATGTACCGGACGGGCGATCTGGCGCGCCGGCGTGCCGACGGTGCGCTGGAATTCCACGGCCGGGTCGATGACCAGGTGAAACTGCGGGGCAACCGGGTCGAACTCGGCGAGATCCAGGCGGTACTGGCGGGCTTTCCCGGCGTGGCGCAGGCAGCCGTCAGCGTGCGTGAGGACCGGCCAGGCGATCAGCGTCTCGTCGGTTACGTGGTCGGGCCGTTCGAACCGGCGCGGTTGCGCGCGTATCTGGGTGATCGGCTGCCCGGTTACATGATCCCCTCGGCGTTCGTGGCGCTGGACGCGCTTCCCTTGTCGCCGAACGGAAAGCTCGACCGGGCGCGGCTGCCGGCACCGGAGATCACCGGTACCGAGCGGACGCCGGAGTCGGAACGGGAACGGATCCTGTGCGAGCTCTTCGCCGATGTGCTGGGAGTCCGGCAGGTGGGCCCGGACGACGATTTCTTCGTGCTGGGTGGCCATTCGTTGCTGGTTTTCCGGCTGATCAGCCGGATCCGGTCCGTCCTGGATGCCGAAGTGCGACCGCACGCCGTGTTCGAGGCACCGTCACCGGCCGCGCTGCTGGACCGGCTTGATGGCGGGAGTGCCACGCGGCGGCCGATCAGCCGGATGAAGCGGCCCGAACTGGTGCCGCTTTCGCTGGCGCAGCGACGGTTGTGGTTCCTGCACCGGTTCGACGGGCCGAATCCGGCCTACAACGTGGTCTGGGCGGTACGGATGTCGGGCGAACTGGACCGTTCGGCGCTGACCGGCGCGCTCGGTGATGTCCTTGCCCGCCACGAATCGCTGCGCACGGTGTTCTTCGAACGTGACGGAGAGCCGTACCAGCTGGTTCTGGGCACGGAAAGTGCCCGGCCGGTACTGTCCATTGTGGATGTCGACGAGGCCGGACTGGACGGAGCGGTCGCCGTGGCGGCCGCGCGGCCCTTCGACCTCGCCGCCGAGATCCCGTTACGGGTGAGCCTGTTCTCGCTGGGCGAGCACGAGCAGGTGCTGCTGGTGGTCATGCACCACATCGCCGCCGATGGCGGTTCCATCGTTCCGCTGGTGCGCGATCTGTCGGCCGCGTATACGGCACGCCGGGCCGGGCAGCGGCCCGACCTGCCGTCGCCTCGGGTGCAGTACGCGGATTTCGCGCTATGGCAGCGAGAGCATCTCGGCGGGACGGACGGGGACGACGCGAATCCGATCGCCAGGCAACTGGAATACTGGCGGCGCACGCTCGACGGTTCTCCCGAACTGCTGGAGCTGCCCACCGACCGGCCGCGGCTCGCGGAGGCCGGCTACCGGGGCGACCGCGTCCGGTTCACTGTGGACAGTGCGTCATACCGGAAGTTGGCCGGGCTCGCCAGGGAAACGGGCACGACCGTGTTCATGGTCCTGCACGCGGCGCTCGCGGCGCTGCTGACCCGGTTGGGCTCGGGAACCGACATCCCGGTCGGCACCGTGCTCGCCGGTCGCGACGACGAGACGACCGAGGATGTCGTCGGGTTCTTCGTGAACACCGTGGTCCTTCGCACTGACACCTCCGGTGATCCGAGCTTCCGTGCGTTGCTGCGGAGGGTGCGGGAAACCGACCTGGCCGCCTACGCCAATCAGGACGTCCCCTTCGAGCGGCTGGTGGAAGCGCTCAATCCGGCGCGGTCGGTGTCTCACACGCCACTGTTCCAGGTGATTCTCACCTACGACAGCGGCGCCGACATCCGGCCGGAACTTCCCGGGCTGTCGGTCGAACCCTATCTCGCGGGCTCGGGCACGACGAAGTTCGACCTGTCGTTCTTCGTCTGGGAGACCGCCACCACCATCGAGGGCTATCTCGACTACGCGACCGATCTGTTCGACGCGGTGACGGCCGAGGAACTCGTGACCCGCCTGGTGCGGTTGCTGTGCGGGGCGCTGGCGGAGCCGGACGCGCCGATCAGCCGGATCGACCTGCTCTCCAGCTCCGAACGGCATGAGCTGCTGGTGGCGTGCAACGAAACCGACATCGAGGTGCCCGATGCCGTGCTGCCGGAGCTGTTCGCCACCCAGGTGCGCCGGGTGCCCGGGGCACCCGCGGTGGCGTTCGAGGACGAGACCCTGACTTACGCCGAACTCGACGCCCGGGCGAACAGACTGGCCAGGATGCTGGTGCGGGCCGGGGTCGGGCCGGAGCGGTTCGTCGCGGTCGCGCTGCCGAAATCGACCGATCTCGTGGTGGCCATGCTGGCGGTGCTCACGGCGGGCGCGGCCTACGTGGCCGTCGACCTGAGCTATCCGCAGGAGCGGATCGCGTTCATGCTCGACGACGTCGATCCGGTACTGGTACTCACCAGCACCGAGGTCGCCGGCACGCTCCCGGTCGACGGAAACCTGGTCGTGCTGGACGATCCGCATACCGCGGCGGTGCTCGACGCGTTGCCGGGCGAAGCCGTCACCGATGACGAGCGGACCCATCCCCTGAGGCCACGCAACCCGGCCTTCGCGATCTACACCTCGGGTTCGACCGGACGCCCGAAGGGGGTCGTCGTCGAGCACCATTCGCTGAACCATTACCTGGCCTGGGCACGCGACGCCTACCCCGGCGTCGCCGGGCGTGCGCTGGTGCACTCGTCGGTGTCGTTCGATCTGACGGTGACCGGGTTGTACGCGACCCTGACCGCCGGAGGATGCGTCCACCTGATCGACCTCGACGAGAACGCCGCGCGCAAGAACCCGGTGCGGCCCACCTTCGTCAAGGCGACGCCGAGCCATTTGCCGCTGCTGATCGCCCTGCCGGGGCGGTTCTCGCCCACCGAGCAGCTCGTGCTCGGCGGTGAGCCGCTGCTGGGCGAGGTGCTCGACGAATGGCGGACCAAGCATCCGGACGTCACCGTCTTCAACGAGTACGGGCCGACCGAGACGACCGTCGAGTGCATGGACTGCCGGATCCTGCCGGGCGAGACGGTCCCGCCCGGGGTGGTGACCCTTGGCTACGCGAGCTGGAACACCCAGATGTATGTGCTGGACGCGGCCCTGCGCCCGGTGCCGGTAGGGGTGGCCGGCGAGATCTACATCGCCGGTGAGCTCGTGACCCGTGGCTATCACCGGCGGCCCGCGCTGACCGCCGGGCGCTACGTGGCCAACCCCTTCGGTCCGCCGGGCTCGCGGATGTACCGTTCCGGGGACCTGGCCCGGCGGTGCCGTGACGGCCGGCTGGAGTTCCTCGCGAGGGTCGACGACCAGGTGAAGGTTCGAGGTTTCCGGATCGAGCTCGGTGAGATCGAGGCCGTGCTCGGCCAGGACCCGGCGGTGGCGCACGTCGCGGTGATCGTGCGCGAGGACCGGCCGGGCGACCGGCGGCTGGTCGCCTACTTCGTCCCGGCGGAACGCGCCACGGCGGTCGACACGGCGGCGCTGCGCGCCCGGTGTGCGGAGTATCTGCCGGAATACATGGTCCCGTCGGCCTTCGTGGCGATGGACGTGCTGCCGCTGACGCCGAACCGGAAACTGGACCGGCGGTCGCTGCCCGTTCCGGTGTACGAGGGTGACGCGTCACGCCGCGCGCCGCGTTCGGCACAGGAAGAGATCCTGTGCGGGCTGTTCGCCGAGGCACTCGGCATACCGGCGGTGGGCATCGACGACAACTTCTTCGCGCTGGGCGGGCATTCCTTGCTCGCGGTCCGGCTGATCAGCCGGATCCGCTCCACCTTCGGCGCGGAGCTGTCCCTTCGGGTGCTGTTCGAGTCGCCGACCGTGCTGTCCCTCGTCGACCATCTCAGCCATGCGGAGAAGGCCCGGCCCGCCTTGCGGAGCATGCCGCGGCCGGAGGAGGTCGGATGATCCGGCCGGCCACAGGCTCAGGTCGGTAGCGACTCCGCGGGCAGCTCGTCCGGCTGGAGCACGTCCTCGCCGTAGAGGTCGCGCAGCCAGTTGCTCTGGTAGACCGTGTCGAGGTATCGCTCACCGAGGTCGGGCGCGATGGCGACGGCGGTGACGTCTCTCGCGTCGTTCTCGGCGAGCCAGCGAATCGCACCGCTGATCACCGTGCCGGTCGAGCCACCGAACAGAAACCCCCGCCTGGCCAGCCGGTGACACGTGCGGATGGTGTCGGGCTCGGACACGTGCACGACATCGTCCACAAAGGATTCGTCGAGGATGGCGGGGCGGACGTTGGTGCCCAGCCCCGGGATCATCCGGCGTGCCGCCGGGCCGCCGAAGGTCTGCGAGCCCACGGCGTCCACCGCGACGATGCGGACCGGCCGGTGCCATTCCCGGAGGAAACGGGCGCAGCCCATCAGCGTTCCGGTGGTACCGGCGCCGACGAACAGCACATCCAGTCCCGGGAACTGGCGGACGATGGCCGGGGCGGTCGAGGCGTAGTGGGCGGCCCAGTTACCCGGGTTGGTGTACTGGTTGAGCCAGAGATAACGGCTGTCGGAGGAGCAGAGCGCCCGGATGTAGTTCAGGCGTGCCGCCAGGAAACCGCCCTCGGCCTCCGGTTCGGTGATGATGTGCACGCGAGTTCCCAGTGCCTCCATCAGGCGCCGGGTGGAGAGATTGCAGCGCGAGTCGGTCACGCAAAGGAACTCATAGCCACGGCTCGCCGCGACGACACTCAACGCGACGCCGAGATTTCCGGACGAGGACTCGACCAGCAGCCGTCCCGGCACCAGCGCCTTGGCGCGTTCGGCCGCGGTGACCATCCGCACCGCGGCCTTGAGCTTGACCGAACCGGCGAAGTTGAACCCCTCGCATTTGAGATACAGCGAGGTGCCGAACACCGGTTCCAGGTCGACGTAGAGGTCCTCCTCGTTGAATTCGTGCGGAGCGGAAATGACCGGCACGGTGGCATTCCTCCTGCGACGGCGGATCGAGCGGGGTCTGTGGGGCGCGCGGGCGAACGGGGGAGAAGCCTCGGGCACGGCCGCCGGCCGTCACGTGCGCGCGAGCATTTCAGCCGTACCGCCGCAACTCGTGGAAAAAGCCGTCGACGACCCCGAGCTGCCCGTCGCGGCTGACCTCGTCGTAGACGAAGCGGCCCACGGCCAGATCGAGGACACCGAGCCCGAACGGCGAGAACACCAGCGGCCGGCCGGCGGGTGGGGCAACGCGGCCCGCCAGCACCCCGGGCAACGTGCCGAGCACGAAGTCGCGGCCGCCAGAGACCTGCTCGGCCAGGTGGGGCGACGTGTCCGCCTTGAGGCAATGCTCGACATCGTCGACGACGTTCACGGCGTCGAGAATGATCTCCGGCGAGAGATCCCGCAGGGACAGGTGGAGCACGACCGGGTTGTGCTCGAACCAGCCGGGGTCGGTGATGTGGGGTACCGCGGCGACGGTGGCGAAGACGATCAGGTCGCAGGCGCGGATCAGTTCCGCCGCGCTCGCGTGCACCGTGACCTTGCCTGGCGCACCGGACCGGGCGAGGTACGAGCGGAAACCCTCGGCGTGCTCGGCCGAGACGTCCTGAATGCCGACCTCGTCGAAGGACCAGCCTGTCGCGGTGAGGTAGCGGTGCACGTAGCGGGCGATCAGCCCGGTCCCGCAGAAACCGATCGCGGTCGGCCGGGCGCGGGTCCGGGTGAGCCGGTCGGCGGCCAGTGCGGCCGACGCCGCGGTCCTGGTGGCGCTGATGATCGAGCTTTCCATACAGGCGAACGGATATCCGGTTTCCGGGTCGTTGAGGATCAGCACGGCCGAGGCGCGGGGGATCCCGGCGGCGACATTGTCCGGAAAGCTGGAGATCCACTTGAGACCGTCGACCGCCGCGGGCCCGCCCAGCGCGGCGGGCAGCGCGATGATCCGTGCCGACGGCCGGTCGGGAAAACGCAGAAAGTACGACGGCGGGTTGACCGTGCCGCCGGCGTCATGCGACCGGTAGGTCTCCTCGACGAGGTCGACGATCCGCCGTTCGCGGCCACGGAGCGCGCCGGCTACCTGCGTACCCGGGATCACGGCGAAGGAGGGCACGCCGGCTTCTGACATGACTGGAACTCCCTCAGATCGACGGGGTGGCCAGGGGACCGGCGAAGTCGGCCTGCCGCACCGGCTCGGCCATGGCGACGACGATCTCGCGGTCGCCCGTATACGGCTGCGTGCTGTGACTCGTCCGGATGTTGTCGACGATCATCACGTCTCCTGCCCGCCAGCGGTGGCTGACGGTGTGTTCGTCGTACACGCCGTTGATCGTCGTCACCACCTCCTCGGGAATGGGCGTGCCGTCGCCGAAACGCGTTGTGAACGGCAGCGATTCGGCTCCGTAGAGGTCGACCAGATAGGTTCGGACCTCGGCGGCCATCGTCCACTCGTTGAGGAAGGCGATCTGGTTGAACCAGCAACGGGCGCCGGTCACGGGATGCCGTACGACAGCGGGGCGGAGCTGCCGCGTCCGCAGGACGCCGTCCGGTCGCCACTCGAAGTCGATCGCGTTGGCGCGGCAGTACGCTTCGACGGCCCCTCGATCACTGGTACCGAAGGCCTCGGCCACCGAGACGCCGACATCGCCGTTGTAGGTGCGCTCGAGCATCCATCCGTCGCGCTCGAACCGCTCGACCAGGTCCCGGGGGAGCGCAGCCAGCACCGATGGCGAGTCGGCGACAGCGGTCGCGCCGCCCGTGGCGGGTGCGGTGACACAGAGGAAGATCAGCAAAGCGGGGAATTCGAGCGCGTAGCTCACCTCGTGGTGCATGCACATGGGCTGGTCCGGCGGCCACTTCGAGGAGGAGTACACACCCTCGGCGTGGCGGTCGCGCGGGGCGAAGGGCTCCCGTTCGGCCATCAGCGGGACCGGGAGCGATTGACACAGCTCGACCGCATCGCCGCGCTGCCGCGGTTCGAGCCCCCGCACGATGACAGCGCCGTGTTGGGTGACGGTTTCGCGTAGCTCCGCCCACGGCACCCCGGCATGGCGGCCGGCGGGCATTTCGAGAGCAGGCACCTCGGTCGACGATGGTGACTCCATCACGCCCGCCTTTCCGCCTCGGATGCTTCCCGGGACCGCTGTTCCAGCACCGTGGCCAGGTCGGCGAGAACCGGGTGGTCGGTCATGTCCTTCGGCGAGATCAGCCGGTCGAGCGTGATCGCGAGGCGCACCGCCGACAGCGATGTGCCGCCCCGCTCGAAGAAATGATCCGACCAGCCGATCTCGTCGACGGGGATGCTGAGCACCTTCGACCAGGCCAGCGCCAGCCGCCGCTGGGCGGGAGTGCCCGCCCCGGACTCCCGCCGGGTGCCGAGTCGATCGAGTTCGGCGGCGAGCCGGACGAGTGCCTTCCGGTCGACCTTGCCGTTGGCGGTCACCGGCAGGCGGTCGCGACGATGGAACGCGGCGGGGATCATGTACGCGGGGAGCGTCCGGCCCAGGACGGCCCGGAGTTCGTCGGCGGTCGCCTCGCTCTCCGCGCGGTAGAAGGCCACCAGTTGCCGGGTGCCGTCGGCGCGTTCGGCGACCACGACGGCGCCCGCGCGCACCCCGGGCACGAGCAGGAGGGCGTTTTCGACCTCGCCCGGTTCGATCCGGAAGCCGCGGATCTTGACCTGGCTGTCGGCCCGGCCGAGGAACTCGAGTTTGAAGTCGGGCAGCCACCGGCCGAGGTCACCGCTGCGGTACAGCCGCTGCCCCGGACAGTGCGGATCGGTGCCGAAGGCCAGCCGCGTGCGCTCGGCATCGTTGACGTACCCGCGGCCGACACAGATCCCGGAGAAGACGATTTCGCCCGCCGCACCGAGCGGGACGAGCCGGAGGCCCTCGTCGACGAGGTAGATCCGGACGTTGGCCACGGGCGGGCCGAGCGGAACCCGGTCCTGCGCGGGGACCTGGTACATGATCTCGTGGTTGGTGTCGTCGGAGGTCTCGGTGAGCCCGTAGGCGTTGATCAGCCCGATTCCCGGTGCGGCGGCGAACCAGCGGCGCACCAGTTCCTTCTTGATCTCCTCACCGGTGACCAGCACGTGGCGCAGGGCCGCCGGCGGGCGGTTGTGCTTCTCCAGAAAGGAGACGATGACATCCAAATAGGACGGTACGACCTGGAGGACGGTGACCTGTTCCCGGACGAGGTGGTCGATCAGGCGCTCGACGTCCAGGATCAGCTCCGGCCCGAAGATCACCGTACGGCCACCCATGAGCGGGCCACAGATCAACTGCCACAAGGAGATGTCGAAACACTGTGGTGCGGTCTGGGCCACCACGTCCGAGGCACCGATCCCGACGTCGTCCACTTTGGCGTAGAGGTGGTTGATCAGCCCGGCGTGTTCGCACATCGCGCCCTTGGGTTCTCCTGTGGAGCCCGAAGTGAAGTAGATGTAGGCGAGCTGACCGGGTTCGACGCGCAGGCGGAGATCGCCGTCCGGTCCGTCCCCGGTATAGAGGTCCGGGATGACCATCGTCGCGATCGGCCCGGCATCCCGCAGGACGCGGTCGGAACCCGGTTCGGTGAGGGCGAGGCGGCAGCCGGAGCGGGCCAGCATCGTCGCGACGCGGCCTGCCGGGAATCGCGGCTCGATCGGAAGGTAGGCGGCGCCGGCCTTGAACACGGCGATGACCGCGGCGAACCAGTCCAGGTTGCGTTCGGTCATCACCGCGACGACGTCTTCGCGGACGGTGCCCCTGGCGAGCAGGGCCCACGCGATGCGGTTGGCGCGGCGGTTCAGCTCCCGGTAAGTGAGCCGTGCGGTGCCGTGGACGACGGCGATCGCGTCGGGCCGCTCCCGCACGCGTTCTTCGAACAGTTCGTGGAAGGCGCGGTCCGGCCGCTCGCGCCGCGGTCCGGCGAGAGCTTCGATCTGGAAGGCGATTTCCTCCTCGGAAAGCAGGTTCGCCCCGTGGTGCCGGGCACCGGGGTCGGCGTTGATCAGGTCCAGGGCGCTGCGGTGGTACCCGGCGATCCGGTCGGCGTAGTCGTCGTCGATCAGCTCGGACTGGTAGCGCAGCCGGAGCCGGTTCGTCGCCTGCTCGAACCGGATCGCGAGCACGACACCCTCGGGAAGGGCGTCCGGCCAGTGCCGGTCGCCGACCGGGTCGAGTGTCGCCTCGAAGGCGTGCCGTCGTCCCGGCTCGCTCGGTTCGGCCCGCTCCACGTGGGTGATCAGCTCGTGCCACGAGGTGTCGCCGACGGTGAGGTCCAGCGCGGCGAGGTCATCCTGTCCGGGCGCCAGGTACCCGGTCACGATGCGCTGTTCGCCGGTCAGCACGGCGAGCACCTTCGCGTGCGCGGCCAGCACCAGCACGTGCGGTGGCACACCGAGAAGTCCGGCCGTGGCCGCCAGCGTGGTGGCGAAATCGTCCGGCATCGCCGTCTCGTGCTCGCGGATTCCCTCGGCGGGAACGGCGGCCCAGCGCGGGATGGTGCCGAATGCGGGCTTCATCGGACGCTCAGTCGCGAGACGCCGGGTACTCGTCGCCGGAGGACCCCGGAGGGGTGCCGTCCCCGTCTGCAAAGGGATTCGTCATGAACTGACTCCTTCTCGCCGGTACTTCCGGTCAAGGCTAGGTGGGCCGATTATCGCTGGGATATCGGTTTCGCTGTCCGCGGCCGAAATTCCGGCGATAAATATTCGATGTGCGCCCCGGATAGGGTGGGTCGAAATTTCACCGCACCAGAACAGAAGGAATAACGTGATTAGATCAGTGGTGATCGTGGGTGGTGGCACGGCGGGCTGGATGAGTGCCTCCTACCTGAAGGCGGCCTTCGGAGACCGGATCTCGGTGACCCTGGTGGAATCGAGCAGGGTCGGCAACATCGGTGTCGGGGAAGCCACCTTCAGTACCGTCCGTCATTTCTTCGACTATCTCGGGCTGGACGAGCGGGACTGGATGCCGCACTGTTCGGCCTCCTACAAGCTGGCGATCCGGTTCGAGAACTGGCGTTCGCCCGGAACACACTTCTACCACCCGTTCGAGCGGCAACGCGTCGCCGACGGGTTCACCCTGACCGAGTGGTGGCTGGCTCACGGCGGCCGTTCCGAGTCCTTCGACCGTGCCTGCTATGTCACCCCCTGGCTGTGCGAGGCCCAGCGGGCGCCACGCCACCTCGACGGCTCGCTGTTCATGGCGGGCGCGGACGGCTCGCTCAACCGGTCGACCCTGGCCGAGCAGCGTGCCCAGTTCCCCTACGCCTATCACTTCGATGCCGACCTGCTGGCCCGCTTCCTCACCGGCTACGGCGTGGACCGGGGCGTGCGGCACGTGACCGACGACGTCGTGGAGGTCGAGCAGGACGAGCGCGGGTGGATCTCGGCGGTCGTCACCAAGGACCACGGCCGGCTGACCGGGGAACTGTTCATCGACTGCACGGGTTTCCGCGGACTACTCATCAACAAGACGCTGGAGGAGCCGTTCGAATCGTTCCTCGACGTACTGCCGAACGATCGCGCGGTCGCGCTCCGGGTGCCACAGGACACCTCCGCCACCGGGATCCGGCCCTACACCACCGCGACCGCGATGAGCGCCGGATGGATCTGGACGATTCCCCTCTTCAATCGCAAGGGCACCGGCTATGTGTACTCGGAACAGTACTGCACGCCGGAGGAGGCGGAACGGACGCTCCGCGAGTTCGCCGCGCCGGGTCAGGACGACCTCGAGGCCAACCACATCCGGATGCGGATCGGCCGCAACCGGCGCTCGTGGGTGCGCAACTGCGTGGCGATCGGATTGGCGAGCGGTTTCGTGGAACCGCTGGAATCGACCGGGATCTTCTTCATCCAGCACGGGATCGAACAGCTCGTCAAGCATTTCCCGGACCAGCGCTGGGATCCGCTGCTGGTCGAGGACTACAACAACCGGGTCGCGCACGTCATCGACGGCGTGAAGGAGTTCCTGGTCCTGCACTACCGGGCCGCGGCCAGGGACGACTCGCCCTACTGGAAGGAGGCGAAGGTCCGGCCGATTCCCGACGGCCTGGCGGCCCGGCTCCGGCTGGCGAAATCGCATCTGCTGGACAACGAAACGATTTTTCCCTACTACCACGGGTTCGAGCCGTATTCGTGGAACACGATGCTGCTCGGCCTGGGCTGGTCGCAGACCGCGGAGAGACCGGCGTTGGCGCATATGGACAAGGTCACGGCCGAGCGGGAACTCGCGCGGCTGCGCGCGGACGCGAACGATATCGTGGCGGCTCTGCCCAGTTGCCAGGAATATCTCGCCACGATTCATTAGCGGTTTTTGCCTCCGGCCCGCTGACCTCACGGCGTGGTGACGTCAGCGGGCCGGCCACCCGGTCAGTCCGCGTTGTGCCCCAGCACGATTCCGGTCAGCGCGGCGACAACCGCGCGAGGCGGAGGGTTCAGGTAGAAATGGCCGCCCCGGAACAGGCGCAGATCGAAGCCGGACGGCGTGTGCCGATCCCATTCCCGGACGTCCTCGACCGATGTGGTCGGGTCCTCCTCACCGAGGAAGGCGGTGATCGGGACGGACACGGTCGCGCCCGGCACGGGCCGGTACTCCTCGTGTGCCTTGAAATCGGCCCGTATCATCGGCAGCAGGAGCTCGGTGAGGTCGGGATCGTCCAGCACGCCCACGTCGGTGCCGCCCAGTGAACGCATTTCTTCGAACAGCTCGTCGTCCTTGTCCCAGCGCGGCCGGCCGTTCCGTCTCCGGCCGGGCGCGCCCCGGGCCGAGACGATCAACCGCGTCGGCTGGGGTCCTCCGTCGAGCTCCAGTCTCCGGGCGACCTCGTAGGCCACGATCGCTCCCATGCTGTGCCCGAACAGGACCAGAGGCCGCGGCGCCATCGCCCTGGTCGCGTGGTACATCAGGTCGGTCAGGGGGCCGATGGCGTCCAGACACGGTTCGGCCACGCGATCCTGGCGGCCCGGATACTGCGCGGCCAGCACCGTCACGTCCGGGGCGAGCGCGTGGGCGAGTGGCGCGAAGAAACTCGCCGATCCGCCGGCGTGCGGGAAGCACAGCAGGGTCGGGGTCCCGCGCGAGGGCGCCGCACCGAACCGGCGGAGCGACCTGGTGGGCTCATCGATGATGTGTGCCATGATCACCTTCCGTGCTCGTGTCCTGGACCCGGCCGGTCGCCGGGTTCCTCCCGTTCCGGCCACGACCGGTATTCGCGCAGGCCGTAGAGCAGTGGCAGCCCCTCGTGCCGCTCGGTGACGGCGAACACGGCGCCGAACACCACCCGGTGATCGCCGACCAGCCGGGTGCCGGTCACCCGGCAGTCCGCGGTGGCGTGGGCGTCCAGGGTGAGGTGCGGCCCGCCCGCGGCCGGATCGAGCGTCCAGCGGACCTGCTCGAACCGGTGCGGCATGCCCGAAGCGAACAGTTCCGCGGTCGCTTTCGCTCGCCTGTGCAGCAGGTTCACCGCGAACGTCGTTCTCCGCAGCATCGCGTGCAGGGTCGGGCTGTCCTGCCACAGCGAGACGAGCAGGGTGGGGGGCGCGAGCGACACGCTGCACAGTGACGAGCAGGTCATGCCCCGTGGCCTGCCGTCATCGTCGGTCGTGGTCACTACGGCCACACCGGTGGGAAACCGTGCCATCAGCGAACGGAGATCGGCCGCCGGCGCCGGGTCGAGGATCGTCTTGGTCGGTCCGTCGGTCATCGCGTCTGGCTCCTCGCTCCGGATGGGAAGTCCTGACGATCCGGGTCCGCTGCCGGACCGGGGCGATTCGAGAATAGGGTGTGGTGTTTTTTCGGCGTTATCGCCGGCATGGTCCGGCTAGTCGATAACATCTCGAAATAGACGACCTTTAGTATCGTCGACGCGAAGCAGAGTTGAAGCGTTTTGTCCGCGGCACGGTTGATTTCGATTGGATCGCCATCATGCCAGCCAACCATCAATCCATCCGAATCGACGACCTGCGGAACCCCGTGCTCACCGACGCCGCGCGCCGGACGATCGAGCACGCGGAACGCGACCCGGTCGACCTGACGGAGGACGCGGTACTGTCCTCGGCGAGCGAGCTGACCGGGCTCACCGACTTCGGCCCCGGCACCTTTCGCGCCGGTCTGCGCCGCCAGCTCGCGGACACGACCGGAACACCGTTGGACCGTGCCGAGATGTTTCGCAGTGTCGTGCGCAATCTGGCCATCCGGCTGCGGTTCCACGATCTCCTCGGCCGGCACCCGGAAATTCGTGATCTGCGGATCGAAAAACCCGTCATCATCGTCGGGCCGTCACGTTCGGGAACCACTTATCTGCAGGGCACGATCGCCGCGGATTCCCGGCTGCGGTCACTTCGCCTGCGGGAGGCGGCCGACCCGTTTCTCGAGGCCGGCGGCAAACCGTTGGCCGACAGCGGAGAGATATTGTCCATCGCCGGCGGCGAAGGGGGCAAACCGAGCATGGTGCTGCCGGGGGTACGAACCGACCTGCTGCCCCACCTGGCCACCATCCTGCAACTCGGTCCCGATGACGTGGCGCAGGAAAACATGTTGATGGACTCCAATTTTCCCATCGACGACGAGGACCAGGCACCGCACTATGCCTACATGGCGACCATGCTCAAGGCCTTGCAGTGGCTGCGCGGGCCGGACCGCTGGGTCCTCAAGGCGCCGCAGCACTGCCAGTACCTTCGTCTGCTGCTGGCCAATTTTCCCGGCGCCACGTTCGTCATGACCCACCGCGACCCGGTGGCGATGGTCCAGTCGCTCGCCACGATGTTCGCCTACGTGACGCGACTACGGTCGGCGGAAGTGGACGTCGACGCGATTTTCGCCGCGGCGGCCGATCGCATCGAGGGCATGCTCCGGGCCAGGATGCGCGACCGTCCGCTCATCCCGGACGACCAGGTCGTCGACGTGCTCTTCCACGAATTCACGGCCGACCAGTTGTCCGCTGTGCGGCGGATCTACGCCGCCGCCGGCCTGACCGTGACCGATGAGCTGTGCGAAAACATCGCCACGTTCAACGCCGAGCACCGTCGTTACCGGCAGCAGCGGATCGTCCACGACCTGCGGGCCGACTTCGGGGTCGATCCGGAAAAACTCCGCGAGCGATTCGACTTCTACTACCAGTGTCACCCTGTGCGCCTTGAGGTCCGGTAATCCCGGTGCGCGCCCCGTGCTGTCCCTTCGCTCGTCCGGGACGGCTTGGGCGGCTCGCTATCACGGCCCGCACAGGCTCACCAGCCTGGGCACGATCTCGGCCGGGGCCGGCATGGTGGAGATTTCGGTCCGCACCTGCCGCGCGGTCGAGTGCAACGCGTCGTCGGTGATCAGCCGGCGCAACAAGGCGGTGTCGACCTCCTCGATCTTGGCCGATATGCCGGCGCCACGGTTGTGCACCGCCCTGGCATTGATGCCGTTGTCCGCGCCGGTGGCCAGCACGAGTTGAGGGACGCCCGCTTCCAGCGCGGTCAGTGTGGTACCGCCACCACCGTGGTGGATCAGCGCGGTACAGGTGCGCACCAAGGCGGACAGCGGTACCCAGCCGGGGATCCGGGTATTCGGCGGGATCGCGCCGAGCGCGTCGATGTCCACGTCGCCGAGCGCGAGCACCAACTCGATGTCGAGGTCCGCGGCCGCGGCCAGGATCGAAGCCGCCATCTCCAGCCTCCAGGTGCCCGAGCCCGAGCCCAAGCTGAGACCGACGCGGGGGCGTTCCGGCGTGACGACCGGCGGCATCAACCAGGCGGGCAGCCGCGCACCGCCGCTGTACGGAACGTGGCGCATCGGCCAGCCGCCGGGCGATCCTTCGATCATGCTGGGCGGACTGGAATCGGTACCGGTGCGTCGCTCCGGCAGGCCGGTGGCGCCGTAGTCGGCGAACACCTCTTTCATGTGCTCGTACATCAGGACCGCGAGGCACTCGGTTCGGCCGAAACCTTCGCGACACTCGACCGAGGGCACCCCGAGCACCGCCGCCGCGACCAGGGCACCGCCGTACAACGGCGAGTGCACCACCAGATCGGGCCGCCAGGTGCGGGCCAAATCGACCAGCACGCCGGTGAACGCGGCGGACTTCTCGGCGAAAAACGGTACCGCCTCCTCGAGCGAGTCCAGTCCGGTGTCACCACGCTCGCGCAATTTGGCGTGGAGCCCGGGATTTGTTTCGGCGAGCTTCCCGGCCAGCTTCGCCAATACTTCCGGCCGGTCCTGTCCGAGTTCGACTTCTACGACGGGAAGCCCGGCCTTTTCCACGGCCAGGCCGCCGAACGCGGTGCCGAACAGCACCTCGTGCCCGGCCGCCCGCAGCGCCCACGCCAGCGGCACCATCGGATACGCATGGCCGATCGCCGGGATCGGCAGGAAGAGCACACGCATCGTCCTGGTCGTCCTTTCTCCTCGCACGGATCCGGTGTGGCCGGTCGGTGTGCGGTTCAGACCCGGCGGGCGTAGCGCATGACGGTCAAGGGACCGAAAACCGTGATCGTCCCGAGGATCCACAAAATGGTGCCCAGCACCGGCCGCGCGGCATCGGCACCGGTCAGGAGATCACGAGAGGCGTCGCACACCAGGGTCACCGGATTCACCTCGGCGAACACCCGCAACCAGCCCGGCATCGTGTCGGGCGGCACGAACATGGAACTACCGAACTGTAAGGGGATCATCCACAGTGACGCGGTCATCTGAACGGATTGTGGCCGCCGCAGAACCAGGCCGATGAACGCCGACACCCAGGACAGCGCGACGCCGAGACCCACCATGAGCAGCATCGAAGCGAGTACGGCCAGGGGACCGCCGGACACCCGGAATCCGATGGCGAACCCGAACGCGGACATCAGGAGCAGGACGATGATCATGCGGCACAGATCGGCGGTGATCCGCCCGATCAGTACCGACGAGCGCGCGATGGGAAACGAGCGGAACCGGTCCATCATCCCGGTGGTGAAATCCAGATTCAACCAGGTCCCGGTCAGCCTGGACGCGACGGCGACGGTTTGGAAGGTGATTCCCGGCAGCACGTACTCCTTGTAGTCCATGCGGCCATTGCTGATCGCGCCCCCGAAAACGTAGATCAGGACCACCCCGAACAGCATCGGGAAGATCGCGGTGGAAACCAGCTGCATCGGCGAACCCCGCATGTGCAGGAGATTGCGCCGGCAGATCGCCATGGACTGGCGAAACACCCGTCGCGGATCAGTCGTCGACCTGCCCGGGGCCAAAATGGGCAGGGTCTGCGAAGGGTCCATCCGATTCCTCTCCCGCCTTCCGCCTTTGCTCGGTGTTCGGTGTGTGCCCGGTCAGGGCCAGGAACACCTCGTCCAGGCCTGGGGTATGCGTATCGACGCTCACCAGCGGCAGACCGGTTTCGCCCAACGTCCGGACCGCCCTGGTGAGCTGGTCGTCCTGACTGATCGTCAGCGAAACCAGGCCGGTCCCCTCGTCGGCTCTGACCGCCCCGAGCCCGGCGTCGGTGAACGCCGACACCACCGCGTCCGGCGGCACCGAGGGTGCCGGTCGCACACGCAGCACCGTCCCGCCGACCTTGGCGCACAGTTCCGCGATCGGACCGGAGGCGATCACGGCACCGTCGTCCATGACCGCCACGTGGTCGGCCAGTTCCTCGGCCTCCGCCATGTACTGGGTGGTCAGCAGCACGCTGGTGCCCTGCGCGGCCAGTTCTCGCACGATCTCCCACAAGCCGTTGCGGCTGTGTGGATCCAGTCCGGTCGTCGGTTCGTCGAGGTAGAGCACTTTCGGCCGCCCGATGAGGCTGGCCGCCAAGTCCAGCCGGCGCCGGAGTCCGCCGGAATAGGTGGACACGTGCCGGCCTGCCACCCTGGTCAGTTCCAGCCGGTCGAGTAGTTCGTCCACTCTCGCCCATGCCTTGCGCCGCGGAAAGTCCAGCAGCCGGGCGAACAGGTAGAGGTTCTCGCGGCCGGAGATGTCGACGTCCACCATGGAGTACTGCCCGGTGAGACCTATCGATTCGCGGACGAGGTCCGGCCGGTCGCTGATCTCGTGCCCGGCGACCCACGCCCGTCCCGCGTCCGGCCGCAGCAGGGTGGCCAGCATGCGAATCGTCGTGGTCTTGCCGGCGCCGTTCGGCCCGAGCAGGCCGAGTACGGTGCCGGCGGCCACATCGAGGTCGACCCCGTTGACGGCACGGACGTCACCGAAGTGTTTCACCAGCCCCTGGGCCTGAATCGCGGTGGTCATCGGCGTCCCTGCCGCGCGGTGACCTCGAGATCGGCGGCCGTCGGCATCGGTTCGAGTTCCACCGGCAGATGCAGATAGCCCTGGGTGAGATTGCTGCGCAGCCATTCCGGCGGCCCGGTGACCGTGACCGAGCGCACCTGCTCGACGAGCGCCCGCAACAACGCGGTGAGGCCGGCGCGTGCCAGTGCCGCGCCAAGACAGTGATGAGGCCCGTTGCCGAACCCGAGATGTTTGTTCGGCTGCCGGTCCATCAGGAACCGTTGTGGTTCCTGGAACACTCGCTCATCGCGGTTGGCGGCGGGCAGCCATGCCGCCACCGGGCTTCCGGCCGGCAGGGTCCGGCCGCAGACCTCGACCTTCTCCGTGGCGACCCGTAGCACGTGCATGGCCGGTGACGTCCATCGAATGACTTCTTCGACCACCGTCCGGATCCGCGTGGGGTCCGCCCGCAGCCGGTCCAACGCGTCCGGCACCGTGCTCAACGCGTGAAAGCACCCGGTGATCGAATGCCGGGTGGTCTCGTTACCGCCGATCAGGACGTTGTCGCAGTTGAACAGGACGTCTCGAACACTGAGCCCGCCGTCGGACACCAGCGTGCTCACCAGATCGTCGCCGGGTGCGGATCGCCGCCGTTCGACGAGTTCGTAAAAATACATCAGTATTTCGGAATGCGCCTCGCTCGGCGACATTTTGTCGAACGTGCCGTCACTGCCACCGAAAGCGTGATTGGTCAGTTCGACGAGCCGCTCCCGGTCCTCCGGCGGCACGCCGAGTATCTCGCAGACCACCGCGGCGGGCAGCCTTGGCCCGACTGTCATGGCGACGTCGACCCGCCCGGCCGCGAGGGCTTCGGCTAGGCACTTCCGCACCTCGGTATCGATGAACCGGTCCAGCGTGGTCGCGTTCGTCC
The DNA here is from genome assembly GCF_042684065.1 of Amycolatopsis pigmentata. Classification (NCBI taxonomy): domain Bacteria; kingdom Bacillati; phylum Actinomycetota; class Actinomycetes; order Pseudonocardiales; family Pseudonocardiaceae; genus Amycolatopsis; species Amycolatopsis pigmentata. The sequence goes on along the minus strand of NZ_JBHUKR010000004.1, from coordinate 773,094 downwards.
GGGACAGGAATGGTGTGATCAGCCGTCGGAGATGGGTATGGTGCTCGCCGTCGGTGACCACCAGCATGCGTCCGCCCGCGTGGTCCGGAGTCTCGGCGTCGAACCCGATCATCATGCCGTACTCGGACGTGAACGGCGCCGAAGGCGCGAGCACACCGCGGCACGCCTCATGGGAGAACACCGACCAGAATCCGTGCGGTGAGCTGCCCGGTTCACTCCATACCAGTTCATCGGCGACCGCATAATCCCGCCACATCGCGAAGCGGGCGTCCGATCGGTACAGATCGGGATTTCCGAGATCCGGCACCGCGGCACTCATCCGTCGACCTCCTCGCCGGGCCGCGGCAGGTACCCCGGCAACGACCCCGCAAGCACCGCCCGCCGCTCGTCACGTAGTCGTCGAGGACCGGTACCGTCTTCGTTCCCGCACGGGTTCGCCATCACTCGACTCCTTTGCTCAGGCCTCGCGCCGAGGTTATGTATTCCACTTATCGCCGAGTTATCGAACCGGGTTCTCGGCGGCTCGTTTCCCGCCACGCTCGGATCCGCACAGCCGAGTAGCCCCGCTCATTTCTCCATCAGGCGCGGAGTCAGCGCCGCGCAGATCTCGGCCACCGGTCCGGCGTCCATCAGTTCCTCGTGCCGGCAGTCCACTCTGGTCACCCGGATCGATCCCTCCACACGGGACTCCCAGCTCTCCGGGGTCTCCCAAGGTTTGCGGCCACGGTCGGCGACCACCAGGTCCACCTCGCCGGCGTAGCGGTCCGGCTCTTCGGCCAGCAGACCCTGCACGTTGTTGACCATGACGTCCAGGGCCCGGGACCGTTCGGCGACGGACAGGTAGTGCAACTCGCTGCGGCCGCGACCGAGGTAGCCGAGAACCTGGGCACGCAGGGCCGCGAGGTCGGACCGCGGCCGCACGTCCTGGTCGCCGTAGTACTCGGCGTATCCGGTCAACATGTTGGCCAGCACGTAACGTTCGTCGTGCCGGCCGATCCGCCCGGGCTCCGGCGGATACGTGTCCAGGATCCCCAGCAGGCCCACTCGCTCGCCGGCCCGTCGCAGTTGCACGCCGATCGGCTGTGCGAGGTTTCCCCCGAAGGACCAGCCGAGCAGGTGATAGGGCCCCTCGGGCTGGATGTCGCGGATGGCGTCGGCGCAGTCGGCGGCGATCTCGGCGAGGCTGTCCGGCAGCGGGCCGTCTTCGGTAAGCCACTTGGATTGCAGCGCGTACACCGGGACCCGGGAATCAAGCGAACTCAGCAGGTTGACGTACCTCCAGCTCATCCCGGTGACCTGAGGCAGGCAGAACAACGCCGGTAAGTCGCCTTCGGCGCGTAGCGGCAGCACCCGGTTGAACGCGCCCAGTTCGCCGGCCGCGCGATCCAGCAGCGCGGCGACGCCGGCCGGGGTCGCCGCGCCGGCCACCGCGCGGGCGGTCAGGTCTACGGCCAGCGCCGAGCGCACTCGAGCGGCCAACCGGGCACACAGCGGGGGACTGCCGCCCAGCTCGAAGAAATCATCATCCGGATCGACTTCGGGCACACCGAGTACTTCGGCGAACAGCCGGCACAATACGTATTCCCGCAGGCTTTTCGGTGCGCGGCCGACTGGCCGCACCTCGGCCGGCGGCACGGGCAACCGGGCCCGGTCCAGCTTTCCGTTGGGAGTCAACGGCAAATCGGCCACGGTCACGAACGCCGAGGGCACCATGTACTCGGGGAGCCGGCTGGCGAGATACTCGCGCAGCTCGTCCGCCGAGGCCGGCTCACCGGCCGGCACCACGTAGGCGACCAGCCGGCGCGCGCCGGGCCGGCCCTCGCGTACCACCGCTGCTGCCGCGGCGACCCGGTCATGCCGCCGCAGCACCATTTCGACCTCGCCGAGCTCCACCCGGAAACCACGGATCTCGACCCGGTCCTCCCCGCGCCCGGCCAGATCCAGCCGCCACCGCGTGGCCGTCGGCCCGGCGTCTCGCCGCCACCGCGCGAGATCTCCGGTGCGATACAGCCGTGCCCCCGGCGGACCGAACGGGTTGGCCACGAAGCGTTCGGCGGTCAGCCCGGGCCGGCCGAAATAGCCGCGGGCAAGGCCGGAGCCCGCGATGTACAGTTCGCCGGTCACCCCGGGCGGGACCGGCCGCAGTGCGGCGTCCAGCACATAGGTCCGTACGCCGCGGATCGGCCGGCCGATGCCGGGGGAGCGGTCGCCGGGCCGGTACCGCGCGCAGGTCACGTCAACGGTCGCCTCGGTCTGCCTGTACGCGCTGAGCACCAACCGGTCCCGCGACCAGTGGTCGATCAGTTTCTCGGGGCATGGCTCCGCGCCGGTGATCCACGCACACAGGTGAGGCAGCGACACCGTGGGCACGGCGAGCATCGCCGACGGCGGCACGTGCACGTGGGTGATGCGCAGCCGGTCCAACTCGCCGGCCAGGTCCGCGCCGGCCGGCCGGCGCGGCGGCACCACCAGGCAGGCTCCGGACAGCAGGGCCAGGGTGAGTTCGGCGACCGACACGTCGGTGCCGGGTGAGGCGAACTGGAGCACCCTGGAATCGGAGGTGATCCGGTAGTGCGCGCGCTGGTTGGCGGCGAGGCCGGCCAGTCCGTCGTGGGTGACCACGACCCCGCGCGAGCTCCCGGTGGCGCTGGACGTGTACAGCACGTACGCGGGGTTTGCGGGCCGTAGCGGCGCGGTGCGAACCGCGTCGGTCGGCTCGGTGGCGGGCAGCCCCGTCAGGTCGAGGTCGTCCAGTTCGACGATCTTGGCGCCTCCTCGAACCGGCCCGTCGACAGACCGGGTGGTCAAGACCACCGCCGGAGCGAGGTCGGCGAGCAGGCGGTCGAACCGCGTGGCGGGATCGTCCGGGTCGACCGGCGCGTACGCGGCCCCGGCCTTGGTGACGGCCAGCAGGGCCACCACGAATTCGACGGACCGGCGCAGGGCCAGCGCGACCATGTCTTCCGGCCCGATGCCGAGGCCGATCAGGTAGTGCGCCAACCGGTTGGCGCGCGTGTCCAACTCCGCGTAGCTGACCGTCGCTCCGCCGTCCTCGACCGCCGGGCGGTCAGGGGTTTTCCTGGCCTGGGCCGTGAACAGGGCGGCCAAGGTGGCGGGGGGATCGGCCTCGACGTCGTCACCAGTGGCCACCAATTGGCCGCGTTCCGTCTCGGACAGCAGGTCCAGCCCACCGAGGTGGAGGTCCGGGTTGTCCGCGACCTGCGCCAGCAGCCGCGGCAGCCGGTCCGCGATGGCCTGTGCGGTATCGGCGTCGAAGAGATCGGTCGCGTAGTCGAGCGTGCCGTGAATCCCGTTAGGCTCCCCGTCCGTGAACCGCTCGGCGACGGTGAAGGACAGGTCGAGCCTGGCGACGCCGATGCCGAAGTCCTCGGCCTCCACGCTCAGGCCCGGCATGTCCAGCGCCGGCCCTTCGTTGTTCTGGAACACCAGCATCACTTGGAAAAGCGCGTGCCGCGCGGCGGACCGCGTCGGGTTGGCCATCGCGACCACGCGCTGGAACGGCACATCCTGGTGGGCGAACGCCGCCAGGTCGGCCTGCCGGACCCGGCCGACCAGGTCCCGGAAGCTGGGCTCGCCCGAGGTGTCCGTGCGCAGCACCAGGGTGTTCACGAAGAACCCGACCAAGTCGTCGAGCACCTGGTCGTTCCGGCCGGCGACAACGGTGCACAGCGCTACATCGGTACCCGCGCCCAGCCGGGTGAGCAGGGCGGCGATCGCCGCGTGCACCACCATGAACATGCTGGACTGGCCGGCGCGGGCGAGGCCGGCCAGCCGGCGGTGCACGGCGGCGTCGACATCGAAGGCCACCACGTCGCCCCGGTAGCTCGGCGTCACCGGGCGCGGCCGGTCGGTCGGCAGGTCGAGTTGGCTGGGCAGATCGGCCAGGTAGCGCCGCCAGAACTCCAGCTGGGTGCTGAGCGGACTGTCCGGATCGGACTCCGAGCCGAGCCATTCCCGTTGCCACAGCGTGTAATCCGCGTAGTGCACCGGTAGTGCCGGCCAGTCCGGCAGTCGTCCGGCGCGACGCGCGGTATACGCGCTGACGAGGTCACGGCTCAGCGGCCCGGCGGACCAGCCGTCGCTGGCGATGTGATGGGCCAGCATCAACAACACGTGCTCGCGCGGGCCGGTGGCGAACACCCAGGCCCGTATCGGCAATTCGGTGGCCAGATCGAAGGTGGTGGTCGCGGCCCGCAGCATCGCGGCGGCCAGGTCCTCGCCGGTGACATCGACGAACTCGACCACGGGGCGGGCCTGGGCAGGCGGCAGCACTTGCTGGTAGGGCATGCCGTCCATCTCGACGAACAACGTGCGCAGGCTCTCGTGCCTGCCCACCACATCACCGAGCGCGGCCACCAGTGCCGCCTGATCGAGCTCACCGGTCAGCCGGACCGACATCGGCAGGTTGTAGTTCGCGCTGGGCCCTTCGACCTGGTGCGTGAACCACAGCCGCTGCTGGGCGAAGGACAACGGGAGCCGGTCCGGCCTCGCCGCCCGCCGCAGCACCGGCCTGGCCGTGCCCGCTTCATCCAGCCGTGCCGCCAAAACGGTGGCGGTCGGCGCCTCGAAGACCGCCCGGACCGGCAGCTCCACACCGAACACGGCCCGGACGCGGGACAGCAACCGGATGGCGCTCAGCGAGTGCCCGCCGATGGCGAAGAAGTCCTCGTCCGGCGCGACCCGTTCCCGTTTCAGCACATCGGCGATCAGGCCGCACAGGATTTCCTCTCTCGGATCCCGTAGCCGGGACGAGGAGGGCGCGTCGCCGGTCCGGGCGGGGGCGGCTCCCCGGGACAGATCGCCGAACAGCGTGCCCCGATCGTCTTCGGGCAGAGTGACCGGCCTGCCCAGCGGGGCGTCCGCCGCGTCGATCAGCCGGCGCAGCGCGCGGGCGAACGCGTCCGCGACCCAGTGTGCCGTGGCATCGCCGAACAGGTCCCGCCGGTACTCCAGCACGGCGTGCAGGCGGTCGCCGGTCAGCCTGGCCGCCAAGCGAAGCGGGTAATGCGCGGCGTCGTCGCCGGTGATCCCGGTCAGTCGCAGCCCCGGCGCGACCTGCCGCGCGGACAGGTCGACCGGGTAGTTCTCGAACACCACGAAGGTGTCGAACAGGGTGGCCAGGCCGGTCTGCCGGGTGACATCGGTCAACCGGAGGTACTGGTGCGCCATGAGCCGGGACTGCTCGTCCGCGAGCCGGGCCAGGTTGTCCGCGGCACTCGCCCCGGGCCGCAGCCGGACCCGCACGGGCACCGTGTTGATGAACATCCCGACCATGTTCCCGACGCCGTCGATCTCCGGCGGCCTGCCGGACACAAGGGTGCCGAACACCACGTCCTCGCGCCCGGTGATGGCCTGAAGCACCGTCGCCCAGGCCGCCTGCACCACGATGTTCGCGGTCAGGCCGGTCGACAGGACGAACTGCTGCAGTCTCGCACCCACCTCCGGGTCGAGCCGGACATCGGTCCGCGCGGGCAACTCGGAGCCCAGGCTCGCGTCCGGAGCCACCAGCGTCGGCTGGACCACTTCGGCCAGCGCGACCTGCCACGCTCGCAACGACTCTCCACTGTCCTGTTCGGACATCCAGGCCAGGAAGTCCCGGTAGGGAGTGACCCGTGGCAGCCCGGCCTGGTCGCCATCACTGGTGTAGAGCGCGAACAGGTCCTCTATCAGCACCGCCAAGGACCAGCCGTCGACCAGGATGTGGTGGTTGGTCAGCACCAGCCGGTATTCGTCACTGGCGATCTTGATCAGGGTGAACCGCAGCAGCGGCGGTCGCCCGAGGTCGAACCGGGCCACCCGGTCGGCGGCCAGCAGCGCGCCGAGTTCCCGGTCCCGCCGGCCGGCGTCGAGCGTGGACAGGTCCACTTCGGACCACTCGAGCGGGATCTCGCGGTAGATGACCTGGATCGGCTCGCCCGTCCTGCGCAGCCGGAAACCGGATCGCAGCAACGGGTACCGGCGGACCAGGCTCGCCGCGGCCGTCCGGAGCAGCTCAGGCTCCAGCCTGCCGGTCAGTGCGAGCACGCACTGCGCCTGGTAGACGTCGACCGCATCGTCGTCGTAGGTGGCATGGAAGAACATGCCTTCCTGCAGCGGGGTGAGCGGCACCACGTCCTCGAGCACTGACTTGGTCACTCCAGAGCTCCCTGTTCGGCTTCCAGTTCGGCTTCCAGCTCGTCGATCTCGGCCTGCGCGAGCTCGATCGACAGGTCCGATGGGGTGAGGCCGCCCGCGCTTGGATCCAGCGAGTGCCTGGCCAACGCCCGCAGCACGTCGAACCACGCCTCGGCCAACTCGGCCACGTCGGGCTCGGCCAGCAGCGCCTCGGGCCAGGCCCAGGTCACCGACAGGCTGGGCCCGTCCGGTCCGTCGATCGCCGCCGCGTTGATCTCCAGGACATGCGGTACGGCTTGGGCGGGGTCGAGGATCGGGGGTTTGCCGATGTCATCCACCTGGCCCCAGTCCTCCCCGGCGCTGTCTCCGGAGCTGACCCCGAACCGGCCGACGTAGTTGAACCCCAGTTGCGGGACAGGAAGGGCGGCGAGGGCCGGCGCGGTCTCCGGGTTCAGATAACGCAGCAGGCCGAACCCGATGCCATGGTCGGGTATGGCGCGCAACTGTTCCCTGACCGCCCGGAGAGCGCGGCCGATCGCCGGCCCGCCCGCGCTGATCGCCTGCCTGCCGGCCGGGCCGGGATCCAGCCGCACCGGGTACATGCTGGTGAACCAGCCCACCGTGCGGGACAGGTCGGCTCCGGGTACCACGTCCTGACGGCCGTGGCCCTCCAGATCGAGCAGTACCGCGCCGCCCGTCCGGTCCCGCCACCGGTTGACGGCGATGGCCAGCCCGGTCAGCAGCACATCGGTGACTCCGGCGTGGAACGCCGCCGGCGCCGTGGTCAGCAGCGGCACGGTCTGTTCCACCGGGAGCGAGGTGGACAGATAGCGCAAAGTGCCGGCGACGTCCACCGCCGGGTCAAGCTTTCGGTTGCCCAGCGGCGGCTCGACTCCGGCGAGCAACCGCTGCCAGGTGCCGAGCTCGGCCACCCGGCCCGACCGGCAGGACTCCACGGCCAGCCCTCGGGCCCAGGTCCGGGCCGGGGTCGGCACCGGATCCAGCAGCGGCGTGTCGCCGGCCGCCGCGTGCCGCCAGGCCGATGCCAGGTCCGGTACCAGGATCCGCCAGGACACCACATCGACGGACAGGTGGTGCACGACCACCAGCAGTCGTCCCGGCCGGGCCTGCCCCAGGTCGAACCACACCGCCTGCAACGGCAGGCCGTCCCGTGGGGACAGCCGGTCCCGTGCGGCCTCGGCCTCGGCAGCGGTCGTCGTGGCGATCTCGTCGTCGCTCGCCCCGGCGAGGTCGACCCGGCGCAGCAGCCGGCCGACCGCGGGCTCACCGGCCGGCTGGACGGTGAACCTCCACTGGCCATCCGGGGTGACGGTGAGCCGCTGGCGCAACGATTCGTGGTGGTCGACCACGGCTCGCAGCGCCGCTTCGAGGTCGTCCCGCCGGATGCCGCGAGGCAGGCGCACCGCGACGGACTGGTTGAAACCGTCGTAGTGGTCGGTGAGCTCGCGCAGCCAGCCCATGATCGGCAGGGGACCGAACTCGCCGTCGTCGTCGTCCGGTTCGGCCGCCGGTGATTCGTCCCACGCGGCCACCGAGGCGAGCGCGGCGACGGTGCGCAGTTCCACGACCTCCCGCACCGTCAGGACGAGGCCGGCCCGGCGTGCGGCGGCGACGAGTTCGATGGCGATGATGCTGTCGCCGCCGAGGGCGAAGAAGTCCTGGCCGGGATTGACGTGGGACAGGTTGAGCACCTCGGCGAACAGACCGCGGAGGATTTCCTCACGCGCGTCGCGCGGGCCGTCGGCCACCTCGGCTTCGACCTCGTTGCCGGGCGCGGGCAGCCCGTCCCGGTCCAGCTTGCCGTTGGGCGTCACCGGCAACTTGTCCAGCGTCACGAACGCCGAAGGCACCATGTACTCGGGGAGCAGGCCCGCGACCTGCCGGCGCAACTCGTCCGCCGGAGCCGGCTCGCCGCCCGGTACGACGTAGGCCACCAACCGGCGGTCGCCCGGCCGGTCCTCTCGCACGATCACCGCGGCCTGCGCCACCGCGGGATGTCGCCACAGGGCGGCCTCGATCTCGCCCAGTTCGATGCGGAACCCCCGCACCTTCACCTGCCCGTCCGTGCGGCCGGCGAACACCAGCTCGCCGTGCTGGTTCCGCCGCACCTGATCCCCGGTCCGGTACAGCCGGGTGCCCGGCGGGCCGAACGGGCACGCGACGAACCGGTCCGCGGTCAACGCCGCCCGCCCCAGGTAGCCGCGGGCCAATCCCGCGCCCGCCACATACAATTCGCCGATGACGCCCTCGGGCACCGGACGCAACCACTGGTCCAGCACGAAGACCCGCGTCCCCGCGATCGGACGGCCGATCGGCACCACCGCGTCCCCCGGCGACAACGGTTCGCTGATCGTCACGTTCACCGTCGCCTCGGTCGGGCCATACGCGTTGAACATCCGCCGTCCGGGAGCCCACCGCTCCACCAGTTCCGGCGGGCACGCGTCAGCCCCCACGATCAGCGTCATCCCCTCGGGCAGCGCACCCTCCGGCAAGGTCCCCAACGCCACCGGCGGGATCATCAGATGCGTCACGCCCCGTGCGGCCACCACACCGGGCAACCCGGCCAGGGTCACGTCCGCCAGCACCAGGCACCCTCCACAAAGGAGGGTTCCGTAGATCTCGGCGGCCGCCACGTCGAAGCTGAGCGAGGCGAACTGCAGCAACCGAGTGCCGCGGCCGATGGCGAACCGCTCGCTCTGCTCGGCCACCATGGTCTCGATGCCGCGGTGGGTGACCACCACGGCCTTGGGCCTGCCGGTCGAGCCCGACGTGTAAATGACCCACGCCGGGGAATCGACACTGAGCGGCGCCAACCGCTCGCCGGCCAGGACCGGAGTGTTCGAAAACTCGGCGATCGCCCTGGACACCGCCGGGTCGTCGACCACCACCGGAGGTGAGCCCTCAGGCAGCCGTCCCGCCAATTCCCGCGTTGTCATCACGCACACCGGTGCGGAGTCGGCGACCATGAACTCGAGGCGGTCGACGGGGTAGCCCGGATCCAACGGCACGTAGGCACCGCCGGCCTTGTGCACCGCCAGCAACGCGACCACGAGCTCCGTCGACCGCGGCAGCATCACCCCCACCAAGCGCTCGGGCCCCACGCCCACCGACACCAGGTACCGGGCCAGCCTGTTCGCTCGCGCCTCCAACTCCGCGTACGACAACGACTCGCCCTCCGCGACCACCGCGTCGTCCGCACCCCCCAGCACCACCTGCCTCGCGAACAGCTCAGAGGTGACCGCACTCTGTTCGCCCGGCGACCGATACCGCTCCGCCGGCGAGCGTTGGCCAGTTTTCACCGCAATGTCCCCAGTTCTGTTTCCAGTTCATCGATCTCACCCTGATCCAGGGCCAGTGACAGATCCGACGGGGTGTGGCCACCGGCGGCGAGGCTTTCGACGTGCCGGACCAGCCCGCGTAGCGCGGTCAGCCAGGCCTCGGCCAACTCGCGAACCTCCTCTTCGGCCAGTAACGCCGACGGCCACATCCAGTCGGCCACCAGCCGCGAACCGTTTCCGTCGCGCCTTGCCGCGGCATTGATTTCGAGGACATGCGGAACGGGCTGCTCCGCGTCGCGATGCGCGGGCATGGGTATGTCCGAGACCTGCTCCCAGTCGGTGGGTTCGGCCTGATCGTCCGATACCGAGCTGCCGAACCGTCCGAGATAATTGAACGCGAGTCGAGGACGGGGAAGCGCCGCGAGCACCGGCGCGGTTTCCTCATTGAGGTAGCGCAGCAAGCCATAGCCGATTCCGTTGTCCGGCTGTGTTCGGAGTTGCTCCTTGACCGCCTTGAGCGCTTGGCCGACGCCCGGACCACCGGCTCGCACTTCCTGCCAGTCCACCTGTCCCGGATCGAGCCGCACCGGATAGAGGCTGGTGAACCACCCTACGGTCCGGGTGAGGTCCAGGCCGGGAACGATGTCCTCGCGACCGTGTCCCTCCAGGTCGAGCACGACCTCACTGCCGGAGCGCCTTCCTCCCTGGCAGTGGCCGACCGCGAGGGCGAGCCCGGTCAGGAGTACATCGTTGATCCCGGCGTGAAAGGCGGCGGGCACCGTCGTCAGTAACGCGCCGGTCTGCTCGGCCGTCAGGCTCACCGAAAACGACCGGACTGTCCGCACGACATCGACCGCGGGATCCAACGGACGGCTACCCAGGTTCGGGCCGGCCGGGGCCAGCACCCGTTGCCACAACGCGAGTTCGCGGACACGGCCCGGCCGGCGAGCCTCTTCCGTCAGCGCCCGCGCCCAGGTCGACATCGAAGTGAGCACCGGTTCGACCACAGGGACGTGACCGGCCACCGCGCTTCGCCAGGCCGAAGCCAAGTCCGGCAGCAGAATCCGCCAGGACACCGCGTCGACGGCCAGATGGTGGAGAACCAACAGCAACCGGCCGGCACGGTGTCGTCCGAAGTCGAACCACACCGCTTGGCACATCACACCGTCCGCCGGCCGCAGCCGCAGCCGCGCCGCTTCACCTTCCGCCGTGACCACGGCGGCGAGTTGATCGTCGGCCAGTCCACCGACGTCCACTCGGGACAGCACATCCTCGGCCGAGGTCTGTCCGGAGTCCGCCAGCTTCCATCGACCGTCCGGCGAGACGGTCAACCGCCACCGCAGCGAGCCATGGCGGTCGAGCACCGCTTGCAGGGCGGACCGCAGCTCATCGAGCCGAGCGCCCTTGGGCACCTGCACGGCCACCGACTGGTTGTAGCCGTCGAACGGTCCGCCGAGTTCGGCCAACCACGCGATAATCGGTGTCGGATCCAGCTCGCGGTGGTTCTCGTCGTGGCCGGCCGGGCCGGAGTCCACTTTGGTCGCCACGGAGGCAAGGGCCTCGACCGTGCGGTGGAGAAAGATGTCGCGGACGGTCAGCCCCAGGCCTGCGCGCCGGGCACCCGCGACCAATTCGATGGACAGGATGCTGTCTCCACCGATGCGGAAGAAGTCCTGGCCGGCATGGACCTCGGCCAGCCCCAGCACATCGGCGAAAACCCGGCAAAGGGTCTCCTCGCGGTGCCCGCGCGGTCGTCGTTCGACACCGTTGCCGGTTTCCGGCGCCGGTAGCGCGGCATGGTCGATCTTCCCGTTCGGCGTCACGGGCAAGGCCGCCAGCCGCACCAACGCCGAAGGCACAAGGTAATCCGGCAGCAGACCCTCCACCCGCACGCGCAACGCGGCCGGATCGGCACTGGTGACCACATACGCCACGATCCGCCGGTGCCCCGGGCGATCCTCCCTGACCACCACGGCGGCTTGGGTCACCTCCGGGAACGCGGCGAGTACCGCCTCGATCTCACCCGGTTCGATACGGAAACCCCGCAGCTTCACCTGCCGGTCGGCCCGGCCGGCGAATTCAAGCTGCCCTTGGGAATTCCAGCGGGCCAAATCCCCGGTCCGGTACATCCGCGCACCGGGATCGCCAAACGGACACGCCACGAAGCGCTGCGCGGTCAGCGCGGGCCGCCTCAGGTAGCCCCGCGCCAATCCGGCACCGGTCACATACAGTTCTCCGACTACGCCCGGGGCCACCGGACGCAGCGAAGCATCCAGGACATATCCTCTGGCGTTCACGATCGGACGGCCGATCGGCGGTACGACCGTCGCCGGCAACGGCGCGCTCATCGTCGCACACACCGTCGTCTCCGTCGGGCCGTACGCGTTGATCATTCGACGGTCCCGCGAGAACCGGGCGACCAGTTCCGGCGGGCACGCCTCCCCGGCGACCACCAACGTCATACCCGCCGGCAATCCATCCTCGGGCATCGCGCCCAGCACGGTCGGTGGCAAGGTCGCATGCGTCACTCGTCGCCGAGACATCAGTTCCGCCAGTGGTTCTCCCGGAACCAGCCGCGGTGCGGGAGCCACGACAAGGCAGCCACCGGAGAGCACCGCCATGCATATTTCCCATCCGGCCGCGTCGAAACTCAGTGAGGCGAACTGCAGCACCCGGCTGCCCGGCCCCACGACGAGCCGCTCGATCTGGGCAGCGACCAAACTGGCGATTCCGCGATGCGACACCACGACGCCCTTTGGCCGGCCCGTCGAACCCGACGTGTAAATCACCCAGGCCGGGGAATCGACGCCCAACGGTGCGAGCCGATCGGCATCGTCGAGATCCGTCTCCGGCGATGCGGCGATCGCGGCCGCGGTGCCGGCCTCGTCCACCGGCACGACCGTGCCCGGTGCCGATGGCAGGCGCTCCGCGATCGCCATGGTCGTCAGCACACGCGACGGCACCGAATCGCCGAGGATGTAGGCGATCCGGTCCGGCGGATAGTCCGGATCGACCGGCACGTAGGCCGCGCCGGCCTTGTGCACCGCCAGCAACGTCACGATCAACGCCGCCGACCGCGGCAGGGCCACCGCCACCAGTCGTTCCGGCCCGACCCCACATCCCACCAGGTACCGCGCCAGTCGATTGGCGCGCGCGTCCAACTCCCGGTACGACACGGTCTCGTCCTCGAACACCACCGCCGGCGCGTCCGTTCCCCGTGCGACCTGCTCGGCGAACAACGCCGGAATCGTCGCCACCGGCACTGTCCGGTCCGTCGCGTTGTAGTCCGTCAGCAACAGCCGGCGTTCGCGCTCGGACAGTACCTCGACCTCACTCAACCGGAGATCGGGAGCCGCGACGACGGCCGACAACAACCGGGTCAGACGCGCGGCAAGCCGCACGACCGAATCGCGGTCGAACAGGTCGACCGCGAACTGCAGAACCCCATCGATGCCGTCCGGGCGGCCTTGCCCGGTACGCTTTTCCTCCAGCCCGAACTGAAGGTCCAGCTTCGCCCCGCCCGAGCCGAAATCCGCGATATCGACCGTCAGGCCGTCCAGTTCCCATTTTTCGTCCGTACCGCTGGAATAGGCCAGACTGACCTGGAACAGCGGGTGGTGGGCCAGCGAGTGTTCCGGTTGAAGGACCTCGACCAGCCGATCGAAGGGCACATCCTGATTGGCGTAAGCGGCTATATTGGCCTTCCGGACCCGGGCCAGCAGTTCGCTGAAGGTCGGATCGCCCGATGTGTCGTTGCGCAGCACCAGATTGTTGGAAAAGAAGCCGACGAGATCATCCAGTGCGCTGTCGGCCCGTCCGGCGACCGGGCTGCCGATCAGGACGTCGGTGCCCGCGCCCAGTTTGGTCAGCAGAGCCACGATCGCGGCCTGCACGACCATGAACATGGTGACATCGTGGCCGCGCGCCAGTTCCGTCATGGCGGCATGGGTCGCGGCGTCCACCATGAAGCGCACGTCATCGCCTCGGTGGGTCGGCACGGCCGGATGCGGCCGATCCGCCGGCAAGGAAATCAACTGCGGAGAATCGGCGAGCGTTCGCCGCCAGAACTCCACCTGCCGGCCGATCGGACTGTGCGGGTCGTCTTCCCCGCCGAGAATCTCCCGCTCCCACAGGGTGTAGTCGACGTACTGCACGGGGAGATCGGTCCACGATGGTGCCTCGCCGGCCCGCCGAGCGGCGTAAGCGGAAGCGAGATCCCGGCTCAGCGGCCCCAGCGACAGACCGTCCGCGGCGATGTGGTGTATCAGCAGCAGCAACACGTACTCGGCGTCGCCGAGCACGAACAGGAATGCCTTGACGGGAATTTCGACGGCCAGTTCGAAGGCGTAGTCCGCCGCCTCGTGCACCGCGGCAGGCAATCCGGCCTCGTCGACGTCGACGGCCACCAGCTCCGGGCACGCCTGGCCGGGGTCGAGAACGCTTTGGCACGCGATTCCGTCATGTTCGGGAAACACCGTGCGCAGCGTTTCGTGCCGGTGCACGACGTCGGCCAGCGCCGATTCGAGTGCCGCCCGGTCGAGATTCCCGGACAGCCGCAGCGCGATCGGCATGTTGTAGGTGGGGCTGGGACCTTCCAGCTTGTGCAAGAACCACAGTCGGCGCTGGCCGAACGACAACGGCACGTACCGCGGACGCTCGACGGGCACCAGCGCCGGGCGGCCCGTGTCGGCGCCATCGAGCGTGGCCGCCAGTCGCGCCACCGTCCCGGCCTCGAAGATCGCCCAGACCGGGATTTCACGCTGGAACACCAGCCGGATCCTGCTGGCCAGCCTGATCGCCAGGATGGAGTGACCACCGAGGTCGAAGAATCCGTCGTCGATCCCCACCGAGTCCAGTTCCAGCACTTCGGCGAACAACCCGCACAGGATCTCTTCCTGGGCGGACCGTGGAGCCCGGGACGCGGCCGAACCGGCTACCGTAGGCGCGGGCAAGGCCCTCCGGTCGATCTTTCCGTTCGTCGTCAACGGCATTTCGTCCAGCACGGTCACCACCGCCGGCACCATGTATTCCGGCAACCAGCGCCGCAGGTAGGACCGCAGTGACCGACCCAGCACGTCGGCCTGGTACGGCCTGGTGGGATCGTTCCCGTGCCCGGCGAGCGGCCGGTTCCCCGCCACGGGGGGATACACGATCCCAATGGCGCCAACGGCATTCGACGAGTCGCGGGTGAAAACGGCGTCGATACTGCCGTCTTCGGCGCCGAGGGACCAGGCGACGCCGGTAGAAAACCCGTTCCGGCTACCCAGTTCGTACAACGCATCCGGGTCGACCGGTGCCGTCGGCGACGCCGGGGCCTGTTCGTCGATGGCGGACAGTGCGGCCAGTTCCCGCACCAGGCGGGCATTGGGCATGCCGGTCACCCGGACCGCCGTCGCGCCGGACGCGACCAGCCGGGCTTCCAACGCCACGAGGTCGGCCACGTCGGCACCCCACCGCAGTTCCGGCGTCTCGCCGACCGGCTCAGGGCCGGAGCCGTTGGTCCTGCGCAACACAACGTCGTACCGGTAGCGGCTCAACTCGTTCGGTGGCACGCCTCGCTTGACACCGATCTCCACCGCCGGCGCATCGGGGAGCACCTGACCCAAGGCCGGAAAGAACTCCGGATCGATCAGCAGTTCCTTTTCCCGCCGAACGGCCTGCGACACGGATCGGTGCCATTGCGCCGGATCCTCGTCCGGATGGCGGCTCACCTCGACGGCCGCCCGGAAGCACCGTAGCAATCGGTGATTCCGCACATCTCCGACGAACACCGCACCGCCCGGGATCACCAGGCTCAAAGCCTGTCGGAGCACCGACACGAGATAGTCGACGTTCGGGAAGTATTGCACTACCGAGTTGATGACGATGGTGTCGAAGAACTCCGCCGGAAGGCCGTCGAAGCAGTCGGCGGGTTGCGCTCGCAACACGACCCGATCCGCGAGATCCGGATTTCCGGCGATGATGTCCTCCAGCGCCGTCACGGCGATGGACGAGAAATCCGTTGCCCAGTATGCCTCGCTGTCCGGAGCCAGCTGGGACAGCAGCAAACCGGATCCCACGCCGATCTCCAGTATGCGCCGTGGTCGCAGTCCCCGGATTCGCGTGACCGTCGTGTCCCGCCACGCACGCATCTCGGAAAGCGGGATCGGCGCGTCGTCGTAGCTGCTTCGCCACACCGAGAAGCTTTCACTGAAATCGCCGGACTTCGCTTCTTCCTCGTACGCGGAATCGTAGACCTGCTGCCAGTCGCCGACCTTTTGTCGTACGGCGGATTCATCGTCGGCGGATTGTGAGCGGTCAAGCGGGGTGACGTAGGCGATCAGTTGTTGGTGGTCGCCGGCGACAACGGCGGACTGAGCGACATCGGGGTGGCGCGAAAGCACGTTCTCGATCTCGCCAAGCTCCACCCGGAACCCGCGAAGTTTGATCTGGTGGTCGACTCGGCCGACGAATTCCAGCTCACCGCCCGAGTTCCAGCGGGCGACATCGCCTGTTCGGTACATTCGCGTCCCTGGCCCGCCATAGGGGTTCGCGACGAATCGCCCGGCGGTGAGTTCCGGCTGTCCGAGATAGCCACGGGCCAGGCCGTCACCGGCGAGGTACAGTTCACCGGCCACCCCGATCGGCACCGGACGCAACTCGCCATCCAGCACGTGTGCCTGGGTGTTCGCGATCGGGCGACCGATCGGCGGGGTGCGTTCGTCGGCGCGCACGGTGGCGGTCGTGGACCAGATCGTCGTTTCCGTCGGGCCGAACATGTTGGTGACCACGGCCGAACGCTCGCGCATCCGGGCCGCCAGCCCAGCGGGCAGTGCTTCGCCACCTACCAGCATCCGCACGTCCCGGAACGCGTCCGTCGTCGTGCCCAACAGCACCTGCCACATCGTCGGCGTGGCCTGCGCGACCGTGCAACCGCGTCGCGCGGCAAGGCCGGCAAGCGCGATCGGATCACGGACCGTCTTCTCCGGCGCGAGGATCACCTGGGCCCCGTGAATCAGCGGCAGGTACAACTCGAGCGCCGCGATGTCGAACGCGACCGTGGTCACCGCCAGCAGGCGGTCCGCGGGAGTCAGCGCGCACGGCGCACGCATCGCGGTGAGGAAGTTCGTCAGGTTCGCGTGCGTCACCACGACACCCTTGGGCACGCCGGTCGATCCAGACGTGTAAATCACGTAAGCCGGATGCTCCGCCCTCAAGGGCTGGAGACGGTCACCGTTGTCGATGTCCGTGGCCGCCTGCCGCGCCAGTCGCGCGACAGTGTCCGGGTGATCCAGCACCAGGCGGCTTCCGGGATATCCCGGAAGCAGGTCAGCGGTGTCCGTGGTGGTCACCATCAGGTCCGAGCCGGCGTCGCCGAGGATGTAGCCGAGACGGTCGGCCGGATATCCGGGGTCGAGCGGTAGATACGTGCCACCGGCCTTCAGCACGGCCAGCAGCGTGACCAGCAAGGTGGGGCAGCGGGGCATCAGGACGGCCACGATCGACTCGGGTCCGGCACCGGACTCGATCAACACCCGCGCGAGCTGATTCGCCCGGACATTCAGCTCCGCGTAGCTCAACTCCCCGTCGTCACAGGCGACCGCGATCGCGCCGGGATCGTCCCGTACCCGGGCTTCGAACATCTCCGGCATGATCTCGGGCGGAATTCCGGCCGCGGTGTCGTTCCAGGCCAGCAATCTGCCGCGTTCGACCGGAAGCAGCACATCATGCGCGCCGATCGGCCGATCGGGATCGGCAAGCAGATCGCTCAGCCATCTCGTCCAGCGGGCCGCGAGGTGCTCCACCGTCGCGCGATCGAAGATATCGGCGCCGTACTCGATCACACCGGTGATTCCCGCGGCGGCGCCGTCCGCGTTCCGCTGTTCGTTCAGCAGGAAGAACAGGTCGAACTTGGCGGTGTGGGTGTTGATGTCCGTGGTGGTCACGTCGAGGCCGGGTAACTCGAAATGTGTGTCCGAGTAGGGGAAAAGTCCGAGCATGACCTGGAACAGCGGGTGGTGTGCGGCAGAGCGGGCGGGGTTGAGGATTTCCACCAGACGCTCGAACGGCAGCTCCTGGTGCGCGTAGGCAGCGAGGTCGGTGGCTCGCACACGATCGAGCAGTTCCCGGAAGCTCGGCTCGCCGGCCGTGTCCGTGCGGAGTACCAGGGTGTTCACGAAGAACCCGACCAGGTCGGTCAATGCTTCGTCGGTACGTCCGGCGGCGGGGCTGCCCAACGGAATGTCCGTGCCGGCACCGAGCCGCGTCAACAGGGACGCCAGGGCGGCCTGCAGCACCATGAAGACCGTGACACCGCTCGATCGTGCCAACCCCACCACGGCGCGATGAACGTCCGCGGACAGCTCCACCTCGACCCGGTCACCGCGATACGTCGCCACCGCCGGGCGTGGACGATCGTAGGGCAGGTCCAGCTGTTCCGGCATTCCGTGCAATTCCCGGCGCCAGAACTCCACTTGGCCGCTCGCGGTACTCGACGCGTCGGATTCCTCGCCCAGCAGTTCCCGCTGCCACAACGTGTAGTCCGCGTACTGCACCGGTAGCGGTTCCCACTCCGGCGCCTTCCCGGCACACCGCGCCTCGTAGGCCGACGCCAAATCTCGCACCAAGGGATTCAGCGACGAACCGTCAGCGGCGATGTGGTGCAACACGAGCACCAACGTGCACTCTTCCGCGTCCGCGACGAGCAACTCGGCCCGCAGCGGAATCTCCGTCGCCAAATCGAACGGGTGGCGGGCAGCGCGCTCGATCGCGTCCGTGAGCCGCGCCGCGGTCACGTCGGAAATCACCAGATCGACGGAAACCTGGTCCAGCACGTGCTGGCGAGCGACGCCATCGACCTCGGGATAGATCGTGCGCAGCGTTTCGTGCCGAGCGACCACATCCCGCAGTGCCGAGGCCAGCGCATCGCGATTCAGCACGCCCCGCAACCGCAAACCGAACGAGATGTTGTATGTCGGACTCGGCCCCTCCAACCGGTGGAGGAACCACAGTCGCTGCTGCGCGAACGACAAGGGCACCACCTCGGCGCGTGCGGCCGGCCGCAACGCGGGCTGCGGTGGCGCGAAGGCGGCATCCAGGCGCGCGGCCAATCCGGCCGCGGTCGGGGTTTCGAACACCGCGCGGACCGTGAGTTCCACGCCCAGTGCCGACCTGACCCGGCTGATCAGCCGGGTCACCAACAGCGAATGCCCGCCCAGTTCGAAGAAGCCGTCATCGACTCCCACCGAGTCGCGCCCCAGGACTTCGGCGAACAGCCCGCACAGGATCTCCTCCCGCGCGCTCCGGTCGCCCTGGTCGGCTGGTCCGGTACCGAGCACCGGTGCCGGCAGCGCGGCACGGTCGATCTTTCCGCTGGAGTTCAAGGGCATTTCCGTCAGGAACACCATCGCCGTGGGGACCATGTAGTCGGGCAGGCTTTCCGCGACGGAGCGTCGAAGATCGTTCGCATCGGGGGTCCGGTCGCCCGCGGGCACCAGATAAGCCGCCAGCAGGCGGTCGCCGGGCCGGTCCTCCCTGGCCACCACCGTCGCTTGAGCGATATCGGGATGGGCGGCCAGCGCTGTCTCGATCTCTCCCAGCTCAATGCGGAATCCCCGGAGCTTGACCTGCTGGTCGGCCCGGCCGAGGAACTCCAGCCGGCCGGCGCGGTTCCACCGCACCAGATCGCCGGTCCGATACATCCGCTCACCCGGCCGGCCGAACGGGGCGGCGACAAAGCGTTCCGCGGTCAGCGCCTGCCGACGGAAATAGCCACGCGCCAGACCGAGACCGGCGAGATAGAGCTCTCCGGGCACGCCGGGTGCCACCAAACGCAGCTTTTCGTCCAGCACGTATGCCCGTACGTCGTCCATGGCCCGGCCGATCGGCACCGGATCCGGCACCGGGTCGCCAGGGCGCAGGACGTGGCGAGTGGCGAAGGTGGTGGTCTCGGTCGGCCCGTAGCCGTCCACAATGGTCAAGCCCGGGCACCGCGCGCGTACTTGCTCGATCGCGGCCGCCGGCACCACGTCTCCACCTGTCCACAGCTCCTGGACGCCGGACAGGCAGTCCGGCGACTCCTCGGCCAGCAGCCGGAAAAGCCCGGCGGTGAGCCATAACGCGGTGACCCGCTGCCGGGTGATGGTGCTCCGCAGGACCCGCACGTCCAGTTCGCCCGGTGGGAGCACCACGACCGTGCCACCGCTGAGCAGCGGCACCCAGATCTCATAGGTGACGGCATCAAAGGCATGCGAGGAATGCAGCAATACCCGGCGATGGGCGTCGCTTCGCCAGCTGTGGTCCGAGGCCAGTCCGACCACATCGGCATGGGTGATGGCAACCCCTTTGGGGTTGCCGGTCGAACCCGAGGTGTACATGACGTAGGCGAGATGTTCGCCGGTCAGCCGCGGGCCCAGGTCCGTGCCGGGCAGTCCGTCGAGCGATTGTTCGTCGACCACCACCACGGTGGCGTCGTGGTCGAATCCGTGCCCCGCCAGGCCGCGATCGGTGATCAGCACGGGCGCGCCGGTCTCACGGACCATCCAGCTCAACCTGGCCCGCGGAGAACTCGCGTGCAGCGGTACATAGGCACCACCGGCCTTGACCACCGCGATCAGGGCGACCACGAGGTCGGCAGAACGTTCCATCAGTACCGCCACCGGGACCTCGGGACCGACGCCGAGACCGGCCAGCCGGCGGGCGAGCCGGTTCGCGCGCGTGTTGAGTTCGGCATAGGACACGGTGATGTCCCAGTAGGTCAACGCGGGCGCCTGCGGGTCGCGTCGCACCTGTCGCTCGAACAACGTCGCCAGGTCGCCGGACGGAGCCGGGCGCTGGGTGCCGTTCCAGTCAACGAGAATCCGCTGCCGTTCGACCGGCTCGAGCAGATCGAGTTCGCCGATGGCCCGGTTCGGGTCGGCGACGGCCGAGGCCAGTACGCGCGTCAATCTGGCCGCGAGGTCATGCGCGGTCGTCCGGTCGAACAACTCCTCGG
Organism: Amycolatopsis pigmentata; assembly: GCF_042684065.1. Lineage (NCBI taxonomy): Bacteria > Bacillati > Actinomycetota > Actinomycetes > Pseudonocardiales > Pseudonocardiaceae > Amycolatopsis > Amycolatopsis pigmentata. The sequence goes on along the minus strand of NZ_JBHUKR010000004.1, from coordinate 752,688 downwards.
CGTATTCCAGCGTGCCCTTGATGCCCGCCGGCTCCCCGTCGTCCGCCGACATCTCCGCCACGCCGAACGACAGGTCGAATTTGGCCACGCCGGACAGCGGGGTCGGCAGGACCTCCGTCCGCAGTCCGTGCAGATCGACCCGGTCCTCGTTGGCGTTCTGCAGTACCAGCATCACTTGGAACAGCGGGTGGCTGGCGAGGGTGCGGGCCGGGTTCAGCGACTCGACCACGCGCTCGAACGGCACATCCTGGTTGGCATAGGCGTCGAGGTCGGCGGTGCGCACCCGGGTGAGCAGATCGCGAAAGCTGGGATCGCCCGAGGTGTCGGTGCGCAGTACCAGGGTGTTGACGAAGAATCCGACCATGTCCTCCATGGCCTCGTCCGAACGGCCGGCGACCGCGGTGCCGATCGGGATGTCCGTGCCGGCCCCCAGCCGGGTCAACAGCACGGCGAGCGCGGCCTGCACGACCATGAAGACGGTGGTTCCGGTCTCCCTGGCCAGCCGCACTGCCGCCCGGTGTGCCGCGGCATCCAGGTGCAGCGGGACCTTGTCGCCGCGATAGGAGGCGACGGCGGGACGCGGCCGGTCCGTAGGCAGTTCCAGCACCTCCGGCGCGCCCCGGAGAAACGTGCTCCACTGTGCCAACTGCCGGCTGATGACGCTGTCGGGATCGGTCTCGGCACCCAGCACTTCCCGTTGCCACAGCGCGTAGTCCGAGTACTGCACCGTCGGTTCGCTCCACTGTGGACTTTCCTGCCGGCGGCGGGCCGCGTAGGCGGTGGACAGGTCCCGCAGCAACGGCCGCGTGGACCAGCCGTCGGCGATGATGTGATGCGTCACGACGAGCAGCACGTGCTCCTGCGCTCCGAGCGTGAGCAGTCGCAGCCGCAGCGGGACCTCGGTGTCGATGGTGAAGGGCTGCGCGACGGCCTCGGCAATGGCCGCGTCCAGGCCGTCCGGAGCGATATCGACCACCGGAAGGGTCACCGGCGCGTCGGCGGGGGTCAGCACCCGCTGGTAGGGCTCGCCGTCCCGTTCGGGGAACGTCGTCCGCAACGACTCGTGCCGCGCGATCACGTCGCCCAGCGCGGCCACCAGCGCCGTCCGGTCCAGCGGGCCGGACATCCGCACCGCCAGCGGCACGTTGTAGGTGGGGCTCGGCCCCTCCAGCCGGCTCAGGAACCACAGCCGCTGCTGGGCGAAGGACAGCGGGATCATGAGACCTCCTCGGGCCTTGGCGTCCGGCGCGGTGCCGGCCGCGCCGCCCCGGCCTCGGCCGGCCGGTGAGGGCGGCGACGGTCGCCGATTCGAACAGAAGCGCGGCGCCGGTTCGACGCCGAAGGTGGCACGGATCCGGCTGGTCAGCGGGGCCGCGAGCGACGAGTGGCCGCCGAGCGAGAAGAGTCGTCGAGTGCCCGCGTGAACAGCTCGCGGGGGGCCTCCGCGCGGCCCGGGAGTGCGTCCGGCGCGGGCAGGGCTCGCTCCGCGGACAGCATGGTGGGTTCAGTCGCGCGGGGAGTCCATGAACTCGACGAGGCTCCTCGGGCGCATATCGGTCCAGGTCCGCTCGATGTAGTCCAGGCATGCCTGGCGGGTGTCGCCGCCGTGCTTGACCGTCCAGCCCGCCGGCACCTCCAAAGAGGACGGCCATAACGAGTGCTGGTCCTCGTCGTTGACCAGCACCAGGTAGGTACCGTCTTCGTCCTCGAACGGGTTGGTCATCACCGGACTCCTCGACTCCTCGGCTCAATACCCTGGGCCGAGGTTATGGAGTTCGCTTATCGACGAGTTATCGAGCGCGCCGCAGGTCAGGTTCAGGCACGCGGCCAAGCGTATGTCCACAAAGGACTGACCGAGGAGGGCCGGGTCGGTGTGCGGTACCGAGTCAGGGCAGGAACCCGGACCTCGGGGTAACAGGGCGAGGGCCCGTCCAGCAGCCTACTGGGCATCCGGCATCGCCCGGAGGTAACCCGGATGTCCGCCCGCGGGCCGTCCAAGACGTATAACGACCTATACGGCACCGCTTGGTACGGCGGGCAACACCGCGCCGACAGCCTTCGGGTACAGTGATCACGCGGTCCGCTCAGTTCTGCCTCGGGCCGCGTTCTGTTGTCGACTACCACGCGCCGCGGCCGACCAGGTCCGCGCCGGGCAGGACAACCGCCTACTTATGGAGATTCAGGGCGCCCCGCGTCCACAACTGCTTATGAACACACCTACTTTCACCGAACTCGGCCTGCCCAAGACGCTCGTCGACGCGCTGGCCGCGCAGGGCGTCACCAGCCCGTTCCCCATCCAGGCCGCCACGTTGCCGCACTCGCTCGCCGGCCGGGACGTCCTCGGCCGCGGCCGTACCGGCTCCGGCAAGACCTACGGTTTCGTGCTGCCCGTGCTGGCCCGGCTCGCCGGCGCCCCGGCGCGGCGCGGTTCCGGCCGCCCGCGTGCGCTGATCCTCGCGCCGACCCGCGAGCTGGCCACCCAGATCGAGGGCTCGATCGTGCCGCTGGCCAGGCCGCTCGGCCTCAAGGTGACCACGATCTTCGGCGGGGTCAGCGCGAATCCTCAGATTTCCCGGCTGCGTGACGGCGTCGACATCGTCGTCGCCTGCCCCGGGCGGCTGTCCGACCACATGCGTTCGGGGGCGGTGAAACTCGACGCCGTCGAGATCACCGTGCTCGACGAGGCCGATCACATGGCCGACCTCGGCTTCCTGCCCGAAGTCCGGCGCATCATGGCGGCCACCCCCGTACGCGGCCAGCGGCTGCTGTTCTCCGCCACCCTCGACGCGGGGGTCGACGTGCTGGTCAAGCGGTTCATGGACAACCCGGTCACGCACAGCGTGGACTCGGCTCGGTCGCCGGTGTCGACCATGGCGCACCACGTGCTGCACCTGGAGGAGAGCCACCGGCTGCCGGTGCTGATCGATCTCACCGCGGCACCGGGCCGCACGCTCGTGTTCACCCGCACCAAGCACCGCGCGAAGCAGCTGACGCGCAAGCTCCTCGCGTCCGGCGTTCCGGCGGTCGAACTGCACGGCAACCTCGGGCAGACGGCGCGGACGCGCAACCTGGAGGCGTTCTCGTCCGGGGCGGCGAAGACGCTGGTGGCCACCGACATCGCGGCCCGCGGCATCCACGTCGACGACGTCACGCTCGTCATCCACGCGGACCCGCCGGTCGAGCACAAGGCCTACCTGCACCGGTCCGGGCGCACGGCGCGGGCCGGGGCGTCGGGCACCGTGGTCACGCTGATGACCGACGAACAGGTCTCCGACGTCCGCGACCTGACCCGCAAGGCCGGAATCAAGCCGACCACGACACAGCTCGGCCCCGGCCACCCGCTGCTGTCCGAGCTGGCGCCGGGCGAGCGGTCGTTCACCGCGCCACCCCCGCGGCCGGTCGTGGAGACGCGACCGAAGAAGGTCAGCGCGAACGGCGGGGCGGTACCGTCGCGCGACGAGGATCGCCCGCCCGGCCGGGGCCGTGGCAGCCGTGGCCGGGGCGGGTCCGACGGTGCCCGCCGCGGCGCCGCGGAAGGCCGGTCGCGTCGGTCCCGCACCGACGGGAACCGTGCCGGTGGCGCGTCCGCCGGTCAGCGCCGCCGCTCCGACGAGACCACCGGACATCGCGAGGGTGGTTCCGGGAAGTCCGGTGGGTCTCGAGGTGGCCAGGCCCGTCGCGGTGGCGCCGAGACCACGCGACGCCGTTCGGGTGCCAAGAACGCCCAGTCCGGCAACGACTCCTCCGGTGGTGCTCCCGCTCGCCGCGGTGGTGCCGCCGCCTTCTCGGCCGGCACCCGCGCCGGTTCCCGCCGCTCCCGCTGACCCGCACCGGCCCAGGCGCCGGAGCGTCACACTTCCGGCGCCTGCTTCGTCTTACTGCGTCGTTCGTTACCAATCCGACGGCAGCCACGGCGGAAACCGGTGTCTACAAGCGGGCCGGCCCGGAACGTGTCCGCCTCCTTTCGGCCGGATTGGTACGCGGTCCGAACTGCCGGAGAAGGCGAAGGAAGGGCAATGCCGAAGGTCAAGCTGCTGGTGGCCTGGGTGACGTTGTTGCTGGTGGGCACCGATTTGTTCGTGGTCTCGCCGATGCTCGGGCCGTGGAGCCGCGAGTTCGGGATCGGCCTGGACAGGGCCGGACTCGCGGTCACCGGATTTTCCGTCGCGTACGTGTTTTCCGCGCCGTTCGCCGGTTCGTGGGCGGATCGCCGGGGACGGCGTCTGGCGCTCACCGTTTCCCTGGCCGTCTTCGCCGCCGCGAACCTGGGCACCGCGCTGGCGGCCGGTCCGGTGATGTTGATCGTGGTGCGGGTGGTGGCCGGCATGGCGGCCGCCGGGATCACACCGACCGTTTTCGCGCTGGTCGGCGGCACGGCGGCGCCGGAAATCAAGGCGTGGACGCTGGGGGTGGCCACCTCGGGGTTGTTGTCGGCGCTGTGGCTGGGCGCGCCGGCCGGCGCGCTGCTGTCCCAGTGGATCGGGTGGCGGGCGGTGTTCGGGTGCCTGGCCGGTTTCGCGGTCGTCCTGCTGGTGATCAACCGCGCCTCCTGGTCCGTGGAGCCGGAAACGGCGGACGGTGATGCCCGCCCGGTCGCGGGATCGGCCTGGGACAAGGCGACCGCGGTCCTTCCGACCACGTTGTGGGCGGTCGCGGTGTACGGGGTCTACACCTATCTCTCGTCGGGACTGAGGCTGGGTGAGGGATGGAGTAGCGGTGCCGTCGGCGTGGGACTGGCCACCTACGGAATATGCGCGGTGTCGAGCAGCGTCGCGGGCGGGCGCATCGCCGACCGGTGGCGGCCCCGGCCGCTGATCGTGACCGCGCTGCTGGGGACCGCGGCGGCGCTGCTCCTGCTGGGCGTTGTCGTCGGCGCGGCCGTGCCCGTCGTGGCGGTGGCGCTCGGGGTGTTCGCATCGGCCGCGTACCTGGTTTTTCCGGCACAACAGGCGGAGTTGTTGCGCCGGTTCGACCGGGAACGGTCGGCCGTGCTGGCGTGGAACCAGAGCGCGATGTATGTGGGTATCGCGGCGGGCTCGGCTTTCGGGGGGTTCGTGTTCTCGCGCTGGGCCTTCCCGGTTCTGCCGTTCGCCGCCGCGGTTTCCGCGGCGGCCGGGGCGCTGGTGGCGCGGTGGGTGCACGGCCCGGTGCGCTCCGAGCCCAGCGCCGAACACGCGGGCCGGTATGCGTAGCGCGGCCGGTGGCCGGACTCTAGGTTCGGACCTTGTGAGGGTGCCCCCAGCAGAGCCGACGGCCGGATCTCCCGCCACCACGGTGAGGGACCTGCGGCCCCGGCTGATCCGCCTCGCCTACCAGTTGGTGGGTTCCGTCCCGGAGGCGGAGGACATCGTGCAGGAAGCGTTGTTGCGCTGGTATCAGGCCGGTCCGGACGGAATCGCCCAGCCGTGGTCCTGGCTGGCCAAGGTGGTGTGCCACCTCGGGCTGGACCACCTCCGGTCCGCGCGCCACCGCAGGGAACGGCCGACAGGCACCTGGCTACCGGTTCCTCCGGTGGCGCCGGAACCGGCCGACCCGGCCGAAGAGGTGGTGCTCGACGAGGCGATCGGCAGCGCCGTTCTGGTGCTGTTGGAGACGCTGACGCCCGCCCAGCGTGTGGTCTTCGTTCTGCACGAGGTGTTCGGCTGGCCGTTCACCACGATCGCCGAACTCCTCGGGCGGACGCCCCAGTCGTGCCGGCAGTTGGCGAGCAGGGCCCGGGCGAAGGTGCGCGGGGACCGTCCGCGCGCTCCGGTGGACGCCAAGGAACACCGCGCGGTGGTTTCGGCGTTCCGCGAAGCCTGTGTCCGCGGGGATGTCGACGCCCTGCTCCCTCTGCTGGACGACGCTGTCGTCGTGCGAAGCGACGGGGGAGCGGTCACCGCGGCGCGCCGTCCGATCCACGGGCGCGGACGCGTCGCCACCTATCTCAGCCGGGTTCTGGCGAAATGGGACGTGCGGCTGCGGTCGGCCATCGTCGGCGGTTCGCCGGGCATCGTGGTGATGTGTGCGGACGGCGGTGAGGACAGAGTGGTCGCGGTGGTCAGCGTCGTGGTGCGCCATTCACGCGTGAGCACTCTCGACATCCTGCTGGACCCGGCCAAACTCGCGCACCTGCCGGACGCGATGCCCGCCGGCGGACGAGCCCGGTCGCTCGCCCGTCGCGCCTGACCCGTCGGCGGGGGCCGGTCCTCCGGCTTGACCTTGAGCGCGCACCAGGTCCTAGCGTCGGAGGCGTTCGTCAGCCCTCGAGGTAGCGCCCGGTCCGCCGGGCAGGAGGAGTATCCGCGCATGATCACCCGAACCACGCTCGGCTCGCCCGGTCTCACCGTCAGCGCGATGGGCCTGGGGTGCATGGGGATGAGCGAGAGCTACGGCGCCGCCGACTGGGACGGCGGCCTTGCCACCATCGACCGGGCCCTGGAGCTGGGCATCACGTTCCTGGACACCGCCGACGCCTACGGCGCCGGGCACAACGAGGTGCTGGTGGGCCGGGCCGTCCACGGCCGCCGGGACCAGGTGCAGCTGGCCACCAAGTTCGGCATCGACCGCAGCGCCGGAGACCGGGCACGCCGCATCCGTGGTGCCCGGGACTACGTGCTGCGCGCCTGCGACGCCTCGCTGCTGCGGCTGGGCGTCGAGGTGATCGACCTGTACTACGCCCACCGCCCGCCCCAGGACGTGGAGATCGAGGAGACCGTCGGGGCGATGGCCGAGCTGGTCGAGGCGGGCAAGGTCCGCCATCTGGGCCTGTCCGAGGTCGACGGCGAGCTGCTGCGCCGGGCGCACGCGGTGCACCCGATCACCGCGGTGCAGAGCGAGTACTCGCTGTGGACCCGCGACGTCGAGGCGGTCACCCCGGTGATGGCCGAGCTGGGGGTCGGGTTGGTGCCGTACTCGCCGCTGGGGCGGGGGTTCCTGACCGGCACTCTGGACCGCTCCACGCTGGGAGAGAAGGACTTCCGGCGCACCAACCCGCGCTTCGCCGGCGAGGCGGGCGAGGCCAACGAGAAGATCGCGCGGACCGTGCGCGAGGTGGCCGGCCGGCTGGGTGCCACCCCGGCCCAGGTGGCGCTGGCCTGGGTGTACGCGCAGGCCGAGCGGCTCGGGGTGGCGGTGGCGACCATTCCGGGCACCCGCAGCCCGGCCCGGCTGGAGCAGAACGCGGCCGCGCTGGAGCTCACCCTGGACGCCGAGGCGCTGGCCGCGCTGGACCCGCTGAGCGACCAGGTGACGGGCGAGCGCTACGCCCCCGCGCACACCGCTGAGATCGCTCGCGGTTAGCCGGCGGGCTCCGGGGCGCCGTATCCGGGTGTTCGGTCATGACATCTTCTTCGAACACCGCGACGTATTTTTGCGCGGGCGGCCGATATCGGCGAGAAAGTTTCGAATAGAGCCGATCCTGCTGTCTTTTCCGTCGAAATTGATCAGGTTATCGGCGATAACCGTAACCGCGACCGAACAGTGCTTTCGAGCGGCGGTCGTTTCCCCGACACTGGGAGAATGTCCGCGCTTTCGCCGGAACCCCGCGACTACGTGGAATCGACGATCATCCGCGTTGTCCGGCGCGCGGATCGGTATATGGAGGCGGTGAACGATGTCCTGCGCCGGGGCGCTCTGCGTGAAGAGGAAAGCGTTCTGCTCGATCGCTTCGAGCGCCTGACCGCGATCGTCCTCGACCGCTACCATCCGCGGGGCACCCGTTTGCCCACCAACCTGGTGTTCGCCCAGCTTTACGACGCGCAGCGGGACGCGCCCGCCGACGAGTCCCGCCGGGCGACGATCGCCGCGCTGATGGCCGCCGAGGTCGAGTCACGCGGTCCGCTCCGGCAGACCCGGGAGCAGAACGCGCAACTCGCCGAACTGTTCGAGCGCATCGGCACCGCGTGCGAGGCGGACGGCCTGCTGCTGCACGCCGCGCTCGCCTTCGACCGGGCCGCCGACATCTACCTGCTGCTCAACCAGCACGTCAAACGCGACCATTGCCTTTTCGCCAAGGAACGCTGCCGTCATCACGCGGCCAGGCCGGGGTGGGAACGGGCGATGGCCGCCGTTTCGTCCGCGCTCTGCGGCTACGGCTACCAGCCCTATCGGCTGTTGTTGTGGGTACTGGCCCAATTGGTCGTGTTCGGTGTGGCCATCGCGCTGGCCGCACGCCGGCCGGTCGACGACAGCGTCTACATGGCGTTCGCCAACTATCTCAACCCACTCGGCAACGGTGACACCGCCTTGTTGCCCGGCCTGGCCCGGATCTTGCTGGTGATCGAAAGTTACACGGGATACGTGTCGTTGAGCGTGTTCTTCGCGTTGCTCGTCCGGCGCTGGTTCCGCACCTGACCGCTACCAGGCTGTGTTTCACAGTGCGCGCGATCGGATTTGGGCAGCCAGGCCGTGGCTTCGAGCCCGACCTTCACCGTCGCGGGCAGGCGGCCCGCCTCCCCAAATCCGAGGCCTTCGGGGCTCGCGCGCCTCTCCTCGCCTCAAGCGGAAACCGGACTTCGATACGCGTTCTAGTAGTCCGCGGTTTCCCGCTGCCGCGCCTGTTCGAGTGCCCGCAACGTCCGCAGCGCGACCAGATCGCGGATCTGGGCCACCTGCGCGCCCCACTGCCTGCCGAATCCGGGCTGTCGTTCCAGCTTGTCCCAGAGCGTCTGCATCGCCGGATGGACGTGCGCGCCGGGCATCCACAGATGCACCAGCCGTTCCACGACCGCGGCCAGGACGTCGGTCCGCGCGTCATCGCCGCGGGCCGCCTGGTCGATGGTGCTGCCGAGCGTGGTCAGCAACCAGTCGTGCAACGCCACGTCCTCGCAGAACCGTTGTGCCAGGCCGAGTTGGTCCGCCGCGACCACCACCTCGATCGTGCGCGACACCTCGTCCTCCAACCGCAGGCGCACCACCGGCTCGGTCAGGCCGTCCGCGCAGGCGGCGGTCCAGCGCACCCAGGTGGGACGGGCACGGATCGCGGTCGTGTGGTCGAGTTGTGGCCGCATCTGCACGACGTCGAGGAGGTATTCGGCGATCGCCCCGAGGTCGAGCACGCCGCCGGTGCCGCCGGTCCGGTGACCGAGCGCCAGTTGCCCGGCGTCCGCCTTGCCGATCACTTCGACGGTCCCCACCCGGCGCGCGTAGTGCGACCAGCCCTGCCGGATGTCGGACGCGGCCCGGGTCAGCGAGGCGTGCGCCGAAGCCTGCAGGACCACCCCGCCGGTGACCATCGCCCGCGAGACGACCGTCCCGATGCCACGGGCCTTGGCGGACGGTTCGCTCGCCAGCCGGCAGTCGACACCGACGGCCAGCCTGGGGGACACCGAAAGATTGACCGGACGGTCGGTGACCCGCACCCGCTTGCCGGGCTTGAGCCCGAGCAGTTCGCTGACGACCGCTTTCGGCAGTGGCCGGGAATTGTGCAGGAGGCAGGTGCGGATCTCGCCGAGAATGATCATTCAGCGTTCACTCACCGCGGGCTCGTCGCGCGCCGGATGATCGACGAACACGTGTGAGATCCGGTCCGTGACTTTCGCGGGCACGGTCAGCCCGGCCTCGCCACCCCGCGCGATCACCTGGCGGACCACGGCCTCGTCCAGTTCGAGGTGCTGGAGAATCACGTCGACCGCGTGCTCGATCTGCAGGTAGGTCTTCGGCAGGATGGACAGCGAGCGGAACGCCGCGAACGGCGCCGCGTGCCGGTTGAGCTGGATCACCGGCGGCAGGTCGTGCCAATCGTCCGGCCACGGCGCCTCGGTGTCCCATTGCTGTGGCTGGACCACCGGATCGCCGTAGTTGCGCAGCATGCCGAGCCGGAGCAACTGCCATACCGCGGCGAGAAAGGGACAGGACCACTGACGCCGGGTGGTCGGCGTGCCGCCGACGATGTCCGGTTTCTCCTTCCACAGTTCGATGTCGAGGAAGATCGAATGGTTGCGCTTGCCGAACTCCTCGGGCGGACGCCACGGCACCACCTGCATGGCCTGGTCCGAACCGGCGGGGGAGGAGCGTTCGCCGTTGCACAGCCAGCCGCTGGCCGACAGCGGTGGCCGGCCCCCGTCGGTGCCGGGCGGCGGCTCCGGCAGCAACATGGCCGCGGTGAGTCCGGCGACGTCGACGTCACCGGCCGCGCAACACCCGGCTTCCCGTGCCAGGTAGTCGATGGTGATGCCGGACCGCTCCGCGATGACGAGAAGTTTTTCGATGACTTCGCGGGGACACGTGTCGTTGCGGAAATAGTCGTCGATCAGGAAGCAGGTGCTGACCCGGGGCGTCTCGTTCCCGACCGCGCGCACCTGCGCCGAGGCTGCCGCCGTCGCGGCGGCGGCCCACGGCGCCACCTGCTCGAACTGGGCGCGGATCGAGCCGTCGCCACGGCGGAGGTCTTCCATGTAGAGGTGGCCGACCTCGATGGACAGGTGGGCGAGTGCGACGCCCTTGACCTTGTCCCGTTCGGTCGCTTCGGTGTACACGGCAGGATGCGGTGCGCTCATAGTCCTTCCCACACGACGGGGTTCATCAGCCGTTTGGCCAGGTCGCGGAAGGCCTCCACGGTACGAGCATTGGCGATCTCCTTCGACACGTCCACATCGGAGATCACTTGTTCACGCCATTGAAGGACCGGCTCCATCGGCGTTTCCCCGAGCAGCGCGCTGTTGCCGACCTTGTTCCGTTCGGCGAGCTTTTTCAGTTCTCCGTTGCAGGTGCTGAGCCAACTGGCCTGCGCCGCGGTGGTGGAGTTCGGATCGATGTCGAGGTCGGGCACGGCGGTGCGCACGAACCGGATGGAGTTGAGCAGCGGATCGCGGGCGTGCCCCGCGTCTACGGCGACCGCGAGCAGACCGCGGTCGCCGTAGACCAGTCCGCCCGCGGCCACGATGTGCTGCCGGGTCCACCGGTGGAACACCAGCCAGCGGGCGGTGATCGAGCGCAGCGCGGGCACCGCGGTCGCGCTGAGCGCCATCTGCACCGCGTGCGACCGGCCGGCGCTCAGGTCGACGACACAGATCTCGAACTCCCGGTCGAGCTTGCTGAACAGATCCGCGCAGCGCTTCACGTGCTCCGGCTGACTGGAGAACTCGGCACCGCCCCGGTCACCCGGGAACAACACCAGGCGCCCGGCCCGGGACTGGCGCGAACGCAGTTCCCGCCGGTCGGACATGCGCCAGATATCGGCCTGGTAGGGCGCGACCGTCCGCCCCTCGATGTAGGAGTGCAGCCCCTCGTCACCGGCTATTCCCCGCTCCAGCTTGGGAATCTCGAAGATCGCTCCGGCGGTCGGGGAGCCGAAGTCGAAGTCGAGATAGGCGACGTCGTGCTCCTGCGCGAGGTGGAAAGCGAGATTGCAGCCGGTGACCGAGCGGCCGGTGCCCCCCTTGTCGGAAACCGCGAAAACCAGCATGGTCAAAAGCTCCTGGCCGCGTCGTCGTGCCCGATGGCGATCTGGTCGAGTTTGAGCAGGGCGTCCACGGTCAGCGAGTGGGCCGTGCCCGGCCGCTCGCTGACCATGGCTCTCGCCCGGATGAGTTTGGCCTCGATCTCGCCGAGTTTGTTGCGTACCGCGGTCGTCGCGTCGGCGCCGAGCAGTTCCTGGTTCAGCAGGTGTTCGGCTTCGTTGAGCAGGTCATGGGTCCTGATGATCAGCGCCGCGCTGCGCAGCGGTTGTTCGGCGAACAGGCGAGCCGCCGCGACCAGCGCTTCGACCACTCGTTCGGTCAGATACCAGGACGGCGCTTCCTCGGGTTTTCGTTCCTCATAAGGGAAAAGGACCTCGGCGGGATCGTCCCACAACCCCGCCGCCGGGCCCCGGCTGATCTGGCGCCTGGCCAGATGCTCCATGGTCGTCTCGGCGAGGCGGAGCAGCCGGTTGCGAGCGGTCACGTTGGCCGACAGCCGGGCCGCCTGCAGCGTCCGCTTCAGCAACAGGGGCGCGAAATCAGCCACCGACCAGTACAGCTGGGGGCCGATCGTGTCGGTGCCGCCCAGCCGCATCTGGACCCCGGGTACGTGCATTCCGACGCTGCGGTCGGACTCCATCACCCGCCGGGTGATCCGGCCGCGCTGGGCCAGCGATTCGAACACCGACACGGCGCGGTTGAGGTCGTCGTCGGTGGCCTGCCGGTCCTGCAGATCCTGCACCAGCACCGCGGACACCAGGAGACTGAAGTAGTCGGACTCCTGGCCGTCGGAGGTGCGCCAGGGGATGTCCTCCAGCGGCCACTGCTGGTCACCGAACCGCGCGATGGCGGACCAGTACCGCTGGGTCAGCGTCCACCGGACCCGCAGCGCCTCGGCCAGCCGGACCTGGGCGTCGTTGAGCAGGCCGAGTTCGCCGGTGCGGGCGGACAACAGGTCGTTGATGCCGTCCAGCGCGACCACGGTCGAGTACAGGTAGGGCCGCGCGTCGGCGACACCGTCCTGGTCGCAGATCCGTGGGCGCACGGTGAGGCCGGCTTCGGCGAGGTTGATGTCGACCGGCTTGGCGCTGCGGGCCACTCCCCAGGTCCAGCCGCATTCGAAGAGCAGGTTGTCGTTGTCGAGGTCCACGGTTTCCCGGTCGATACCGATGCGCACGTCGTCCCGCAGGCGGGCGCGCAACCGGACCAGCCTGGTGCGCAGTTCGTCCAGCACGACGTGCTCGGGCGCGCCGGTCTGGTTGACCGTGCTGAGCATGACGGCGCCGACTTCGCTGTCCGGCTCGACGACCTGCACCGTGAAGCTCCGCAACAGGCCGATCATCGCCGAGGTCAGCCGTTTGCCGACCGCTCCCTGGAGGTCCTTCACCTTGGCTTTGAGGTCGGGCCTGCGGACCGACTGGCCGAAGACACCCAGAAAACCCAGCGCTCCCAGGCACAGCGTCACCGACAGCGAATACGAGTCGACCACGCCGAGTCTTCGCTGCTCCGCACTGAGCTGCGCCGCGCCGTCCGGGGCGCGGGCGGCGCTGTGCGTACGCAGATAGCTCCCGCCACCGAATTCCGGTTCACCGTCCTCGTCGGTGTAGCGGGCGATGTAGTCGGCGATCACGTCGACGACGACCTGGGGAATGCGGACGGGGTCGCCGAAATCCCTGAGCGCGTTGTGCACATCCGAAGCCATCGCGTCCGGCCGGTCGAGCGCGAGACTGGTCAGCTCGGTCGCCGGATAGAGCAGGCAGAGCAGTTGTTCGGCGTCGCTGACCGAATTGGGGTCCTCCCGGCCGCACCATTCCCACTCGCGGCCGGAGTACGCGGTGGCCGTCAGCGCCCGCCACACATCGAGGAGCTGTTGCCTCGGTTGAAGTCTCACTTTCGCCACCTCGGAAAAGCCGGTACCCCGTAAGCACGCCGCGCTGGGGACCGTTGCGTCGCGACGCCAGGACCCTACACGAAAAGCGGCGTTTCCTGGCGCAACGGAAGGCGGCGTGGATATCAGTATCGGCCGTGCGCGAGGGCATAAAAGCCCCCTCTCGGGTGACGGGCACGTCTTATCCGCGCGATCTCGTCGGCCGGGTCGTACCACTGGGGTCCGGATCGCTGCCCGCCATGGCCCGTCCGCAGGCGATGATCATACCCCGGTATCCGTCCCGGAGCGGTTTGCCGTCCGCCACGGTGCGCTGGATCAGCACACCGGCCGCGCGCCGGAAAAGACATCGGAGGACGTCATCGGCGCCGACCGCGATCGCGGGGAAACGGTTGTCGGCGACCTGATAGCCGGTGGAGTGTTGCATGAAGGCGATCGCGAAGGGCGCGCCCGGCCGCAGCACGCCGAGGAAGTGATCGACCGCCGCGACGAACTCGGCGTAGGCGGGTGTGATCGATTCCGCGACGAAGAACATCGTGCCGATATCCCATCGCCGATCGCTCCCGCTCAGCGCGAAGACGCTGCCCTCGACGACATCGGCGCATTTCGCGAGTTCGTGGCGCGGATTTCCGCCCAGCTCGCCGTAGGCCCTTCGCTCGCAGAGCAGGAGCCAGAACTTTTCCCAGACTTCCGCCCAGCTCGGCCAACCGTCGCATTGTTGCCCGACCAGCCAGTCGACATTCGCGCGGGAGTGTTCATAGAGGGTGAGACGGTCGCAGAACGGCAGCATCGCGAGTGCCGGGTACAAATTCGCGCCGGTACCGACGTCGATGCCGCGCCTGCCGGTTCGCACCGGATCACCGGCGAAGGCTTCGGCGAAGAAGTCCCGGACGAACGCGAGGGTTCGCCGGTCGTCCTCGTGCACGGTGGCATAGTTCTGCCGAAGGTAGTGTTCCGGATCGAAGGAGTCCCACGGGTAGTCGCCATTGCGCAGGTCCTCGGACGTCACCGTGCCCCCCACTGTGATCACCTGGTCGATCGGGCGGTGTCCCTCGGCGATTTTACCAATCCGGCCATAAGCAGGCGGAGACGTAACGATCGGCACGGCATCGTGAATTCGACAGGACCCGCGCCGTCCACGAAATGGGATTCGTTGACCGGCCTGCCGCTCCGCGCCTAGCGTCGAGAGACGAGGAGGTCCCCCTGCCGGCCGTCCTCGAACCGAAGGAGCACCGATGACCACCACCGAGACCGACGCCTTCACCGCCGAATGGCGGGCGTGGCATCGCGGCCGCGAGGAGAATCTGGCCGCGCCCCACGGGTTCCTGTCGATCACCAGTCTGCACTGGCTCGGCGCTGTTCCGGCACGGTTCCCGGATGCCCCGGGCGAATGGTCCACCGGCCCCGAGGGCGTGACGGTCGTGCTCGACGAGGGCACGGAACTGGTGATCGACGGCGAAGCGGTGCACGGGCGCCACTCGTTCGGCGTCATTCCCGAGCGCGGCGGGGTGAACGCGGTCTGGGGCGACGCGGTGATCGAAGTCGCCAAGCGAGGCGGGTATGACATCGTGCGGCCACGGCACCCGGACAACCCGTTACGCGTCGCCTTCGCCGGAACCCCCGCCTACGATCCTGACCCGAAGTGGGTGGTGACCGGTCGCTACGAACCGTTCGACCAGCCCGAACCGACCACGGTCGGCGCCGCCGTTGACGGGCTGGAGCACGTCTACGACGCACCGGGACGAATCCATTTCGCGATCGACGGGCGGGACCTGAGCCTGACGGCGTTTCCCGGGTACGCCCCCGGCAGTCTGTTGGTCCTCTTCACCGACGCCACGTCCGGGGTGACCACGTATGCGGCGAACCGGGCGCTGTGGCTGCCTCCGCCCGGCGCGGACGGCGCGGTCACCCTCGACTTCAACCGGGCGACCAACCTTCCGTGCGCCTACACCGATCTGGCGACGTGTCCCTTGCCCCCGGCGGAAAACCGGCTGCCGGTCGCGATCGAGGCCGGCGAACGGATTCCTTTCGAACGTCGCTGACCCCGTCGCGTTGGGCACCAAAGGTCCGCTACATCCGGAAACCGGCGGGCCCGCGTACCGTGGCGGCGGCCAGTTCCTTGACGCGGGCGGCGGAAACGGGGACGCCGGGCGCCGCCTGGACCCAGGCGACGAGCTCCAGGACGGTGAGGCCGGATGGCGGTTCTCCCACATACGGCAGGGCATAGAGCGGGGTGTTGGGTTCGCTGAGCCAGCTTTCCGCCAGCGTGCCGAGATCCACCGCGTCGAAGCCGAGGACGTCCAAGAGGTCGGTGACCTCTTTTTTGGCGGCCGGGTCGTCGCCGGACAGCGGCAGGGCGGTGCGGTCAGGGGCGCCCGCGGGGCGGAACAGGTCCAGCAGTTGCCTGGGACCGATGCAATGTAACGCCTTCACCACCTGGGCGCCGGTGAGGTGGCGTTGCACCAGTTGGCTGGAGGTCAGTTCGTCGTTGTCGAGTTCGGCGACTCGCCATTGGGCGTTGGGTGCGTAGTTCATCGGGTCGATCACGATCTTGCCGGCGAGTTCCGTCTGGGGCAGCGCCTGGTGGGCGGCCAGTGGTACGGCGGCGATGACCAGGTCGGCGTCGCGCGCCGTCTCGGCCGGAGTGGCCGCACGGGCCCGCGAGCCGAGCTCGGCGACGAAGTCGGTCAGCGTCTCCGGTCCGTGCGAGTTGCTCAGGATCACGTCGAGGCCGGCGTGGACCGCGAGGCGGGCGGCTCCCGCGCCGACCGTTCCGGTGCCGATGATCCCGAGTGTCGATGTGCTCACTTCTGTCTCTCCTGTCCGGGTTCGCCCACGCGGCGCCGCATCCGGCTTTGCTGGGTCTGCCTTCATCGCAGCGGAGCCGAGCTGCGCGAACAATGAGCAGAGGCGAACAGCAGCGATCACATCCTGTGATAGATCTGGAAGGGTGGAGCTGAGAGCCCTGGAATACTTCGTGACCGTGGCCAAGGCGCTTTTGATGCACACTTGGTGGCATGGGAGCTACGCAGCCACTTCGTGAGCGGGGTCGGACGCTGATCGAGCGTGACCCTGACCAGCTAGTTTGGGTGTTGTTGGCCCGTGAGTCGCGGGTGTCGGCGGGGCGGGACACGCCGGGTGGGTGAGGGTCAGGTCGATTATCAGCTCAGTGACCTTCGTGTGTTCGTGGGGAAGGTCGGGGGCCGAGTTGATCGGGAGGTACCGGAGCCGAACGTGTCCTCGTTCAAGCGGCGGCGGGTGATGTTGCCGGATGGCACCTACGGCTATCGGGTGGTGCGGCCTGATTGGGAGGCCATTCTGACCGCGTTGCGGCGGGGTGAGTGCAACGCGTTGGCGGTGGTGGATATCGACCGGGCGGACCCGTGACCCGCGTATTCTGGAAGACCTGATCGACGCCGTGGAACTGTACGGCGTGTATGTGGTCAGCATGACGGGCAAACATTGACCTGTCCACCGATGCGGGGATCTCGGCCGCCCGGAACCTGGTCAATCAGCGCAACGCCGAATCGCGGAATACGTCACGTCGTGTCATCGACGGGAAACGGCGCGCGGCGAGCGCCGGAAAGAATCACGGCGGTCCCAATCGCGCGTTCGGGTGGCGCAAGGATCGGCCCACGCTGAACAAGCGGGAGTCGGCACATATCCGTAAGGCGCTTCCGCGTATCCTTGCGGGGGTGAGCCCGCTGACGCTTGCCCGTGAGTGGAATGATCGTGGAATCCCGACGGTGACGGGTGGGCGTGGCGGGCGGCCACGCTCCGGAATATGTTTCTCCGGCCCCGTATGTGTGGAATGGCGGTCTATCGCGGTGAAGTCCTGAAGGATGACGCCGGAAATCCCGTTCGGGGTAGTTGGGAGCCGGTCCTGACCGATGATGAGTATGCGGAAGTCGTGCGCGCGTGGGCGCCGGTCGACCAGTCCGAGCATTCCCGGGTGGGCGGTAAGTGGCGCGGCTACCGCACCAATCACCTGTTGTCGCCGTTCGTGCGGTGCGGGAAATGCAACGCCCGTATGGTGGGCTCGCGTCGGCGTGATCCCCGGTCCGGTAATTTGGTGGAGATCTACCGGTGCCCGGGGAAAGGGCAGGGTGGGTGCGGCGGTATCGCGCGGGTGGCCGCACCGATTGACGCCTATGTGAAGGCGCTGGTGATCGCGGAGCAGCAGAAGATTCAGTTGCGCCACCGTCTCCACCCGCGCGCCGTGCCGGAGCATCGCCTCCTCCAGCGCAAAACCGAACTCCCGTTCCCGTAACCGTTCCGCCCGCCGGATCTCGCGCGGCATGTGCTCCTCCGGCGCGAACCCGGACGGGAACGCCGCATCCAACCGCACATCCAACTCGGTGTAACCACGCCTGAACATGACCTTAACTCCTTGTCTCCTGAACGTTTCCGAGTGATAACATCCCCCGGCCCGGGCGGGCCGACCCCAACGGCGCGGCCCGCCCGAGACCACAGTGGACCCGCCTGTCTACGCGCTACCGTCCGGCAGCCCGATCCCGGCGGGATCGGTACCGGGCTCGCCCGTGGCGGTCGGCAAGATTCGCGCGAGCGTCCCGGCGGGGAACATGCGACGGTGCCCGGCGCACAACCTCCACTGCCCGCTCTTCTTCACCGTGCTGTGCGTGATCACCGCCGCCGGAAGGTCACAGTGCCCCTTCCAATGGCTGCCCGGCCACCGCCGCTCACACCCCTCATGCCGACACGTCGTACCGCGACGCGTGTGGGACAGCGTGTTCCCGTGCTCCGGGCACAACCGGCCCCAGGGCCACTCGCACAACGACTCGTCGTTCGCCAGCTCGGCGTACGCGGCCTCTTCCCGCTCGATACGGTCCATCAGCGCCCGCGCCCGGCGCGACACCTTCGCACAACGGCGTCCGCCTCACACTCCTGCGGCGCGTACCCCTGCTCCGTCAGCAACTCCACCGCGCGCTGCCACGCCAACGCCGCGTGAATCACCTCGTCATCGGTGTCGTCGTTCCACACCGCCGGGTAAGGCAGGTGCTCGAAATCCTCCATTTCCCCACCCTCGGCCCAGCCGTCGCCGTCCTGGTTGTCGTAGTCCTCACCTGTGGTCTCAGGCATGAGAAGATCCTTTTCGTTGTCTGGGCAAGGCACGACCGCCTCACCGTGGATGCGCTCCCACGAATCGAACATGATCGACACCCCGGCCTCATCGTCGAAAAAAGCCACACAACCGGCCGCACAAGAAATCAGCGAAGACACTCGTCCGCACCGGGATTCAGTTGTGACACAAGGAAAATCGCCGGAAACTGGCCAGCGAACCAATCAGCAACAGGGGTAAGACTCCGCCACCGTTGCGGGCCACCGGGACTCAGACACTCGCGGCCTCTCAAGGATCATCGCGAGCCGGTACAACCAGTGGAACCCAGAACCAACAACCCACCCGCAGGCCCCGCACACCCTCCCTTCCCACTCACGGCGCCCACCGGGTAAACCATCCAGCTCTAGACCCTCGAAGAGAGCGCGACAACACCGCTCAAGGCAAGTCAATGTGACGTTGACCACAAAATCTGCAAACGGTGTCCCCTTGACATCACCGGGTCGAGTGGTCGCTGAGCTCATAGCTCGTGCTCCGCGTGATGTCCTTCGGGGTAGTTGTTCGTGTCATCATGTGAGTCGTGCCCGCAGACGCACCGACCATTCTGGCAGCTTCGATGGGTTTCAACCGTGCGCGTGACCCGTGGGAGCCGGGACCGATCTTCCGGTTCGCGTTCGAACTCGCTGGAAGCCCAGCGCACCCGAAGGCATGCTTCGTTTCGACCGGAACAGGCGACCGGCAGCAAAGCGTCGACCACTTCTATGCCGCGTTCGCCGATACTGACGTGCGCCCGTCGCATCTGGCGCTGTTCGACAAGCCCAACGTCGAGGACATCCGCGAGCATCTGCTTGACCAGGACGTGGTTTGGGTGGATCGAGGCAGTCTTGCCAACCTGCTGGCGGTGTGGCGGGTGCACGAACTCGACCGCGTCATGCGTGAGTGCTGGCAGGCCGGCGTCGTGCTCGGCGGTGAGTCGGCCGGATCCTTGTGCTGGCACAGCGGCGGGACGACGGACTCGTTCGGTCCGGTGCGGTGCCTCGATGACGGTCTCCGCTTCCTGCCGTACTCCAATGCGGTGCACTACGCGGACCGGCGCGAACTGCACCTCGGGCTGATCGCCCGGGGCGAGTTACCGGACGGCTATGCCACCGACGCCGGAGCGGGGCTGTACTTCCGAGACACGGAGTTCATCGAGGCGGTAGCCGATCGCTCGGGAGCGAAGGCTTACTGGCTCGAACGACAACCGGACGGCACCGCCCGCGAAGCGGTGATCGAACCGCGACGGCTCAAGCGCTGAATGGTGGTGCACTCCTGACAGCGTGGATTACTTCCCGCACATCGGCTCGGCTACGCCAGTAGTCGAGGACAGGCAGCGTTCGGCGCAACTCGGCGTAGGCGGACAGCGAGCCGACCGCCCTCACCGACTCCAACGCGTCCAAGGTCAGACGGCAGGCGTCCGCTGGCTGGCCAGCATTGGCATAGGCGCGGGCGAGCTTGGCGCGGGTAATGGTCGCTGTCCGCAATGACGCCTTGGCCAGCTTGTTCAGGCGTGGTTCCAGCGTAACAATCGGCTGCTGACTGCGACCCAGATAGATTTCGCAGGTGGTCTGGAAGATGGTGTAGAGGTCGTCGCTGACGACACTGCGTTGCCCGAGAGCGGCCTCGTCCTCGCGAGTTGGCGCGCTCAACAGCGACATCGCCTCGTCGAGAGCGCGAGCGCTCGCGTCGCGTTGCCTGGCCAAGGCATACCCGAACGCCATTTGCTTGGCCGCCAACCCTTTGACGCGGGGCGGCGCATCCGGCAGATACAAGGCGTGCTCGGCGTTGTCGACCGCGCTACGGCCGTCGCTGGTGAAGCTGATGGCCATCATGGAGCGACGCACGAAGGTGTAGGCGACCATTGGTGTCCAGGCGATCATTTGCGCCCACTCGGCTGCTCGGTCAGTCCAGTACAGGGCGCCTTCAGCGTCCCCCGCTTCTTCACAGAGCCAGCTCAAGCACTCCGCATAGCGGGCCTGCATGACCGTGTACGGGCGCTGATCGCGGTGGGTCAACCGACGACGTAGGGCGTCCAGAACTGCGACCTCGCCGGTCACGCCGTCGATAAGCCGTGAGGGCGGCAACACTCGTGCGGCAGCCTGGAACCCCTCGAAAGCCCTCTGGAAACGCGCCAGCGTCTCGGAACCCGGGTCCACGTTACGCATCGCCTGTTCAAGGGGCGATGACACTGCGCTGCTGAGCGCACCGATCCCCAGGCCGGCCAGTAGCGCACGACGTGAAATCGGCACCGCGACACCTCCTCCCGGCAACTGCACCACGAGCAGGTCATCCGTGGCGGTTACCCCGCTTGCTACCGGTTCACGCGTGCCCCGAAGTAAGGCCGCAATGGTGCCACCCGTTTCGTAGACGCTATCCAACCGCTCTGCCAGCCAGGGGTACAACTGGCGGTTCCCTGTCTCCACGTACGAGATCAGGGATTCAGCACAACCTACCCGACGGGCAACGGCGGCCAGCGTGAGCTTGCGCGCCGTACGCAGCTCACGCAAGACGGTGCCTAACCCCAGGTCACCCGGCATCTCAAACCCCTTGACAGCTCTTCACAACCGGTCCGGACAACTCGACCCGAACAGTCAAACACAGGAACCTGTTTTCAGGTACCCGGCGCTGGGTGACCGACCGTTCCGGATAGGACCATGAGCGTTTGCACTCTGTCCATTCCCGCTCGTGGTGCATTAATCCTCAGCGCCGGGTGCCGTTCCAAATAGCGACGAGACACGAGCGGGCGGGACGATATGAGCATCCGGTTGACGGAGCAGGAGACGAAGGGACCGAAGCCAGGTTCCGTGGCGTATGGCTACCTCCGAATGGCTGAACCTGACGAAGCTGAGATCTCACGACTTCGGTCGCGTCTCGGCACCTACTGCCAGCAGCGGGGTTACCGACTGGTGACGGTGTTTTGCGACCGCGAAGTACAGCACACCGAACTGGCCCGCGCTGGATTCACCGGGCTGTTCGACGCCGTCAGCGCGGACGAGAGCGGGTCAGTTGTGGTGCTGGTACCGGAGAAGGAGCACCTATCTCGCGATGAACTGGTCCGTAAAAGCCTCGAACAATCTATCCGGGTCGCGGGTGGTCAACTCGTCACCACAGACGAAATCAACGGTCACAAGCCAAAGATCAGGAGGAGCGCATGTTGAGCCTCATGGTCGATCTCGGAGAAGTGGCGGGCTCGGTACTCACCCTTATTCTCGTGGGTTTTTTCGTGGTCATACCAGCATTTCAGGATGCTGACCTGCCAAAGAAACACCACCCAACTGTGACCGGACGGCCTCACGAACGGGGGCGGGGATCGTGAAACAAGACGAACTGGAACTCATTGCCGAGCTGGCTGTCCTCGCTCGCGATACCACTTCCTTTGTCGCTGATGCGGTGGTCTCGGATCAACAAGGCCGGGGATACCCACACTGGCCGGAGAGGAAGCGCGTCTCGGAGAACGCCTGAGCGGATTCGGTCAGCGATTGCAGGCCAGGCTGACGGACGCAACGGCCGAGGGCACGCCTGAAACGGTCGAACTCGTCAAGGCAATGCGGGCAGTCAACGGTCACACGGAAGCTGTGGCCGCTGGGTTGTTCGCGGGACGGCTCTCAGCGGAGAGACAGCACGAGTTCGCGGAGTTGCTGAGTTCGCTGAGCGAGCTGCTGCATAAACACGCCGTCGAACATGGCCCGTTCGCTGACGTGGGCGGGTCGCCGCATGCGGAGAGAGTGACAGGCCCGTGTTCGCCCCTGTGACCCATTGGCTGTTGCTGGCTGCTGTGTTTCTCGGGCTGCCTCTGGTGTGGGTAGGCGGACTGGTCATACACCAGCGGCGGACGGTCGCCAGGTTGCGAAACGGCGAACAGTCGGTGGAAGCGATCGCAGCGCGGGTCATGCGGCAACGGGCTGAGCAAACTGACAACCTCCGACCGTACACGCGGCGACTCGCAGGGCTGGCCGGTCTGCCACTGGGGTGGGTATGGCCCGAACGGGATTGGGACGAGCAGGAGTCGTCGGCTGAATCTCCCAGGCCGCGGCCCTACTTGCAGCATTCGAAAATGAGGAAAAAATTGGTTCTGGCGCACGGTACAGGCGAGCTATCCGCGTCGCCTGCCGAGTATGCGCAGTCACATAAAGCGGAACTGGACTGGCGCCGTGCCAGCCAAACCAGGCCGAGCCGCTAACAAATACGCGACAAAGCAACGGGGGTATGTCGGTTTCCATGGAGTCCGCTCCGAATATTGCCTTTGCCGGACTAACCGCCGCCGGAAAGACGACGCATGCAAAGCGACTGGCAGCAGAACTTGGCTACGACTACGTGTCAGCTACCGAAATCCTGCTGGAGATCTTAGGTATCGAAGACGCCAGCGATCAAGTCTGGTTCACGCGCCTTGAGGAGATCCAATCTGTCCGAGGGACCGGTGCCATCGATGCTGAACTTGAGGAACGTCTCGTGTCCTTGAGTCGCACGCGACAAAGGACGGTATTTGACACCTGGGCACTCGCATGGATCGGCGACGATCCAATGGTGCGCATTTGGATAGAGTCTGATCTCGAATCGCGGGTCCGGAAATGCGTTGTATCGCGTGGACGCAAGCGGATATCTCCCGACACCGCAAAGAAGTTGATTCAGGAGAAAGACGAATTTAACCGTACCATGTTCCGAACGCGACACGATTTCGACCTGTTCACCGATAGGGACCGCTATAACGCAGTCCTCTGCAACAGTCACCTAATACCGGTCGCCACGGCGGCGGCTGCAAATTCGGGAATCCAGTCATTCGCGCCCATCGTCTACGCAGCAGCAGTATGCGTCATGAGGGCGAACGAATCCAGCGCCCGAATCCTCCAACAGGTCAACCCGCAAGCCGTTCAGCGCATAACGGCCTCGATCGATTCTTTTTGGGACAACGGCCACGAGCTAAGCAATTCTCGCGAACCCTAAAGGTAGAGTACCGGAACGCAGGAGGTGCAGTGTATAGCCTGCTTCATTGTCACTTCGAGTCTGCACTCAGGGCGTTGGCGCTCGTCAAGCCGGGCAGGCTTCAATGCGTGCGAGCAATATACGATTCGCGCTCATATCGGTGTGCTACACCAGCCGAAAGACTCACATTGCTCTGGCAGCAAGTGCTAAGCCTCACCGAGGGTGAAGATATATTCGGTGAAGGAACATTCCGCCAGATCATTCGGCGCCTGCTGGATGACGCAAGGGCCTCTCGCGTTGAACACATTGACTTGCGTGTCGGGCCATCAACAGGGCGATGGAGATGGATGCGCAGCGCCGCAGACGGTCTCACAATCTTTCGCGAAGAGTTGAGCCGATACGATGGCCTAACGGTATCCTTCCTCGCCGGGATCAATATGACGAAGTCCGAGGAGCAACTCGACGCAATATTCGATGTGCTCTCCGACGGAGAAGTGGCGGACAGGATTGCAGGTATTGACCTCAACTTCCTGCCTGGCGATCTGCCTAAATTCAACCGTTATCTTCACCTCATTCGAGGTCTTCAAAGTAGCGGCCTTGGAGTCAATATCCACCTCGGCGAATTGTTCGACAATGACGTTTCGCGGTACGTCCTGGCGAACATCGTGCCCGATCGCATCGGTCACGGCGTGCTTCTTCTCCAGGATCCAGCCTTGATCGACATTGTGAAGTCTCACGGGATTTGCCTGGACATGTGCCCTACCAGTAATACCGTGCTGGGTGTGGTGAATTGGAAATGCGAGAGTCCAGCAAGGCGTGCTCTTCGGCTCGGCATCCCGGTTTCCATCAATACCGATGATCCAGTGCTGTTCGGTACGAACATCGAGCGCGAAATCCGCCTTGCGCGGCTCACGGACGAAGAGCGCGACTCAGTAGTCGCCTACAGCAGGAAATTCCGATATGACGAATCGTAACATGACGCTTCACGTCCTCTATGGAGTGCCGTGCGTAGGAAAGTCAACAACCGCTGTTGCGTTCGCATACCATCACAACATAAGGACCGTGATTCATACCGACTACATCAGGGAGATGCAAAGGGGGTTCGTTACTCCGGAGCAGGTGCCAGCGCTCCACAAAGTCAGCCATAACGCCTGGGAGCTTCACGGATCGCCGACCGAAGAAAACGTGGTAGCGGGTTTTGTGGAGCATGCCAATGCGGTAGCGCGCGGAGTAAGGATTGTCATCGGGAAGCTGGGTCGCGACGGGTTTGATGCCATGGTTGAGGGAGCGCACTTTCACAGCGGCATAATAGACGACATTCGCGCTGAGAACGTCGACACCGATGTGCAGCCGACATTGCTTACCGTCAGCACTGCCGATGAGTTGCGCAAACTTATCAATAGCAAGGAAGCGGAGCGCGCGCCGGGAGGAGACCGCAAGAAGTGGCGGGAGAGTATTCCAGCGATGCTCACGATACAAGACTTTTTAATTTCCGACGCCCATGCTCATGGTATTCGTGTCGCCGTGGCCGATGAATGGAGAAGTCAATGGGATTCGGCGAAATCGCATTACTCGATCTAGACCACGTCGTGATGAACGATGGCCGGATATACCGCGTCGTTGGAAACCTGGATAGTCGGACACGCTTCCTCGGTTACAACGTTTACTCGCCCAGTAGCGAGGGCGACAGAGTATATCGAGGCCGGAGGTACAGGAAGAACTTCATCGAGGATGATGATTTGCCGGTCGATGTCCTGGACGCCTACGAACTCGTTTCCGTTAAGGAAATCCGCGAGCATCATGACCCTATAGAGTCAGCCAGGATGGAAAGTGCCACCTTCGCGTCAACGATATGGTTCGACCTTTACGCGGAACTTGTCCGCATCTTTGGCCGCGAGTCGGTAGGTATTTTTGGTTCCGCGATGTTCGGGCTGCACCTGACGTCCGGCGGTGAGGTCCGCAAGGATGTCGATTTTGTCATACAAGGAATCGCGAACGTAGAAGTGCTCCGACAGCAGATTTCGACGATTCGAGAGAAGCTCGGATTTACTGAAATAACAACGGAAAGGCAGCTCCGCCAGTATGCGCGGTACCAGAAGGTCTTTCGGAACAAAAACAACTCGATCCGGTCCATCGTTGCGCGACGATGGACCAGTCTTCAACTTTCCGAGCGAGTAGTGACCACCATTCGGTTACGCGATCCCGCACTCACGGTTCCCCTCGAACTGGTGACACCGTTGGGAGAGGACTCTCATGACGTGGTGGTGTCCGGTCGAGTAAGCGAGGCCGATGGAAGTAATCTCTTCCCGAGAAAGTTCAGCGTGATAACCGAGGGCGGGAGCATGGATGTGTACATCCTATGGTGGAAGTTCAGTACCCCGGTGCGCAACGAAGACACGATAACGGTGTGTGGTAGCGTCGTCACCGTTGACGGCAATACTGTTGTACGTTTGACAAATTTTACTCGGCACTGGCTGAGGATCGAAGAGTGAACCCCAACCTTGGAAGGATTTCAGTGATAGACCGTATCTCGCTGATCACAGGCAACGAAGGCAAGGCTCGCGAGTACGCTGCCCTACTCGGTATTGAGGTCAGCGCACTCAAGGAAGACCTCATCGAAATTCAGTCTCTCGATGTCGTGGAAGTCGTGAAACGGAAAGTCGAGGATGCGTACTCGAAACTGCAACGCCCTGTCTTGGTCGACGACACTGGCCTTGTCCTCAATGCCTGGAACGGTCTGCCCGGCGCGTTGGTCGCATGGTTCCTTTCCTCGGTGGGCGCTCAGGGCATCCTCGATATGGCCTCAGAAGTCGCCGACCGCAGCGCCACAGTCACGACGGCACTCGGCTACGCGGACACCAATGGCGTCCGCGTCTTCACCGGCACGTTGGAGGGAACGCTGACTACCGAGCGGCGCGGTGACGGCGGGTTCGGCTACGACTCGATTTTCGTACCTGCCGGTACGGATCTCACCTTTGCCGAGATGTCGAGCGAGCAGAAGAACGCGATCTCACATCGACGGTTGGCGGTCGAGGAACTACAAAAGGGCGTCGGCATCTCCAACCGCTGACAACCCGCCTCAGCAGGGCGCTGCTGTCGGTCCGCCCGTCACGAGCCGACAGCAGCGACACCGGTTCTCCGACGATCTGAGCGCGCGCCCCGCCCTCGCCTTGACGTCAACCGGGTACAGCCTTGGTGTGGACCGCCTCGCCGTACGGCGTCCGGGCATAGTGCTCGACTGGCCAACGGGCCGACACGGCAGAATGTAGGTGGGGCGGACCCCTGTCCGAGTGACCGTTTTTCCCTTCTGTCGGTTGACTGGGACGGACCTGGGAGGAGACATGACGGATCTGAGCAGGCCAGCGCTGGATCTAGAGCGCATTAGAAAATTCGTGGTTGTCGCCGAGGAACTGCACTTCGGCCGCGCCGCGGAACGGCTGCGGATCGTGCAGTCGGCGGTGAGCCAGCAGATCAGCCGGCTCGAGCGTGAGCTCGGCGTGCGGCTGCTCGACCGGACCTCCCGCAGGGTGGGGCTCACTCCGGCCGGCGAGCGCGTGCTCGCCGCGGCCCGGGACACCCTCGCCGCGGCGGCCCGGGTGCGGGTGGTGGCGGGGGATCGTGCGACGGTGCTGCGGATCGGTGTGGCGTCCTGCGTCACCGAGCGGCTCGACCGCGCGCTGGCTCGCCTGCGCGAAGGGGAACGCCCCGTCGAGCCGGAACTGGTCGACCTTCCGGTGGCCGCGCGTCTGGACGCCGTGCGTAACGGTGAACTTGACCTGGCGCTGGTCCGCGGTGCGGTCACGCCGACCGGGATGAGGGTGGTAAGAGCGTGGTCGGAGCCCTTGCACGCGGTGGTTTCCCGCGAACACCTCGCCGCCGGCAAACCCGCGATCAGCCCGCACGACCTCGATCCGCACGGCCTGCGGCTGCCCGCCCGCGAAAGTGATCCGGCGATGTACGACGCGATTCTCGCCACCCTGACCGTGGCGCCACGGCGGCGGCCTGCCGGGGACCTGCTCAACGTGCTGTTCGAAGTGGCCCGGGATCCCGGTGGCTGGACGCTGATGCCGGCCGAGCAGCTTTCGGGATCCCGGTCCGAGCGGGTAGTCCACCTACCGCTCGACCCGCCGGTCACCATCGACGGCCACGTTGTCACCTCACTTGCCACACCGGGACCGTGTGCGGCCTCCTATGCGGCCGCACTCGCGGACTGAGGGCCGGGCGCGGGACATCTCGTTAGCCGGCGATTTTGTCCAGTTCGGCCAGATCCTCGTCGCCGAGTGAGAGTCCCGCGCCGGCGATGTTTTCGCGCAGGTGCGCGGTCGATGAGGTGCCGGGGATGAGCAGGATGTTGGGGGACCGCTGGAGCAGCCAGGCCAGGGCGACGGACATCGGTGTCGTGTCCAGGCGGGCGGCGACGGCCGACAGTGCCGAGGACTGGAGCGGGGTGAAGCCGCCGAGCGGGAAGAAGGGCACGTAGGCGATGTTCTTCTCGGCGAGTTCGTCGATGAGTTCGTCGTCGTGGCGGTGGGCGAGGTTGTACATGTTCTGCACGCAGACGATCGGTGCGATGGCTTGTGCCTCGGTGATCTGCTCCGGTGTGGCGTTGCTGACTCCGAGGTGGCGGATCAGGCCTTGGCGCTGAAGGTCGACGAGGGTTTCGAACGCCTCGGCGACCGGTTCGGGTTGGGGGCCTTCGGCATTGCCGAGGCGGAGGTTGACCAGGTCGAGCACCTCGAGTCCGAGGGTTTCCAGGTTTTCGTGAACGGCCCGGCGCAGGTCATCGGGCCTGCGGGCGGGGGGCCAGCCGCCCCGCTCGTCGCGGATCGCGCCGACTTTGGTCGCGATGCGCAGGGATTCGGGATAGGGGTGCAGCGCTTCGCGGATCAGCTGGTTGGTGATGCGGGGGCCGTAGGCGTCGGCGGTGTCGATGTGGGTGATGCCGAGCTCGACGGCCTCGCGCAGGACGGCCAGTGCGCCGTCGTGGTCGGCGGGTGGGCCCATGACCCAGGGGCCGGCCAGTTGCATGGCGCCGTAGCCGAACCGGGTGACCGTGAGGTCGCCCAGGGTCCAGGTGCCGCCGGGAAGGGATGGGGACAACGTGCTCAACCTTCGGCCTTTCAGGGTTTACCGGTGCTGGTGCCGAACGGCACCTTGCTTCAGTATTGGCTGGTAACGTTCCATCGGGAAGTAGGCACTTCAAAGTGCGTAACACACCCACGGGGAGGAGCCGGTCGATGGCCACGAGGACGGCGGCCCGGAAGAGGGCGGAGACCAAGGCGGACTACAACGCTTTCCTGGCGGTGTGTCCCAGTCACAAGTTGCTCGAGCGGATCTCGGGCAAGTGGGTCACGCTGATCCTCGCCGCGCTCGGTGGTGGCGGTTCGCCTCGGCCGGGTGACGACTGCACCGGTGAGCCTCGGGCGATGCGGTACTCGGAGCTGTCGCGTCTGCTGGCCGGTGTCAGCCAGAAGATGCTTACGCAGACACTGCGGTCCCTGGAGCGGGACGGCCTCCTCACGCGCACCGCGACGCCCACGGTGCCCGTCACGGTCTCTTACGAGCTGACCGACCTCGGGCTGTCCCTGCACCACACGATGCGAGGCCTCAAAACCTGGGCCGAAACGCATATGGACGAGGTACTCGCCAACCGTGCGACGAACGACGATCACATCGGCACCTGAACGGTGGGCGGCTGTCCTGATTATGAACGGCGGGGTTCCTGTGTGGATGCCCGCTCGCCGATAGCCCGTAAGCATCCGGCCGCCGGCTCACTCGTGTGCGGACAGCGGCGGTGGACCTGCCTGAAGCCGTGCGTGCGCCTCCTGCGGGGTTCGTCGTCCGAGGCCGTCCCGGTCGACCAGCAGCACGCCTTCACCGCACATGTGCGGCAACGGAGAACGGCGAGCCGCGGTCTCGCGTTCGACGCAGGCAGCGAACGACTCGCGGGTGTGGCAGAACACGGTTCATCTACCTCCTCGCGATCGCGCGTCACTCCGGCCACGGCGACCTCCTCCGCGAGCAGATCAAGTATCCCGCATCCACTGCAGACGTTTCGCAACAGCCATAATCGGTTCCCCGGGGAATCAGCCCGCGGTCGTGTTGTAGTTGACGATGCGCTCCACCATGAGGGCAACCGCGCCGGGCAGTGGGCTGTCCGCCTCTTTTCGTACCACGTCGGGTAACCGGTGCGCCTCCTCTTCGGCGACTGCCACCATGCCCCACAACGCGTTGAAGCCCGAGGGATCCGCCGGCTTTTCGGCGGCCGCCTCGACCTTCGCGACGCCGTCCCTCTCGGCCACGGTCAGCGCGCCCATCTGCCGCAGCACGTCGGGATCCCGCTCTTCGGCGGCCACGACGCTCCAGTCCGCCCTTCCCAGCTGCCGCACCGCGGTGAGAAGACTGCCCGTGCCGGTGACGACGATGTCAGGGAGGACAAGGGCCACCGGTCCCTGTGTCATCGGCAGGGCCGACCGGATGGCCCCGTCGAGCCCCGATGCGAACGATTCGTCCTGGTAGACGAAGACGATCTGGAAGGTCCCGGCGTAGCGCGCGAGATAGGCCACGGTGTCCAGCTTGTGGGTTCTGAACACGACGACGAGACGCACGTTGAGCCCGCTTTCGGCCAGTTCGACGACGGCCTCCAGACTGCGGTCCAGCACCGTGACCCCGGGCGCCAGACAGTGCAACTCCTTCGCGTAGGGCGCGCCGAAGCGCGTTCCGAATCCGGCGCAGGGCAGGACGATCGAAACATCAGGGATGGGCACGAACGAACTATGCATCGACCGGTCCCCGGGTTGTGCGTCCATCGAGCGCAATTTGCGCGAATTCGCGCGCGATGGGGCGCAATGGGCGTTCCCCGCTGCCCGTGAAGGCAGCGCCGAGCCGGAACCACCACCGGACGCGTACCGTCGGATCCCCCACGGCAAGGAAAGAGGGCGGGGAATGCGGGTTCTGTTGTCGACGTACGGGACGCGTGGTGATGTCGAACCACTGGTGGCACTCGCGGTGCGGCTACAGGCGCTCGATGTCCAGGTGCGCATGTGCGTCCCGCCGGACGAGGAGTTCGCGCGGCGGTTGGAAAGTCTGGGGATACCGGTGGTGCCGGCCGGGCCACCGGTGCGGGAGTTGATGCGCGGGCCGACGCCGCCGTCGGCGGGGGAGTTGTCGCGATACCGCGACGAGTTGGTCGCCGCACAGTTCGGCATTCTCCCCACGGCGGCCGAGGGATGTGACGCGCTGGTGGCGGCCGGCCTGGGACAGATCGCCGCCCGGTCCGTGGCGGAAGCGGCCGGCCTCCAGTACGTGTACGTGAGCTATTCGGCGGTCAACCTGCCCTCGCCGCACCATGCGCCGCCACCGCGGACGGGCTGGCCGGAGCCGCCGGTGAGCGACCACCGGACGTTGTGGGAAATGGACGCGCACAACGTGAACACGCAGTTCGCCGAGGCGCTCAACCACCACCGGGCATCGATGGGCCTGCCACCGGTGGACAACGTGCGCGATCACGTGTACTCCGGCCGGCCGTGGCTGGCGGCGGATCCGGTCCTGGGTCCGTGTCCGGAGACCCCGGGCTTCGACGTGGTCCAGACCGGTGCCTGGACCCTGCCGGACGAACGCCCGCTCCCGGCCGAGTTGGTGGCGTTCCTGGACGCCGGCGCGCCGCCGGTCTATGTGGGCTTCGGCAGCATGCGCCCGTCACCGGACATCGGCCACACGGCCGTCGAGGCGATCCGCGCACAAGGCCGGCGCATACTCGTCTCCCGTGGTTGGGCGGACCTGGAACTCGTCGACGAGCGAGACGACGTCTTCGCCATGGGGGAGGTCAACCATCAGCGGTTGTTCGCTCGCGTGGCCGCCGTGGTGCACCACGGCGGCGCGGGCACGACGCTGACGGCCGCCCGGGCGGGCGTGCCGCAAGTGGTGATCCCTCTCCCGGTGTCGGACAACCCGTACTGGGCAGGCCGGGTGGCAGACCTGGATGTCGGCGTGGCACTTCTTGGTCCGGCTCCGACCGTCGAGTCCCTGAGCGTCGCGTTCGACACGGCGCTGGCACCCGAGACCCAGGCGCGGGCCAGGGCTCTGGGCGCCAGGCTCCGCACCGACGGAGCGACGGTCGCAGCGGCGCGACTGGTCGGTGCCCTCCGCTAAACGAGGCCGCTATCGCTGCCGGGCCTTGCGCTCGACGAGTGCGGTCACGCGGTGGTCGACCAGCCGTCGCATGGCGAGCGAGGTGGTGGTGCGCTCCACGCCGTCGATCGCGAGAACGAGGCCGGCGATGCGGTAGAGATCGTCGGCGTCCTGGGCGACGACATGAACCAGCAGGTCTCTTTCGCCTGTCATACCAAGGACTTCGACGACCTCGGGCACTTTCGCCAGTCCGTCGGCGACCGGAGTGAGCCGGCTTTGCACCACCGTGACGTTCAGGTAGGCGGTGAGCGGGTAGCCGAGCGCCGCCGGGTCGATCCGTCGCTCGACGCTGCCGAGCACGCCGCTTTCTTCGAGCCGGGTCAGCCGGGCCTGCACCGTGTTGCGGGAAAGGCCCGCGCGTTCGGCGAGCGCCACAGCGGTACCACGCGGGTCTTCGATCAGGGCGAGCAGCAGCCGTGCGTCGATGGCGTCGATCGGTGCCGGCCTGCCGCGGTTCGCGTCGCTTCGTCGAGCAGGGTGCATCTTGCTCACCTCCATAGGAATCCATAGCGCCAGAACGTGCAAGTTGCACACCGACACAGCGACCCGTTGTGCAGTGAACGTATCCCTGGTGTCCTGTTGAAGCATTATGCACGAGAGGAGCTCGCGATGACCGCGCTGTCGCCATGGGCCGTTCCGAGCGGAGCCGGGGACCGGCCGGCCGTCCTCGGGGAGATCGAGCGGCGGGTGTTGTGGCTCTCGACCGCGATCATCGATCACGCGAACAGGGTGCGGCCCAATCCGTCGGGGTTGAAGGTCGGCGGTCATCAGGCGTCGTCGGCTTCGATGGCCACGTTGATGACGGCGTTGTGGTTCGAGCATTTGCGTGGGGGCGACCGGGTGTCGGTGAAGCCGCATGCCTCGCCGGTGCTGCACGCGATCAACTATCTGCTCGGTGAGCTGGACGAGAAGTACTTGACCACGTTGCGGGAATTCGGGGGGTTGCAGTCCTATCCGTCGCGGACGAAGGACCCGGACCCGGTGGACTACTCGACGGGCTCGGTCGGAATCGGTGCTACGGCACCGATCTGGGGAGCGCTGGCCCGCCGGTACGTCGCGACGCTGGGGGAGCAGGCAGGAGCGGGCCGGCAGTACTCGCTCGTCGGCGACGCGGAACTGGACGAGGGCGCGGTCTGGGAGGCCGTCGCCGATCCGATGGTCGCGGAGCTCGGCGAAATCGTGTGGATCGTGGACCTGAACCGGCAGAGCCTGGACCGGGTCGTGCCCGACATCGGCGCGCCGCGGCTGCAGGGAATGTTCAGCGCCGCGGGATGGCAGGTGCTCACGGTGAAGTACGGGCGGTTACTGGAAGAGCTGTTCGGACGCCCGGGCGGCGAGGCGCTCCGCCGCCGGCTGGACGAGATGAGCAATCCGGAGTATCAGCGGCTGCTGCGGTGTGATCCGGCCCAGTTGCGCGACCGGCTGCCCGACTCGCCCGAACTGACCCAGCTCGTGTCCACTTTGGATGATGAAACCGTGTGCGCCGCGATCCGTGATCTCGGTGGACACGACCTGGGGGCGATCGGGGACGCGTTCGCCCGCATCGACGACACTCGCCCGACGGTGATCTTCGCCTACACCGTGAAGGGGTACGGGCTGGCCAGTGAGGGGCACCCGCAGAACCATTCGTCGTTGCTGACCGCGGATCAGTTCGCCGAACTCGCCTCCCGCCTGGGCATGTCGGTGGATTCGCCCTGGCAGCGGTTCGCCGAGGACAGCCCGGCGGGGCGGGTCTGCGCCGCCACGGCCGAACGGCTGCGCCGCGAGCCGGTGCCCGCCGGCGCGGTTCCCGCGCTGCCTACCACCATCGGCCGCACGCCCTCCGGGAGAGCCACGACGCAGGCCGCGCTCGGGCGCGCGTTGCTCGACCTCACCCGCGAAGCTCCGGATGCCGCTCGCCGGGTGGTGACGCTGTGCCCGGACGTCAGTTCGTCGACCAATCTCGGCGGCTGGGTGAACAAGGTCGGCGTCTGGTCACCGGACGAGCGCCGCGACTGGTTCGACGATGACGCGGAAACGATCCTGCACTGGCGGGAGCGCCCGACCGGCCAGCACGTCGAACTGGGGATCGCCGAAGGCAACCTGGTCGGTGCGCTCGGGGAGTTCGGCGCGACCTGGTCGCGGTGGGGGCAGCCGCTGCTGCCGATCGGGGTGCTCTACGACCCGTTCGTCGAGCGCGCGCTGGAGCCGTGGTCGTTCGGGATCTACGCGGGCGGGCAGTCGATCCTGGTCGGCACCCCGTCGGGGGTTTCCCTGGCCCCGGAAGGCGGTGCCCACCAGTCGATCACCACTCCCTCCGTGGGGCTGGAACAACCCGGCTGCGTCGCCTACGAGCCCGCTTTCGCGATCGACGTCGAGTGGACCTTGCTGGCCTCGCTGTCCCGGCTCGGCCGTCCGGACGGGACCAGCGCCTACCTGCGGCTGTCGACCCGGCCCGTGGACCAGACCTTGGCCGCGGTGCCCACCGACCCGGCCGCCCGTGAGCTGCGCCGTCGGCAGGTCGTGGCCGGTGCGTATCCGTTGCGCCGGTGCGAGGGGAATCCCACCGTGACGATCGCGGCGATGGGCGCGATGGTTCCCGAAGCCCTCGCCGCGGCCGAACGCCTGGCGTCGCTGGGCATCGCCACGGATGTCGTGACCGTGACCAGCCCGGGCCTGCTTTTCGACGCGGTGCGGGCGCGCGCCGGCCATGGCCAGGCTGACACCTGGGTCCTCGACGCCGCCTTCCCTGCCCGCCGGGCCGCACCCATGGTCACTCTGCTCGACGGTCATCCGCACACCCTCGCGTTCCTCGCCGGGATCAACCAGGTCCGTGCCCGGCATCTCGGCGTGACCCGCTTCGGTCAGTCGGGCGACCTCGGCAGCATGTACCGGTATCACGGCATCGACGCGGACAGCACCGTCGCCGCCGCCCTCGACCTGATCTGAAACCAGCCGCAGGTCGCGATCCTCGCCACCGGGGCGGTCGTCCGCCTTCTCGACGGGCATGATGTCCGCGATCCGGGGAGTGAGCACCCCGGCTTCGGCTTGCTGAGGGAGCCTGTCGAGTTGCGCTCGAGCGCCCACGTACTGGTTGACGAATACCGGATGCCAGGCGATTTCGCGCTTTTCGCTACCGGTGTAAAAGCGCAGGGTGGCGATCCTGCCACCGTTGCGCACGGCAGGGAGCACCTGGGGGAAACCTACGGCTTCATTTGTCCTCCGGGGTGAGTTCGTTCGCCTGTGGTGCGACCATCTTGACTTTTTCTCGGATTTGCCAGTACCCCCGAAGAGGGGCCTGGGATGTCTTTGTGGACAGTGTTTCGGCCTGCCTGTCTCAATCGGATGTCGTGTGGACTTGCGGCCTGCTCGCCGGAATTTGATCTCTCCGGTGACCGGAAAGAAGCCATCGCGGAGGCCCTGGTGGTGGCCACCTTCACCCGTCCGGCTGATTACCGGGCCGTGTTCGATGAGATTCAGTTGGGGACACGAATCGAATGCGGGGGGGGGGCAGGGGTCATGGCCGGGAACGGGGATGTCGGCGAGATCGGTGTCGGGTCAACGGACGCGACCGAAAAGATTGACGGTCTACACCTGACCGCGACCGAGGTGGGTCATGTCACACGATCCGGTTTTGATCTGGTGAGTGGCATTTCCCTGGTCTGCCGGCCGGGTGAGCTCGTCACCGTCATCGGGCCCAGCGGAGCCGGTAAAACGGCCCTGCTCGACCTGCTCGCCGGTCTGCGCCCGCCCAGCAACGGCACGGTGCGGCACAACGGCGCCGCTCCCGGCCTGGTCGGTTATGTGCCGCAGGACGACATCATCCATCGAGACCTGCCACTGGCCCGCACCCTGCGCTATGCCGCCCGCCTCCGCCTACCGGCCGGCACCTCCAGTACCGACCTGGATGCCGCGGTAGCCGAAGTCCTCGCCGTACTCGGTTTGACCGACCGCGCCGGGCGTCGTGTCGGGTCGCTCAGCGGCGGGGAACGCAAGCGAGCCAGTATCGCGGTGGAACTGCTCACCCGCCCGCCCGCGCTGTTCCTCGACGAACCGACCTCCGGTCTGGACCCGGCGACCGCGCTGGACCTGATGGCGCTGCTGCGCCGCATCGCCGACGGGGGCAGCACGGTCGTGTTCACCACGCACAACCCCGCTGACGTCGCCGGCTGCGACACCGTCGCGGTGCTCGCGCGCGGACGCCTCACCTTCGCCGGCACCCCCGCCGCCGCCCTCGCTCACTTCGGCGCCAACACCGTCGAGGGCATCTACCAATTCCTGAAGGAACCCGAGCTGCCGCCCTGGTCACCGGAAGTCCCCGGACAATTCCCGGCCGCGCCGCCCCCTTTCGAACCGCCGCGGCTTGGCGCGTTCGGCCAGTGGCGCCTGCTCACCACCCGCGGTCTGGACCTGTTGCTGCGCAACCGGTTGACCCTGGCCATCCTGCTCGGCTCGCCGGTGATGATCATCGTGATGTTCCTGATGCTGTTCCGCGCCGGCGCGTTCGACTTCGCCGATCCGAGTCCGAACACCACCGTGATGATCCTGTTCTGGATGGCGTTCGGCGGTTTCTTCTTCGGTCTCACCTATGGCCTGTCCCAGATCTGCGACGAGTACCCCATTCTGCGCCGGGAACGTTTCACCGGCCTGCGTCTGGGCCCCTACACGTTGAGCAAACTGGCCGCCCTGCTCCCGCTGCTGCTCGTGGTCGACGCGGTGCTGCTCGTTGTGCTACGCCTCACCGACCGGCTGCCAGCGCTGGACTTTCCCGGTCTGGCAACCCTGTTCGTCACCTTGGCGCTGTCCTCGGGTTGCGCGCTCACCCTCGGGCTGCTGTCCTCCGCTTCGGTCAGCAAGCCCAGCCAGGCCACGCTGATGCTGCCGATGTTGTGTTTTCCCCAGGTGCTGTTCGTGGGCGCGTTCCTGCCGGTTCCGGTGATGGCCGCGGCGGGCCGCTGGGTCAGCTACGCGATGTCCAACCGCTGGGCCTTCGAAGCGCTCGGCCACACCGCCGGCCTGCCCGGCCTCTGGCGCTCCGGCGGTTCGCCGCTCGGACCGCCGCTGCTCGCGTCGTACCAGGACACGTTCGACCATCCGGTCTGGGTGGACTGGGTGATCCTGGCCGGTTTCCTGCTCCTGGCCGCCATCGCCACCCAGGTGGTGCTCACCGTGCGAACAAAGGGAACGCGGCGATGAACCAGGTCACCGCGCCGTGTGCCACCGATGACGAGCCTGCCGAGTTCCTGGCCCACTACCCCGAGTACGAGAGCACCCGCCGGATCGACGAACTGCGCGCCACCGAGTACCGCTATCTCGACCACGACCACCACGTTTACCTGGACTACACCGGCGCCGGTCTCGCCTCGCTCACCCAGTACCGACTGCACCACGACCGGTTGGTCAGCGGCTGTTTCGGCAACCCGCACTCGGTCAACCCCACCTCCCGGGCCACCACCGAGCTGGTCGAGCAGACCCGGGCGAAGGTGCTCAGCCACCTCAACGCCTCGCCCGAGGAATACGTGGCGATCTTCACCCCGAACGCCAGCGGTGCCTGCCGTCTGGTCGGCGAGGCCTACCCGTTCGGCCGCCGCACCCGGTTGGTGCTCACCTTCGACAACCACAACTCGGTCAACGGCATCCGTGAGTTCGCCCGCGCCCGGCATGCCCGCTTGCGGTATGTCCCGCTGGAACCGCCCGAACTCCGGATCAGCGACGACGTGCTGCGCACGATGCTGCCCCCGGGGCGCGGCCTGTTCGCCTATCCCGCGCAGAGCAACTTCTCCGGCGTGCGTCACCCGCTGCACTGGGTGGACCTCGCCCACGAGCGTGGCTACGACGTGTTCCTGGACGCCGCCGCCTACCTGCCGACCAACGTGCTCGATCTCGGTGCCGTGCACCCGGACTTCTTGACGGTCAGCTGGTACAAGCTGTTCGGCTATCCGACCGGGGTCGGCTGCCTGGTGGCCCGGCGGGAGGCGTTGGCCCGGCTGAGACGGCCATGGTTCTCGGGCGGGACCATCCAGGCGGTCAGCGTCAAGGGCGACTGGCACTCGATGGCACCCGACGAGGCCGCGTTCGAGGACGGCACACAGAACTACCTGTCCATTCCCGACGTGGAAACCGGCATGTCCTGGCTGACCGGCATCGGTGTCGAGCTGATCAACCGCAGGGTCCGCTGCCTGACCGGCTGGCTGCTGGACCGCCTGATGTCGTTGCGGCACAGCAACGGCACCCCGATGGTCCTGGTCTACGGACCGAAGGACACCGTGGACCGCGGCGGCACCGTGGCGTTCAACTTCCTCACTCCCGATGGCGCGATAGTCGACGAGCGCCTGGTCGAGCAGGAGTCGGCCGCGGCCGATATTTCGCTTCGCGCCGGATGTTTCTGCAACCCCGGTGCCGGCGAGGTCGCGTTCGACATCGTCGACAAACGCATGCTGCGGCGGCTCCTCGGCCGGCGCATCCCGACCATCGACGAGTATCTGGACCGGCTCGGCCTTCCCAGCGGCGGCGCGATCCGGGTCTCACTCGGCATCGTCTCTTCCGTCGCCGACGTCCAGCGGTTCCTGAACTTCGCCGAACGCACCTATCGCGATCGCCGCGTGGACACCAGCGGCCTCGCGCCCAGGACCCGCTGCTGACCCTGCGATGTCATCGGTCACCGGTTCAGCCGCTCACGCCAGGGGCGGCGCGGAGCCGAGGACCTCGTCGAACCGGTCGCCCGCGTCCGGCGGCAGTGGGCCCGCGCACTCGATGCCGAGGCGCTCCGCGAGATCGCGGGTGTGCAGGCGAACGGAGGCTTCGACGAGCTGGGCGTAGGTGTCCGTCGCCGCCCGGGTGCGTCCGCGGGCGGCGATCGCGAGCACGACCGCGACCACGCCGGCGGGCCACCACAGGGCGGCGAGCGGCGCACAGAGCAGCGCCCAGGCGCCGAGTTCGGCGGCACGGGTCATCGACGTGCGTGCCGCCGTGATCTCGGTCCGCTCCTGCTCCGGCAGCACCAGCCACAGGTGCGGCCACAGGAGCGCGAGGTCGAGACGATGGTCGCGTCGCAGGCGCTCTGAGACGCCGTGGATGCGGTCACCGCTCCAGGTCGGTCTGTCCGGGCGTTCCGGGGCGATCGCCGCCCTGGCGCGGAGCGCGGTGTGGCGCCGCTCGGCGTCTACGGTGCGCCCCAAGGCTTTCGCGTGCGCGGCTTCGGTCCACGCGGCGCTGTACTCGCGATGCGCCTCGTCCCATCGCTTGCGCCGCGCGCGGATGCGCCACCCCGCGAGCGGGCGGATCCAGCGCGGCCACGAATGCCATCCGGCCGCCAGCGTCACCCGCTCGATCGCGGCGCCGAGAACGCGGGCGACCAGGCCGGCCGCCACCGATCCGGCGAGCAGGGCCAGCAACAGCACCACCTGACCGCCGGCGGTGCCGACCGCCGGGGCGTGCGCCCAGGCGGTGATCTGGCTTACCAGGTAGGGAACATCCAGCGCACGCGACTGGCCGAGCGCGCGGGCGGTGGTCACGACCGCGAGGTACAGCGCGCCCGGCAACACAAGCAGGCCAAGCCACTTGTCGGCCAGGCTCTTGCCGAGTTGGCCGCCGAACCCGCCGAGGAATCCCGTCACGGCGCCAACGTCGTCCGTCGCAGGTGCGCACCCGTGACCACGCAGACCGGCGCTTCGCCCCGGCCCGGCCAAGCGAACCGGGCGCAGGGACGGCTCGCGCGGGGGCACAGCAACACCGGCTCGTGCGGGCGATCGCGCTCGACCCCGGCGAGCGTGGCCATCGGCGCGTCCCTGTTCCGGCCGAACACGCCGAGCGCGTCCCGGGCTCGCCGCAGGGCGCGATGGACGGCTTCGAGGTGATCGGCGGGGTCGGCCTCATCGCGGAGCGCGGTCAGCAGTTCGTCCAGCCGCCGCGGGCCGTCCGCGGGACCGCTGGTCAGCGTGGTGCGGAGGGAATCCACGTGCTCACAGACATACGCGACGGCGTCCGCGATCTCTTCGGCCGACCTGTTCGCCACTGGCTTCCCCGCAAACGACGACGAATTCCCACGAATCCCCGCGCCGTGAGACCCGGTAATCGTAGCCTGAGCCAAGAGTGCCACAAGGAGGATCGGATGGGCCGCCAGGACGACTTGATCGACCTGCTCGCCCAGTTCGTGGGGCGCATCCGCGAAAGTGGTGATCACGCGCAGGCGTTCGCTCCCGGCGTCACGGAGCCAGCTTCGGAACTGGCCGCCAGTATCGACGAAACGGCCCAGGGCAACGCCGAAGCGTGGTACGTGCTGGGCTGGCTGAGGTGGCTCCAGGCCGAAGCCCTGACCGGGGAAGAGCGGCAGGCCGCGGCCGAGAACGCGTTCGAGCTGCTCCTTCCCGCCGCGAGTTTGCTCGGCACGCTGGATTTCCCCGAACCGCTGATGCCGGCGCTCGGCGACGCGCTCATGCCGCAGCTGGCCGCTTTGACCGAGCGGGCGAGCCGAGCCGGTGACACGGCCTTGCTTTCGCAGGCGATCGCCGTCTTCGGCCAAGTGGTGGGCACGACCTTCAACGACAACCCGGACCTTCCGCAACGGTTGTCGCTCTTCGGCGCGGCGCTGATGGCCCGATTTCAGCGGGCCGGCGACGCGCGAGACCTCGAGAGCGCGCTGAGGGCCCTCCGCCACGCGGTCGGCCTGGGCGCCGGCGACCGTCTCCTCGACACCTATCTGCTGAACCTGTGCGCGATCCTCAAGCTTCGGTACGAGCAGACCGGTGACCCGGCGGACCTGGACGAGGCCATCGACGTAGGGCGCCGTGCCGTCGCGGCGTCGGCGGAGCGGGACAAGACCGTCGCCGCGCTGACGAACCTGAACGGCGCGCTGATCGTCCGGTTCTCGCGGACGGGACGGCGGGAAGACCTGGACGAGGCCACGGAAGCGATCCGGCGAGCGGCCACCACCGCGCGCCCGGAAGATCCGAACCGCCCGGCGATGCTGAACAACCTCGCCGAGGCGTTGCGCGAGAGCTTCGTCCACGGTGGTCCGGTGTCCGATTTGGACGAAGCGCTGCGTGCCGCCCGGTTGGCCGTGCGGACCGGCGAAGGCAGCTGGGAAGCGGCGATGTTCGCGTCGAACCTGCTGAAGATCCTTCGGCACAAGGCCGAGTCGCTGTCGTCACGCTTCCAGCTGTCCGGAGACCCCGGGGAGCAGGACGAAGTGATCGCCACGCGGCGGGAGATCGTGGAGGCGCTCCCGGCCGATGACGACGGCCTGTGCGAATCCCTGACCAGCCTGGCGTACGCGTTGCTCGACCGCTTCAAGCGCACCGAAGACCCGCGTGATCTGGCCGAGGCCGAGGAGGTGGTTCGCGCGGCCTTCCGCGCCGCGTCGACGGAAACCGACCGCGTGTATTGCCTCTCCGACATCTGCGGTGTGCTCTTCGCCCGATACCAGCACGAGGGCGCGCGAGAAGCGCTGGACGAGGCAGCGACCATCGCACGAGGTGTCCTCGCGCGGTCCCTGCCGCCGGGCGTGCTGCTCAACCTGGCGCACCTGCTGGAGCGACGGGCGCAGGTGGCGGCGGATCTGGACGACCTCGACGCGGCGATCACGCTCGTCCGGCGTGCCGCCGCGGCGACCGTGGACGGGGACCAGACTCCGCCGCGGACGTACCTCCAGCTGCGGGCCTTGGACATCTGGAGCGCCCGGATGGCCGGCGAAGCGTTGGGGCACGGGGAAGTGCTCCGCCTGCTCGGCGCTTACCTGTCGCGGCGCTTCGAATGGACCAACGTGCCAGCCGACGCCGATGCGCTGGTCGACGTGCGGCGCCAGGTGGTCGCGGAGGCCGATCGGACGAAGCAGGCCGCGAGCCTCGCGGCGCTGAGCCACGCGCTCAAAAGCCGTTTCCTGGTGTCGGGCAAGCGGTCCGACCTCGACGAAGCGGTGGTGACCGGGCGGCGAGCCCTCGCGCTCGAACCGGAGAACGGCTTGTTCCTGGTGTCGTTGAGCGACACCCGCAGGCTGCGGTTCGAGAACGGCGGCGACAAGGCCGATCTCGACGAGGCTGTCGAAATGGGACGCCGGGCGACCGGCCTCCCCCTGGAGGGCGGCTACCGCGCACAGGCCTGGGCGAATCTGTCCGTGCTCCTGCGCACCCGGTTCGAACGGGAGCGGTTCCCGGCGGACATCGACGACGCGGTGGAGGCCGGGCGGCGGTCGATCGAGGCGGCCGACGAGGAGGACCTCGATCGGCCGAACTGGCTGCTCACCTACGCCGAGGCGCTGCTCGTGCGGTTCCGGCACGCCGCGCGGCGTGCCGAACCGGACAAGGAAGTCAGAGAGTCGGACCGGGCGGAGGCGATCCGTGTGGCCTCGCGACTCGTCGCCCGCACCGCCACCTCGCCGAGGGTGCGGATCCGGGGCGCGAAAATCGGCGCCTGGATGGCCGTCGAGGAGCGGGAGCCCGGCACGGAAGACCTGAAGCTCGCGGCTGACCTGCTGGAGACGGCGGTGCACCTGATCCCCGAAGTCGCGCCGCGCAGCATGCGTCACCGCGAACAGCACGACGCCCTGGAGACGGCCTCCGGGTTCACCGACGACGCCGCGGCGTTGGCGTTGCTCGCCGAAGATCGCGCTCCGGGGGAGCGGGCCCAGCGCGCGCTGTCGTTGCTGGAAGCGGGACGAGCCGTGCTGTTGAGCCGGCTCCTCGATACCCGTGGCGATCTGACGGACCTCCGGGAGGCTCGCCCCGACCTGGCCGCGCGCTTCGCCAGGCTGCGCGAACTCCTGGACGCCGACGACGCGAACGCCGACCGCATCGGTGTTGCCGGACAGCTGGCGGCCACGCTCCGGGAGATCCGGGACGTCGAGGGATTCGGCACCTTCGCCCTGCCGCCGGCACCGGGGGAGCTTCGCGCCGCCGCGGCGCAGGGCCCGATCGTCACGCTCAACCTCGCCTACGGTGGCCACGCGCTCCTGCTCACCACCGGCGGCGTCACGGCATTACCGTTGCCGGGCCTCACCGTGCGGGCGGTGATCGACCAGATCAACAACTTCCACGTGGCGTTGCGCGAAGCCTACGACCCGGACGCGGACCGCGCGGCGGCCCAAACCGTGTTGAGCGACGTACTGAAATGGCTCTGGGACACCGTGACGGGCCCGGTCCTGGATTCGCTCGGCTACCACGGAACCCCTGAAGCCGGCGAGCCTTGGCCCCGGTGCTGGTGGGCCCCCGGCGGGTACTTCAGCCTGCTGCCGCTGCACGCCGCCGGTCACCACGACGATCCGGCGGGCGACCGGACGGTCATGGACCGCGTCGTTTCCTCGTACACGCCGACCATCCGGACGTTGCGCCACGCGCGCCGGCGCACCCCGGCTGGTAGCCCGAGTCGTTCGCTGATCGTCGCGATGCCTTCCACGCCAGGGCTTTCCGACCTGTCGAACGTCCGCGCCGAGGCCGAGCTGCTGACCACGATCCTGCCGGGTGCGGTGACGCTGACGGAGCCGGACCGCGAGCAGGTGCTGGCGGAACTCCCCGGACACCAGATAGCGCATTTCGCCTGCCACGGCCGTTACGACGTCGAAAACCCGGCGGCCGGCAGCCTCCTGCTGCGCGATCACGAACGGACTCCGCTCACCGTCGGAGACCTCAACGCGGTGAATCTCGACGGCGCGCGGCTGGCCTACCTTTCCGCCTGCCACACCGCGGTGAACCCCAGCGACAGGCTGCTCGACGAAGCGATGCACCTGGCGGGAGCGTTGCAGGCGGCCGGTTTCCCGCAGGTGGTCGGCACCCTGTGGGAGCTGGACGACGAGGTCGCCGTCGAGATCACCGAGGACTTCTACCGTGGGCTGGCCGAGTCCGACGGAGCCCTCGATCCCGGCCGCGCCGCCCGCTCCCTGCACCGCGCGATCCGGGCTCAGCGGGACCTTTACCCCGCCACGCCTTCATTGTGGGCCGCGCACCTGCACTTCGGCGCGTGATCAGAGCCGGCCAAAGATGATCTTGCGCAGCGTCGGCAGGTAGCGGACGAACGGATCGTTCTGAAAGGACAGCGGACCCGACCGCAGTTGTGTGGCCCCGAAACCGGGGCTGTCGGGGCGAGGGCCGTGCACGCCGTCGGGCGTGCCGTCGCCGCCGGCGGAGGCGGCGTAGACGGGACCGTCGAAGCGCAGTGCGCTCGCCGACTCGACTCCGGCTCCCGCGCATCCGAGGAAGACCAGCGCGTCGGCCTCCAAGGCGTAGTCGCGCCCGGTAAGCCCGGCGACCAGGCCGCCGTAGCCGCGCGCGATCACCACGACCCGGGCGGGTGTGCCGTAGCGGCCGTGTGCGGCTGTCACCGGCAGTGCGGCGAGGAAACTGGCGAGCCGCGGGGCGGCCGCGGCGGCGAACGACGGATCCCCGGCCTGCGCGGCGCTTTCCGGCGGGACGTAGTCCGCCCACGTGATGATCGAGACGTCACGATCCTCCTGGCCGGAGGCGATCCTGCCGTAAAGGCTTTCCGCCTGGCCCTGGAGCTGGTCGACAGCGGGGAAACCGCCGCCGATCCCGTGGACCAGGACGACGACGTAGCGCGCGTTGTCCGGGTTGTTCCGTGCGAGGATCAGCCGCCCTTCGTCGGGGTGGAAGCCTATGAGCATCATGCGTTCGTCGTCGGGCATGGCCGCAGTGTGCCCGCTTCGCCACGCCGGTGCAGCCGTTTTCGCCAAACGCCGGCTCCATGTGCGGTCCAGAGTGGAGCCGGAAAGGCTCCGCCGGACCTGTCCGCGACGAAGCGGTCAGAGGAAGCGGCGGAGTTCGTTTTCCGCGTGCCGCACCGCCGGGGCCATCGGAAGCC
The DNA here is from genome assembly GCF_042684065.1 of Amycolatopsis pigmentata. Lineage (NCBI taxonomy): Bacteria > Bacillati > Actinomycetota > Actinomycetes > Pseudonocardiales > Pseudonocardiaceae > Amycolatopsis > Amycolatopsis pigmentata. The sequence goes on along the minus strand of NZ_JBHUKR010000004.1, from coordinate 708,410 downwards.
GTGCCGGTTCCAGGAGGTTCCGGGCCATGCGGCGGGCTTCGGGCTCTCCGTTTTCGTAGGCGGCGACGAGCTTGTCCGCGTGGGTGTTCTTGATCGTGTCCGCGTACGGCGCTTCGTAGGGATCCACCACACATTCGACCAGCGCCGGGCCTTCGTGCGCCAGCGCCGCGGACAGCACATTGCGGGCCTGGCCCGCCTTCTCGATCCGGAACGCCTCGAGGCCACACGCTTCGGCGATCTTCGCGAAATCGATCGAGTGCAGTTCACAGCCGTGCTGCGGATTGCCCAGCAAGGCGTTCTGCTCCCAGACCTCCAGCGCGAGGGAATCGTTGCGCAGCACGATCACGGTGATGTCAAGCCGGTACTGCGCCAGGGTGGCGAGTTCGCCGAGCCCCATGGACATGGCGCCGTCGCCGTTGAACGCGATCACGGGACGGTCCGGGTGCGCGGTCTTGGCGCCGATCGCGTACGGGACCGCGGAACCCATCGTGCAGTAGGTGCCGGAGAAGGAGTAGTTCATGCCGCGCCGTAACCGCAGCCGCCCGCCCCACGCGGTGACCGTGCCGGCGTCGCTGGTGACGATCGCGTTGTCGGGCAGCAGTTCCGACAGCTCCCAGGTGATCGTCTGGGGCCGCATGGGAACGACGTCGTCGTGGGCCTGCTCGCGCAGCACGTCCCACCACTGGCTCATCCCGGCCTGGGCGTGTTCGAGGAACGCGCGGTCGGTCTTGCGCCGGAGCAGCGGCATGAGGTCGGTCAGCGTGGCGGCGGCGTCGCCGGCCAGGCCGACCTCGATCGGATAACGCAGGCCGAGGCGGGCGGGATTGAGGTCGATCTGCACGCCGCGAGCCTGCCCGGGCTGCGGCCAGAACTCGTAGAAGGCCGTGGCGCTGCCGACGATGAGCAGGCCGTCGCAGTTCTCGAACGCTTCGTGCGAAGGCCGGGTGCCGATGATGCCCATCCCGCCCGTGGTGAAGGGACTGTCGTCGGGAACGGCGTCCTTGCCCAGACCGGCCTTGACGATGGGGGCGCCCAGCGTGTCGGCGATCCGTTCGAGGGCGTCGCCGGCCCCCCGGGCACCGGCGCCGGCCACGATGGCCACGCGGGTGCAGGAGTTGAGCACCTCGGCAGCCCGTTCCAGCTCTTCGCGGGGTGGCGCGGGGATCTGCACCTGGGCCGCGGTGGAGGTGTGCCGGGGAGGATTCTTGGGCGAATTGGTGTCTTCGGTCTGGGACTGGATGTCGGCCGGGATGGCCAGATGCGCCGGCGCGCGGGCCGCCAGCGCCTTGCGGACGGCGAGATCGGTGGCGTTGACGGCGTGCGCCGGACCCATGACCCGCTCGCTGAACGCACAGGCGTCACGGAACAGGAAATCGGACTCGACGTCCTGCATCAGGTGCGCGCCGATGACGTCGTGGTAGGTCATCCCGGTGATCGCGAGGACCGGCACGCCGTCCATTTCGGCGTCGTAGAGGCCGTTGAGCAGGTGGACCGCGCCCGGCCCGGCGGTCGAGACGCAGGCGGCCGGGCGCCCGGTGAACTTGGCGTATCCGACGGCGGCCAGCGCGGCGTTCTCCTCGTGGCGTACGTGCACGAACCGCATGCGGTCGGCATGCGTGCGCAGAGCCTCGAAAAAGCCGTTGACCGCGTCCCCGTTGATACCGAAACAGGTGTCGATACCCCACTCCAGCAGTCGTTCGACGATCATGTCCGAAGTTGTTTTTGCCATGATATGTCCGTTTGCTCGGCGCGACGGTTGACAATGTCCGGCTACCCGCGAAAACGGTGCCTACGCGTGGGTTTCGATGGTCACCACCCGGGAAGTCGAAGTGGTATTCGAAGTCGCGGGGAAGGCGGGGCGATGACGACATCCGGGGTGCTGAACCGGGGCGCGCTGGCAGCCGGACTGGCCGCCCGGGTCGCCGGTGAGGTCCGTTTCGACGAGGGATCGCGAGCCCTGTATGCCAACGACGCGTCCATCTACCGGCAGGTTCCGGTCGGGGTGGTGATTCCGCGCGACGCAGGCGACGTCGCGGCCGCCTTGGCGGTGTGCCGCGAACACGGGGCGCCGGTCATGGCCCGCGGTGGCGGTACCGGCCTGGCCGGGCAGACCGTCAACGACGCGGTCGCCTTCGACTTCTCGAAATACATGAACCGGGTACTGGAAATCGACCCGGACCGCCGCACCGCGCGCGTTCAGCCGGGGCTCATTCTCGACCACCTGCGCCACGCGGCCGGGGAACACGGCCTGACCTTCTCGGTGGATCCGGCGACCCACGACCGGTGCACACTGGGCGGGATGATCGGCAACAATTCGTGCGGCACGCATTCGCAGCGGGCGGGCAAGACCGTGGACAACGTGCTGTCGCTCGACGTGATCACCTATGACGGCCTCCGGATGACGGTCGGCCCGACTCCCTGGGACGAATACCAGCGCATCCTCGCCGAGGGCGGCCGGCGCGCCGACATCTACCGGCGGTTACGAGCGCTTGCCGAACGCCACGCGAAGGAGATCCGGTTCGGTTTTCCGAACGTGCCCCGCCGGGTCTCGGGGTTCAACCTCGACGACCTTCTCGACGAGAAGGGCTTCAACGTGGCGCGGGCGCTCGTGGGCAGCGAGTCGACGTGCGTGCTGGTCGTGGAGGCCACCGTGCGGCTCCTGTCCGATCCGCCGAACCGGAGCCTGCTCGTCGCGGGCTTTCCCGACGCCGCCACCGCGGCCGACCACGTGCCCGAACTCGCCGACACCGGCGTGATCGGGCTCGAGTGCTTCGACGCGGGTGTCATCGACAATCTGCACAAGCACGGCATCCAGTTGCCCGGCATGGACGAACTGCCCGAGGGCGGGGCGTGGCTGCTGGCCGAATACGCCGGCGAGACCCGGGCCGAAACCGATGCCGAGGTGGAACGCGCCGCCAAGCTGGTCACCGAGCCCGGTGTCACCACCGTGGTCGAAGATCCCCGGCGTCAGGGCGAGATCTGGGAGATCCGCCGGTCCACCATCGAATACACCCGCATCCCCGGCGAGCATGCCGGGCTGGCCCTGTGGGAAGACGCCGGGGTGGCCCCGGAGCGGCTCGGCGACTACATCCGCGACTACTGCGCGCTGGTCACGCGGCACGGCTACCACACTGTCCTTTTCGGACACTTCGGTCAGGGCTGTATGCACAACCGGCTCGACGCCGACCTCACCACCGCCGCCGGAGTGGAGAACTTCGAGCGTTTCCTCGACGAAGCGGGCGACCTCGTGGCCCGCTACGGCGGTTCCCTGTCCGGTGAGCACGGTGACGGCCAGCTTCGCGCCAACCAGCTCACCAAGATCTTCGGATCCGACCTGGTCGGCGCGTTCGCCGAATTCAAGCGGATCTGGGATCCCGAAGGCCGGATGAACCCGGGCAAGGTCGTGCATCCCTACCCGCCGGGGTCGAACCTCGCCACCGGCCCGGCCTACCGGCCACGGTCCGTGCGCACCCACTTCGCCTACCCCGACGACGAAAACGGCTTCGCGGACGCCGCCAACCGGTGCTTCGGGATCGGACTGTGCCGCCACACCTCGGGCGGCACCATGTGCCCCAGTTTCATGGTGACCCGCGAGGAGAAGCACTCCACCCGCGGTCGGGCCCGGATGCTGTTCGAGATGATGAACGGCCATCTCGCCCCGGATTCGCACGGCAAGGGCTGGCGGGACGAGCACGTCAAGGATGCCCTCGACCTGTGCCTGGCCTGCAAGGGCTGCAAGGGTGACTGCCCGGTCGGCGTGGACATGGCCACCTACAAGGCCGAATTTCTGGCCCACTACTACCGGGGCCGGTTGCGCCCCCGGTCCGCCTACGCCCTGGGCCTGATCCCGGTGTGGGCCCGGTTGGCCGCGCGTGTTCCGCATCTCGCCAACGGCGTGCTCGGCACGCCCGTGCTCGGTCGCGCCGCCCGGTGGGCCGCCGGCGTCGCGCCACGGCGTGAAGTGCCCCGGTTCGCCCACCGCACCTTCCGGTCGGCGTTCGCCGGGCACCAGGGCCGCCCCCTCGGCCGTCCGGTGGTGCTGTGGCCGGACACCTTCACCAACTACTTCACCCCGGACATCGGCATGGCGGCGGTCCAGGCTCTTGAGGCCGCGGGGTTCACCGTGACGATCCCCGACGCGGTGCTGTGCTGTGGCCGTCCCCTTTTCGATTACGGCATGCTGCCCACCGCCAAACGGTGGCTCCGGCGCGTCCTCGACGCCCTGCGGCCCGCACTGACCTCCGGCGTCCCGATCGTCGTCCTCGAACCCAGTTGCCTCGCCGTCTTCCGCGACGAACTGCGCAACCTCTTTCCCCACGACGCCGCGGCGCGCCGCTTGGCCGGACAAGCCCGCTCACTGGCCGAACTGCTCACCAGCGGCGATTACGAGCCACCGCGACTGAACCGGAAAGCGCTGGTGCAGGGCCATTGTCACCAGCAGGCCGTCATCGGCACCGAAGCCGACACCGAACTTCTCGAAGCCATGGGGCTCGACCTGGCCCGCCCCGACTCGGGTTGTTGCGGCATGGCCGGCAGCTTCGGTTACGAACGCGGCGAGCATTACGACGTCTCCATGGCGGCGGGCGAACGGGTCATCCTGCCCGCGGTCCGGGAGGCCGACGACGCGACTCTCATTCTCGCCGACGGCTTCAGCTGCCGCAGCCAGATCGCGTCCGGAACTCACCGTCGCGCGCTGCACCTGGCCGAGGTCCTCACGCTCCCCGATGGGGGTTGAGAACCCTCGCCGGTCACCTGGCTTCTCGACTTCGGACGCGGTCAGGGAAAGGGAAGTCGGCCTTCACGGCCTTGGCCGGTCCTTTGTGGACTCCCAGCCTGGCGCCGGCGAATCCCGCCGCCGGCGCCGACCGTCAACCACAAGCGGCATACCGGCCCGTTACGGTTTGGGCTGGGAGGTGGCCGAGCGGCCCACCCTGGTGCCTACTCCGGCGAGTTCCGCCACCAGCAGGATGATCCCGAACGCGGTGACGAGCACACCGATCGTGCCGATCGCGAGGGGAACGCGCACGGCGGCGGTGACGATGTCGGTGATTCCGCCCAGTACGGTGAGGATGCTCAGGATCATCACGACGCGGCGCCTCGGCGCGGGCTGATGGCGAGTGGGGACCCGGACCTTGTCCACCGGTCCCGGCCGGGGCACCGGAGGGCTCATCCGGAGTTCTTGCCGCGCCGGAACAGCGGCGGCGAAAAGACCTGCTATCGCGGCGAGCACCGGATCGTCCGACAGGACCCGGTCCATACCAGCCAGTGCGCGTCGTTCTTTGAGCGTCAGAGCCATCATTCTCTCCAGGCTGATTTGCGTCTCCACTGTCCTTTCGTGCGACGCGGGCCCCATCGGCAGCCCTCGGCGACACTCGGTTCCTACCCGCCTGGCTGCCGGTCAAACGCCGGTCAGGCCGAATCGGTTGTGCGAAGATCGGGGATTTCGGTATGGCGGCGTAGATCAGAACGCGGCGGGTTTTCCCGCCGCGCCGATGGCATGATTTTCGAGGGGGTGTGACGGCGTCACGCCGCCACACCCACGGTTGTCGTCAGCGGGTGCGTCGCCCGGTCCGGGCACCGGTCGCGGCCATCGCCAAGCCGAGCAGCACGGCGACCCCGCCGGTGATGACGTTGTTGACGATCATGTTGACCGGGACCGGGCTGCCGAGCACGACCCACGGGACGATGATCGTCCACACCCCGATGATCGGTGCGACCCAGGCCAGGTTGTGCGTGCGGCCATAGGCCGAAGCGAAACCGATCGCCAGCACGGCCAGCGCCAGCCCGACGATGAGGTTGTTGGTCGCGACGTCGGAGTGGTTGGTGAAGCCCACGACCCACGGCGAAACCGCGGTGTACAGCCCGGCCAGGAAGGTGAAGCCTTCCAGCGCGCGGGCCACCGGCGTTTCGGCCGCGCGGTCATAACGGGCTCGCAACTCCATCAGATCGGGATGCTGTTCGATGCTTGTCGTATTCGTCATTCTTTCACCTCCACTTCCGGGGTTCCGAAGTATTGCCGTGGACAAACATGGAATAATGTGACGCGTGACGCGCCGACGGACGGCAGGTCAGGCGGATCCTACCGCCAGTGGTCCGGGTCGAAGTCCGGGATCGGCCCATGATTGCGGGTGTAGAACGCCTCGAGCGGTGTTTCCCGCTCCGAGGCCAGCGCCGCGCGGGGCGGTTCGGCGTTGAACGGATCTCGTTGGTGCACGATCATGTCGTCGCGTTTGCCCCATGAACCCCTATCGCCCAGGTACCCACACGGCCATGGCATACGCCGGGTTACGCGGTGTGTCTTGGGTTCACAGGAGCTTGTCCAGGGTGATCGGCAGGTCGCGGACGCGTTTGCCGGTCGCGTTGTAGATGGCGTTGGCCACGGCGGCGCCGACCCCGGTGATGCCGATCTCGCCGACGCCGTGTGCGCCCATGGGTGCGTGCGGGTCGGGAATGTCGGTCCAGATCACGTCGATTTCCGGCACGTCCCTGTGCACGGGTATGTGGTATTCCGACAGGTTCGGGTTCATGATCCTGCCGTTGCGCTCGTCGAACAGGGTCTCCTCCATGAGCGCGAGTCCAAGGCCCATGATGATCCCGCCCCGGAACTGGCTTGCCGCGGTCTTGGCGTTCATGATCCGGCCGCAGTCGAACGAGCCGAGAAAACGGCTGATCCGGATCTCGCCCGTGACGGCGTTGACGCGTGCCTCGCAGAACATCGCGCCGTAGGAGCGCATGGACCAGGTCGTCATTTCCTGCGATGGCGCCCCGGACGCCTCCACCGACAGTTCATCACGGCCGGAGCGGGCCAGGATGGAGGTGTAGCTGTCGAACCGGTCCGGCTCGCCGAGTTTGCACAGCCCTCCGTCGGCGCAGCCGACCTCCTCGATCGTCAACCCCGCGAGCGGAGAGCCGTGGCCCGCCATCTTGATCAGTTCTTCCACGACGTCGCGCTGGGCCGCGCCGATCGCCGCGCCGACCACGGCCGTCTGCTGGGCACCGCCGGCCAGGATCTCACCCGGCAGCGTCGAATCGCCGTAGCGGACCTTCACCTGGTCGAGGCCGAGGCCGAACCGCTCGGCGGCGACCATCGCGATCGTGGTCTCGGTGCCCATGCCCATTTCGTGCGCCGCGACGTCGACGGCCAGGGTGCCGTGGCCGGTCAGGGTGACCCGCACCGCGCCGCCCGGCAGGCGGACGTAGCCGTGGGACGCGGTGGCCATTCCCATGCCGGACAGCCATTCGCCCTCGCGTCGTGTTCCGGGCGTGACGCCGCGCCGGGACCAGCCGAACCGCTCGGCGCCCGCACGGAAGGTCTCCACCAGGTGCCGGGACGAGAAAGGCCGGCCCGACGCCGGGTCCTTGTCCGGCTCGTTGCGAATCCTCAGCTCGATCGGATCCATGCCCAGGCGCTCGGCCAGTTCGTCGACCGCGCACTCCAGTCCGAACGAGCCGACGGCCTCACCCGGTGCGCGCATGAACGTGGTGGCCATCGTGCTCAGGTGAGCGGCTCGCACCTCGAGCTTGAAGCTCCCGGCGGCGTAGAGGGACCCGGACGAGGAGATGAAACTCTCGGCCATGTTGTGGTGACGGCTCATGCCGCAGAAACCGGTGTGGATGAGGGCGTCGAACCGGCCGTCGGGTCGAGCGCCGATCGCCACCCGCTGCTCGGTGTTCGCCCGCCCGCCCACCACGCGATGGACTCCTTCGCGGGTAAGGGAGACGCGCACCGGCCGCCCGGATATCCTCGCCGCCGCCGCGGCGAGGATGTGGTACGACCACAGACCCTTGGCGCCGAACCCGCCACCGACATGGGGCGAGCTGAGGTGAACCTGTTCCTGGGACAGGCCGAACGCATAGGCCAGCGACCAAGCGGCGTGGACGACCCCCTGGCTGGAATCGTGGACGATCAACTCGTCGCCGCTCCAGGCGAGGGTGACCGCGTGAGGCTCGATCGCGCTGTGATTCTGCCTTGGTGTCCGGTAGATCTCGTCGACCTTGACCGGCGCGGCCGCCAGCGCCGCCTCCGCATCGTGGATCTCGGTCTTCAGCAACCGTCCATAGTGGAACGCGGGCTCACCGCCGGCGGCCTTGGCCTGGTCGAACGAGGTGACGGCCGGTTCGGCCGCGTAGTCGGCTTGGACCAGGGACGCGGCGTGCCCGGCCTGCTCCGGGGTTTCCGCGAGCACCACGGCGATGACCTGGCCGTTCCAGTGGATCCGGTCGTCCTGCATCACCGGCAGGTTGTCACCGGCCACCGACTTCCCCTCGGTCCACCAGAGCGGCAACGCCCTCAGTTTCGGCGCGTTCCGGTGGGTCATCACCAAGACCACGCCGTGCTCTCGTTCAGCCTCAGCGGTGTGAAGCTTCATGATGCGGCCCTTGGCGATGGTGCTGAAGACCAAAGCGGCATACACCATGCCGTCGAACCGGAACTCGGCCGCGAATCGCGCCGCGCCCCGCACCTTCCGGGGTCCGTCCACTCGCGACACCGAGGTGCCGAGCAAGCGGTTCTTTTCCTGGTCTCCCAACGGGTCGGGGACCCCGTCCGGGCCCCAGGTGCCCGGGGCCGGTCCGACCGCCGTGTCCACCGTCGCCCTGGCTGCTTCGTGTCTCGTGCTCATGATGGCTGGTCTCCGGCGAGGTCGGTCAGGACGGCCGTGATGGTTCGTCGGGCGAGTTCGATTTTGAAGGCGTTGTGGCGCAGCGGGACCGCGTTCGCCAGCTCGTCGTCGGCGGCGGAGCGGAAGTGCCGCGCGGTGGCGGGGGCGCCTCGGAGTGCGGCTTCGGCCCTCCAAGCGCGCCAGGGCTTGGGGGCGACTCCGCCGAGTGCGATCCGTACGTCGCTCACGATTCCGTCCTGGACGTTGAGCGCCGCGGCGACCGAGACCAGGGCGAAGGCATAACTGGCGCGGTCGCGGACCTTGCGGTAGGCCGAGGACGCCGCGACCGGCAGGGCGGGCAACTCGACCGCGGTGATCAGTTCACCAGGCCTGAGCACGGTTTCCACCTGGGGCCGATCCTCCGGCAGCAGGTGGAGTTCGGTGATCGGTATCGTCCGCTCGCTGTCGGCGCTGCGGAGGTGGACGGTCGCATCGCAGGCGGCCAGCGCCACGCACATGTCCGAGGGGTGGGTGGCGCAACAGGCGGTGGAGGCGCCGAGGATGGCGTGCATGCGGTTGAAGCCTTCGATGGCGTCGCAACCTTGTCCCGGCCGGCGCTTGTTGCAGTGTGCGCCGTCTCGGTCGTAGAAGTAGGCGCAGCGGGTGCGTTGGAGGATGTTGCCGCCCACTGTGGCCATGTTGCGGATCTGCGGGGAGGCGCCGGCCACGATCGCCTTGCTCAGCACGGGATATCTCGTCCGAACCAGGCGGTGCTCCGCCACGGTGACGTTGCGCGCCGCCGCGCCGATCACCAGGCCGCCGTCGGTCTCCTCGACAGTGTCGGCCAGGCCGGTCACGTCGACCAGGGCCGTCGGCCGCTCGATGGTCTCCCGCATCAGGTCCACGAGATTGGTTCCGCCGCCGAGGTATTTGGTGCCTCCGGCGTCGGCGAGCCGGACCGCGTCGGCGGTGTCGGCGGGTCGTGTGTAGGTGAAGGGCCTCATCGCGGCGGCTCCGCATAGGTCGCCGCGATGGCGCTGATGATGCCGTTGTGCGCGCCGCAGCGGCAGAGGTTGCCGCTCATCCGTTCCCGGATCTCGTCATCGGTCAGCACGATCTTTTCGTCGGTGATGTCGGTGGAGACGGCGCAGGGGACCCCGCGTCCGGCTTCCGCCGCCATGCCGATCGCCGAGCAGAGCTGACCGGGTGTGCAGTAGCCGCACTGGAAGCCGTCATGGTCGATGAACTGCTGCTGGAGGGGATGGAGTTCGTCACCGGCGGACAGGCCCTCGACGGTGGTGATCCGCCGCCCGTCGTAGGCCACCGCGAGCGCCAGGCAGGAGAGGATGCGTTCGCCGTCGGCGAGTACCGTGCAGGCCCCGCAACCGCCCTGGTCACATCCCTTTTTCGTGCCCGTGAGCGCCAGACCTTCGCGGAGGAGGTCGAGCAGGGAAACGCGCGGGTCGGGCGGGAGTTCCACCGCGACTCCGTTGATCACGACAGGCATGGCTGCCTCCTCTTCACGGCCGGCGCTCCGGCCGTGCGGGTGGGTTCTTCGGGCGTGAACTCGAATCGGGGACGATGCCGGATAGGCTGTCCGGCATCAGGTTAGCGAATGCCGGATAGGCTGTCCACCAAACTGGCGAAGACGGACAGGAGACTGCTGGTGACTTCGGGCAAGCCCTCGTTCCCCACGAGGCGGGCGGCCGCGGCGCGTAACCGGGACAAGATCCTCAGCGCCGCCTGGGACGCTTTCTCCGACCCCGCCGCTGAGGTCTCGATGGCCGAGATCGCGCGTCGCGCCGGCGTCGGCATGGCCACCCTTTATCGCAACTTCCCCGGGCGTCAGGAACTTCTCGAGGCCCTCTACGCCGACGAGGTCGACGCGCTCTGCGAGGCCGCCCGCGCCGAGGACGGGCAGCCGCCGGGCGAGGCGCTCACCACCTGGCTCCGCCGGCTGTTCGCCTTCCTCCCCGGCAAGCGGCTCATCGTCTCCGAACTCCTCGAACTGACCGACCAGGACAGCCCTCTCGTGCACAGCAGCCGCGCCCGGGCCCTCGCCGCCGGCCGGCCGTTGCTGACCGCGGCGCAGCAGGCCCGCGAGATCCGTGCCGACCTCACCCTCGAACAGATCTTCGACATGATCGCCGCCATCGCCAAGATCCACAGCGACCCCGGCTACCTCGGCCCCATGCTCCACACCATGCTCGACGGACTTCGCCCGCCGACCTGACGGGTGCCGGCGGTGGAGGGTGCCGGGGTTTCACGATCAGCGGCGATGGACCTGTCCGGGTACCTGCGCGAGTTCGCCGATCGGCTGTGGCGGACGAGCCGCCGACGTCATTCGTAGGAACACCCCGGATTGGGCTGGTCCACCGCCAGCGGTTGCCCGACCGGACTGCGGTAGAACACTTCGAGCACGACGTTCGTCGTGCCGAGATTGCGTCCGATGTGGACGTATCCGGGACCGCTCTCCTCGGAGATCACCTGACCGGCGTGGTAGACGCCGTCGCTCTCGCAGGTCGCGTCGTCGTGGCTGAGCACGCCCTGCTTGACGTAGTCGGTCACCTCGCCGGGGTGGTAGTGCCAGCCCGTGCTGCCGCCTGGTGCCAGGGTGATTTCCTTGAGCACGTAGTCGGTGTTCCCGGCGACGTGGTCGAAAATCGTGACCGCCGTAACGCCCCGGCCGGGCGTGGCGCCCGCCGTGGCGGGCAGCGCGATGAAGGTCAGGCAGGCGGTGACCAGCACGAGTGGTTTCCGGTTCATTCGGCTGAGCCCAGACCGTGTGAATGGACATGAACACGAAACCCTGGCGGCCGGCTCCTCGCCGAAACGGGGGAGTGGCCGCCGTCGGCCCGGTGGCCGGTCGTCGTCCACGCGGACACGGTTGTCAGGGTCGGCGAGGTCTTCGCTGGTCAGGTAGACGTCGATGCTCCTCGACGGCGGCCGCCGCGTTCCGCACCAGCATCAAGTACCACTGGTTGCTCGGTGGCAGTTTCCTGGAACATCCGGCCGGGGAAGGCATCAAACACCCGTACCGGGTGTCCATTGTGGATCGTGAGCGCGAGATCACCGACGGCGTGGCGGACTTCCGGGTCGCCTCGGAGCAGTACTGCCTTTCTCGACGACGAGTCGACCATCCCGTTCGTTCAGACCTTTCACGAGCAGAGCGCCGTTCACCTGGCCGACGGCTTCTACCGGGCGACCGGCCGTCCCATCGTGGCGGTGACCTCGATCGGAGCGGGGGCAAGCAACACCGTCATCGGCATGGGTACCGCCTTCACCGGTTCGACCAGCGTGCTGGTCATCAGCGGTGGCCCGCCCACCCACATGCGGGGTCACGTCCTGCTGCAGGAGTTGGATCGCTACACCGCGAACGACTTGGCCCGACCGCACCGTCGTATGTGTGCTGGGCGACGGCGATTTCCTCATGACCGCCCAGGAAATCGCGCTCAGCGTGACCATGGGTGCGCCGGTGGTGTTCGTCGTGCAGAACAACGCCGGATACATGTCGATCCGCGGTGGTCAGCGCAAGCAGACCTCGCGCCACATCGGCACGGAGTTCTCGCGCCCGGACGGCAGCCCCTACAGCCCGGATTTCGCCGCGCCGGGCGCCTCCTTCGGCATCGAATCGTGGAAAGTGTCCGATCCGGACTCGCTCGAGCCGACGCTACGCAACCTCTGAGCTACCGGGTTGATTTCCGGTCGCGGTGCGGGTCGCGGCACACCGTCAACGAGGCGCCATTCTTATGGCGCCGTCGAGGCGGATGACTTCGCCGTTGAGCATGGGGTTGGCCACGACGTGTTCGACCAGTGCGGCGAATTCGGATGCTTCTCCCAGCCGTGCCGGATGCGGGACCTGAGCGGCGAGCGATTCCTGGGCTTCCTCGGGAAGGCCGGCCATGGCCGGGGTCCGGAAGAGCCCGGGCGCGATCGTGACGACGCGGATGAGTTTACCGGCGAGGTCGCGGGCGACCGGCAGGGTCATACCGACCACTCCGCCCTTGGACGCGGAGTATGCGGCCTGGCCGATCTGCCCGTCGAAGGCCGCGATCGAGGCGGTATTGACGATCACACCACGCTCTTCTCCGGCCGGTGCCGCCGCCGCCATCCGCTCGGCGGCGAGCCGGATCGCGTTGAAGGTGCCGACGAGGTTGACCATGACGACCTGCTTGAAGGTATCGAGGGACAACACGGTTCCCTTGTGGCTCAACACGCGGCCGGGCGTCACCACACCGGCGCAGTTGACGAGTACACGAAGCGGCCCGAGGCGCGATGCGGTGTCGAGCGCCGCGGCCATCTGCACCTCGTCGGTGACATCGGCGAGGATACCGGTGACACTTCCGGGGCACCCTTTTTCGACCTTGGCGTCCACTGGCGCCCGGTCGGCGAGCACCACGTGCGCTCCCGCCGCGGCCAGTCGCAGGCCGGTGGCCAAGCCCAGGCCCGATGCGCCTCCGGTGACGAGCGCGGCCGTATCGCGAAGTTCCACGTTTTCTCCGTTCTCTCGCAATCCCCGCGCGAATTCCGCGCCGGGTCGAACTGGCTGTGTCAGCCCTTGGCGGCCGTCAACCGGACCTGGAAGTCGGCGGCGGTCTTGCGGCGTAGGTCGTCGAGTTGTGTTCCCGGGGCGAGTTCCACCAGGACCAGACCATCCGGTTCCACGTCGAAGACACCCAGGCTCGTGATGATCCGGTCCACGACCTTGCGTCCGGTGAGCGGAAGTGTGCACCGGTCGACGATTTTCGGGCTGCCGTCGCGTGTCGTGTGCTCGGTCAGCGCGATGACCCGGCGTGCGCCGGCGACGAGGTCCATCGCCCCGCCCATGCCTTTGACCGCCGCACCGGGAACGGCCCAGTTGGCGAGATCGCCTTCCGCCGAGACCTGCATGGCGCCCAGGAACGAAATCGCGATCCGGCCTCCTCGCACCAAGGCGAAGGACGTGGCGGAGTCGAAAACGCTGCCGCCGGGGGCAATCGTGACGGTCTGCTTTCCGGCGTTGATCACGTCCGGGTCTTCGTCGCCTACCAGGGGAAACGGGCCCATCCCGAGCAGTCCGTTTTCACTGTGGAAACTCGCCCGGTGACCGGGCGGCACATGGTCGACCACCAGCGTGGGAATCCCGATGCCCAGGTTGACGTAGTCACCGGGCCGGATCTCGCGGGCGGCGACCTCGGCGATCTGCGTACGGTTCCACGCCATCAGCGCACCACCGTTTCGCCGGCCGTGCGCACCGTGCGCTGTTCGATCGGCTTGCGGCCTGGATCGGCAGGAACCACGTGGTCCACGAATATGCCGGGCGTGCGTACCTCGTCAGGCTCCAGGAACCCGGGCGACCGGATCACCTCGGCTTCGGCGATCGTGGTGCGCCCGGCCATCGCGACGAGCGGGTTGAAGTTCTGCGCGGTGTAGCGATACCGGAGATTCCCCGCAGGGTCGGCGGTGTGCGCGTGCACCAGGGCGAGGTCGGCGACGATCGCGCGTTCGAGAAGGTAGGTGACGCCTTCAAAGCTCCGGGTCGGCTTGCCGTCAGCGACTACGGTGCCGACTCCGCTGGGGGTGTAGAAGGCGGGAATCCCGGAGCCGCCGGCACGGAGACGCTCGGCGAGGGTTCCTTGGGGCGTGAATTCGATCTCGAGTTCGCCGGAGAGGACAAGCCGCTCGAGCGTACGGTTCTCGCCCACATAGGACCCGACCACCTTCCGGACCTGACCCTCCTCGAGCAGGACGCCAAGACCATGGCCATCGGTCCCCATGTTGTTCGAGACGATGGTGAGATCTCCGACGCCGCTGTTTCGGACGACGTCGATGAGGCCATACGGCACGCCACACAGCCCGAAGCCACCCACCGCGATCGTCATGCCGTCGTACAACAGGCCGTCCAGGGCATCCTGCGCGTCAGTCCTGACTTTGTTCATCGACTCCTCCAGCAGCGTGTCGCCTCAGGGGTTGCGGGTCCTTCGGACGAGGCCGTCGTGGGCAGGAGAGCTTCGCGTATCGCCGCGGCGGTGTCGATCACCATTGCTCGCCCGGTGTCGAGCGGGGCCGGCGCGATGTGAGCCTGATGGATCATTCCCGCGCGCACGTCGAGCACCGCTGGTACGCCGTCGCGCCGCAACCGGGCCGCGTACGTTTCGCCGTCGGCCCGCAGCGGGTCGTACTCGCCCACAACGACGTGCGCGGGCGGCAGGCCGGCGAGAGACTCGGCATGGACGGGGGAGAGCAGTGGCTCGGTCCGGTCGACGCCGGGTGCGTAGTGCGCCAGCGCCCACTCGAACTGCCCGCGGCCCATGGCGTAGCCCTGACCGAACTCGTCCCACGTGACGGACGCGAAACGTGCGTCGAGCAAAGGAGCAAGCAGCACCTGTAGGACAAAGTGGACGCTTTGCCGCTCGCGGTCGAGCAAGGTCACCGCCGCGGCCAGGTTCGCCCCGCTGCTCTCTCCCGCGATGGCGATCGCGTTCGCATCGAGGCCGTGCTCGGTGGCGTGGTGCTTGAGCCAGGTGGCGACGGCATGGATTTCCTCGATCTGCGCTGGGAAACGCGACTCGGGCGCCCGCGTGAAGCTGACCGCGGCGATCGCGCAACCCGTCCTGCTCGCGTACGCGCGCACGTGGTTGTCCAGCGTCTCCACCGAAAGCCGGACCCATGCCCCGCCATGCAGCCACACCACCACCGGTAACGGCTTCGCGGCGTTGGGACGGTAGATGCGGACCTCGGTACCGGCGCCGCCCGTGTCCGGCACGGTCACGTCGATGACAGAGTGCATCTCTTCCCTGGGGAGGGCGAGGCCTGCGTACTGCTCGCCGGCGGCACGGACGAGTTCGACGGTCACGCACTCGGGCGGGACGGCGGGGGAGAGGGAGGTGCCAGCCAGGAAGGCGCGGGTTTGGGAGTCGAGTGCCACGGAATCGAACCTCCTCATTGGACGGAAAGTGGTCTAGACGTTTTCTCGCCGGAACCCGAGCCGTCGCCAGAGACCGCCGGTGCTCCGCTGGCTGAGGGCGGCGAACGTGACGGCGGCCAGGAGCGCGACCCCGTTGAAGGCGTCGGTGATCCAGGCGTGGCCCCCGCCGCCGAGCTGCAACCCCTTCACGCCGGTGGCGAGCAGGTAGATGGCCAGCACAGTGCCGGCGATGTTCAGCCTCCCCGGTTTGAACTGGGTGGCACCGAGGAACGCCCCGGCGACGACCGGCAGCAGGTAGCCCGCCCCGGCGGTCGGTATGGCGGAGTCGACCTGCGCGGTGACGAGCACGCCGGCGAGCGACGACGTGAGCCCGGCCACCAGGAAGCCGATCAGCGTCATCCGGCTGGTGGCGACCCCCGCGAGCCGCGCGGCGTCCGGTCCGAGTCCGGTCGCCTGCATCCGTCGTCCGACCGGGGTGTGCTCCAGCAGGTACCAGCCCAGGAACGCGACGACCGCGAAGATGATCGTCAGCATGGGGATGCCCAACGGCTTGGGCGACGCGATCCGGGTGAACGACGCGGGGAAACCGGTGATGAACTGTCCGTTGTCGCTCAGCCACGAAGTCAGCGCGAGTAGCACGGAGCTGGTGCCGAGCGTGACGACGATGCTGTTGAGGCCGACCTTGACGACGAAGTACGCGTTCACCACCGCGAGGACCACCCCGGACGCCAGCGATGCGACGATCGCCTGCCAAGGGGCGAAATGGTGGAAGTACATGAGCGAGCCACAGAGGACGCCGCTCATCGAGATGTTGTTCGCGAACGAGAGGTCGAAGACCCCGGCGCTCAGCGCGATGACCACGCCGACGGTCACGATGCCGACCACGGCCTGATCGCCCAGGATGCTCTGCAGCGTGGTGCTGGTCAGGAAGGTCTCCGGCACCCACAGTCCGTAGCCGATGATGAAGGCCGCCAGGACGTAAACTCCGCTGTAGCGGGCGAGATCGAGACGCGGTGTGCGGGTGCGTTTCGGCTCATCGGCCGGTCTCGACGGCCGCTTCTGTCCGGTGAAACCGAGATCGACCGGCCCAATGGTCATGATGCTTTCCCTTCGTGCAGACTCGCCGTCACGATGGCGCCGGCCGTCAGCGCCGGTCCTTCCAGCGCGGTGGTGAGGCGACCGTCGCGGAAGACGAGGACCCGTTCGCAGATCTCGGCGAGTTCGTCGGCGTCGGAGGACGCGACGATGACCCCGGCGCCGTCGCGTGCGGCCTCACCGAGCGCGTCGTAGATGGCGCGCTTGCCGGCGATGTCGACGCCCTGTGTCGGTTCGTCGAGCAGGAGCACCCGTGACCCGCATCTGAGCCAGCGTGCCAGCAGCGCCTTCTGCTGGTTGCCGCCGCTGAGGGTGGAGAAGGGCCGTTGCGGATCCGTCGGGACGACGCGGAGGCGCCGGATCCACGGGAGCGTTTCGCGTGTCTCCGAACGCCGGCTGAGCCAGCCG
Source organism: Amycolatopsis pigmentata (assembly GCF_042684065.1). NCBI lineage: Bacteria > Bacillati > Actinomycetota > Actinomycetes > Pseudonocardiales > Pseudonocardiaceae > Amycolatopsis > Amycolatopsis pigmentata. The sequence goes on along the minus strand of NZ_JBHUKR010000004.1, from coordinate 691,400 downwards.
AGCGGCCGCTTGCCGATCTTCGGCAGAGTGACGTTCTCCGCCACTGTCATCGTGGGTGTCGCGGCGAGGTTCCGCCGGTCCGCCGGCAGGTACCCGAGGCCCGCTGCGATCGAGGAAGACGGCTGGGCCGGGGCGAGTACGCGGCCGTCGACCCGGACCTCTCCGCTGTCCGCGGCGTAACGACCGAAGAGCAACGAGTTCAGCTCGTCCCGGCCGGACCCGTCGACCCCGGCCACGCCCAGGATTTCACCGCTGTGGAGGTCGAAACCGGCCTCACGGACCGTGTTCCCCTTGAGGTGTCTCGCGCTCAGCAGCACCTGTTCGCGTTTTTCCGGCGGAGTGGGGTAGAGCTGTTCCAGAGGCCGGCCGGCGATCTGCGCGATCAGGTCGGCGTGATCGGTGGCGGAAACCGCCGTCGTCCGCACCTTGACGCCGTCGCGCAGCACGGTGACCGTGTCAGCCAGTTCGAAAACCTCGCCCAGCCGGTGGGTCACGTACAGGACCGCCGCACCGGTGCGCTGGACCCGCCGAACGGTCTCGAACAGCACGTCGACCTCGTGTTCGGGCAGCGTGGCCGTCGGCTCGTCGAGGACGAGGACACCGCCGTCCGCGACCCGGTCACGCAGCGCGCGAGCGATCGCCACGATCGTCTGCTGGGCGGCTGACAGGTCACGGACGGGCCGTCGTACGTCGACGTCGTCGATGAAGTCGCTCAGCAAGGCCCGCGCCGCGGCGGCTTCCGGCCGTTCGCGCAACCACCAGCGACCCCCGTAGCGGGTGCCGAGAGCGAGATTGTCGACGACGTCGAGGCCCGGGACGAGGCCGAGGTCCTGGTGGATGAACCGCAACCCGGCGCGGTGCGCGGCCGACGGCGAACCCAGCGTCAGCGGTTCGCCGTTCAGCCACGCGGCCGATCCCGGATCCGGCGTGTGGTAGCCGGCGAGGATCTTGATCAGGGTGGACTTGCCCGATCCGTTCTGCCCCAGCAGGGCATGGACCCGGCCGGGTTCCAGATCGAGGTCGACATCGGCCAGGGCGCGTTGTGCCGGGAACGTCTTGGACACGCGCCGCAGGTGGAGTCCGGCACCGCCTTCGTTCACGGCGTCACATGCCAGGCTTGGAGGAAGCCGTCCTGGTAACCAGGCACGCTGTAGGGCACGTCCAGGTTCTTCGGCAGATTGTCCTTCGTGATCACGTGCAGCGAGCCGACCGGCTCCGGGTCCGCGATCGGGGCGCCCTCCAGATGCCGGATGATCAGGTCGAACGCACGCCAGCCGAATTCGTAACGCTCACCGACGACGGCCATGGCCTGTGAACCGTCGGAAACCGCTTTCACGTTGGCCACGCTGGAGGAACCGGTGACCAGTTTGACCTTGTCTCGCAAGCCCGCGGCGGCCAGCGCCTGCGGAACACCGACCGACGCGTCACCCACATTGATCAACACGTACTTCGCGTCGGGTGTGCGCTGGAGGTAGCTGACGATCTGCTGGGGGATCGACTTGCCGACTCCCGTGGAATAGTTGGTGGTCTGGACATCGACGGAACACTGTGGACAGGCGGAGGACAGCTCCTTCTTGAAGCTTTCGGTGTAAGGCAGGAGCGATTCGAACGAGGTGTCGGTGTAGTAGACGACTTTCGCGCCGGCTCCGGAGTCTGCGGTGATCCAGTCCGCCCAGATCTGGCCCTGCACCGTCGACTGCTTGGCGTTGTTGTAATGGCCGATGACGGGTGCGCTCGGCGTGCTCGGTCCGCCGAGTTCGACGACCGGGATGCCCTTGCTGTTCAGCGTCGCCAGTTGGTCGGTCAACGCGGAGTTCGGGATGGTCGGTACCGCGACGACCCCGTCACCCGGATTCTGCGCGACGCTTCTCCACGCCGAGGCCTGGGTGTCCGGCGTGAGGCCGCCGTCGTAGACCTTCACGGTCCAGCCGATCTTGGCACCGGCCTGGTTCATGGCGTCGAGGTATTGCTGGCACGTGGGCAAGGGGCAGGAGATGAAACTCACCGTCTTGCCGCGTGGCGGCGCTTGCGGTAGCGGTGTCAGCGAAATCGCCGACCGCTCCGCGGCGTAGGGTTCGAGCTTTTTCGCCGCCGCGGCGGCGGCGGGGTTGTTCTTGGCCGCGGCGCCGGCGCCCGGGCCTGCCGAGGTGCTTCCTCCGCCACATGCGGTGAGCGCCAGCGCCATACTCAAGATCGCGGTAATGCCTGTTCTGGGCCTCATGGTTTCACTTCCTTGTGAAATGCGAGGGAGTCGGAGAAAAACCCATTCGTCTTCCCGACGCCTCAGTGATATCGAGGCGTGGCCGATCGCCTTGCGTAGACACTAGAAAGGCGGGTGACCGGCCCGCACGATGGTCGCGGGACCATTGCCGGGCGAAATCTTCGTCTCAGCGAGACCAGGGCATCGGCCGCCCGGTGTCGGCCTCGTCCAGCAGGTCGGCGATCTTGCCGAACAGGTCCAGCTTGTCCGGCGCGCGACCGTCTTCCAGTTCCCGGTAGACGGCGTCGATGTTGATGAGGATCCGCTCGGGATCCGGCCAGCCCGCATACGGCCCGAGGTCGAAGACGCGTGCCGCCTCACCGAGGCTCAGTCCCTTTTGGTGGAACGCGCCGGCCTGATCCCGCACGTACTCCAGGTAACCACGTTGCCGGGCAACGCCCGCCCGGTCGGACAGAGGTCCGTGCCCGGGCACCACGAAGTCCACGTCGAGCGCTTCGATCGTGGTGCAGGCTTCGATCCAGTTCTGATAGGGACCGGACCACACCGCCGGATGCCCGCTCGTGAACAAGATGTCGCCGACGTAGATCACTCGGTCGCTGGGCACGTGGACCACCAGGTCGCCGTTGCTGTGCGCCGGGCCGACCTGGACGAGCTTGACGTCCTTGTCCCCGACAGTCAGCTCGAGTGACCCGCGGAATGTCTCATTCGGACAGACGAGCTCCGCGCCGGCGAAGTCGAGGCCTGCGACGAAACGCTCCAGGAAGCGGCCGGTCGAGCCGAGTTCGGCAAGGTTCGGCGCCATCGCGTCGGCCTGCTGAGGGGTCGGCAGGTGCTTCAGGTCCTCGAGGGTGGCCTCCGTGGCGATGATCCGGCCGTCGGCCACCAGCTGGTTGCCCCAGGTGTGGTCACCATCCGCGTGGGTGTTGACGACGAGATCGATGTGCGTGGCCGCCGGATCGGCCGCACCGTAGGCCGACAGCATCCGCCGGGTCAGGTCGAGCGTCATCAGTGTGTCGACGATCAGGGCCTCACCTCGCGACGTGACGAGGCCGGAATTGCTCTGATTCCAGGTGCCGGTACCGACGACATAGGAATACGCACCGGGCGCCAGCCGGGTGAGGTCGGCCGCGTAGTGGTGATCGCGCATGAATCTCCGATCTTCGAAGGAAAGTGCCGCGCCGGGAGACGCTCAGATGAGGAAGCTGAGGTTGCCCAGCGGAAGATCGGCGTTGACGAGCCGCACGACCTTTTGTTTGATACGCAGACCGGCGTCCGTGGATACCAAAAGGTGTTCCATCGCGCCGGAATAGCTGTGTTGTCCGCCCCGGCGCACTTCGGTGACCAGCAGCGAGGAACGCACCTCGTAGCCGTCCTCCTTGGCGCTGGTTCGCACGTTCCCGATCAGGTGGCACGTCCGCGAGGGAGGGTCCTGGGAGAACGCGAATCCGGATTTCAGCCGCACCACCCGCCCGCGCATAGCCTGCCGGTTGTCGTACACGAGGGACACCGCTCTGCCCGGGTCGTCACCGTCACGCTGTGGCAGCCAGTAGACGCAGTCTTCGGTGAACAGTTCGAGCCAGTCGTCGAACCGCCTTCCGTCCAGCAGGTCGGCCTCGTGGTATACCAGTTCCTCGGGAGTCACGCCGATTCCTCTGCTTTGCTCGCTGCCTTGCGTGCCCCCGCGATCGTGTCGGCAGGGCGCTCCTTGCCACCGCACCTCACGTGGTGCAATTGGGCGCCCTGCCGCCCCGACAGCGGAAAGAAAAGGCACGCTTTGTGGTCGTCCTGACAGCCGCGTGTCATGATTCCTCTTCCTCCATGAGACGGCGCCACTGCCGGTAGAACGCCCTGTGGGGGAGCTCATCCAGCGCATGGCCGTACACGATCCCGTTCTCGCCGGGCTTTTCGGTGTCGAGACCCCGGGACATCACGACCCAGTCCTTTTCGGTGGCGGCCTTGCCGTCGGCGGTGCGGAAGAACGCGATTTCCATGTCGTCCGTGGTGCCCGCGCCGGCGGGCCCGTTGAATTCCTCGTGATTTCGCAGGATCGCCGCGTTCACGGCGTTGTCGGCCCCCTTCAGCATCATCGGATAGAGCCGCACTTCGGTGCGGTCGACCGCCTTCGGCAGCACATGACGCACCTGTGCCCCGATGATCGCGAGGGAGGGGAAGACGACCACGTTGAACGGCAGGCCACCGATCAGCCCGCGGGCGGTGACCTCGGCGGCGGTGGTGTCCTCGCCGAGCGAGTGGCCTCCACCGAGGTCGGCGGTGCGCCAGTTGGCCATCAGGTTCGGCACGACCGGCGGCGGGGTGCCGGCCCGGTCACTGAGCACCGCGAGGTAGCTGCGATGAACGAACGCGAAATGGTAGCCGTCCTGGGTGTTCTCCAGCTGGAGCTTCCAGTTGCCGTCATAGCCGATCTTGTGCGAGTTGGCGGACAGCTGGATGCCTTCGGGGCCGGCTTGCGCGGCGAGGTCGAGGTAGGGCGCCGCGTTGCCGAGATACTCGACCAGGGACGGGCCTTCCTCGGCGAAGATGGTGAAGATGAACCCGGCGTAGGTCTCGGTCCTCGGCAAGGCGGTGAGCCCGAGCCGGTCCCGGTCCAGGCGCGTGTACGCGTCGTCGTAGGGCACGCCCCGCAGTCCGCCGGAGTTGTAATAGGTCCACCCGTGGTAGGGACAGCGGAAGAAGTTGGCGGTGCCCGCCTCGTCGTGACACACCGAGGCGCCGCGGTGCCGGCATCGGTTGAGCAGCACCCGGATGACCCCGTCGTCGCTGCCGCGCGTGACGATCACCGGTTGCGTCCCGGCGAAGGTGGTCTTGTAGTCGCCCGGTTCGGGAAGTTCGGACTCGTGACCGACGTAGAGCCAGCAGCGGCGGAAGATGCGCTCCTGCTCGAGCCGGAAGATCTCCGGTGAACTGTAGATACTGCCGTGCACCCGCCAGTCTTCGGTGAACAGTCCGGACACCACGCCGGGAGGCGGCGCCTGCCGGGAGGTGTCGTCGTTCACCGTGGCGGCTCGGTCATTCATCCCAACTCCATCCGTTGTTGCTCGGGTCCAGGAACGGTGCGAGGCGAGCGTGGGTGAGCCAGGTGAGGCTCGCGAGTTCCAGCGGGTCCAACAGGATCCGGCGGCCGTTGCCGCAATTCGTGATTTCCAGGCGCGGACCGTTGCCGGACTCGTCGAGAGCGACCGTGACCGAACCGAATTCGCTTCGCAGATGAAGGTGCTTGTCGTTCCGCCCGCTCATCGCGTCACCTCCAGCCGTCCGGCCTGGCGAACCAATTGCGCGCGGTAGGGGGCAAGCAGTCGAGCGCCGCCATATCCGGTCGCCGAAACCAGGCGCTCGCCGCGATAACCGGCGACGATCAGCGACCGCTCTCCCGCCACGATCTCGTGGCGGTCGGCGAGCGCCGCGATTCCGAGGCCATTGAGCCGTGTTCCCCAGTGGTCGGACCAAAAGCTCGGTACCGCGGCGAACGGAACCGCGCGGTCCGGACCGTTCAGCAGTGTTCGCGCGGCCGCCGCTCCTTGCTCGACCGCGTTGCTCCAATGCCCGATCTGTACCGGGCGACCACCGAAAAGCGGATGGGGCCAGCGGACGACGTCTCCCGCGGCGACGACGCCGGAGACACCGCGCACGGCCAGGGTCTCGTCGCAGGAGACCCCGCCCTCGATCGGAATTCCGGAGTCCTTCAGCCACCCGGTTTCCGGCACGGCCCCGATCGCGACGAGCAGCACGTCGGCGGTCAGCACAGACCCGTCGTCAAGGCTCACCGTGACGGATCCGCCGGAGCTGTCGGTGCGCACCACGCGCCGACCGGTGCGCACGCGCACCCCGCACTCGGCCAGTTTGTCCGCGCAGGCATGGGCGATCGCTTCGCCGAACCGGGCCAGCGGTGGATCCACCGTGACGATCTCCACGGCGGCACCGAGCGCGTTCGCGGCGGACGCGACTTCCATCGCGACGAGGCCGGCTCCCACAACGATCAGCCGCGTCCCGGTGCGCAGAGCGTCACGGAGAGCCTGTGCTTCGTCGAGGGTGCGCAGGGACCACATGCCCGGGAGTCCAGACGGACAATTCGGCAGTCGCCGGTTGGTACTCCCCGTGGCGATGACGAGACCGTCGAAGGTGACCCGTCCGCCCGATGCCGTCGTGATCGCTCGGTCGATGAGATCCAGACCAATGACCGGGTCGCCAAGGAGCCATTCGGCCGCCAGGTCGTCGGGCTCGAAAAGGGTCAGGTCTTCGGTCGCGACGGTCCCGTCCAGTAGTCCCTTCGACAGCGGTGGCCGATCGTAAGGGCGATGGGGTTCCGCGCCGAGAATGGTGAGGTGGCCGTCGAACCCCTCGGTGCGCAGGGTTACGGCCGCGCGCAGGCCGGCGAGGCCCGCGCCCACGACGGCGATTCCCCGGCGCATCTCAATCCTCGATCCGGATCGCCCGCACCGGACAGGCGGCCGCGGCATCGCGGGCGAGAGCGAACTGCTCGCCGGTCAGCTCCGGCACGTGCGCGAGTTCGCCGTCACCGTCGAACCAGAACAGTGTGGCGGCGGTGTACGTGCACTGGCCGTGGTGGTCGCACACGGCCCGGTCGACCCGGATGCGTCCGCTCATCGGCTCGCTCCCTTCGTGGTGCCGGGGAAGGCACGACGGGGACCGGCGCCCTTGAGCCCGACGGGGTTGCGCAGCACACCGATGCCCTCGGCCTCCAGTTCGACCACGCATCCCGGCTTGATCCACCGGTCGAGTTCCAGGCCGCATCCGCGACCCACGGTTCCGCTGCCGAGCAGGTCGCCTGGATGCAGGGTCTGCTCCTGACTGGTCCACTCGATCAGTTGCTCGAAGCTGAAATGCATAGAGGCCAGCGTCGATCCCGACGACCACACCTCGCCGTCGATGCGCGCTTCGAGTTGGGCGGAGGGGCGGTCGAACTCGTCCGGCGTGACGATCGCCGGGCCGATCGAGGACGCGAAGTCCTTGGAGATTCCCGGGCCGCAGTAGAGGCCGACCTCGCGGCGTTGGAGGTCGCGTGCGCTCCAATCGTTGTAGAGCGTGTACCCGAGGATGTGCCGGCCGGCGTCCTCGGCCCGGATGCGCCGCCCGCCGGTGCCGATCACCGCGCAGATTTCCAGTTCGTAGTCCAGCGCATCGGTGTAGGCGGGCCAGGGCACGATGTCGTCGGGCCCGTAGATCTCGTCCACGTTTCCCTTGTAATGCGCGGGCACGTGATACCAGTCCTGGGGAATCCCCTGTGGCCCAACGGCACCGGCAACGTGTTCCTCGACGACCATGAAGTCGCGGAGACTGTTGGGACGCGGCAACGGGGCGACGAGCTGGACGTGTGCGCGGTCGTTGATGACCCGCTCCCCGCGGAGGAACTCGTCACCGTTGCGGAATGCCCGTTCGGTGCCCTCTCGTGCCAGATCCAGGGCCGGTTCACCGGCACGGACAAGGGAAAGCAGGTCGGGGGCGAGCGTCTGCCCGGTGACCAGCGCGACCGCGTGGGCGATGTCGACCACGTGCTCGCCGATCTCCACGCCCGCCCGCACCGTGGGCCCGGCTCCCGTCCGCACCCCGAAACTGACCAGCCGCATGCGTTATTCCTTTCAGGACTTGTTCCTCGACGCCTTCGGGGGCGCGTTGTTTCCGTTCAGGGAAAGGCTTTCAGAGAGATTTCGGTGCCGTGCCCGGCCGCATTCCGTCCCGGAGAACGTGCTTGAGCACTTTGCCCGAGGGATTGCGCGGGATCGCCTGGCGGAGGAGAAGATCGTGCGGCACCTTGTAGGACGCGACCAGCTTGCGGCAATGCGCCTTGATGCCGTCCAAAGTGATCGTCGTGCCGTCGCGGGGGACGACGACAGCGACGATGCTCTCGCCGAAGTAGGGGTGCGGCCGCCCGATCACGGCACAGTCGAGGACGTGCGGATGAGCGGCCAAGGCGTTTTCGACCTCGACCGAGTACACGTTGCGTCCGCCGCTGATGATCATGTCCTTGAGCCTGTCGACGACGGTGAGGTAGCCGTCGTGGTCGACCTTCACCAGATCCCCGGTGTGCAGCCAGCCGTCGCGGAGTGTCCTTTCGGTCTCTCCCGGCTGGTGCCAGTAGCCCTTCATCACCGTCTCCCCGCGGAGGACCAGTTCGCCGATCTCACCGGGCTGGACATCACGGTCGGCGGCGTCGACCACCCGGGCTTCGGTGAACGGAAGAGCCTGGCGGGCACAGGCATCGGGACGAGCCCGGACCTGCTCGGGGGTGCTGTAGACGCCGCCTGGTCCTCCTTCCGTCTGGCCCATGAACTGGATGAGCTCCACGCCGGGCAGGACGGCCAGCAACTGTTCCACGACCGCTCCCGGCATGGGAGCCGAGCCGAACATGCCGACCCGCCAGCGGGACAGGTCGCGCGCACGCAGGCCGGGATCGGAGAGGAATGCCTGGTACATGGTCGGAACCCCGAAGAACATGCTGATGCCTTCGGCCTCCATGGTGTCCAGGACCTCGCGCGCGTCGAATCCGGAGTGCACGACGTGGTGCGCGGCGAGCATGGTTCCGGTGATCAGCATGATGCACAACTCGCCCGCGTGATACAGGGGCGCGACGTGTAAGAACCGTTCCGCTGACCGCATCCCGCTCGCGGCGGCCACGACCACGCCCACCCAGACCGAGCGGTGGTGGTCGAACAGGGCGCCCTTCGGGCGTCCCGTCGTCCCGGAGGTGTAGAGAATGAGGCTGTCGTCATCCTCCTCCACCACGATCAACGGCGGCGAAGCCGGGGCGTCGGCGGCGAGGTGCCGGAGATCGTCGTACCCCGCGACCTGGCCGAGAGCGAAGAACCGTACCCCGCCGGAATCGCCGGACCGGGCCACGTCGACGATGTCACTCAGTTCCGCGTCGAAGACAAGGGTGGTCGCTCCGGAGTCGGTCAGAATGTAGGCCAACTCGGGTGGTGCCGACGCCGGGTTGACCGGAACGAAGATCGCGCCCGCCCGCAACGCGGCATAGAAGACGATGACGAACAGGTCGGAATTGGCGGCCATCAAGGCGAGGCGGTCACCTCTGCGCAGCCCGGAACGCAGGAGGGCATTCGCCATTCTGTCGACCTCTTGGTCGAGTTCGCGGTAGGTGTAACGGACGCCGCCGAACGTCAGTGCGGGTGCGCCGGGAAGGCGCCCCGCACTCGCCCGTAGCGAGCCGGGAATGGTCGGCATCGCTCAACGGACCTTTTCGTACAGGGTCACCACAGCGGCCCCGCCCAGCCCGATGTTGTGCTGCAGCGCGAGGGTCACGTCCTCGACCTGCCGGTCCTCGGCCTGACCACGCAACTGCCAGACCAACTCGGCGCACTGGGCGAGACCGGTCGCACCCAGCGGGTGCCCCTTCGACAGCAGGCCCCCGGAGGGATTGGTGACCACCTGGCCGCCATAGGTGTTGTCGCCGTCGGCGATGAACTTGGCAGCGGTTCCCTCCGGGGTGAGCCGAAGCGCTTCATAGCTGAGCAGCTCGTTGGCGGTGAAACAGTCATGCAGTTCCACCACGCGGATGTCCTCCGGCGAAACACCCGAAGCCGCGTAAACCCGGTCGGCCGCGAGCCGCGCCATGTCGTAACCGACCAACTTGGTCAGGTCTCCCTCGAAGGTGCTGGGCAGGTCGGTCGTCATGGCCTGGGCCCGGATCGCGATGGAGGCGTCGAGTCCGTGAGCCCGGGCGTACTCCTCGGAGCACACCACCGCGGCAGCGGCGCCGCAGGTGGGTGGGCAGCACTGCAGCCGGGTCAACGGACCGTAGATGGCCGGTGATGCCAGTACTTCTTCCACGGTCAGCGGGTCGCGGAACACCGCGTAGGGATTGTTGGCCGCGTGCTGACGCGATTTGACCGAGATACGGGCGAGCGTGTCCTCTTCAAGGCCGTACTTGCCGGCGTACGCGGCACCGGCCCCGCCGAAGAAGCGGGCGGCGAAGGGCGCTTCGCTTTCACCCTGCTGGGCGGCTTCCTCGAAACGATCGAAGGGGGTGGGCCGGTCCTGCCACAGCATGTCCAGGGCGCCGGGGCGCATCTGCTCGAAGCCGAGCGCGAGCACACAGTCGGCGGTTCCCGACTCGACGGCCTGCCGCGCAAGGTAAAGCGCGCTGGAACCGGTCGAACAGTTGTTGTGCACGTTGATGATCGGGATGCCGGTCTGACCGAGTCCGTAGAGGGCGGCCTGCCCGCACGTCGAGTCGCCGTACACATAGCCGGTGAAAGCCTGCTCGACGGCGGCGTAGCCGATACCCGCGTCAGCCAGCGCCGCGCGGGCGGCTTGCTCGCCCATCTCGTTGTACGGCTTGCTGTTGCGAGGGGTCGAGAACGGCACCATGCCCACTCCGACGATTCGAGCGTGATCGCTCATGTCCTACCTCCGCGTCGCGGTTCCTTACCCGGAGCATGCGCCGTCCGAGGGAATCCTCGAAACGTCCGCATGGGCCGAACCTCGCCGTGGGTTCCTGTCTCGTGGCGACAGGCCGTACTCACGACCGTTGGCCGAAGGGCGAGACGCCGAGTAGTTCCAGGAAGGCAAGCAGTTCGAAGGCAAGCCGGTAGTGGAAACGAGTCGTGGGGTCGTTGAGATCCTGGCCGGTGATCGCCGCGATGCGGCCAAGGCGGTACTTCAACGTACTGGCGTGGATATGGCAGTCGGCGCAGGTGCTCGGATGGTGCCCGCCGTTGGCGAGAAAAGCGCGAAGTGTCGGGGCGAGATCGCCGTGCCGTTGCGCGTCGTGTGCGATCAACGGTCCGAGGTACTCCTCGACGACGCCGAGCGTTTCGCCGGTCTCGGTCGAGTCCAGCAGGAAACGCAGCGGGCCCAGTTGTTCGTAGCTGATCAGCATGTGCCGGCTCCGGCGGGCGAGACCGTGGGCGGCGTTCGCCTCGCGGACGGCGATGTCCAGACGCGTGTGGGCTCGGCTGAGCCCACAGGAGAACGCGATCTGAGCGCGGGCCGCCCGTTGGTGGAGTTCCGTCACCAAGTCCTGGCCGTCGATGTCGGCCAGGACGATCACGATCCGCCCTTCGTGGCGGCTCACCAGGCCGGAAGCGCTGCGCAGATGGCGCCGGACGAATTCCATCAGGCGGGCGTCGTGAGCCTCGTCGAAGGGGGTGAGTACGCCGACCCTGTGCGGCAGGTCGAGGTCCATGCCCATCCGCGCGGCACGCGCTTTCAGGCTCTCCGGCACCGTTTCACTGGTCCGGACCAGTTCCTCGAACAGCTCACCCTGCATTCGCCACTCGACTTCGAGGACGGCCTGTTCCTTGACGAGTTCGAGAGCGATCACCGTGGCGCCGTGCTCCAACGTCCTGAGCTGTACCGGCGCGAGAAACTCCATGCCCAGTGCCCGTAACCGGCCCAGTTCCGTGCCTCCCGCGATGATCGGCACGCTGACGCACGCCTCGTCACGGTCCGCCTTCGCGGGCTGTTGCGCCGCCCGGTCGCTGAACGCGAGATCGGCCACGCCGTCGGCGGCGAACCGCAGTGACCGCGGAATCCCGCCGTAGACCTCCAGATCCAGGACGCACCGCATCAACCGGCCCAGCTCGGCAGCGATCTTTTCGACGCCCGCGCCCGACAGGGAGGCGTCGGTGAGGATGCGGTGTGCCTCGAATGCCTGCTGCAACGTGTCGCGTTGCTCGGTCAGCGTTTGATAGAGCCGCGCGTTCTGGATGGTCACCGCCGCCTGCGCGGCGACGGACGACAGGAGCGCTGACGCCGCGGAGTCGAAAGCGACCACCTCGCGGCTGCCGATGTACAGTGCGCCGACGACGGCCCCGTCCATGGCCATGGGCGCGCAGAGGATCGATTGGATCCCTTCCCGCCGGAGTGTATCGGCCACGGCGGCCGGCAGGTCGTTGTCGTATCGAGTGGCGTCCCGGACCACGATCGGGCGGCCACGATCGACCGCCGCGCCTCCGATGCCGGCCCCGAAGGGGACCTCCATGCGGGCGAAGTCCGGGCAGAGTGCCCCAGCGGCCACCTGGACCCGCACGGTTCCTTCGGCGGGATCGGCCAGCGCGAGCCACGCCACGTCGCCGTCGAGCAGCTTCTTCACGTGTCCGACGATCAGCCCGAAGACGTCGTCTCCGTGTACCTCGCCGGCCTGCAGGTGGGTACCGATCCGCACGAGAGCCTGGTAGGCATCGTCGCCGCCGGGCGGCGGGTGTTCTTCCGCCGTCGTAAGCCTGTCGAGGAGGACAGCCCTCGACCGGGATTCGATCACCATCCGGACCTCCTTGTCCGCCGAGTGCCAAGCCGACTTGGCCGACCCGCTGACTCATTCTAGTCCAGCTGACCTAGAATGAGTCAGCGAATACATCTTTCGTCTCCGCCGCACGCCGAAGGGGTCCAATGCCGACACGACGAGCCGAAAGCTCCCAGGAGAGCCGGCAACTGCTCATCGAGGCCGCGGCCGCGTTGTTCGCCGAACGCGGGTACAAGCAGACGACCGTGGCCGACATCGCCGACCGCGCCGGCATCAGCCGTAGCTCCATCCCGTGGCATTTCGGGAGTAAGGACGGCCTGCTCATGGCGGTGATCGAGCGGGCAGCGGAGGAGTTGCGCGCGGCACTGCCGCCGGGCAAACCAGGGCGCGGTACGCGCGAGTTCTTCACCGACGTCGCCGAGATCCTGCGAACGACGTCCGCCAGTGCCCTGCTCGCGATCCTGATCGATGCGATCAATCCGGATTCGCCGATCCACCAGCGATACCGCGAGTTCCACGAGCGGGCCAGGGCGGTGGTCGCGGACTGGGCGCGCACCCTGCCGCACCGGCCAGGCGGCCTGTCGCCCGAGGACGTCGCGGTGGTCGTGGTGGCAGCCTCCATCGGGTTCCAGGCGCAGTGGCAACTCGCCCCGGACCAGGTCGACATCACCCAGGCTTTTTCGTCTCTCGCTCAACTGATCGAGGGCGGCCCCGGTCGGTCAGCGCCGGAAACTTCGCGCTGACCAAGGAACAAGGAGGCATCCATGCCGCACGGACAGTTCCCGGCACGACTGGAGCCGGTCGGACCCGGCAGCTACGCCTACGTCGTGGGCATCGGCAGCTGGCATCAGAGCAACAGCGGTCTGGTGACCTCGAACGGTGCGTCGCTGGTGGTCGACACGTTGATCACGCCGGGGATGACCCGGCGCATGCTCGCGGAAATGGCGCGGGCGGAGGCCGCCGCCGGTCACGTGGATGTCCTGGTGAACACCCACGGCGACGGCGACCATTTCTGGGGGAACCAGCTGCTGGCCTCTTCCCGGATCGTCGCGACCACGCGAGCGGCACGGGACATGCGCGGCGCCGCGACGCCCCCGCAGATCGAGGCGCTCATCGCCGCCGAAGCGACGGACGACGGCCGCGGCGACTTCCTCAGGAACTTCTTCGCCGGCCTCGATTTCACGGACTTGGTCCCGACTTTCCCCACGGAGACCTTCGACGGCTCGCTGACGGTCACGGTGGGGGACAAGACCGTGGAGCTGATCGAGGTGGGCCCCGCGCACACGCAGGGGGACCTCATGGTGTTCGTGCCGGGCGACCGCGTGCTGTTCGCCGGCGACATCCTCTTCTCCAGCGGTCATCCGGCCGTCTGGTCAGGTCCGTTCCAGAACTGGATCGACGTGTGCGCGCGGATCACGCGGATGGAGGTCGACGCGATCGTCCCCGGCCACGGGCCGGTCACCACCCGGGAAAAGGTCGCCGAGTTCCGTTCCTACCTCGAAGACGTGCGCGAGCAGTCGACCGTCCTGCACGAGCGCGGCCTCGGCGTCGACGAGGCCGCGCGTGTCATCGACCTGACCCGCTACGCCGACTGGATCGACGGCGAGCGGATTCTGATCAATATCGACGCGGTTTATCGCGAACTCGACGGACGCGGTGACCCCGACCGTCTCGACATTTTCCACCGGCTGTCGGCGTTCGTCGCCGAGATGCGCTCGCGCGCGTCGTGAGCCGGGACCTCCACATCACGCACCAGGAGAGACCATGCCCAGTACCGCACAGCCTGTAGCCTCCGAGCGCGTCGCGCTGGTCACCGGAGCCGCGCAGGGAATCGGCGAGGCCACCGCCCGGCGTCTGGCCCAGGACGGGACGAGGCTCGTCCTGACCGATCTGACCGAAGACGTCGTCTCCGCGGCCGCCCGGATCGCCCAGGACTTTCCTGCCTCCCGCGCGATCGGCCTCCGTGCCGATGTGACCGACCCGGCTGCCACCGACCACCTCGTGGCCACGGCCGTCGGCACCTTCGGGCGGCTGGACACGGTGATCGTGTCGGGTGCCGTACTGCAAAAGCGCGGGCCGCTCGCGGAACTGGACCCCGCGGAGTGGGATCGGGTCATGGCGAACAACGCCCGGGCGCCGTTTTTGCTGTGCCGCAGCGCTGTTCCTGTCCTGCCCCGGCCTGGCGGCAGCATTGTGCTTCTCGCGTCCTTTGCCGGTCAGCGGGGAATCAACGGCTATTCCGCCTACTGTTCATCGAAGGCCGCGGTATTGCTTCTGACTCAGAGCCTTGCCCTGGAGTTGGCCGAGGAAGGAATCCGGGTCAATGCCATCGCGCCCGCTCACGTCGAGTCGGCGATGGGACGCGAGGACCTGGAGCGTACGGCCAAGAGCCGAGGGATAACCGAGGAGGAAGCCCGGCGCGAGCGTGACTCCTTCATCCCGATGCGTCGTCAGGCGACTGCCGCCGAGGTCGCCGAGTGCATGGCTTTTCTCTGCTCGCCGTCGTCTTCGTACATGACCGGCGCCTGCCTCGACGTGAACGGTGGCGTCATTCTCAGGTGAGACGGCGGCTCTCCCGCTATTTCGTGGTTCTCTCGTCGGTGAGAGAGCGGTGCCGGGTGATCCAGCCGGCGATTTGGGACCGTGAGGTGAAGCCCAGTTTTTTCAGGATGTTTTCCACGTGACTGTCCGCTGTGCGTGGCGCGATGACGAGTTTCCGGGCGATTCCCTTGTTGGTCATGCCTTCGGCGATCAGGCCGGCGATCTCGTGTTCGCGGCGGGTGAGTACGGCCGGGCGATCCGAGGACCGCGCGGCCTCCCGCGAAGGCTTCTGCTGCAAGGCGAACGCGAGGACCTCGTGGCGCGCGAGCTGTGCCCCGCTGCGGAGCGCGGCGTCGAAACCGTTGTCTCCCAAGGCGTCATGAAGCTGTGCTCGACAGTGATCGTGCGGCCGTTTGGTCTGTTCGCGCCATCTCGGCCCGCCGATCACGTGCCAGATCCGCTCCGCCGCGCCGAGCAACTGTGCTGCCCGGGCGTGGTGGCCTTCCGCTTGCGTGATCCAGGCGAGCACTTCGAGGCATTGCCCGATCGCCAGGTCGTCGTCGAGGGTTCTCTTTATGCGGAGACTGTCCTTGGCCAGCTTGGCGGCGTGCCGGGGATCACCGGCACGCAGTGCGCAGATCGCTGCCGCGCACAGCGCGCACGACTCGGACCAGCGCGCCCGGTGTTTCCTGGCCAAAGCCAGGCACTCCTCGGCAACCGCCTCCGCAGGGGGGTCGTCGCCAAGGGCGGTGGCGAAGGCGAGATGGTACAAGGCGAACCACTCACCGTTGACATCACCTGTCGCGCGATAGCGCGTCAGGGCCTCCCTCACCAGAGGCTTTCCGCGCTCGTAATCCTGCTGGGCCAGCGCGGTGAACCCGGACAACTGCAGGGCCTTGGTCGCCGCCGCGTCGTCGTGAATGCGGTCAGCGAGCGTACGGCATTCCTCCAGCAGCCGGCCGGACGCCGTCCAGTCACCCTCGGACTGGGCGAACCAGCTTGCGACCCAGAGTCCTTTGGCGCGGGCGGGAGTGGGGCCGGGGCAGGCAGCCAGGGCCCGGGCAGCCCAGTACCGGCCCTCGGGGACACCGGCCTGCACGGAGTTCCACATGGGGCGGTGGCACCAGAGGGAACCGGCGATGTCGAGGGCGGCCGGGGCTTCGCCGGAGTCGGACAGGGAGAACTCCAGCGCCGCGCGGAGGTTGGGGCCTTCTCGCGAGAGCCGCTGGGTCCACTCGGTCTGCTCGGGGCTCAGCCAGTTCGCTTCCGCGGCGGCTACCTGGTGCCCGTAATAGTCACGGTGCCGGCGGCGAGCCGTTTTCTCCTCGCCGGAGGCGGCGAGGAGTTCCTGGCCGTACTGGCGGATCGGTTCCAACAGCCGGTACCGGATGCGCGGGCCGTGGTTTTCGCAGATCAGGACGGACTTGTCGACGAGTCCGCCCAGCAGAGTGACCACGTCGCCGCAGGCGATACCGGCCCCGGCCAGGACTGTTTCGGCGGCGGCCAGGTCGAAACCGCCGGAAAAAACCGAGGACCAGGCCCAGAGCCGGCGTTCTTCCGGTGAACAGAGCTGGTGACTCCAGCCGATGGCCGCCCGCAGCGTCTGCAGGCGGGCCGGTACGGTCGGGTCGTCGGTGGTGAGAAGGCGGAAAGTGTCATCAAGCCGCTCCACCATCTGCTCGACCGACAGGACACGCAGTCGTACCGCGGCGAGTTCGATGGCCAGCGGGATACCGTCCAGCCGTCGGCACAACGCGACCACGCTGTCCTTGTTCTTCGGGGTGACCGCGAAGCTGGGTGCGACCAGCCTGGCACGTTCGGTGAGCAACTCCACCGCCGGTTCCGGGAGATTCAGGTTCGCGCTCGTGCCGTCGGGTACCGGAAGCGGTGAGACGGTCAGCAACTGCTCGCCGGTGATGCCCAGCGATTCCCGGCTGGTGGCCAGAATTCGAACACCGGGCGCCGTGCTCAGGACGGCGTGTGCCAGAGCCGCGCAAGACGCGAGCAGATGCTCACAGTTGTCCAGCACCAGGAGCAGTTCTTTGTCCTGAAGAAACTCGGCCATCGCCTCGACCGGCGCCTTGCCGTCCAAGGGAACCATGGTCCCGTGGCCCAGCGCCGCCGCGACCGTTCCGGGAAGGAACAGGCCGTCTTCCACGGTGGTGAGGTCGACGAACCACACACCGTCCGGATAGGACCGGTGCGTGTTCCGGGCGATCTGGAGGGCAAGGCGAGTTTTCCCCACCCCGCCGACCCCGGTCAAGGTCAGCAAACGGGTGGTGGACAACAAGCGCCTCGCAACGGACATCTCGTCCCGGCGGCCCACGAAACTGGTCAGGGTGGCCGGGAGATTGCCCGCCGGCCGAGGCCACGTCCGGCGGACCATGGGGGTCACGTTATGCGCCCCGCACACCCAGGTCAAAGTACGGACACGACGTGATCGAGTAGCTACCGAGCCGAGAATGGGGCTACAGAAAGTGATTGTTTGAAGCAACTAGACGTGGCCGTTGTAGTTTCGTAACCTGTCCGAGATCTCGCACCCGGTAGTCGCTACTCCCTGTAACGGCGGTGCGGAATTGCCATCGACGCAGCCTGTGGGGAGTTGCGCCGGAACCAGCACCGCAAACGAGGTGCGGTACTGCCGTGTCAGAGTGCGCCAGGACGCGAGCGCGGAAGTCGGGCTCGTCCAGGCGTACCGCCGCGATCGGAGGAGCCCCGGCCTCCGCGCGGGGGACGGCGGTCCGGTTGGTGGCCGGACACGAAGGAGACAGGCGCGGCGTGCAGTCGCAACAAGCCAAAGGCGTGGTCGCGGGCCTTCTCGCCACCACCGCGGTCCTCACGGTTCTGGGTATCCCCGCAGCCGACGCCAACCCCGGCCCGATGCTCGCGAGTCCTCCGGCCAACGCGGCCGACGCCCTGGCCCAGTACCGGCAGGTGGCCGACCAGGCCGAAAAACTCAACGAGCAGAAACTGAAGGCACAGGAGGACCTCGACGCCAAGCAGGCCGAGCTGAACAAAGCCAGTGCCGACCTGCGAACGGCGGACCAGAGAGGCCGGACGGCGCTGGCGGACAAGGGCAGGCTGCAGACCGATGTCGATCAGCTCACCGACGAGTCCTTCATCAGCGGGGCGCAGTTCGCCAAGTTGTCGGCTCTGCTCACGGGCAAGTCGGCACAGGAGTTCCTGGACCGGTCCTCGGCCTTGGACGTGCTCGCGAACAACAAGAACAAGACCATGCAGGCCTACCGCGACACCGCCGACGCGGCCACCGCGGCGGAACAGCAGGCCGCCGACGCCAAGAGCCGCGCACAGGCCGCCTCCGACGCCGCCGCGACGCTGCTCAACGACCTCAACAACCGTTCGCGGGACCTGCAGAAACAACTCAGCGATCTCGACGCGGTCCGCAACCAGATGACCACGGCGCAGAAAACGGTGCTGCACAGCACCGGAGCCGCCGCACCGAACGTGCCGGCAGCGACCACGGCCGCGCAGAAGGCGGTCAACGCCGCGCTGTCCCGGCTCGGTGATCCCTACGTCTGGGGCGCGACCGGCCCGAACTCCTTCGACTGCTCGGGCCTGACCCAGTGGGCCTACGGACAGGCCGGCATCTCCATCCCGCGTGTGTCCCAGGACCAGCAGCAGGCGGGCGTCGCGGTGCCGCTGTCCCAGATCCAGCCGGGAGACCTGCTCTTCGAAGGGTCGCCCGCGTACCACGTCGTCATGTACCTGGGCGACAACAAGATCGTGCACGCGCCCACCGACGGCGATGTCGTCAAGATCGCCGCCCTGCCCAACAACATCTACAACGCCCGGAGGTTCGCGACCTGACCTCGGGCATTCCGAACAGGGCGGCACTCAGCGGAAGGCGGGTGCCGTCCTGTGCGTGATCACTGGCCCCGGTGACGTCGTTGCCGAGACCTTCGACAAAGGCGCCGGACAGTGTCTCAGGCGCGGATTTCGTTGAGGTAGTTGTAGATCGTGTAGCGGGTGACTTCGAGGCGTCCGGCGAGGTGGTCGACGGAGTCCTTGATGAGGAAGAACCCGGCCTCGTCCAGCTCCCGCACCACTGCCGCCTTGTGCTGCTTCTTCATCAGGTCCACCGGAATGCCTGCCCTGCCGATCGCGCGCTCGACGAGGAAACGCTGGAGGCTGTCGACATCCGGCGGGAACGTCTCGAGTTCACCGTTGCCGTCCACCGCCGCCGCGGTGTCCACGCTGTTGACACACAGGGCACCCACCGCGACGCCGTCCGCGTCCCGCAGGAACAGCGTCGACGAGCGGATGGGGCGTCCGTCGGGGCCGTGCGTGCGGTAGTTCGTGAGATCCTGTGTGGTGCCACGGCGGACCAGGCCGAGGAGCAAATCGGTCATCGGGCCGCCCAGGCCGCGGCCGGTCAGCTCGCCCCCGATCGCGATGATCGAGTCGGGCAGGCGGCTCAGGTCGTGCAGCACCACTTCGTTGCCCGGCCCGATCATCGCGGCCAGTCCGGGAATCGCCGGGACGAGCGCGGCCAGGACCTCGTGGGTGGTCACGGCGGGTGGCACCGGCCGCGAGCCCGATGGCCGGGCCAGGCCCTTCAGCACGGACCGGACCAGCTCCGCGGCCTCGGGCGGGGTCGTGGCGTGGGGGGAAAACCTGACGTGTTCGGGCCGCACGGTCGAAGTCACGCCGGCCGCGGTGAGCGCCGAGCCGACCCGCTCGGCGGGGTGGTCAGGCAGGCTGAACGCCAGGATCCCGGCCCGGCGCTCGACCGAGGAAACGATCTCTGCGCCCAAGGAGAGCAGCATTTCCTCCAGTTCGCCGATCCGTTCCGCGACCCGGGCGGAGATGGCGCCGACCCCGGCCTGCTCGAGGAGTTCCAGCGCCGCGGCGAAAGCACCCGAGGTGACCGGGCTGAGATTGGACAGTGACCACGCGGCAGCGGTGTTCTCCGGCGGGTGGATCTCGTCGTCGAACAGTCCGGGGTCACGCGCGCCGGTCCAACCGGAAAGCACCGGGTCCATCCGCTCCAGCGCGCGGTCCGACACCACGGCGAACCCGGTGCCCCAGCCCGCGCGCAGCCACTTCTGGCCCCCGGCCACGAGCACGTCCGCGGCCTCCCATGGCGCCTCGGTCACCCCGAACGCCTGGATGCCGTCCACCACCAGCAGGCGGTCGCCGACGACCTCACGCAACGCGGCGAGGTCGGCCAGGTAACCGGTCCGGTAGTCGACGGCACTCACGGCCACCATCGACGTGCTCGGCGTCAAGGCCTCGGCGACCCGCTCGGGCGTGACGTACCCGCTCTCCAGTCGCCGCACCGTGAGCCGGCCGGCCTGCTCGGCGCGCGCCCAGGGATAGGTGTTCGCGGGAAATTCGGACGCCGCCACCAGCACCTCTCCGCCCGGTGCGTTGAACGCGGCCTGGAACAGTCCGAGGCTGGTGTGGGGGAGCAGGACGATGTGGTCGGTGTCGCTGCCCGAAAGCCGCGAGACCGCGGCCTTGGCACGCACCTCCTGCCGCATCAGCTCGTCCACTGTGGACGGACCCGCCGTGGTGGCCCGGTGCAGCAGGGTGGCGGTGGTGTCCAGGACGGCGTGCGAAGGCGGCCCGAAACGGGCGAAGTCGAGGTATCCGGCGGGCTCGTCGAACTCCAGCAGATACCGGGGCGAAATCCTCCTCACGCGAGGATCCTCGCCAGGAACTGGCGTGTGCGTTCGTGCTTCGGCGCGCCGAGCACCTCGCCGGGCGGTCCCGTCTCGACCACGGCGCCGTCGGCCATGAACACCACCTCGTCGGCGGCCTGTCCCGCGAACCCCATTTCGTGCGTGACCACCACCATCGTCATCCCTTCCGCCGCCAACGTACTCATCACTTCGAGCACTTCACCGACCAGTTCCGGGTCGAGCGCGGAGGTCGGCTCGTCGAACAGCATCAGCTTCGGCTTCATGGCCAGTGACCTGGCGATCGCCACGCGCTGTTGCTGCCCGCCGGACAGTTGCGCCGGATAGGCGTCGGCCCGGTGCGCCAGGCCGACCCGGTCGAGCAGTTCCAGTCCCTCGCGCCGGGCTGTGCCCGGATCCGTGCCGAGCACGCGGACCGGCCCCTCCACGACGTTCTCCAGGGCGGTCCGGTGGGCGAAGAGATTGAACCGCTGGAACACCATCCCGATGTCGCGCCGTTGCCGGGCGACCTCGCGCTCGCGCAGTTCGTACAGCTTGCCGTCCTGGAGCCGGAATCCGATCGGCTTCCCGTCGACCCAGATCTGCCCGGCGTCGATGGTCTCCAGATGGTTGACGCAGCGCAGGAACGTGCTTTTCCCCGCGCCGGACGGCCCGAGCAGGCAGACGACCTGCCCCTTGACGACCTCCAAATCGATGCCACGCAGCACCTCGGTGTGGCCGTAGCTCTTCCGCACACCCACCGCCCGAAGCAGCGGTGTTCCTTCAGGCACGGGAACTCCTTGTCAACGGCACCGTTCGCAGCGCCTTCGCGGCCCGCGCCATCGGCCCGGCCTCCGCCGCGCCGAACGCGCGTTCCAGGTAGTGCTGGCCCACCCCGGCGACGGTGACCACGACCATGTACCAGACCGCGGCGGCCAGCAGGGTCTCCATCACCAGCAGATTGCCGGACGAGATGTTGTTGGCCGCGTGGATCAACTCGGTCACCCCGATCACCGACGCCATCGACGTGCCCTTGAGCATGTTGATGAAGTCGTTGCCGGTGGGCGGGATGATCACGCGCATCGCCTGCGGCAGCACGACCCTGCGCAACGTCGTGGCCGGCGTCATGCCGATCGACTTCGCCGCCTCCGTCTGTCCACTGTCGACACTGTTCAGCCCGGCCCGGACGATCTCGGCCATGTAAGCGCTTTCATTGAGCGCCAGCCCGAGAAACGCCGCGGTGAACGCGCTGATCAGCACGTTGGTCTCGGCGTGCACGAGGAACGGGATCGAGATGACCGGGAAGACCAGCGCGAGGTTGTACCAGAGCAGGATCTGCAACAGCACCGGCAGCCCGCGGAACAGCCAGATGTACCCGGCGGCGAACCACCGCGAGACCGGGTTGGCACTGCGCCGCAGCAACGCGACGACGATACCGAGCACGATCGCCACACCCTGCGAGACAACCGCCAGCACCACGGTGTTGAGCAGACCGGTCGCCATCACCCGGTACCACAGGAAGTCCGGCACCGAGCCCCACTCGATGCGCGCGCCGGCCATCGCGACGCCGAGGAGCGCGAGGAGTGCGAGGATGACCACCGCGCTGACCCAGCGTCCCCAGCGCCGCAGGCGGACGATGGGGAGCGGCTCAGCTTCCGCCATTGATCGTGGCCTCCTTGACCGCACCCCGCTCGACACCCCAGGCGTCGAGGATCTTGGTGTAGGTGCCGTCGGCGATCAGTTCGCTCAGTGCGTTCCGCACGGCGTCGGCGAGCGGACGGTTCTGCTTGTTCACCCCGATGCCGTAGGGGCCGCCGTTGATCGGCTCACCGGGCACGACCTCGAAGAACTTCCCGTCACCGGCGGTGCGGGAGATGTAGACGGCACTGGGCAGATCGTTGAGGATCGCGGCGACCCTGCCGGTGCGCAACTGGGTCTGGTTCTGGTTGTCGCTGTCGGTCGCGGTGACGGTGAGCCCGGGTTTGCCCGCCTGCGTGCACTTCGTGTTCTGGTCCGCGGCGAACTGCTGGTGGCTGGTGCCCTGCACGACGGCGATGTTCTTGCCGCACAAGGTATCCGGCCCGGTGATGGCGTCCGGGTTGCCCTTGCGCACCATGATCGTTATGCCGGAGGTGAAATAGTCGACGAAGTCGATCTGCTGCTGGCGCGCCTTGGTGTCGTTCATCGCGGCCATGGTCAGGTCGATCCGGCCGGACTGGAGACTGGTGATCAGCGAACCGAACGCCATGTCCTGATGAGTCACCGCGACGCCGAGTTTCGCCGCGATGGCCCTGGCGAGGTCGACCTCGTAGCCGACCGGCGTTTTGCCGTCAGCGGCGTAGAAGTTGTTGGGCGCGGACTGCAGGTTCGACGCCAGACGCAGCGTGCCCGCCTGCGCGATCGGTGCCGGGAGCGCGGCGGTCAACTGCGGATCCTTGTGCACCGCGGCGATGATCGCCGTGGTGTCCGGGATGGCGGAGGCCTGCCCGCCTGCCCCCTGTGGCGCGCCGCCCGCGCCGTCCGGGCCGCCTCCACAGGCGGTGAGGGCGAGTGCGGTACCGAGCAGGACGGCTTGCCAGGCACGAAAACGGGACAACGCGGACCTCCACTCGTCGGCTGGGCCGAGACGCTACAACGCGGTGTTGAAGTGGTCAACAACGAGTTGAGTCGCGTGGTCGCCGGGCCACCGGGCCGGTGCCGTTGGCGTTGCAGGCAAGACGGAGCCCGATACCCTGCCCACCACAGGTCATCGGGATCCGGTCTGGAGGGAGGCGATTTCCGTGCTCGTCCCGATCCATGACAGCGTTCCGCGCGTGGCCGAAGCGCTGCGGGCGGGCGACGCCGTGGCTCTGCCGTTGCCGTCGCCCCTGCCGTATGGAGTGGTCGCGATGAACCCGGCGACGGTGAACCGGGTGAAGGGCCGGCCCGAGGGGCAACCCGTGGGTGTGGCCGTGGGCGACTTCGGCAAGATCGCCGCTTTTCTGCGCGTCACGCGAGAAACGCTCGGGCTGGTCGAGTGGCTGTGCGTCACCCGCCGGCTCAACGTGTTCGTGCCGCGTTTCTGACAGCCGCCGCGCGTGAGGCGGGGTTGAGGCTTGACCCTGAGTCGTTGTTCGACGTCGGCAATGGGCGGGCCAATGTGGCTCTGTTGCAGCAGACACTTACGGACGTCGTAGTCGACGCCCCGGAACTTGACGACAGGGTCTTCGCGGCACGAATCAAGCCGCGTTCGTATCCGAGTGCGAAACCAGCCGTAACCCCGGCCCGCCTTCCTCCGATGCGCACTTTCCCGGCACCGCAGCGAAAGAGACGTGACTGACACAGTAACAAGGCCGGGAAAGATAGCCCCCGTCGAACTACACGATCGTATAGCATCTTGTACCGTTGTGTAGTAAGGTGCGCAATCGTGTAGGAGGGCGAAGCAATGACCGGACCCGATCCGGAGGATCTCACCGCCCGTGCCCGGATCCGGGACGCGGCGTTGTGGCACTTCGGCGAGCACGGCTTCGACCGGGCGACGATCCGTGGGATCGCTGAAACGGCGGGAGTGTCGTCGGGGCTGGTGCGCCACCACTTCGGCTCCAAGGAAGCGCTCCGCGACGCGTGTGACGCGTACCTGGTCAGGGCTCTGGAGCGGATCAATGATCAGGTCAGGGCCGACGGTGCGGACGATGGAGTGAACTACGTGGCGGTCACGGGGGCGGTGTTCGGCCCGCACCAGAAATACATCGCACGTGCCCTGAGCGAGGGGCGGGCGGCGCCGCTGTTCGACAAGCTGGTCGAGCTGGGTCAGCAATGGCTGGCCGAGGTCGACGAGAAACGCTCCGACCGTCCCGATCTGCCGCTGAAGGACAGGGCCGTCGTGGGTGCGGCGATGACGCTGTCCATCGCCGTTCTCCACCACCACGTGTCACGAGGGCTCGGTGTGGACGTGCTCAGCCCAGGGGGAGCCGAGGTGCTGGCCCCGATCCTGCTCGACCTCTACTCCCATCCCTACCTCAGTCCGCGGGAGGCCGCCGAGTTCCGGTCACGTCTCGGCAAGGACGGAAACAAGGACTGAACCTCAGCAGACTCGGGAAAGGCGCATGATGACCGATCCGGTTTCGGTAAGTGGTCTGGTCAAGACGTTCGGCCGCACCACCGCGTTGGACGGGCTCGACCTCGCCGTGCGCACTGGTGAGGTGCACGGCTTCCTCGGCCCGAACGGTGCCGGGAAGAGCACCACGATCCGTATTCTGCTGGGCCTGCTGCGCGCGGACGCGGGTACCGTCCGCTTGCTCGGCGGCGATCCGTGGGCCGACGCGACCACGTTGCACCGGCGGCTTGCCTATGTGCCCGGGGATGTCACGCTCTGGCCGGGTCTGTCCGGTGGCGAGGTCATCGATCTCCTCGTGCAGGTACGTGGTGGCGCCGACCGCGTCCGGCGGGACGCGTTGATCGAACGCTTCGACCTGAACCCGAGGATCAAGACCCGCGCCTACTCGAAGGGCAACCGGCAGAAGGTGGCGCTCATCGCCGCGTTCGCTTCCGAGACCGAACTGCTGATTCTCGACGAGCCCACCACCGGTCTGGATCCGCTGATGGAGAACGTGTTCCAGGAACTCGTCCGCGAGGAGCGCCGCGCGGGCCGGACCGTGTTGCTCTCCAGCCACATTCTCGCCGAGGTGGAGGCGTTATGCGACCGCGTCACCATTGTCCGCGACGGTCGTACGGTCGACACCGGCAGCCTCGCTGAGCTTCGCCATCTGACCCGTACGTCCATTGTGGCCGAGATCTCCGGGCCCACGGACGGCCTCGCGGATCTGCCGGGAGTGCACGACCTGCGGGACGAGGACGGCCTGGTTCGCTTCGATGTCGAGGCCCACGCGCTCGGCCCGGCGCTGCGTCACCTCGACGTGCTCGGCGTTCGCAGCATCGTCAGCCGGCCGCCGACGCTCGAGGAACTGTTCCTGCGGCACTACGACCGTTCCGGCGCCCACCACGCGAAGGCCGGCCGATGAACGCGACCACCGGCACCGGCCGCCTGGTCAAGCTGGCGCTGCGCCGCGAGAAAACCCTTGCGCCGTGGTGGATTCTCCTGCTCTGCACCATGGCGCTGGTCATGGTCGGCTACATCGAGCGGACCATGCCCACGCCCGAGGCGATGGCGGCCTACGTCGAGTTGATCAACCGTAGCGCCTTCCTCCGATCACTCGGCGGCTCGTTCGTCGTGCCCGGCCTCGGCTTCATGGCGTCCTGGCGCAGCGGCGGATTCCTCTACGTGATCAACGGGCTGGCCGCCGTGCTGATCGTCGTCCGCCATACCCGCGCCGACGAGGACTCCGGCCGCGCCGAACTGCTCCGCGCGGGCCGGATCGGCCGCTCCGCCGCGCTGACCACGGCCCTGCTCGTGGCGGGCGGTGTCAGTCTGGCAGGCGGGGTGCTGCCCGCGCTCGCGTTGGTCGCGACCGGGCTGGACCCGGCCGGATCGATTGCCTACGGCGCCGCCATCACCGCGGCCGGCTGGGTGTTCGCCGCCGTCGCCGCGGTTTCCGCCCAACTCGCGCGGACCGCCCGCACCGCCAGGGCCATCGGCCTGACCGTGCTCGGCGTCGCCTACCTCCTGCGCTATGCGGGTGACGCGACCGGACAGTACTGGATGAAGTACCTCTCGCCGATCGGCTGGAGCCACCTGGTCGTGCCGTATTGGGGTGATCACTGGGGGATGCTCGCGGTGTCGCTCACGGCGGCCGTCGTTCTGTCGGCCCTCGCCTACCGCTTGGCCGGCAGCCGCGACCTCGGCGAAGGGCTGATCCCCGAGCGTCTGGGACACGCGAGGGCTCCCGGACTACGCGGCCCGATCAGCCTGTCCTGGCGCCTCAACCGCGGCCTGCTGATCAAATGGGCCGCCGCGACAGGCGGCTTCGCCGCGGCCGCAGGGTTGCTCACCAACCTGCTTACGCCGGGCGCCACGCCCCCGTCCTTCGCGCTTCAACTGGTGGAAGGCTTCGGCGGCAAGCCGGGAGCGACCTACCTCGACAACGGCCTCTGGGCCATCACCCTGATCTTCGCCTACGTCATCGCGCTCTACCCGGTCCTCATGATCCAGCGGCTGCGGGCGGAGGAGACCAGCAGCCGGGCCGAAGCGCTCCAGGCCACACCGGTGACCCGGCTGCGCTGGGCCGCCGGGCACCTGGTGGTGACCGGCCTCGGCACGGCGGCACTGTCGGCGGTCACCGGCCTGCTCTTCGGCGCGGTGTTCTCGCTGATCGCGGGCCGCCCGCCGGACATACTCCGCGTTCTCGCCGGAGCGATGGGAACCGTGCCCGCCGCCTGGCTCATCGGCGCGATCTGCACGTTCGCCTACGGCCTGGTCCCCAGGGCCGCCGTCGCGATCTCCTGGACCACCTGGATCGCGACCGTCGTGCTCGGACGGATCGCCGGCCCGTTGTACGGGCTCTGGGGCGGAACCCCCGTGGAACCGTTCCACTACATCCCGAACACCGTTGCCGGAGCACCCTTCGACCCCCTCCCGGCCACCGCGATGCTCACCCTGTCGACCCTCCTCCTCACCGGTGGGTTACTCGCCCTCCGGCGCCGCGATTTCGGTTGAGGTGACCGGCAAACGGGCTGAGTCGCACTGGACGCGGACTCGGCTACTTCTGGATCGACCGTGGCCGACCAGTATGCCGGGTGACTAGGCCGATCGGTCGAACCGGGGCGGTCAGGGGTTGCCTAATTTGTTTCCTCAGGACACTATTTAGGGGTCGGAGGAGGTGGCGTCATGACCATCGGGGACGCGGCGAAGATCCGTTTGCTCGCAGCGATTTTGGGCGCCGGCGAGATTTCCCGTGCCCGATTGTCCGAACTCACGGGCCTGTCCGCGTCTCGTGTGACCAAGGTTGTCGCTCCGCTGTTGGAGTCCGGTGTCATAGAAGAGGTCGGGCTGGCGCATGCGGATGGTCCTGGCCGGCCACAGCAGATGCTCGCGGTTCGCCGCAACCGCAGTGCGGTGGTGGGCATCAAGCTTGCCCGGACCCGGGTCACCGGCGTACTCACCGACATGGATTCACAGGTGCTGGCGCGGACTGATCGCAAACTGACGTCGATCGGTCCGGACGCTGCCATCCGTGCCATGGGAAAAGTCTGCGACGAACTCCGTGCCCATCCGGCGGCCGCGCGGATTCCGGCCGTGTGCGTGGGTGTCGGGCTGGGGGGTCACGTGGACAGCCAACTCGGGGTGTGCGTGCATTCCGGGATCCTGGGCTGGGAAGACGTGGCCATCGCTGATCGGCTCGGCGCGGAAACCGGGCTTCCCGTTGTGGTCAACAACGACGTGAACGCCCTGGCCGTGGCTGAGCATTGGTTCGGCAAGGGCCGGGGGGTTCGGTCGTTCGCGGTGGTCACCATGGGGCTCGGCGTGGGGTGCGGCCTGGTGCTCAATGATTCCCTCCATACCGGGGCGAGCGGACTGGCGGGCGAGTTCGGCCATATTCCGCTCTATCCGGACGGCCCGGTGTGTACCTGTGGGAACCGTGGCTGCCTGGAAGCGGTCGGGTCGTTTCCGGCGATCCAACGGATGGTGCGGGACGAGGGAATAGCGTGCCGGTCGATCGCACAGGCAGTGCGGCTGGCCCGGCACGATGACACGAACGCCGGCACGGTGGCCCGTCAAGCGTTCGCCATCGCCGGCACCGCGCTCGGCCGCGGCCTGGCCGCGCTGTGCAACCTGCTCAATCTGGAGAAGATCATCTTGTCCGGGGAAGGCGTGGGCGCGCACGACCTATTCGCGCCGTCGCTCGAAGCCGCGTGGCGAGCACATTCCTTCTCCACCGCGGCCGACGACTGCGAGCTGATCTTCGATGTGGTCGACCAGGACATGTGGGCCAGGGGAGCGGCCTGCCTGGCCATCCAGAACGTGGTGAGTTCGCGCGTGATCCTCTCCCCACGGCAACGAACGGCTACTGGAGGTTGATCCGCCATGACCTACGTCGACTCGAGCGTCCAGGTGATCTTGTCCGGTCAGCATTCCGGCGGTGGTTACGTGGCCTGCCCGACGTTTCCTACCTACGACTACGCGTGGTTGCGTGACGGTGCTTGGTGCGCCTACGCGGCCGGATTGCACGGCCACGACGACAGTGCCGCGGCGTTCCATCGGTTCATCGCCCGAACTGTGAAGGCCAACGCGAACCTGTTCAGCGGGGAGAGTGAGTTCACGCCACCTACCCGTTACACGTTGACGGGCCAGGTGGAGAAACCCGGACGGGAGCCATGGCCGAATTTCCAGCTGGACGGCTACGGCACCTGGTTGTGGGTGCTCGGCAACCATATTCAGCGCGGGCACCGGCCGACCAGCGAGGAACTCGATGCCGCGAAGCGGGTAGCCCGCTACCTCCAGGTGGCAGGCTCGTCACGCTGCTATGACTGCTGGGAAGAACACTCTGAGCGTCGGCACACCTCGACGCTGGGCGCTGTTATCGCAGGGCTGGCCATGGCTGCCGAGCTGTTCGACGACCAGGGGATGGCCGACGCCGCGGCGCGGTTCAGGACGACGCTCTTCGGCGAACACGTTCGGGCCGGCTCATTCGTCAAACACGACGCCACAGATGCCGTCGATGCCAGCCTGCTGTGGTTGGCAACCCCGTTGGCCGTCGTGGCCCCTGACGATCCCGTCATGGTGCGCACCGCGCAGCGGGTCGCCGACGAACTCACCGGCCCGGCCGGCGGAGTGCGCCGGTATCTCGGCGATACCTACTACGGCGGTGGCGAGTGGGTGCTCCTCACGGCATGGCTCGGCTGGCACTACGCGACATTGGGTGACTTCACCGGCGCCACCGGACGTCTGCGCTGGGTCGAAGCCGCCTTCACCGTCGATGGCCGGTTACCGGAACAACTCCTCACTCATCCACAGTCCGCCAAGATGGTCGCACCGTGGATCGACAAGTGGGGTCCGGTCGCCACGCCGCTGCTGTGGTCGCACGCGATGCACCTGATTCTCGTGGCATCCCTGCACGAGTGACGACACAGACATCCGCGGCCCGTGATGAGCACCAAGCCTGCTTCGCACCTCCCCGAATGGAGGCCCGGGGATCCGCCGGGCTACCGCTTGGCCTTCGCTGTCCTGAACCTGCTCAGGACTGGCGGGTGGGATCCAGTCCTGAGATTGGCGTTCCTCGTCCTCGTGGTCATGGCCGGCCTCGCCACGCTGACCGCGGTACTCGGACCATGGTCGTTGATCACCGGCTTGAGCGGTATCGGCGGAACGGCGATCGCCCGGACACTCCGCCGCAGGCTGAAATGATCCACCGCGCGGTTCGCGGCCGAGTCGTCACGGGGCGGTCAACGGTCTTGCCTCATCGAGGCGCCCAGTGGCGCGTTTGCTGACTTCGAGCATCCGAAGCTAGATCCCGGTCACATCTGACTATGGCTAAAGTAAGCCAGCGGCGTATGTTGGGGGAATGACGCCTCAGGTGGCGGGGTGCGTCGCCGAGAGCGAGCCGATCGGGCCTGGCCGAGTTCGCCCGGTCGATCACGCGTCAGCCGGACGTAACGAGTTCAGAAAGGGCCCTGGCAATGACTTCTGCGGTCTCGCCGTCGTCGGCGACGATCCCGTCTTCATGCTCACCGGCATCATCCCGGCCACCCGCAAGGTGCTCGCACGCGCAGGCCTCGGCGTCGGCGACATCGACGCCTTCGAGGTCAACGAGGCCTTTGCCTCGGTCGTCCTGGCTTGGCAGCGAGAGATCGGCGCCAGCCTCGACAAGGTCAACATCAACGGGGGCGCCATCGCGATCGGTCACCCGCTCGGCGGTTCCGGGGCGCGCCTGATGACCACACTGCTGAACGTCCTGGAGCAGACCGGAGGGCGGTACGGCCTGCAGGTGATGTGTGAGGCAGGCGGCCTCGCCAACGCGACGATCATCGAGAGGATTTGACATGCCCAGCCTGACGAACTCGGTCGTGCTCGTCACGGGCGCCAACGGAGGTCTCGGTAGTCAGTTCGTGACTCGAGCCCTCGAGCGGGGCGCGGCCAAGGTGTACGCCACCGCGCGCACTCCGCGTCAGTGGGACGATCCCAGGATCGTGTCGCTCGAACTCGACGTCACGGACCCGGGATCCGTTGCGGCGGCCGCGTCCGCGGCCACCGACGTCACGATCGTCATCAACAACGCCGGCGCCGCCAATGGCGCGAGCCTCCTGGGTGACCTGGCATCGGTGCGCGCACTTTTCGAGACCAACTTCTGGGGCGCGCTCGCAGTGGCCAACGCGTTCACGCCGGCCCTTCGGCGAAGTCGCGGTACTTTGCTCAACGTCCTGTCCGTGCTGAGCTGGCTCGGCGTCGGCGACGCCTACAGCGCCACCAAAGCGGCGCTCTGGTCGGCCACCAACACCCAGCGCCTGAAGCTCGCGAGTGACGGCGTCCGGGTAGCGGCGCTTCATCTGGGATACGCCGACACCCCGATGACGGCGCGATTGACCACCGAAAAGAACGACCCGGCCGATGTGGTCAGCGCCGCCTATGACGGAATCGAAGCCGATGAGCCGGAGATTCTGGTGGATGACATCAGCCGGCAGGTCAAGACCGGTCTTGCCGGCCCGATCGAAGGCCTTTATCCGCAACTCGCGGGCGGCCGTTCGTGAACCGGGAACGCAGCTACACCTGGGGCGATCCGCTGGAACTCGCGACAGCGGCGCAAAGGTTGAGCGGACGGGACTTCTTGGCGCGAATCGGCAGCGGTGAACTTCCGGAACCGCCGTTCGGGGCCACCACCGGTATCGTTGCCGTGGAAATCGGCGACGGTAACGTCGTGTTCCAACTGCGACCGGCCGAGTGGCACTACAACCCCATCGGGTCGGTACACGGGGGCATTCTCTCGACCCTCGCCGACACCGCACTCGGTTGCGCCATCCACACCAAGCTTCCGGCTGGAACGGGTTACACCTCGCTGGATCTGACGATCAAGTTCACCCGGGCCGCGACGCTCGACAGCGGCCTGCTCACCTGCGTTGGGCAAGTGACGTCGATCGGACGTCGCGTCGGCACCGCGGAGGCGCGCATCACCGACAGCGCCGACCGCGTGGTCGCGCATGCCGTGACGACCTGTCTCATCATGCCCGGCAGCTCGTGATCGCAGGAGTCTAGTGCCGGTTCGGGCGGAAGCCCGGGCCTTTCTGGATTTCGATCTCTTCGGGTGGGACGAGGTGGCCGTCGTCGCACAGCAACCGCGCGCGCACGGTCGCTTCGCATCCTCGGTGCCGTGCCCGCACTGGCGGTCCGTCGGCGTCGGCCGCCCAGGTGTCGCCCCATTCCCGCAGGGCCGTGATCACTGGCAGCAGATCACGGCCCTTGCGGGTCAGCCGGTATTCGTCCCTCGTTCGCCGGCCGGGTTCCTGATAAGGCACGCGCTCCAGCAGGCCGTCCGCGGTCAGCTCCTTGAGGCGGGCGGCGACCGCGGGTTCACCGAGGCCCGACCGGCGCACGAACTCGTCGAATCGCCGGGAGCCCAGGAATGCCTCGCGGAGCACGAGTATGGCCGAGCGGGTGCCGATGATCTCGAACGTGCGCGCGATCGAGCAGTTCTCCATCGACCAGGCATCCCGATCCTGGAGCGGATTCGTCATGCCTCGAATATAGGCATCTGACTTGCGTCGAGGCCAGCCTGGTCCCGTCAGGCGGGGGTGCCGGCATCCTGCGCGGAGGCCGCGAACGCTTCGGGTCCCTGCTCTGCCGCCGCGGGGTCCATCCACATGACCTGCCAGCCGTGGCCGTCGAGGTCGAAGAAGCTGCGTGAGTACATGAAGCCGTAGTCCTCGGCGTCATCCGCCTCGGAACCACCCGCCGCGAGCGCGGCGGCGCTGACCGCGTCGACCTCGTCGCGGGAGGACACACTGAAGCTGTACAGCGCCAGCGTGTGGGTGGTGGGGTCGGCGATCGGCAGTTTCGCGAACTCGGCGAACTTCTCGCGGGTGAGCAGCATGACGAAGGCGTGCTCACCGACCGGCATGCAGGCGGCCGTCTCGTCGGTGAACAGGGGGTTGTAGCTGAACCCGAGCTTCGCGAAGAACGCCTTGCTGCGCTCGAGGTCGGCTACGGGGAGGTTCACGAACAGCATGCGGCCGGGGTGGGCGGGGTTGGTCATGGTGGGTCTCCAGTCGGTGGCTCGATGGTGTACGTCCTGTCAGACCCGCCGACCGGGCGGAACTCATCGGTGAATCCAGCCAGAGCGCGGACACCAGGGGGTGGCCCATCGGGCGGCCCCCTGGCACCCGGTCACAGATCAACTGACGGGGAACGCACCCACCGCCCATGGCCGGCCATGGAAGGAGCGGTAGAACCGCAGGTGCGTCCCGTCGTCGCTGGGCGCGACGATCCTGGTCGCCGAAGTGTCGCGCGAGAGCGAGGGAGAGTGCGCCACGTTCGGCCACTCCAACTCGAGGAAGCTCCAGGCGTAGTTGCCGCTGTTCAGCCGGTAGAAGTAGTCCAGCGAACCGTTGGCCCGCTGGACGATCATGGCCGAGGTGGTGCCGTCGTCGGCCAGTTGGGGTTCGCTGTTGGCGGCCAGGTAGCCGGGGTCATGGAGCTGGGTCATGATCCAGTTCGGGGTGCCGTGCAGGTTGCGGTAGTAGCGCAGCGCGTTGGAGGGGGAGCGGGTCACCAGGGCGGAGGAGGTGCCGTCTCGGACCAACGAGGGGTCCGAGGCGGTGCTGCCCGCGAAATCGACCAAGGTCTGAGTCCAGGTGCTCCCGCTGTTCCACCTCCAGGAGAAGTACAGACTGTCGGCGACGCCCCGGAACGCCAGGGCCGTGGTCGTGCCGTCACGGACCAGCGACGGGACGCCCTGGGCGTAGGTTGTCGCCAGGAATTCAGCGGTCCAGGCCGGGCTGCCATGCAGATTGGTGTAGACGGCGACGTCGCCGGCGAGCGTAGTGGCCGCGATCATCGTGCGGGTGCTGTCTCTGACGATCGAGGGCGCCGAGAGGATGGTGCCCGGCCCAGCCACCTCCGCGTAGTTCCAGGTCGGACTGCCGTGCAGGTTCCAGTAGAAGTAGAGGCTGTTGTCGGGCCCCTTGGCAGCGATTACTGTGGCCGAGCCGTCCCGGGCGATCGCAGGTCGGGAATAGGCGCCGGGGCCAGGCACCGGAGTCGAGTTCCAGGCGTCGATCGGGTTCCCGTCCAATTGGTAGTAGAAGCGCAGTTGGGTACCGAGGACGTTGGCGGTCACGGTCGCGCCGGCTGTGTTGGTGTTCGGCGCGGGTGGCACCGCGTAAGCGGGGATGGAGTTCGGGCTCAGAGCCGAGGGGGTGACAGTAGCGAAAACGCCCAGCAGCAAGGCGACTCCGAACACAAACAATCGACGTGACCAGGACATCGATGCCTCCAAGGTAGGGACGTGGCGGGCGATAACCGCCTTCTCGGTCAGCTTGGCAGCCTGCGCGAGACCGATAAATACGAAGACCTTCGTATTTTCCCGGTGATAGCCGTCCAGGCATGTGCCTGCCGAACCTGACAGAAAAAAGTGGCGAGGTAATGTCGCGACCCGCGGACGAGACAAAAACGATCAGGCAAACTATGCGGATGACAGCTTTGTCCGGGCGTGATGCCAGGCTGATTCACGACCTGGCGAAGGCAATTCTCACCGAGCCTCGGCCGGTACACGTCTGGCCTTTGCTGATGGAACGACTGACCACCGATCTGCCGGTGGATCTAGCCGTGCTCATCGACGTGGACTGGAAGTCCGGCACGGGCCACGCCCTGACCGGTAAACCCGACTGGCTGCACAAGGCGCCACTCGACTCCCTGATCGACGCACACATGCGGGCTCACCCGCTGCTACGCCACTACGCGCACACGGCAGACCGGACTCCGCTGGCTCTCGACGAAATGGCCGACGACCGATGGTGGAAGAGCGAGGCCTATCACGCCGGCAAGACAGCCATCGGTATCGACCGCCAACTGGTGCTGCCGCTGAGCTCTCGCGCTGGGCAGGTCAGAGGCGTCATCATGAGCCGTGGCGGTCACGGCTTCACCGATCGCGACCTGGAATACGCCGGCCTGGCCCGATCCTTGCTCGACACGGTATCCGCCCACGAAACAGTGACACTCGGAATCCCGAGGCTTGGTGATCCCGAAGAATACGGGATCACTTCGCGAGAGATGGCCGTCCTCGCGCTTCTGAACGAAGGGCTGACCGCTCGCGCCATAGCCAAGAAGCTCCATATCGCGGAGAAGACCGTCATCAAACACAAGGAGAACCTCTACCGGAAGCTTCGCGTGCACGATCGTGTGGCCGTGCTCAACAAGTCCCGTGCCCTCGGTCTCCTCCCGCAGAACCACCCTCACGGTGAGGGTTGATCAACGAAGTCTGGCGGTATCTTCACGGACATGGTGACCAACGTCGACTTCGCCCGGAGGATCCTCGGCGCCGAGGGAGTGCCGCACCATGCGCGGCCGCGGGTTAGCCGGCCCAGGCCGGCGGGGGTCTGAGTGGGCCCGCGCTGGTACGAAGAGGGAGAGGAGCCGGATTACCGGTTCACCCTCGCCAATGAACGCACCTTCCTGGCCTGGCTGCGGACGGCGTTGGCACTGGTCGCCGGAGCGGTCGCGCTGAGCCAGCTGGTGCCGCCGTTCGCGGTGCCGTACCTGCGGACCGCTCTCGCGGTTCTGCTGGCGGTGGCGGGTACGGTGCTGGCCGCGCTGTCCTACCGGCGATGGGCCACGGTGCAACGGGCGATGCGGCAGGGACGTCCGCTGCCGATGGACTGGCTGCCGGCGATCGTCGGCGCGGTGGCGGCGGTGGCGGGCCTGGTCGTGGTGGTCGTGGTACTCGTCCGATGACCGCGCGCGATCGGGGTCTGCAACCCGAGCGGACCACACTGGCGTGGCAGCGGACCGGCCTGTCGGCCGCGGTGGTGGCGGTGCTGGAGCTCCGGTCGGGAATCGGTGCCGGATCGCTTTTCGACGTCGTGGCGGGCTGTTGTGCCCTGGTGGTGGTCGTGCTCACCTGGGTGGCGGGCAGGCGGCCCGGGGTGAACCGGCGCCTGTTGCCGCTGACCGCGTGGGCGACGGTCGCCACGGCTTTCCTCGTCACGGTGCGGCTCCTGTGGACCGCGAAGTAAAGAGGTCATCCCGGACGCTAAGGACGGCCGGCGACGTTTTCCGTTTGCCACGCCCCAGGACGGAGGCCGACTTCGCGGAGGAAGAAGGCGGAGAAGTTCGAGGCGTCGGGGAAGCCCAGCCGTTGTCCGCAACGGGCCGGGGTCAGGCGATCGTGTGCCAGCAGCCTTTTGGCCTCCAGAACGAGCCGCTCGCAGAGGTAGGCCTTGGTGCTCCGACCGGTCGCCGCGTGGACACTACGCGACAGCGTCCGTGGGGAGTATCCGAGTCGGCGTCCGTAGTAGGCGACATCGTGATGAACGCGGAAGTCCTCCTCCACGGCGTTGCGGAACCGGCGAAAGATGTCGTTCCCGGTCCGGCCGGTGCCGGTGAGCGGGCTCAGGCGTAGCAGCAGCGCGGACAGGAGAAGGCCGAGGAGTTCTCCGGTTCGGGTGTCCTGCGCGGCGCCGGCCTCGAGACGAAGATGCCCGAGCGCGGTCGTGATCAACGGCCACTGCGTGTCCGTGGCAGCCCAGCATGCCGAGATGTCCGGGTCGGCGGCCAGGTCGCGGCTGCCGGGCGTGATCGGCGCGGTCGGCACGAACAGGACCAGATCGCCGGCCAGGTCACCGATGTCCTCCCAGCGGTGCACCACGCCGGGCCGGATCCACACCAGGCTTCTCTCCGCCAGACGGTGCCCGGAAAAGTCGATCGAGACCCGTCCGCGGCCGCGGCGGACCACCGCGAGCACGTGGAAATCACCGCGCTGGGTCAAGCCGTCGTTGAGCCGCCGCAACATCGCGAAGGACATCGTCTCCACCGGCGCGGGACGCTCCCTCGGAGGCTGATAGGTGAGTTGCCGAATCGCGGTCATGTGTCCATTTTTCACCATGCCCCGTCCGGCCGTGACGATGCGCCCGACGGCCCGGCGCGATGGACTTGAGGCATCGTTGGAGCCACTACGACAGGGAATTCTCATGACCTTCGCCATCTCGTCCCACCTGCCGGCCTATGACCATCGAGCCGGGGACGGCCCGGCACTGGTCTTTCTTCACTATTGGGGAGGGACAGCGCGCACCTGGCAACCGGTGATCGACCGGCTTCCGGGACGCGGCACGCTGAGCATCGACGCCCGCGGCTGGGGACGCTCCCGCGAGTTGCCCGGCCCGTACACCCTGGAGCAGCTCGCATGTGACACGCGCGAGGTCATCGCCGACGCCGGGGTGACCGACTACGTCCTGGTCGGGCACTCGATGGGCGGCAAGGTGGCCCAGCTCGTGGCCGCCGCGCGCCCCGCCGGACTCGTCGGGCTCGTCCTCGTCGGGCCCGGACCGGCCAAACCCGCGAGCGTCGTCGCCCCCGAATACCAGGATGCCTTGTCGCACGCCTACGACTCCGACGAGTCCACGGCCGCGGCCCGCGACGCCATCCTCACCGCTACACCGCTGAGCGACGATGTCAAGGCCCAGGTCGTGGCCGACTCCCGCGCAGGCGCTCCCGGGGCCCGCGCCGAGTGGCCGCTGCACGGGATCGCCCAGGACATCACCCGCGAGGCTCGCGACATCGAGGTCCCCGTCCTGGTCATCGCCGGTGAACACGACCAGGTCGAGCCAGCCGAGGTGCTCCGCGACAACCTCCTGCCTTATCTGGACTGCGCGGACCTGCGTGTCATCCCCCGCAGCGGCCACCTCATCCCGCTGGAAGCACCCGCCGACCTCGCCTTGATTCTCCAGGACGCACCGTTCATCACCGGTGTCGGCCGAGGAACATCCCACCGGAGCTGATCGATATTCACCGCGCGATTCCCGGCAACGCCTCAGACCGGTGTGGAGCCACCCATGGTGAGAGGTTTGCCGAAGCCGGTGTCGTATTGACTCAAGTACGGATTGAGTGCGGTCGCTCCGGTGTTCTGGTCGCGCATCCAGTCCGGGAAGGCGTGCCATTTGGCCGCATCTCCCCGCAGTTCGCGGAACGGCAGGATTTTTCCGTCGCTGCCGACGAAACTGGCTTCACCGGAGCCGGCGTAGAAACTCGCGGCGTCCTGGCCGTGCGGGAGCACGCCATTGTTGTTGAGGTTTATCGCCATGTTGTCGACGTCGGTGTAGTAGGCGGCATCCTGATCGGTCACGTCGTGCTGGGTGGGATCGGGCACGGTGTCCGACGGAACAGCCGCCCCTCACCAGGTTGCTGAGGGTGTCTCATGTGGCCAGTTTCTGGAGTTTCTTGTAGCAGGTGATGGCGGCGCCGAGGGTGAGGAAGGCGAGGAAGTGGGTGGCTTTGCGTTCGTAGCGGATGGTCAGGCGGCGGTACCCGGACAGCCAGGCGATCGACCTCTCGATCACCCAGCGGTGTGTGCCGAGCTTGTCGGAGGATTCGATGCCTTTGCGGGCGATGCGCGGGATGATGCCGCGTCGGCGCAGCCAGACGCGCACGGCAGAAATGTCGTAGGCCTGAGATTCCCGGCTCTTCGCCGCGTCGTGCACGGCCGCCCTGGCGGCGTGGACGATCCAGACTGGTGACCGTGGAACCCCGCGGTCGGTTATCCGGCGGCGTTCATCAGGTCGAGAGCGGACTGCTGGCGCGCGGCGTCGGTCTGGGTGAACGGGCCGGCCCACGGCTGGTCGTAGTTGTCGGAACTGCCGCGGTCGTGGGCGTAGGCGGAAGCGGCCTGGCGCTGAAGGTAGCCGGCGTAGGGGTGGCCGGTCAGTTGGTTGTTCAACACCGCGAGCCCGCGCACGTAGACGCCCTTGAATGACGGGACATCACCGCCGCCGCCGTTGTCGAAGAGGATGCCGCCGGGATTGAGCGTCGCGTTCGTGGTGGAGGCGTCGGCCAGGGTCCGGGCCTGGGTGAGGTAGCCGGAGTCGCCAGTGGCGCGGTTCAACTCGGTGAGTGCGGCCAGCGGCACACCCTGGTTGTAGCTCCACGGGGTTTGACCGTTGTTGGCACAGCCCGCGGTCAGCCCGTCGTTGACCAGGTTCGAGCCGTTGATCATGCCCGAGTTCCGGAACCAGCTCCAGCCGTCCTCGGCGCGTCGCAGGAACACCGTGTCACCGGAGATTCTGTTGTGCAGCGCGGCGTTCAACTCCACGTAGAGCGCGTTGGTGATGGCATTCTTGTAGGTTTTGCTGGAGCTCCACCACACCCCGCCGCCACACGTACTGTCCCAGTACCCGTTGATGTGATCGGCGTCGGCCTTCGCCGTGTTCAGATAGTCGGTGTCGCCGGTCAAATCGTAGGCGTCCACCCACGCCAACCCCCACCACGCGGTGTCGTCGTTGTAGTCGTTGATGAAGTCGCCCGCCCAGGCGGACCGATTGGTGGTGTAAGTGCGATCGATCGCGTACTTGTAGCTGCCCATCGCGGCCACCCGGACGTTGTCGACAAGCGCGGTCAGCGCGTTCGCGGAGTTCCACCAGCCAGTGGTGTCGAACAGGTTGGTGGACAGGTTGTAGTCCTCCATCAGTGCGGTCGCGGCGGCGGTGCTCGGCCGGTCGGCGTTCCAGGTGGTGCGGTACCAACTCGTGCACGCGATGGCCGACGTTCCGGCGGGCAGGCCACAGGCGCGCAGCAGGCCGACCCCGAGGTTGTTCCAGTCGTCGACGTTGTACATCAGCGTGCGCCAGCCGCCGTAGCCGGCGGGTACCTTGGTGTCGCCCAATTTCGAGCCGGAGGACCAAGTGCGGCCGTTGTCGAACGAGCGGTCCAGCCACGCCTCGTCGCCCTCGCCGCCCTGATCGGTGACCGCCCAGCCCATGTCGTCGCCGTCGTCCAGGTGCAGACTGATGGCCCGGCCGTTGTCGGTGACCGTTTGCGCGACGCGGTCACCGGCCGCCAGAGCGGGATCGCGGGTGTCGCAGTACTTGTCGCAGATCGTCGCGGCCGGTGTGACGGGGGCAGTGCTCGCCTCGCCCGGTGGTCGCGTGTGCTGGGCGGCGGGTGGCAGCGCCGGGTCACGGGTGTCGCAGTAAGACCCACAGTCCGATGCGGCACCGGCGGGGGGTGCGGTGGCGGCGTGCGCGGGCACGGCGGTGGTGAGCGCGGCTGCCAGCAGGACGGCGAGCAGGACTGATCTCACACGGACCTCCCGGTGCAGGGGGTTCTGGGCGGTCGCCTCGTGGAGCTATCTCGGAGGTATACCGCCGATTGCCGCGCCAGAGCAAACATCCTGTCTTGTCTGGACCACTATCGGACAAGACAAGTGACCGCGGGATTCCGCGATCAGCGGCAGCAGTGAGGCTGCCGGTCCAGACCACTGGAGCGGCGTTTCTCAAACGGGTGGAATGCGCCAGGAGCAACGGGTAAGCGCTTGCCCACAGCGAGACCGCTTGGAAACTTGACAACCGCGAGACCGGAAGGTTGACTCGGTCATCGTGGGCGAACGGTAGCGGCCGTCGCCGGCGTTCCGCCCGGAGATTTCCGGATTCAATGGCGTCCCTTCCATCCGGCCAACGGAGGTCGCGGTGCAGATGTCGGTGTTTTCGCGGTTCACCGGACGCCTGGCCGGCGTCGGCAGGCTCGCGCTCGCGGCCACCCTCGCCGCGCCGGTGGTGGCCCTCACGGTCGGGGCGCCGCCCGCCGCCGCGCTGGAGAATGGTCTGGCCCTGACCCCGCAGATGGGCTTCAACGACTGGAACGCCTACGGCTGCGCCGTTTCGGAGTCGTTGATCAAGTCGACCGCGCTGGCCATGCACGACAACGGGATGCAGGCGGCGGGCTATGCCTACGTCAACATCGACGACTGCTGGATGACCTCGGCGCGGGACTCGGCGGGGCGGCTGGTCCCCGACCCGGCGAAGTTCCCCGACGGGATCTCCGGTACCGCCGCCTACGTGCACTCCCTCGGGCTCAAACTCGGTATCTACGAGGACGGCGGAACCGCGACCTGCGCCGGTTATCCCGGAAGCCTGGGACACGAGACCACGGACGCGAACACCTTCGCCGCCTGGGGCGTGGACTACCTCAAGTACGACAACTGCAACAACCAGGGAGTCAGCGCGCGGACCCGGTACACCGCGATGCGCGACGCGCTGGCGGCGACCGGTCGTCCCATTCTGTTCAGCCTGTGCAACTGGGGTGAGGAATCGGTCTGGACCTGGGGTGCGCCGGTCGGCAACAGCTGGCGCACCACCGGTGACATCAGCGCGAGCTTCGCCAGCATGGTGTCCACCTTCCACGGCAACGCCGGACTGGCGCCCTACGCCGGTCCGGGTCACTGGAACGACCCGGACATGCTGGAAATCGGCAACAACGGCATGTCGCCGACGGAGAACCGGTCCGAGTTCAGTCTGTGGGCGGAAATGGCCGCCCCGTTGCTCGCGGGTACCGACATAGCCGGAGCCTCCGCCGAGACCCTGAACGTGCTGACGAACCGGAACGTGATCGCGGTCGACCAGGATTCCCTTGGCAGGCAGGGGACCCTGGTGTCCTCGGTCAATGGTCTGGATGTGTTGGCCAAGCCGCTGGCCAACGGCGACGTCTCGGTTGTGCTCTTCAACGAAACCGGATCGGCCGCGACGATCAGCACCACGGCGGCGGCGATCGGGAAGACCGGCGCGTCCGCCTACACCCTGACCGACCTCTGGTCCGGCGGAACCTCCTCCACGACCGGCGACATCAGCGCCTCCGTGGAGGCGCACGGCGTGGTGATGTACCGGGTCTCGGGAGGCGCCACCGGAGCGGCGCCGTCGGGCGGGGTCCACGCTCTCGGCGCGGGGTCCTGCCTCGACGTGCCGAACTTCGCCACAACGCAGGGGACCCAGGTCGAAATCTGGACCTGCAACTCGGGGCCGAACCAGATCTGGACGCGCACCCCGTCCGGTCAGCTGACTGTCTACAGTGGAGACTCCACGCGCTGTCTCGACGCCTACGACAACCGGACGGCGCCCGGCACGAAGGTGGAGATCTGGCCCTGCAACGGCGGGGAGAACCAGCGGTGGACGTTCAACGCCGACGGCACCGTCACCGGAGCACAATCCGGACTGTGTCTCGACGTCACCGGCGCCGAGACCGCCAACGGAACCGCGGTCGAACTCTGGACCTGCAACGGCGGCGGCAACCAGCAGTGGTCGTTGGGCTGAGCCGGGCGGGGTTTGACCAGACGGCACGTTATCTCGGTAGACTCCGCCGCGGATCCATGATCGATTGAACGTCCGGTCCCGCGAGCAGGGGCGGGAGCGCCGGTTCGTTCCTCGTCCAGCAAGGGAAGCCACTGTGTCGGAGCCCGTCTCGCGGGAACGACTGGCCCAGGTCACCGGCCGGTTCGATGTCGGCGAAAAGCCCAGCCCCGCGCGCGTCTACAGCTACGCCCTGGGTGGGGAGCACTACTACGCCGTGGACAAGCGTTTCGTGGAGCAACAGGTCGCCGCCAACCCCGACTACCTCCATATCCTCCGGTCCAACCGGGGTGCGGTGGGACGGGTCGTCGAGTACGCCAACCGTGAGCACGGGATCACGCAGTTCATCGACATCGGCTCTGGCTTGCCCACCGACGGCAACGTGCACGAGGTCGCCGACGAGGTGGCGCCAGGTCAGTGCGTTGTCGCCTACGTCGACAACGAGCAGATCGCCGTCGCCCACTCGGAAATCCTGCTTTCCCAGAGCGCCGACCCAGGCCGGCACCACGCGGTGTACGCCAACTTCCTCCAAGCGGAGGAGTTGTGGGATCAGGTCATGGCGAAGCGGATCATCCGGCCGGACCAGCCGGTCTGCCTCATGCTGATGGCGTTGCTGCACTTCATCCCGGACGAGGCCAATCCTGAAGCCGCCCTCGAATTCTACCGGGAGATCCTCCCGCGCGGCTCGCTGCTGGCGATATCCCACATCACCTTCGAAGAACCTCCGAATCCCGATGAGAGCGACGAGGGGGTCCTCGCCAGGTGGCGGGACACCGTTCAGGCGTACGCCAACACCACTACCGCGGCGCACTTCCGCTCGCGCGAGCGGATCAGGGGATTTCTCGGAGATTTCGAGGTCGTCGAGGGACCCGGCTGGACCTCGCACTGGCGCGTCCCCGATCCCGGCGTGCTGCCCGAGGAGTACCGCACAAAGCCCTGGCGATCGCAGGTACTCGTCGAAATCGGGAAGAAGCCGTGAACACCCTGCGGGACTATCAGCGGCGTCGGCTCAATCGAATGTGGATACGCCGCACTGCCGGTCCACCAGCGGCCGTCCGCTAGGGCGCGGGAGCGAACACCACCGCCTCAGCGTCCCTCCGCGCCAACTCGTCGGGCCAGGTCTACCGACGACTACGGCTCCAGGCGATCTATCATCCAGGCACACGCATCGTCCGGACGGCAAGGGGTTATCAGCCGGGCTCCGGCTTGCTCCGCGTTGCCGAACGAGGCCGGGAGGGTGCCGACTGGGCACCTCTTCCTGAAAGGATGCAGTCCAGTGGGTTATCTGGGGCTTAACTGGGGGAACGTGCCGGCTTGGTTCTCGGCCGGTTCGTTCATGGCTGCCGCCCGGCAGTCTCCCTCTCTCTATCAAGAGTCTGGAGTATCAGATCGTTTTTCTGGCACACACAGGGCGTACGGCGGGATGGGATGGCGACGAGGCGATCAAGGTCAGCTCGGGTTACGGTGGGGGTCTGGTGGTTCCACCCGGAGAGCCGATCGACCTCAGAGGAAGAGAAGTCGAAGCGCCGAATGACGCATTCTATGACGGGAAAGAAACTGCTCGGAATGCCCGGGTTCTGATTCGTTACTGCGAGGTCTTCGACAACGCGCACAAGTTGTGGGTTATTCAACCTCGAACCGGATTGGTGC
This sequence comes from Amycolatopsis pigmentata, assembly GCF_042684065.1. Lineage (NCBI taxonomy): Bacteria > Bacillati > Actinomycetota > Actinomycetes > Pseudonocardiales > Pseudonocardiaceae > Amycolatopsis > Amycolatopsis pigmentata. The sequence continues at coordinate 647,920 of NZ_JBHUKR010000004.1, read as the reverse complement.
ATGAGGTGTTGGCGGACGGCCCGCCCGGCACGGCGAGAGTGAATCGGTTCAAGCGCAAAATCAACAAAAAACGTCGGAAAATAAAGTGGTCCTGAAATGGGCGCTTCGAGGAGATGGTGGAGAAAGAACTCGCGAACGCCACCTGAGTACCGATCGGTGGAAAGGATCGCCGCCCGGCCAGGTCCGCCAGTTCGCGTCACCCCAGCGTCGGCGCCCAGAGCGAGATGCGACGGTCGGCGTGGACCCACCGGTCGGGAAAGGCTTGCTGTGGCCCCCACTCGTTGTTCCGGAGTCGCGACCACCAGACACGGGGGTCGTTGCCTCCGCCCTTCCAGACCATGACGACGTCACCGGTGCTCACGGCCGCCAGGGCCGGGGCGGACGATGTGAGCCGGTCGGTGAGCGTGTAAGGCCCGAACCAGGCGCCTGTCCCGCCGCTGACGGACCACGCCCACGAGATGTGCTCGTCGTCGATGTTGCGCCAGGCCGCGAACATCACGTTCCCGTCGCACGCCAGGGCAGGTGGCGCGCTGGTCTTCGCGCCACCAATGGGGCGAGGACCATTCTCGTCCCAACCGGCCCCGTCATCGAACTCCCTCAGCCACAGCCGGCCGTCGTACCCGCGATACACGATGTAGAGAGAATCCGTATGCGTGTTCCACGCCGCTGCCACACCGTCCGTTGTGAAATCGAGATTTTCCCAGATTTGAAGATCGGGCCTCCCCGGGTGGAACCATGCTCCGTTGGCGAACTCGGCCCAAAAGATCGAGTCGCGTTCGGATTCCTGGCCGGTGTCCAGGGAGTTCTGCCAGAACATGAAGGTGCGATCACGATAGCGGACCAGAGTCGGGAAGTTCTGGGTCTGGTCTTTGAATCTCTTGATCTGCGGCCCCCAGGTGTTCTTGGCGGAGTCCCACTGGGAGTACCAGATGTTGTTGTCGCCACTGCCCTTCCATGCCATCAGTTCGGGAGACTGGTTGCCACAGAGGGATGGTGTGGTGGTGCTGAACGCCGGGTCGTCCGCGAGCAACGCGGACGGTTCTCCCCAATGAGGCTCACCTCCGGGGGCCGATGTGCCGGGCGACCAATAGATCCTGTCGGTGTTCACATCCTGCGTAGTCCAGGCCATCGCGGGTGCTCGTGTGCTCATGATGCGGGGCGCGGACCCGGTTCGGGTCTGGTCGTCGGGCATGGGTGGTACCTGCCTTCCCTCAGGTTCCCCCGTTATATCGACGACACGACTCGGATGTTTCACGTTCTTTCTGGTCGGCGCCGCGCGTCCGGTAATTCACCCGTTTTCCATCCGCGCTGCCGCAGCCGTTTCCGCGCCGGAATCGGCTACGCCGCGGTGCCGTCCTGGACCGGCTCGGTCAGCGGACCGATGGGTTCCTGAGTGGGCAGCGTGGTCGAGTGCGGGCTGCGGAGGGTCAGTACGGCGATGAGGCTGACGACCGAAGCGAGGGCGACGTAGCCCGCGACAGCGACGAGTCCTCCGGTCGAGGCGACGAGAAGAGTAGCGATGAGGGGCGCGACCGCACCGCCGAGCACGCCGCCGATTCCATACGCGACAGATGCGCCGCTGTACCGGATCTCGGCGGGGAACGCTTCGCTGAGGTAGGCGCCATACGGCCCGGTGGCCACCGCGATGCACAGCGCGGCCACGATGGTCCCGACGAACAGCCCGGCCTGGGACCCGGACTCGACCAACGTGAAGTACGGGTACGCCCAGACGATCGTGCCCACGGTGCCGGCGATGAGGACGCGCTTGCGGCCGACGCGGCCGGCGAGCAGAGCACCGAGGGGAAGGGCTACGCACCAGAAGAGCGCGGCCACGATCGTGACCGTGAGCATCGTCGACGCGCTGAACAACTTCGCCCGGGCCGCGTAGCTCAGGACGAACGCGAGCACGAGATTTCCCAAAGTCGAGCTACCGATCGTGATGCCGGAGGCCGGCACCCAGATCCGCGGGGCGCGGAGCACATCGATGATCGGTGCCCGGCGCACGGTGTGCCCGCGGCGGACACGTTCGAACTCGGGGCTTTCCTCCAGCTTGAGCCTGATCACCAGGCCGACGACGACCAGGGCGGCACTGGCCAGGAAGGGAATGCGCCATGCCCAGTCGGCGAAGCCGTTGTCTCCGGATCCGATTCGGACCAGCAGGAAAACCAGGCTGGACAGGACGACGCCGAGCGGCAGCCCGACCTGTGGCAACGAACTGAGCAGGGTGCGCTGGCCGCGGGAGCGGGCGTGCTCGAGGGCGAGCAGGGTCGCGCCACCCCATTCGCCGCCGACGGCGAGTCCCTGGGCGATGCGCACCACTACGAGCACGATCGGGGCCGCGACGCCGATCGTGGCATAGGTCGGCAGCAGTCCGATGAGGGCGGTACCGACGCCCATGACGAGAAGGGACAGCACAAGCATGCGCTTCCGCCCGACCCGGTCCCCGAAGTGACCGATGAGCGCGCCCCCGATCGGCCGGGCGACGAAACCGATGGCGAAGGTCGAGAGTGCGGCGAGGTTGCTCGCCAAAGGGGAGGTACTGGGAAAGAACTGCGGCGCGAAGACGGGCGTCGCGGCGAGGGCGTAGACGAAAAAGTCGTACCACTCGATGGTGGTGCCGATGAGCCCGGCGACGCCGACCCGCCAGGGGCGGGCAGGCGTGCCTGCGGATGGGGTTCGGGACATCGTTGTCCTCCGTGATGTGATGGCTACGCCTCGCCGGGGCCGGCGGGCTGGTCAGAGATCGAGTACGAGCCGGGGCGTGAGAGACCGGGAGACGCACGGCAGGATCCGGTCGCCTGCCGCCTGTTCTTCCTCGGTCAGCACCGAGTCGCGGTGGTCCGGACGGCCGTCGAGGACAGCCGTTTCGCAGGTGCCGCAGGTGCCTTCCTCACAGGAGGTGAGCACGTCCACGCCTGCCTCGGTCAGAGTGTCCACAATGGATCGGCCGGCGGGCACCGTCAGCTCCATACCGGTCGAGGCGATCCGGATCGTGAACGGCGAGTCCACAGTGGATGATCCGATTTCCTTCGGCGAGAACCGTTCTGTGCGCAGGCGCATTCCGCGACGTGCGCACTCCGCCTCGGCCGCGGCGATCAACGGCTCGGGTCCGCAGCAGTAGACGAAAGTATCCGGGGCCACACCGCTGAGCACCGAATCGAGGTCGATCAGGCCGAATTCGTCGAACGGGATCAGCACCACCCTGCTCGCGTCGACGGCCCGCAGTTCCTCGGTGTAGGCCATGGAAGCCCGGGTCCGCCCGCCGTAATGCAACGACCAGTCGGCGCCGCCGCGGGCAACCCTGCGGATCATCGGCAGAAGCGGCGTGATCCCGATCCCGCCCGCCAGGAACAGGTAGCGGGGACCGGGTTCCAGTGGAAAGTGGTTCCGGGGGCTGCTGACCGTGACCCGGTCACCCGTGTGCAGCCGCTCGTGCAGCCACATCGACCCACCGCGGCCGTCGGGCTGGCGCAGCACGGCGATGCGGTAATTCGTGCGATCGCCGGGGTCACCGCACAGCGAGTACTGGCGGACGATTCCGGCTCCGGCCACGACGTCGAGGTGAGCGCCGGGTTGCCATTCCGGCAGGTTGCCGCCGTCGACGCGGCGCAGCTCCAGTTCGACCACGTCGAGCGCGACCGTCCGGCGTCTGCCGACGGTGAGCTGGAGGTCCGTGAAGCCGTTCACGCCGCGACTTCCGGCGTGAAGGCCACCGGCAGAGCGAAGTGGGTCATCAGCGATCCACCGACCAGACCACTCTCCACCGGTTCCCCGTCGAGACGAAGGTCCGGCAGCCGGTCGAGGAGACGGCCGAGGGCGATCCGGAGCTCGGCGCGGGCGAGGTGCTGGCCCTGGCAAACATGGGGGCCCGCACCGAAACTGAGGTGCCGGTTGCGGCTTCGGCCTCGATCGAACTCCTCCGGGTCGCTGAATTCCCGCGGATCCCGGTTGGCGGCGGCGAGGTCGAGCAGGACTCGGCCGCCCTCGGCGAGTTCCTGGTCGCCGACCTGAACGGGGCACCGGAGCGTGCGCGCGAACAGTTGCAGCGGGGTGGTCAAGCGCAGGCTCTCCTCGATCACGCGGGGGAGTCCACGCCGGTCGGCGAGGAGGTCGTCTTTCAGGCCGGGCACGGTCAGCACGTGCCGGATGAGCCCGCCGAGTGCGGATCCCGTCGAGTGGTGCCCACCGACGATGTAGGCCAGAAGCAGCCCGGTGGCGCCGGCCTCGTCGATTTCCTTGCCTGCCACGACGCCGCTTGCCAGCGCGGTGAGCATGTCGTCGCGAGGGTTCTCCCGGCGGTCGGCCAGCCAGCGCTGGGTGTGGTCGGAGAACTCGGCGAACCGTGCCGGGAACTCGCCGGAACCCATGGCGGCGAACAAGGCCGCCGCGATGCCACGGGCGCGTACCGCCTCGGCCTGGTCGAGGCCGATCATCCGCCCGATCACGATCGCCGGCAGCGGTTCGGTGAGCCGGTCGACCAGGTCGGCCTTGCCGTCGATGGCGAATTCGCCGATCAGGAGGTCCACGACCTCGGTGATGACCGGTTCGAACGCTCGCACGGCACGGGGGGTCAGCGGGCCGTCGAGGACCCTGCGCCACTCGCTGTGTTCGGGCTCGTCGAACTCCAGAGCGGGCACCGGTGGCAGCAACCCGCTGGCCGGGATGTGCACCCCGTCGGCCGAGGAGAACGACCCCGTTTCGTTCAGCGCGGCGCGGACGTGGTCGTAGCGGGTCAGGAAGTCGAACCCACCGTGCCGGTCGCTGTGCACGACGGGACACGTTTCGCGCATTTCCGCATGCGCCCGCCGTACCTCCTTTGTGGACAGTTTCCCGTCGAGGTGGTCGAGGGCGGTTTTTTCGTTGCTCATAAGGGCTCCTTCGTCTGCGCCGACGATGGGTCAAGTGTGGTGACGAAGGGCTCGAAGGGTCTATCCGTTTCGCGCGGCACTGTCCGCCATGCGCGAGGTGTGCAGGGTGGTCGACGGCGTGACGCCGTAACGCAGCCGGTAGTCGCGGGCGAACCGGCCGAAGTGGAGGAACCCGCACGCCAGGGCGACATCGGCGACGGAGGAGGTCGTGTTCGCCGCGGACAGCATCCGGTGAGCGCGCTCCAGTCGCAGATCACGTTGGTAGCCCGTCACGGTCGTGCCGAATCGCGAACGGAAGCCTTCCTGCAACGTCCGCGCGCTCACCCCGGCCAGGCGCGCGAGTTCCTTGGCTGTCGCCGGGGTCGTGGGGTCCGCCGTGAGCGCCTCGGCGGCGATACCCGCGGCGCGGTACCCGCGCGCGCCGCCGCTCCGGAACATCGTCCGGACGTGGTCATGGGGTTGAGCGAGCAGGAGCGCCGTGGCCAGCATGCGTTCCAGTTCGAAACCCACGCCCGGCGGCAGGATTCCCGTGTCGAATCGGTCCACCGTGGTCACCGCGAGCCGCAGCAGGCCCGGCCACGGTGAGTGCTCGGGTACCTCCAGTTCGAAAACCGGATCACCGGAGGGTTCGGCGCCGAGCCCGGAGTATGCCCGTTCGACCACGTCCCGGGGCAGCTTCGCGGCGACCTGCACGGTGCCGGGCGCGAAACGCAGCCGCAACCGTTCGCCGGGCGAAACGACGCATGCCTGCCCGGGCCCGGCCCGGCGCTTGCCGACGTCGGTGACGATGTCCATGGCGCCGCCCAGAATGAGCTGGAGCGTGTAGTACTCCATGGGCGCGAGCGCCGTCACCTCCGCCTCGCCGTGGTAGACGGCGTAGAGCATCGTCGACGAGCCGATGTCCACGGCATGGAGCCGGGCTCCGAACTCCCGGGGCCGCCTCACGCGAAGCCGGTGCGACGACATCACCCGCCCGGCGGCGGCCTCGGCCTCGTCCACGTCGGTCGTCCGCAGCCTGGCATGCCGATGCAGCGGTACCGGAGCCGTCATCTCGATCCTCCGTTCGCGGGCACGCCTACCGCGGCTCGACCCCGAGCGTTTCGGCGATCTCCCGCAGGCGGCGGCGATCGATCTTGCCGACCTGGCTGACCCGCGGCATCTCGGGGAGTACGACGACCCGCTCCGGCCACTTGTATTTCGCGACCTCGAGACGTTCGAAGTGGGCGCGGACCTCGGCGAGGTCGATCTCCACGTTGTTCCGGGTCACCACGAAGGCACACGCCCGCTCACCCAGCCGCGCGTCCGGCATCGCGACGAGGGCGGCCTCGGCGATCGCGTCGTGGGAGCCGAGGAGGAGTTCGACCTCCTCAGTGTTGATCTTCTCGCCGCCGCGGCTGATCATGTTCTTGATCCGGCCCTCGACGGTGTAGCACCGGACACCGGCGATCGTCCGCTCGGCCATCAGGTCACCGGTGCGGTAGAAGCCGTCGGCGGTGAAGGCTCGCCGGTTGTGCTCGGCGGCGTCGTAGTAGCCGTGCAGCGTGTAGGGGCCCCTGGCGCAGAGTTCGCCCACCTCACCCGGTGGCACCTCCTGCTCGGTTCCCGGTTCGTACAGCCGGATTTCGTCCGCGGGCGAAATCGGCACCCCCACGCTCGCCGCGCGGGCCTCGAGGGGGAAGTCGAGCGGGGTGGTGAGGCAGAGTCCCTCGCTCATCCCGAAGATCTGCCCGCCCCAGATCCCGAGCGCGTCCAGCGCGGCCATGCACCGGCGGGGTACCTTCTTACCGCTGAACAGCACCCGCCGCAGCGTGGTCGCGGCGGCCAGGCCCGGGTCCAGGGCGAGATCGAAGACGAACGGACCGAGCAGGGCGTCGGTCGCCCCGTTCCGGACGATGAGGTCGAGCGCGGCGGAGGCGTCGGGAACTCCGAGCACGAGGGTGGCTCCGACGCTGTGCGGGCCCTGCAGGCCGATGATGATGCCCGCGTTGTGCACGATCGGCATCAGGAACGCGACGCGGTCCCCGGGACCCCAGCCCATCGCGCGGGCGAGGCTCGCACCGTAGTGCCAGTAAGGCGCCTGCAGGCACGGGATCACCTTGGGCACCCCGGTGGTGCCACCGGAGAGCTGGAACACCGCGAGCGACTGCATGCCGAGTGCGCCCTGGATGCCCTCGACGATCCCGCGGGCCTCGGCACCGTCGATGTCGTCCCCGAGCCGGTCGAGTTCGACGGCTCGGGGGTCGTCGGCCGGGCCGTCGGAGACCAGGACCGTGCGCTCCACGCCCGCGGCCTGTTCGAAAGCGAAGGCGACGAGGTCGAAGCGGGGATCGCGGGCCGCGACGAGGTGGGCGACCGGACGGGTCTGTCGCGCGATCTCGCCGATCTCGTGGCCACGGTGCAACGGAAGCGTGCACACGGGCACGAGGCCGGCTTTGAGCAGGGCGTACCAGGCGATCACCGTGTTGACGGTGTTGTGTACCTGCAGCAGGACCGATCCGCCCGGCTTCAGCCCGAGCCGGTGAAGGCCCGCGGCACGCCGGTCGGTGATGCGGTCCAGTTCCGCGAAGCTCAGCCGGGTCTCACCGCAGACCAGTGCGTCCCGATCGCCGTGTTCCCGCGCGATGGCGTGCAGGTGCTCGGCGATGGTGGCCGGTTCCCACAGCCCGTCGCGGACGTAGCGAGCCTCGTCCTCGGGCGGGTAGAGGACGAGCTTCTCCGGGTTCTCCGAAGTCTCAGAAGCAAGCGTCATCGCGTGTTTCTCCTCATCAGCGGCGGCATGGTCACCGTAGGTCGCGCTCGTAGCCGAGGACGACCTCGCGGTTCTCCCGCCGGAAGTCACGGTAGGAGACCCGGCCGGTGCGCATCAGATACTCGAGCGCGAACTTCGTCGGGTGGGTGATGGTGCGCGACGGGAGCCCCTCGTACCAGGCGATGCTCCGCTTCGCGGCGGCCTGGAAGGCGTCCGCGACGGGCTTGCGCACGCGTTCGAACTCCTTCAACCCCACTTCCACGTCCCACCCCGCGCCGCTCAGAGCTTGCGTGAGATACACGGCGTCCCGCATCGCGAACCGGGTGCCGGAGCCGATCGACGGGTGGACGGTGTGCAGGGCGTCCCCGATCAGCACGAGGTTGCGGTGTGTCCAGCGGGCGCAACTGACGAACTTCGTCTGAAACCACGGAGAGTGGTTACTCCGCAGCGGTGCGCCCTCCAGCGAGTCGGCGAAGAGCCGCTCGCACAGCTCTCGTGACTCGTCCTCGGTCATGTCGGCGAAGCCGAGCCGGTCGAACGTCTCCTGGCCGACCTCCACCGTGAAGTTGCTCATCCCGGCCGAGAACCCGGAGGCATGGACCATGAGGACACCGTGCTCGCTGTTCTGGAGGATGATCGACGGCGGGTAGGGCTTCGGCGTGCCGTACCAGGCCATCCAGTTGCCACCGAGTTCGACGCTCGGCCGGAAACGCTCGGCGAAGCGCTCGCGGGTCAGGCTGTTGACGCCGTCGGCACCGATCACGAGATCCCAGTCGGCCAAGTCGCTGTCGGTCACGGTCGCTTCGCACTCGTGCTCGATGACGACCCCGGCCTCCAGGGCGAACTTCTCCAGCGTCGCCAGCAGTGACCAGCGGGCGTTGAGGTGGCTGCCCCCGACCTGGACCGGCACGCCGACGCCGTCGAGGCTGATGACCATCCGATCGTGGCGGGTGTTGGCGGTGAGCGCGCCGATCACATCCGGGGCGGCCGGCCGGAGCGCATCGGCCGCGCTCTCGCTGAACGCCACGCCCCAGCCATAGGTGACCCCTTGCGGGTTCCGCTCCCTGACGTGGATCGCGGCGGCCGGTACGGCTCGTTTGGCGATGATGGAGAAGAAGAGGCCCGCGGGCCCGCCCCCGGCCACCAGGATCTTCATCGGCTTTCCCGATGTCACTGTCCACCTCCCTGCCACGAAGCGACGAGGCGCGCGACGCGTTCGCCCAGCACCCATGCCGTTCGCAAGTCGCTGTCCCGCATGCCTTCCAGGCCCTGGTCCGAATTGGACTGCGCCATCGCACCGGCGTAGGCGCCGAGCCGGTTCAGTTCGGCGTCGGACCCCGTACTGCGCCCGTTGCCGTCCAGCAGGCCGAGTCCGACCCAGACCATTCCGTGCTGCATGGCGAAGAGCCAAAGCTGGGTGAGGGTGTTGAGCTTGTCCCCGGAATGGCCACTGGAGTTGGTGAAACCCGCGGCCAGCTTGCCCTTCCAGCCCTGTTCCAGCCAGATCTTCGAGCTTGCCTCCATGAACGTCTTGAACACCGCCGAACCGCTGCCCATGTAGGTCGGGGTCCCGAAGATCAGCGCGTCACAATGGTCGAGCTGTCGCGGATCGGCGGCGACATCCTCGGCGAAATACAGCGCGACATCGATGTCCGGCAGCGAAGCCGCGCCTTCTCCCACCGCCCTGGCCTGGGCGGCGGTATGGCCGTAGCCGCTGTCGTAGACGACTCCGATGGAGCCCACTTCCTTCACCTCGTTCTCTGTGGTGGTGCGGTGGCGAAACGGTCGGCCAGCCAGCGGTCGATGTGGACGGCGGCGGCGGCGTATCCCGTGGGTTCGCCGTCCACAATGGACTGTCCGAAGTGCTGGCCCCGCACCACGTGACGGATCTTGTCCGCACCGGCCAACGCCGCGAACATCCGGGCACTGGCGGTGGGGAGAACGGCTTGATCGCCGCTGAACTCGAGGTAGAGGGCCGGGAGTCGCACTCCGGCCGCGCACCGCACGAAATCCGCGTTGGTGTGGTTCGCCGACCAGGTCGACAACCACGCGTCGGGAGTGGTGAGCCTGCCGAAACCCACCAGACCGTAGTTGATCAGATCCGGCCGGCGGCCGAACAACGAGCCGTAGTGCCGGTCGTTCGGGTCGATCGACAGGTCGACGTAGCAGGGGTCGGCGTCGGTGCGGTAGGTGGTGAGGATCCGCGGGGCAAGGCTCCTCCGCCGGTCGGCGGGATCCTTGGTGCGGGCGAACCGGGTGCGGGCCTGTGAGGCCTCGGCGGCCAGTTCGACGGCACGGCCGTCGATCCGGGCGATCCGATCCTTCTGCGCGGCACGGTAGGCGCGGAGGAAGTCCGCGCGGTAACGGCTTTGCTCGGGGGGCTCGGCGAATCCGTTCCCCGGCGAATACATGTCCAGTGCCGGATCGACCGACATCGGGTCGGACTCGTCGGTGACGGACGGGTCGATGCAGTGCAGCAGCACCTGGCCCTGACCCGGGTGCGGCGCGAGGAAGATCGCGCCGTCCGGGACGGGCATCCGCGCGCCCGCCAGCGCGATCGGCCTGCCCGCCGGCGTCACGTCCAGCCGCAGTTCCGGCTCCAAGGACGCTTGCTCGATATAGAAAGCAGACAGGGTCCCCCCGCCGGAATGGCCGAAGGTCAGCACCGCCTCGAACCCGGCGTCCCTGAGGAACACATGCCCCGCCGCCGCGTCCAGCACCGCCTGTTCGTGAACCAGGGCGATGTCGTTGTTCGGCGAGCGGGAGCCCTGCGTCCAGACCGAGACGCCGCTTCGCAGGAACAGCGGGATCATCGGATGGTGCGTCATCGACTGGCGCGGGTGCATGATGGTGACCACCGTCGTCGCGCCGTCGAGGGCATAGAGCACTCCCTCGACCTTGGCGCCGTCGAAGGTGGTGAGCTGGTGCGCGCTCACGGTGACGCCGGGCGGCGCCTCGACCGTGTCGACGTCCCGGCCCGCTCCGAGCCGGTCCACCGCCAAGGTGCTCATTCCCCGGCTCCGGTGGGCTCGACCACCAGCTCCGAGGAATCCCACCGGCTTACCCTGCCGGCTTCGACAGCGGCGACCGAGCTGTACCAGACGGCGTTGCGGCAACCGGTGGCGTTGCGTTCGATCCGGATCGAGCCGGGCGCGGCGACCTCGAGGTAGGGTCCGCGCCGCCGCACGGTCACGTCCGGGTCCTTGCTCGCCACCTCGGCCAGCGGACGGAAGTCCTCGACATCAAGGACGAACAAGGTCGTCACGCTGTTCCCTCCGCGGCCTCGCGCGCCCCCGCGATCGTGTCGACAGGGCGCTCCTTCCCTGCGTACATCACGTCGGGAGGATGGGCGCCCTGCCGCCCCGAGAGCGGAAAGAAAGGGCGCGCTCTGTGGTCACTTTGCGAGCCGCGAGTTGGCGCGAGGAGCGTCATGCGAACGTCACCAGCTCTGGTTCGCCTTCGTAGCGTTCGGCGATGAGCTTTGCCTTGCGCGCGAAGAACTTCTCCAGGGATGGCTCTGGCTCATCCGCCACCTCCATGAGCGCGTCGACGCTGAGGTTGGCGTCGATGTCGTCCTCGGGGGTGATCGCCCGCAGCGGGCGGGTGATCTCGATCAGGTACCCGTTGGGGTCGGTGACATAGATCGACTCGACCGTCTCGTGCCGGACCTGCAGCTCGCACGGCCGGTCGCTGGCGTCCAGCCGGCGGCGGTACTCCAGCAGATCCTCCTGGCTGTCCACATGGATCGCCAGGTGCCGGGCGCGGCGAAGCAGGTCGGGAACGCCCTCATCGCGGTAGGGCTCGACTCCGAAGTAGTAGAAGAAGGCCAGCCGGTCGCCGTTGCCGATGTCGAAGAAGAAGTGGATGAAGTCCGGGTGCTCCCCGGGACCCCACCCGAGCGCGCAGGTCGCGTGCACGACCGGGAAGCCGAGGACGTCTCGGTAGAAGGTGATGGTGCCCTTCGGGTCGAAGGTCGGGAACGCTGCGTGGTCGACGCCCCGCACCGTGTGCGCAAGCGGCTCTCGCTCCGGGGATGACATCCGCGTACTCCTTTCGCGACGGCTCCTGATGACAGCGAGCGTAGAAGCCGCTGTCATGAACGTCAAGATTCTGACGGGCAAGTATCGACAACTTGACGGATGGTTACACTGACGTCAGTATCACGACGTTGCTGTCAATCTGCTTGCTGGGAGCGGAACACATGACCAAGGCGCGGGTCGGTTACCCGGTCCACGGGCGGAGGATCTCCGGCATCACGACTACGGGTGGTGGCGCCGGATCGCCGCTGATCGTGGCCCTCCACGGTGGGGGACTCAACTCCCGCTATTTCGACGTACCCGGTCATTCCCTGCTCGACCTCGGTGAGGCGGCAGGGTTTCGCGTGATCTCGCTCGACCGGCCCGGTTACGGTGAAAGCGACGCGCTCGCCGGTGGAGAGGTGTCGTTCAGCGGCAGTGCCGAGTTCCTGGATGCCGCGATCGGTGCACTGTGGACCGAACTGGGTGCGGGGCACCCGGGTGTGGTCCTGCTTTCCCACTCCATCGGCTCGGCCATCGCGGTGCACATCGCCGCGCGCGAACCGCGTTGGCCGCTCCTGGGGATTTCGCTCCACGGCGTGGGTGACCGGTCTCCCGCGCACGTTGTCGATGCCTGGCGCGCCCTCCCCCAGGGCGGGCCAGTGGAACTGCCGTCCGAACAGCGCCGCGCTTTGCTGTACGGCCCGGAGGATACGTTCGACGCCGGCGTTGTGGACTTGGCGAAGGCGTCGGCGGAGCCCATACCGGTCGAGGAGATGCTCGAAATCGTTGGGGGCTGGCCGGAGGGCGTCGCGGAACTCGCCGCCGACATCGTCGTCCCCGTGCAATACACACTTGCCCAGTACGACGGTCTGTGGGTTGTGGACGAGAGCCGCCTGGCGGCGTTCGCCGGGTACTTCACGTCCGCGGCGTGGGTGGACGCCAGGCTGCAGGCGGGCGCCGGTCACAACCTCGACCATCATCGGCTTTCTCGCGCATTGCACCTGCGGCAGCTGGCCTTCGCGTGCGAATGCGCGGCGCGGGGATCCGCTGTTCGCGGCTAGGATGATCCGATCAAGTGCCGAGCCGCCGAACGAGGGGACATGGTGACCGCAGAGAGCTACGAGGCGAAGGGGCGGTCCGGTGAGGCATCGGCGCCCCGCCGGAGCGGAGCGCCCCGGCGCAAGTTGCTCATGAGCGAGATCATCGAGCAGGCGATGCGCCTGTTCGCCCAACGCGGATACGACGGAACGACCTTGCAGGACATAGCCGACGCGGTCGGATTGAGCCGTCCCAACCTCTACAACTATGTCAAGAGCAAGGAAGATCTTCTCGTCGCGATGGTCGAGGCGACGACGCAGAGCGCGGCGGACTCACTGCGGGAGATCCGGCGGCGCACCGACCTCGACTCGACGGGGAAACTGCGCCTGCTGGTGCGCACCCTCGTCCTCCGTCGCGCCGAGCAGCCGGCGCAGTTCCGCACGCTCGACCGCAGCGATCAGGCGCTTCCCCCCAAGATCGCGGAAAAGCACCTTCGCGGCCGTCGAGCCGTTCTGAAGGAGGTCACGGCCGTCATCGAGGAGGGGATCAAGGCCGGCCGTTTTCGCCCCGTCGATGCTCGCGTCACGGCACTGTCGATCATCGGCATGTGCAACTGGGTCGCCTGGTGGTTCCACCCGTCTCCTTCGCACCCGGCGGAACCGGTGGCCGAGCAGATCGCGGAGAACGCGGTGGCGATGGTCGCTCGGGAGGTCGGGCGAACTCCCGAGGCGCCTACTCCACTCGGAGCCGTCGCGCTGCTTCAGCAGGATCTTGATTACCTCACCCGTCTCCTCACCACCGGGAACGGGGAAGAGGGCATCCCTCGCGACGAGGTGTAGTGGCGTAGCGCTTCGCCGGTTCCCGAATGAGCCCCTTCGGGAACCGGCAAGCACCATCGTCTTTGCGCTCAGCCGGCGTCGGCTTCCAGGCGCTCGGCGACGCCGGGGAGGATACGAAGCGCGTTGGTACCGGCAACGCGAGCACCGAGGCCGGCGCCGAGTAGGTGCGTCAGGTCGTGCTCGCCGATCTCCGTGCGGTCGAACAACCCGTCGGCGTAAATCCAGTCGGTGCCGAACAGCATCCTGTCCGTGCCGACCGCGTCGACCATGGTGTTGACCTGGACCTGGGAGTCGGCGACCGCCACGTCGTAGTACACGGCTCGCAGGTACTCCGAAATCGGACGCCGCACCAGTTCGCGGTAGGCGGCCACGACCCGGGGTGCCGCGGCCATCCGGTGACCGAGGTAGGGGACCGCGCCGCCGCCGTGCGACAGGATCCAGTTGATGTTCGGGTAGCGGTCCAGGATCCCGTTGAACACCAGGGTCATGAAGACGCGCGTGGTGTCGAACACGTACTCGCCGATCCAGTGCTGCCAAGGAAGATCCGGTGTCTCCTTGGGCTCCACCGGATGCAGGAGGACGGTGGCGGCCCGCTTGTCGAGCGCGTCGTACACCGGGTCCCAACGAGAATCTCCCACGTACGTTCCGTCGACCTGCGAAACGACGTACACACCGTCAAGGCCGAGGTCGTCGTAAATGTGGTCGATTTCGGCCAACGCGTCGTCGACGCCGGGCAGCGGGAGCGCGCCGAACACGCCGAACCGGCTCGGATGCCGGCGGACCACGTCGGCGCCGATGTCGTTGACGTTCCTCGCCAGTTCGTTGGCTTCTCGCTGGTCGCCGAAGTAGACCCCGGTCTCGGCGAGGCAGGAGAGCACCCCGACGTCGATACCCCACTCGTCCATGAACCGCAGGTGGGCTTTCGGTGTCCAGGCGGCCAGATCGACGCCGCCCGTCCAGTTGATGTCGTGCCTGACCAGGGTCTCGACATAGGGCTCAGGCAGGAAGTGAGTGTGGACGTCGATCTTGGGCATCAGAAGTGCCTTCCGTGTTTTTGGACCATTCTCTCCAGAACCATAGGGTGTATGTTCTGGAGAGGCAACACCAAAATTCGAAGTCGGCGGAGGAAGGCGGCGAGGGCGGTCGTGGCTGAGGCATGGACGGCGAAGGGGGCTGCCACCCGGTCCCGCATCATCGACGCGGCGGCAGCGCTGATCTACGAGCGCGGTCTCGCCTCGGTCGGGATCAACGACGTGCGGGCGGCGACCTCGACCAGTCACGGGCAGGTCTTCCATTACTTTCCCGACGGCCGGACCGAACTGCTGCGGGCCGTGGTGGAGCGTCAGACCCGCCGGGCACTGGACGACCAGCGTCCCGAACTCGACGCTCTCGATTCCTGGGAATCCTGGCAGGCATGGCGCTCTCGCCTGCTGGCGGTGTATTCGGCGCGCGGTGCCGTCGGCGGCTGCCCGCTGGGTTCGCTCGCCGCCCAGATGGCCGAGAGCGATCCGGAAGCGGCACGACTGATCAGCGCTGGGTTCGACACCTGGCTCGCTCACTTCGAACGCGGACTCGAAACCATGCGCCGCGACGGCAACCTGACAGCCACCACCGACGTGCCCGCTCTCGCGCGTTCGATCCTCGCACTGGTACAAGGCGGTTTCGTGCTCATGCAGGCGTCGCGGTCGGTCGAGAAGTTGTCGCAGGCACTGGACACCGCGTTGCTTCTGCTGGAAAACGCCGGCGCCGCCGGATAAAGGCAACTCACGTTTGTGCCGGACCGGTCCCGCGCAGCGAGGACTCGTCCTCACTTTGCGTTCCAAGGGCACGTTCATCATCGACCGGGACAACAGGGCGGATCACCCGGCACCGACGAGAACGACGGCGTAATTACTCTGACGTGCCGCGCCCGACGCCTCTGAGTGAACCGTCACCAAATCGTGGCGCGAACGGAGGGGCTTCGGCCCGCTGACACGCACGCGCGCGTCAGGCTTGCTGTTCGGGCGAAGATCACTCGGCTGAATTGGTGATCATCGTCGGCTACGTGCCTTCCAGCCGATTTTCCGAACATGGAGCATCACATTTGGTCATCAGTCACCACAACGACACTCTTGTGATCTTCGAAAAGGAGTTTCAGATGCGTCTGGGCATCTCTCGTGTCGCCCTGATCCCTGTCGCGCTCGCACTTGGCGCTTTTGGCGCAGCAACGCTGCCCGCCACCGCACAAGCTGCCGAGCCGGGTCTGGACCTGCTCGGCGTGTCGTCGTCGGCCGCGGCGCCCACCACCCCGCTGTTCCCCGTCCACTCCGACGGTGCCGACACCCGGGCGCTGAGCGTGACCGTGACCAGCTGTAGCGAGAGCGACCTGCAAGCCGCGATCGGTGCCGTCGCCACTGTGGGAGGCACGGTCGATCTCAGGCCCGGTTGTACCTACATCCTCACCGACGCCGTACCACCCAATGACGACAACGGACTGCCCGTCATCACGAACACCGTCACGATCAACGGAGCCGGCGACACCATTACCCGGGCCGCGACCGCCGCCAATTTTCGTTTTTTCGAAGTCGACGGCCCCAATGGAAACCTCCGGCTCAACACTCTGAGCCTCAGTAATGGGCACGCGTCGGGTGGCCTTGGAAACGGACGTGGCGGCGCCATCTGGCTCAGTGGCAGCGGTCCCATGCTGGCGCTGACCAGCACCACCCTCACCGGCAACACCGCCGACAGCTTCGGCGGGGCCATCGACAACGACAACGGCACGGTGACGGCGACCGCCAGCAGGCTCAGCGACAACACGGCAAGTGCCGGCGGCGCCGTGTTCGTCAGTCCGTTCGGTGGAGGTGGCAGGGCGACCTTCAACGCCGGCACCATCACCGGCAACCACGCGCGCGTCCTCGCCGGCGGGATCGCCGCCGCCGTAGGCACCACAGTGGCGCTGACCGCCACCCAAGTCATCGGCAACAACGTCACCGGCACCAACCCGCAGGGCGGCGGCATAGCGCAAGCCGGAACCATGTCCCTCACCAGTAGTCCCGTCCTCGGCAACAGCGCCAACGGTACAAATGCGCAGGGTGGCGGAATCTTCAACACGGTCGGCACAGTGCGGCTCGTCAGCAGCCCGATCGTGGGCAACACCGTCAACGGCACGAACGCCCGTGGTGGTGGAATCTTCAATACCGGGGGCGGCACGGCGACCCTCCTCAGTAGCCCGGTAACGAACAACCAGGCATTGGGAACGGGCGCGAACGGTGGCGGAATCTTCAATGCCAGCGGCACGGTGACCCTGACCGCCAGCCCCGTCGTCGGAAACCAGCCGAACAATTGTGGGTCCCCGAGCACCGTACCCGGCTGTTTCTGACCTCGGTACCTGATGGTGTAACCAGTCTCGGTCGAACATTTGAATATCGGCTCGCCACGAGCCTGTGGACGATCGAGACCCGGCACGAAACGCCGGGCGATCCTTACGGACTCGCCCGGCGTTTCGCCTGCGACGGCGATCGCTCGAGTCCCGTGCGCCGGCTCTCAAAACCGGTGGGTTCCGCCTCCCGTCATCTCTCGCCGCCCCGACTACCGTCCGGCGAGCTTGGCGACGACCGGGGCGAAGGTGTCGGCGAAGTCGGCGCCGAAGACGAAATAGGAGAAGCCGCTCTCCTCCCGTCGCCGCTGGATTTCCTCGGCGGCCGCCGTGGGATCTTCCGGGAGTGTGGTCAGCGAGTCCGCCGCGCGAACCGCGGCGGGGTCGGTGTCGGGAGGCGCCATGAACGGCGCGATCCTGTCGCCGGCAACGGAAACGGCGACCGCGAGCTCGGCATCGCGGACAGCGCGGAAGTCGCGTGCCAGCCGCGTGACTTCGGCGCGAGGCTCATCCGGCATCTGCACGAAGGTGACCGTGTCGGCGACCTCGGCCGCCAGCGCCCGGGCCTTCGGCCCGCGCACGGCCATCGCCACCGGCGTGTGAGCCTCGGCGCCGTCGAGATCTCGCAGCGCCCGGACGGTCTCCCGTATCCGGGCCAGCCGCTCGTCCGGCGGGACGTCGGGCATGCCCTTTTCGCGAAGCTCGTCCCCGATTCCCGGTCTGCCGGTGCCGATGCCCAACTCGAAGCGACCGCCGGTGAGCTTCGACAGCGAGTGCGCCTCCCACGCCGTCATCCAGGCCGGGCGCAGCGGGGAGGCATACACCCAGGTACCCACGCGCAGGTCGGTCAGGGCCGCGGCGGTGGCCAGCGTGGGGCCGGGCGCCGGTTGCAGCTGCGGGAAATCCGGCATCAGCAGCGTCGAATAGCCGCTGTCGGCGATGCGGCGGACCTGGTCCCGCCACGTCGGCAGGTCGGTCGTGAGCGGGGCGACCACCCCGAATCGAAACGGTCTCGTCATGCCCGGATTCCTCTCCCGCGTTCGGCCTTCCCACCTCCTGGGGAAGATCCACGATCATCTTCTTCGGTTCATCCGGAGATAGTGACAAGGGATCCACCCGAAACTCATCGGCGGGGCCGAGATCGCGGTCGCGGGTGTCAGAACCCGCGGAAGATGCCGTCTTCGCCTACGGAACTCGTGAAGTCCGCCCAGTCCATGTTCGCCAGGTTGATGTTGTTCTCCACGCTCCACAGCGCCGAGGGCACTACTCGAAACGGCTGGTGTTCGCGTTGGTCGCCGTCATGGCGTGAGAAAACCCAGACGGCCAGGATGGGATGCTCGGCGCTGGTGAGGGTCGTTTCGTCCGCGAGGAAGGACACGAACGGGCCGACCGTCTGTTTCGCCTTCAGTGCTTCGATGCCCAGGCCTTCCCACTCCGGATCATCGACCGGAGTGACATTCGCCAGAAACCCGTCCTCGCTGGGTGTGCGAGCCTCCCGCAGCAGCGACTCCCAGGCGCCGTCATCGCCGAACCACGTACGGACAAGGACTGCGCTTCTTAACGCTGTCATGCGCGAACCATAGCGCCGGCATGCGCTCATCGGCATGACAGCGCGCGGGGCCGCACCCGCTGAAAGGCGGGTGCGGCCGAGCGCATGGCATCCCGGTTCAGCGTGGGCAGTCCAGGAGTTCCAACGAGGTCTGCAGTCGCTGCGTCAGAAACTCCGCCAGCGTCACGCCCTCCTCGGGCGAGGCGGCTCGCGTGAAGAGGTGGCGGTCGGCGGCCAGCCGGGCCGTTGCGATGGTGTTCAGGTTCGTGCAGTACGCCTGCGGTGTGTCGGTGACGGTGTTGACCGGGGGCTGGTCGACACCCGCTCGGTACAGGTTGGTCTTGGACACGCTCGGCTTCCCGTCGACCTGGGTCATCGGGTCGCTGATCGGCGCCAGGGCGACGGGAGCGCCTTGGTGCGCGGCGGCCTGCAGTTCATCAAGAGCGAGCGACGTGCCGGGCGCGCCACCGAGGGTCAGATCGGGCGCGGTGAACGGGGCGCACCCTAGTGCGGGATCGATGAACGCATCCAGAAGCCGGTTGTCACTACCGTTGACGAGTTTGGTGCCCTTCGGCGCGCCCGGCGCGCCGGCCTGGGCCGTCCGGCCGTCGGAGGTCGCGACATAGGTGCTCGTGACGTTGTCGCTCTGGTCCTGGTCGACGACGCTGAAGTCGCGCACGGTCGGGCAAGTCCGGCCGTCCTTGGCGACACCCAGTGGCGGGATCGTCAGCCGGCCCTTGTCGATGGCCGCGTTGGCGGCGTTGAAGAAGGCGGGGGCACCGCAGTAGCCGAACTGGCCGAACGGGGATCCGGGGGCGCCGTTGACGCAGGCTCCGTCATTGAGCGCGGTTCCCTCACCGGACAGGGTGAGGGTGGCGCCGTTGAACCCGAACCAGACGCCGACCACAGCGCCTGCGGGCAACGCGGGCATGACCGGAGGGGCGGCGGGCTCGGTGCCGCGGTCGATCACGAGTGGCTGGTAGACAGACAATTTACCCGTCGCCGGATCGATGATCGTGGCCTCGACGAACGCCGACTGCGCGTCGTTCGCCTCATGGCAGGAGCTACCGCGCTTGGTGCCGCTCAGGACGTACGGCGTGGCCAGGCCCTGTGCCGTGAGTGGATTGGCCGGAACGGTCAGTGTGCAGTCGGTGTTCAGGTCTGGCGCGGCGGGTGGCCGCTCACGCTTCCGCGGTTTGCCATCCCGGGTTTCCGGGGCCTGCGTCCGCGTGCCTGGCGTCGCCGAAGCGCTTGCCGAGGTCGGTGCCGCGGCCCGCGAGGTGGCATGCCGCGCACTCGTGTCGGCCGCCGTGGTCACGTTTTCCGCCACGCCCTGCTGTGCCGTCAACTTCACTCCGCCCACGGATGCGGCAAGCAGAACGGCGAGCACGAACGTGCCGAGCAGAGTGCGGCGGCGAGTGGGCTTGGGCGCCCGGTGCCGCCCAGGTCGAGTTGGCAAGGGACTTTCTCCTTGAGGACGTGCTTGCGGGATCTTTTCCCGTTCCCCCAGCCGAACGGTGGGGGACGCTAGCACGAATAACGGAGCAATAACAGGCCTATAACTTGATCCAAAATAGACAGATGTGATCTTCGGTTCGTCGACCGATCTTTTTGGACCCCAGGGTGAAAGATCACTGACCCAAAGTCACAGCTCTGTCGTCGATCGCGACTTCCCTGTAGGTTCCCTCGCATTACCGGTTCGAGATATATTTGTGATCTTTGAGGTGCTTCCATGAATTCGGCCGCGTACCTGAACGCGCTCGAGTCCCCGCACGACGCAGGGGTGCACGACGTCGCGGCGCTTTCGGCGCGTGCCGCGTTCGTGTTCCTGTGCCTTGGCTTGTGCTGGGGGATCTTCACCAGCACGGGTTGGCTCCACCGGCTCACGGGAAGGCAGGCCACCCGAAGTAGCCATCTGGTGCTCGTCACGATGGCGCTGGCCTTCGCGACTTTGCACGCGGCGGCGTTCCTGCTGATGCGGGACACCCACGTCGGAATACCGCAACTGGCTGTCCCGTTTCTCTCGGGTGGTTACGGCGTGGCGGCCGGCATCATGTCGCTCGAACTCATGCTGACCGTCACCGCCGCCACGGTGATCCGCCGGCTGCTGAGCCACCGCCGCTGGCTGTGGCTGCATCGCTTCGGTTATCCGGCCGTGGCACTGGGTGTGCTGCACAGCTTCATCGGCGCGTTCGTCGACGACCATCTGCGGGCCTTCTGGATGTTCGGCGTGATCCTGACGGTGCCCGCCGCGCTGATGGCAGGCCTGCGGTTTCTGCCGGTCGGGTTGCTCACCGGCGTGCGGCTGCTGGAGGTGCGGCGGTGAGCAAGCACAGGGTGGCCATCACGGTGGACAACTATCGCTGTCACCGCTATGGCCTGTGCGAGGTGGAGGCACCCGAGGTGTTTCGGCTGACGGCCGACGGCCGCCTGGCCTACCGGGCGCAGCCGTCGTTGTGGAGCCGCGAAGATGTGCTCATGGCGGCCCGCAACTGTCCGATGCAGGCCATTCACGTGGAGACACCATGAGCGGGCGGAGGGAACGCGTCGTTGTCGCCGGTGCCGGTCTCGCGGGTCTGCGGGCCGCGGAACGCCTTCGTGAGCTCGGCTTCACCGGCGAGCTCGTCATGGTCGGCGTGGAAAAACACCGACCGTACCATCGGCCCGCCCTGTCGAAGCAGTTCCTGGCCGGCGATCTGCGCGGTCGTGACCTGACCTTCGCGAGCTACGTCGAACTCGACGCCGTGTGGCGTCTCGGCGAAGCCGTGCGCAGGCTCGACCCACGACGGCGGCTCGTGCAGATCGGGCGTGGGAAACCGCTGCGCTACGACGGCCTGGTCATCGCGACCGGCGTCCGGACCCGGCGGACCGCGGACGCGCCACGCGACGCCCGGGTGCTCACGCTGCGCACGCTCGACGACGCCGAGAAGCTCCAGCGTCTGCTCCGCGCCGACGACCGCCCTTGCGTGATCATCGGTGGTGGATTCACCGGATCCGAACTCGCCTCGACCTTGGCCGAACAGGGACGAGACGTCGTGCTGGCATCTCGATCCGGAAAACTGGTCAGCGCGCTGGGACCGGAGTCCGGCGATGCCGTGCGCCGGCTCCATGAGGACCACGGTGTCCGGGTCTGGCTCGACACGACGGTGCGGCACTGGGTACCCGGTGACGGCGGGATCGGCCTGTATTTCACCAACGGGCAGTTCGTCGTCGCGGGGTCGGTGGTGCTGGCTGTCGGCGGTGAACCGGATACCGCGTGGCTCACCGGGTCGGGTGCCGACATCAGCGAGGGCGTCCTGTGCGAGCGCACCTGTCATGTCTCCGGCCTGGCGGACGTGGTGGCGGCGGGCGATGTCGCTCGGTGGCCCGTGCGCCCGGGGTATCCGCCCCGCCGCGTCGAACACTGGCTCAACGCGGTGGAGATGGGACGGGCGGCGGCGCGCAACCTGCTCTCCGGCCGGCCGGCCGCGATTCCGTTCGAGCCCTTGCCCCGGTTCTGGTCAGAGCACTACGGCGAGCGCTTCCAGGCCGTGGGTTTCGTCGATCCGGGAGGACCCCGGATCTCTCTCGAAGGTGATCTGGCCAATGGCCCGGGCGTGCTCGGCTACTTCGAGCACGGGGAACTCGCGGGAGTTGTCGCGCGGGAGAACCCGCGCGGGGTGCTGCGCTGGACGCCCAAGCTGAATCACCGGCTCGCGAGACGGGGAGGCAGGCACCGGCTGCCCGAACCACTCACGGCGTGACCGGCCCTGACCGCACCGGAGGCTGACCGTCCACTTTGGACTCCACGAAGGACGCGAGCCGCCCGAGGGTGTCGAAGATGTCGCCGTTGATCTCGTTGAGCTCGATCTCGATCCCGAACCGTTTCCGCAAGGCGACGATGAGCTTGACGACGGTGAGCGAATTGAGCTCAGGAAGATTGCCGTGTAGTCCCGTCTCCGGCCCGAGGTCCTCGGCCTGGTCCTTGAGGTTCAGCGTGACCACCACGATGGCCTTGACCTCGTCGAAAATCGCTTGCGAAATCTCTGGCGAGCGAGTCATACGTATTCTCCTCATCGGTCGTACAGGCCCGGCGACTCGGTCACGCGGGCTCCTGAGGGCGGGAGGCGGCGAGTTCGTGGCGAAGGACCGCCCGGTCGAATTTGCCGTTCGGCGAGTGGGGCAAGGCGCTGCGGACCATCACCTCGGCGGGCACCATGTAGCCGGGCAGTTCTTGCCGCAGGCGCGCGGTCACCGCGGCCGGATCGAAGCCGGCGGGATCGCGGGGGGTCACGACGAGGACGACCCGGTGGCCGAGCGCCTCGTCCTCGAGGCCGAGCGCTACGGCGTCGTGGACCAGCCCGGTCTCGTAGGCCACTTCCTCGATCTCTTGCGGGCTGACCCGATACCCCGATGTCTTGATCATGTCGTCGCGCCGTCCGACGAAGTACAGGAAGCCCTCCTCGTCGCGGACAACGACGTCGCCGGACCAGACTGCCAGCTCCGGGGTGGACAGCTCGACCGGACGGTTCGGCGGCGGCCGGAACCGCTCGGCCGTTCGGTGCGCGTCGTTCCAGTAGCCCAAGGCGACGAGCGGACCTCGGTGTACCAGCTCACCCGGCTCACCCGGACCACACAGGTCGCCGTCCTCCCGGACTACGAGGATCTCGGCGTTCGGGATGGCCCGGCCGATCGAATCCGGCCGACGGTCGACCTCCCGCGGATCGAGGTAGGTAGAGCGGAAAGCCTCGGTGAGGCCGTACATCAGGTACGGCGCCGCGGCCGGAAAGATCGTTCGCAGCCGTTGCAGGGTGACGCGGGGGAGGCGCCCTCCGGTGTTCGCGAAATAGCGCATCCCGGCCACGGCCTCGGATGGCCACGTCTGAGCCGCGAGTTGGATCCACAGCGGCGGTACACCGACCATCCCGCTGATGTGGTGCTTCGCGCACAGCCGGACGACATCTCCCGGCAGCAGGTAGTCGGCGAGCACCACATGGGCACCGGCGAAGAAGCCAGTAGTCAACTGGCTCAGTCCGGCGTCGAAGCTCAACGGAAGAACCGCGAGGATCCGGTCTTCCGCCGTGTTGTTCAGGTAAGTGCTGACACTCTCCGCGCCGACGACCAGGTTGCGGTGCGACAGCACAACGCCCTTCGGAGCCCCCGTGCTCCCCGACGTGTAGAGGATCGCGGCCATGTCCGTGTCGACACCACTCGGTGGAGGACACAGCGCCTGGCTTGCGCGCTCGGCGATCTCCGGCCAGGAATGCACGCGGTAAGGGGCCTCCTTGTCCTCACCAGGCGAGTCACCCAGCACCAGGACGTGGGAGAGTGACTTGCAGGCGGCGAGTTCGGCGCGCAGGGCCCGGAGCCGGTCCGTGGAGGTCACCATGACCCGCACGGCGCAGTCATCGAGAATGTGCCTCACTTGTCTGGGCCGCAGCACGGGATTGACCGGGACGAACACACCACCGGCCCGCGAGCACGCGAACAGCGCCACGACCGTTTCGATTCTCTTGTCCAGAAAGACCGCGACGCGCTCACCGCGATCGAGTCCGAGATCGTGCAGGCCCGCGGCCACTCGCTCCGTCCGGTCGTACAGATCCGCGTAGGAGATCGTGGTCTTTCGCGCGGTCAAGGCCGGCGCGCCGGGGGAGCGTTGGGCGGACCTGGCGAGGAGGTCGGGCAACCGGGTGATCATCGTCATCCGGCGCCGACCTCGACGGTCGGCGAGCAGTCGGCCAGGCGAACCGGGTCGGCCATCCCGACCAGGACCTCGCGCGGTCCGGTGAAGGGCTCCCTGCTGTGTGCGCTGCGGATGTTGTCGACGAGCATCAGATCGCCGGCCTGCCAGGGCTCCCGCGTGGTTTTGGCCTCGTACACCTCGTTGAGCAGCCGCACGACGTCTTCGCCGATCGGGTCGCCGTCGCCGAAGCGGGTGGTGAACGGCAGTCCCTCGGCACCGTAGGTGTCCACCAGGAACTCGCGCACCTCGGGGTCGAGCGTCCACTCGTTGAGGAAGGCGATCTGGTTGAACCAGCACTGTCGGCCCGTGACCGGGTGACGCACCACCGCGCTGCGGCGCTGCCGGGTGTGTAGCCCTCCGTCGGGTCTCCACTCGAAGTCGATGGCATTGGCGCGGCAGTAGTTCTCGACCGCGCTACGGTCCTCGGTGCCGAAAGCCTGGGTGAGCGACGCGCCGATCTCGTCGTTGTAGTTGCGGACCAGCATCCAGCCCTCCCGCTCGAGCCGTTCGACGAGGTCATCGGGCAGCGCGTCGAGCACGGCCGTCGAATCCGCCACACCGGTCTCCCCGCCCGTGTCGGGCGCGGACAGGCACGCGAACAACATCACGCCGGGAAACTCGAGCCGGTAGCTCAGTTCGTGGTGCATGCACATCGGCTGGTTCGGTGGCCACTTCGACGAGGAGTACACGCCCTCGGTGTAGGTCTGCCGCTCCGCGAACGCCTCCCGGTCGATCATCAGGCCCGCGGGGGCCAGCCCACGGAACACCGCGGCGACCTCGGTCGGGTCGCGCGCCCCGAGACCGCGGACCAGGGCCGCACCGTGCTCGGCGACGACGGCACGCAAGGCATCGTGGTGCGCGGCCGCCCAGCCCGGTCCGTCGCCGGTGGCATCGACTCGCAGCATCGGCACCCTGCCGAGCTGCAGGTCCACATCCATCAGCAGCGACGAGGACGACATCTGGATCTCCCTTCGGTTCCGGCAAGAGGAGGACCTCAGCCGTTCGAGGCGTGCTCGCGGTGCGGTAGCTCCGTCAGGCGGGCGAGGGCCGGGTGCTCGTGCATCTCTGTGGCGGGGTTTCCGCTCCACTGTGCGTCCGGTGGCATTTCCTCGCCCTTCATGAGGAAGGAACTGGTGCCGAGCACCGCGCCGTCGCCCATCGTCACGCCATAGTGGACGAAGGCGCCGACCCCGAGGGTGCAGCCGGCACCGATGGAGATGCGGTCCGACTTGAATCCGCCGTCCTCCTGCGAGTGGCACTGGACGATGGTGTCCGCGTTGAGGGTGCAGTCGTCGCCGATCGTGGTGAACGTCCGCTCGGGCACGCGGAGACCGTCGTCGAAGACCCGGCGGCCGATCCGCATACCCAGCAGCCGCCAGATCACATTCTTGATCGGGGTGCCGTTGAAGGCGAGAACGTAGGTCAGGGAACTCAGTTTCCAGAAGCGTTCGTGCCGCCAGAAGGCGCGGTCGTAGATCGAGCAACCCCGTGGCACCAACGCCTGCAGCCGCCGGATCAGCCGGTCGATCATGACGTTGTAGGCGACGGTGAAGACGACGACGCCGGCGGTGGCCAGCCCGACCGCGAGTGCGAGCGAACCGAGGGAGTTCAAGAGGTTCACGGCGGCCATGTAGACCACGGTGACGGAGAAGAAGAAGGTCCAGCGCACCAACACGAACAGCGCCATGCTCCTGGTGTTGTAGATGTTCTTGGCGACAAGGCCGCGGCGCAGCTCGTGCGCGCTCGCCGCGTTGAGTTGCTGGTCGCGCTTGACCGACCGTGGGATTTCGAAGCTTGGTGAGCCCAGCAGGCCCACGCCTTCCCGCACCTGTCCATCGAGGGGAACCATCAGCTTCGTCGCGAGGAGGCAGTTGTCGCGCGCCTTGCTCTGCGCGGGGTAGGCGATCATGTTCCCGAGGAAGTTTTCCGCCCCGATCGACGCGCGGGACAGGCGGAAGGACGTGTTCGAGAAATCGGCATTGATGATGGACAGCCCGTCCGCGACCATCGTCCCGCTACCGGCCGCGCTGAGGAACGGGCTGTCGTGCTTGACCATTTCGCCGAAGTTCGAACCGGTCTGCCGCACTCCGCGAAGGTCGTACCCGAGCCAGCGCAGATAGTGGACGATGCAGGAGGTGCCGCCGAACAGAGTCGTGAAGAACCTGACGTTGGTCGTGCGAGAGATCGCGCGATGGATCCAGTAGTGGAATCCGTACAGCGGATAGACCTTGTCCGGCTTGATGAAGAGGTTCAGCACGCGCGGAACCGTTCCCACGGACACGAGGCCGACGAGCGCGGCGCCGAAGAAGAGCACGGCGGAGACGATCAGCGTGTCACGGTAGAACGACCAGCTCGTGAGGGACACCGGTGCCGAGTCCACCAGGGGGGCGAGCGCCGGGACCCGCTGGACCGCGAGAAACGCGGTGCCGAACAGCAGCGGCGTACCCAGCAGGAGCAGGGTCACCAACTGCACGGCCGCGTAGCCAGCCCGTCGTCCTGTGCCCATGTCGCGCGCTCCGACCGCCAGCGGGTCCGTCTCGGCCCGCTTCGCCGGGGAGCCGTGCCAGCGCTCCCCGGCGGGCACGGTCTGGCCCGTGTGCAGCGCGGACGAGTGCCCGAGCTGGGCCCCGTCACCCAGCGAGGTCCAGATGTCGAGCACCGTCAACTCGCCGACGAGCGCGTCCTTGCCGATGCTCACCGCACCCGTCTGGATGATGCCGTCGTGGGCTCGGTAGCCGTTGAAGAACGAGTCCTTCCGGATCACCGCACCGTCGCCGATGGTGAGCAGGTCGGTGCACACGGGCAGGTTTCTGGAGAGGACGACGGCGCCGCGCCCGATCTTCGCACCCAGTGCCCTCAGGTAGAGCGAGTAGAGCGGTGAACCGACGAACAGCACCATCGGGTTCCGCTGGATCAGGGTTTTGACGAGCCAGAAGCGGACGTAGGCCATGCTCCAGACACGGATCTCCTGAGGCTTCCACCGGCCGATGAACACCCACTTGACGACGATCGGAAGGGTGCACAGAGCGACGAACATCGCGCCACCGAAAGCTACCGAACGCAGGTAGACGTCGGCCAGGCCGGGGCTCGCCGAGACCCAGTTGAGGCCTGTCACCCAGGCGGCCGCGGTCAGGGCGGGATAGCCGAGGAGGAACAGGAGCTGCAACACACCGCAGAGGACGTACTCACCGTTACGGGCTTTCCTGTGCGGCTCAAGGGGAGCCGCTGGGGATACCGGCTCCGAGGCCGGTGCGGGTTCGACGTCCGCTGTGGTGTTGGTGAGGGCTGTTGCGAGGGTTCGGATTGTCGGGTGTTTGTAGATGTCGGGCATGGAGATTGAGGGCAGGTCGGGGCGTTTGCGTACTCGTGCGCAGAATCGGGCCATGACCATGGAGTCGGCGCCGAGGTCGTTGAAGAAGTGGCTGTCGGCGGTGATGTGGTTGGTGCCGACGATGTCGGTGAGCACCTCGGTGAAGAGTCGCTCGCGTTCGGCGAGCGCGGCCGAAGGGGGAGCCGGCTTTGCGATCAAGACGCCGTAAGAGTTTCCCATTTGTGAACCTTTGGAATCAGCGGGCGGGGTGATCGACCGAGCTCCCACCCATGATCAATTATTCCCTCCCGGCCTGAACCGGAGAATCACTCTCTCCATCGGTACGCCAGTGCTCCACGAATCGATATCCAGACCCCGTGGAGCCCGACCCGAAACCTCACGTTGGACGTGGTCGAACGCCCCAGCGTGATACGGGAGGATCGACGCCGGCTACCAACAGGGCACCTTGGGTTGGTGCGTAAATCCAGGCTACTTGCGGCCGAGGCGCGGCTGTCAAGCGCTCTGGCGCGGTAATTGCCGGGCCGGTCAATCCCGCGCACAGAACAGCCGGCGCTCGGGGACAATTTGTGCACCACCCCGCTAATTGGATTGTTTCCACCCACGGTGGGAACGAGGGATTCGGGGAGCCGGGCCGTCGCGGCGCCGGGTGTCACCGCCGAGAGCCGCCGCTGGCCGTGCGCTCGAAAATCCGAGGTAGTGGATCTTCCCCGCACACGAGATCGCCGAGCGTGAGCATCGCCTCCGTGGTCGCGGTGCCCCGTCCTTGTCCGTTCGCGGGACCCCGATTGCGCCATTGGGAGGAATCGGAAATGTCAGGGTGCCGACCCTGATGTGTCCGGCGCCCGAGCGCCGAAAGACTACGACGAACACATTCTTGCTGTCTTGCGCACCTGCTCGCAAATTCCTTACGAGCGACCTTGTCGGAGCACCGAGAGGAGACGTCATGACGCCGGCGATTCGCGACAGTTCGCCCTACAGCCGGGAAGCGACATCGATGCAAGGGGTCCACACGATCCTCGCCACGCCCCAGTGGTACGTCAATTCCCAGCTTTCCGGCCTGCTCGACGACGACGCGAACGCGCTGCGCAAGGTGAGGGTGCCGCTCAAACCGGACGGCCCGCTGTTCTTGACCGGTACGGTGTCCGAACTGTCGGTCCGCGTGTGCGTGCCCGGTTCGGTGGGCAAAGTGGCTTTCGTGGTGGGGTTCGACAGCGGCACGATGGACTACCGGGACCTCACGGGGGACCCTTCGACGGCCCTGCGATGCGACATCGCCGGACTACGGACGAGCTTCCTGGTCGATCTGGCCAAGGCAGGCGTCTCGGACCTCACCACGCTGCCGCCAGCCGTTCGCCGGCGCGCCGGCGCGCTGGCGAAGTCGTTCCAGGGCGCCTTCACGATTCAACGGCTGTTCCTGGACCTGGCGAACGCCGACCTCACCGCCTTCGACCCGGACGGCACGAAGTTCCCCAGCACCATGCCCAGCAGTGCCGTGGCCATGTTCCCTGCCTATCTGACGCTTTATCTGGACGAGATCCGCAAGGCCGACGGGCACGTGCTGGGTTACACCGTCACGGTGCCCGAGTGGAAGGACCCGACGCCCAGCTTTCCGCCCCGCAGCATCGACTTCGTGACCAACGAGTACCGCGACGGCACCGGCAAGATCGAGGGCCGGGACATGGACAGCATCCTGTACCTCATGATGACCGGGACGGCGAAGCTCCCGGACAACCTGACGCCGTGGTGGGGCGACTTCATCCAGCCCTCCGACGGCGCGATAGGTGCCCCCGTCGCCCGCTACGGCACCATCGCCATGGCCAGAAAGCTGTTCCTCGACGATTACCTGCTGCCGCGCCTCGCGCCGCTGGTGTGCGGGTACTGGAAACTCGAGGACAACGACGGCAGCCTGGACCTCGCGCTGTCCGCCGTCACGTCGGGTGAGCTGACGTCCAAAGCGGACGGTGGCGTCTTCTCCTACGGTCCGGTGAGCGCGAAGTCCCATCAGACCAACACGTTCAGCAACGACGACATCGTGTTCACGATGGCCTGGCAGGTGTCGCTGAGGTTCATCCCCGGCACGGCCACGATCCGGATCGAGCGGACGGTCGACTGCACACTGGACTACACACACTGGTTCGGCGTGGAAAACCACGCGATCAGCAGCAGTTTCACCGTCCGGTACCGGGTTCCGGTGACGATTCTGGTCAACATCATCGGGGCGGTCGACGGCGTCCTCAAGGTGTCCGCCGAGGTCGAACTGCCCCCGCCCGACCCCGGCGACGTCCTGGGCAAGTTGCCCTACGCGTCGTGCCTCATCGGCAGCATAGACGGGGGTGCGCTGTTGGAACCGCTCATCGAACAGTGCGACCGCGCGGTCAGCGACGCCATCGACAAGGCCTACGCCGAGGCCCTGCCGGCTCAGATCACGACCACGCTCGCGCAGCAGATCAACGTCGCGCCGTTCGTGTTTCCGGGCGGTGGACAGCTTTCCATGGTCGAACCGGCCTTCAACAACCAGGGCGACCTGCTCATGGGTACGTCGGCGAAGTCCTGATTCCCGTCCACCGCAAGCGAAAGGCATGCTGTGAAGACCACGGCGCAGTCCCAGCTCATGACCAACCACCTACCGGGAAACGTGCTGCCCGCCCAGCGCCGGGTGCGCACCGCCTACTCGAAGACGCACTCGCCACTGTTGTTCTCCCTCGACGCCGAGCACCGGTTATGGCTGACCAGACCCGACGGCGGCAGTACCACCGGGTGGGCGCGGCTGGACCTCACGCACCACCTGGCGAAGCTTCCCGACCTCGGCGAGGATGCCGATGTCCGGTCGTTCAGCGTGTCCCAGGACGTCGACGGCAGTTTGCGAATGATCGTCGCCGCGGCCACGCCCGGTGGTGACGCCCACGTGTATGTCAGCGCGCCGCTGGCCAACAGCGAGGCGGCCGACGAGTGGGCCACGTTGCCGGACAAGCTGACCCGGCACGCCGTGCTGCCCGGCCTCGACATCGTGGACGTCCTGATGAGCGACGGGCCGGGGGAGACGCCGTTCGCCGTCGTCGCGGGCAAGGACACCACCGGGCAGGTGCGCTACCATCAGATCAACCCGGATCCCGCGGGCACGTGGTCGTCGATGCCGTTGCCGCTGCCGGAGAACGCGACCTCCGTGCTCGGTGTCGCCGTCGGGCACCACCCGAAGCAGGGCCGTGGCGTGTATTCCCTGCTGCAACTGGCCGACGTGCGGTCGCTGATCTTCAGCACGCTGCCCAAGATCGAGGGCAGTCACGCCGTGATCCAGACCGTCGAACTGGACCTGCCGAAGGACCTGAACCCGCGGTCGCTGGCCACCCTGCCCGACGACAAGGGCCGTACGGCGCTCTACGTCGGCGGCGATGGCATCTACCACTTCTCCGTGCAGGCACAGGCGACCTCCCACCTGGCCGGCGAACCGCTCGTGGCCGGCACGGCCGTCAAGGGTGTGCGGGATCTGATCGTCGCCTCCGACCAGACCGGTGGCCGGCTGGGCGTGTGGGCGCTGGACGAGCGGGATGCCTTGGTACACCTGGAAGGCACGCAAGACGGGGACACCTACCAGTGGCAGCCGCCGGTCATGATCGACAACGAGGTCGCCGCGCTGTCGGCGTATCTGGCCACGCCGGCCGACAAGGACACCGTGGGCGCCGCGATGGCCGTCGGCGGCTCGGACGGCTCGTTCCGGCTGGTGGTGCGGCAACCCCAGACGCAACTGTGGCAGCCGCAGACCGTCTCGCTGCACACGACGTCGGCAGCCCTGACCATCCAGTCCTACACCACGCGCCTCGCGGTGGCCGACGACCATGGCAGCCCGGTCGCGTCGGCGAAGGTCACCATCGAACCGGAACGGGACTGCGCGGCACTGGTCAACGGCCGTTACTACGCGCTGCGCACCGGCGTGGCCAAATCCGCCGTCACGGACCAGTTCGGTGTGCTGACGGTTGTCCTGGAGACCTCGGATCTGACGGTTCCCCCGCTCACGTTCCAGGTGGAGCAGGACCAGTCGCTCCGGGTC
Source organism: Amycolatopsis pigmentata (assembly GCF_042684065.1). NCBI lineage: Bacteria > Bacillati > Actinomycetota > Actinomycetes > Pseudonocardiales > Pseudonocardiaceae > Amycolatopsis > Amycolatopsis pigmentata. The sequence goes on along the minus strand of NZ_JBHUKR010000004.1, from coordinate 616,405 downwards.
GATCCTGGCACCGACGCCAAGGCGGCCCTGCGTGCGGTGGTCTCCGGCAAGCAGATCGCCACTGCCGTGCGCAGTGACGACAGGCCGCTGTTCCCCACGCCACCGGACCAGCTCACCTGTGACGCGGCGGCCGCGGCCACGGCCCAGCTGATGGTGGCGCATGACGACCTGGCGGCCCGAGCCGCGGGGAATCCGGGCATGACCACGGCCGCGCCGGTGAACCTGGTCCGGGGCACCGACGGCACCTGGCAGGTGCCGCCCGCCGGATACGTGCGGACGCAGGACGCGCCGGACTGGTTGCATGTCGCGGCCGGTGAGCTGATCGCTGCGGTCAACGCGGGCGTCGACGCCGTGGAGTCGCTGACCCTCAACCTGGCCGAGGGCGCCTGGGAACTGCTGGTGAAAATCGGCGGCTTCGCCCTGCGCTGCGTGCTGAACGCCGCGCACCACGCGCTCGCGGCGATCGACTGGGTGCTGGAGCACACCCTCGGCCTCAGCCTGGCGGAACTCGTCGCGTGGCTCGGTTTCGCCTTCGACTGGGACGACATGCTGGCCAACCACCGGGTGGTCACCAAGCTCGTGAGGCTGTCGTTCGACGAGGCGATCCGCCGGATGACCGCCGCCAAGAAGACCATCGACGACAGGTTCAAGGAGGTGCGCGACAAGTTCGTCGACGGCCATCTGGTCGTGGACCGCTCGTCGGACATCTTCGCCGCGCGCGTGGGCCCGGATGCCGGCGACTCGCTGCCCGGCTACCGGACCACGGTGGGTGACTCGCCGCAGGCCAATTGGGCGGAGCACCAGTTCGTGACGAACCTGGACGCGGCGACGTCCGACCCGTTCCTGCCGGGTGACTTCGGCAAGGTGCTCGTCGGCCTGACCACCACGGAGATCGGCATCCTGATGCAGGCCGGTGAGCAGCTCAAGAAGCTGTTCACCGACGTGCCCACCGGCCGGCCCCTGTCGGACCTGTTCGAAGGTCTCTTCGAGGTTCTCGCCCTCACCGTGGTCAACAGCGCGGAGAACGTCACCCTCATCGCCGTTGACCTGGGTATCCAGATGGTGGCCGCGATCCGCGACGCGTTGAGCGGACGGTGGGACGTCCCCGTGCTGACCCCGCTGTACGAGGAGATCATCTGTAAGGGTGACGGCAGCAAGCTGACCCTGCTGGACCTGGTGGTCCTGCTCGCCACGATCCCGGCGACGGTGATCGGTAAGGGCGTCACCAAGCGGAACCTGTTCAGCAAGGCGGAGATCGACGCCGCGGACGGCGCGCACGACTGGGAAACGCTGATCCGCGCGTTGTCGGAGCCGGCCCCGAAGCTCCTGCTCACCGCGCAGGAGGGCACCGTACCGTTGACGGCGCAGGTGCTCCAGGTGATCAGCGGCTGCCTGCGCCTGGTCAGCGCCAAACTCGGCGCCGTCAAGGACGCCCTCGACGTGTCGACCGAGGACAGGACCGCGTCGAGCGCGAAACTCGGCCGCCCGAAGCTCGCCTGCGACTGGATCCTCTACACGGTCGGCCTGGCCTCCGCGAGCCTGCTGCTGCCCCGGGATTCGACCGACCGGCAGAACCTGGATCTGGCGATCACCGTCATGGGCGGCATCCCACCAGCCCTGGACACCGCGCGGCAGATCCGCAACCTCATGTCCAGCGGCGGGGGCGGGAGCGCGTTCATCACGCTCGATCTGGGCGACGTTCCTTCCCTGAACAGCTCGGACACGCTCGAAGTGGCGTCCGGCGAAATCGGCTTCAACGACGTCACCCGGTACGTCGAGGTGGCCTACGGTGCGGTAGTCGCCGTCCTGGCCGTCGTGTCGGCGGTTCTGCAGGGAAATGAGGCGACACCGTCGCAGCTGACCCTCGGGCAGCACGCCGCGCTGCTGCTGGTCAAGGAAATGCAGAACGTCCTCGGTGCCTTCGCTTCGATCTTCGCGTTCGGCCTGGCCATCCCGACCAGGACGGACCCGGAGGCCGCTCCGGTGATCGTCGGCATCCGTGACAGCTGCTCGGTGAACCGCAGCTATCTGCAGTTCGGCAGAAGCGTCGCGCAGCTGCGTCTGGGCGTGGTCGACCTGGAGGGAATCGTCCCGTGACGGGCTTACCCGGCGCCCCTCGGCCGGCGACGCGCAGTGATCGTGCGCGCGGATTCCCCGCCGGCCAGGCCCAGCTCAGGTGAACACCTTGGGCAGCTGGCCACGACTGGTGATCGCCAGTTTGCGGTAGGCGCGCGCCAGATGGGTCTCCACGGTCTTGGCCGTGATGAACAGGGCCTGGGCGATCTGACGGTTGCTCAGGCCGCGCGACGCGAGGAGCGCGACCCGGCTTTCCGCCGGGGTCAGCGCGTCGACGCCGGTCACCACCGTCCTTCGTGGACGGATGCCGAGCGCGTGCAGTTCGGTGCGGACACGTTCGGCCAGTGGACGGGCCTGGGCTTGCTCGGCGATGGCCAGCGCCTGCCGCAGTGGTCGCCGGCAGGCCGTGTCACCGGACCGGCGCAGTGCCGTCCCGAGGTCGGCCAGTGCACGCGCGTGTTCCAGCGCGGCCGGGGAACGGCCGAGGGTGGCGGTGCTTTCGGTCAACGCCGTGATGTCGGTCGGACGGGCGACCAGGCCGACGACACGCTGTGCCGTGCCGATGGCTTGCGGGATCCGGACCGCGCGCGCCCGGTCGAGGGCGGCCGCCGCGAGGAACTGGGCCTGGTCATGGTCGCCGGCGTGGCGGGCGGCGAGTGCCGCCGTCGTGCGCCACGGCAACAGTCCCGGATGGTCGATGCCGTAGAACTCGCGCAGCCGCCGGCCGGCCGTGATGGCCAGGTCCAGCGCGGTCGCGCTGTCGCCCCGCGCGAGGGCGAGCTGGGCTCGCACGTGGGCGGCGAGCGCGGCCTCCATGGAGTCCGGCGGCCGGTCGTCGGCCTGGCGCAGGATCTGGTGCGCGACGGCCAGGTCACCGTGTTCGACGTAGATCTGGGCGGCCAGCCAGCCGTTCCAGCCGCCGGCGGACTTCCAGCCGACCGTGTAGGGCAGTTGCGCCGCTTCCAGGTCGGCCAGCGCCGCGGTCAACCGGCCGCACCGCAACCGGGCCAGAGCCCGGTGGTAGCTGGCATAGCCGCAGGCCAGGATGTCACCGCGGCGGCCGGCCGCGGTCAGTGCCGCGTCGGCGGCCCGCTCGGCGGCGGCAAGCTCGCCCACGATGATCAGGGCGTGCACGACCAGCGCCATAAGCGCGCCGGAGCCGCCGCCGGGTTCCAGAACCGGATCGTCGGTCAGCGCGTACTCGGCCGACGCCAGTACCCGCGCGGGGGGCTCGCCGGCCAGGGCGAGGCGCAGCGTCACGTGGGCGGCCAAGCCGCGGCTGGCCGGCTGCGGGTCCAGGGACAGGTGTCGTTCGGCGCGCTCGCGGGTCGCCGGATGGAACATGGTCGTCGTCAGGTAGCCGGCGAGGACGTCCTGCCACTCCGGGCCGCCCGGTTCGAACAACTCCAGCGCGGCCTCCCACGCGCCGACCGCGCCGTCCGGGTCGTCGAGTCCTTTGTGGACCTGAGCGAGCAGGGTGAGCGCATGGGCGCGCAGGGAGCGGTCGGCCGGGTCAAGGAGGTCCAGACCTTTCGTCAGCGAAGCCAGAGCCGCCGGATTGCCGGCCAGGAGCTGGGCGCGGGCCAGGGCGACGAACAGCCCGCCGCGCGTGTCCACCGGCGGTGGTTCGGCCAGGGCACGGGTCAGCAGGCGGGCCGCGGAGGCGGGATCGCCCCGGCGCAGTGCCGTGTCGGCCGCGTCCCGCAGCACCTCGGCTACCCGCGGATCGCCCTCCGGTTCCACGACCAGCAGGTGCCCCGCCACCTGGTCGGTCCCGGCCCCGTCGGCGGACAGCAGGTCGGCGGCTCGCCGGTGGGCGCGGGACCGGGCGAACGCCGGCAGGTCGGCGTGCACGGCGGCACCGATCAGCGGATGGGTGAAGGTCAGCGGATTGCCCGGCCGCACAAGACATGCCGTGGCCAACCGGTCGGCGGCGCGCTCCGCGGCGACGAGGTCCAGACCAGCGTGCGCGGCCACCCTGGACAGCGGTGTGCCGTCGCCGAGCACCGCGATCGACGTTGCCAGCGTGACCGTGTCGCCGGGCAACTGGGCCAGCCGCGCGAGCACCGAGCGCAGCACCGCGCCGGGCACCAGGTCGGCGATCGTGCTCGGCCGTGGTGTCTCGCCCTCGGCCTGTAAGGAGCGCAGTAGTTCGCCGACCAGGAACGGGTTACCACCGGTGGCGTAGTCGACCGCGTCGACGAGTGCGTTGTCGGGAGCGGGGAAAGTCTTCGCCACCAGGTGGCCCACTGCAGTCCTGGTCAGCGGGGCCGGCCGGAGCAGAGTCGCCCGCGGGTGGGTGAGCAGTAGCGTCGGAGCCTCGGCGCCGTCGCGGACCGAGACCACCAGCATCAGCGGCAGGGTGGGAGCCCGGTCGGCGAGCATGGCCAAGAAGCGCAGCGATACCGCGTCCGCCCACTGCGCGTCGTCCACGGCCACCAACAGCGGTGCCGACCCGGCCAGATTGGCCGCCAGCCAACACAGGCCGAGCAGCAGTGAATCCGGTGCCGGGTGCGGGGCCTGGTCGAGGACCAGCGAAGCGGCGGCGATCGCCGGCCCGGCCAGCAACCCGGCCCGTTCGTCCGGACCAGCGGCGGCGATCGGTGGTGCGAGCAGTTCGACCGCCACACCCAAGGCGATCTCCCGTTCCAGTTGCCGGCCGCGGCCGGCCAGCACCCGCATTCCCGTCACGTGGGCATGCTCGGCGGCTGCGCCGAGCAACCCGGTCTTTCCTATTCCCGGCGGGCCCGCGATGATCACCAGGCCGCCCTCACCGGCGCCGGCCGCCGTCATGGCCGACTCCAGCACCGCCATCTCCCCGCCCCGCTCCAGCAGCACTCTGCCACGGTAAACCCCTTCAACTCCAACGAGTCGCCGTTTACCGCCTTCGCACATCGAGGCGCCCGGTGGGTGGCGTTCGCGTCAGCGGCCGCCCTCGCTCGCTGTAGGCATCTGACTTGTGTCGAGAACAGCCTGTTCCCGTCATGGCACTCAGCTGTAGAGGGCGAGCGCGCCGTTCCAGAGGGCGCCGGGGTTGAGCAGTTCGGGAAAGCGCCCGACCATGGCGTCGAAGAAGCCGAGCGGGGTCTCGTGCTGGGGCAGCAGTTCGCTGACGGTGTCCAGGTACGCGCGGGTCTGTGAGATGGTGCGGCGGGCGTCGTCGTCGAGTTCCTTGTTCTTGTGGCCGGCCACGACGAAGCGAGGCCGCAGGGCTTCGACAGTCTCGATCGCCGCGCGCCATGCTTTGAGGCCGCCGTCCTTGGCCTCGACGAGGAACTGGTGGACGCCGTTGTAGAGGACATCGCCGGCGATCACGAGGTCCAGGTCGGGCACGTGCAATACGCTGGTCTCGTCCGTGTCGGTGTGGCCGACCTCGACGATGCGCAGTTCGTGACCTTCGAGTTCGAATCGGTTGCCCGCCGGCGTCGTGGCGGTGACAGGCGTATCCGGAATCTGACCGGGAAAGAAGCGATCCCAGAAGCCTTCGCGGATGGCGACGTTGTGCCGCATCTGCTCGATGGTGCCGGCGGAGGCGACCACCTCGGCTCCGAAGCGGTCGGCGAGCAGGCCGGCGGTGAACCAGTGGTCGCCGTGACCGTGCGTGGCGAAGATATGGGTGAGGTTCTTACCGGTTGCGTGAACCCAGGAGGCGACCTCTTCGGCCTGGCCCCGGGTCAACGGTGGATCGACGAGTACCGCGTCGCGTTCGCTGTGGAGCAGCGTGACCGACAGGGGCGAGAACATCCGCCGATCACCGTTGGGCACCGGTTCGCTGACGTCGAGCGGAATGGGATCCGCGATGAAGGTCTGATAGTCGATGGTCATGAACTCCACGCTCCTTGCGCCGCGCCAGGCGGTCTGACTTCGCAACACCAAAGCTAGCACACCGACTGGTATCGAAGTCCGGTTAGGACGATGGGAGGGAACGGCGGCCGGGCAACCACCGCAGGCCGACCGTGCGGGCATGGCCGGCATCGTTGGGCGCGGAACGGATTCAACGGTCGCGTGGATGTCGGCGCCGACCTTTTCACGGTTCGCCGGCCAACACCCCACTGCGTTTCGGTGTCTCGACTATCAGCGAGGTCTCCACCGAAACGGCCCTGGCCGACCATGGCGACCGGGTAACGCAGTCGTGCAGTGTGCGCATGTCCGCGACGACGAGTTGGGCGGCGAGTTGGTACTCACCCATCGTGGCGGCGGCATACCGGACGAAGGGTGACACCGCGAGTCCCTCTCCGATGGCGTCGACGTCACGCGGTCGAGCGCGAATCCACAGCATCGCTTCCACCGGCAGGCCGATCAGCCGAGGCTCGATGACCGCCCGCACTACCGCTCGACCGTTGCCGCGCAGGGACTGAACGCGGCGCCGCGCGGTGGGTTCCGACACGCCCGCGAATCGCGCCAGCGCCTCGTAGGACGTCCGCCCGTCCTTGCGCAACGCGTCCAGGATCGTCTGTTCCTCGCGGGTCAGCGCAGGCAGGCCGGCGATACCGGTGCGGAAACTGGCCGGCAGCGACGGGTCGGTGACCGCGGCGGTCTCGCTCTCCGTGATGAGTCCGGGCTGCCATTCGTGGACTCCGCGGTAGTACCTCGTGATCGGGTCGGTCCGGACATCGACAACACCCGGCGTGGCGCTGATCTCGTCGAGCGCGAGAGCGGCGAGCCGGTGCTGCGGGTAGAAGATCTCCGCGAAACAGTCGGGCGGACCGGTCACCAAACAACACGACGTGCTGTCGGGCCGGCGCGCGAGAGCGGAGCCGACTGGACGCGCCATGCCGGCGGCGCATCGGACCCGGACGATCATCCCCTCGCCATGCGGGGACGCGGCGACGACCGTGACCGTACCCGAGGCCAGCAGCGCGTGGCCGTGACGGGCGATCGTCCGCTCGGGTTCACCGAGCGCTGCCGCGATCTGTCGCCACGAAGCCCGGCCGTCCACTTGGAGCGCACCGACGATACGTCGGTCCAGGGCGCTCAATGGCGTCCGCGGTTCGAGCATCGGCCAATATTATGGCCGTTTCCGTCAGAATCACAGCAGGCGTTGTCTATGTTCGTCAACAGCCTCCACGCTCGTCTCGACACATCGAGGAGCAGCGAGTTGCCGAGGAGATCCGCTGATGACCAAGCCGTTTCGGATCGACGCCGATCTGGTGATCCCCGGCCGCGGCACCCCCGTCCGCGACGGCACCGTCGTGATCGAGGCGGGGAGTGTGCGCTACGCCGGGTCTCGGGCCGGGGCTCCGGCGGACGTCCCCGTCCGCGCCACGGTGCCGACCCTGATGCCCGGCCTGTGGGATGCCCACGTACACCTGGCCGGGGTGGTCGCGACCAGGTTCGAGGACATGCTGATCACGTCGCCGGCGTTGGCCGGGGCACGGCTGGCCAAGGACCTCGAGGCCATGCTGCGGGCCGGCTACACCTCCGTCCGCGACGCCGCCGGACTGGGGGTCTGGATCGCGCCCGCGGTCGAGGACGGCACGATCGCCGGACCCACCATCTACAGCGCCGGGGCGGCGATCAGTCCCACCGGCGGTCACTCCGACGTGCACTCCTACCCGGAGCACTGGGTGCACCCGGCGAACTTTCGCGAGCAGGGCTTCCGTACGGCTGACGGCGTGACCGAATGCCTCAAGGCCGTTCGTTCGCAGTTGCGCAACAACGCCCGGGTCATCAAGATCTGCGCGACCGGCGGGGTCGTGAGCGTGGTCGACCATCCGCGACATCAGCAGTTTTCCTCCGATGAACTCCGGGTCATGGTCGAAGAGGCGGCCCGGGCCGATCGAGCCGTGATGGCGCACTGCCATGGCAAGCGCGGCGTCATGGCGGCGATCGAAGCGGGTGTGCGCACCATCGAGCACGGCAGTCACGTGGACGAGGAAGCCGCCGCCGCGATGCGGGAAAAGGACATCATGCTCGTCCCGACCCGGACGATCATCGAAGTCGGACTGCGGCAACTCGCGCGCTTTCCCCGGCACGTCGCGCGGAAGTTCGAGGAGATCGCCGAAGATCACGCCCGTGCGATGGCGATCGCCCACGCCGCCGGCGTGACCATCGCGGCCGGCTCCGATCTGGTCACCTCCGGCCCGGCAAGTCCTTTGCCGTTCGCGTATATGGGAGGTGAAGCCGCCCTGCTGGTCCGCGCCGGACTGTCCCCTGTGGAGGCGATCGAGGCGGCCACCGCCAACGGCGCCCTGACCTTGGGCCCGCAAGCTCCCCGATCAGGCATGCTGGCGCCAGGCTACGACGCCGACCTGATCGCGCTCGACATCGATCCACTCGAACACCTCGACCGGCTCGGCCGGGAAGAACACGTCCTGGGTGTCTGGAAAGGCGGCGAACTCCGGCATTCCACGGTGGGGCTCGGCGCGTGAAGGTGGGAATGCCACCGAGATGATCGCGGCGGTGGACCAAGAACGGGACTTACCGTATTGCCGAAGTGTGTCCACCCGGCCGGGCCGAAGCGCCGCGGGTGACCTGGTCAGTCCCTAGGCGCGTGGCGAGACCAGGAGCCGAGCGCGACCAGAGTCTTCGTTCCCGTGACCTGGCCGTTGGTGCGCAACAGGTTGACCACTCGCTGCAGGTCGTGGATGTTGGCGGCCCGGACGCGAACGAGTGCGTCGGGATCTCCGGCCAGGGTGAGAACCTCGGTCACTTCAGGGATGTTCTCGGCGGAGGAGAGGATGGTGCGGAGTTCGAGGTTACCGATGAAGCGGAGTTCCACCACGGCCTCGAGTTCACCATCCACTTTGGTCGTATCGACGCGCGCGGTAGCCGTTGATCACGCCGGTCCGTTCGAGGCGGTCGATACGCCGCTTCACCGGCGCGACGGTCAGACCGACCCGCTGCGCGATATCGCGGACAGTCCTGCGGCCGTCTTCCCGGAGCTGGCAGTACGCGTTTCGTCGGCCGGGTGCCTGGAAACCTGGCCCAGATCGGGGAGCTGGCGCGGTGGTTCCACGCCGAGACGCTCGAACTCACCGCCGAAGCGGTGGTGCTGCATCTCACCGCCACTCCCGGCCGGTGTTCCGCCTTCGTGTCGATGCTCCGTCCGCACGGAGTGGTCGAGGTTACTGACCCGATCGGTCGCTCCTGCTGCGCCTTTCCGATCTCCTCGCCGGCGACGCACCCGGCTACGTAGAGCCATCGGACAGATTGCGCGACTACGACCGGAGTGGACCTGAACGACACCGAAACGCGTTTCGAACTCATGCTCCAGTTCCGCCTCGAGCACTGAGGTGCCCGGCCAGTGCGTGTTGGCCAGGCCGCACGCTCAACCCTTGATGCAGACGATCTGCTTGAGGTGGGCGACCACCTCGACCAAGTCGGTCTGGGCGGCGATCACGGCGTCGATGTCCTTGTAGGCGGCCGGGATTTCGTCGACCACGCCGTCGTCCTTGCGGCACTCGACGCCGCTGGTCTGCGCCGCCAGGTCGGCGGCGGTGAAGGTCTTCCGGGCCTTGGTCCGGGACATCCGGCGGCCCGCACCATGCGAAGCGGAGTGGAAGGACCGCTCGTTGCCGCGGCCGCGCACGATGTAGGAGCCGGTGCCCATACTGCCCGGGACGATCCCGAGATCACCTGAGCCTGCCCGGATCGCGCCCTTGCGCGTGACCAGAACGTCGACGCCGTCGTAGGTCTCCTCGGCGACGTAGTTGTGGTGACACGAGATCGGCTCATCGAACCGCACCCCTGGCACGGTGTCGGCCAGCGCCCTCTGCACCAGCGCGACCATCGTCGCCCGGTTGCGCGCCGCGTAGTCCTGCGCCCAGAACAGGTCCCGCCGGTACGCCGCCATCTCCGGCGTCCCGGCGACGAACACGGCCAGATCGCGGTCGGGCAGGTCGGCGTTGTGCGGCAGCCGCCGCGCCACATCGATGTGCCGCTTGGCGAGTTCATTGCCGATGCCCCGCGAGCCCGAGTGCAACATCAGCCACACCCGCCCGGTATCCGGTCCGCCCAACTCCAGGCACACCTCGATAAAGTGGTTACCGCCGCCGAGGCTGCCGATCTGGGCCCGTGCCCGCTCACGCAGGTTCCGCACGCCCTCGTGCAACTCGCCGAACAACGACCAGAACCGGTCCCATCCGCCGAGGCCAGGTACGCGTGCCGGGCTCACCGGCGTCTTGTGCATGGCGAAGCCCACCGGCACCGCCGACTCGATCCGCCGCCGCAACGCGCCAAGGTCATCGGGCAAGTCCGCCGCCGTCAGCGACGTGCGCACCGCACTCATCCCGCAACCGATGTCCACCCCCACTGCGGCAGGAGAAACCGCATCGCGCATCGCGATCACGCTGCCGACGGTCGCGCCCTTGCCGTAGTGCACATCCGGCATCACCGCGAGTCCGTGGACCCACGGCAGGTTGGCCACGTTGTGCAACTGGCGCATCGCCGCGTCCTCCACCGAATCCGGGTCGGCCCACATCCGGATCGGCACCCGCGCCCCCTCCACTGCCGTGAACATCGCCCGATCCCTTCCTCCTCTTGGCAAGGGAACAGCATCACGCACGCCCGGCCACAGCGGCAACTGAAATGTCGCGCCGCACGAGCAATGCTTGTAAGTGGTTGGAAAAATGTTTTCGTGATCTTGCGCGACTACACACATGGGGAGCCCCCGGGGTTGACGTTGACTCTCCGTGCTGAACGTGAATAATCTTCCCCTGTCAGCTGGGTTCGCGGGGCCCCAGTCACACGAGTGCGGAAGGCCCTCCTTGAACAAGAAAACCAGAAGACGGGGCCGGCGCGCCTCGATCCGGGCCAGAGTCCTCGCCATCGCTTTCGTGCCCAGCATCGTCCTGCTGATTTCCGGCCTCGCCGCCTCCGGCTACTTCATTTACCAGGCCGTCGAGGCACGTTCCTTCATCACGAAGGTGCACGACGCGGCGACACCGGGCGCGCAGTTCTTCGCCGCGGTTCAGGCCGAGCGGCAGTTGACACTCACCAACCTGGCCACCCACGGCGGTGTGGCGACACAGCTGGCCCCGGCCAGGGCGGCGACCAACGCCACAGCCGCACGGATGGCCACCGTGCTGGGTGGCCTGGTGGACCAGGCGCCGGACCGGGTCAAGACGGCTGTCGCGGCGATCGCCGTCAACGTGGCCAAACTTCCTTCGGTCCGCCAGCAGGCCGACGCCGGGCAGATCGGGTTGCTGGACGCCTACGGCTTCTACAACCAGATCATCGACGAATACACCGATGGCCTCCTGGGTGTCGCCGAGCGGGCGCCCGACACCGAGTCGGGCTATCTGCGCGTCACCGCGATGCCGCTGTTCGTCAGCGCGGACGCGATGGCCCGCAGTGACGCGCTCGCCTCCGCCGGGCTGGCCGGAGGTGGTCTCACCGGCGACGAACTCCGTACCTACGTCGCGGTGGTCGGCGCGTACCACGCCGGATTCGACGGCCAGGTACGGGAAATGATTCCGTCGGTGAAGCGGCAGTACGACGCGCTCCGGGCAGGCCCCGCCTGGGCCACCGTCACGGCGGTGGAGAACTCCATCCTGAGCGGCAACCGCAGCACGCTTCCGGTGGCACAGCAGCAATGGCGCGACGCCTCAACCCAGGTCGGCGGGGCGCTGATGAACCTCTATGTGCAGCAGAGCTCCAACGCCACGCAGGTGGAGATCGACACCGGCAACCGGCAGCTGATCACGTCCATCGCCGCGGGTGTGGCCGCGCTCCTGCTTTCCGTTCTGGTGGCGGTCATCGCCCGGCGGATGGCCGGCCGGCTCGTGCGGCGGCTCGTCCGGCTTCGCGAGGAGACGCTGGAGATCGCCGACACCCAGCTGCCCGACCTGGTCAACCGGGTCCGCAAGGGCGAGGATGTCGACCTCGAGGTCGAAATGTCCGTCCTCGACCACGGCGAGGACGAGATCGGGCAGGTCGCCGACGCGTTCAACAAGGCACAGCGGACCGCCGTCGCCGCCGCCGTGGACGAGGCGAAGACCCGCGAGGGCACCCAGAAGGTATTCCTCGACATCGCGCACCGTAGCCAGATCCTGGTGCACCGGCAGCTTCGCGTGCTCGACGAGGCTGAGCGCAAGCAGGCCGACCCTGACCATCTCGACCTCCTGTTCAAGCTCGACCACCTGTCCACCAGGGCGCGCCGCAACGCGGAGAACCTGATCATTCTCGGCGGCGAGCGCCCCGGACGGCAGTGGCGCAACCCGGTCGCGCTGGCCGACCTGGTCAGCGGTGTCACCGCGGAAACGGAGGACTACACCCGGGTCAACATCGCGCCGTTGCCTGCCATCGCGGTCAGCGGGCCCGCTGTCGCGGACGTGATCCACTTGATCGCCGAGCTCATCGACAACGCCACGAACTTCTCGCCACCGAAGTCACGCGTCGACCTTTCGGCAACCCTGGCCGCCCGCGGTCTGGTCATCGAGATCGAAGACCAGGGCCTGGGCATGGAGCCCGAGCAACTCGAACAGCTCAACGAGATGTTGCAGGATCCACCGGACTTCAGCGTGATGGCGCTGTCGGCGGAGCCGCGGCTGGGCATGTTCGTGGTGGCACGGCTGGCCGCACGCCACAACATCGCCGTGACGCTGCGCGTGTCGGCGTACGGCGGCACGCGGGCGATCGTGCTGATCCGTTCGGACCTGCTCGTTCCACTGCCCACGCCGGAAGAACGGGTCGAACTCCCGCCCTCCGCCGTCCCGGTCCAGCCCATGCCGCTGGCCGAGGAACGCGTGCGGGCCGCGCCGGCGTACGAGGACTCGCCCACGAAGGTCGATCTGTTCTCGCCCACGCCCCCGCGCGGCCAGCCGGCGCTCAGCCAGTCGAAGCCCAGCGCACCGCCGCCCGTCGCGGCAACGCAGGGCCCACCAACGCAGGGCCCGCTGTCGCCGGGCCGGCCGCGCCTGCCCCGGCGGGAGCGCCAGCGGAGCCTGGTTCCGCAGTTACGCCAGGCCCCCGCACCGGCCGGGGAAAACGGGTTCCCGACCGATGACCCCGACCGAGCCCGCAGCCGGTTCGGCGCTTTCCAGCAGGGCAGCCGCCAGGCCCGCGACACCGACCCCGCCACCGAGATGTTTCGGGAGTGACCATGAACAATTCGGGAGCCACCGAGCTGGACTGGCTGCTCGACGACCTGCTGCAGCAGGTGTCCGGTGCGGAACGGGCGGTTGTGCTGTCCGGCGACGGGCTGCTCATCGCCCAGTCCGCCAATGTGTCCGAAGAGGACGGTGAGCACCTGTCGGCGATCGGGTCGGCGTTCCAGAGCCTGGCCAACGGTGCCTCGCGGCACATCGGCGGCGGCCACGTGCGGCAGACCGTGGTGGAGATGGACCGCGCGCTGCTGTTCGTCACCGCCGCGGGACAGGGTGCGTGTCTCGCCCTGGTCACCCGTGAAGACGTGGACATGGGTCTGGTCGCCTACGCGATGAACATGATGGTCAAGCGGGTCGGCGTGGCGATGAGCGCGGCGCCAAGGTTTGAGCAGCACAGTGCGCCATGACCGGGCGGGACGAGGCGTGGTTCGATGACGCCGCCGGTCCGATCGGCAGACCCTACACCGTCACCGGCGGCCGGACGCGCACCGACAACATCGGGCTCGACCTGCTCACGCTCGTGGTCGCGGTGACCACGCCCGGTCAGGCGGCGCACCTGCAGCCCGACTACGCCAAGATCGTGCGGTTGTGCCAGCAGCCGCTTTCGGTGGCCGAGGTGGCCGCGTACGTGCGGTTGCCGATGCCCGTGGTCAAGGTGCTGATCAGCGATCTGATCGAGGGTGGCTACGTGATCCTGCGCGGTGACAGCCCGGTGGCCGCGATGGCCGACGAACGGATCCTCCAGGCGGTGCTCGATGGTATCCGCAAACTCTGACAGAACGGTTCAGCCGAACGTGCATCCCGCCACCCGGCAGCGACGCGATCCCAACGTGTCCACCCTCAAGCTCCTCGTCGCGGGCGGTTTCGGCGTCGGGAAGACCACGATGGTCGGCTCGGTGTCCGAGGTGAAACCGCTGCGCACCGAAGAGGCGCTCACCGCGGTGTCCACCCAGGTGGACGATCTTTCCGGGGTGGCGCGGAAGACGACCACCACAGTCGCCCTCGACTTCGGGCGCGTGACCATCAACCCGGAGCTGATCCTCTACCTGTTCGGCACGCCGGGGCAGGACCGGTTCTGGTTCATGTGGGACGAACTCGCGGTGGGCGCGCTCGGCGCGGTCGTGCTCGCCGACACCCGGCGGCTCGAAAACTGTTTCGCCGCGGTGGATTTCTTCGAAAGCCGGTCATTGCCGTTCGTGGTGGCCGTGAACTGTTTCGACGGTGCCGAACGGTATGCCACCGAAGAAGTACGCGCCGCGCTGGGCATCGACCCGGGCGTCCCGGTCGTGCTTTGCGACGCGCGAGAACGCGAATCGACCAAGCAGGTGCTCACCACGCTGATCCAGCATGTAATGGCGACGAACCGGCGTGCGCGTCTGGGTGGGCTGTGAGCGCGTAATAAAATTACGCGCTCAGTCACGGCCTCAGTGGTCATGCGTTCAGTGGTCAGGCCCGGTGCTGGGATCGTTTTTGTCGGCTTGGCCGGCTTTGGCGGCCGAGTCGTTCGAGTCCAGTGACTCGGTCCCCTCCGCCCATGTGCGTGCGAGGTCGGCGAGGTCCGCCAGCCCCCCTCGGTCGAACGCCGTCGCGGCCTTCTCGAAGGCGGACCGATGCTCCTCCTGTGGCCGGCCCGCGGCCTGCAGGGACACTGCCAAGTGCACCAGGCCTTCCCCCACGTGGTGATGAGCGGTGGCCGTGTTCTCGGCGCGGGAAAGGGCGTGCTTGATCGTGTCGAGTGCCTCTGCATGGCGTTGCAGTCCGTACAGGGCGTTAAAGCGGTTGAAGAGGGCTTTTACCTCAAGCGTGGTGTTGCGGCAGGTCCGTGCGGCCGCCAGGGCCTGATCAGCTGCCGAGAGTCCCTTGCTGAAGTCCCGGCCTTCGTTCCAGATCGCGGCGAGGCAGAGCCAGGCGGAAGCCAGGTAGTAGAGGGGGCCGGTCCGTTCGAGAATGGCTCGTGCCTCGCGGTAGCGTGCGGTGGCCTCCTTGCGCTGTCCTGTGTAGCGGAGGGCGTAGCCGAGATTCAGCAGAGCGAGTGCCTTCTCACGGTCGTGGCCCTGCTTGCGGAAGATTTCCAGTGCTTGTTCATGCAACGCGATGGCCGCGTCGAAGTGATTGGTTATGGCCAGCATGTTGCCTCGGGTGTCGAGCAGTTGCGCCCGTTCGAACGGCGTGGGGGCCACCTTTTCCGCGATGCCCAGCACCCACGCGGCATCCGCGTGCAGATTGCGGAGTTGCAGGTATTCGGTCAGTCCGAGGGCTATCCGCACCGCTTCGCCGGGGCTGCCGTTGAGGGCTGCGGATGCGGCGGCGCCCAGCAGGTTGGTGCGCTCGGTATCCAGCCACGCAAGCGCCTCCCTGTGGTCAGGAAAAGCCTCACGGGTCGTGGAGTCGTCGATGAATCCGTGCAGCCACACATCTGCGGCTTCCAGCCACGCACGATAGTGCCGCACCAGGCGTTGCTGCGCGGCAAGGCCGTACATGTCGTTTCCCTCGTGCTGGCGGTAGGCCCAGAGGCACTCGTGCGCGTATACGCGAACCAAATCGTGCATCCGCCAACGACCCGGTACGCGGGCACCGTCCAGGAGATGGGCACGCGCCAGTTCGGAGAGACGGCGGCGCAGAACCGGGCGGCGCAGCCCGGTGAGGACCTCGGCAGCCTCGGTGGAAAGATCCGGCCCGGGATTGAGGGCGAGCAGACGGAAGACCTCCGCGAGCTGGGAGGAAAGCTGGCGATAGGACAGCTCGATAGCGGCACGTACGGCTCGTTCGCCGTCGTCCAGGCCCTCCAGTGGCCCGAGCTCCGCTATTTCTTCCGCCAGTTCCGCGATGGACAGATCCGGATCCGCGATCAGGAGGCCCGCGGTGATGCGTAACGCCAGCGGAAGTCCCCCGCACAGCCGCAACAGAGCGTTCCCGGGCCCGTCAGGCGAGCTCCCGGCAAGGTCTGCCCGGGCGTCACCGGGATTGGCGATGCGCAGCGCGGTGGCGAGCAGTTCGTTGGCGGCGTCGTCGGTCAGAGCGGGCAACTCCACCAGGCGGGCCTCCAGGGTGTGCAGAGTGTGCCGGGAGGTCACCAGCAGCCGGTGCGGTCCGCCCGGCACCAGCGTTCCCACAGCCGCGGCGTCGGCGGCGTTGTCCGCGACGATCAGCACGGGCTGTTTCGCACGGGTGAGCTCTGCGAGTCGGGCCCGGTAGGCGGCTGCGCGTTCCGCTGCGGTCGAACCGGCAACGGAAACGTCGACGTCGAGACCACGGAGGAGAACGGCCAGGAGGTCGCCCGGGTCGGCGGGAGTGCCGTGGTAGCCGAGCAGGTCAACGAACAGTGCGGTGCTGAACCATCCGCGTTCCTGGGCCTGGTGGGCGGCGACCAGGGCGAGGGCGGTCTTGCCGACACCAGGAAGGCCGGCCACGGACACAGCGCTCGGGCCACTGGAGCCGGGCCCGAGCGCGTCCAGAACGGCGTCGAGTTCTTCGGAGCGGCCGGCGAAGCCGAGTGGCACGGGTGGCAGCGTTGTGCGCAAGTGGGGGGCCGCATGGTCCCGCAGCCGAGCGTCGGCGTGATCACGCAGTACTTGGAGGTCGTCCAGACCAGGCCCGCTGATCCCGAGCGCCTTCGCCAGCTTGTCGACGGTGTCCGGAAGCGGTGTCCCCTTCGCGGGATTCAGCGCATCGCTCACGGTGGCTTTGCCCAAGCCGGCCTTGTGAGCCAGCGCGCTCTGAGAGAGGCCCTTTGCGCGCCTTGCCTCGTCCAAGCGCCGGACAAGTTCCTGCCGGGGACCGTCATCGCCCATCGAGTCTCCCCAGAACGTTCTCGTTCGACCTCGTACGCCCGAACCCACCGAACGCGATCCGGGTCTATTCCTAGTACTCGACCGCTCAGCCAGTCCACCTGATCGAGATAAAGGAAGTGCACGTCATGACAATCCATCTAGCCCTCATCGGCGCGCCCGTCGTGCTCGGAGTCCTGGTACGCCTGGCGCGCCGTCCGCAGCCAACGCTGACTCGTCTGGCCCGCGAGATCCGGGATCTGGCCACCTTGCGCATGGTGCTTCGCGACTCCGAGCCTGAGCAGCGCGGCGAACTGCTGGCCGCACATCGGGATTGGCGCATCGGGGCCCGTGGCTGAGTAGTCGGCCGGGAGCAACGGTCAACCGAATTCGTCGCGCCATGCTCGGACGCACAGAGCTTTTCTGGCGACACTGATCGGCGGTTGGCTATGGCCGGCGGTGGACGCCGTGGGGGAGTGTGCCACTCGTCAGTCGCCGGCGGCCGACGCCTCGTTGGCGCTGAGAGCCCGAAGGATGTCGACGAGCGTCGACAGCTGCTGGGAGGTGAGTGGTTTGAACAACTCTTCCGCCGCCAGTTCGTAGCTGGTCGTCCAGTCCTGAGCCAGCGCGGCCCCTTGCGTTGTCACGCGAAGGAGTACGGACCGACGGTCGTCCGCGCTGGTCTGTCGTTCGAGCAGTCCGTCGCGGACGAGCGCGTCGACCAGGGTGGACGCGGTCCCCTGGGCGATACCGACGGCGAGCGCGAGTTCGGTGAGACGAACGGGCTGCGAACGGGCGACCTCCGCCACCAGGCGGGACCTCGGTGTCGATACCCCGTGCTCGCCGAGACGCTCGTTGAAGTGCCGCACGAGAATCTTCGCCGTACGACTGAACTCGTCGGCGACCTGTGCCGCGGTCACGCTCTTCCTCGCGTGTGGCATCGCCCACCTCCTGATCGCCCGCCTCCTACTTGACGCGCCCATCGTACGGCAGGTTACATAGACGTAGATACATTGATGCCGAACTATTCGATGGCAATGCACTCAGGAGGAGTGGAAGCATGAAGATCTTTGTCACCGGCGGCAGCGGTTTCGTCGGCAGTGCTCTCGTCCATCGCCTCGTCGCCGAAGGGCATGAGGTCATGGCACTTGCCCGATCGGGCTCGAGCATTCAGCGGGTCCGTGCGGCTGGAGCGGCTCCCGTTCCCGGCGATCTCGCCGAGCTCCGCCGGGATGACTCCCCAGCGCCGAGTTGGCTCGCCGAGCTGCGAGAAGTCGACGCGGTCGTGCACGTCGCGGCGCACATGGAGTTCTGGGGGCCCGACTCGCTCTTCGAACGGGCCAATCACGTGCCGACGGTCGCCCTGCACGCCGCGAGCGTGGCGGCCGGAGTGCGACGCTTCGTGCTCGTCAGTGCCGCATCCGTCTCCACGGGCAGCCAACGTCGTCCTGTCGTCGACGAGTCGACGCCGGAAGGCCGGCCGAATATCGCCTACAGCCGTGTCAAACTGGCCACCGAGCGCGCACTCTTGGAAGCCCACCGCGGGAACACCGAGTTGGTGGTGCTCCGCCCGCCGTTCATCTGGGGTCGCGGAATGACGACGATCAACGAAATGGCCGAGGTCGCCGAGGCCGGACGGTTCGCCTGGATCGACCACGGCCGGCACATCGTCGACTTCGTGCACGTCCAAAACCTGGTCGGCGCCATGCTCCTCGCACTGACGGGGGGCCGCCACGGGGGGATCTACTACGTGACGGACGGCACGCCGATGCCCATCCGGGACTTCCTCACCCCCTTGCTGGCGACCCGCGGCGTGGACCTGTCCAAGAGCCGCAGCGTCCCTCTGGCGATTGCGGCGCCCATGGCGGCGATGATGGACCGCACGGCGCGCCTGTTTCGCCGGAAGTCGGCGCCCCCGCTGACGAACTGGCTCGTGAGCTTCACCGGCCGTGACCGCTCCTACGACATCACTGCCGCGAGGACCGAACTGGGCTACTCGCCTGACGTGACGCTGGAAAAGGGCTTGGCGGAGATGAGCTCATAAGTCAGAGGACGGCATGACCATGGCGAAGGCCTACGCGGACCGTGGTACTTCGCGGGCGCGCCGCTCATCCGCGCGCACCCGTCCGGGCTCCGCCGACGGCCAGGGCGGCGACGAGCAGGAGCGCGGCGAGGCCGAGGAATCCGGCGCCGAGGGTGGCCGCGGCGGCGATCGCGCCGACCAGCAGCGGGCCGCCCGCGTCGCCGAGTTCGCGGCCGAGTTCGGCCGCGCCCATGGTCTGCCCGAGCCGCTCGGGCGGGGTGACCGAGGCGAGGTGGGCGAACCCCAGCGGTGTGGCCAGGCCAACCCCGGCCCCGACGGCCACCGCGGCCACCAGAACGCCCGCGACACCGGGAACCACGGCGGCCAGCGCCATCCCGGCGGCCGCCAGCACGAGACCGGTGGCCATGCCGGTGCCGTCGCGCAGTCTCCCGGCGTCGCGGGCGCGGCCGGACCACGGCTGCACCAGCGCGGAGCACAGCGCCAGCAGCGACACCGCCGCGCCGGTGACCAACGGCGTCAGCCCGGTCGCGGCACCGGCCACGGGCAGGAACCCGACACCGACCGCCAGCGCGCCGGTCGTCGCGGCGAGAGTGGCGGTCGGGCGCAGGAAGCTCGGGTGGGCAAGGCGGCGGGCCAGATCGAGGACGGTCTGGCGGGTGCGCGGCAACGGCGGCGCCGCGGGTACCACCAGCGTGGCCCAGCCGGTGACCACCAGTGCGAGGGCCCCAAGTGTGGCGAACAGCAGGGTGAAGCCGCCGAGGCTGATCAGGACGC
Organism: Amycolatopsis pigmentata; assembly: GCF_042684065.1. Lineage (NCBI taxonomy): Bacteria > Bacillati > Actinomycetota > Actinomycetes > Pseudonocardiales > Pseudonocardiaceae > Amycolatopsis > Amycolatopsis pigmentata. The sequence goes on along the minus strand of NZ_JBHUKR010000004.1, from coordinate 596,696 downwards.
CGCCCAGCAGCGGGCCGAGGGTGTAGCCGATGCTCTTCCACACGCCGTAGCCGCCGAAAGCGCGGCCCTGCCGCCCAGCCGGGGACAGCCGCGCGACGAGCGCCCCGGCGGCGGGGGAGAACGCCGCCGCGGCCGCACCTTGGCCCAGCCGGGCCAACCCGACCGCGGCCGGGTTCCCGGCGATGACGAATGCGGCGGACGCGAGCGTGAAGGCAAGAAGGCCTCCCAGCAGCACCGGGCGGGGCCCGATGCGGTCGGCCAGCGACCCGAACACGGGTTTGAGAATCACTTCGGCGCCGTCGTAGACGGCCAGCAGCAGCCCCAGGGTGAGCAGGGAGGCGTGGTCGCCGTGGGTGTAGGCGCCGAGGCTGGCGGCGATGCTGTGCGCGCCGAACGCGGTCACGAACCCGGCCGCGTACAACGGCCGCACCTGTGCGGCCGACCCGGTGGCGGTGTGCCCGGGAGACTCGGTGCTCATCGGTCGGCGTCCTCTCCCGTTCGCCGCCGCCGCGCCAGGTGCCGGGTGATCAGCGCGGCCACCACCACGCCGACGGCGAGCAGGACATAGGGCTGGTAACGGTGGATCTGGTCGTAGATGGCGGTGATGTGGCTACCGGCGAGATCACCCAGGCTCGCCCAGACGGCCACCCACAGCACGGCGCCGATCGTGTTGAACACCAGGAACTTCCGCCACGGCATCCCGGTGATACCGGCGACGATCCCGTTGAGCTGGCGCAGCCCTTCGACGAACCGGGCGAGCACGACGATTTTCCCGCCATGACGGGTGAACCACCGCTCCGCGGTGTTCAGACGGCTTTCGGTCAGGAAGACGTAACGGCCGTACCGCAGTACCAGCGGGCGGCCGCCGAAATGCCCGATCGCGTAACCGATGTTGTCTCCTGCCACCGCCGCGACGATCGCGATCACGACGACGGCCGCGACGTTCAACCGGCCAGCCCCGGCATAGACCGCACCCGCGATCAGCACCGTCTCACCCGGCGCCGGCACACCGAAATCCTCCAGCAGGATCAGCCCGGCGATGGCCAGATACCCGTAGTGGTCCAGCACCGGCTCCAGATTCCCCAGCAGCCCTGGCAAGACTGGTGCACCCGTGGCCATGTCAACCCGCCGCCGAATCCGCCCGAGCCGAAGTACTGGTGAAAACCGGCCGCAGCGCGGTGCGTTCAGCCAACTCGACCAGCCACACCAGTAACCGGCGCACCACCACGAATCCGAGCAGGCTGACCACCGCTCCCGCCACGAGTCCGGCGGCCACGTCCCACGGATAGTGCGCGGCGATGTAGACGCGGGAGAACGCCATCACGATCGCCAGAACCGCCGTGACCCACCCGAGCCGCTTGCTGACCAGGAACAGTCCGGCCGCGACCGCGCCGGCCATCACCGCGTGATCGCTCGGGAAGGCCGGATCTTTGCTGTGATGCGCCAGCACCAGGATGTTCTGCAACGTCGCATACGGGCGGGGTTCGCCTACCATCGCCGAGAGTGGCTGATTCAGGCCCAGCGCGAGCAACATGCCCAGCGGTGTCCACACCGCCGCCGCCATCCGGACCGGATTCGCCTGCCGTCGCGCCGACCACCAGCCCGCCAGCATCAGGGCGGCGAACACCACGATCCCGTCATTGGCGTAGGCCAGCACGATTCCGTGCAGCCACGGCGTGGCCCGCGCGAAATCGTTGATGTCCACGAAGAGTTGCGTATCGGTGTTCACGATCGTTCCCGTCACATCTGGTGCAGGGCTTGGAAAACCTGCTCGGTGTAGTCGGCCAGCCGGTCCGCGCAATGCTTGAGCCGCCGCTCCGCCTCAGGGGCCGACGGGGCGCCGAAGACATCGCGGGCCTTGAGTTCCCGGTGCCAGCGGCGCAGCCGCTCGAGACTTTGCTCTTCTTCCTCCAGCTCGGCCATGGTGAACTTGCGGATGCGGATTTCCTTGTCGATCTCGGCGTCGAACTTGCCGCAATCAGCGAGGAACTCCGCCCATTCCTCTTCCCGCTCGGTGGTGAACAAGGCTTCCATCCGCGCGCCGTCAGTCTCCGCGCGACCGGCGGCGTCCAGCACGACCACTTCGCCCTCGCCCCGCCGCGCCAGTTCGATCACCCGCGTCACACCGTCGGCGAAACCGGGCACGTCCGGCACCGCCCACGTGCCCTGCCCCAACGACAGCGCCCCGATCCTCCGCAGTTCGCGCCACACCGCCACCCGGTGGCGCGACGGATCAGCCGGTATCCGCACCACCAGAACCAGCCACCTGCTCGACCCGTCTTTTGTCACGACAGAGAATGTAACACGAGTTACAACCTCTCGTGTGCCAGATCATCGCTGGACGCGGCGGGTTTCCGGGTGGGTTTCATACATCCGGACGGCGACGATGATTCCGGACACGGCGGTGAGTGCGGCGACGACCCAGACCGCGGCGCGCAGGCCCCACAGGTCGGCGATGATTCCGGCGAGCACGGCACCGACCGCGAAGCCGCCGTCGCGCCAGAGCCGGTAGACGCCGACCGCGCGGGCGCGCCAGGCGGGATGGGCGACATCGCCGACGACGGCGAGCAGGGTCGGGTAGACCATCGCGGTGCCCGCGCCGAGCAGTATCGCGGCCGGGAGCCACACAAAGAAGGTGCCGGCGAGGGCGACGAGGGCGAGCGCGGCGGCTTGGATAAGCATGCCCGCGGTGATGAAATGCTTGCGGCCCAACCGGTCTGACAGCATCCCGGTGACCAGTTGCCCGGCGCCCCAGACGGCGGGGTAGACCGCGGCGAGGATGCCGATGCGAGAGATCGAGAGCCCGGCGGTGGCGAACAGGATCGGGAACAGACCCCAGGCGAGGCCGTCGTTGAGATTGTTGACCATCCCGGCCTGGCTGGCCGCCGAGAGCGCGGGTTCGCGCAGGCTGGTGTTGGCGAAGACCTCCCGGCTGGTCAGCCCGGCGTGCAGGTGATCGTGGCGGCCGTCGCTCCGGGCGGCGTGCCGGCCGGCTTCCAGCCGGGCGTGACCGCGTGTTTCGCGCACGGTGAGCCCGGACAGACCGATGCCCAGCGCGACATAGGACGCTCCGAGCAGGAACGGGGCGGGCCGCAGGCCGTAGCGAGCGGCGAGGTATCCGGTGGCCACGGCGGTGAGGGCGACGGCGAGGTAACCCGCGGCCTCGTTGAGGCCCATCGCCAGGCCACGGCGGGCCGGTCCGGCGAGGTCGATCTTCATGATCACCGTGGTGGACCAGGTCAGTCCCTGGTTGACGCCGAGCAGGACATTGGCCGCCACGACCCATTCCCAGGTGGGCGCCCAGATCAGCAGCACCGGGATCGGGATGGCCACGAGCCATCCGGCGAGCAGGACGGGTTTGCGGCCGAACCGGTCCGACCAGGTGCCCGCGAAATAGTTGGTGGCGGCCTTGGTGACGCCGAACGCGAGCACGTAGGTCAGCAGGAACGTATAGCCGGTCAGGTGGAAGGTCTGCCCGGCCAGCAGCGGCAGCACGGTGCGCTCCTGCCCGAGTACGCCACCGACCAGGGCGTTGATGGTGACGAGCAGGCTGAACTGGGCGAGGTTGGCGCGGATGCCCAGCCGTGGTGGGGCGGTGGAGCGGGTCACCGCCCGCTCTCCGGATGCCTGCCGGTGACCGCGGCCCAGTCGTCCGGGCCACCGGTCAGCACGGCGAGGTCGCGGTGACCGGTTTGCTCGAGCAGGCTAGCCGCGCCCATCGCGCGTTCCCCGTGTCCGCACATCACCACCAGCGGTCCGTCCGGCACCTCATCGGCGCGGTGGGCCAGGTCGCCGAGTTCCACGTGCAGGGCCCCGGGCAGATGCCCGGAGGCGAATTCGGCGGCCTGCCGGATGTCGAGCACGCGGCCCTCCACCTGACCGGGCCCGACCAGGCGGGTGCCAGTGGTGGGGTGACCGTCGGCGGTCCAGGAATCGATGCCGCCGGTGAGTTCTCCGGCGAGGTCGAGGTACCCGATTTTGGTTGCCTGCCAGGCGATCTCGGCCGGGTCCTGGTCCGCCGCGCGCAGGATGATCAGCGGCCGGTCGTGCGGGGCGAGCCAGCCCAGCCAGGACGCGAACGCCGGCCGCAGCGGGATGGACAGCGCCCCCGGCACGTGCGCGGCGGCGAACTCCGGCACCGGCCGCACATCCACGAGTCGCGCGCCCTCGGCGAGCATGGCCCGGACGGTGGCGACGTCCAGACCGGCCAGTCCGGGTGTCCGGTCGAGCACGGCGGGCCCGCGCCGGTTGATCTCGCCGAGTCGCAGGAAGTACGGCGGGAAACTGCCCAGCGACTCCAGGAGCGCGGTGACGAAGTCGTCTTCGTCTTGCTTGCACAGCAGGGGATTCGTGGCCTTCTCGCGGCCGATGGTGCTGACTCGGTCAGCGCCGGGCGGGGCCGAGCAGAACGATCCGGCGCCGTGTGTGGGCCACACGGCCACGTCGTCCGGCAGCGCGGCGAGCCGCCGCAGCGAGGCGTACTGGGCGCGGGCCAGTGCCTCGGTCTCCTCGGGTGCGACGAGGTCCGTGCGGGCCGCCGAGCCCACCAGCAGGGAACCGCCGGTGAACACCCCGGCCGGGCGGTCGCCGTCGAGCAGCAGGAACGACAGATGCTCGTGGGTATGGCCCGGTGTGCCCAGTGTTCGCAGCCGGAGGCCGCCCAGGTCGACTTCGTCGCCGTCGCGGAGGCCATGGTGGGTGAATTCGCGGCGCCCGGCCGCCGAGGCCAGCACCCGCGTGCCCTCCGTCGCCGACAATTGCCGGGCGCCGGACAGGAAATCCGCGTGCAGGTGGGTATCGGCGGCGAAGGCCACTCGCAGCCCGCGCTGTCGCGCCGCGTACCAGGACGCGCGCAGGTCGAGGCTGACATCGACCACCAGCGCCCGGCCGTCGCCGAGGTCGACCAGGTAGGCGGAATTGCCCAGCCCCTCGTCGACGAGGGGAACCACGTCGACCGTGCTCATCGCCACCTCCTTGATGCTCATGTCCTACAATATTCCATAGAAGATTGGAGGACTATGGGCGACCGGGAAACGAAGAACGCCTTGTTCGATCTGTTTGCCCAGGTCGGCAAGGCTCTGGGCAACGGCAAGCGGCTGGAACTGCTCGACCTGCTGGCCCAGGGGGAGCGAACGGTCGACGCGCTCGCGCGGGCCGCGGAACTTGGGCTGACCACGGCCTCGGCGCATCTGCAGACCCTCAAGCGGGCCAATCTGGTGACCACCCGCAAGGAGGGCACCAAGATCTACTACCGGCTTGCCGGTTCCGATGTCGCCGCCCTCTACGCGCTGGTGCGAGCGGTGGCCAGTGAGCACCTGGCCGAGGTGGCCACCGCCCGCGCCGCCTACCTCGGTCCGGACACCGAGCAGGTCACGCGGGAGGAACTACTGCACCGCGTCGGCTCGGGCCAGGTGACGGTGATCGATGTGCGGCCGGTGGAAGAGTACGCCGCGGGGCATATCCCCGACGCGGTGTCGATCCCGCTGGATGAACTCGCGGACCGGTTGGCCGAGCTACCAGTCGATCAGGAGATCGTCGCCTACTGCCGCGGAGCCTATTGCGTCCTCGCCCACGACGCCGTCCGGCTCCTCACCGCCCAAGGCCGGCCGGCCCGCCGGCTGGCCGACGGGATGCTCGAATGGCGCCTGGCCGACCTTCCGGTCGCCACCTGACGACCTTGGTTCGCCGACGGGCGGCGATATCGGGCCACCGAACCCGGGCGACGGGCGAGAGCCGTGTCGGCGTCAGATGGTGATCACGTTGACGGCGAGGGAAGCGAGCACGGCGAGTGCTCGGGTTTGCCGGTCGCGGCGGGGGTCGGGGGGTGGGCGCAGGTCGGCGTAGGTGGTGAGGAACAGGTAGGTCAGTGCGGGTGCGAGCCAGTCGTTGGCGGAGAAGCCGGGCAGGCCGTCGCTGTTGAGTTGTGGCATGTTCGCCGAGATCCGCCAGAGGAACACCGACGCGGCGGCGAGCACGCCGACGGCCACCACATCCAGCCACGCCTTGCGGGGTAGCCGCCAGGCTGCCGCGGCCAAGGCGAGGACACCGGTGATGGCTGCGGTGAGCGCGATGTGGCCGGCACCGAAGGTTCCCGCTGTCACAAGGGCCTCGCTGTTCATAGGGGGAGCGTAGCCACGGTGATGTGTTGTGGCGTGATGTCTCGACCCGTGAACTGACTACATGGGACGGTCGTCTCGCGCTACCCGACGGGCTCTTGTTCCAGCAGCGCGGGACGGCTGTCCGTCCCGGCGGGCACCGGGTAGAAGCTGTGATGGGTGGCCGGATCGATGGCGACGACGTGTGCCCCGTCGGCCAGGTCGGCTCGGTCAAGGTTCGGCGATGAGGCTGCCCATGGCGCCGCGTTGTGCGTCGGCGAGCCGGTGGGTGGTGATGGTGTAGGTGCCGGGTCGGGGCAGGGTGAGTTCGACGAAGCCGCCTTCGCCGGGTTGCAGGTCGAGTTCCTGGGCCGCGCCGTCAGTGGGGTTGCCGGGTTGCAGTTGGTACGAGCCTTCTTTGAAGACGGTGTCGAATTGGGCGCCGACCACGTGGAAGGCGCTGGGTTTGTTGGGGCCGGAGTCGAGTAGCCACAGCCGGATGCGCTGTCCGGCGTGCACGCGGATCGATGCGTAGCGGTATTGGTCGGCGTAGCCGTTGAACACCACCAGGTCCGGATTTGCCGTGAGGAGTTGCGCCATGCTGCTCGCCCTGGGGGTGTGGCGGCATCTGGTGCGGCGGGTGTCGCTGCGCTACGAGACCTCCACCACTGACCAGGTTCGGCGAGGGCGGCAGCCCGTTCGGATCGGCTGAGGAGCAGGATCGGCAGCGGTTTCCGCGCGGCGGTCAGGCGGGGACCCGGGCCAGTGCCGTCGCGATTTCCCCGACTTTGCTTTTCGCGTCGCCGAAGAGCATCCGGCTGTTTTCCCGGAAGAACAACGGGTTCTGGACACCGGCGTAGCCCGCGGCCATCGATCGCTTGAACACTATGACGTTCTCGGCTTCCCATACCCTCAGCACGGGCATTCCCGCGATCGGGCTGCCGGGGTCTTCCGCCGCGGCCGGATTCACCGTGTCGTTGGCACCGATGACCAGGACGACATCGGTCCCGGCGAAGTCGTCGTTGATCTCGTCCATTTCCAACACGATGTCGTAGGGCACTTTGGCCTCGGCGAGAAGGACGTTCATGTGTCCGGGCAGGCGCCCGGCGACGGGATGGATGCCGAAGCGGACCGTGACACCCCGGTCGCGGAGCTGGCGTGTCAGTTCGGCGACGGGGTATTGGGCCTGAGCGACGGCCATGCCGTAGCCGGGGGTGATCACCACCGAGGACGCGGTGGCGAGCAGGTCGGCGGCTTCTTCGGCGGAGATTTCGCGGTGCTCGCCGTAGTCGGTGTCATCGTCGGCCCGGCCTTCGATGCCGAATCCTCCGGTGATGACGGAGACGAACGAGCGGTTCATGGCTTTGCACATGATGTAGGACAGGTAGGCGCCGGAGGAGCCGACGAGGGCGCCGGTGACGATGAGGACGTCCATGTTGAGCAGGAAGCCCGAGGCCGCGGCCGCCCAGCCGGAATAGCTGTTGAGCATCGACACCACGACCGGCATGTCCCCGCCTCCGATCGAGGCGACCAGGTGCCAGCCGAGCGCCAGCGCCAGTGCGGTCACGGCGATCAGCAGCCCGAGCCCAGGCGCGATCACGAACCACACCGTCAGTGCCGCGAAGGCCGCCAGCGCACCCAGGTTGAGGATGTTCTTGCCCGGCAACATCAACGGGGCGGACTTGAGCCGTCCGGACAGTTTGAGGAACGCCACGATCGAGCCGGTGCAGGTCACACCGCCGATGAAGATGCCGATGAAGACCTCGGCGTGGTGAATGCCCAGCAGGCTGCCGGTGAACCCGGCGGCCTGGGCCGGTGGGCCGGCCTCGACTTCGAGGTAACCGTTCCAGCCGACCAGGACGGCGGCCAGCCCGACGAACGAGTGCAGCAGCGCGATCAACTGGGGCATGCCGGTCATCTCGACGACGCGGGCGCGCCACAGCCCGGCGGCACCCCCGACGACGACGGCGGCGATCAGCAGCACGACCCCGATCCCCTGTCCTGGGCCGGAAGGCGTGGTGGCCACCAGGCCGATGGTCGCCGCCAGTGCGATGACCATGCCGGCCACGCCGTAGGTGAGACCCTGACGGGAGGTTTCGTGTTTGGACAGACCGGCGAGGCTGAGGATGAACAGGAGGGAGGCGACCAGATAAGCCGCCGTGGAGATGGAGGTAGCGGACACCGTTCGGTTCTCTTTTCAGTTCTTGCGGAACATGGCGAGCATCCGGCGTGTCACCGCGAAGCCGCCGATGATGTTGACGCTGGCGAGCAGGATGGCGACGGTCGACAGGCTTCGGACAGCCGGATCGTCCAGTCCTATCTGGAGGATCGCGCCGACGACGATCACGCCGGAAATGGCGTTGGTCACCGACATGAGCGGCGTGTGCAGCGCGTGGTGCACCTTCCCGATGACGTAGTAACCGATGACGACGGCGAGCGTGAGCACGGTGAAATGCTGCGGCAGCGGGGCGGGTGCGTAGGCGTTGATCAGGAAGAGCGCGAGAGCGCCGAGACCGGTCAGGCCCAGTCGAGTCGCTGCGGAACGTGGTTTTTTCTCTTCCGTGTCTGCCGGCTCGGTGGTTTTGCGGGAAAGCGGCGTGGCGGAGACCTCGACCGGCGGCGGTGGCCACAGAATTTCGCCGGAGTGGACGACGGTGAGGTTGCGCTGCACGACGTCGTCGAGGTCGAGGGTGAGCCGCCCGTCCTTCTCCGGCGTGAGCAGTTTGAGGAGGTTGACCAGATTCGTGCCGTACAGCTGGGAGGACTGCGCGGGCAACCGCGCGGGGAGGTCGGTGTAGCCGATGATCGTGACCCCGTTCGCGGTGGTCACGACCTCGTCGGCCACCGTGCCGGCGACATTGCCGCCCATGGCGGCCGCCATGTCGACGACGACGGAGCCGGGTTTCATGGCGGCCACGTCTTCTCCGGTCAGCAGACGCGGAGCCGGGCGGCCGGGGATCAGCGCCGTGGTGATGATGATGTCGACGTCTTCGGCCTGCTCACGGTAGATCTCGGCGGCACGCTTGTCATAGGCCTCCGACGTCGCCTTCGCGTAGCCGTCGGTGGAGGCCTCTTGCGGCACGTCCACGGCGAGGTATTCCCCGCCCAGTGACTTCACCTGATCGGCGACTTCGGGGCGTGGATCGGTCGCCCGTACGATCGCCCCCAGCGACGACGCGGCGCCGATCGCCGCCAACCCCGCCACCCCGGCGCCGGCGACGAGGACCTTCGCCGGTGGCACCTTGCCCGCCGCGGTCACCTGGCCGGTGAAGAACCGGCCGAAGTGGTGCGCGGCCTCGATCACCGCACGGTATCCCGCGATGTTCGCCATGCTCGACAACACATCCAGCGACTGCGCCCGGGAGATACGCGGCACGGCATCCATCGCCAGCCCGGTCACGCCGCGTTCGGCCAGCGCGGCCAGCAGCTCCGGATTCCGGGCCGGGGCGAGCAGACTGACGATCGTGGCGTCCGGCTTGAGCTTCCAGACCTCGTCGATTGCGGGATCGTTGACGCGGAGGACGATGTCGGCGCTCCATGCCTCGTCTTCCTCGCCGATCGTGGCTCCGGCGTCCGCATACGCGGCGTCGGAAAAAGTCGCCGCCGTTCCGGCGCCGGTTTCCACGAGTACGTCGTAACCAAGGGCCGTGAGCTGGCGGAGGGTCACCGGCGTCGCCGCGACACGTGTTTCCCTTGGTTTCCTCTCGCGAGGGATTCCGATACGCACCTGGACCAGGCCTCTTTCATCTCGGTGCACGTGGCTGCGGGGACTTCGCGGCCCAGGGATCCTCACCCGTGTTCCGCTTTGCCGGCCCGGCCGGAAGCAAGCACGACATAGGCGGTGAACCATACGGGAGATGCTTGACGGTTCGCCGGATCCGATCAATCGGATCAGTGAACCGACAATATGGCTCACTGATCCGGATAGTCAAGGGGCGCGGATGTGCGCCGACGCCAGGGAAAATCACAACCACCTGCGCGAAGCCGCACGTACAATCCTCGTTTGGCCGGGCCCCGTCCTGCCGGGACCCGGAGCTTCGCGGTCGCCGTCTACGACCCGAATGCCCCCACGGCAAGCGGTCGGCACGCGTGGTCAGGAACACCATCACCCACATCCGGTGGCGGCCCGGCCTTCGGTGGTCATCGTTTTCTTCCAAGCGTGGTCAGGGTTTCGGGTAACCGCCTTGTCCCGAAGGGACGGAATCCGCACCCGGCCGTGGCGAATCGGCTCGGGGAAAACGTCGCCGCCCTCCGGTGGAAAAACGGGGCCTGCACCGTGTCATCGGTGCGGCACATCGCCCGCCGTGTACCCACGCGGGGTCGGTGGGACGTGGTATCCGGTTGGTCAGCGTGTTTGGCGTGATCAAGGTGACAATCGTGTGCCAGCTGGGAGGATCGCCTGGTAAGCAAGCGCTTAGTACCTTGTACCTATGCCGCCATCCGCACGCTGCGCTTCGGCGACGATCCCGACCAGACCTACCGGGGCAGAATGGCGGAGACGTTGGGCTACCTCAAGCAACACAGGCAGTTCGGCCGCGCCGTCGGAGGATTCCAGGCGTTCAAGCACTGGTTGGCCGGCCTGATCGATCTCCCGGGAGCCAGCCGATGACCATCCAGTCGACACAGATCCGCCTCGCTGCCCGTCCGCTCGGCGAGCCGCGGGACAGCGACTTCCAGACCACCGTGCGGACACTGCCGCAGTTGCGGAACGGCCAGGTGTCGCTGCGCACTGTCTACTTGTCCTTGGACCCCTACATGCGCGGCCGGATGAGTGACGCGAAGTCCTATGCGGACCCCGTCGAGATCGGCGACGTCATGGTCGGCGGCACGGTCTGCGAGGTCATCGAGTCGCGTGCCGCCGGCCGCCAGGCCGGCGACCTGGTACTGGCCTACACCGGTTGGCAAACCCATGCCGTCGCCGACGCCCGGCACACCCGGCGGTTGGACCCGCGGCAGGCACCGGTGTCGACCGCGCTGGGCGTGCTCGGCATGCCCGGCTTCACGGCCTATGCCGGGCTGTTCGAAATCGGGCGGCCGAAGCCGGGGGAGACGGTGGTCGTCGCGGCGGCCACCGGGCCGGTCGGGTCGGCTGTCGGCCAGCTGGCCCGGTTGCGGGGCGCTCGTGCGGTCGGTATCGCCGGCGGCCCGCGGAAGTGCCGTGCCCTGCGGGAGGTTTTCGGCTTCGACGCGGCGATCGACCATCGTTCACCGACGTTTCGCGAGGATCTGGCAGCGGCTTCGCCGGACGGGGTCGACGTCTACTTCGAAAACGTCGGCGGGCCGGTCGCCGACGCCGTCACACACAGGCTGAACAAGTTCGCCCGCATCCCGGTCTGTGGCCTGGTGGCCGACTACAACGCGACCGGGCAACCCGAGGGGGTGGACCGGCTGCCCGGGTTCCTGCGCCGTGTCCTGACGCTGAGCCTGACCGTGCGAGGTTTTATCCAGGACGAGTTCGTGCCCAGCCTGCACGACGCCTTCCTCCACGACATGGCCGGCTGGGTCCGCGAGGGTTCGGTGCGCTACCGCGAAGACATCGTCGAAGGCCTGGAACAGGCGCCGGAGGCCTTTCGCGGCCTGCTGTCCGGAAGGAACTTCGGCAAGCTGCTGGTGCGGGTCGGTGAAGACCCGACACGGTGAAAGCGCGGCCGGGCAGTTGCGCGCGACGGTGGACTGGAGTCACGAGTTGAGCTTGACCCCGTAGCCCGGACACCGTGGCCTGTGGCACTGTGTGGCCACGAGGGAGGATGTTCGACATGCCTGCACCTTTCCCGCCCGAGTTCCGGCAGTTGGAGATGGAGAACGAAGTTCTCAAGCGCGCGGCGGCGTAAGAGCACGTGTCCTCAGCCTGACCGGCCTCGTCGCCTACCTCCAAGGAGATGCCCGTGCCAGCCTTGAGTTGCTCGAGGAGGCGTACCGCCTGGCCGCCGACCTCGGTGACGAAAGGGAATTGGCCCATGCCAAGCGCTATCTGGGCGAGGCTTTGACCTGGTACGGCGACGTCGAGCGCGGTGCGCGATTGCTGGACGAGGCGCTGGCTTGGCATCGCACCGCACCGCGGTGGACCGTGCAGGCCTTGACCACGTTCTACACCTGCGCTCAGGCCAACAGCCTGCTCGGGCACACCGATCGCGCGGTGACTTTGCTGGAGGAATGCCAGCGCATTTGCGCGTCACTGGGCGAGCGGTGGGCGCTGTCCTGGTCGGAATGGCACTTCGGCGTCGTCTGGTGGACCGCCGGTGCCCTGCGGAAAGCGTCGGCACGCCTGCGGGAAGCGCTGCGACGGAAACGGGAATTGCGCGACGATACGGGAGCGCCGTTCTGTCTGGAGCCACTCGGCTGGGTAGCGGCGGCCGAGGGAGATCCCCGCCGGGCCGCCTCCTCGACCACGACGAGGCCATCAGCTAAGCGCTGGGAGAGAAAACGACGGCCCGTTCCGAGTCCGCCGACGTGCCCGGGTGGGGGTCGATGCTGACCAAGCGGGAGCGCGAGGTCGCCGAACTGGTCGCGTCCGGCAAATCCAACCGCGAGATCGCCGTGACACTGGTGATCTCCCAGCGCACCGCGGAAAGCCACCTCGATCACATACGCGGCGAACTCGGATTCGCCTCCCGGGCGCAGATCGCGGCCTGGGCCAACGGCTTGCCCGCGGAAGGCTGACGCGATCTCGTCCGGCGCGGGGGAGGCCAGGTGGAGCGGGTTTGGCGTTCAGGGCCAGTTCGGTGCCGGCCGGGGCAGGGGACTGGCGCCTTCCGGTCGCAGTCCGTCGAAAATGATGGCGAGATAGCGTCGCCACAGATCCGAAGGAGCGCCGGGGAGGTTTTCGATTACGTGAACCGGCGCGCAGATCAGGAGGTAGATGTCCGTCGCCGTGACGTCGGGACGAAGAGCGCCACACTCGTGCGCCCGCTGAACCAGCGAGCCGATGTCCGCGTGCAACTGGTTTCGAATCCGGACGACCTGGGAGTTTTCGGCGCTGATCGACATCAGGAACGTCAGGTCCCGCTGCTGCCGGCGGTCCGCCGCCACCGTCAGGAACTCCAGAAGCGCCGCTCCTGCGTCCGCTGACTCCAGCAATCGTTCCGCGGTGGCCGTCAGGACTGCTATGTGGTTCGCGACGACCGCGGCGATCAACTCTTCCTTTGTCGCGAAATGACTGAAAACGGTGCCTTTGGCAACACCTGCCCGGCGGGCGATGTCGGCGACCGACGCTTCGATTCCCCGCTCCGCGAACTCGTCCTCGGCCGCGGCCAGGAGCAGTTCACGGTTGCGTGCCGCGTCGGAACGCAACGAGCGGGTTGGTGACGCCACGCGACCGATCGTAGCATATTGACCGCTTGGTCACCTTGCCGCTAGGTTGGCTCCAGAAACATGACCGATGAGTCAACTTAGCGGAGGATCTGCATGAAACTGGACGGCGCGACCGCCCTGGTCACCGGCACGAACCGAGGCCTCGGCCACCATTTCGCCACCGAATTGCTGCGCCGTGGCGCCAAGGTTTATGCCACGGCACGCCGCCCCGAACTGGTCGAGATCCCGGGTGCCGAGGTGCTGCGCCTCGACATCACCGACCAGGCGTCCGTCGAGGCCGCGGCGTCGGTCGCCACGGATGTCGACGTATTGATCAACAATGCCGCGTTCACCGCCGGCGGGAACCTGGTCACCGGTGACCTCGACGCGATCCGGCAGGTGATGGACTCGAACTACTACGGCACCCTCGCCATGATCCGGGCGTTCGCACCCATCCTCGCCCGCAACGGCGGCGGCGCCATTCTCAACGTCCTGTCGGCCGTGGCCTGGACCACTGTCGACGGCAACACCTCCTACGCGGCCGCCAAGTCCGCGGCATGGGGTCTGACCAACGGTGTGCGGGTCGAACTCGCCGCACAGGGAACCCACGTCGCCGCACTCGTCCCTTTTCTGATCGCCACTGAGACGCTGAAGGAGTACCTGGGCAATGCCGGGGTCGACATTTCCGAAGAGGTAATGGACGACCCGGCCGACCTCGCTCGGTTGGCCTTGGACGGGATCGAGGCAGGGGAAGTCGAGATTCTGGACCGGCTCAGCGCCGAGGCGAAAGCGACCCTCACCGGCCCTCCCCAGGCCTTGGACCTGAGTGCGGTCGGCAGCTGACGGCGGCCAGGCTGCGACAGAAGCCGAGCCGGTATCCGCGGGCGGAGAACCGGCTCGGCCACCGGCCACTCGATGAGTAAGTGGCACAACCGCACGGACCGTGCCAGAAGAGTGTTCAACTCAACGAAGAGGAAAACATGAGCGAGATCCGAATCGAGTTCGACGTCCCGGCTCAGATGCGCGACGGCACGGTCCTGAAAGCGGACATCTACCGTCCCGCCGGCGATCGCCGCCGCCCGGTGTTGTTGAGCAGGCTTCCGTACAACAAGAGTGGCCCGGTGATGGTGCAACTCCTCAACCCCGTCGGCCTGGCCAAACGCGGCTATATCGTGGTGCTGCAGGATACGCGGGGCCGATTTGCCTCCGAAGGCGAATGGGACCCGTTGACCTACGAGGAACAGGACGGCTATGACACCGTCCGTTGGGCCGCCTCCCTTCCCGGAGCCAACGGGTCCGTGGGCATGTACGGGGCCAGTTACCTCGGGAACGCTCAATGGATGGCAGCGCTGGCGAAACCACCAGAGCTCACAGCGATCGCGCCGATGATGACCTGGTCCGAACCGGACGACGGGCTCTTCGCCCGGGGTGGGGCCACCGAATTCGGCTTCTGTGTTCCGTGGTCGCTCCTGCACGGACTGAATACCGTCATCCGGCGCCACGCCGGTGACCCGGACAGCGGTGCCAAGCCGCTGCTCTCGCTGATCGAAGAGTTCGACGATGTCGCGTCCAAGGCCTACCAGGAACTGCCGGCAGGCCGGCCGCCGGTCTTTCGCCGCCAGGACGTGCCCGAAATCGGTTCGGAGCGGTCGCGCCGGGAGTCTGGCTGGTCCTCGGCCTGCCGCATCGCGGGCAGGCACGCTGAGATCGATTTGCCGTCGCTGACCATCGGCGGCTGGTACGACATGTTCTTGCAGGGCTCGCTCGATGGATACATGGCCATGCGCGCGGCCGGCCGCCCCGCGAACCTCGTCGTCGGTCCCTGGGTACACGGAGCAACCTTCGGCCCTCAGACCGGCGATGTGAACTTCGGATTGGCCGCGAGTGGCGATCTTCTCGGCCTCACCGGAAGCCTTACCGATATCCAGGCCGACTGGTTCGCCCGGTGGCTGCCCGGCGCGGACGAACCCCGGAATCCCTCCGGGGCCGGCCTGCCGCCGGTTTTCCTGTTTGTCATGGGCGCCAACACCTGGCGGGCGGAGCAGAGTTGGCCACTGGAACGCGCCGTCGACACCAGCGTGTACCTGCGCGCCGAAGGTTCACTGTCCCTCGAACCGCCGTCGGCCGACGAGGGCTATGACGCCTACGCCTACGATCCGGCCGATCCCTGTCCCACAACGGGGGGTGCCATCCTTATGTCCACTGAGTACCGCAGCGGCCCCGTGGACCAGGCGGCCATCGAGCGGCGAGCCGACCTTCTCGTCTACGACTCCGCCCCCCTGGAGTCCGATGTCGAGGTAACCGGCCGGATCAAGGCGATTCTGCACACTCGGACGGACGCCCCCTCGACCGATTGGGTCGTCCGGCTTTGCGACGTCGATCCGAGCGGCCGGTCTCTCAACGTCGTCGACGGCATCGCACGGGTCGAGGGACAGCAGGACGCGTTCGCCGAGAACACCGTGGACCTGTGGTCCACCAGTTACCTCTTCAAGAAGGGGCACCGCCTTCGGGTCCACCTCACCTCGAGCAACTTCCCTCGCTGGGATCGCAACCTCAACACCGGGGAGTCGATCGACACCGGGACGGCCTGGCAGGTGGCCAACCAACAGGTCGTGCACGACGCGGCAAGGCCTTCCCGGATCGTGCTCCCCATCGTGCCTGGCCCACAGGCCGGTTGACCTCGGTTCGGTTCCTCGCAAAGGATTCATCGACAAGACAGGGAACGCGTTACGGCTCAAGCGATCGTGAATCCGCCGTCGCAGACGATCGACTGTCCGCACACGTATCCGCCCGCCGGGGACACCAGCCAGACCCGCGTCGCGGCGATCTCCGCCGTATTCCCCTTGCGGGCAAGGGGAATACGGTTGATGAGGGTCGCCCTGTACTCGTCGGAGTATTGGTCCGTCATCTCGGTGGCGAAGAACCCGGGGACGATCGCATTGACCCGGATTCCCTTGCGAGCCCGGCCGCGGTGCCCACTCCGCCGGCGGCCGCATGGACCAGAAGTACCTCGCCTGACGCTATCCGGGCGCGGCGGTGGAGCGCGAACCAGCTGGTCTGATGCCCGATGTAGAGCGCCGCGGCCTGGGCGTCGTCGAGCCCGGGCGGCGCGTGGAACGTGCTGGATGCCTCCATCAGCGCGAGTTCGGCGAAGGCGCCGGTCGGGGCCGTCGGCGATCCCATGACACGGTCACCGATGGCGAAGCCGGAGACGCCGTCACCCACTGCGATGATCTTGCCGCACCGCTCGATCCCGGGGACGAACGGAAGCTCGGGCCGGACCTGGTATCGGCCGCGGCACATCAGGACATCCGGAAAGTTCGCGGCCGCGGCCAGCACGGAGACCAGGACTTGTCCAGCCTGTGGACGTGGATCGGCGACCTCGGCAAGCGTCATGACGTCCTTGGGCTCGCCCAACTCGAGGACCTGCCACGCCTTCACCGTGCGGCCTTGCGCGCTGCCCCCGGTCGCACTCGTAAGAGTGCGACGCAGCGGTGCCGGCCCCGGAGCGAGTCGAACGCGCCCCGAGAGGTCTCGCCCAGCGGGGCGCGGGTTGTTGCGGTGGTCGCGGCTCTGGGCACGACGACTCCTCCGTGAACTGGTGGATCCATGAGCAACCTACTTGAACCTGGATCCGGATTCAATTACGGTGATCGCGGATGAGGAGGCGCGATGATGCGACTGATCTCCGTGGGCCCGTGTCGCTGGTGCGTCGCAGGCGCGCAAACCGCGAAGTCAGGCAAAGCCATGGCTCAACGGTGACCGGCCGGGCGGAAGGCGCGTCCGGCCGGTCCGTTTGCCCGGATGTGGTCCACCAACGTCGAAGCTCCCTGTTTCTTGCCCCAGGCGCTTCTCCGCAAGCTCGTCCCCGGATCCGCGGTCGTGGCCCTGTCGCCGATCTCCGGCGGTGGAGCGGGATCGTCGTCGCTATGGACTACTCCGGACTGGTTGAGGACCTGATATGACAAACCTCGCAGAACTGATCGATGCGGCGGCGACGCGTTACCCCGACAGGATCGCGATAGTCGCGGGGGAGCGGCGTTTGCCGTTCCGGGAAATTCGCGACCGCGCCAACAGCCTCGCGGACACGTTGCGGCGCAAGGGTGTCCAGCCCGGGGCCAGGGTTGCTTTGTCTTGTCCGAACGTCCCGGAATTCACCATCGCGTACTGGGGGATCCTCAAAGCGGGAGCGGTCGTCGTTCCGTTGAATGTCACTCTCCGGG
Organism: Amycolatopsis pigmentata; assembly: GCF_042684065.1. Lineage (NCBI taxonomy): Bacteria > Bacillati > Actinomycetota > Actinomycetes > Pseudonocardiales > Pseudonocardiaceae > Amycolatopsis > Amycolatopsis pigmentata. The sequence continues at coordinate 579,088 of NZ_JBHUKR010000004.1, read as the reverse complement.
GCCGGGAGATCGCTTATCATCTCGAGGACTCACGATCGACCGCATATATCGCGCATGACGCGCCCACGGGCCGGGCTCTCGTCGAAGCGGCACGTGACGGCTTCGACCGAGTTGAGTCCTGCTCGCTTTTCGTCTCCATCTCCGACGGTCCGGAGTGCGGTGTGACGCTGGTCGACCATGAGCCGCTCTCGGGCGACAACGGTCTTCCCACCCTCGAGCGCGGCGACGAGGACACCGCGGTCATTCTTTACACTTCGGGTACGACCGGCCAACCCAAGGGTGCCGAACTCGGGCATCGTAATCTGCGCGAAAACGCACTCGCCACCCGCCATGTCTATGGCATCGATGCCGCTCTTCCCGACACGTATCTGTGTGTCTTGCCACTCTTTCACGCCTTCGGGCAGACGTGTATCCAGAACGGGGCAACGGCTTTCGGGGGGACCGTGGTGATGCTTCCCCGATTTGATCCGTCCGAATGCCTGAGACTGATGATCGACGAACGGGTGACGATCTTCGCGGGCGTGCCGACCATGTATTGGGGATTGCTCGGAGCCCTCGACGACGCCACGGGTGTCCGTCAGCTGGAAGGCAGTCTCCGGGTGGCGGCCGCAGGTGGCGCGGCCTTGCCCGCGGAGGTTCACCGCCAGTTCGCGCAAAGATTCGGGGTCCAGATCCTCGAGGGCTACGGGCTTTCCGAGACCTCTCCGACGGCTACCTCGTCCGTGCTGGGGGAGCCGTTGCGGCTCGGCTCTATCGGCAGGCCCATTCCGGGCGTCGAGATGAAGCTGATCAACGACGACTGGAGCGATGTGCCCGATACGCCCGGCGCCGTGGGAGAGATCGCGATAAAGGGCCATAACGTGATGAAGGGTTACCACAACCGTCCTGAGGCCACGGCCGCGGCGATCCGCGACGGCTGGTTCCGCTCCGGTGACCTGGGAAAAAAGGACGCCGACGGTTTCTATTACATCGTGGGCCGCGTCAAGGACCTGATCATCCGTGGCGGTTTCAACGTGTATCCCCGTGAGCTCGAGGAGGTGCTGATGACGCACCCGGCCGTCTCGTTGGTCGCCGTGATCGGCACTCCCCACGAGACGCTCGGCGAGGAGATCAAGGCCGTCGCGATCAAGAACGACGGCTTCGACGACGTCACCGAGGCCGACCTCGTCGAATGGGGCAAGAAGCAGTTCGCCTCCTACAAGTACCCCCGGGTTGTCGAGTTCGTCGACAAGTTCCCCACGACCCCGACCGGCAAGATCCTCAAGCGAGAGCTGCGCTGATTGGTTCTCGCATCATGGCGGCCGGACTGACTTGGCCGGATTTTCCGGCGTGGCTGCCGTCGGATTGGTAACGAACGGCACAGTACCCAAGGAGACCCGATGGAGTTCGCACCGAGTCCGAGAGCACGTGAGTACCAGGCGAAGCTCCTGGAGTTCATGGACGACCACATTTATCCGGCCGAGCCCGTCTATGCCGCCCAGATGGCCGAATCGGGTGATCCTCAATTCCATCCGCCGATCCTGGAAGAGCTCAAGACCGAGGCCAGGAAGCGTGGCCTGTGGAACTTGTTTCACCCGCATGAGAACGAAGCGTGGGGATCGCCGGGTTTGAGCAACCTCGACTACGCGCCCTTGGCGGAGATCATGGGTCGCAGTCCGCACCTGGCTCCGGAGGCTACCAACTGCAATGCTCCTGACACCGGCAATATGGAGGTGTTGGAGCTGTTCGGGACCGCCGAGCACAAGGAGAAGTGGCTCAAGCCACTGCTTGCGGGCGAGATCGCCTCGGCGTTCGCGATGACCGAGCCGGCGGTGGCGAGCTCGGATGCCACCAATGTCCAGCTGCGGATGGACGCCGACGGCGACCAGTACGTCCTCAATGGACGCAAGTGGTTCGCCTCGAATGCGTTGCACGCGAACTGCAAGGTCCTCATCGTGATGGGCAAGACCGACGTCGGCGCGGTTGCCCACCGCCAGCAGTCGATGATGGTCGTGCCGCTGGACACGCCGGGTGTGACCGTCGTGCGTGGCCTGCCGGTGTTCGGCTACCTGGACCGCGAGGGTCATGCGGAAATTGTTTTCGAGGACGTCCGGGTACCCAAGACCGCGTTGCTTGCCGGCGAGGGCGATGGGTTCCTGATCAGTCAGGCCCGTCTGGGCCCGGGCCGCATCCATCACTGCATGCGGACGATCGGCATGGCCGAGCGAGCGCTGGACATGATGATCTCGAGGGCGCAGAACCGGGTTACCTTCGGCGAACCGGTCGCGAACAGGTCGAACATTCAGGACTGGATCGCCGAGGCACGCATCGATATCGAGATGATCCGCCTTCTCACGCTCAAAACCGCGTGGTTGATGGACACGGCCGGGAATCAGAAGGCGAGGGTCGAGATCGCCGCGATCAAGGTCGCCGCGCCCGAGGTGGCGCTGAAGATCATCGATCGTGCCATCCAGGTCCACGGTGGCGGGGGCGTGACCGACGACTTCCCGCTCGCCTCGTTCTGGGCCCTTGTCCGAACCCTGCGCCTGGCCGACGGGCCCGACGAGGTCCATAAGCGCACCATCGCCCGCGTCGAGCTGGGCCGTGTCTCCCCGGGCTGGAACAAGAAGAAATGACCCAGTGCACCCCCGCCGCCCACGCGCGCTCGATTGACCTGCACCAATGGGACGGTTGACGGTGCCTGGGCGGCGGGCGGGGCACGTTTGCGTTCTGAACTCGGCTTCAGTACAAAGAGGCCATGAGCGAACGGACGGCGGGTGACGTGATGGACGATGTCCCCGCGCTCGCCGACACGACAGGCATGAAGGAGCCACCGGCGACCGCCCGTGGCATGCGGATGCGTGCCACGCTCGTCGCCGCCGCACGAACGGTTTTCGAGCGCGATGGGTTCCTCACCTCGCGTCTGACCGATATCACCGCAGAGGCGAACTGCTCGACCGGCACCTTCTACACCTACTTCGCGAGCAAGGAAGAAGCCTTCACCGCTGTCCTGGAAGCGGCTCAAGACGACATGCTCCACCCGGGAATGCCTCGTCTCGCGGACTCCGACGACGTGGTCGCCGTCATCGAGGCGAGTAACCGGGCCTACCTCGTGGCGTACAAGCGCAACGCGAAGCTCATGGCCCTGATGCACCAGGTGGCGGCCATCGATCCGAAGTTCAAGGAATTGCGCGTCCGGCGTTCTCAACTTTTCGCCGAGCGCAACGCGCGCCACATCCGCGACCTGCAGCAGCGCGGTCTCGTCGACGCGTCCCTCGATCCCTTGTTGACCGCGAGGACACTGTCCGGAATGGTCAGTCGCGCCGCCGAGGACAGCTTCGTCAACGAAGATCGTGACGTCGAGGAGGTCGTGGCGGTCGTGACCACGTTGTGGGTCAACGGGCTCAAACTGGCCGCCTGACCTCGGGATCGATCAGGCGAGATCGCAGGTCGGTAGCCGGTGATCACGGGGCGTCGGCACCCTCGTGATCGCCTGCACCGGCCGGTAGCGGGGCCGGGAATCGGAACCTTCTCGTAGCCGTAGTTCAGCCCGTGGGCGAAGCCGTCGAAGGCCCTGAGCTCTAGCGACGTGGTCAAGGCGCGGGCTCCTCGCCCGCTCGGGCCGCCCTGCTTCGCATGCGCGGCGCCTCGACGTCGACACGATGCGTCATTTCCGTCTCATGTTGCATAAGCATTACTGCTACTTTTCGAGCTGAGGCCTTGCATCTAGCGAGAACTTGTCTACAGTGTGATAGTCGTTACGCTACAAAGTCTTGGAATGTAACATTTGGCCGGAGCAGCGACTCGCTGCGGTCGTGGCGTTCTTTGCGGACCACGTGGTAGGAACCGCCGCCCACCCAGTCCGGTTCGTCGCCGCCTGCCTTGGTCCAGACCAGCCGATCGGTGAGATCGGCACTGTCGAGGATCTCCTTGTTGGCCGTGCCGTCCTTGAAGCCGAACAGATTGCGGGGCGTCCCACTCGGCGGTTCTTCCTGTTCGCCGAGGGCCGCCAGTCGGTGACCTTCACCCTGACCACGAACGACTTCGCCGGCAGGACAAGGACTATCGAAGTGCGCGCCGGCAAGCAGCAGGTCGTCACCTGGCCGACCGAGGACGGCTACTCCGACGTGATCATCACCGCGAAGGAGTCCGCCGACTTCAGGCAGCGGTTCGCCGGTCGCGCCGCGGAGAAGTGACTTTGTCGTTCACCGTTTCGAGCTAGTCGCGACGTGCCCGCGGTCCCATCGGATCGCGGGCACGCCTGCGACTGGGGGCCGCGCTTGCGGATGTTCCGCCGGGATCCGGTCACCGCGGCACCTTTCGGGTCTGGTGCCACTCATGGATCACACTCCCGCTGACGCGATCTCCATGGCAGAGCGGTAGTTCAAAGCGGTCCCCGACACACACGCGGCGTAGGTTCGGTTCCCCGAAACAGCCAGAAAGTAATTTCGAAGGTTCAACGCGTACTTCACCAGATACGTAATCCCCGGCACCCAGCCCGGAGGCTTGGGCACCAAGGAAAATGCCGCTGAGCAGGTCAGAATGGCATGAGTCGCGTCGGACAGGACATTGGCGACGTCGGTGTTCATGTCCCAGCCGTTGGCGAGATCCTGGCCCCAGATGGCCGCCGCCACGATTCGCAGCTGGTCCTGATCCGAGGGCGACGGCTCGTCGAGCACCCCGGCGCTCGAGGCAACACGCGCCCCCGCCGGTTGGCTTGCCTGCGCAAGACCGGCCTCGCCCACCGCAGCGGTGACGGTGAGCGCGACGGTCGCGGCTATCACGACGACGATACGGCGCACACTGCGTCTCATCATGTCTCCCTGTCCCCTCAGCAAATCTCCGGAACTCGAGAACATCACACACCGCCCGTGAAGTCAGCCGCCGAATGGCCTTGCTTGGAAGGAGGTCATCGCGCCCATGTCCTACCCCAAACAGAGCACGAGGCGGACATGATCACCGCAGTGAACAATCTGCGCCACGGCGCGAGTACCCCCGCCGCGACATTCTGCCCATCATCAACCGCGATCAGCCGTCGTCGGCGGCAGCTGGGGTGCGCCGAATTCGCCGGTTTCTTGTTGGAGTTGATGTTGGGCGAGAGCGTTATCCAGAAGGACCTTGCCTGCAATGCGTGCCTGCCGGGCCGGGTCGGGCCGGCCGGAGATGGCAGCGGTGGTTTGGGCGCCTTCGACGAGAATCGTGATCTGCGCCGCGACAGCGTTGGGGGCACCGGCTTCGCTGACCAGGCGCGAGACGTACCGCTGGAAGGACTTCTTCTGAGCCCGCACTGTCCGGATGGCGTTGGGCGAGTTGGGACCGAGTTCGCCGAACACATTGATGAACGCGCAACCGCGGAAGTCGCGCTGGCGGAACCAAGCGTCGAGGAAATCGAAGATGGCGAGGATCTTCTCGCGCGGAGTCGCGGCCCGCTGGGCGAACTGCGCGATCCCGGCATCCCATTGAGACCGGCGACGGTTCAGGACGGCGACCAGCAGGTCGTCCTTCGACGGGAACAGCGAGTAGATCCGTTTCAGCGAGACGCCGGCCTCGTTCCTGACCCGGTCCATCCCGACGGCCTGAACCCCCCTTGGCGTAGAACAGTGGCCCTTCCACGCGGCGTTCCCCGAAGCGGACTACGTCGAGATCGACGATGCCCCGCACGGTCTGCTTTGGACCCACGCAGCGGAAGTCAACAGGGCGCTGCTCGAGTTCGTCACCGCCTGAGCCGTCACCACCCGCACCGCGCCCCCAACCTCCTCAACGGAGTGATCACCATGTTGAGACATCGTGGCGATGACCGAGCTGCTTGCCATGGACCCCGATGTCGTCGACTGCATGGTCACTTCGTGGCGTGCTGGCGTGGGTACGTGGCGCAGCTGGTCGCCTGCGTTGTTCCGCGGCCGCCGAATGGCACCGGCTCGGGCAGCTCGGCGAGGTCGCCGAGCCCGGTGCGTCCCGACACGAACGGTTCGCGCTAAAGGTTGTACGCCGTTCGGATTCGTTTCTCCGTTTCCGTCTGCGTCACTATTTGCGCCAAAAAGGTCCAGGGGTGACAGACTCGTCGCGTGAATGATCGGCCGGAGGTCCGCAATCAGGCAAGCGGTGAGATAAGCGGCCCTGTCGCTGAAGATCCGCTCGTGGCGGCCGAGATGTCGATCTACCGGGTCGGGGTGGGTATGGTCTCCGGTCATTCAGGGGAACGGGGGCGTTCGACCGCGAGCACAGGGATTCGCACCGGATCAACGACGCCATCGCGTCTCACGCGCCGGCGGCACCCCCGGTGCTCTCATTTCCGTAACTCACGCGTGGGGCATACAGTCCCAGCCGCATTAGGTCCTCCACTCCTTCCGCGAAGGAAGACCACGCACAGCTGGCGAAAATTCCACGGACGGCGTGCTGGGCTTGTTCGGACAGCGCGGCGGCTTCGTCTGCGAGAGCGCGGCCATCAGTCGCCGCCAGGGCTTCACGCACGTCGTCGCCAGACAGGGTTCGAGCGGTGGCGATCAGCAGGTTGAGAAAGCCGTGATGGGTGGCACCGGTTTCCGGGTCGGTGTGCCGAACTGCTCTGTTCAAACCGCCGGTTGCCTTGAAAGAAGCTCCGTTAAGGCTGATGATGACGTCGAGGAAGCTGGCGACTTCCTCGACACTGAGGGAACTGTCGTCCCGGAGTCTGCCGCAGCGGAGCTTGGGCCAACTGCCGTGCTCAGCGACCCTCCGGACGCTGTCCAGCCACTTATGGCCACCGCCGCGCGGTTCGACGACGCGGACCACATCTTCGGGTATGAACTCCGCGATCCGTTCCAGCCAGACGTCGTCCACATCCGGGGGAGCGGGCGCCTCCACCATGCGCAGGGAGAGCAGATCGGCGCGGGATTCGGAGATCGAGACCGCTTTCGCCAACCCGCCCAGGTCCGTGTCGATGCTCAGTGACAGCGGGAGCGGCTGCTCCGGCCTCACCTTGATCAACTCAGTGATCAGCTCAGGCAACCTGGAGGCCTGGCAGACGAACAAACCCAGGACACCGGCATATTCTCCTTGGCCCGCTTCCAAATACTCACGAACCGCATCCGGTGTGCCGGCCCTGCCCGGTGGGGAAAGGCTGGCCACGTCGGCAAATCGCCCGAGCAATACGGGAAGGCTCGCGGAGACACCCGGATGTCTGACCTTGGGCCTGGCGACTTGAAGCTTCCGGAGACGTGAGGGTTCTCCGACTTGGTCTTGCTCAGGGCCGTGGCTCCCTGTGGCGGGCGCTGATGTGGCGTTCCTCGGCTCAGCAGGCTCCTGCTCCGCGATGCGTTGTACGATCTCGGCCGGCTCGCGGCCCGCTCGTCGATCAAGGACAACGCGGAGGCGGGCGGCTGCGACCTGCTCGGCGGTCACCTCTAATGGCTCTTTCATGTTGGTAGCTCGCCCTCGTTGTCTTCGACCACGGTCTCGTTCGGGTCGCAAGCGTTCAGTTCGCGGATAAGCGGTTTCAGAACGCGATCAGTGAGAGCCTCCATCAAGCGGCGTTCGTCCGGCCCCGCGAGCTCCGAATCGCCCAGGGCTGCCATCAGGTTCAGGCCAGCGGTTCGCTTACGTGGTGACTCGTCGACCACGTACGCTAGCACCTCGTAGAATCTTTTCGACCATTCTTCCCGGCGCCCTTGAGCCTCCCGTTGCTCGGTGGCCCGGTCCCCAACCTGGCCATTCCGTCGAACGCCCCACAACGCGCCACCCGCGGTCATCACGCCGACGACCAGCGTGGCGCTCAGCTGTAACCACGGGTTCATCCGCATCGGTCCCCTCGATCTCGAGAGTACGAGCTTACGGACGCGAGGTTCTGAGTGCTGACAAGAACCGCCACCCATGCCCTGAACGGACGAGTCAAGCCTCCGACTTGGACGGCGCACGGGGACTGTTCCAAGGTCTCGGGACGGAGCTGCGCGCGACGACCCGGTCGCCTCGCGCGGGAGCGACGATCTTCACCGTGTAGTCGACGGTCATGTTCACCCAGCCGGGCGGGAGCAGCGTGCCCGCCGCGCTGCCTCCGGCGAAGTCGGCCAGTTATCCGAACAGGACACGCTGTCACTCGTCGAGTTCGTCGGGATAGCCCGCGGCGCACGCGAGAAGTCTCGTCTTCCCCAGACGATGGCCGCTCGCGGTCATGGTGGTCGCCGCCGTCGTCCGGGCGGCATGGTCGCCGACGACCACCGCGGCCAGGTTGTCGACCAGGGCGTGGCCGGTTTTCCTGGCCACCCTGGCCGCGATCTCCCGGCCACCGGCCATCGCCCCGGCCAACAGCGTCACCGCATCCCCCGCCTCCAGCAACGCGCTGAGCAGTTCCACCTGCGGGGTCACGAAGTCCCCGGAATCCGTCTCGGCCAGGTAGATCTTGCTCGCACCGTGCGACTTCAACTCCGCCGACAGCTTTCCCGTCGTGCCGACGGGGCCGACCGCCACCGCGGACGGCTCGCCCAGTCCGCGGGCGACGGTCAGCAGTTCCAACGTGCTCCGCCGGATCTGTCCGTCGAGATGGTCGACAAGCACCAAAACCTCAGCCATGGCTTTGTTCTCCAAGAGTTTACGGGCGGGGGTCAGACCGCCAGTGGGTCGAGGTCACCACCGAGGTGAGTGTCAGGACCGGCTGTGGGCGGCGGCCTCGATCCGGACGACGCCCTGCCGGCCGAATTCCGCGATCTCCTCCGGCGTGTAGCCGAGTTCGCCAAGGACTTCGCCGGTGTGCTCTCCCCGGCGCGGGACCGCGCGGCGGACGTCCGCGCGGCTCCGGGAAAGGCGCACCGGATAACCGACGACGCGCGCCCGGTCCTGGCCGGGGACATCGACATCGACGAGTAGTTCGTTGGCGGCGAGCTGCGGGTGCCGCAGCACCTCGGCGAGCGTGAGCTGTGGCGCGCAGAGCAAGTCGACGGCCTCGAAGCGTTCGAGTGCCTGCTCCGTGCTCAGCTTGGCGACGACCGGGGCGATGACCTCGTTGACGACGTCCTTGTTCCTCGCCTGAAGCTCGGTCGTGGACAGTTCGGGCCGGAGGCTGAGGTCCGGAATTTCCAGGGCATCGCAGATCAGGCGGACCGCGTTGTCCCGGAACAGCCCGAGGACGGTGACCACTCCGTCGGTCGTGGCGAACGTGCCGCTGTACCACTGCGTGACCCAGTTCAGGTGTTCCGCGTACAGGGTGTGCGCCGCCGCTTCGAGCATCTGCATGGCCACGGCCGAGTCGAGCAGGTTGACGCGCACTTCCTGCCCTCGCCCGCTGCGTTCCCGCTCGAGCAGAGCGGCGAGAATGCCCTGCACCAGCCCCATGCCCGAGGTGTAGTCCACCTGCGCGGTCGGATTGAGGTACGACGTCAGCCGCGGGTCACCGACCGCCCGGGCGAGCCCGCTCACGGTCTGGGCCAGCATGTCCTGTCCGGGCTTGTGCGCGAGCGGTCCGGTGGCGCCGAAGCCCGACGCGCTGCCGTACACCAGCCGCGGGTACCGTGACGCAAGGTCCTCATAGGACAGTCCGAGCCCGCGGACGGCGTGCGGCCGGTAGTTGTGCACCAGCACGTCCGCCTCCGCGAGGAGCCGGTGCAGGATTTCCCTTCCCGCGGGCGTTTTCAGGTCGAGGCTGATGCTGCGCTTGTTCCGGTTCAGCGCCACGAAGTACGACGACATCCGGCCGTTTTCGACGGCTTCCCGGTCGAGCGTGCGCATCGCGTCGCCTCGCTCGCCCCGTTCGACCTTCACCACGTCCGCGCCGAGGTCGCCCAGCGTCTGGCCGGCGAGTGGTCCCTGCATGATCTCGCAGAGCTCGACGACGCGGATGCCCTCCAGCGCGCGGCTCATGCGGCACCCGCCCCCGCGTAGGCGGCCTTGGCGATGATCGTCCGCTGGATCTGGTTGGTGCCCTCGTAGATCTGCGTGATCTTCGCGTCGCGCATCATGCGTTCGACGGGGTAGTCGCGAATGTAGCCGTAGCCACCGAAGAGCTGCACGGCGTCGGTGGTGACGGACATGGCGTTGTCGCTGCACAGCAACTTCGCCATGGCGGCCCGGGCGCGGGCCTCCGGGTGGCCCGCCTCGATCAGCGCGACGGCCTCGTAGAGGAGAGCGCGGGCGGAGGCGAGCCGCACGGCCATGTCGGCGACCATCCCGCGGACCATCTGGAACCGCGAGACGGGCTGGCCGAACTGCGAGCGCTCGGAGGTGTAGGTGAGAGCGGCGTCGAACGCCCCTTGCGCGACACCGAGCGCCTGCGCCGCGATCAGCGCGCGGCTGCCGTTCAGCTCGCCCATGATGTAGCGGTAGCCCTGGGTGGGGTCGCCCACGACCCGTACGTTCGGCACGAAGCAGTCGTCGAGCACGATGTCGGCGGTCGGGCTGCCCCGCAGTCCCATCTTGCGCTCGTGCGGCCCGAAGGACAGGCCCGGATCGTCGCGGTGCACGATGAACACGCCGTGGCTCGACTCGCCGGTACGAGCCAGGACCGCGAACCAGGTGCCCCACGGTGCATTGCTGATGAAGCGCTTGAGACCGTTGAGGCGCCAGCCTCCGTCGACCTTGGTGGCGGTGGTGGTGAGCCCGGCGACATCGGAGCCCGCGGTGGGCTCGGTGAGGCACCAGCCGGCGCCCGCCTGTCCGCTCGCCACCCGCGGTACGACGAGCTTCCGCAGTTCGTCCGAGCCGTGGGACAGGATCGTGCAGGTGCCCGCCCAGTTCACCAGCAACACGTGCGAAGTGGTCATGCAGGCCGCGGCGATCTCCTCGATCGCGATGACCTGGGACAGCAGGTCGGCACCGGAACCGCCGAGGTGCTCGGGGTGGGCGAGGCCGGCCAGGTCGGCCTCGACGATCGCTTGCCAGGCCTCCTCCGGGAACCGTTCCCTCTCGTCGACGTCCGCGGCATGCGGCGCGATCCGTTCGGTGGCGAGTTTGCGCACGATGGCCCGGAAGTCGGCGTGGACGTCCGTCTCGATTGTGTTCATGCCTGAGGCATTCCTTCCTGTGTGGAGCCGGGGTGGGGCCGGGTGATCGGGGGCCAGCTCAGGTCGCCGGTGGCCGCGTCGCGCGGCGCGACGACCCGGGCTGCTTCGTCCGGGGTGAGCCCGAAGGACGCGAGCACCGCCACGGTCTCTTCCGGAGCCGGTGTGCCGCCGGGGGCGGCGGGAGTACGGGAAAACTTCGGTACGGCCGGAACGCGGTCCAGCGCGAAGTCCGGGTGGCGGGCGGTCACGTGCGGGTGCGCCGCGAGTTCGCCGGGCTCGAGCACGGGGGTGACGCACGCGTCGCTGTCGGCGAAATGCGCCGCCCAGGTATCGCGGTCCTTGCTGCGGAAGACCGTTTCCAGGGCGCGGGTGAGCTCGGGGAATCCGGCGGGATCGAGGTGGTCCGGCACCTCGGTACCGTCACCGAGTCCGAGCTCGGTCCACAGCGCCGCGAAGAACCGCGGCTCGAGTGCGCCCACGGCGACGTATCGGCCGTCGGCGCATTCGTAGGTGCGGTAGACGGGCATGGTGCCGGTGAGCGCGCCGGTTCCGCGCCGGGGCAGCGTCGGTGTGCCCCAGTCCGCGAAGGGCATGGCCATCATGGACAGCACGCCGTCGACCATCGCGGCGTCGACGTGCTGGCCGACGCCCGAGCGTTCCCGCTCGTGCAGTGCGGCGAGAATGCCGAAGGCAGCCAGAAGACCGCCTCCGCCGAAATCGGCCAGGAGGTTCAGCGGTGGCGTCGGCGGGGCGTCGGCGGCGCCGAACGTGCCCAGTGCCCCGGCAATGGCCAGGTAGTTGATGTCGTGCCCGGCCCGCTGTGCCAGCGGGCCGTCCTGGCCGTAGCCGGTCAGGCTGCACGAGACGAGTCTCGGGTTGATCCGGCTCAGCCGCTCGTGGCCGGCCCCGAGCCGGGCGGCGACGCCCGGCCGGAAACTCTCGACGAGGACGTCGGTGTGTTCGACCATGCGGTCCAGCAACGCGCGCCCTTTCCGGGTCTTCAGGTCCACCTCGATCGCGTGCTTGCCGCGGCGCAACACCGGGATGGGGGCACCGGTCCGGCCGCCCCCGACCATCACCACGTCCGCGCCGAGGTCGGCGAGCAGCATGCTGCAGTAGGGCCCGGGGGCAAGCCGGGTCAGGTCGAGGACGCGGATGCCCGTCAGGGCACGGCGGTTCTCGGTCATGGGGTGTGCTCCAGCTTCGGGGAGGCGGCAGGACTGTGTTCATGGGCGGCACGTGACCGCAGCGCGACGGTGCTGAGCAGGCTCACCGCGCCCAGCACGCCGAGCAGGACGCCGACGGCGAGTACGCCGTGCGAGGCGGCCAGCGCGGCCGCGACCAGTGGCGCGATGGCACCGCCGAGGATCCCGCCGAGGTTGTAGGCGATCCCGGCACCGGTGTACCGGTACGCGGTCTGGAACAGCTCCGGCAGATAGGCGCCCACCGGGCCGTAGGCGATGCCGTAGAGCCCCATCATGGCCGTCAGGGTCACCGCGAACGCGATGCCGGAACGGCCGGTGAGCCACGCGAACAACACGACGACGGCCGGAACGGTCAGTACGTAGGCGAAGAGAATCGTGCGCCGGCGGCCGAACCGGTCGGACAGGAGTCCCGCGGCCACGGTCGTGATCGCCAGCGCGGCGCTGGCGGCGATGCCCAGCCCCAGCACGGAGGCCCGGCTCAGTCCCACCCCGGACCGCGAGGTGCCGAACGAGGTGAGGTACGCGGTTGCGACGTAGAACAAGGCGAACAGGATCGTGAGCACGCCGCCGCCGAGCAGGACTTCGCGCCACTGGGCCCGGAACACCGCGCGGAGGGGAAGCGTGTTCGCGCCCTGCGTTCCCGAGGCGCGAAGTTTCGCCTGGTGTTCGCGGAACTCCGCGGTCTCGGTGACGGCCAGCCGCACATACAGTCCAATAAGGACAAGGACCGCGCTGGCCACGAAGGGGATTCGCCAGCCGTAGGAGAGAAAGGCGGGGCTGCCCGGCCCGACCGCGAGATCGACAACGAGAAACGTCCCGCTCGCGAGGGCGAAGCCGAACGCCGGTCCGAGTTGGGGGAAGACCGCGTACAGGCCGCGTTTGCCCGGTGGGGCATTTTCGGCGGCGAGCAAGGTGGCGCCCGCCCACTCGCCGCCGACGGCGAACCCCTGCAGGAACCGCAGCACCGTCAACAGGATCGGCCCCGCCGCTCCGATGACGCTCGCCGGCGGCAGCAGCCCGATGACGATGGTCGCCACGCCCATCAACAGCAGGGTTGCGACGAGCGTGTTCTTTCGCCCGAGCCGATCTCCGAAGTGGCCGCACACCACCGCGCCGACCGGGCGCGCCACGAAGGCGACACCCAGGGTGGCGAGCGAGGCGACGGTTCCGGCCGCCGCACCGAGCGCGGGGAAGAACACCTTCGGAAAGACCAGCGCGGCCGCGGTCCCGTAGATGAAGAAGTCGTAGAACTCGATGGTCGTGCCGGCACAGCTCGCGATGGCCACACGGCTCAGCGTCGTGCGCGGCACGCCCTTTGGTTCGTCGCTCAATGTGCTCATCTCCTTTGACGAGGGGTGTCGCCGGTTCTTGGCCGCCGTTGTGCACGACCACAAGATCATCGCCGGAGCGAGATCGGCCACTACGCGCGTTTCGGTGGGAAATTCGCCATTTATTGGGCGCAGTCGCCACTTTAGGTGGCACGACCGCGCCCGATCCATGTCTGACGCAACGAGGCGCAGACGATTTGATTGTGTCGCCGCACAACAGATGGAAGGATCCGGACAGGACCGGGGCGTGGTCGCCCGAGGGAAGGAGGCCGTCGTGCGCAGGTCGCCTGAGGAAGCCCGGGGGCAGGCCATGGCCGACGCCTTCGGCTACCTCGCCCAGCTCCTGTGCGAGAACACGGACAAGCTGGCGGACGACATAGTCACCGAGATCGTCGAGAAGGTGCCGACCTACTCGGCGGTCGCCCGTGCGTCACTGCGCCGGTCGCTGCGGCAGCACATCGAAACCGCGGCACGCTCGCTGATCGTCGGCAAGGTGCCTGAGCGCGTGCAGGATGTCTCCGTGGCCGCCGAACGAGCCCGCTCCGGGATCCCGATCGAGCACGTCCTGCTCGCCATCCGGTTGTCCTTCCAGGCGTTGCGGGAATTCGTGATCGGCGCCGCGACGGAAAGGGGAATCGAACCCGGGATACAACTCGAGGGCGTCCGCATCCTGTGGGAAGTGAACGACCTCGTCAGCCGCGAGTACGCGGTGGCGCACCGCGACGAGGACCTCGACATGGCGAGGACGGCCGAGACCCGCCGCGTCGAGTTCGTGCGCAGCCTGCTCCGGGACGGCGTGAACACGCCGGACATGGCCTTGCACGCGGCTTCGTTCGGCCTCGTCGCCACGGCCCGTTATCGCGCGTTCCGGGCCCGGCCCGCCAAGGGGGAATCGGCGGGACAGTTGCTGCACCAGATCTTGAGCTGGGGGAACGCACACCGGCTCGCACCGTTCGGCGCGGTGGTGGAAGGCGATGCGGTCGGCATTCTCACCGGGGAAGATCTGCCCGTTGCGGGACCGACGGCCGGGATCGGGCCGACTGCCGAACTGAACCAGATTCACGAGTCCTATCGCGCGGCAGGCCAGGTGATCGAGGTCGGCCTCGAATTCGGCCGCACAGGCCCGCAAACCCTGGAAAGCCTCTCGCTGCACGTCGCGGTCGCCTCCGAGCACAGCGTCGGTGACCACCTGGTAGAACGGATCCTGGCGCCGCTGCTCGCGCAGGGCGAATTCGGAAAGGAACTCGTGTCCTCCCTCGACGCCTTTCTCGCCGCCGGCATGAACACCGCGGCGGCGGCGCGGGAGCTCGTGATACACCCGAACACCTTGCGGTACCGGGTCAATCAGGTGAAACACCTTTCCGGGCTGAACCTGGAATCGGCCCAGGAAATCAGTGAGGTGTGGTGGGCGCTGCGGAGACACGAATGGAAAACGCGCACCAGGCGGACACTCGAAAGCGATGGTGGTGGGTAGAATTGCCCGCACTGGAATTCGTGGGCTCCAGGGATGGAGCCGGGAAGAACGTGGCCTGGCATCGGCTACGAGCCGGCCGGCGATCTCTTGTTTCGCCGGAGTCCTGGCCGCAACGCCCTCATTTCTCGGCGGCCGGCCGGTTTTCCACGAGTGCCAGCGGGCGGATCGGTGCCCCGGTGGCACCGACGATGGACAGGGGAGCGCCGACGAAGACGAACTCGTGCGCCCCGGCCAGTGCCAGCGGTTCGAGGTTCATCACCTCGATGAGGTTGATTCCGTTGTCCTGCAAGAGGATCCGGTGCACGGGCAGGTTCGCCAGGCCGGCGCCGGCGGGAATGTGCTCCAGCGCGATGGTGTCGGCGCCGACCGCTCTGACGCCGGCGGCGGCGAGATGCCGTGCGCCGTCGGCCGCGAGACCGGGCACGCCGCTTTCCGTGCCGAGGTAGGCGTCGCGGTCGTGCCACAACTGGGCCCATCCGGTCCGGATGAGCACCACGTCACCCGGCCGGAGGTCCGCGTCCCGCAGGTCGGCGGCGGTGACGGGTTCTCCCGGCGGTAACCGGCCGACGCCGTGCCGTGCGGGGACATCGACGAGCACGCCGCGGCACACCATGGGGGCCACCTCGTCGATCCCGTGACTGGCGTAGCGGCCGTTTTCCACGGTGACCGGCGCTCCGCCGTGGAAGCGGCCGTCCACCGCGACGTGCGACAGCGCGTCCATGTGGGTGCCGACGTGACCGCCGAGCACGATCAGCTCGTGCGATCCGGTCATTCCGTCCGGTCTGGTCGTGTCTCCGTGGCGGCGGGTCAGCGCCAGGTGGAAGCCCGGGTGGGTCGGTGAGCAGGGCATCCCCTCCCGCAAGGGCTGTGCTAGGTCGATGATCCGTGGCCGGGCGGCGTCGAGCGCCTCGAGCAGGGAATTGCTCACCTGAGGTCCTTTCCGCGGGTCTCCGGCATCCTGGCGATCACCAGGCTGGACACCACCAGCAGGAACAACACGTAGCCGGTGTAGGACGACTGCCCCAGCTTCGCGCCGATCCAGGTCTGCAGGTACGGGGCCGTTCCGCCGAAGACCGCCACCGCCACGGAATACGGTACGGCCAGCCCGACGGCCCGGATGTGGGTGGGGAACATTTCCGCGTACACCGCCGGCAGGATCGACACCCCGGCCGAGATGAACACCGCGGCGATCGCCATGGCCGCGAACAGCCGCCATGCGTTGTGCCCCATGAGGAACTGCATCGGGTAGAGCATGACAGCGGCGCCGAGCGTCGAAATCAGCAGGACGGGCTTCCGCCCGATCCGGTCGGAGAGCTTGCCCCAGAACGGCATGACGGCCATCAGGAGCACGCTCGACGCCACTCCGGCCCACAACGCACCGGACGAGGACACGTGCAGTGAGTTGATGGCGTAGGCCGGAGCTGCCACGACCCACGAGTAGTAGACGACGGTGAAGCCGACGGACAGGCCGATGACGCGCAGGGCTTCCTTACGGTGCCGGACGAGTTCGGGCCACAACCTGGACCGTTCGCGGCCGGCCAGCGTGAAGGCCTCCGTCTCGGACATCTTCCGTCGCATGTAGACGGCCACCAGCCCGAACACACCGCCGAGCAGGAACGGGATCCGCCAGCCGAACGTGTGCATCTCGGTGTTGGACAGGGTGAGCGTCAGGACGAGGCCGAGAAGCACACCCACGGTGTTTCCGAAGACGCTGGCGATGTAGATCAAACTGGACCAGGTGCCACGTTTCTCCGCGGGTGCGATTTCCGAGAGGTAGGTCTGTGCCGACGGGAGTTCGCCCCCGCAGGCGAGCCCCTGCACGACGCGAGCCACCAGCAGGATCAGCGAAGCCCATGCGCCGATGCTGGTGTAGGTCGGTGAGACACCGACGGCGAAGCTGGCCACGGCGATCGTCGCCACGGTCGCGGACATCGCCGTTTTCCGTCCGATGCGGTCCGCCAGCCGGCCGAACACGAAGCCGCCGAGCGGCCGGGCGACGAACCCGACGGCGAAGATGGCGAGGCTCGACAGCACGGCCGAAAGCTGGTTTCCCTGGTGGAAGAACTGGGTGGCGAAAAACGGCACGAAGATCGCGTAAATGCCCCAGTCGTACCACTCGAGGGCGTGGCCCAGCGCCGTGCCGACGAGCTGCGGTGTGCGCCGGGTGGACGGGATCGTGTGGGGCCGGAGTGTCTCGGTCATCGTTGTCCTTCCTGAGCCGTGAGGTGGAGCCGGCGGCGGGCCAGCTCGGTGAACAGACCAGCGCCGTCGGGCAGGACGGAGTCGTCGAAGACGGCGCGGGGACTGTGGTTGAAGGGCGCCTTGTCCGGATCCGCGCCGGGCGGGAGCGCACCCAGCGCGATGAAGCAACCGGGCACCTCGGCCAGCACCCGTGAGAAGTCCTCGGCGCCGGTGAAGGGGTTGGCCAGCGAGGAGTATCGGGCGTCGCCGAACGTTTCGCCGATCACGTCACGAGCGAAGGCCGTCTCCTCGTGATCGTTCAGCGTGGGCGGCCGGCCCTCGGCGTAGTCGGCCTCCACCTCCACGCCGTGCGCCTGCGCGATGCCGGACACCAGCCGCAGTGCCACCTCCCGTATGCGCCCTCGCGACCTCTCCGAGAACGTGCGGATGGTGGCCTCGAACGTCGCGGTGTCGGGGATGACGTTGCTGCGGGTACCTGCCCGCAGCACCCCGATCGTCAGGACGACCGGGTCGAACACGTCGAACTGGCGGGTGACGGCTGCTTGCAGGGCGGTGACCATTTCCGCGAGCACCGGAACCGGGTCCTTGGCCTGGTGCGGCGTGGAACCGTGGCCGCCCTCGCCCCGCACGGTGACGCGCAGCGTCGCGGACGCCGCGAGCGCCACGCCGGGACGGCTGGAGAACCGGCCGGCCGGGCCAAGGGTGGAGAACACGTGCAACGCGTACGCGGCGTCGGGTCGTCGGCCCGCCGCGTCCAGGACTCCTTCGCGGATCATCGTTCGCGCGCCTTCCCAGCCTTCCTCGCCCGGCTGGAACATGAACACCACATCGCCTTCGAGTTCGTCGCGGCGCGAGGCGAGAAGGTGGGCGGCGCCCACGAGCATGGCGGTGTGCAGATCGTGCCCACATCCGTGCATCGCGCCGTCGGTCCGCGACGCGAAGTCGAGCCCGGTCTCCTCCCGCACAGGCAACCCGTCCATGTCCGCTCGCAGAAGCACCACGCCCGGGCCCTGCCCGCGTAGCACCGCGGTTACGGAAGTGCAGTCCTGTCCAGTGGAAATTTCCAGTGGAAGGCCGTCGAGCGCCCGCAACACCCGCTCCTGGGTGCGAGGCAGACGCAAGCCGATCTCGGGCTCCTGGTGCAACGCACGCCGCAGCTGGACGAGCTCGTCCGCCATCTCCCGTGCTTCCGCGACCAGTGACATCCTGGGGTCCTTCCTCAGCGGGCGAACTTTCCGCGTAGTGTGGTTGTCGTTACGACGAACCGGGCGAAACGACTTGGATTCGTGCATCGAAGCCCTGCCAGGGAGAGTTTTCGTGCATTCCGAGGCGATGACGGAGCTCGACCTCGAATTGCTGCACGGGCTGCAGATCGCGCCCCGGACAAGCTGGGCCGAAGCAGCCCGGATCCTCGGCTCGACGCCCACGACGCTCGCCGCCCGCTGGGCCCGCCTGCGCCGGGAGGGACTGGCCTGGGTCACCGCACACCGAGGTGGCGCCTACCGCCGGCCGGTACTGGCGCTGGTCGAGGTGGACTGCCTTCCTGGCGCACGTGCCGAAGTCGTCCGCACGATCTGTGCGGACCGCAGGGCGGTTACCGTGGAGGAATCGACTCGGGGTCGTGACCTGCTGGTCACGACCCTCACCCGCGACCTCGACGGCCTGACGAAGTTCGTGCTCGACGATCTGCGCTCGCTGCCCGGAGTCGAGCGGCAGCGCACCTCCGTGATCACCACGCTGCACCGTCACGGCGGAGACTGGCGGCTGGGAGCGCTCGACCGTCGGCAGGAGGCGGAGTTTGAAGCCGCCGCCAGGGCGATGCGGCCGGTGCGCGGGGTGACACCGCCGGACGACGCCGACCCGCTGATCGAGGTGCTGGCCGCGGACGGGCGCGCGAGCGCCGCGGACTGTGCCCGCGCGACGGGACGCAATCCGGCCACCGTGCGCAGGCAACTGGGCCGCCTGCTCGTCTCCGGGACGCTGACGTTCCGCTGTGAGGTTTCGCAGTTCGTTTCCGGCCGTCCCATCAGCAGCACCTGGCTGGTGGCCGTGTCCCCGGCGGATCAGGAGCGCACGGTCGCCGCGCTGGCGACGCTCTCGGAGCTGCGCATGTGTGCGTCCATCACCGGCGACGCCACGATCGCGTTCACCGTGTGGACGAGTTCCTTGGCGGACATCACCCGGCTGGAGCGGCTGATCGGCGAGCGTCTTCCCTGGCTCTCGGTGCGGGACAGCGGGATCAACCTTCGCACCCCGAAACGGATGGGCTGGCTGCTGGACTCGGCGGGCCGGGCTACCGGGGAAGTGATACCACCGGTGTGAGTCCGGGATCCGCAGCCCCTGGGGACGGTGCGGTTGGTGCGGCGGCCTCGATCTGGCGGCGTAGTACAACCCTGACGCCTTCATGCGCGCGCTCCGGTTCGCGCGCATGACTACGGCCGAGAATGTCGGCGAGACCTTGCCGGTTTAGAAGATGCCGCGGCGAACGTCGCCGGGTAGGTGGTCGGCTCGTTCGAGGTCGCGGTGGGCGCTGGACCGGAGTTGCCAGGGCACGCTGGTGACCATGACGCCGGGTTCGAAGAGCAGTCTGCCTTTCAGGCGGAGCGCGCTTTGGTTGTGCAGCAGGTTTTCCCACCAGCGGCCGACCACGTATTCGGGGATGTAGACACAGATGACGTCGCGGGGGCTTTCGCGGCGCATGTTTTTGATGTAGGTGACCAGGGGCCGGGTGATTTCCCGGTAGGGCGATTCGAGGACCTTCAAGGGCACCTTGACGCGGTGTTCTTCCCATGTTCGCTGGAGTTCGCGGGTGTCGGTGTCGTCGACGTTGACGGTGATGGCGGTGAGGGTGTCCGGGCGCGCGGCGCGGGCGAAGGACAGTGCCCGCTGGGTCGGTTTGTGCAATGTGGAGGCCAGCACGAGCGCGTGGATGCGGCTGGGCAGCAGGTCGCCGGCGGGGTCGGGTTCCAGTTCCTGCCGGACTCGTTGGTAGTGGCGCCGGATGCCCCGCATCACCAGGAACAGCAGCGGAATCGCGATGACCACGAGGTAGGCGCCGCCCGCGAATTTCGTGGCCAGCACGACCACCAGCACGACGCCGGTGAAGCACGCGCCGATCGCGTTGATCACCCGGCCGCGCTGGATGCGCAGCCGCTGGGCACGGTCTTTCACCTCGCGCAGTGCGCGGTTCCAGTGCCGGACCATGCCGGCCTGGCAGAGCGTGAAGGAGGTGAACACGCCGATGATGTAGAGCTGGATGAGTTTCGTGGTGGAGGCGTCGAAGGCGTAGATCAGGACGCCGGCGATCACGGCGAGCGCGATGATGCCGTTGGAGAAGGTCAGCCGGTCGCCGCGGGTGTGGAGCTGGCGGGGCAGATAGCGGTGTTGCGCGAGGATCGACCCGAGCAGGGGAAAGCCGTTGAACGCCGTGTTGGCCGCCAGGATCAGGATCAGCGCGGTGGTCGTCTGGATGTAGTAGAACCCGATGCTGTGGTCGCCGCCGAACACCGCGGCGGCGATCTGTGCGATGACCGTGCGCTGTGCTTGGGTGGTGCAGTCTCCGGGAAATCCGGCGAGATCACAGGTGTCCTCCGCCACCCGGGTGTGGGTGATCAGGGCCAGCACGGTGATGCCGGCGAACATGACGATGGCCAGGATGCCCATCGCGCCCATGGTGCGCGCGGCGTTGAGGCCTTTCGGTTTCCGGAACGCGGGCACGCCGTTGGAAATGGCCTCGGCACCCGTCAGTGCCGTGCAGCCGGAGGAGAAGGCACGCAGCGCGAGAAAAGCCACCGCCAGCCCGGAAAGCCCGACGTGCTCGGGCCGGATGTCCCAGCCGGCGCTTTCGGCGACCGGCGCGTGCCCGACGGCGGCACGGCCCAGCCCGGCCAGGATCATCACCAGCACGCCCACGACGAACAGGTAGGTGGGTACCGCGAAGGCTCGTCCGGACTCGCGGAGGCCTCGCAGGTTCACCGCGGCCAGGATCGCGAGGAAGACGAGGTTGATGAGCACGCGGTAGGGGTTGAGTTCGGGCGCGGCGGAGATGATGTTGTCCACGCCGGCCGCGACGGAGACCGCGACGGTCATGATGTAGTCGACCAGGAGCGCACCGGCGACGACGAGCCCGGCGGAGGGCCCGAGGTTGCGGGAGGCCACTTCGTAGGAGCCGCCGCCGCTGGGGTAGGCCTGCACGACCTGGCGGTAGGAGAGCACGACGACGGCCAGCAGCACGACGACGGCGAGCCCGATCCACGGGGTGAGGTGCAGGAAGGCGGTCCCGGCCAGGGCGAGGACCAGGATGATCTCCTGGGTGGCGTAGGCGACCGAGGACAGTGGGTCACTGGCGAAGATCGGTAACGCCAGGCGCTTGGGCAGAAGTTCGTGATGGAGCTGGTCGCTGCGGAAGGGCCGGCCCACCACAAGTCGTTTCAAGACCGACGTCGAAGATCCCACGCCCGCAGCGTAGGTAGGCGAAGGCTCACCCGGACGGGGAGAAGACGTAAGGAAAACGTCAATATTGCGGTCCGTGCCGTGGTGGTTCCGTCAGGAAGGCCACCGCCGGCCCACCGCGCTTCCTACCGTCACGGAGATGTTCCCCGGTGCCGACCTCGATCCGGTCCTGACCGGATTGCTGCGCGTGCCGCTCACGGTCGACGTCGTGGACGCCCTTGCCGACGGCCCCGCGACTTTCTCTGCCCTGCGAGTCCGGCTTCGTGTCCGACGGCGGCACCTGGACCAAGCGCTGCGCGTGCTGGCCGCGCATGAGGTGATACGACGACGCGATCATTACGGCAGCTGGGACCAGCCTGCCCCATCCGGCGCGCCCTGCGAGCTGACCGGGACCGGCTGGGAACTCGCTCGCCGACTCGAGCGATGCGAGGTCTGGGTCGCGATCTACGACTACTACCTGCACCACCCGGCATAGCGGGACTGGTCCGCGAAGCCACCACGGTGAATCCCTGTAGCCGAGTGTCACTGAGCCGGCTCGTCGACGATTTTACGAGGCTGTGTGTTGGGTTTGCCCGGGCGTGAGGCGGTGCTGTCGGATCGGAGTCGGACTCGGCGGCCTTCCGGGCGGCGATATCCTTTGACGTGTACCGGCAATCCATAATGGACAGACTTCGCCGGAGAATGTGGTCGGAGGGTTCAGGTGGCGTCGGGGTCGAGTGGTACCGGCGCCGCTGGGCCGGAGGGGGCCGGCAGGTGACTTTCGGTGCTGGGGGCCGGTTTGGGGTCCTCGAGAAGATATTGGCTGAGTGCCCTTTTTGGGTGGAGGTCGCGCAGTGTGCGGAGGTCTTCCAGCGGTTTGCGGATTTCGTCGAGTTCGGGACCGACCTCGGCGCGAAGTCCAGTGCATCGTCCTGTCGGCCTCAGCGCCTAGCACCTCGTCGCCGGCCGGGTCCGCGTCGCCTTCCACGCCGAAGGCACAATCGCGCGACGCGACTTCGGCCTCACCTACGAACTGGCCAAAGAGGCCACACCGGAATCGAGCAAGAAGACAACCATGAAAGAAGACCAGGTCAGCGCCAACCTCAGGGTTCCGAATTTCCCCGTGCGCTGTCTCCTCCAGTCGCGCGTCACGAAGACGATGACATTCCTGTCCGCCGCGGTGAAGGGGTGAATGCCCCGGTTCCGCTCCCCGAACCGGCCATCGGCGAGGCGTCCGGACGTTCGGTGCCGGGCCGCCGGGCGAGGTCCGCCGCCTGGTCACGGTGCTCGGCCAGCCAGGTGGCGACCTGGGCGCGAGTGGTGACACCGAGTTTGGCGAACAAGCGTTCCACATGCCCGCCCACGGTGTGCGGAGACAGGACAAGTTCGGCGGCGATCGCCTTGTTCGTGTAGCCACGCGCGATGAGCGTCGCGACTTCGCCTTCGCGCCGGGTGAGGCGGGGCCCGCCCGTTTTTCCGGCATTCTCCGGTTCTGTCCTTTCCTGTGTGTCGTACGGCCGGGCCTTTCCGTCGTCGAAATGGCTCCGGAAACCGTCTTGGCCCAATGCGGTGATCGCGGCGGCTCGGCATGCTTTCGTGTAGCGCGCGTAGGGCGGGAATGCGGTCGCGAGGTCGGTTCCCAGCGACTGCCACTGAGCGGTGGCCGCGCCGAGAAGCCGGGCCGCGTGCTCGTGGGCGCCCTGCGAACCGACGATCCAGGCGAGCAGTTCGATCGCGAGCACGGTGCTGGTCGAACTGACGTCGGGGGTCAACGCGAGCGCTTCGCGGGCGAGATCGGCGGCCGTCGCGTTCGCGTCGCCGCTCGACCAGAGATGGAAGCCGAGTATCCAGATCGCTTCCGAGCGCGCCCAGCGCTCACCGTGCTCTTCCGCCAGGGCTATGGCCTGCGCGCACGCGGCCTGCGCCGCCGCGCTGTCACCGCAGAGCGTGAGCGCGGCGCCGTGCAGGAACAACCCCATCAGGACCATGGGCGTGTCCTGTAACTCGCGCAGCAGAAACAGGCTGGCTTCGAGGTGTTGCGCGGCTTCGGCGGGGTCACCCGTGAACAGAGCCATGCTCCCGGTGAGAAGCCGGGTGTAGGCATGCAGATGTTCATCGTGGTAGCGGTCGGCTATTTCCGCGCACTCCCGCCGCCATTTCGCGGAGGTCGGGATGTCACCCTGGATCCGGGCGATCCAGGCCGCGACCCAAAGCGCTTCACCGCGTTCCCGTGAGGGTTCGCGCGCCTTGCCGAGCACCTGGTCGAACCGGCGGCGGCCGGTGGCCGGGTAGTTCAGCACCCAGTGATACCGCAGGGCGGAGACCATTTTCAGGGCCGCGCGGGACTCGCCCTTTTCGGTGAGGGACCATTCCAGCGCGGTCATCAAATTGTCGTGGTCGAGCCGCATCGTGCTCAGCAGATCGGCCTGATCCGGTCCGCACCACCGGTCACAGCAGTCGACCGCGAGCCGCAGGTAGTAGTCGCGATGGCGTCGTTGCACTACTCGGCCCAGACCGTCGCGGTTCAGTCGCTCGCGCCCGTACTGGCGCACCGTTTCCAGCATGTGGTAGCGCGCCGCCGGTGATCGCGGCCGTACGGAGACCACCGACTTGGCGACCAGATCGTCGAGCACGTCGATGATCGACTCCCGCGGCAGCCCGGGCCCCGAGCAGGTCGCCTCGGCGGCGGATAGGTCGAAATCACCGGGGAATACCGAAAGCCGGGCCCACAGTTGCCGTTCTTGCGGCGAACACAGGTCGTAGCTCCAGTCCATCAGGGCGCGGAGCGTCTGCTGGCGCGGCCTCGCGGCCGGGCTGCCGCGGTTGAGCAAACGGAACCGGTCGTCGAGCCGGTCGGCGACCTGTTCCACGGACAGTGACCGGAGCCTTGTCGCGGCGAGTTCGATGGCCAGGGGGAGGCCGTCGAGCCGCGCGCACAGCCGGGCCGCCGCTTCGCGATTGCCTTCGTGCACGGTGAAACCGGGCCGCACGGCGCTCGCCCGGTCGACGAGGAGCGCGATCGAAGAGTATCCGGCGAGGATCGCGACGGGTGGTGAGTCGTGCGGGTCCGGTACGGGCAACGGGTCGACGATCAGGATGTGCTCGTCCGCGAGTCGAAGTGCCTGCCGGCTCGTGGCGAGCACGTGCAGCCCCGGGGCACGGTGGAGCAACCCGTCGACGAGTTCCGCGGATGCCTGGACGAGATGTTCACAGTTGTCCAGAATGAGCAGAATCGACCGGTGTGCGAGGTGATCGGCGAGTTGATCGAACGCCGGCCTGACGGACCGGTCCGGCACCCCGAGCGTGGCGGCGACCGTGTCACCGAGCCGTAGGGAGTTTTCGAGGGCGGCCAGGTCGACCACCCAGACGCCATCGGCGAAAGCGCGACCGGTGAACAGGCCCGCCTGAAGCGCGAGGCGGGTTTTGCCCACCCCGCCGGGACCGGTCAGGGTGAGCAGGCGCGACCGTTCCAGCTGCCGTTTGACCTCGGCGAGTTCCCGGTGACGGCCCACGAAGGTACTGCCGAACGCCGGCAGGTTGCCGGCGGGCCGCGCTGCCCTCTGCGCACACATGACAGGGGACAGCTTGGCATTTCGCGGCGCGAAGATCGAGCGCTTCCCGGAGCTGGAAAGGCTTCGTTATGCGAGCCTCGGGTCTTGACGGGCCCTGGAGCGCGCGGGGACATTGCTACGCGCGACGTCCGGCATTCGTCTCGGACACCATCACCCCCCGTTCGGATCATCAGGTCACCGCTACACCGGGAAGAGGATCAAGCAATGACGCAGATCGGTCTTGGGAAGACGACGACTGTCGGGCGCGCGGACATGGTGGGCAGCCTGATGCGGCCACCGAAGCTGCTCACCGCGCGGTCGCGTTTCCAGCGCGGTGAAATCACCGCCGAGGCGTTGCGTGAAGTGGAGGACGAGGCGATCCGCGAAGCATTGGGCAGGCTGGAGGACATCGGTTACACCGTGGCCACCGACGGCGAGATGCGCCGGGACGCGTGGATGACCGGAGTCAGCCAGGTAGTCAGTGGTTTCGCGGCCGAGTATCCGGTCGTCCCCATGCCGATGCCCGACGGGACGACCGAACCGGTCGAACTCCACACCAAGCCGATCGTGGGAAGGCTGCGCAAAACCGGTCGCTTCACCGACCGCGAGTTCCGGTTCCTCAACGACGCAGCGCGGGGGATCTGCCCGAAGATCACCATGCCCAGCCCGGCGTTCCTGGCCTGGGCCTGCTACCGCGAGGGCGCGGGTTATGACTCCGTGGAGGAGTTGCTGGCCGATACGACGGAAATCATCCGTTCCGAAGCCGAGGCGCTGCGGGAGGACGGGGCCGGGTATGTCCAACTCGACGAGGGTTTCGCCGGATGGACGAACCGGACCACCTGGGAAACCCGTGGCGCGGCCGGAGTCGATCTGCGCGGCAGGTTGCAGCGGGACATCGACGCGGAAAACGCCTGTCACGACGTGCTCGAAGGAGCCGCGGTGCGGGCGATCCACATCTGTCTTGGCAACCGGACGAACTACAACCCCGAGGTCGGGGGGTATGACCGGATCGCGGAGCAGGTGTTCACGGAGCTGCGGGTGGACCGGTTTCTGCTCGAATACGATTCCCGGCGCTCCGGTGACTTCGCGCCTCTGCGGTTCGTCCCCGAAGGGAAGATCGCGGTGCTCGGGCTGGTCACGACGAAGGACGCACGCCTCGAGGACCCGGACGACATCCTGCGACGCATCGACGAAGCGGCCCGTTTCTGCCCCGTCGAACGGCTCGCGCTGAGTCCCCAGTGCGGGTTCTTCCACGGGGTGGACGACGAGACGATGACGCTCGACGACCAGTGGCGCAAGCTGGAGTTCATCGTCGGCATCGAGCAGCGGGTGTGGGGGCCGGCGGGCCGGTGACCGGTCGTTACCAACCCGACCAAAAATAGGCGGACCCCGAGCAGTACGTAACCGTTGCTACGCAAGCCGGATAGCCGTGACTGTGGTCGGGTTAGTAACGATACCCGCCAGAACCGGGGCATTCACCCCTACCACGGCGTGGCCCGCGTTGAGATCGTCGAGCGGAGCCAGAGGACGACGACCTCGACCACGATTCACCGGACGCGGGGGCCCAGCCTCCGCGTCCGGGGTGAAGGGGATTTTGCGAATGCCGACGGGAACCATGGCCATCGCGAGGGCGGAAAATGTCGGAAGCCTGCTTCGGCCCCCACAGTTGCTCGAGGCGGCGCTCGGGCGGGCGAACGGCGAGGTGACGGCGGAGGAACTCGCCAAAATCCAGGACGCGGCGGTGCTGGAGGCGATCTCCCTGCAGGAATCGGTCGGTCTCGACGTGCTGACCGACGGCGAGATGCGCCGGGAGGCGTGGGCGATGAGCCCGTTCGTCCTCGACTGCTTCGATCGTCTTGCCGGTGCGCGCTCGTATCCGGCGAGCGTGAAACAAGCCACGGACGAGACGACCGTGATGCCCGTGGTCACCCGTCGGGTGAGTCCTCCGACCGGGCGCGACCTTGACGACGGCTACCGGTTCCTTCGCGAGAACACCGACCGCCGCGTCAAGTTCACCCTGCCCGCGCCGAGTTACCATCGGCGATTCTGGTCGGACACCTTGTCGCGCAACGCTTACGACTCCTGCGAGGACTACCTGACCGACGTGCGGGATTGGGTTCGCGGTGTCGCGGCACGGCTGGCCGCGGCGGGATGTGACTACATCCAGCTCGACGCGCCGAACTACGGTTCGCTGTGCGACGCCCGGATCCGCGAGCACCACCGCGCGGCGGGGCACGACCTGGATGCCCAGCTGGACTTCGACGCGGCGCTCGACTCGTCGGTGTTCGCCGGGCTGTCCGGGGTCACCCGCGCCATCCACCTGTGCCGGGGCAACCTTCCGGGTGGTGCCTGGTTCTCCAGCGGCGGTTACGCGGCGATCGCGGACCGCCTGTTCCCCGCGCTGTCGGTCGACGTGATGCTGCTGGAATTCGACTCCGACCGAGCCGGTGATTTCGGGCCGCTCGCCACCGTCCCGGCCGGGACGACGGCCGTGCTCGGGTTGCTGACCACCAAGAACGCCACGGTGGAAAACGACAAGGAGATCACCGCACGCCTCGAATCGGCGGCGGAGGTCAAGCCGCTCGGCGAGCTCGCACTGAGCACCCAGTGCGGTTTCGCCTCGGTCGCGGGTGGAAACCCCGCCACCCGAGAGGCGCAACGCGCGAAACTGGAAACGGTGGCGCGGATCGCCCGCCAGGTGTGGGGCGGTGAGCATGGCTGAGATCGTCGCGGGCATCGCGTCTTCGCACACCCCTCAGCTGTCCACCGGCACGGATCTGTGGTCCGACCACGCGGCCCGCGACCGGAACAACAAGAAGCTGCTGGGCCACGACGCCGAATTCCACACCTACGAAGAACTCCTCGCAACGGCCGATCCGGGCCTGGCCGACGAAATCACCGCCGAGGTGTGGGCGGCGAAACACGACCGGTGCCAGAAAGCCCTGCGGCTGCTCGGCGACCGGCTCGCGGCCGCGAAGGCCGACATCGTGGTGATCTATGGCGATGATCAGAACGAGCTGTTCACCGACGACGGTGTCCCCACGTTCTCCTGTTTCACCGGGTCCGAGCTCATCGACCGGCCCTTGCCCGGCGAGGCGTTCGCGAAACTCCCGAAGGGAATCCAAGCGGCTTCATGGGCCGCGCACGGAAGCGAACCCACGGCACACCAGGTGTCGGCCGAGCTCAGCCGACGGGTGCTGGATTTCCTCGTCGAGAACGATTTCGACATGACCCGGTTCGGCCGGCAGCCGGAGGGCCGCTCGCTGGGCCACGCGTTCACCTTTCCCCGGTACCGGTTGGGCCTGTCACCCGACGTGCCGATCGTGCCGATCTTCATCAACACCTACTATCCGCCGAACGTGCCCACCGCCGGCCGCTGCTACGCGCTGGGAAGCGTGGTCCGGCAGGCGATCGAATCGTGGGACAGCGAGGCGAGGGTCGCGATCGTCGCCTCGGGCGGGTTGAGTCACTTCGTCGTCGACGAGGACCTCGACTGGCGGGTCCTCAACGCGATCGAGCGCAACGACGCCGTCGCCCTCACCGCGTTCTCCCGGCGCCGGCTGCGTTCGGGGACTTCCGAAATCCTCAACTGGATAGCCGCCGCGGGCACGCTCGGGGGACTGCGGGCGAGCATCATCGATTATGTGCCCGGTTACCGCACCCCGGCCGGCACCGGCGCCGGCATGGCTTTTGTCTCCTGGGCACGCGAGTAGCGCGGTAGTTCTTTTGTTTCCAGGCAAGGAGGCCTGTGATGAAAGAGGAGTCCTTCGAGGTCCGGCTCGGGCCCGGCCGGATGACAGTGGTCACGGCCGTGATCCTGTTCGCGTTGCTGAGTTACTCGCTCACCTCCAACATGCTCACGCCGCTGCTTCCGGGGCTGGAAAAGGCCTACGACGTGGGTTCGACGACGGCGATCTGGATCGTCCTCGTGACGCTCCTCGCCGGCGCCGTGTTCGTGCCCTCGTTGTGCCGGCTGGGTGATGTCTTCGACGCGAAGAAGGGAATGGTCCTTTTAGGACTCGGCGCGCTCGTCGCCGGAGGTGTCCTCGCCGCGGCGGCCCCGGGGCTTCCGCTGCTGTTCGTGGGGCGTGCGTTGCAGGGCATCGGCCTGCTGGTCTTTCCCATGGCGGCTGGAGTCGTGAACGACGAATTCCCGGTGTTGAGGCGCAAACTCGCGATGGGCATGATGTCCGCGGCGCTGTTCGTCGGTATCGGCACAGGCGGTGTGCTGGCGGCGCTGCTGGTCGCGCGGTCCGATGGATTCCGGCTGGTGTTCTGGATGTCGGCCGCCCTGCCGTTCGTGGCGCTGCCCTTCGTGGTGGCGTTCCTCCCGCGCGGCCGGTACTCGACCGGACGGCCCGGCCAATGGTGGCGGGAAATCGACCTGCCCGGCGCGCTCGGTTTCGCGGTGCCGGCGATCGCGCTCGTCATCGCGTTCAGCAAGGGCGCGGACTGGGGCTGGTCGTCTCCGGCGGTGGTGATCCTGTTCGTGGTGGCCGCGGCGACCTTCGCCGCGTGGGTGGTGGTCGAACGGCGGGTCGCCAAACCCCTGGTCGACATGAAGGTCTTCTTCTCGCGACCGTTGTGGGTCAACAATTCCGTCGCGATGCTCGGCGGTTTCGGCCTGGTCGGCGGGGCGGTCGCCACGAGTACCTTCGTGCAGTTGCCGCCGGTGGCGGGGGTGCACGGTTTCGGTCTGAGCGCGGTGCAGGGCGCGCTGATCATCCTTCCCGCCGAATCCATGACGTTGTTCGTCGGTCCGGTCGTCGGATACTTGTCCAGGCGAGCCGGCAAGGGGCTGTTCCTCACCGGTGGTGCCGTCGTCCAGATGCTCGGATTCGTCCTGCTGCTGACCGCGCACTCCTCGACGGCGGCGATCGTGGTGGCCATGGTGGTGGTGGGCCTCGGCTCCGGCTCGGTGGCGTCCTCGTTCGGCCTGATCTATGTCGAGGACGTGCCGCCGGAACACGTCGGCAGGTTGTTCGGTATATCACCGATCCTCGCCAACGGGGTCGGCGGCAGCCTGGCGGGAGCGGTCTTCGCAGCGGTGCTGACCTCGCACGGCGTTCCCGGCACCCGGCTACCATCGGAACGCGGTTTCGAAACCTTCTGGCTGATCGCCGGTGCCGTGCTGCTCGTCGGGGCGGCCATCGCGTCGGTGTACCTCGTCACCTACTGGGCCGGTTTCCGGGGCGGCGACCGGGCGATGGCACGGCGCGAACGGGTACTCCCGACCGAAGCCGCGAACGTCCCGGCGGCGACAGCGGACCAAGCGGGTTAGCGGCCAGGTACGAACAGAAAGGGATTCGCTGATGTACAAGGACATGAAGGTACTCGACGTCCATGGGCATGTGTCGGTCCCGCAGGCGGCCAACGCACCACTCCTTTTCATGCTCGGTTCCAACACACCGATCGACGACTGGAGCGGCTCCGTCATTCCCGCGCCTCCGGAGGAACAGTTCCACGCCGCCGCGCAGCGTCATGTGTCCTATCTGGATGAACGGAAAATCGACGTACAGATCATCGGGCCCCGGCCGTTCCTGATGCTCGGCTGGATGGAGGACCACCTGCTGCCGTCGTGGACCTCGAACGTCAACGACAACATCCACCGGCAGTGCGAGTTCTTCCCCGACCGGTTTCTCGGCGCCTGTCAGCTTCCCCAGATCAGCGACGCGCCGGATACCAGCCACTGCCTGCCGGAACTCGACCGCTGCGTAGGGGAGTACGGTTTCGTCGCGACCTATGTGAGCCCCGACCCGGCCGGCCGCCGCACCACGCCGGGCATGCACGAGGCGTACTGGTACCCACTCTACGAACGGTGTCAGGATCTGGACATCCCGCTGATCGTGCACGGCACCAACTCGCTCGACCGGCGTTACCGCGTCGTACCGCACAATTACCAACTCGGTTTCCTGACCGAGCAATACCTCGCGGGTCAGTTCCTCGGCCACGGTGATGTGTTCGAGCGTTTCCCGGCGCTGCGGGTGATCATCTGCCACTGCGGGGGTGCGCTGAACCGCTTCATCCCCACCGACCACCACCTGGCGCAGAAGGACCTCAGCGGGAACCTCTTCTACGACACCTGCGGGTACGACGAGCACTTCCTGTCCGCCGCCATCCACCAGCGCGGCGTGAGCCAGATGTGCTTCGGCACCGAGGCGCCCGGATCGGGTCGCGCGGTGCGGCCCGAGACAGGCCGGACCAGCGACGATCTCGTCCCGGTGATCGATGCGTTCGATTTCCTCTCGGAGGAGGACAAACGCACGATCTTCCACGCGAACCCGCTGAAAGTGGTACCCGGGCTGGCCAAGCTTGCCTGACCTCGGACGGGGGCTCACGCGCTATCGCTCGTCCGGGATCTCCGGGTCGCTCCGAGAACATACTGGGCAGGGAGGAAACCCGCCCCGATCGGGAAGCGGCAGGAAGCCGTGACAGTCCCTTTTGGTCAGGGCGGGAGCACAGGTTCCGGTAGTGTCGGGCTGGTGGCCGCGGACAATTTCGGCGATCTCGATCGGGCCGTCGTACACGCGTCGCAGATTGACGGCCGGGCGCCGTTCAGCCGCATCGGGGAAGTGCTCGATGTCTCGGACCAGACCGTCGCCCGCCGCCACGGCCGGCTGCGAGCCATGTCGGCGTTGCGTGTAGTGGGCCTGACGACGCCTGAGAGCGACGCTGACACGGAACTCATTCGCGGCACGACCGCCCGGCATCTCTTGGGCTTGGGGTGAGCATTTCGGAGACTGTCACGCGGACGGCACAGAGCCGCTGCTCGAACAGGAAGTCGGCCAACGGTCGGACCTCAGCCCGGCGTGTCGGGCCAGAGCGGATCTTGGAACAGTCCCAGGTTGATTGCCGTCTTGGCGAGGTTGAAGTCTTCTGGTGGGATGCTTTTGGGTGAGGTGAGCCAGCGGTTGCGGTCGCGGGGGCGGTTGCGTGGCTGGCCGTCGAGCAGCAGCGCGACGTAGCAGCCGTAGTCGACGGCGAATCCGTCGTAGAGTCTGCCTGGGTGTTGTGGGTCGGTGATGCCGCGGCGCACGATGTGGAGGAGTCGTGCGTCGTAGAGAGTGTTGATGATGTCGTGGCCGATACTGGTTGCCTGGTCGAGGACGAAGGTGCGGGAGCGGCGGCGGCCGACGACCTCGTCGATCAGGAGTTGAAGGGTGTGGCGGGCGGGTTCGTTGTTGTTGATCGCGGCTTGTTTGTCGCGCAGGTACCAGTCGCGGGCGGCGCGCCGGATGTCGGCGATGTCGATGCTGTCGTCGTGTGCGTGTTGGGCGGCCAGTGCGGCGATATTGATGGCGTCGCGGGGGACTCCTTCGGCGGCGCGCACCAGTTCGGTGAAAGCGGTGCCGCGGAACGTTTCGGTGATCAGGCTTGGTGGGTCGGCGGGCGGGTCCGGGATCATGGTGGCCAGTTTGGCGTTGGCGTGGTTGAAGAACAGTTGGCCGAAGAACTCTTCGACGCGATGACGGGCATGGTCGAAGATCAGGACGTCGTCGAGGTTGACGGCGGACGCCGCGTCGGCGCCGACCTCGAGTCCGAGGTAGTCACCGTCCTGAGTGGGTAGCGCGAACCGCGTCCGGCGTTCGATCGCCGCGATCTTGACCGTGATTCCGGCGACGGGCAGGACGCCGCGCCGGAGCAGGTCGGCCAGTAGCGGTTGCAGTTCCAACGGGATGCTGCTCCACTCGTCCAGCAGTAGCCACAGCCGTGCGGGGCTGATCGCGTCGGTGATGGCGCGAAGTGCTCTGGTCAGCGGGCCGAACAACACGCGATTTCGTTCGATGCCGGTTTTCCGTACGCGGTTCTGGCGCGTGGCCGATCGCCGGGTGGTGGACGACACCGAGACGGTGGGGCGCGCGGAGAGGCTCAGGCCGGCGGTGTCGTTGACCTCCGCGGAACCGCCGAGCGTGGTTTCCCGTTCGATTTCGCCGACCACCTCGACCCCGGTGGCCGCATCGGCCAGCGCGTCCAGGGCGCGCAGGAGCCGTTCCGGGCTGGTGATCTCCTGTTCGAGGGCCACGGCGAGCAGTTCTTCATGGATCGCTTCCAGGGTGTCCACGAGAAGTTGCGTGCCCCGGTCCGCCCGGTCCGGGGACGGGCCACCGGCGGATCCGATCGTGCGGAGATCGAGGTAGACGACCACGTCTCCCGCGCATTCGACGAGGTCGCTCAGGTAGAGCAGGGCGTGGGTCTTGCCGGTCCCTCTGCGTCCGTAGAGGATCTGGTGGTCGGTTGAATTCAGCACCGCCGAGAGCGAGCCGGCGGTCACGTAGGTTGTCGCGAGTGTGGTGCGGTCGGTGCTCTCCGCGCGTCGCGCGATACGCATCAGAGCCTGGTTGATGTGCTTGTGCCGGCCCAGCGTCATCACACACCACCCCGGGTTTACGGCGTCGTCCCATCAACCCTGTCGGATCGGGCGTCCGGCGGCCAGCCGCCGCGCGAGTGAGTCGCCGGTGCGCTCGCGGTCACGGTGCGGGGGTCGGTGGACGCGGTCGGTGCGGTGGCCGGTGGCCGACCGGGCACACACCGCTCTGGACGACAACCTCGGCACCGCCGCCCTGATCCCGCTCCTCGACCAACTACCGGACAACCCCCGGATCCTGCCCGGCGCGGTCTTCGGGACCTTCGTCTCCCTGGACCGCTCCCTAGGGCTTGACCTGCCTCGCTACCTCGGCAGCGCCGCTCACCCCTGATCGCGTTCCAGCGAAGGCACGCTATGCGGCAACCCGGTCGCGACCTCGCACGCGGGCGCCGGACCGCTGGGTGTCGCAGGAAGTGACGATGTGTGGACCCCGGGAATCCACCCACTCCGACCGGTTTTCCCACGTCACAGCCACACTCGGGTTGCCGTGCCGGTGCTGGCGGACGAGAGTGGGAGGTGGCGATGAGGCTCGCCACAACCGCGGGATCCTCCGCTGATGGCTTCTACCCGGCAACGGGAGGAGGCAGTCGCGATGTCCGAGTTCCCCTCAGCCGCATCAGCTGTCCACCGGCTGCGGATCGTCGTGTTGTGGGTTGAGACCGACATCTGGTGCGACCCCTGCAATGCCCTGTGCGCCACCGCGATCTCCTATGTCGTG
Organism: Amycolatopsis pigmentata; assembly: GCF_042684065.1. Lineage (NCBI taxonomy): Bacteria > Bacillati > Actinomycetota > Actinomycetes > Pseudonocardiales > Pseudonocardiaceae > Amycolatopsis > Amycolatopsis pigmentata. The sequence goes on along the minus strand of NZ_JBHUKR010000004.1, from coordinate 544,868 downwards.
GAAGAGCCCGACGCCGTGCCACCAGGGCTGCATCTGCTCACCTACTGCCACGCATGCGAAATGAGGGATGTGCCGTGAGCGACCCCGATGCCACCCTGTCCGATCTGCTCCACGAAACCCGCACCTTCCCGCCCCCGCCCGAACTGGCCGAGCACGCGAACGTCACCGCGGAGGCGTTCGAGACCGCCGAGCGGGACCGGCTCGCCTTCTGGGAACGCGCGGCCGAACGCCTGTCCTGGACCGCCCGATGGGACCGCGCCCTGGACTGGGAACTGCCGTTCGCGCACTGGTTCCCCGGCGGCCGGCTCAACGTCGCCTACAACTGCGTGGACCGGCACATCGAAGCGGGCCACGGTGACCGGGTCGCGTTGCACTGGGAAGGCGAGCCCGGCGACACCCGCGTCATCACCTACCAAGACTTGTACGGCCAGGTGTGCCAAGCGGCGAACGCCCTGGCCGAACTCGGGGTTCGGGCGGGGGACCGGGTGGCGATCTATCTGCCGATGATTCCCGAGGTCGTGGTCGCGATGCTGGCCTGTGCCCGGATCGGCGCCCCGCACACCGTGGTGTTCGGCGGGTTCTCCGCCGAGGCGCTGCGTACGCGCATCCAGGACTGCGACGCGCAGGTGGTGATCACCGCCGACGGCGGCTACCGGCGCGGCGCGCCCAGCCCGCTCAAGGCGAACGTCGATGCCGCGGTGGCGGACTGCCCGGAGGTACGGCACGTGCTGGTGGTGCGGCGCACCGGGCAGGACATCGACTGGCACGAGCGTGACCTGTGGTGGCACGAGGTGGTCGACCGGCAAAGCCGCGAGCATTCCCCGGACGCGTTCGAGTCCGACCATCCACTGTTCATCCTCTACACCTCCGGCACCACCGGAAAACCCAAGGGAATCCTGCACACCACCGGTGGTTACCTCACCTTCGTGGCCTGGACGCACTGGGCGGTGTTCGACCTCAAACCCGAACGTGACGTCTTCTGGTGCACCGCCGACGTCGGCTGGGTCACCGGCCACTCCTACATCGTCTACGGGCCGCTGGCCAACGGCGCCAGTTCGGTGATGTACGAAGGCACGCCGGACACTCCGCACAAGGGCCGCTGGTGGGAACTGGTCGAGAAACACCGGGTCTCGATCCTCTACACCGCGCCGACCGCGATCCGGACCTGCATGAAATGGGGTGCCGAGATCCCGGCCGAGTTCGACCTGTCCTCACTGCGGTTGCTGGGCACCGTCGGCGAGCCGATCAACCCCGAAGCGTGGATGTGGTACCGCGAGAACATCGGCCGAGGGGAGTGCCCGATCGTGGACACCTGGTGGCAGACCGAGACCGGCGGCATCCTGATCTCCCCGCTGCCCGGGGTGCACACCACCAAGCCCGGTTCCGCGATCCGGCCCCTGCCCGGGATTTCCGCCGCGATCTACAACGACGAGGGGCAGGTGTTGCCGCGCAAGGACACCGCGGGCTACCTCGTGCTCACCGAGCCGTGGCCCGGCATGATGCGCACCATCTGGGGCGACGACGACCGCTACCGCGAGGTCTACTGGTCCCGTTACCCCGACGCGTACTTCGCCGGCGACGGGGCGAAGTGGGACACCGACGGCGACATCTGGCTGCTGGGCCGGGTGGACGACGTCATGAACATCTCCGGCCACCGCATCTCCACCATCGAGGTCGAATCCGCCCTGGTGTCCCACCCGAAGGTCGCCGAAGCCGCCGTTGTCGGTGCCGCCGACCCCACCACCGGGCAGGCCATCGTCGCCTTCGTCATCCCCCGCGGCGCCACCCGGACCGGCACCGACGGCGAACAGTTCGTGCGCGAGCTGCGTGACCACGTCACCCACGAAATCGGGCCCATCGCCAAACCGAAACAGATCCTCGTCGTCGCCGAACTGCCCAAGACCCGCTCCGGCAAGATCATGCGACGTCTGCTGCGCGACGTCGCCGCCAACCGTGAACTCGGTGACGTCACCACCCTCACCGACAGCTCCGTAATGGACCTCATCAAGGAGAAACTCCCCACCGCCTCCCGCGAAGACTGACGGGCGTGCCTGTGCCTGACCAGGCCGGTGACAGCGGCCCACCCGGGCGAGCGCCATTGGAACGACCGGTGAACATGCTGCTGCGCGGCCCGGGAGAGTTGTTCATCGGCTACGACGAGATCGCGAACTGCTGACGCCCCTGCTTCGACGGGGTGGCCGATCCTGGGCAGGGCGGCGCAAGGCGCCGTCGCCCTGCCCAGGCAAGTGTTGCCCCGGTGACATGAGATCGTGTTAGTCTGACGCCGTGCAGCGCCCCATGACGTCCTCGCGACTCGTAACCCGGCGCGCCGGCTGAGCCAGATCGCCGGCGCGCAGCGTCGTCGATCGCACTTTCCGGGACCTGGCCCCGATCTCACTCCTTCTGCACCTCGGAGATCAGTCATGTCCACCTCGTTCGTCATTCCCGCGTCCCGCTCGGCCATGCTGCTGCGGCGCCGCATCGCGACCTACTTCGTCGGCGGTGCTGACGAGCTCCCCACGCTGGTCGGCGCACTGGACGGCTGCCTCGTGCACGAACTGTCCGTCGACATCAGGGACGGCGTCCGCGAGAGCAGCATGTCGTGCACCCTCCTGCTGGCCGGTGACGCAACCGAACCTTTGCTTGAACGGCTTCGCGAACTGCCCTCGGTCGTCTCGTCCGAACTCGTCTGAAGTGAATTCTTCTCAGAGTCGCACACCTGCTGCACCGACGCGCGAAGGGCGAGTGTCGTCGGTCGGGGCGGCGCGGCGGTTGTGGGTATGAAGCCCGGCGAACACGCCGCGAAGCGGATGTCGGCCACGGCCGACATCGGACCGGCGGCGTGCCAGTTCTCCGAAAGTTCGTCCACTGGCGCGGGTTGTTGCACGGTCTCCTGGGTAACCACGGCGGTGACCGCGAACGTGGCGCTGGATGTTCGCCAACTCAGTGCCGCTGACTTGCCTGGCCGCCGTGCACTGGCTGCCGCCCGGCTGAATGTCCAGAGTGGACGATACGTCGACGCGGACCTGAACACGAGCAACGCCGAACCGTAGTGCAGCTCTGGTCGTACATCGCCAGTGGCACAAACCATTGGTGGTACTGACAACGCCAATCGGTTTACCTGCCGCTGTCCGCCATCAGCCCGATGACGCGCCCGGAGGTTCACGGTAGTGCGCCGCGGAAGCGGTGCGATGCGAGCCTGAGTGCGGCTACCGCCGCGAGCAGGTTGTCTCTGGCGGCCGTGCCGCTGGGCTTGGGCAGACCGTTGTCGGCGTCATCGACGAGCACGGCAAACCTCCGAAGTTCGATGCGGGGGAGTGGCGGGGTCTCGCCGGTCGACTGGGCCCGCGCCAGGGGCTGTACCTTACAAGCGGCGAACTGTACGCTTGTGACAAACAGTGGTCAATGTCGGCGGACGACGGCCTCGGACCAAGGCGTGCGCCAAGGAGGTCGTCCAAGCGATGGTTCCCACCATTCCCGTCGACGCATTGACGGAAGAAAGTGGAAGATGAGCAACTCGGGTGCACAGCGAGTGCGATGGACGGACGCGGGAGATCTTCCGTGGCAGGAGACCGGACTGGACGGACTCGCGGCGAAGGTCCTGGTTCCCCCGTCGTCGGGTGGCGCGTACGTCGGCTTCACGCGTTTCTCCCGAGGGGCGGAAATCCCGAGGCACCGACATGAAGGCGACGAGTTCCTGTACGTCGTCGAGGGTGCTGTCGAGGACGACGGCGGAACTCTTTCCCGCGGCTGGACGAGTTACCGCCCCGTGGGGTGCACACACTCGGTCGTCAGCCCGAACGGTGCCGTCGTCTTCGTGGTCGTCACCGGCACCTCGGTGCCCGCGTCGACGGCGGAGGAAGACGGCGGCTCAATGCCTTTGGCGCCCACATCGGTCGTGATGTCAGGTGCGCCGGGTACCGGAGTCTCCGAAGCGGAGCTGTGTTCGGTTCCCGCCACGGGCGGCGGTGTGGCCCGCCGTGCGCGGCTTCTCCGGGTCGCCGCCGGGGCTGCGGTCGACCTTCCTCCCGACGAGTCCGAAAGGGTCTGCCTGATCGTGGAGGGAAGCCTGGTGGACGCCGACGGGGCCGGACCTTTCCTGGGTCCGTTCTGGTTCCGTCGCCTCCTGCCGTCCCAGGCCGCGTCCGCCGTCGCGGGTCGCGACGCGACCCTCATCCTCGTCGAGTGGACGGACCGGCCTGCCGGCATCGTCACGGGAGGGCCTCAAGGTTGGTGAGTGGATCGCCGATGCGGCGGGCGAGGACGTCCGCTGCTTCGACGACCTTCTTGACGACGTCGTCGAGGGAAGTCGAGTCGAAACGCTGCTTGGGTGCGATGACGGCCACGCTCGACGTGACACCCGAGCGCAGCCGGACGGGTGCGGCGACCGCGCTGGCGCCCAGGTTGACCTCGTCGTGGCTGATGGCGTACCCGCGTTCACGGATCTCCTTGAGCACAGCCTTGAGTTTGCGTGTGCCAGGCACCGCGGCGAGTGCCGAGAAGGCGTCGGCCGTGGCAATCACGCCCTCCAGTTCGGCTTCGGGCCGGAAGGCGAGAATGGCCGTCGCGCTGGCTCCGGCGTAGGCCGGCATCCAGGTGAAGAGATCGGGCACGAACCGCACGCTGTGCCGGCTTGGTGCCGCCGCGACGAACATCCTGGCTCGCCGTTGGGGGTCGTAAACGGTGAGGATCGCGGTCTCGGACGTTTGCTCGGTCAATGACCCCAGTACCGCTGCCGCGGCTTGGTAGGGGCGTTTGGCCTGGGCGATCGCGGCGATGCGATACAACTCCCAGCCGAGTTCCCATCGGCCGTTTTCGGCGACGGTGACCAGACTGGCTTCCTGCGCCGCCTCGAGGGTCCGCTGCACCGAACTCGGTGCGGTGTCGAGGATCCTGGCCAGCTCCCGCACACCGACGGTCGTGTCGTCATGCTCGGCGAGCGCCCCCAGAACCCGCGCCACCGCCGCGATCGGATTGCGCTCGCGTCGCGCACCATCGTTCGCAGGCACCTCAACCTCCACATCGGACGTTCCTTGACAGTGTTCCTTACAAGCGTACGATAGTTCCTTATAGCGATCGAAGGGGTGCACCGCCTTGTTCTTCGAACCACAACTATCCCATGTGCTCAGCGGGGTACGGGTTGTCGACCTGACCCGGAATCTCGCGGGTCCGTTCTGCACCATGGTGCTGGGAGACCTCGGCGCGGATGTGATCAAGATCGAGCGCCCGGGCCAGGGCGACGACACGCGCGGATGGCAACCGCCGTCGTGGAACGGTGAGAGCGCCACGTTCCTTTCGGCCAACCGCAACAAGCGCAGCATCGCCGTCGATCTGAACCGGCGCGAGGGTCAAGGCCTGGTCCGGCGTCTGCTGGAGAACGCCGACATCCTGGTCGAGAGCTTCCGCCCCGGGTGGCTGCGAGAGCGCGGTTTGGACGCCGAGACACTCAGGGCGGCGGACCCGCGCCTGATCTACTGCTCGATCAGCGCCTATGGTGATCGGGGACCCAGGAACCACCAACCCGGCTACGACCCGGTCTTGCAGGCCGACACCGGGATCATGGACCTGACCGGCTACCCCGGAGAACCTCCGGCACGCGTCGGCATCGGAGCGATCGACCTCGGGGCGGCGCTGTGGGCCTCGATCGGGATCCAGGCGGCGATCACGCAACGCGAGGCCACCGGAGTGGGGGCCCACGTCCGGACGAGCTTGTACGAGACCGCGACGTGGTGGATGAGCTACCACCTCGTGGGATACCTCGCGACCGGGAAAACACCGGGCAGGCAGGGCACGGGCACCCCGTTCATCGCGCCCTACGAGACCTTCTCCACCGCGGACGGCGACCTTCTGGTCGCTGCCGCCAACGACAAGCTGTTCACGGCGCTGGTCGCCGAACTCGGACTGCCGGGAATCGCCGACGAGGCCAGATTCGCCACCAACCCTGACCGAGTACGCCATCGTCACGAGCTGCGCGCTTTGCTCGGCCCTGCCTTCCGCGTGCGCACCGCGGCCGACTGGGAGAAGCTGCTGACCAAGCGCGGGATCCCGTGCAGCCGCGTGCGGAACGTGGCCGACCTGGCGGCTGACCCCCAGCTCGAGGCCCTTGGCCTGCTGGTCTCATACCCGCGCGACGACATTCCCGACCTGCGCCTGGTACCCGTCCCGGTCAGTCTTGACGGGCGACGCGGTGCCACGAAGAACCCTCCGCCGCAGCTCGGCGAGCACACCGAAGCCATCCTGGACGAGCTCGGCATCGATGCGACCAGCCGAGAGCGGTGGCGCCAGCAAGGAGTGGTCGCGTGAAGAAGATCGACGACGATCACCGGGCCGCTGCCGAACGCACCATGGGCAGGCTCGGCGGGCACGCGCCCTCGATCGAAGAGTTGCACGATGGTGAGGCCGCCTCCCTGACGGGCGGCGCCGCCGCGTTCAACCACCTGCCTCTTCAAGACGCGGACATCGCGCTGGGAGGTGCCCTCATCCCGTTCTACCGGGAGCGCCTGCGCCACGACGGGGACGATCCGCACTGGGCGCCGCTTGACTTCGGTCACCTGCGGTCCGAGCTTGACGTGCCGATCCTGCTGGTCGGCGGCTGGTACGACTACCACCGCCGCTACATGTGGCAGGACTACCAGGTCGCACGGGCCCGGCCGGATGCCCATACCCGGCTGGTGATCGGCCCCTGGTACCACACCGGTCTGGATCGGCGCGTGGTGAACGAAGAGACCCGCCGCTGGTTCGACGACCACGCCGACCGCAAGGAGGTGAGGCCGGAGAGTTCGGCCTCCGTGCGCCTTTACCTCACCCCGGACCGCGGCTGGTCCGAGACGCCACAGTGGCCGCCCAAGGGCTCCACGCCGACGACTTTGTACCTGGGCCCAGGCCAGAGGATCACTTCGTCGGAGCCTGGTAACGCGGGCGCGGACACCTACCTCTACGACCCCGGCGACCCCACGCCGTCGGTGGGGATCGCGAGTTTCGGCGGACCGGGGACGAGCACACCCGTGGACAACCGTGCGTTGGAGGCCCGCGCCGACGTCCTCACCTACACCGCCGAGCCGTTCGTCGACGCGGTGACGCTCGTGGGTGCGGTGCGTGCGCGACTGTTCGTCAACTCCACCGAGCCGACCGCCGACTTTTTCGTCCGCATCACCGATGTCCACCCGGACGGATCCAGTTTCAACGTCGTCGACGGCATCACCCGTATCCCGCACACGGACGAATTGCCGGGGCCCGAGCCGGTCGAGGTCGAGGTCGATCTCGGTCCGGTCGCGCATCGGATGGACCCCGGCCACGCCCTGCGGATCCAGGTTTCGAGCGGTGCCCACCCGATGTATTCGCGCAACCCGGGCGGCACCGAGCCGCCCGCCACCACTATGCGCCTGATTCCCGCCACCCAGACCGTGCACCTGGGTGGCAACCACGCCTCGAAAGTCCTCCTCGACCTCTACGCGGGTGAGTTCCGCACAAATTCGAACGCGAAGGCGAGCCAGGAATGACACCCCTGCGGCCCAAAGTCGGGCAACACGGTCTTTGGTTCGACGAACTCGAGAGGTGCGGTGCGAGCCGGTAGAGCACCGCCGCATCCAGCCTGTGCAAGAGGTTCTCCAAGCGGGGACGGTAGCTTAGAGTCGTTGCGAGAGTGCGGTACCACCGAGACGAGTGGGGAAACGGTATGTCCAGCCCGGGCTTCCAGGTTCACCTGCCAACGGTGGACAGCGCCGGACAGGCGGCCGGGCCGATCGGGGCCGCCATTTCCGAGTTGGGTAGCGAGGTGCGTGCGGCGTCCAACGTCCAGCCGGCGCCGGACGGGTTGACGATCGGAGCGACGCTGCTGGCGGTGACACCGCTATGGCAGCGCCATCTCATGGCCCTCGGCAACGAGGTGAAGCAGGATGGCGACAATTTGACCGCGGCGCAGGAGAACTATGCGCGCGCCGATACCAACGCCGTCCAGTCGCTCAGTGAGCTCCAATCGCTGCTTGACAGTACGTGACACCGGGAACTCGACGGCCTGACCGAGGGGAGCACTGTGGGATGGCGCCAGACCAGCATTCCGTCGTTCCGGTGTCCTTCCACGCCTTGCGGACGGTCGATCCGAATCGTTTCGACGCATCGGCGAAAGCGTGGGCCGGCCTGCACGACCGATTCCGCGACCAGATGACGAACTATCGGACGGAGGTGCTCGAGCCGGTCGATGGCGAGTCATGGCAAGGCGCGGCGGCCGACTCGGCTCGACGACGGTTACACCAGACATACGGCAAGATGGGCCCTACACTGACATATCTCGATTCGGTCTGCCTGCTCCTGGAGCAGTCGGCTGCGGGCACCGCCGCCGCGAAGGCAAGATGCCAGCAGGGCATTGACTTGGCGACAGCGGCGGGGATTCCGCTGGACGCCGACGGCAAGCCGTTGCTCCAAGATGGTCTCGTATACGACATCTCATGGGACCGGCCCATGGTGACAACCGCGATGCAGGCGGCGAACATCATCTACCAGGCGCGGCACATCGCCAGTTACGTCGACAAGGCTGTCAGCGATAGATTGAACGACGCGACCAAGTTCGACAGCGGGCCCTGGATGCAGGACGCTCAGAAAGATCACCAAGACGTCGTCGAACTCAGTCGCAAACTGGCCGGGAAGATCCAGGAGATCGCCGTTGACGAGCCGCCGCACCATGACACGGCCTCCCAGCCGTATGCGGTGGCGAGCCCAGGCACCTCCGATTACGAGCTGTGGACTGAACTCAGCACCGGTGGGGTCGCGTATTTCAGCGCGCATGGCTGGCTCAACACGGTCGGCCTGCTGCGACACTGGCTCGACAACTCAGGACGTTCGTACTGGGTGGACCCCGCCACCATGCTGGACGAAATCCCCGGCTTCAAGCGGGAAGTGACAACCATGGTCAGCGACGCAGGGCACGGCAGGCCTGGCGAGGAGGTCTTCGCGTTCGACTCCGGCTGGCGGAACATCGCCGCCACGGAAGGCGACTGGTACTGGTCCTTCCACGACTTCCGGTATCGGCTGACGGGTATCACCAACGGCCGGATGGGCACGGAGTACACGGTCGGGGTACTCAAGCCGTATGTCTTCGGTGATTCGGCCGGCTTGCATCGTGTCCCGATCCACAGACCCGTCGTCGGCGGGGAGATCGACCAACGCGATATTCAGCACCTGCACACGACGGGATTGGCGCAGAATTTCGTCGCCCAGGGCATCGCTCACTTCCCCGCCTGAACGTTGCTTCGGTACTACGCGCCTCTTTGCGACAGGCTCGCGTTGAACTGCAACTCGCCGGAGAGGTCACCGTGGCCGGTGACGACGCGCCAGACATCCGTCCGGCCGGGGATGCGGGCTTCGAGGACGTTGCGGAGGCGTGCGGCGTAGCCGGGCTGGTGGGGTTGGCGGAATCGCCACATTTCCACGGTCTGGAGGTCGACGAAGATGGCGGGCGCGAAATCTCCTCAGTCGCGGGGCAGCGTGCACATCAGGGGCGTGTAGGGTCGTCCGCCGGCGGCGCGTATCGCCGCGGCCGCGCCCCACAGGCCGGCTCCGCCGTCCCAGTCGTAGCGGTCGGCCTCGCGAGGATCAGGATGTGGGGCCAACGATCGTCTTCGCCGATGGCGCGGCACAGGGGTTCGAAGTTGTCGCTGCCGCCTTCACCGATGTCGTTCGCGTGGGCGCGGCCGCCGTGGGCGTGGTTCCAGTAGCAGAAATCGATCGCTCCTGCATGAGGCCATCGACCCTGCGGCCGGGTGCCCGCCCAGCGGATTCGACTGTCTCGGCACCACCTTCGGCCATGGCGCACCGAAGACTTCATGGCCCAACTCGATGACCATGTGCACGACACTCTGATTGGACGCTGACCCGGGACGGCGCGACCAGCAGCGTTCGGGAACGCCCCCCGCTTATTCGTCCTCTCCGGGGGATTCTCCGGTCCGGTGGAGGTCGATCCAGTATTGCTCGCGCCCGTGCACGGTTTCGAGCGCGGTGGTGATCGCGGCTGTGGTGGGGTTGTCCGCGACGATGGCGGCTACCCGGTCGGCGGTGCCATGGCGGGTGGTTTCCGTGCCGAGGATGCGGAGTTGGTAGACGCCGGGTCCGTTGGGCAGGGTGAACGGACCGTGGGCTCCTTTGGTGATTTCACTGATGATGACCGCTCCAGTAGGGACATCAAGTGTTGCGGTGCCGAGTTCGTCGAGCCGGGTTTTTTCCGGTGGGCGGTGTGAAGTGGAGAGTGACCCTGGCGAGGTCTTGGGCGGTGTGGAGGTAGCACTCGTAGTCGTCGCCGGTGAGGATGCCATGGCGCGTCATGGTGCTGATGTCTTGGTCGAAGGCGTCGACCTGGTCGCCGTAGATGCCGATCAGTCCGCGGTCGGAGCGGACCGTGATGGCCTGTGGCAACGCGTTCATGTGCTGATTGTCTCCCAGACGGGGGCGGAGAGCCCGCCGGTGTCGAAGGCTCCCGGACGGGCTCTCCGGTGTGCTGGTCTGGGGGTCAGGGGGTGATGGCGATGGACAAGGCGTCGCCGTCGAGGATCCGGTTGAGGGTGTAGTTGCTGTTGAGCCAGCGGCCGGCGGCTTGGTTGTCGCCGGCGTCGATCAGGCGGGCAGAGTAGTTGCCGTCGCCTTTGGCGGCGCCTTCTTCGGTGGAGGCGAAGGGGTATTCGTCGCAGTTGAGGAGTTTGCCGTCGTAGGGGACCCAGACGTTGTCGCAGGTTTTGCGGGCTGCGGCGTTGTTGGCGTCCTGCGTGGCTGTGTTGAGAGTGCGGTGCAGCGGGGTGGTCGCCCCGGGCACGTTTTTGCCGAGGGTCGAGGGGAAGGTGGTGAGGGCGTCGCTGTAGTGGCGGGCGCTTTGCGGGTTGGCTGAGGCTGAACGGGACCACGACCTTGGCCTGGGTGAAGACCGTGCCGCGGGCTTTGCCGGCGACGGCGCCGACGGAGTCGAATCGGATGTTGGAACACCGGGTGAGGGGGTCCTGCCAGGGGTCGGTGTTGGGGCCGAACGCGGCGAGGTTGACCAGGACGTTGCCGTTGACGATGCCGTAGGGGTCGGTGGCTCCCTGTTCTGGGGAGGTGTAGGTGATGACCCATTGGGGCTTGGTGTCCCAGGCGCCGAGCAGGTCGCTGCGGGTCTGGTTCGGGTTGGTGATCGTGCCGGCGCTGTTGACGGTCGCCGCGGAGAGTCTCATTTCGATGGACCAGGTGGTGGGGCGACCCAGTTCATGGCCAGGGGAACAACCGTCGCTCAATCCGATGGTGGAGTCGCGTGCGGCACGGCGATCTTCGAATACTCCTTCTTCCTATGTGGACGATCGGGTAAGTCCCGAGGCCTGGTGATGAGGCGTCCTCCGCCCGCCGCCAGGATTCCTTTGGTAGTGCGGTAACTGGGGTCGTCAACCTCGATCGCGCGGCGACACACGGACTCCAGCCGGTCCCGCCGTGCTTGGTGGCCAGACCCAGCACGCCCTGTGCGGCCCGAAGCCGGAACAACGCGTTCACCTGGAGCATCTCCGTGATCACCGCGCCGCGGTGCTCGCCGATCTCGGCGGCCCGCTGACGACACCACTCGGGGGAGTGCGCATCTGGAACGCGATCTTCTCCGGCGGGTAGTCCGCCTTGTCCGTTCGCTTGCCGCGATCCAACCGCAGATGGGATCAGGGTGTCCTCGTGGAAGAACTGCACCAGCGCCGTCTCCCGGGCATCCAGGTCGGAGCCGAGGAACCGCCACGGGATCGAGTGGAGCGTGTGCCCGACCTTGGCGTGATATCCGGGCCGACCTTGGCAGCCGACCAGGTAGCCAGCACGAACGACTCCGCCGGCAACGCGGCCAGTGCCTTAGCCTCGCAGACCTCGAACACCGACAATGGCGCCGCGCCGCCCAGCGGGCGATACGACCGCCGCCCGGCGACCTCCCGACACCACGTGGCCGCCGCGGCCTGCATCTCCGGCGGCGAGGTGACCTCCCACCCGCGCCAGAACGAATCGCGGATTTAGGGCATCGGCCGCTCGACCCGTGGCTTATCCTTCGGCTCGACCGCCCGAGCCGGATCGATCAGCCTTCCATAGTGGACACCGAGCTCCGCGGGGGAGTGGTTGATCTTCGGGTCGTAGAGGTCGGGCTTATCCACCCCGGTGCGCAGATTATCCGGCACCAACCGGCGCGGAACCCCACCGAAGAACTTATTGATGCGTTGGTGGTGTTCCGCCAGACCGCGCGGCATTCGGTCACGCTGACCTGGCGGCTCGCAGACGACTCTGCCCACCAGTGGTCCCCTCGCCGGGTGAACTTGATTTTCGCGGTTCTGCCGGACGTGTGATCCCGGATGCATTCCTGGCGAAGACCGTGTCTGCTCGATCAAGGACGAATTGTCATCGTGGTGTCTGGTCGTGCGATCACCGTGGCCAGGAGTCGAAAGGGATTGCTGTGGAGATCACACAACTGTGGGCACGTCGGGTCGCCGGGTCACGGCTGGCGCGGCGACAAGCGGCCAATGGGGGGCCAGCGGTTGTCGGGTTGGTCAAACCGGTGGTCTTTGCGGCCTTGGCGGTGGGCCTCGTCGCGGGTACAGCCGCTGTGGTCCCGGCCGCCCCCGCCGGTGCCCAGGTTCGGTCGACGCCTCGTGCCTCGGTGAGTGCGAAGCACCCGGTAGCGCCCTCCGCCTTCGACGCCAACACCGCCGCGTCCATGACCGGCTATGCCACGAAGGTCGCAGCCCACGGCGCGTCCACCGTTTCGCCGCGAGCAGTGGTCACCTTTACGCAGGTCAGCGCCGGTGGCGGGCACACCTGCGCGGTGACCAGCAGCGGCGGGGCCAAGTGCTGGGGGCACAACAATGTCGGCCAGTTGGGCAATGGCACTACCACCGACAGTTCGACGCCGGTCGATGTGAGTGGGCTGACGAGCGGTGTCGCCGCGGTCAGTGCCGGCGACGGGCACACCTGCGCGGTGACCAGTACCGGCGGGGCCAAGTGCTGGGGCTTCAACGGCAACGGCCAGTTGGGCAACGGCACCACCACCAGCAGTTCGACGCCGGTCGATGTCAGCGGGCTGACCAGCGGTGTCGCCGCGATCAGCGCCGACTTCCAGCACACCTGTGCCCTGACCACCAGCGGCGGGGCCAAGTGCTGGGGCGCCAACGGTACCGGCCAGTTGGGCAATGGCACCACCACGAGCAGTTCGACGCCGGTGGATGTGGTTGGGCTGACGAGCGGTGTCGCCGCGATCGCCACTGGCGCCAACTTCTCCTGCGCGGTGACCAGTAGCGGCGGGGCCAAGTGCTGGGGCTTCAACGGTGGCGGCCAGTTGGGCAATGGCACCACTACCAGCAGTTCGACGCCGGTCGATGTGAGTGGGCTGTCCAGCGGTGTCGCCGCGATCACCGCCGGCCTCAACCACACCTGCGCCTTGACCACCGGCGGCGGCGCCAAGTGCTGGGGCTTCAACACTTCCGGCCAGTTGGGCAACGGCACCACCACGAGCAGTTCGACGCCGGTGGATGTGGTTGGGCTGACCAGCGGGGTCGCCCAGATCAGCGCCGGCGGCGATCACACCTGCGCGGTGACCACCAGTGGTGGTGCCAAGTGCTGGGGCTTCGGTGGTAACGGCGAGTTGGGTAACGGCACCACCAGCAGCAGTTCGACGCCTGTCGATGTGGTTGGGCTGACCAGCGGGGTGGCCGCGATCAGCGCCGGCCGGTTCCACACCTGCGCGGTGACCAGCGCCGGTGGGATCAAGTGCTGGGGCGCCAACAATTTCGGCCAGTTGGGTAACGGCACCACCACCAGCAGTTCGACGCCGGTCGATGTGGTCCTACCGACCGTCCCCGGAGCACCGGTGAATGTGGCTGCCACGGCGGGCGATGCGCAGGCCACGGTGACCTTCAGCCCTCCGGCCTCGGACGGGGGCAGCCCGATCACCGCCTACACCGTGACCGCCACCGATCTCACCAACCCCGGCCATGGGGGTCAGACCGCCTCGGGTCCGGGTTCGCCGATCACCGTGGTCGGGCTGACCAACGGGGATCAGTACACCTTCACCGTGACCGCCACCAACGCCCAGGGAACCGGCCCGGCCTCGGCACCGTCCAATGTGGCCGTCCCGGCGGCCGCCAGTTCGACGAGCCTGACGGCCTTGCCTACCAACCCTTCGTTTGGCCAGCCGGTCACGTTGACCGCGACGGTGGTCTGCACCGGTAGCCTCACCGGGGGCACGGTGACCTTCACCGACCTGTCCACCGGCACCGTCCTGGGCACCGTCCCGGTCAATGCATCCGGGACGGCCACGATCGTCGTCAACGGCCTCGCCCCCGGCGCGCATCAGATACAGGCGCAGTTCAACGGCACCGCCGCCTGCCACCCGTCCACGTCCAACACTGTGACGGTCACCGTGGGTTGCCAGACGATCAACGGTAACCATTTCGGGCCCCTGACGGTCACCGCGGCCGTGTGCTTGGCCCCGGGCACCCGGGTCTTCGGCCCGGTCACCATCAGCGGCAACGGGTCACTCGACGCCGAGGGCGCGACCCTTCAGGGCCCGCTGACCGCCACCAGCGGCACCGGAGTGCGGATCTGTGCCGGCACCGTCAACGGCCCCATCAGCATCTTGGGCATCACCGGAGTCGTCGTCATCGGCGACGCCAACGACGACGGCACCCCGGCCTGCGCGGGCAACACCCTGCGCGGCCCGGTCACCCTGACCGGCAACACCGGCTTCGTCGAACTCGGCGGCAACCAGATCGCGGGCCCGGTCACGGTGAACAACAACACCACCACCCTGACCGTGCCGCCGGAGCGCGCCACGGCCACGGAGATCGAGGCCAACCGCATCTTCGGTTCCCTTGTCTGTACCGGCAACACCCCTCCGCCGGGCAACGATGGCCGCCCCAACACCGTCATCGGCTCCCGCATCGGCCAATGCGCGACCCTCTGACCCCCTGACACGCCACATTCGGGCTGGGCATTGCCGAGTCGTGCCTGCATCGGTGGACATCGCGGGATCTGCTCGAGACCAAGAGGGTGCCGCCGAGTGCGTTCCTGCCAAGCAGGCCTGCTTGACCCTCGGCGTCTCCCGAGCGACTTCTCCGAAGCCCGTAGCCGGTTATTTACGGTTATTTCCAGGGTGGCCAAAACTCTGAGTACGTAGGTGCGGTATGCACGTTTGCCTGCGATTTCGGAGAACGTGCTGGGGAATTCGCTCCTCTGATATCGTGAAATTCGACTTCGTGCAGACCAGGTGGACTGCCGCCGATTCCTGCGGACCGTTGCATGTGGGCATTCACCTGATCAACCTGCTGGTCGAAGCGCATCTTGCATACCGGCAAAACGCGGTGGGCGGCGGCAACGTCATTGCGACTCCGGCACACCGCGGCAAGCTGCCGAAGGACGTGCGCTCTATAGGAGTCGAGTTGAATCCCGCTTACTTTGCTTGTCGTCGTTGACCGTTCGATGTGGCGGCTGAAGTGGGTACTACCCGGAGATGGCTGCGTGAGCGGCGGTGTGGAGGTGTGCCCGCCGAGTTGGTGGTGGCCAGTTTTGCCAGGCCGAAGACGTGTCGGTTGAATTCTTCGTCGGTGATGGCGAGTGTGGTGGCGATGGACCGGACTCCGACGCCGCTGGATCGGAGGTGGGCAAAGACTTTTTCCAGTACTTGGGAGGTCTCCGGTACTCGTGTGCTGCCTGGCTCGGCGCGACGGTAGCCCCGTTTCGCGAGTTCGACGCAGGTGCTTCGGTATCCCCACTCGGTGAGTACGCCGAGTTCGGACAGGCGGTGGGTCAGGGCCATGGCGGACACGCCCCACCTGGTGCTCGCTTTGATCAGCTCGTCCGGGGTGGCGTCGCGGAGGTTGCGCGCCAGTACGTCTTCTTTGGGCATGAGGAAGGCGGCCGCGAACCGGTCGGCTTGGCGTTCGGCTTGGCGGCCGTCGAATTTTTCGGGGCCTTGGTGCATCACGAGGTGGCCGAGTTCGTGCGCGGCGTCGAATCGTTGCCGTTCCGCGGTTTTGCCGGTGTCGATGAAGACGAATGGTTCGTTGCGGAGATACGCGGAGAACGCATCGACGTCGCGGACGTCCTGGACGAGGGAGAACACGCGTGCACCGCGGGATTCGAGGAGGTGCACCATGTTCGGGATCGCGTGGTGGCCGAGGTCCCACCGTCCGCGGACACGCAGGGCGGTGGTCTCGACGTCGATCCAGGTGGCGTCGACGGGGAGGTGCAGGGACGGGATGTCCGCGCCCGGCAGGCGGTAGCGCTCGGTGATCCATGCCGCGATCTCGGTCGCGATGGTGCCGGCCGCCAGCACGGCGTCACGGCGGAACGCCGGGGTCTTGGTAGGTGCCCGGAAGCTGGCCGCGGCCAGGGGTATCGGTTCGATCTCCGGTCGTTCGAAGAACTCGACCGGCAGGTTCAACGCGTGGGCCACAGCAGCCATGTTCTCGGGCAGTGGCTCCTGCCGGGCTTTCTCGTAGCGGTTGATCGTCTGCGGGCTCAGCCCGGTGAGCCTGCCCAGTTCCGCCAGGGTCAAGCCGCGCAGCTTGCGCGCGAGAGCGAGCCGGGTCGGTGAAATGGGCACTGCGTGTGCTCCCGAGGTGTGTCAGCGCGGTTGGACATCGATGACCGGCCCGGCGGAGGGATCCGGCCCGTCGTCGGGAGTGATCATGGCATCGGTGGTGTCGTGGTCGTAGGGCAGAGGGGGTAATGGGATCTGGTCGCGGTAGGCGGTGATGCGGTCACCGTCGCGGCGGAGCGGGCTGCACAACTCCGAGTAGAGGTAGCCCTCGTGATGGCACCACAGGAACAGCCACAGTTCGGGTTCCTGGTAGTTGTTCGGATCGACGGGCACGTTGGCCGCATCGAACAAGGGGACCACCGTCGGGTGATCGTCGATCAGGTCGCGCAGCATGGGGCGGAGACCGTTCTTCGGTTGGGGGGTCGCGCCGAAGACACCGACCGGGTGAGCGCCGGTGAGCACGACGACGAAGAACCGTCCCGAGGGGTGCACCGTCCTGGGCAACCCACCGCGCTCGTCTTTTCCCCAGCCGGTGGCCTCCCTCAGTGCGACCAGCGCCCCGTCCCAGCCGTCGATTCCTCGCATGATCGGAGCCGACAGAGGGCTGGTCCGGTCCTTCTTGCGCTGGCCGGCGACCGCGACCTGATGCAGGACGCGGACGGAGAGGTCGAACTGGTGCAGACGTTCGTCCGCCCAGGCGGTCCAGGCGTCGAGATCCTTCGGATCAGGCAAAAGGTTGGCGGTGGTCACGGACACCTCCTCGGTGGCGACCACAAACGGTACCTCATGAGAGGTCGATTTTTTGGTCGCCCGAAGTTCGGCGGCGTGTCGAGGTCGAGGTCGAGGACAGCTTGGGCGTAGGGGTCCACACCCTGTCCGGCCGGTTCCAGCTTGGGTTCCAGTACGGAGCGAGATCGTCATGTGGGAACGACTCGGCCACGCTGGGGCTGACGCTCAAATTTCAGGAGTATCGCCGCACGTGTGGGGACGACCTCACCCGGAGGCCACGTCATTCCGGCTTGCCCGGAGGCGGAGAGTCGGTGACCTCGATCAGCTGTGGATCTTCCTTGCACGCATGGGGGTTCTTTGTCCGTCGTGTTTTCGGACATGCGGGCGAGTGGTTGCACCGTTCGGCTCCAGTCAATGGTCCTGGACCGATCTAGTTTTGCGTTTGTCGACGCGTCGTGAATCGGACGGCGGGTTTACCGTGCCTCGGGGTTGTGGCTGGATGACTGGGCCATGGTGGGCAGCGTTGTCCGCTGTCTGTCCCCGTTCCGCCCGAGAAGGTGATAGCGCGTTGTCCAGTTCCCGCAGAATACTGACCGCGATGCTGCTGCCCGCCGCCGTTGTCGGGGGGTTTGTTGTCGCCGCCGCCCCTGCGTCGGCGAATGTCGCGGTCGCCCAGGTCAGCACCGACCCTTACACCGACACTCAGGCCCAGCACCGCACCGAGGTCGAACCGGACACCTTCTCCTCCGGCAACACCATCGTGTCGGCGTTCCAGGTCGGACGCGTGCCCGGCGGTGGCTCGTCGAACATCGGCTTCGCCACCTCGACCGACGGTGGGGCCACCTGGACGCAGGGCTTTCTGCCTGGCACCACCGGCAACTCCGGCGGTTCGTGCGGGCAGATCAGCGACGCCTCGGTCGCGTTCGACGCGAAACACAATGTCTGGCTCATTTCCTCACTCGGGGTCAACTGCCCCAGTGGGACACCGGTGCTGACCAGCCGCTCCACCGACGGCGGGCTGCACTGGTCCAATCCGGTCACCACTGCGAGCGGGTCGCTGGACAAGAACTGGATCGTCTGCGACAACACCACGTCCAGCCCGTTCTTCGGCAATTGCTACACCGAATACGACGTCACCAGCCAGGGCGACTCGATCCGGATGCAGACCTCCACCGACGGGGGCCTGACCTGGGGCGCAGCCCGCGCGCCCTCGGGCACGCACACCGGGCTCGGCGGCCAGCCGGTGGTCCGGCCCGACGGGACCGTGGTGGTGCCGTACGAGTCATCGAGCGACCAGATCCGGTCGTTCACCTCGACAAACGGCGGCGCGAGCTGGAACACACCTACCCTGGTGGCCGGCATCAGCCATCACGACGTCGCCGGCGGGTTGCGGGAGGAATCGTTGCCCAGCGCGGAGATCGACGCGGCCGGCACGGTCTATGTCGTGTGGTCGGACTGCCGTTTCCGCTCCGGATGTGCCAGCAATGACATCGTGCTGAGCAAGTCCGCGAACGGAACCACCTGGAGTACCCCGGTGCGGGTGCCGGTCGATGCCACGACCAGCAGCGTCGACCACTTCGTGCCCGGCATCGGTGTCGACCCCTCCACCTCCGGTAACACGGCGCGGATCGGCCTGACGTACTACTTCTATCCCGCCGCGAACTGCACGGCGTCAACCTGCCAGCTCGACGTCGGGTTCGTCTCCTCGGCCAACGGCGGCACCACCTGGAGCACGGCGACCCAGCTGGCCGGTCCGATGAACCTGTCCTGGATCCCCAACACCTCGCAGGGTCGCATGTTCGGCGACTACATCTCCACCTCTGTGCGCCCCGGCGGCAACGCCTACCCGGTCGTCCCGATCGCGTCGCCGCCCAGCGGCTCGACCTTCACCATGGGCATGTTCGCCCCAACCGGCGGCCTGGCCATCACCGGCGGCACCGCGAGCATGAGCACGCCGCTGGAAGGAACGGCGACACCACAATCGGCCAGCACGGTCACCGCGTTCTGAGCCAGCGGGACTCCGCCGCCTGCCCGCGGCGGCCAGTGAGCCCGGTGTTCTCGCAGGAACACCGGGTTCGCATGGTGAGCTCCCGATTGGCGGCCCCCGCCGCGCGCGTTGCGCCGTGCTACGACATGGGTTCGGATGTGCTCGGCCAGTTGTTTGATCTCCAGCGCTGTGGGTTCGTCCAGGCGCCGGTGGCCCCACTACTGTTGAATGCGGTTCCAATACGAGGAATACACCCGGCGGGTGCGCTGGTGACCGCGGTTGACGCTTTGGGGATGTACTCGTCGAAGGTCGGGGTAAGGCGACGATGCTGGGTAGCACCGAGGAGATCCGCGGGTGTGCCCCCATCCGTTCCAGTACCAGGCGTGCCGCGTCGAGTTCCGCAGCGCCGGGGTGTCGTTCGGGACTGGTGGTCATGACGCGTCGCCCCCGGTGCTGGCTGAGTGGAAGGCGGTGACCATCGAGTCGAGGGCGCTCATCGTGGAGACGATCAGGACGCCACGGTCGGGTGCGGCGGCGAGCAGCACCCGATCACCGGCCTGGAGGTGACACCAGTGCCGGACGGTCATGGGCAGTGGGGACGTGGCCTCGCCGGGCGAAGGTGAACAATTCCGCAGAGTGCGGCTGTATGGCTACTACGGTGGGTGGTGGACACCAGCCCGATCTGCAGCCGCTCGCCCGATCCCCAGCCGAGGCATGCTTCGCGACGTAATACCACTCGACGATGAGCCTCGTGGATTCGACCGGGGAACCACCGCCGGTACGAACGCCTCAGCCACGGCCATCACCTCCGGCCAGGCAATGACCACAAGGCGCGACAAAACAGCCGAAGCGACGTACGGCGCCGTCGTGTCGGCTGGGAAACCACTTAGAGTTGTGTGGGAGGGATTCCACCCACTGGCGTCCGAGGACGGAGTTGCGCACTAACCGCCCGTCTCTACCTGCGGGGCAGCGGCGTGGGGACCGTGGGGTAAGAGTGTGTCCGAGAGCTACGCACAGGCTACACGCATCAAACTTCCCGGATAGGTCGCACGACCGCCGCGCCGATTCCGCGTGAGCCACCGGTGACCAGCGCTGCCCTGCCCCTCAGGGCACCCGTCGTCCTGCCTTCCGGCCCCCTCACCAGGGCACCCTGCCGTTGTCGTCGAAGAAGCCGCCCGTCGGACACTCTCGCCCGAGCGTGGCCAGCCGCACCACGATCGCGGCGCCCTCGGCTGCGGTCCGGGTCAGCTGGAACGGCAGGCCCTTGGCGAAGTCCGTGTCACACGCACCAGGCGCGACCGCGTTCACCAGGATCCCTTCGCGTGACAGCGCTTTTGCGTACTGCACCGTGAGCATGTTCAGTGCCGCCTTCGACACCGGATAGCCCAGCGAACCCGACATCCGACTCAGGTAGTGGGTGGCATCGGTCGTCCACGTCATCGACGAGGTGCCGCTGGAGACGTTCACGATTCGCGCCGCGGACGAACGGCGCAGCAGCGGGAGCATCGCCTCGATCACGGTGACGACACCGAACAGGTTCGTTTCGAACACCGCCCGCACCCCGTCGAGGTGTGCGGAGCCCGGCGCCTGCGCCCCGAGGTCGCCGGAGATACCGGCGTTGTTGACCAGGACGTCCAGACGGCCGAACCGCTCGGCGATCTGCTCGGCCGCCGCGCTCACCCCGCGTTGGTCGGTCACGTCGAGGCCGATCGGGTGCGCGATACCACCCGCCGCGCTGATCTCGGCCACCGCCTCGGCGCCCTTCTCCAGGTCTCGGGCACCAACTACCACCGTCATCCCGAGCCTCGCGAGCTGGCCCGCGACGGCCCGCCCGATCCCCTTGTTCGCCCCCGTCACCAGGGCAATCGTTGCGTCATCACTCATATGATCAGCGAACCACCTGTCGTTCCCCCAGGCCAGGACCGGACTGATCTCGCTCGATACCCTCCTTGTATGGACGTCCAGACCCGGGAACTGCGCTACTTCGTCGCGGTCGCCGAGGAACTGCACTTCGGGCGGGCTGCCCAGCGGCTGGGCATCGCCCAGCCACCCCTGTCCCGGGCGATCCGCCTGCTCGAACAGCGGACGGGCCTCACCCTGCTGGACCGCACCAGTCGTGGGGTCCAGCTCACGGCGGCCGGGGAGGTGTTCTTGGCCGAGGGACGCCTCGCACTGGATGCGGTGGCCGCCGTGGTGCGCCGTGCGCGAAGGGCGGCGGCAACCACTCCGCGGCTGGTCCTGGCGCTCAAACCCGGCAGCGACGCCGACCTGTTGCAGCCGATCCTGGACCGCTACGCTGCCACCCCCGACGCCGTTCCGGTCGATCTCGCCTTCAGTGTCGGCGAACGCGCCGCGATGGTCCGTGACGGCCGCGCCGACCTCGCACTGCTGCACCGGCCGCAGAACGATCTGAGCGGCCTGGACAGCGACGACCTCCACGTCGAAGGCCAGGTCGTGGTGCTTCCGGACGACCACCCCCTGACCGCCCGCACCGAGGTGTCGATGGCCGACCTGCGCGGCGGAACCCAGCCCCGCTGGCCAGAGTCTCGCCCCGAGGTGACCGGCCACCTCGTCACCGACACCGACCAACTGCTGCAACTTGTCCGGCTCGGGCGGATGGTCGCGGTGCTCCCGGAATCGATCCGTGATCGTCTGCCACCCGGTACGGTCAGTCGTCCTGTCTTCGACGCCGAGCAGGCCACCCTCGTGATCGCCTGGCACCGGGAGTCCACCTCTCGCCAGGTCGCCGCCTTCATCCGCGCCGCGACCTCCGTCAAGACCGAACTGGAACAGGTCTGACAGGTTACGGCCGGAATGATCTTGGTGGCCAACTCCAATCTGCCTGCCAGGGCAGTGAGTTGACCCATCAGTGGTGGCTGATGCGGCGTCGGATCTTTCGGCCGCGGGGGATGACGGCGTGGACGGCGCTGGTGGATCATGCGGCTCGCTGATCGGTGTCGTGCTTCCCCTCGGATCGGAGTGTGTTGTGTCGGTGCACCCGCAGCCCTGGCCTGAGCCGGACCCGCAGATCGCCGCCGCGGTGCAGGCGATGTACTGGGGCAAGAGGGAAGCGCCGCCGGCGGTGCAGGTCCGTGACCGGCTGGGCGAGCTGTTCCCGGACCTGAGTTGACATGCGCTCGGTGAACAATCGCATGCCCACGGTCGTCCGGTCCGCCGCGGGAGGGGCGCCCGCACCGCTCGCCAAGATCGTCCGTGATCTCGGTCCGGCATTGCTCAGAGTGGTCGCGGGCCGGTCCGATCGGCCGGTCGAAAGCGTGACCATCCATGACCCGAGGGAGCCGGGTTCGATTTCGCCCAACGGCATAGTCCTCGGCGTGGGTGTGGCGGACCTCAGCACCGCGACCGCGGCGCTCGCCGACCTGGCCTCAGCGGGGGCAGCGCTTTGCTGGTGAAGGAACCGACCGCCACGGATCCCGCCGTGGCGGCCGGAACTCTGGCCGAGGTCGAATCACCCGGATGAATCATCGAGGTAACTCGGCGTCGCACCTTTTTTCGTGGCTTGCGAGCATCAGATGAAGATCGAAGTTCGCGCCCTGGCCGGTTGAAGGCCGTGTTGTACATGTGGTGACAACAAATTTGTTGGCATTTTGATAACAAAGCGACCTTTTTGGCGTTCATGATGTGATCTGTTGACTTCGCCGGTTACCCGTGCCACCCTCGCGTGGTCGGTGGCTCGTAACTCGGCTGCGATAATCGGTGGACTGAAGTCGCTCCTCGTCCCAGGGGAGGAGAAATTCTGGACAGCGTACGGAATCTTGAACTCGCGCTCTTGTCGAACGCGAGATTCGGTAAAGCGGCCTACCCTGGTTTGCGGGAATACGTGGTCTACGATCCCGATCACGAGAAAATCGACGGGCGGGTCGGCGATGCGTTTCGGTCGTTCGTGCAGAATGAGCTGTCAGGATCGGCCGCGGAACTGATGAAGCCGACCGAGGAAGATGTTTCCGCCGTGCGGGCGGGATACACGCTTCTTCTCGATGTTCTGCCGGAACTAGGTGGCGACTGCGTCCGGCATATCGCGACTGTGGCCTTGGCGGACAGCGGTGCCGCGTTCCTGAGTACGACACTGGCGGATCTGTCCGGCGTCGTGATCATCGACCGTCGGGTCCTGGCCGATCCGGCGCTGATCGCGGAGTCGATCCTGCACGAGAGCTTGCACTCCAAGCTCGATGCCTTGAGCAAGGCCCACACGCTGACCTTCTCCGCGCCTGGCGACAACACCACGACGCCGATTCTCGCGGTGTGGCATCCTTCCGGGGCGCGTTCGAGTTGGTGGTCGCCTTGGCGTGCCCTCGCCGCATGCCACTTCTATGCCCACCTCACCGTGTTGGGCGACGGTCTGCGGCGTACCCACGGTCATGCCGACTATGGCCGGCGTCTGAAGGATCGCGCGCTGTTCCGGGCGCATTATCTGGGACGCGAGTTGCTTCGCGTGAGACCGGCCGTGCTCACCGAGACCGGCGCGGAGATGGTCGATTAATTTCGGGTGCCGAACTGTTCGGCCGGTACGCCTTGATCGGCGTGTCCACCGCTGAACTGGCCCAGGACGGCGCACCCGTCACGGCACTGCGGCCGTTTCGTTTCGGGGTGGGCATCAGGCATCTCGCCCAGTGCGTCGAATCCATCGGTGACGACACTTCCGCCGGGCGAGCCGGATTGTTTGTCAAAGCAGGCCAAGCGTTACCCACCGTCGTGCGCACCCCCACGATTGTCCTGCGCGGAGTGACAATTCATGCCCGCTAGCGTGAGTGACTGGGAACTGTTGAACTTGACCACCATAATCAGTCGCATGAGAGTAGGGCCGAGCCGTCATCGATCCGAAGACGATATCGTTGAGCATCGCAGCCGCCTGCGACTGGTGGTCTCGAACCGGATCAGGGAAGCGACAAGCTGGACGGCCGGACCGCCCGGCCATCGCGACCTGGCCGTTTCGGCAACGGCCGCCGGCAAGGGCCCGGTACTGGTCGAACCATTCGGGACCAACTATCCCGGACACGGCGAAATATCCGGCGCCGGCCTTCATGATCGCACCGGCAGCCGTCGTTCCTCCTCGATCGAGGACCATCCGGACGTGGTCGAGCGATTGACCTCGTTCCGTGAGGCACGATTCACCACCGCCGGTGGCGCCCGTTTGCGATGGTCACACACCGCCGAGCGCGTTGTCTTCGGCCTGGGAAACAGACGGTTTCCGCTCGCCGTGGCCGCCGACGCCAGGGTGCCGCCGGACGGCAGGGTGTGCCCGCCTGCCCAGGTGATCGCGTTGCGGGACAACTCGGGTCCTTTGCGGACGGCGCTCCTCCTGAGTCCGTTGGCGCTGTCGGGGATATTTCTGCCGCTGCTGACCAAAGCGCTGACACGCCGGTGCGGCGAGCACACACACCGACCGGACACCATCTCCGAAGCCGGTTACTTCGGAGATATCATCGACGACGGCGCAGGGCCGCCGACCGATCTGGAGGGCACCAGGCGCAGGCGCATGACGCTGACCGCTCCGGTCGTCACGATAATGACGCGCGGCGGCCACGGTGAACTCACCGGGCACGCGGGATTCCAGGGCGTCGAGTTCGAGAACCTCTCGGTAGGGTCCCCGGACGCCGAGCATGGCGTGCCGAGGCAGGCGGCTCACCATTTGGTCGCTCAGGCGCGACCGCTTCCCGGCATGCCCGGTCTCATCGCCTTCACCATGGCCGCCTGCCGCGGGCGGCCCAGTACCGCCATCGTCGATCTTCCTGATCCGGGCCGGTTGCTGCACGCCGGCCGGTGGATAGCGCCCATCCAGGCCGGCAACGGCGCCTGGCGGTCTCCGTGGCTGGAACTCGCTCGACCCGGCGACGTCCTCAGCGTCGTTCACGTGGAGGACATGCGGTGAACCTCGAGCAGACGACGGAGCGTGCTCGCCTGGGCAAGCCGTTCACCGTCCTGTGGACCGCCGCGACGGTCTCGACCATCGGTGACGGGATCCGGCTTGCCGCACTGCCCCTTTTGGCCGCCGCTGTGTCGCGAGACCCTCTGGCTGTCGCCGCGGTGTCGTTCAGCGGTCAGTTGCCGTGGTTGCTGATCTCCCTCGTCGCGGGTGCGCTGGGAGACCGATGGGACCGCCGCACCCTCATGTGGACCGTGGACCTGGGGCGGGCCTTGGTCATGCTCATGTTGGCGATCATCGTGATGACCAGCACGGCAGGCATCGTGGTCCTCAGTGCCGTCGCCGCCTTCATCGGAGTCGGCCAGACGCTGTTCGACAGTTCGTCCCAGGCGTTACTGCCCACGATCGTCCCGCGCGCGGCATTGCCCTCGGCGAACAACCGGCTCACGACCACACGGATCACCATCAACAGTTTTGTCGGACCCCCGTTGGGCGGCGTGCTGTTCGCGGCGGTCGCCGCGTTGCCTTTCGTCGCCGACGCCGCTTCCTTCGGCATGGCCGCCGCATTGACCGGCATCCTGCTACCCGTCGAGAGGGCCGGTCGTGGCTCGCGCGATGCCGGGCAGGTGAGGACGCCGTCGCTGTGGTCCGACATTCGCGAAGGAGTCCACTGGCTCGCACGGCATCGGGTGTTGCGCTCGGTCGCCGCGCTGATCGCCGTCGTGAATTTCACCCAGGCGGCCACACAGTCGGTTCTCGTGCTCTACGCATTGCAGGATCTGGAGATGACCCAACGAGGTTATGGCGTCCTGCTCGCTGCCTCCGGAGTGGGAGGCCTGCTCGGCGGCCTGTGCGGACCCGCGCTACGCAAGGCGATCCCTCCGGCCGCGTTGTTCGCCGCGACCATCGTGATCACCGTGCCCATCTTCGTGGTCTTGGGACTGACGTCGATACCGGCGGTGGCGGCCGCAATGATCGGCCTGAACTCGTTCGCGGGACTCACCGCCTCCGTTCTCCTGCAGACGCTTCGCCAGTCCCTGGTCCCCGATCGCCTGATGGCACGTGTTGTCAGCGCCATGGGCTTACTCGCCGTCGGCATAGGACTGCCGATGGGGTCGATCGCGGGCGGATTGCTGGCGAACGTCTTCGGGCTCCGCGCCACCTTCCTCGCGTCCGCAGTCCTGATCGCGATCAGCATGATCGTCGTTCCCCGGGTCAGCAAGGCCATTTCCGGCCGGCACCACGCCCCGGATGGCGGGACGCCGTGACGGAACGCGCGGACATCGACCTTGAAGGGGTGATCGTGTGACCGGTCAATGGTCTGTCAGGCACGTGTCGTGGGGCATGACGCGCTGGATTCTCTTCCCGGTCGCGCTTGCCGCACTGGTGCAGATCACGCGCGACGTCTACCACTATCCGCAGCAATGGATGGTGGACCTCGCGGTATACCGCGACGCCGGGACCGCGGCGTTGCATGGACATGACCCTTACGCGATCCAGAGCGGAATGTCGAAGCTGTCCTACTTGTATCCACCGATCGACGTCATCTTCCTCGCGCCACTGGTATTTGTATCCTTGCCCGCGGCGGCGCTTATCTGGAACAGTATCAACATCGCGGCCTTGGAATGGATCATCTCGTCTTCTTGGCTTCGCGCTAAACTGCCTCACGCGGTGGCCTGGAGTGTTCCGCTGACGGTGGCGGCCGTCCTGCTCAATCCGGTCGACCAGACCCTGGAAGTCGGTCAGCTCAGCATCGTTCTGGTCGCGTTGGTCCTGGCCGACCTCGACCTGGCCGAGTCCTCGCGGCTCAAGGGAATTCTGGTCGGCCTGGCAACGGGCATCAAGATCCTTCCCGGGGCCTTTGTCGTCTACTACCTGCTCAGGAGGCAATGGCGCGCCGCGGCGACGGCCACGCTGACCACGATAGCCACGGCCGTCATCGGCTTCCTCGCCTTCCCGGCATTCTCTGTCGCGTTCTGGACCAAACACTTCTGGGAGAGCAGTGACAGAATGCTGCCGGTCCACTGGGTGCCGAACGAGTCGATCCGTGGGACGTTGAGCCGCATGCTCCACTCCGATTCAGCCGCGGTCTTGCCCTGGATGCTGACCAGTGTGGTCGTCGTGGCCGTGGCGGCCACCATCATCCTCCTCGGCAAGCACGACAATCCCGATCACTTGGGTGTCTCGGCATGCGCCTTGACCATGCTCTTGGTGGAACCTGTCTCTTGGCACCATTACTGGGTGTGGATCATTCCTGTCACGATCCACCTCGCCGTAGTCGCATACCGCTCACGCAACCGGGTTCTTTTGAGCTGCACGGCAATCTCTTTCGTCATCATCGCGATCCGAGTCAACCGGTGGTTCGTGCCACCGTACGACGGCTACGACGCACTGCACCTGTCAGAAGTCCAACTTCTCGGCATTGACATTGTGACGTTCTCGACTATTTTGTTGCTGGCATCGATATTCGGCTATGCGGTTCAGCGGTCTCGCCCTTCAGGGTCAAGCCAACGCTCACCGGCGGGATTGTCGCCGCAGGGACAGACCTGAGCGAGCGTGGCTTTTTGCCGGAAGTCAGGGAGGAACGACACCCGGCAAGGTCGAGCGCAAGATCCGGAGACGCCAGCGACCCGGCGACGAACACACCGCCGTAGGCGGGCCAATAGGGCCCGAACTGTACATCCGGCTGCAAGATAGCCACGACGTCTATGGGTAAATGTGGATTGTGTTCACTTGCTTGTCCAGGGCAATGACCTCCTTCAGGCCGTCGATTGGGGTAGCGGGGTGACCGTGTTTCCTTGCGGTCATTTGATCGCGCCAAGTGAGAGCCCTTGGACGAGTTTGTCCTGGGCGAGGAATCCCGCGAGCAGGACCGGCAGCGAGATGACGACCGACGCGGTGCACATTTGCGCCAGAAAAAGCCCTTGGCTGGTGAGGAAGCTGGTCAGGAAGACCGGGGCGGTGCCGGCGATGGTGGCGGTCAGGGTCCGGGCGAGCAGTAGTTCGTTCCAGGAGAAGATCAGGCAGATCAGTGCGGTGGCAGCGATACCGGGCAGCGCCACGGGTGCCACGACGCGGCGCAGGACGGTGAGAAGCCCGGCGCCGTCGAGCGCGGCCGCTTCGAGCAACTCCGCTGGGACCTCGGACAGGAACCGCTGCAGCATCCAGACCGCGATGGGCAGATTCATCGACGCGTAGAGCACGACGAGCAGGAGGATGTTGTCCTGCAAGCCGGTCTGGGCCGCGAACAGATAGAGCGGCAGCAGACCGACGACGATCGGCAGGAACTTGGTCGACAGGAAGAAGAAAAGCACATCGGTCCACTTGCGCACGGGCTTGATGGACAGGGCGTACCCCGCGGGCAGGGCCAGCGCGATCACGATGACGGTTGAGCCGATCGAAGCGGTGAGCGAGTTGAGCAAAGCCGGCCAGGGGTTGGCGCCGAAGAAGCGCGCGTAGTTGTCGAGTGTCAGTGGTGCCGTCACCGAGGGTGGGTTGGTCGCCGCGCTGGTTTCGCTGTGCAGTGAGGTCAGCACCATCCATACCACCGGCAGTACAAGGAGAATCCCGGCTGCCCAGGCTGCCGCTCCCAGTAGTGCCGAGGTCGTCCGTCGGCGCACCGGAGCGCGACGCACGGCCTGGGTGCGCGGAGTGGTGCGTGGGCGAACAGCTTCGTTCATGGGCAAAGACCCGGTCACGGGCCCACCGGGGTGGACCCGGCTGAGTGTGGGCCCTGGCCGCGGGCCGACGGCAGGTGTCATCGGGAGATCTCCTCTTTGAACAGCGAGCTGACCACACGGAGCGCGAAGGTGGCGATGATCATGGTTCCGATCACGACCAGCACGCCCATGGCCGAGGTGAGCCCGTAGTCCTGGGTTTGGAAGAAGGCCTGGTAGATCGAATACGGCAGATTGGCCGTGCCCAGGCCGCCCGCCGTCATGGTGTAGACGGCGTCGAAGTTCTGGACGATGTAGATGCTGCCCAATAGCGCGCCGAGTTCGAGGTACCGGCGCAGGTGCGGGAGGATTATGTAGCGGAAGGTCTGCCAG
This sequence comes from Amycolatopsis pigmentata, assembly GCF_042684065.1. Classification (NCBI taxonomy): domain Bacteria; kingdom Bacillati; phylum Actinomycetota; class Actinomycetes; order Pseudonocardiales; family Pseudonocardiaceae; genus Amycolatopsis; species Amycolatopsis pigmentata. Next base: position 515,709 of record NZ_JBHUKR010000004.1, on the reverse strand, counting down.
TGCCCGGCGCCATCGATACGGGCGGCCTCCAGGGCATCCAGTGGCTTCGACTGCAGTCCTGCCAGCAGAATGAGCGCCATGAACGGGGTCCATTGCCACACCAGTGATGCCTCGACACTGGCGAGGGGATGGTCCGCGATCCACGCGGGCTGGGGGGCGGCTGAGGAGCCGAACAACCCCCAGGTCCACTTGATGATTCCGTTGACGAGCCCGTAGGCCGGGTTGAGCAGCGCGTGCTTCCACAGCAATGCCGCGGCCACCGGGACGACAAGGTAGGGCGCGATGAGCATCGTTCGCACGGCGGCCCGGCCCCGGAACCGGCGATCCAGTAACAGTGCCAGGATCAGCCCGAGGACCAGCGACACGACGACCACGATCACGGTGAGGACGATCGTCGTGAGTAGCGAGGTCCGGAGTTCGTCGCTTTCGAAAACTTTGCGAAAATTCCTCAGGCCCGCGAAGCCGCGCCGCTCGGGGTAGAGGGCGTTCCAGGTCAGCAGCGACACCACCAGAGTTACTCCGAAGGGCACCTGTGTCGTCACCGCCACGAACAGTAGCGCCGGCAGCAGCGGAAGCCGCCGAACCCATGCTTTCCTGCGGGAACGCGCCTTGGCTTGGTTGGGTGGTCGTGCTGGGAACGAAGTGGGGGGTTGCGGCGCGGACTCGGCGGGCTGGCCGTGCATCGCTAACGTCATCGTCAGAGCTCCTTGGTCCCGGCCGGGTGGACAGCCGTGGCGGCGGTCACTCTGCTCCACGGCGAAAGCAAAGATAACACAAGCACTTGACGTTCGAAGACTTATGTTTCAAGCTCATGTCCATCGCTCGACGAACAAAGGAGATCCGATGGGCCTCGGTACCACCGTCCGACTGTCGCGGTTGTTCTCACATCCGTCCGGGAACCTCTTCGGGGCCGCCGTCGACCATTTCGTGGGTTACGGCGATGTCCGCGCGGGCGGTCTTGCCGACCTGCCCGGCGCCCTGAGCAAGATCATGACGGCGGGCCCGGACTCGGTGACCATGCTCGGCGGGAGCGCCCGCAACCTCTGGCACTCCTACGCCGGCAAGGCGGCGTTGATCGTGCAGGGCGGGATGTTCACGGTGGACGATCGCGTGCGCGAGCTGATCGCCACGCCGAAGGACGCGGTGCGGCATGGGGCGGATGCGCTGGCCGTCGCGATTCCGGTGCGCGGTGAGACCGAGGGGTCCTACCTGCGCTGGCTCACCGACACCGTTCGCGAAGCGGCCGCGCTCGAAGTGCCGATCGTCGCCCACATCTATCCACGGCACTTCGACGGCGGCGCCAAGATCGTGTTCAACCCGGAGGAGATCGCGTTCGCCGTGCGGTGCGGGATAGAGACCGGAGTGGACGTGATCAAGGTCGGCTATCCCGGGGACGAACTGGCGTTCGCGGAGATCGTGCGGTCCTGCCCGACACCGATCGTGCTCGCCGGTGGTCCGAAGACCGAAAGCTTCGCCGATGCCCTCGCCCAGGTCGAAGCGGGCATCCGGGCCGGCGCCCAAGGCGCGGTCGTGGGGCGCAACATGTGGGGCGCGGCGGATGTGGTCGCCGCCGCCAACGCGTACAAGGCCGTGATCCACGACGGGGTGAGCGGCAAGGAAGCCGCCTCGGCGATGAACGGCCAGGGCGGGTGACCGCGTGCCGGCCGCCCGGCGATGGCGAGCCCGGCGGACCCGTCGTCGTCGGCGGAGCTGCCGCTGTCGACGAAATCCTGTTCGTGGCCGGGACCCTCGGCGACGGCAAGGCGCGGATCGTGCGGCGGGAACAGCGTTTCGGCGGCAATGCCGTCGTGGCCGTGCTCGCGGCCGCGGCGGCGGGCGCGGCGACCGTGTTCGCCGGGCACCTGCCCGACGAACACACCGAGCCGGGATTGCTGGCCCGGTTGCGCGCCGGTGGGGTCGACCTGTCCAAAGCGACGTACTCGCCGGCAACACGAGCGATCCGGTCGACGATTCTGGTCGGCTCCGACGGGAACCGGTTCATCGCCTTCGACGATGAAACCCTGCTCGGCCTGCCGGAAGACCTGGACCTCGACGTCGTCCGTACCGCGGGAGCACTGCTCCTCGACGCTTACGGGGTTCCTGGCGGCATCCGGGCGGCGGCAGCCGCGAGGGAAGCCGGCGTACCGGTGGTGGTCGACATCGAGTTCGCCTCGCATCCGCGGATCAGCGAACTGCTCACCCTGGCAGGCCATCTTGTTCTTCCGATCGGCTTCGCCCAGGAACTGACCGGCGAAACCAGCCCGGACAAGGTCGTCGCGGCACTCTGGCGGCCCGACCGGCAGGCTGTCGTACTGACCGCAGGCGCGAGCGGGACTTGGTACCGGGGCGCGAGTGGGCCGGCCTTGGCCCACCGTCCGGCCGTCGAGGTGGACGTCGTCGACACCACCGGCTGCGGGGATGTCTTCCACGGTGCCTACGCAGCCGCCCTCGCCGGCGGCGTGAGTTTGGACGGCTGCGTGGAAGCGGCGACTCTCGGCGCCGCGGACTGCGCGGCACGCCCGGGCGGAGTCCCGCCCCTGACCCGGCAAAACATCCATTCCGACACGTAAGTCCGACGAATAACCGGACTCGCGCGACCGGCACCGCTCGAGGTGGTCAGAGACACTGAGCGCGGTTCAGGCCCGCCGGCGTGTGAGGCCAAAAAAGAAAGAAGGAAGACCGCAATGACGCGATTCCGTTCTCGACCGCTGACCATCACGGCTTTGTGCGCGCTTGCCGCACTCGGCGCCGGCGCGTGCGCGGGCGCCGGCGGGGGCGGGAGCGGTTCGGGTGACACCGTCCGCATCCTGATGGTCAACAACCCGCAGATGCGCGCTCTCAAAGAGCTGGCGCCGGAGTTCACCCAGCAGACCGGCATCAAACTCTCCTTCACCGAGCTGCCCGAGAACGACCTGCGCGACAAGGTCAATCAGGAGTTCGCCAACCAGTCCAACCAATATGACGTATCGAGTGTCAGCGCGCTGGAAGTCCCGATCTTCTCCAAGCGAGGCTGGATGGCGCCGCTCGACGGTTATGTCGGCAAGGACAGTGCGTTCGACCAGGGCGACGTCTTCCCGGCCTTTACCAAGGCGCTGACTTCCGACGACGGCAAGCTCTATGCGGAGCCGTACTACGGCGAGTCGTCGTTCCTGATGTACCGCAAGGACGTTTTCGCGGCCAAGAACTTGACGATGCCGGAGAACCCGACGTGGGATCAGGTCGCGGCCCTGGCAGCGCAGGTCGGCAACGCCGAGCCCGGGATGGCAGGCATCTGCCTGCGCGGGCAGGCCGGATGGGGACAGAACCTCGCCCCGCTCAGCACCGTGGTCAACACCTTCGGTGGCACCTGGTACGACCAGAACTGGAACGCCCAGCTGACCTCGCCGCAGTTCACCCAGGCCACCCGGTTCTACGTGGACCTCGTGCGGAAATACGGTGAGCCGGGCGCGGCGCAGGCGGGTGTGCAGGAGTGCATCAACACCGTCCAGCAGAGCAAGGCCGCGATGTTCTACGACGCGACGTCGATCGCGGGTCTGCTGGAGGCGAACGACTCGCCGGTGAAAGGAAAGATGGGTTACGTCCCCGCGCCGGTGAAGGACACCGCGAACTCGGGATGGTTGTGGACCTGGGCCTGGGGTATCGAGAAGGCCAGTCCGAACAAGGACAATGCCTGGAAGTTCATCTCGTGGGCGTCGGGCAAACAGTTCGAACAGCAGGCCGCCGCCAAGGTGGGCTGGTCGAAGGCGCCGACCGGGAAACGGAACTCCACCTACGCCCAGGACGGCTACCGGCAAGCCGCGGCACCCTACTACCAGCAGGAGCGCACCGCTCTGCAGAAGGCGGACCCGGCGAATCCGGGTGTCCAGCCGCGTCCCTATTCCGGTATCCAGTTCGTCGGGATCGCCGAATTCCCCTCGCTGGGAACGCAGGTGTCGCAGCAGATCAGCTCGGCGATCGCCGGTCAGATCTCGGTGCCCGACGCGCTCGCCGCGTCGCAGAAGCTGGCGCAGCAGGTCGGTGACACCCACCGCACGGGCTGATCGATGGCGAAGGATGCCGGTCTCCGGTCAGCGGTCGGCACGAACGGACAGTGAGGAAACGGATGGACTCCACGCTCACGGCGGCGACACTTTCGTCGACGAGATCAGGAATCGCGGTGCCCGCGTACGAGCGAGCGCGAGTCGGCGTCGGTATCGCGCACATCGGGCTGGGTAACTTCCACCGCGCACACCAGGCGGCCTACCTCGACGCTCTGTTCGCACGTGACCCCGCTGCCCGGAGATTCGGCATTCTCGGCATCAACCTGCTGGCCGGCGACGAACCGCTGGCCCGGGCGATGCGACACCAGGACGGGCTCTATACGTTGCTGGAACGGCATTCGGACTCCTCGACCTGTACGCGGATCATCGGATCCATTGTGGATAATCTCTTCGCCCCCGATGATCCGGCCGCGATACCGGACCGGCTGAGCGACCCCGGCGTCCGTATCGTCTCGCTGACCATCACCGAGGCCGGGTACTGCCACGACCCCGCCACGGGGAAGATCGATATCGACACGCCCGGTATCAAGGCCGATCTGGAGAAACCCGGCCGGCCACGCACGGCGTTCGGCGTTCTCGTCCAGGCGCTGCGGCTACGGCGCGACGCCGGGACAGCCCCGTTCACCGTGCTGTCCTGCGACAACATCCTCGGCAACGGCGACCTCGCGCGTGCGGTGACGCTGGCCTACGCCCGTCTCGTCGATGCCGGACTCGCCGCCTGGATCGAGGAAAACGTCGAGTTTCCCAACTCGATGGTCGACCGGATCACGCCACGGACATCGCCCGGCGACATCGCCGAGGCCGCTCGTGCGACCGGCTTGAGCGACGCCTGTCCGGTGTCGTGCGAGGCCTTCACGCAATGGATCATCGAGGACCGCTTCCCGGGCGGCCGCCCGGAGTGGGAACAGGTCGGTGTGCGGATGGTCGAGGACGTCCGGCCCTATGAGGTGATGAAGTTGAGGCTGGTCAATGCCGGCCACCAGTCCATCGCCTACGCGGGTTCCCTGCTGGGGCACGAGTTCGGTTGGCAGGCTTGCGCCGATCCCGCGGTCAGAGGGCTTTTGACCCACTATCTGCACGACGAAGGAGTCGAGGCCGTCGGGGACGTTCCCGGAGTGGACCTGCGCGGCTACTGCGAAACCGTCATAGACCGCTTCGCCAACCCCCAGATTTCCGACACGATGACGCGACTGCGCGGCCAGCCGTCGACGATGCTGTCCACGTTCGTCCTGCCGGCCGCGCGTCTCCTGCTGGCAAGGGGCCGCCCTGTCCTGGCCATCGCGGCGATCGTCGCGTGCTGGACACGGGTTTTGGAAGGCCACGACGATGCGGGTGCTCCGCTGCCGCTGGCCGACATCCGTGCCGAGGACCTGCAGGCCCGAGCGGCCCGCCTCGATGCGGATCCACTCGCGGTCATCCGCGACAACCCGCTCTTCGCCGGTCTGGACGACCACCCCGGCTTCACCGAGCCCTACCTGCGGACCCTGGACGATCTCCGCCGCCTGGGCGCCCGCCACACCCTCGAACGCCTTTTCACCGACGCTTCCGGAGACCGGCCTTGACCCAACAGTTGATCTACGAGGTCTTTCCGCGGGTTCGGGGAGAGCGGCCGGAAAGGTCAAGCGCGTCGGGCGGCCACGTTCCGAGCCACCGGCCTGGCCCGCATCCACGGACCCGCCCGCGGAGGCGGACGGCAGCGCCCCCGCGGTAGAGGCCGTCTCCGCGAACCTGCGACCGGGCATCGCGCTGGCGCCGGTCACCGAGCAGGGCGCGCAGACCAGCCACATCGCCATCCTGTGGCACAAGCCAAGGCGCCGGTCTGTTCCGCACGCGGCTCCTCGTCCTGACCCTTGAAAAAACCCGCGAAGTGTCGGCCGACGCCGATCGGGACGGCGCTCCGCAGAACGGATCATCATGCAGAGATTCAGGGATTACCTGTCCTCGCTCGGGTTCGCCGCCTCCGACGGCGAAATCCCCAGCAGCACCAAACGTTTTCCCGACGGCGCCCAGTACCGGGTGGAAATTCCCAGCGTCGAGGGCCCCGCCGTCCTCACCGCTGTGCTCGAGGAGGCCGACCAGCGTGGGGTTGTCGTCCACCGCGTGTCGCAAGGCAGCGGGGGATTGCTCACCACTTCGTCCGAACTGGACGAGCTGGCCGCGATCGGCCGCGCGCGGCACATCGAGATCAGCCTGTTCGTGCGGCCCCTCACCGGGTGGGGTCTGTCGACCGCGATGAATGCCAGTGGCGCGGGATCCCTCGCGAGCCAGGCTCGCGGCACCGAGCAGGTGGTCCACAATCTCGCCGACATGGCCCGCATCGCCGACGCAGGACTACGCAGCGTTCTGCTCACCGATGTGGGCGTGCTGAACCTGGCCGCCCGGGCCCGGCAGACCGGCCTGTTGCCGAGGGACCTGCAGTTCAAGATCAGCGTCCAAATGGGATTCTCCAACCCGGCCTCGATCGCCTTGGCCGCGTCCCTGGGCGCCGACACCTACAACGTTCCGACCGACCTGACTCTCGGCCAGCTGGCCGCCATCCGCCAGGCCGTGGACATCCCCATCGACCTCTACGTCGAGTCGCCGGACGACCAGGGCGGACTGGTTCGGCACTACGAGATCGCCGAGTTCGTGCGTGTCGCCGCGCCGGTCTACCTCAAGTTCGGACTGCGGAACTCGCCGGGCATCTACCCGGCAGGCACTCATCTGACCCCGCTGGCCACCTCGCTGGCTCGCGAGCGGGTGCGTCGCGCCGAGATCGGGCTGGAACTGCTGGACCGGCTCATGCCCGACGCGAAGACCTCGACACTGCCGGTCGCCGACCTCGGCACACCGGCCCCAGCCACGGAGGCCACCCGATGAAGATCACCCGAATCGACACGCATGTCCTGGGCACCCCCTGGCGGGACCTCACCTACGTGCGGGTCCACACCGATGAAGGCCTGACCGGTGTGGGGGAGACCCGCATGCTCGGGCACACCGCCGCGCTGGCCGGTTACCTGGCCGAAGCCGCTCCACGCCACGTCGTCGGGCACGACCCGTTCGACATCGAGGCCCTCGTCCAGCGCATGAAGTACGGCGACTACGGGCGTGCCGGCGAGATCGTGATGTCCGGCATCGCCTGCGTCGAGATGGCTTGCTGGGACATCATGGGCAAAGCCTTGGGACAACCGGTGTGGCGGCTGCTGGGCGGCGCGGTGCGGGACAAGATCAAGGCCTACGCCAACGGCTGGTACACCGTCGAGCGAACCCCGGACGAGTTCGCGGCCGCGGCGCACAAGGTCGTCGATCGCGGCTACCGGGCGCTCAAGTTCGATCCGTTCGGGCCTGGGCAGTGGGAGCTCGACCCGGCCGAGCGGGTCCGCTGCGTCGACCTCGCCGCCGCGGTCCGCGACGCGGTCGGTCCCGATGTCGAGGTTCTCATCGAGATGCATGGCCGGTTCGCTCCGGCCGAGGCGGTGCGGATCGCGGGCATGCTCACGGACGCCGGGGTGGACCCGAGCTGGATCGAGGAGCCGGTCCCGCCCGCCAATCTCAAGGCACTGACCCGGGTCGCCCAGACCGGGATCCCGGTGGCCACCGGGGAGCGCATCCACGACCGGGTCGAGTTCCGGGAGCTGTTCGACCTCGGTGTCGTGGACGTCATCCAGCCCGACATCGGCCACATCGGCGGAATCGCCGAGACGCGCAAGCTCGCCGCGACGGCGGAGACGCACTACACGCTGATCGCCCCCCACAACGTCGGTGGGGCGGTCCTCACCGCCGCCAACCTCCACCTTGCCGCGACCAGCCCGAACTTCAAGATCCAGGAGCACTTCAACGATTTCGCCGACGAGCACGTCAAGGCGGCGGCTCCCGGTTGCCCGGCGGTGGTCGACGGCTACTTCGACCTGCCGACCGCTCCAGGGCTCGGCGTGGAGCTCGATCTCGACTTCATAGCGAGGCATCCTTCGACCGGAGCGTTCTTCGACCTCTACAAGGAGGGCTGGGAAAAGCGCGAAGGGAGTCGGACGTGACCGCCGGCCGGGCGCTGATCATCGACCGGCCGGGAACCTTCCGCCTCGACGACATCGATCCCGGCCCACCCGGGCCGGGCGAGGTCCTGGTCCAGGTCGCCTATACCGGGATCTGCGGATCCGACCGTGAGATCGTCAGCGGTGGCCGGGATCCGGCCTTGGTGCGCTACCCGGTCATTCCGGGTCACGAGTGGTCGGGCACCGTCATCGAGGCCGGCGACGGGGTCGAGCGGAGTCTGATCGGGCGTCGCGTGGTCGGGGAGAACCACCACAACTGCGGGTGGTGCGACAACTGCCGCCGTGGCGAAACCGTGCTGTGCGAGGGGGGCTATGACGAAACGGGTTTCACCCGTCCCGGAGCGGCCGCCGAAACCGTGCTGGTGCCCGCCCGCCAACTGCACCTGCTTTCCGATGACGCGGACCTGCGCGCGGCCGCGTTGATCGAGCCCGCCGCGTGTATGGCCGCGGCCACCCTCGCCGCGCGGATCGTGCCCGGCGAGCGGGTGGCGATCGTCGGAGGCGGCACCCTGGGACTGCTCGCCACCCAGCTCGCCGCCGCGTGCGGTCCCGCCGACCTGATGGTGGTCGATCCCCGTTCTCGGTCCGTGGCGACCGTCTGCGGGGCTACCGAGACCGTGACGCCCGAAGCGGCCAGAGGTTCGCACGGCCGATTCGATGTCGTGATCGAGGCGGCGGGTGCGCATGGCACCGGACGTCTCGCGGTCGAGTTGACCCGGCGCGGTGGACGCACCGTGCTCACTGGACTGCACGGTGGCCCGGACAAGGACCTGCACCCGGCGGCACTCGTCGCGGCCGCCGTCACCGTCCATACGGTGTTCGGAGCTCCGCCCCGGGCGTGGATACACGCGGTGCGGGCGTTCACCGCCGGTGTGCTGCGGCCGGAACCGCTCATCAGTGACGAACTCACCCTCGACCGGGTCGGCCTCACTCTGCGGCCCGATTCCCCCTCTCCGAGCGGAAAGGTCTTGCTCCGTCCATGACGACGATCAGCCTGCCCGTGCCCGATACCACGCGAGAGGTCCTCGATGCGCTCCTGACCCGAGCCTCGTCGGCCGCTCTCGCGCTGGCCGACACCACCCCGGCACAGCGCCGCGGGTTCCTGCACACGATTGCCGATGCGCTCGACAACGCCGCCGACGAGCTGATACCGGTGGCCCGGCGCGAAACCCACTTGCCGGAAGCGCGACTGCGCGGCGAAATGGCCCGTACCACCTTCCAACTGCGACTGCTGGGCGACGAGGCGGGCCGCGCGGTCGAGGCGATCATCGACTCCGCTGATCCGCACTGGCCGACGGGGAGCCGCCCGGACCTGCGGCGGCTGCTGGTCCCGCTGGGACCGGTGCTGGTCTTCGCCGCCGGCAACTTTCCCTTCGCCTTTTCCGTCGCCGGAGGCGACACTGCCGCTGCTCTCGCGGCAGGTGCGCCGGTGGTGCTCAAAGCCCACTCGGGTCATCCCGAACTGTCGGCGCGCACCGGAGAAATCGTCGAGGCGGCCCTGCGGGAGGCGGGCGCACCCGACGGCAGCTTCGCGACCGTCTTCGGGACCGACGCTGGGCGCGACGCCCTGCAAGACCAGCGGATCAGTGCGGGCGCGTTCACCGGATCGCCGTACGCCGGACGGCTCCTCGCGGATCTGACTGCCTCACGACCCGTGCCGATCCCCTTCTACGCCGAGATGGGCAGCGTGAACCCGGTCTTCGTCACTCCGGCGGCCGCCGGAGCGCGGCTCGACGACATCGCCGACGGGTATGTCGCCTCCTCCCTGATCGGTGCCGGGCAGTTCTGCACCAAACCCGGCCTGGTGTTCGTGCCCGAACACACCGCCGACGACTTCCTCGCCCGGGCCGTCCCCGCGGTACGAGCCACCGCGCCGGTGCCCTTGCTCAACCGTGCGATCAGTGACGGACACGCCCGTGCGCGCCGCGAACTCGCCGCGCACCCAGGCGTCTCGGTCGTCCTTGACGGGGCGGATGAAGGTGGCGTGGCCGGTGCCGGGGGACACGGCGGGCAAGTGGGCGCCGACGTGGCACCGTCCCTGCTGCTCACCACGAGCATGGCGTTGAGCGCTGACCGCGACGCTCTCACCACCGAGTGCTTCGGCCCCACATCATTGGTTGTCACCTACACCAGCGCGGACGAACTGCTCGACGCGGCCCGTGGCTTCTCAGGCGAGCTCACCGCGACAGTGCACGGCGATGAGGACGAGCAACTCTCCCGCGATCTGGTCGGCACGGTCGCCAGGTTCGCCGGCCGGGTGCTGTGGAACCAATGGCCGACCGGGGTCGCGGTCTCCCACGCCATGCAGCACGGGGGTCCCTATCCTGCCGCGACGGGGCAGTTCACTTCGGTGGGCACGACCTCGATCCGCAGGTTCCAGCGGCCGGTCACCTTGCAGAACGTGCCCGCGGCGCTGTTGCCCGACGAGCTCAAGGAGGACAACCCGCTGCGGCTTCCGCGGCGCGTGGACGGCCTGGACGTCCCCGCGCCGGACCACTGAATCCGTCCTTTGTGGTCCTGAGTGTCTCCGTGCCGATGCCGTGGAGCTTATCGGAATGTAACGAAAGTGCCCGACTTTCGATAAACTCCGTTGCGGTCATACTTACTCTACGAAAATCCAGAAAGGCACTATCGATGCTCGCTGACGAACGTCGCTCGCGGCTCCTGGAGGAGATCGCCGTCTCCGGACGCGTCGTGACCTCGGAGATGTCGGACCGGCTGGGCGTGAGCGAGGTGACCATTCGCGGCGATCTCGACGACCTCGAACGCCGCGGGCGAGTCAAGCGGACACGGGGTGGCGCCGTCGCGCCGGACGCGGATTCGGCCATCGTGTCGTTCGACGCGCGGATGTCCATCAACCGTGATGCCAAACGCCGCATCGCCCAGGCGGCCGCCGATTACCTGGAGCCCGACCGGACGGTCATCTTCGACGCCGGATCGACCGTGCATTCACTCGCCCTGCAAGTGCCCGCCCACGTGTCCGGCCTGCGGGTCTACACGCCAGGGCTCGGCATCGCCCAGCACCTGATGGCGGTGGAGGGAGTGAGCGTCTTCCTCATGGGAGGGCGGGTGGACGCGTACTGGGCCGAGACGGTCGGGACCCCGCGAGAACAAGGCATCGGCGACCTGCTCGCGCACACCCTCTTCCTCGGGGCCATGGCCGTCGATTCGGACCTCGACATCGTCGACAATTCGGACGACCTGACCAGAAACAAACAGCAATACGCCCGGCTCGCCCGCTCGACCATCGTGCTTCTGGATTCGTCGAAATGGGGCGGTAGCGGGTCGCGCAAGGTGCTACCGCTCGACAAGGTGGATGTGATCATCACCGACTCCGGCATCGACGAGCGGTTGAGGGAACGGCTCATCGCCGAGGTCGACGCCGAACTCCTTGTCGTCTGACCAGGCCAGGCCCGACTTCGACCGGAAACCCCTTTGGGGAGGCCATGACGCACCAGCGCGTCGCTGTTCCGCGTGCCCGGCATGAAATCGCGCTCGAACGACGTCCCGTTCCGGCGCCCGGCGCCGATGAGGTTCTGGTGCGGGTCACCGCGGTCGGGGTGTGCGGTTCGGACGTCCATTACTACGAGCACGGCCGGATCGGCGAAGTAGCCGTCACAGCGCTCTGTTGATGACCGCCCCGTCCAAGACCGACCGTGAGCGCGTCATTCCGATGTCGGCAGAATTGTTCGCCGTGATGGCCGCGATCATCCGACGGCATACCCAGCATGACCGTCCCATTCCCCTCATTCAACGCTACGACAACCACAAGCGGCGCATGAGCGAACCGATGCCGTTCCTGATCCAACGCCACACTGGCGCGGTTGCTGGCGGCGATGCGGGATCCGGGTCGTGGGTTTGATGCGGTGGTGGTCGGAGAACCGCAGCGGGCGTTCTACGGTAACCAGTATGGTTTGACGTTTCCGGTTTTTGTGCATTATGGGGTGGGTTTGTGGGTGCCGGAGGTCGGGGAGGGACGCTTCCTGGGTGGGCGGCCGCCGTATGGGTATCGATTGGCTGATGCAGGTCCGCACCCGAACCCGGCGAAGGCCGCGGACGGGAAGCGCCTGCACCGGTTGGAGCCGGACCCGGCCACAGCCCCGGTGGTGCGGAGGATCTTCGCCGAGTATCTGGCCGGCCGGGGGATCTTCGCGATCGCGGAGGGCCTGACTCGCGATGGTGTTACGTCACCGTCGGCGTCGGATCCTGGGCGGAACCGGCACCGGTCGGGGGTGGCGTGGTCCAAGGGCGCGATCCTGGTGATCTTGTCGAATCCTCGGTATACGGGGCGGCAGGTGTGGAACAAGCAACGCAAGGAAGAGGTCTACCGACAGTTACGGCTGCACGCGACCTACCACCCGGGCACACGTATCGTCCGGATCGAAACGACGATCGATCCGGACGGTTGGGGTTATGGTAAGTGGCGAGGACGGCGCCGAACCATTTCCCCAGCCTCGTTCATTCCGTTGAACTGCGGCTCCATTAAGGACAGTGCGCCTTCATGTTCGTGGGGAATGACGACCACGCCCGGGGAATCTGTCGAGACGAGATGGCGTGGCCGCACCGGAACACCGCACATCCGGACCGATTCGGCGATCCGGCTCACTACCAACCGGCCGCGACCCGCCATCGGCGTCGGCGCCAGACCGTAGACGGGAAACCGTGCGCGCGGTGTTCCTCGACGTCTCGGGACGCTCCGTCGGCCACCGCTCCGACCGCACCACCCCGAAGTGCGGCCATCATGCAACCCCACACCGAACAGTCGATCGGCCGCCTGCGGCCAGCATGACGAAGTGACCGGTGCCGATCCGGTCGAGGTAGTCGTCCGTCACGGCCTCGACCTCGTCGATCGATTGCAGATGGACGGTGAATGCCAGTCCGCACGCGGGCTGCGCGGATTCCATCGGCCGGATACCGGGCAGACCACCTCGCGGCAGGCCACATCGGCCGAGACCGTCGGAGAATTGGCACGTGCAACCGAGCGGCCCTGGCAACGCGTTCGGCGCTGACCGGAGCGGGTGGCGACGTCATTCGGCAACACCAAGATCTCGTTGCCGTCTACCTGGAATTTGGGCGGCGATTCAGCGGATACCCATTCCAGCTGATCCAGGACAGGCTCGAACAACGGGTCTCCGTTTTCGACGGCGATCGGCTGGGCGAGATCGTTGACGAAGCCGGGCACCATCGGGATGCGCTGGACGCCGTCGGTGGTAACCCTGCCGCAGTTGATGCTTCCCCGGGTTGAAGCGGCCTTTGACCCTGCCCTCCTTTCACAGGGTCGATTGGATACAATCTACGTACGATCGCCCGCCTGAGGCGGGGCTTTCCGGCAATGCGGATCCGGTTCGTCGACCACGGCGAAAGTCGCGGAGCAGCCGCTTCGTCCTGGCCCCGCGCGCTGGCCCTGGCGTGCCGTGCTGGACGAAGAGCCAGAGGCCGCCGAGCCCTGCCCGGAGATGCTCGTCCAAATTGTCACCGTTTGTCGCCCTCTCGGAGTACTGGATCCAATAGACTGTTGACAACGGTCCGGCCGGATGTCAAGGTCGGTTCCCCTGATTTGTCAATGGAGATGGAGACGGGAATGAGTCTTGAGCGGGCGTCCAGGACCTCTCGTGCGAAGCGTGTCTTTGTGCTCGCACCTGCCGTCGCCATGGTGGTCGGTCTCGCGGCGTGCAGCGGCGGCGCGGCAACCGGAGGTGGCTCACAGCCCCAGGTACTGCGAGTCGCTCACAACACGCCACCGACCTCGCTCGATCCGGCGCTGGCGGCGACCTTCGGTTCGACGTTCCTCAACCTTGTTTACGAGTCCCTGCTCAAGCGCGATGACAAGGGCGAGGTCGGCCCGGGCCTGGCCAAGGAGTGGAAGCTCAGCGCGGACGCGAAGCAACTCGACCTGACGCTGCGCGACGGCGTCAAGTTTCAGGACAACGCACCCTTCAACGCAGAGGCGGTCAAGGCGAACCTCGACGCCGCCCCCAAACGGGGTGGCGACATCCCGAATCAGCTGTCGCTGATCGAGACGGTGGTCGTCGTCGACCCCACCCACGTGAAGATCACCATGAAGCGTCCCGCGAGCGACCTGCTCGGAATCCTGGCGAGCGAGGCCGGAATGATGATCAGCCCCGCCGCCCTCGGATCCAAGGACCTGGGGAAGAAGCCGGTCGGCACCGGGCCGTTCCTGGTCGACGTGTTCAACCAGACCGGCATCACGTACAAGAAATGGCCGGGATACTGGGATGCCGCACGGGTCAAGCTCGACCGCATCGAGTACCTCACCGGCCTGGATGACCCAGCCCGGCTCAACGCGTTGCTCACCGGTCAGGCGGACCTCGGCACCTCGATGCGGACGACGCAGATCGCCGAGGCCGACGCCCGCGGCGACCAGCTGAAGTCGTCGAGGGCCACGGTGGCGCAGATCAACGCGATCATGCTGAATACGTCCCGTTCCAAGTTGGCCAACCCGGCCATGCGCCTCGCGATCCAACACGCGATCGACCGCAAGGCGATCCAGAACGCCCTGTTCGAGGGCGGGTGCCAGCCTGTGGCGCAGCCCTTCCCGACGACCTATTGGGCCTCTGACCCCGCGTTGGAGCAGTCGAAGGACGCGGCGTACGACCCGGATACGGCACGCAAGCTCCTGCAGGATGCCGGGCTCGTCGGCACCCCGCTCAAGCTCTACGTCGGGTCGACAGCGGTCTTCCAGAACATGGCGGCGGCGGTCCAGCAGCAGCTCAACGCGATCGGGCTGAAGGTCTCGGTGGAGGTGCTGGACGCGGTGGCCCTGTCGAAGGCGCGGGCCTCGGGCGATTTCGAGGCATCCATCGCCTCGGTCCAGAGCGGTCGCCCGGATCCGGCACTGTTCGTGCGGCAGTTCTACCTGCCAGGCGGGATCTTCAACCCCGGTAACACCAAGTACACCGGCATCGACCAGGCATTGTCCGACATGAACACAACCAACGACATGGCAAAGCGGAGCGAGGACATGCACCAGATCGACAAGGCGGTCCTCGAACAAGGCCCGACCGTGATCCCCATCTGCGCGCCGGACTACGTCAACATCTACAAGTCCAACGTGAAGGGCGTCCGCATCCCGGTCGCCATGGACTTCGACCTCTCGACGCTGTACTTCGACCCGCCCAAGTAGACCGACGCCGTCGCGGCTCGGCCGCCGAGCACGATCTGAGCCCATCGTTCGATCACGTCAACTCGGAGCTACCGCAAGGCGGGAGGTAATGGAGCATTGCGACCCTCAGCCATCGGCCGACGCCTGGTCAGTGGCGTCCTGGTCCTGGTCGGTGTTTCGATCCTGGCGTTCAGCCTGGTCCATCTGCTGCCCGGTGACAGCGCCAATGCCATTGCGGGCGAGTTCGCCTCGCCGGACCAGATCGAGAATGTGCGTACTCAGCTTGGCCTCGACAAGCCCATTGTCGTGCAGTATTTCACTTGGCTGACGTCGGTGCTCCATGGCGACTTCGGCACCTCGCTGTGGACGTCGCGGCCGGCCAAGGACATGGTGTTGGACGCCGTCCCGGCGACCCTGTCCATTGCCCTCGTATCGCTGCTGATCTCGACGGTGCTGGGGCTGTTCTTCGGCACCATCGCCGCGTTGCGCCGGGGGAGCTGGGTCGACCGGGGCGTCACTTTCTGTGCGGGCCTGGGAATCTCCATGCCGGCCTTCTGGGTCCTGCTCATTCTGTTCGTGCCGTTGTCGATCCTCAACAGGTGGTTCCCGGCCGTCGGCTATGCCCCGCTCTCCGCGGGGTTCTGGCCGTGGCTGAGCCATATTCTGCTTCCAGCGACCGCACTGGCGGTCGCCCACGCGGCGGAGCTGTCCCGCTTCACCCGTGGTGCCGTCATGGACGTCCTCAGCACGCCCTACATCCGAGCGTCCCGATCGCGGGGCGCCTCCGGATGGCGCCTCGTCAGAACGCACGTGCTGCGCAATGCCGCCATCCCGGTCGTCACCGTGTTCGGTCTGCAGATCGGCAACATGCTCGGTGGCGTCATCGTCGTCGAAACGGTCGCCGGCATCAACGGCCTCGGACTCCTGGCCGTCAACGCGATCCTGAACCGCGACTTCGTGCTGGTACAGGCCTACGTTCTGTTCACGGCGGCGGTGGTCGTGGTGATCAACATCCTGGTGGACCTGCTCTACTCGGCGATCAACCCCAAGGTGCGCGCATGACGACGACACTGACGAAAGACCCGCCCGCGTTCGAACGGCCCGCGGCCCGAGGTGGGCCGCGGGCTCCCGGCCGCGCGTTCTCGTTGCTGCGTCGTCCCGCCGCCGTCGCGTCACTCACCTTCATCGTGCTGCTCATCGTGGTGGCAGCGTTCGCCCCCGTCCTGGCCCCCTTCGACCCGGCCACGCAGATCCTGCAGGACCAACTGCGGGGGCCGTCCGCGGAGCACTGGCTGGGTACGGACCACCTCGGTCGCGACGTGTTCAGCCGGCTGATATATGCCGCCAGGCTCACTCTCCTGGCGCCGACCATCGCGGTAGGGGTAGCGCTCGCGCTCGCCTTGCCGACCGGCATGTTCGCCGGGTTCCGCCGCGGTTGGTTCGACGCCGTGTCAGGCAGGGTCGCCGATGTGTTCCTCAGCCTTCCCGGTCTGGTGTTCGCGCTCGCCATGGTCGCCGTGCTCGGGCGAGGTACGGTCAACGCGATGCTTGCCCTCGGCATCGCCTTCTCTCCCGGCCTCTACCGCATCGTCCGCGCGGCGGCACTCCAGGTGTCACAGGAGACTCACATCGAATCCGCCCGCTCGATCGGGAGCTCCACCGGACGTATCTTGTTCGTCCACGTTGTGCCCAACATCTTGGCCCCGCTGGTCGTGCAGGTCACCATCCTCATGGGCATTTCGATCATCGCCGAGTCCGGTCTGAGCTTCATCGGGGTCGGCGCCCAGCCGCCGACGGCGAGTCTCGGCGCCATGCTTCGCGATGCCAACCAATTCCAGTTCAAGGCGCCGCTCGCGGTGCTGCCCGCGGGCATCGTGCTGGTGCTGACAGTGCTGTCCTTCAACACCTTGGGCGACCGGCTGCGTGACATCCTGTTAGGAGAGCAACGTTGAGCGGGCGGCCGCAGACCGACCCTGTCCTCGAAGTCGACGGCCTGTCATTGCGGCTGCGTGGATCCACCAACCCGGCGGACCTCGTCCAGTCCGTGTCGTTCGATGTCGGGAAGGGCGAGTGTCTCGCCCTCATCGGAGAGTCCGGCTGCGGCAAGACCCTGACGTCGCTGTCGATCCTCGGGCTGTTGCCTTCAGCGGTTTCGGCGATCTCCGGCTCCATCAAGCTGAACGGCGCCGACCTCTTGCGGAAGGGGGAGCGAGAACTTGGCCGAATCCGGGGCAAACAGATCGGCGCGATCTTCCAGGACCCCATGTCGTGCCTCGACCCGACAATGAGAATCGGTGACCAGATCGCCGAGTCCCGGCGCATCTATCTCGGCGAGAGCCGGCGGGTCGCGCGCGGCCACGCGGTCGATCTGCTCGACCGCGTCGGCATCCCACGCGCCAAGGAGCGCCTCGACGCCTTCCCGTTCCAACTGAGCGGCGGAATGCAACAGCGCGTGATGATCGCCGCGGCGGTCGCTTGCGAGCCCGCCCTGCTGCTCGCCGACGAGCCGACGACGGCCCTCGACGTTACCGTGCAGCAAGGAATCCTCGACCTGCTCCGGTCGCTCCAGGCGGAGCTGGGCCTGTCCGTCCTTCTGGTGACGCACGACCTCGGCGTCGTGGCCGACTTCTCGGACCGGGTTGCCGTCATGTATGCCGGCCAGATCGTCGAGCGCGGCCGAACAGCGGAGTTGCTGGACCACCAGCCAAGCCACCCCTACACCCGCGCGTTGCTCGCCAGCGTGACCCAGACCGGTAAGGCACACACGCTGCTGCCGACCATTCCGGGACGGGTCCCGTCGGCCACTGAGATGCCCACGGGATGCCGGTTCCAGGCCCGGTGCGCGCACGCGTCGCCAGACGTGTGCGGCGAGCCGCAGGCCGAGGTGAGCTTGGGACCCGGTCGTGCATGCCGGTGCGTACGAGTCACCGACATCGAAGAGTTGAGGATGAGCAGATGAGGGACGCGCGCGCTGAGGCCACCCCGACCCCCTATGCCGTCGAGGGAGTCGACCTGCGCAAGACCTTCCCGCTGCGACGCTCGATGTGGGGCCGGGCGATCGAGCAAGTTGTCGCGGTCGACGGTGTCAGCCTGGCGGTCGAGCCCGGTCGCACGCTGGGAATCGTGGGTGAGTCCGCCTCCGGCAAGAGCACGGTGGCCCGCATGCTGGCCAAACTGATCCCGGTCGACGCGGGAAAAGTCGTCTGGGAAGGCGCCGACGTCACCGAGCTCAAAGGTCGCGCCCTGCGGCCTTTGCGGGGCCGGATCCAGATGATTTTTCAGGACCCCTACGGCTCACTGGACGGGGCATACTCCGTCGGGTATGCCGTCGCCGAGCCTCTCAAGGTGCACCGACGTGCGTCGGGGTCGGATGCCCGCGACCGCGTCGCTCAGTTGCTGGAGAGGGTGAACCTCGACCCGCGGCTGGCCGCCCGGCGTCCCGGCGAGTTGTCGGGCGGGCAGCGGCAGCGCGTGTCGATCGCCAGGGCGCTCGCCCTCGAACCAACGGCCCTCATCGCCGATGAACCGACGTCGGCACTCGACGTGTCGACCCGCGCGGAGATCCTCAACCTGCTGCGGGAGTTGCAGCAAACCATGGATCTCGCGATCGTCCTCATCTCGCACGACTTCGCCACGATCCGGCACCTTGCCCACCGCGTCGCGGTCATGCACCGCGGTCGGATCGTCGAAGAGGGGACCGCCTCGCAAGTGGTCAACGACCCCCAAGACCCCTACACCCGCCGGCTGCTCGACTCTGTGCCCGTGCCGAACGTCGAGGAGCAGCGCCGACGGCGCGAACGCCTGCACAGCTCCGCCGACACCGCCCGGCCTTCCTCTGGATGACGTCGAGTGGACTCCTGGGCGCATGAGCGCTACGTGACCGGGGGAGGTGGTGCGCTGCCCCAGAGGTCGATGCGCAGGGGGGCTTCGGTGAGCTCGAGGATCTCGTGTGGTTCGAACCCTGCCGCCACCCGGCGAAGCACGAACCCTTCAGCGCCCGCGGTGTCGCGTTCCATGACCGCCAGGTCGGTGACCACGATGTCGACGATCTCCTTGCCGGTGAGCGGATAGTCAAGGGCGCTCACCACCTTGGGCCGCCCGTTCCTCTCGGTATGCCGCATGGCGATGATGAGCCGCCCAGGCGCCACGATCAGGTCCATGGCTCCGCCGATGGCGCCTCCTCCCATCCGCGGGGTGGTCCAGTTCGCGAACGAACCGCGGGCGTCGACCTGAAACGCGCCCAACACGACCGCGTCGAGGTGCCCGCCACGGGCGATCTCGAAGGCGCGGACGCTGTCGAACACCGAGGCACCGGGACCCAACATGATGGGCTCGCCACCCGCGTTGTACGCGTCGGGGTCGGCGTGTTCGACGCTGAGCCGCTCGGAGTAGCCCAGCGCGCCGTTTTCGGCATGCAGCGAGATGTCGCGCCCGGTGACGAAGTCGGACACCTGCGTCGGCAGCCCGACACCGAGGTTGACGTAGCTGCCGTGGGGCAGCAGCTCGGCGATCCATCGTCCGATCTCGCGCGGGGTCAGGCCAGGCTTGCCGTGATACAGCCTCCGCTCGTCGTCGTCCCGGCGCTGGCTCCAGGCCGGCACGCGCGTCGAGGCGGACCGGACCACCCGGTCGACGAAGACACCGGGCAGGTCGATCTCGTCCGTGGGCAACTCGCCGACCTCGAAGATCTCGTCGACCTGCACAATGACCACCTTCGCGGCCTTGGCCACGCTGGGCGCGAGGTTCTCGCTCGTACCCCTGAACGCGACGTTGCCCGCGCGGTCGGCCGCGGCCGCGTAGACGAAGGCGTAGTCGAGGTGGAGAGGGTACTCGAGCAGGTGGTCCCGACCGTCGAAGTGCCGGATCTCGCGGCCGTCTGCCAGGTCGGTGTCCACGCCCACCGGGCTGTAGAACGGACCCAGGCCGGCGCCGGCCGCGCGGAGCCGTTCGACGAGGATGCCCTGCGGGATCAGCTCCACGTCGATCGGCACCGGACTCTGCTGCTGAGCGGAGCTGTCGGGCACCGCCGCGCGAGCCGAGAAGGCCGCACGGAGGCAAGACACTCGCCCGGCGGTCACGAGCCGTCTCGGGTGGTCCTCGGTGACTCCCAGAGAGTTGCACACGAGGGTCAGGCCACTGATCTCCTTCGCCGCGCAGGCCTGGATCAGGTCGACCGGGAAGTTGTGGCTGGCGCCGAACCCCGAGATCCCGACCACAGCGCGGTCATCGATGTCTGCGATGGCGTCCGCGGCATTGGCTACGACCTTGTCCATCGATACGCCGTTCAGCCGCGGATCTCGTCGACCAGCGCGCGGGCCGCGCGGGCGAGCAAGCCGGTGTCGTTTCCGACCATCAGGAAGTCGTAGCCCTGCTCTGCTTTGGCACGCGCGTCGGCGGCACCCCGAGCGAGCGTGGCCACCCTGACTCCCTTCTCCTTCGCGATGGTGAAGGTGCGGTCGACGGCCGCGACGACGTCGGGATCCGTCGGCTTCTTGCCCATCGTCAAGGAGAGGTCGCCGGGTCCGATGAACACGGCATCGACGCCCTCGACGGAGAGAATGGTCTCGGCGTTCTCCACCGCTCCGATCTCCTCGATCATCGGGATCTTCATGACCCGCTCCCGGCCGTCGCGCAGGTAGTTCACGTCGGGGTCACGCGAGATACCCCAGCCACCCGCGCGCATACCGCCTCCGGAGCCACGGGTGCCGAGGGGCGGGTGCGACGCCTGGCGGACCACGGCGCGGCACTCCTCGGCGTTGGAAACGTGCGGCCACAGGATGCCGGCGGCGCCGGCGTCGAGTATCCGCTGCATGTCGCCGTAGTCGTGGTTGGGCACGCGCACCAACGGCGGCAGGTCGAGAGCCCGGGCCATGGCCACGAGGACGTTGAGGTCGGAAACGCTCAGCATGGCATGTTCGGCGTCGAAGACCACGAAGTCGAACCCGGCCATCTTGATGATCTCCACGACCTCGATCGAGGGGATCTTGAGGAAGGGGCCGATCGGGATGTGGCCCGCCGGCCGGCCGAGGATTTCTTTGAACCAAGTCATCACATGACTCCCAAGGTCGTGCGCGAGATGCGACGCGCGGACGAAATGTGCGGCGGAGGAGGGGGCTCGCGAGCAGCTGCCCGGGATTTACCAACCCGACCAAAAGTAGGCGGACACGGACCGCGGCCAATCTGGCTGTATAGACCCGTTTCCGCCGTGGCTGTGGTCGGATTGGTAACGGTCGGCGCAGTAGCGGAGGAAGGGGCCTTTGCTACGGATCATCCGCAGTAAAGGCCCCATTCCTCTTTTCGACGGGGACCGCGGGGCCGCGGGCGATGAATGATCCACGAGGACTGATGGAGCGAGGCTCCACCAGCCGGCCTGTGATCAGGCAGGCGCCGACTCGGCGGCCATGGCGTCGGCTGCCTTGTTGTAGGTGTGCACCACTCGCAGGGATTCGGCGAAACCCGCACCGCGGCGCTCGGCGAGCAGCTCGCGCAACCTGGTGGTGTCGCGCGCCGCCGCCGCGTTGATGATCTCCTCGCCGCCACGGTGCACCCGGTCGGGGACCTCGGTGCTGGAGTAGTACAGCGCTCGATAGCGGTCGCAGCTGTCCCAGAGCTGGCTGAGCAGCGACACCAGACGCATGTTGCCGCTCGCCTTGAACAAGTGGAAGTGAAATTCCCTGTTCCACTCGATGCGCTCGAGTTTGGCGCCGGCACCGGCGGCCATCAGGTCGGCGAGCGTCTCCCGCATGGCATCGATGGTCTCCTCGGTCAGACGCGGCACGGCCTGCTCGATGGCGACCGGCTCGAGAATGTCCCGCAACTGGTAGGTCTGCACCAGGTCGTCCTCGTCGAGAGGCGCGACCATGTACCCCTTGTGCTGCGTATAGTCGACCAGTCGCTCGGACTGCAGAACCACGAGAGCCTCTCGCACCGGCAGTCGGCTGACCCCCAGTTCGGACGCCAGCACCTCCTGGCGGATGGCTACGCCCGGCAGGATTTCGCCGCGGGTGATCCGCTGGCGCAGCTCGGTCAGGACGGCAGCCTGCGCCGTAACGGGTCGCTCGAACTTGCGGCTCACGGTGCTGTCCTTCGTACCTGATGGCGGGCTGGATCCATGTTACACAACGGCGCGAGGCATCGCCGATTGGCGGCAACTGATCGCCCGCCCAGCCGTCAGAGGCCGCGGCACAACCGACCGTCACGCTCCTGGCCTGCCCAGATGGTGTCCTCAGCGCAACGAACGTTCGCGAGAGCGGACGCTCGCAAAGCCGATCTCCCAGAACGCGACGCTGCGTGAACATGGTGTTCCTCCCTGGTGGACCAGCACTGTATTTTGGATCCACATGCCAAAGAAGTCAACATCGCAGCGTAGCCATTGAAGAAGCCCTGGCCGGGCGCACTTCTTCGTGTATTGTATCCAGTCTACGGACTGGTCATGATGGCGCGCGGCGACCTGCGCCAGGGAGAGGTGGAGCCTCAATGCTGAGGAGCGATTTCTTGGATCCCGAACTCGACGCGGCGCGCGACACTCCGGATTCGCAGGTGGCGGAGTTGCTCCACGGCGTCGTGGACCTTCATCAGCATCCGGGCCCCAGTCCCATCCCGCGACGCATGACGATCATGGAGGCCGCCGAGGACGCGTCGCTGGCGGGGTTCCGCGCGATCGTCGCCAAGTCCCATCACGACAACACCGCGCCGATGATCGATGTGCTGCGCACGGCCGGGCTCGACGACTTCGGCATCGAGGTCTACGGCGGGGTGGCGCTCAACTGGTACGAGGGCAACGTCAACCCCTACGTCGTGGAGAACGCGCTCTACTCCGGCGCGCGGATCGTGTGGCTGCCGACGATCTCCTCGGCCGCGCATCTCGCGAAGGACCATGGCCCCGGCAGTGTTTTCGCCAACCCTGTGCTGCGGGTGGGCCCCGCGAACCGCGTCACCGACGACGACGGCAAGCCGACCGGTGACGTCCGCGAGGTGCTCGAGCTCGTCGCGCAGTACGACGCGATCCTCAACTTTGGCCACCTGTCGGCCGACGAGATCGACGCCGTGCTGCCCACGGCCGTTGCCGCGGGAGTGCGGCGCATGATCGTGAGTCATCCACCGCTGCTCGAGGGCGCCACCCCCGAGCGGACCGCGGCTTGGGCCGCGCAGGGCGCGAAGATCGAGCACGTCATCGGCAACGTGCGGCGTCGTGGGGTCGAGTTGTTGCAGGCTTACGTCGACGCCACCGGGCTGTCGAGCACGTTCCTGTCGTCCGACTACGGCCAGGTCCACAACCCGCTCCCGGTCACCGGGTACCAGATCACGGTGCGGCTCCTGCTCGACCACGGCTGGTCGGAGGATGACGTCCGTCGCTTCGTGTCCGGAACGGCCGGTGAGCTGATCGACGGCTTCGCGTGAGCGGCGCCGCACCGGACTGCTGTGTCACCACCATCTTCGTCACGCCATGAGTGCCGTGGAGCGCTTCCTGCGGCCCGAGCGCCGCTGGCCGCACGCACTCGGCATCCAGGCGGCGGCCGCGCAGGCCGGGTCGCAAGGTGTGCGGCTCATGCTGGCCTACCAGGCTTTGGCGGTGACCGGATCGCCGGTCTTCGTCGGTGTGGTCGCCGCTGTGTTCGCCCTCGCGGGGCTGGTCGTGTCGATCCCGTCGGGGAGGCTCATCGACCGCAACGGCAGCGCCCGCGTGGCCACGGGCGGCATGGTCATCTCCGTCGTCGGCGTAGTGGTAGGGGCCGCGTCACCAACAATCGCGGGGACACTCGGCGCGGCCGCCCTGGCCGGGATCGGGCAGATCTACGTCGTCGTCGCCCAGCAGGGGCTGGTGGCGCGGCTTACCGCCGGCAGCCCCGACGCGGCATTCGGCACCTTGACCGCCGCGGTGTCGCTCGGCCAACTCATCGGCCCGCCCCTCGTCACCGCAGTGGCCATCGCGGGGGCGGCCGCGGGGGAGGCCCATCCCCATACCCAGCTCGGCCTCGCGTGCTGTGGCGCCCTGTTGGCTCTGGGACTGCCGATGTTTTTCGTGCTCCGGCCGGCCGAGGCGGCGGCCGGGACCCCGCGGGGCAAGGCCGCCAAGACCGCATCGCTGCAGGAACTGGTCCAGGTGGCGGCTCTCCGGCGCGCCCTGCTCGTGGGCGCGACCGTGATCGTGACGGTCGACCTGCTGGCGTCGTTCGTCCCGGTGTGGGGCGTGGCCGATGGGATTCCGGCGAACGTCGTCGGCTGGCTGCTCGCGGTGCGGGCACTGTTCACCATCGCCAGCAGGTTCGGCGTCGTCAGGCTGGTCGTGAGGTTCGGCCGCAAGACGCTCCTTTTGCTGACCCTTGGACTGACCGTGCTGGCGCTCGTCCTGCTGCCCTTCGCGAACGCGTGGATCGCCGTCCCGATCATGGCGGCAATCGGGATCGGCCTCGGGATACCGCAGCCGCTCACCCTCGTCTGGATTTCGTCCTTGGCGCCGCCTCAAGCCACCGGTGCGGTCTTCGGCGCTCGGATGACCGTGAACCGCCTCGCGCAGGTGACTTTGCCCCTGCTCGTGGCCACTGTCGCGGGACCGGCGGGAATGTTCGCGGTGTTTTGGAGCACCGCCACCATCCTCGCCGGCGGTGTCATCCTCGTCGGCCTGACACACCAGGCATCCCTGAACACATCACCACCGAACCGACCGGCGGCGGACCCGCCGAGCCCGACTGGCCCCACGAGCTCGACCGCACCAACTCAATAAGAAAGGAATCGAGTCCTATGCCGCATACAGAAGGATTGATCGGAACGTACCGGCAGTTCTGGGAGGATGCCCCGGACGAGATCGTCGGAGACGGCAAGGTCTGGTATCACCGCACCCAGAACTCGATCACGGTGCACCTGACCGGTCCTAAGGGAGCCAGGTTCACGCGCGTGGGAAACCCGGACGAGTACTTCGTGTGGGCGCTGTTCACCGGCGTGCGCGTCACTGCCGGCGACGAGACGATCGAGGGCAAGGCCGGTTCGGTCTTCATCGTGCCCCCTGGCGACAGTGTGGTCGAGCTCACCGAGGAGGGCTCGGTGTGGCTGGGCTTCACCAGCCGGGCCGCCGACCTGATCGACCGCTGTCCCAACAAGACCGAGTACGAGCCGCCCGTCGACAACATCGCCCCGATCTACGAACTCGGCGCACCCGTCGACGGCTATGCGTTGCGCCACTACGACCTCGACGAAGGTGACGCCGGCCCGAGGTGCTTCGTTCACCGGACCGCGATGTCCAGGTTCAGGTGGCCCCTCCGGTCCCAACCACGTGATCCCGGCAAGATGAGCCCGCACGACCACGAGGACTTCGAGCAGGCCTCGCTCATTGTCGCGGGCACGTTCGTCCACCACATGCGACGCCACTGGGGCCGCGACTCGCGGGAGTGGCTGCCCGACGAGCACCAGATCGTCATCGCACCCGCCATCGCGATCTCCAAACCACCGGACATCCACACCACCCAGGCCATCACGAGTGGATCGACCGTCGGCCTGATCGACTTCTTCTGCCCCGTGCGTTGGGACATGGTGACGACAGACGGAATGGTGACCAACAACGGCATCTATCCCGTCCCGGACGAGCGCCCTCGCGGCCAGGGCCGCACCGACTTCGTGTACGCGGAGGACGACCCCCGAAGGGCACTGGAGACTGCCGCGCGCAGGCCTAGTCCGTGACACCGCACCGGCCCGGGTCGGCCGAGACGCGGCGCAGAGGCGTGTGTGCCGGGCCAAGGTCGACGCCGGGACCCGGCGCCACTTGCGGGGCCGCAAAAGGTGCTCGGCAAACCGGGAACTGCCCGCAGACAGCGGCACGATGGGAGACCGCGCCACGCGGGGCAGGCAACGCGTCCAACCGTGAGTTCGTGGCGCGACCTACAACTCGTCGGCGATCGCGGCCTGCGCCGGCGCAGAGACGTTCAGGTTCGCCGCAGCAGCGGCCAGTGGTAGTCCTTTGTGGACTTCGACCTTCCCGTCGGCGGCGGATTGGGGATTACGGGAAGCGGCCGGTGAACAGGAGCTGGGCGAGGTGGCTGTCGGTGGTGCGACCGTCTTCTTCACCGCCGTGACCCCGGAGTTCGTTCATCACGGCGAGGGTGTAGCGTTGGCTGGGGCCGACCCAGCCAACGGTGTTCATCACCCAGCCGTCGTCCTCCGCGCCCCAGCCGTCCTTGTTGCCGGGACTCGCCGCAGGCCCGGCCGCCCACACACCCCACTGCTGGTCCGGGTCGACGGCGGAGAGCTGGTCGACGATGTAGTTCCGGGTGTTCGCCGGAAGGTGGTCGAGTACGTAGTTGACCAGCCGATCCAAGTCGTTCGGGGTGCATTTCTGGAAGCCCCAGTACGGGAACGTGTTGCTGTAGCCGCGCTGCGGTACGAGCGAGGTCATGCCGTAGTCGCCGAAGTCCCGGTTGAACGCCATAGTGTCCGGGCCCGCGTATTTGAACCACAGCGAGTCGGCGGCGTCGTCGTTCGAGCTGTGTAGCATTCGCTGGATCAGCGTGCGGTCAGCCGAGGTCAGACTGATCTTGCCGGCGTCGTTCCGGACCAAGAGGTCCACGGTCATCGCAAGCTTGATCGTCGACTCGGTCCACATCGCCGTGTCGGCGGCACCTGTTCGCCACACCGCCCCGGTCTGCCGGTCGCGCACGACCACGCCGACGAGGCCGGGCCTGCTGGCCAGGTAGGCTTGTGCGGCCTCGAACCGCTGTTGGAAGTCGCAGTCGAAACCGGCGGCCACGGCCGGGCAGTTCGACGGGGCCTGAGGTGACGGCGCGGATTCAGTGGCCGATTTCGGAGATGGCGCAGTCGGCTGCGAGGAACTGGTCACCGGCGGCGGTGTGCTCGATGCGCGGCCCACACTGGTCACCGTTCCGCATCCGGCGATCACTGACATCACAGCCACCAGGATCGGCCACTGCCACCCACCGCGTGGCGAGGCCGCGGCGCGCCGGATCAGTTTCTTCGATCGAGTCATTGGCCGCAGGTTAACCGAGGCCCGGTACAGGTCCTCGCACCGGCATCAGCCCCGTTCAACAGGATGCCACCAAGGGATGCGGTTCGTTGGTGGGGGCGGACAGGGCCATCGCCACTTCGCGGGCGTAGATGAGCGCGGTGTCTTTGTCGTGGCTGTGGCCGGCGTAGGCCTGGGCGATGGCGTAGCCGTAGTGGCGTTCGACCCAGGTGATGGTGGTGCGCCGCAACCAGTGGGCCGTCACGCCGAGCTGGGCTGCCCAGTACAGGTGATCGCCTACCTGCTTCCACAGGCGGTCGTAGTGCCTCTGCTCAGCGGGCGATGGTCAGCGCGGCGCAGGAGTGTCAATGGCCAGTTGGACTTCCCCATAGGCGGCCAGCAGTTCGCCCCGCTGATGGCCACGAGTTCCTCCCCGACGGCGGCCAGATAGCTCCCCGCCGTGGATGGGGTGCTGATTAGTTCAACGCCTTCACCCCCTTTCCGGAGGTGGCCTGGGCGAGCCGGAAGCTGTCACCCTGGGTCACGACGATGTGGGCGTGGTGCAGTAGCCGGTCGACCGTGGCGGTGGCCAGGGTCTTGGGCATGATCTCGTCGAATCCGGAGGGGTGCAGGTTCGAGCTGACTGCCAGGGCGCGGCGCTCGTAGGCGGCATCGACCAGCCGGTAGAAGTTCTCGGCGGCGTCCGGGGAGACCGGCAGCAGGCCGATATCGTCGACGATGATCAGGTCGGTGCGCAGTAACCGGGTCATGGCCCGGGTGATCGAGTCGTCGACCCGGTGCCGGCGGACCAGCGGCCCCGAGGTCTTCGATGGTGAACCAGGCGACGGTCATACCAGCCTCGACCGCGGCCTGCCCGAGCGCTTCGCAGAAGTGGCTTTTGCCCGTCCCGCTTGGCCCGCAGATGCAGAGATTTTCTTTGCGTTGTAACCATTCCAGCGTCTCAGCGCGTCCTGGGTGGGGGGATCGAGGATGCGGCCTCGTCCCAGTCTCCGAAGGTCTTGCCAGCGGGGAAGGCGGCGCGTTTGCGGCGGGTGCGCAGGTTGGCAAACGGCTCCGGGCGTTCAAAAAGGCCCACGCGTGCTGGCAAAGAATCACCCGCCAGCACCCCAGGCTCTTCGCCGACTGGGCATGGACCCCAACGTTTTGGTGACCAAGATGGCAAGAGCCGTGTAAAGGGAGACCTTTAAACGCGGTTCCGTGGGAGCCCGGGGGTGCAATTCCCCCAGGCGACCCGACTTTTGAGGCATTTATGCGCAGGATGCGTATTCATGTGACGGACCATAGCGTCAACTGACGACGAAGCGCCAGTGCGTTGTGTGCTTCTTCGGGGGTGTCGATGGGGAATCCGGTGGGTAGGAGCTGGTTTTCGTAGCGCTGGCTGCTGGCCAGATACAGGCCGAAGCCCCAGTGGTGGGCGGAGCCGCGGTAGCGCAGCCGCAGGAGCGGCAGCACCTCACCGTCGGGCGGGAGTGCGTCGATGCAGGCGAACGCGCCCCGGTAGCGGAAGTCCGGGCACCCTGTGGCCGGCGTTGCGTGTTCTGGGTCGTGGACAACGGCTCCTCAGACCGCGGCCAGAAAGCCATCGATCACCTCGCCCAACGCTTCCCCAGCGCGGTCATGGTCCACACCCGCGTCCGCGCGTCCCGGACGAACCGGACCACAAGGTCCTGAATGGACACACGCCACGGCGCGGTAGCCATATTTGGTCCAGGCCCGGCAGGACAGCGTCAACGGCTATGCAGTCCAGTGCGCGGAACACGAGAGGGGCCATGTCGTCTTGCCACCCGATGATGTCTCGCTCTTTGCCGAGGTGGAACCAGGCGTAGCCAAGACCACTGACAGTGCCGGTCGATCACCCGAATGCTCCCGAAATGGTCTTGAAATCGGAGTATAGTCAGGCAGGCGGTTGATGTATCAGGAAAATGCCTGTCCGGGGAGAGAAATGCCTGTTGACGCGCCAGCGCCCGTCGTAGCCACGTCGTTGCCACCGCGCGGTTCCCGGTTGCCCGGACTGGTGCAAACGTTGGTATACGGCAAGTTCCGGCACCGTGTGCTGCCCAGGGCGCAGCGCCGGCACGGAGACCTGTTCACCTTGAAACTCGCGCAGTTCGGCAAAACAGTGGTGGTGGTCGCCGACCCCGAGCAGATGTTGCGCGTATTCACCGGTCCTGACACCGCGTTCCACGGTGGTGAGGGCAATGCCGTGCTCGCCCCGGCCATGGGAACGCGTTCCATGCTGGTACTCGACGAGGACGAGCACAAACGGATGCGGCGTCTCGTTCTGCCCGCCTTCTCCGGCGCGGCACTCCGTGGCTATCGCGAGATGGTCGTCGGCATCGCTGCCGGCGAGGTGGCCGTCTGGCCGGTGGGGAAGCCGTTTTCCGGGCACCGGCGCATGCAGGAGCTAACTCTCGACGTCATCGTACGGGTCGTGTTCGGCATCACGGATCAGGCGCGGCTGGCCGAAATGCGCCCACTGGTGCGCGCGATCGCCGCGATCGGCCCGATCACGCTGCTCGGACTGTCCGACCGGCGACTGCGCGGATTCGGTCCGTGGCGCACCTTCCGGGCCGTCCAGCAACGGCTCGATGAGCTGTTGTACGCCGAGATCGCCGAACGCAGGCGGTCGGCGGACCTGTCCGGCCGGACCGATGTGCTTTCCCGCTTGCTGCACGCCGGCGCCGATGACGCCGCCGGCGGAGGCTTGTCCGACGCCGAACTGCACGATCAGCTCATTACCCTGTTGCTCGCCGGCCACGAGACGACCGCCGCGGCCCTGGCCTGGGCACTGCACGAACTCGCGCGCCGACCGGAGTATTGCGCGCGGGTGCGGCAGGCGGCCCTGGCCGACGACGACGATTACCTGACCGCGGTCGCCAAGGAAACCCTGCGGATCCGGCCGGTGGTGTTCGAGGTGGCCCGCACGCTGGCGGAGCCCGTCGAACTCGGCGAATACCGGCTCCCCGCGGGAGTGTCGGTGATGCCGGCTATCGGTCTGTCCCTTGCCGCTCCCCGGTACTACCCGGACACCACCGAATTCCGGCCGGAACGGTTTCTGACTGACGACCTGCCCGCCACCGCGTGGCTGCCGTTCGGGTCCGGCGGACGCCGCTGCATCGGAGCCGGATTCGCGTTGATGGAGATCGTCGGCGTGCTCAAGGCGGTGTTGCGTGACCACGATCTCGCGCCGGATCGGCCCGCGCGGGAGCGGGCGCGTGTTCGCAGCGTCACGCTGGTGCCGAGACGTGGCGCGCGTATCGTGCTTACCCCGCGGCGATGACCCCGTCGTGACTGCCGGTCCGGCAATTCTGGTGTGATGGATCCCCCGGCCGTGTGGCCGGCTTGCACAGAAAAGGGAGCTTCTCCAAGATGCCTGACATGGCACAGACCGCACTCGACACATTGCTTGGCTCGATCACGGAGAAGGCCCTGCGCGGTGAGCAACCGGCCCGGGCGGAACTGCTGGACGTGCTGAACACCTCGGACGAGGACGTGCTCGATGTGGTCGCAGCCGCATCGCGGGTCCGGCGCCGGTTCTTCGGCCGGCGGGTCAAGCTGAACTTCCTGGTCAACATGAAGAGCGGTTTGTGTCCGGAAGATTGCTTCTACTGCTCGCAGCGGCTCGGTTCGACCGCCGACATCATGAAGTACTCGTGGATCAGCACCGATGAGGCCGTGACCAACGCCCAGCGGGCCATCGCGGCCGGCGCCAAGCGCGTGTGCCTGGTCGCCAGCGGGCGCGGCCCGGCGGATCGGGACATCGACCGTGTTGCGGACACCGTCGGCGCGATCAAGGACGCCACGCCGGACGTGGAGATCTGTGTCTGCCTCGGCCTGCTCAAGGCCGGCCAGGCCGAGCGGCTGCACGAGGCGGGCGCGGACGCCTACAACCACAATCTGAACACCAGCGCGGAGAACTATCAGGAAATCTGCACGACGCACACCTTCGACGACCGGGTGGCCACGGTCAGCGAGGCCAAGCATGCCGGCCTGTCGCCGTGTTCCGGCGCGATCTTCGGGATGGGCGAGACCGACGACGACATCGTCGGAGTCGCTCTGGCCCTGCGCGAACTGGACCCGGACTCGGTGCCGGTGAACTTCCTCATCCCCTTCGAGGGCACGCCGCTGGGGGGCCGCTGGGACCTGACCCCGCAGCGCTGCCTGCGCATCCTGGCGATGTTCCGGTTCCTGTTCCCGGACGTCGAGGTACGGCTGGCCGGCGGTCGCGAGATTCACCTGCGGGCCCTGCAGCCGCTCGCGCTGCACGTGGTCAACTCGATCTTCCTCGGCGACTACCTGACCAGCGAGGGACAGCCCGGCGCCGAGGACCTGAAGATGATCGCCGACGCCGGGTTCGTGGTGGAGAGCGCCGCCGAGCAGACCCTCCCGCCGGCCCGGCACGACCTGGTCACCATGCGGCGGCGCGGCGCGGGCTCGGATCAGCCGGCCAACACCTGACGTCCAAGCGCGTTCAGCGAGCGCTTTCGGCGAGAACCGGTAGCCGGCCGGTGAAATAGCTTTCCCGGCAGCGGCCGCGTTGCACCTTGCCCGACGAGGTGCGCGGGATCGCGTTGCGGCCGATCACCACGACCCGGTCCGGGGCGTGCCCGAGCTCGCCCCGCAGCCGCGCCATGACCGCGTCGGCGACCGCGTTCGGATCCACGTCGCCGGCCAGCTCGACCGCCACGATCATCCGCTCCTCGTCGGGCACCGCGAACGCGGCACAGCGGGTGACCGAGATGTCGGCCTGGGCCGCGACGTGCTCGTAGTCCTCCGGATAGAGGTTCGCGCCGCCGATGATGATCATGTCCTTGCCGCGGCCGCAGACCACGATGCCCGCCGGCGTCCGGTAGCCGAGGTCGCCGGTGCGCAGCCAACCGTCCCGGATCACTTCCGCGGTGGCCTCCGGCGCCTGCCAGTAGCCGAGCATCACCGAGGGGCCCTGCACGCAGATCTCGCCGATCACCCTGTCCGGCACGTTCGCGCCCCGCGCGTCCTGGATCGTCACCGTCACGCCGGGCACCGCGTCGCCGCACACCGCGAGGGTGCGTGCGGCGGACTCGCCGGGGGACGCAGGATCGGCCGTGCCGCCTGAGCACAGCGACTGCCTGCTGACCACGTCCCAGCTCAACGGCGCGAACCGGTCGCCCATGGTCACCGACAGGGTGGCCTCGGCCAGGCCGTACATCGGGGTGATCGCCGAGGGCCGCAGTCCGTAGGGCGCGCCGTAGGTGGTGAACGCCTCGACCGGCCCGGGCCGTGTCGGTTCCGAGCCGTCACCGCACACCCGCAGCGCGGACAGGTCCAGCCGTCGTGGCCGCAGCCGCATGCCGTCCCCGGCGAGGCCATAGGCGAAGTTCGGCGCCACGGTGCTGGTCGCCCGGAACTTCGACAACGCGTCCACGAAGCTGTCCGGCGCGGCCAGAAACGCTTCGGGCGCCTGCAAAATCAGGTGAATCCGGGCGGCGACCGCGGAGAGCACCGCGACCAGGCCGAGGTCGTGGTAGAGCGGGGCCCAGCTGACGTGCACGCTGTTTACGCCCTCGACCAGGAGCCGCTGGCAGCACACCGCCACGTTGGTGAGTAATTGGCGGTGGGTGAGGACGACCGCCTTGGACGGCCCGGTGGTGCCGGAGGTGAACTGCAGGTAGGCGATGTCTTCAGGCGCCGGCTGGTGCCGCGGTGGGTCGTCCGCCCGGCCGGTGACCAGCTCGCCACAGGTCAGCACGGGCACTTCCGGGCCGATCCGCTTGCTGATGAACTCGCCGAAGGAATCGGCGACGACCAGGCAGCACGCGTCGAGGTGGGCGATCCGGCGCCGGAGGTCGGCCATGATGGCGGCCAGGTCGGTCAGCCGGTGCGGCGGTGCGATGACCGCCGGCACCGCGCCCGCGCGCCACACCCCGAACAGGCTGAGAAGGAATCGCGGGCTGGTCGTGGACACCAGTGCGACCCGGTCACCCGGCCGCACCCCCACGCGGGCGAGCCCGGTGGCGACTCGGTTCGCCGTGGCGGCGAGAAGCGCATAGGGCAGCGGTGTTTCGCGCAGGCCGCCGTCGATCAGCGTGATGCCGCGCTCGCCGCGTCCGGCGCGAGCCAGGATCTCGGGCACGGTCGCCGCGCCGAACAGCTCCTCCGGGTGGGTGTAGTCGCTCAACGGGCGTCCCGGGCCAGTTCAGCCAGTTCCCGCTCGAACCGCCCGGCCAGTGCGGTGATGGTCGCCTCGGTGTGCAGGTTGGTGCTGTAGGTCCAGACCAGCCACAGCTCACCGGCGACGGTCAGCGCGGTGAGGTCGAGCACCCTCGGACGCAGCCCGGACTCCCCGCGGTGATGACCGAACGACTCGATCACCGGCCGGGAGTCCGCGGTGAAGTACTCGCTCACCTCGCCCCAGAAGTTGAAGCCGACCTCAGGAGCCGGCACCGTCGCCAGCCTGGCCCGGACCTCGGGGTCGTGGTGTAGTTCGCGCAGGATGCCGTATCCGGCTCCGCGGTGCGGGACAGCCGCCAGCTGGTCGCGGACGGCGCGCAGATCACCGGTGCGCAGCAGCACGGGCGTGAGGGTCGACAGCCGTCCGACCGTGCGGGACACGTCCAGGTCGCCGTAGGCCCACTCCCGGCCATGGCCCTCCAGCTCGATCGCGACTTCCCGCACATCAGTCCAGCCGGCGATGGTGCGGACCAGCGCGGTGATCAGCACGTCCCGGATCTCCACGCCGCGCGCGGCCGGCGGCCGGGCGAGCACCGCGTCCGCCGTGGCGCCGGTGAGCTGGACGAGAACGCGGGCCGCGGACGCCTGGGTGTTCGGTCCGATCCGGTGGTCCACGGGCAGGGCGCTGACGCGCCGGCCGGCCAGCTCGGTCCAGTAGGGCAGTTCCCCAGCCGCTTCCGGCTCGCGCACGCACTCCGCGAGCCGGGCCAGGCAGGCGCGCAGGGACGCGGTTTTTGGTGGCAGTACGGGGTTTTCGCCTCGTTCGAGCGCGAAATACGCGACACGCAGTTCTTCGTAGAAGACGCGCGAGGAGTAGTAATCCATGACCAGCCAGTGCGCGCTGACCAGCAGTCGTGGCGCCCGCCGCGCACCGAGGTCGAAGGATGTCAGCGTGACCACCGGGCCGTTCGCCAGGTCGAGCCCGCCGTTGCGGCGCGCGACATGAGCGCCGATCTCCGCCTCCAGATCGTGGTCGGCGACGTGCGCCAGCCCGACCGCCTCGACCAGGCCGGCCGGGGACGGCCGCGCCGCGACGATTTCGGCACGCCAGCCGCACCGGGCGCGGTGGAACCGGGTGCGCAGTGCCTCGTGCCGGGCGAGCACGATATCCAGCGCGCGGGCCAGCACAGCGGTGTCCAGGAGCCGGCCGAGGGCGAACACCGGCCACATGCCGTTCCAGTGATCGGGCTCGGCCACCTCCTGCGCGAAGAACCAGTGCTGGCTGGGCGTCAGGCCGACCGGTCCCTCGGCCGGCTCCTCGGGGGCCGTGGGTGGTGGCGCCGACCGGGCGAGGGCTGCCTGCCCGGCGACGGTCGGGTGCCGGCAGAACTCGGCCGCGCTCAAGTGCAGGCCGGCCTCGGCGGCCAGGGCGACCGCACGCACGCTGAGCAGCGAATCGCCGCCCAGGGCGAAGAAATCGGTGTCGCGGCCGACGTGCGGGGTGCCGAGCAGCGACCGCCAGATCTCCGCCAGCGTCCGTTCGGCGTCGCCGGCCGGTGGCTGGGCCGGCTCGGCGGGAGGTGGGGGCGGCAGGGCCGCGCGTTCGACCTTGCCGTTCGGGCCGAGCGGCAAGGCGGTCAGCGCCACGATGACCGGCGGCACCTGGTAGGCGGGTAGCCGCGCGGCCAGGAAATCGCGCAGTTCGGCGAGATCCAAGCCGGCGTCTGTGGTGGGCACGACGTAGCCGACCAGGCGCCGGGGCCCGCCGTCGGGCCCGGTGGCCACCGCGACGGCCGCGCGGACCTGGTCGTGCTCGGCGAGCGCGGCCTCGATGTCGCCGAGTTCGATCCGGTGCCCGCCGATCTTGACCTGGGTGTCCAGCCGGCCGAGGAATTCGATGCTGCCATCCGTCAGATACCGGCCGGTGTCCCCGGTCCGGTAAAGCCGTTCCCCGGTGTCCGGGTGCGCTGGGAAGGCTGCCGCGGTCAGTGCGGGGTCGGCCCAGTATCCGTCGGCCAGCCCGCTCCCGCCGATGAACAGTTCGCCCGCAACCAGATCCGGCTTGTCCGCGAACCGGGAGTCCAGCACCCGGAAGGCCTGGTTGCGCAGCGGGGTGCCGTACGGGACGCTGCGCCACTCCGGATCCACTGCGGTGATCGGCTGCCAGATCGACCAGATGCCGGCTTCGGTCGCCCCGCCGAGGCCGTAGATCAGGGGGCCGGCGCCCGCGTGGAGGCGCCGGACGAGGGGCAGCGGGATCCAGTCGCCGGACAGCAGCACGGCCCGCAGCGTGGCCGGCAGCGGGGTGGCCGCGGTCGCGCGGTGCTCGACCAGCATTTCCAGCAGCGCGGGCACGCTGTTCCACAGGGTCACCCCATGCCGCACGGTCAGCGACTCCCAGTGAGCCGGGTTACGCACCTCGTCCGCATCCGGCAGCACGATCGCGCCACCCGCGCCCAGCACGCCGAAGATGTCGTACACGGACAGGTCGAAACTCAGCGCGGACAGGCCGAGCACCCGGTCGCCGGGGCCGACGCCGAGCCGGTCGTTGATGTCGGCGAGGGTGTTGCCCGCGGCGCGGTGGCTGACCATCACGCCCTTCGGCGCCCCGGTCGAGCCCGACGTGAAGATCACGTAGGCCAGGTCGGTCACTGCGGTGCGCGGCGACTCGACCGGGCCGTCCGGCAGGTTCGCCCGCGCCGCCTCGACCACCAGCGCCCGCCGCGCGCCGAACCCGGTGACACCGGTCTGGACCACCACTGGTTCCGCGCCGGCGGTGTCGAGCACCCGCGCGACGCGCAGCGGTGGCAGGTCGGCGTCGATCGGGAGGTAGGCCGCCCCCGCGCGCAGAATCCCGAGCACGGCGACCACCTGTTCCCAGCCCTTGCGCATCAGCACGCCGACCAGGCTGTTGGGGCCGGCGCCGGTGCTGCGCAGCCAGTGCGCGACCTGGTTGGCGCGCCGGTCCAACTCGCCGAAGGTCAGCGTGCGGTCCGCGGTGAGCACAGCGGGCGCGTCCGGATCATGCCGCGCCCAGCGATCGATGCCGGCGTGGAGGAGTTCCCGCGGCAGCGGACCGGCGGTGTCGTTGACGGCAGCCCGCGCGTCGAGTTGCCGGCGCGGCGCGGTGACCGGAACCCGCAGGCGCAGCGTGTGCTCGTCGTCGGCGATGGCATGCAGCAGGCCGGTGTAGGCGGCGAACATGTCGTCGAGGACCCCGGCCGCGAACGCGGTGTCGACCGCGTCCCAGCTGACCAGCAGGCCCTCGCCGCGCACCAGTACCTGATTGTCCAGCAGCACCTGCGGGGTCTGGGAGATGGCGTAGCCGGTGGCGAACACGACGTCCTCGAAAGCCGCGACGCCGTCAGGTTCGGTCAGCAAACTGGTGAACACGATCGGCATGCGGGCCCGGTCCGGAGTGCCGGTGCGAGCAAGTTCCCGCTGCACCAGCACGCCGGTGAATTCCGCGTGCGCCAGATCCGCACGCAGTTGCCGCTGGATCGTGGCCGCCGTCGTGGCGAGATCGGGACTGCCGGTCAGCTCGCACTCCAGCAGGACCGTGCCGGTGAAATCGCCGATCACGCCGGCGACACCGGGATGCCCGCCTGGCCTTTGGGCAACGGTGACGTTGAGCGTGAAACGCTCCCGGGAGCTCCACACGCGCAGCACTTCCGCGTAGGCCGCGCACAACAGCATCGACGGCGTGACCCTCGACGCCCTGGCACGATCGCGTAGGCCGGCCCAGGTCGCGGGGGAAAACCGGTGCTCGCGCCGGGTGAACTCGGGCCGGTGCGCGGCCGGCAGGTCGCGGACCGGCAGCCGGGGTGCCGGCGGCAGCGTGCCGATCCGGTCGAGCCAGTATCGCCGGCACCGCTGGTAGGCCGGTCTGTTCCGGAGGGCCGCCGTCGCCAGCAGAACGTCGCGGAAGGTCACGCCGAGCGCGGGCAACGCCGTGTGCGGGTCGATGATCAGCCGGATCCATTCGGCCAGCAGCAACTGGATGCTGCTCGCGTCGGCGATCAACAGATCGATGCTCAGGTGCAGCCGGACGCGGTCGCCGAGGTCCTGGGTGCGGATTTCGTAGAGCGGCCACCGGTACGGGTCGAAAACCTGATCGGCCAGTTCGGCTCGAATGGCGTCGGTGGCGTCGTGATCGTGGTGGCGGATGGGGTAGTGGTGATGCCGGCGAGTACCTGCTGCCTGCCGTCCGGCAGCAGTACGGCACGCAGCATGTCGTGCCGGACAAGCAACCGGTCGAACGCGGCGCCGATCTCTCCGGCGGACGCGGCGAAGAAATCGATCTCCAGGTAGAAGTGCGCGGAGCGGCCGCCGAGTTCGAAATCGCCACCGCCCAGCCAGTATGCCTGCTGGACCTCGGTCAGCGGGAACGGCAGTGACCTGCCCGCCTCGTCGGGCTCGATGATCTCCTCCGGCTCGGCGAAGTGCCGATCGAGCAGTGCGGCCTGCAGCGTGTCGGCGAGTTCGTCGATACCAAAGTCGAACAACGACTCCACTCCGATGTCGACGCCGTACCGCGCGTGCAGTGCCGACTTCAACCGAAGCGTGGCAAGGGATTCCAGGAACAGCCGATCGCCCCGCACCGGTGAACCGGTCGTCTCCGCGACGAGCGTGGTGAGCTGATCGCGCAGCGCTTCGGTGGACTCGCCGCGCGCGGAGGGCGCCGTCATTTCGTGTCCTTCGGGAATTCCCGCTCGGCGGCGGTCCGCGCGGCCGCGGCGCGCAGGAACCGGTAGACCCCGGCGGTACGCGCCATCCAGGCGGTCAGGCGCGGGGACACCGCGCTGCACACGTCGGCGACCCGCTCCAGCGGCGGCGCCACGGTGATCTCCACCCGGTCGCGCCGGATGCAGCGCAGCACGGCGGCGGCGACTGCTTCCGGTGGCACCGTACGGAGCAGCGCCGGGCGCCCTCCAGCGTTCCACCGCGCGGCGATGCCGACCCGGCTGACCATCGTCGGATATACCGCGGACACGCCGACCCCACTGCCGCGCAGTTCTTCGCGCAGGGACCAGGTGAAGCCCACCAGGCCGTGCTTGGCCGAGCAGTTCACCGTGGCGTAGGGGTAGGCGGTCCGGCCACCCACCGAGCCGATGACCACGATGTGTCCGCGTCGCCGGCGCAGCATATGCGGCAGGGCGACCCGGACGAGCGCCTCGGTGCCGAACAAATTGGTCAGGATCACTTCTCGGATCGCCTCGACCGGGGCTTCGTGAAACAAGGTGAGATATTCGATTCCGGCATTGCAGATCAACAGTTCCGGTGGCCCCAGCTCCTGGCACACCGTGTCGATCACCCGTTGCTGGCCGGGGATCTCGGTCAGGTCGGCCGTGATGATCAATGGTTCACGGCCCGGCCGGGCGATGGTCTGTGCCGTCTTTTCCAGCCCCGCGCGCGACCTGGCCACGAGCGCAAGGCGTACGCCCAGGTCGGCCAGGTGGGCCGCGATGACCGGTCCAATGCCGCGCGAAGCCCCGGTGACTATGCCGACCGCGCCGGCGATGTCGCGCAACGAAAGCCCCCGTTTCGTGGAATTCCCCGGCTTCCGCGTGTCGCCGGATTCGTCAAACAAATATCCATCGAAATTGGTGGATTCTCTCTTCGCAGATTAACCCGGTGTCCGGGGGCTGGCAAGACCCCGTTCGGCGCTTGTGCTCCACCATTGAGCTTGCTAGCGTCGGTCGTACCGGTTTCCGGTGGGGACGATAAATTGATCAATTCCCGGATTGTTGCCGGATTCGCCGGAGAACATCGCGGGCCGGTCGAGGGGAGCGCGGTGCACCACGGGGCGATCGCGGCGGTGACGCTCGCCGATGTGCTCGACCAGTTGACCAGCGGACGATTTCTCACCTTCGATGGCACGAACCCGGATGGAACGGGTGCGGCACAACGGATCGGTTTCGCTGAACTCGGCGCGCTGACCGCCTGGCTGGCGCCGCGCTGGTCCGGCCTCGGGGTCGCGGCCGGCGATCGGGTGCTTTTGGTGGTGGCGGACGAGTACGAGTTCATCCCGCTGTTTTTGTCCGCGCTGCACGCCGGAATCGTCGCAGTGCCGGTCTATCCGCCGTTCCGGCCGGGCCGGCTCGACGACTATTCCGCCGAACTGCGCCGGATCCGCGCTGTCGCCCGGCCGGTCTGTTGCGTGGTCAGCGGTCCACTGCGCGGTCTGATCGCCGAAGCCGGTCTGGGGCTGCCGATCCACGACTACGCGGCACTGCGCGTGGCACCGGCCGGACGGTCGCACCGGCCGGCCGCCCGTGATCTGGCCTTCCTCCAGTTTTCCAGTGGTAGCACCGGAATGCCCAAGGCCGCGATGGTCAGCCACGGCGCGTTGCTGGCCAACATGCTCGCGATCAGAGCGGGACTGGCCACCGACGGCGAGCGCGACCGCGCGGTCAACTGGTTGCCGCTGTATCACGACATGGGCCTGGTCGGGTTCGTGCTGGTGCCGCTGCTTGACGAGGTTCCCACCTGGTACCTGCGGCCGTTGCGGTTCGCCCGTGATCCCGTTTCCTGGCTCCGGTTGCTCAGTGAGGTGCGCGGCACGATCGCGTTCGCTCCCAACTTCGCCTACGGTCTGGCTGCCCGGCGGGTGACCGACGACCAGGTCGCCGAACTCGACCTCGCCGCCTGGCGGGTCGCCGGCTGCGGGGCCGAACCGGTACACGCGGACACGCTGCGCGCCTTCGCGAACCGGTTGGCGCCCAGCGGTTTCCGGCCGGAGGCGTTCCTGCCTTCCTACGGACTGGCCGAATCCACCCTGGCCGTCGCGCTCGCGCCGCGGGACACCGGCGTGCGCACGCTCACCGTGGACGCCGACCGGTTGGCAGCCGACCGCCGGGTCAGCGGACCCGCCCCGGCCACCCGGCGGATCACCGAACTCGTGTCCTGTGGGTTTCCGGTGGCCGGCTCGGAGATCCGGGTCGTCGACGAGCGCGGGCTCGACTGCGCGGACGGGGTGGAGGGTGAAGTTGTCGTGCGCGGCCCCAGCCTGGCCGACGGTTATTTCGGCGCGCCGGAGCTCACCGAGCGCGTCTGGCGGGACGGCTGGCTGCACACCGGTGATCACGGCCTGCGCCACGCGGGCGAGCTGTATGTCACCGGCCGTGGCAAGGATCTCATCGTGATCAACGGGGTCAACTACCAACCGCAGGACATCGAGCGGGCCGCCAGCGAGGTGCCCGGCGTCCGGCTGGGCCACGTCGCGGCGCTGGCGGTGCGCGCCGGCGACACCGAGGGCGTCGAACTCGTCGTCGCGGTGCGCGCGCCGGTCGACTCCGCAGGACTGGCCGCGCGGGTGCGGCGCGTGGTGTTCCGCCGGATCGGGATCACCGTGGGTGAGGTCACCGTGTTCGAGGGCGAACTGCCCAAGACCAGTTCCGGCAAGCTGCGGCGTTCGCTCACCGCCGAGCTGCTGGCAGCCGGCGTCCTGGCGGGGCAGCGTGGATGACCGACCTCGACCCGGCAACGAGACCGGCACGACAGCGAAAGCGAGACATGGCATGGCGACACTGACCGACGAGGAGATCCTGGCCGGGATTCGCGCCGAGGCAAGGGAACTGGCACCGCACGTCGACCCGGCCGTCCTGCGCCGCGACGCGCACATCGCGGAGGTCGGCATCGACAGTGTGCAGATGCTGGAACTCGTCGCCCGGGTGGAGAACCGGTTCGGCGTAACCCTGCCCGACTACGACCTGGCCGCCATCGAGTCCGTCGGCGACCTGATCGGCATCATCGGCCGCGCCCGGGCCGAGGCGTCCTGATGTCGACCCCGGCCGACATCGAGGTCAGCTACGACGTCGGCAACGAATTCTTTTCCCTGTGGCTGGACCACCAGCTCAACTATTCGTGTGCACTGTGGACGGACCCGGACGACCTCGACGACACCGACCTCGACGCGGCGCAGGCCCGCAAACTCGGGTATCTCAGTGAACTCGCCGGCACCGGGCCGGACACCTCGGTGCTGGACATCGGCTGCGGCTGGGGCGCCAACCTGGCCTACCAGGCGGATGTCCGTGGCGTGCGGGACATGTGCGGGATCACCCTGAGCGGCGCGCAACTGTCGTTGGCCCGGCGCCGAAAGATCCCGGGCGCTACGCTGCTGCTCACCGACTACCGGGACTTCGTGCCGGAGCGAACCTTCGACGCGGTGCTGTCCATCGGCATGATGGAACACATCGCCAGTCCGTCGGACGTGCGCAGCGGCGCGCACCGGCGGATCTACGCCGATTTCTTCCGGCGCGTGCACACCTGGACCAGGCCGGAGGGAACCTTCGCGCTCCAGGTGATCCTGCGCGACCGAATGCCCCGTGACCGGGCCGACATCACCGAACTGCGATGGGTCACCGACCATATCTTTCCCGGCGGCATGAGCCCCCGGCTGGAGGACGTCATCGCCGCGGCCGACCAGTACTGGGAGCTGGTCGGCCTGCACACTCGGCGCACGCACTACCGGCGTACCTGCCAGGAATGGCTGCGCCGGTTGCGGGTCAACCGGAAAGTCGTCGAAAGCCGTTGGGGCAGCGTCGTTTTTGCCGACTACGAACGGTACCTGTCGGTCTGCGTGCTCGCCTTCGACCGGCGTTATCAGAGTCTGGGCCAGTTTGGCTTCCGGCGCAGGGAGATCCGATGAGTTATGTGAGTGAGGAAGTGCTGTACCGCAAGTACATGGAGTTCTTCGAGACCGCCGAACGCAAACGGCGCTGGAACGTGTTCGACGACCTTCCCTGGGACCTTGCGGGCGACCGGGAACCGCACCCCGATCTGGTGCTGTGCGCCGAGACCTTTCTCGCGGTCGAGTCCTACATGCCCGACTATGTCGGTGAGGGCCTCAACCTGGTGCGCGAGTCCTTCGGCCAGGCGTGGTGGCAGGTGAACTGGGGCTACGAGGAGGCCAAACACGCCCTCGCCCTGCGCCAGTACCTGGTCAATACCGGAGCGCGCAGCGCGGAACAGATGGTCGCCTTCGAGAACGAACTGCTCGCCAAGCGCTGGAAACTGCCGTTCGCCACGGTGCGCAGGATGGTGTGCTATGGCGCGCTCCAGGAGAAGACCACCTGGATGATCTACCGGCACCAACTGGCCGCGGCCCGGAAGGCCGGCGACGAACTGCTGGCATCGATCTACCGCTTCATCTCCCGGGACGAAGCCGCCCACGGTGGTTTCTACCTCGACGTGATCGAGTCCTGCCTCGCCGAGGACCGACCAGGCACCATCGCCGACCTGTGGCATGTGTTCAGCCACTTCACCATGCCCGCCTACGATCTGGTGCCCGACTACACGGACCGGGTGCGGGTGATGCGCTCGGTCGGGATCGACCGGGCGGTCTTCCTACGCGAAGTGTTCCTGCCGGTGCTCAGCAGGGTCGGGGTGACCAGGCGCGAACTGGCCGCGGTGTCCGCGCTCCGCGCCGGAACCAAGTAGCTCTCTCGAGGAGCGGGCCGGTGGTGTCGGGTCCGCTCGAATCCGATTGCGCGCACTGTGAACACGCACTAGCCGAACGAGCGGGCGTCGACCGCGTCGGCGATATCGTCGGCCATGCGCAGGGTGCGGATCACCACCGGCAGCGCGACCGCGAACAGATTGCGCTCCATCCCGCGCACCCGCTGCGCCTCGCGTACTTCCAGGACGATCTGCGCGATCACCGGAATGAACCGCAGCGCGAGCGAGAGCGCCAGGCTGACCTTGGCCGGGTTGACGCCTGCCCGGCGCAACGGTCGCAGCGCGCGTTCCAGCGACTCCAGCATCGCCGACGTGTGCGTGGTCAGCGTGATGACGCCGGCCAGCAGGACCAGGGTGGCCAGGCGCAGGGCGACCAGAGCCGCGGTGAGCCAGCCGTCCAGCAGTCCGGCGACGACCACGAAGATCATGCTCACCAGTGCCGGACACAGCGACCGCAGCATGACTTGCCACGGGACGCGGGCGCACCGGTAGAGCACGACCACCGCGGTCAGGATGCCGGCCAGTATCCGCCAGTCGCCGACCAGGAACACCGCGGTGCCCACGGCGACCAGGGCGACCAGTTTGCCGCCGGGCGGGACGCGGTGCACGACCGAGTCGCGGTCGACATACAGCGCGGCCGTCACCCGGAAACCAGTTCGAGGTAGCCGCGTACCGCCTCCCGCGGGGTGTCGTCGACCGCGAGGCGCCCGTGGTCGATCACCAGCACCCGGTCGAAGCCGGTGAGCGTGTCCAAGTCATGGGTGACCAGGATGACCGTCTCGTCCAGCCCGGCGAGCGCGTCCATCAGCCGGCGCCGGTTCGCCCAGTCCAGCAGGGTGGTCGGCTCGTCGAGTACCACGTACGCCGGTCGCATCACCAGCACTCCGGCCAGCGCGAGCAGTTGCTTCTCGCCGCCGCTGAGCAGGTGCGACTGCCGGTCGCGCAGGTGCTCGAGGCCGTACCGGCCAAGGATCTCGCCGACCTTCCCGGCGATGTCACGCCTGGCCAGTCCGAGGTTTTTCAACCCGAACGCGACGTCTTCCGCGACCGTGGGCTGCACGATCTGGTTGTCCGGGTTCTGGAACACGAACCCGACCTTCCGGCGTACCGCCCGGCCGGATTCGCGGGTGTCGAGTCCGTCCACGGTGACCAAACCGCTGGTAGGCAGCAGCAGGCCGTTGAGCAGCCGGGCGAACGTGCTCTTACCGGAACCGTTGGCGCCGATCACCCCGACGCGTTTCTCCCCCAGCGTGACGGTGATGTCGTCCAGCACAAGCCGGTCGCCGTAGCAGGCGCGGACCCGGTCAACCGTGATCATGCGCCGCCGGTTTTCCCGGGCTCCGCGGCTCGATGACCGGGTACGCCCGTTTGACACCCAGCGAGATGAGCGCGGCGATCACCACCTTGACCGCGTCACCGATCAGGAACGGCCCGTTGGCCGCGATCGCTTGCCAGTAGGTCAGGTGCGCGACCACGGCGACCCACACGCTGCCGAGCGCATAGAGGACCACGATGCCGCCGAACGCGACGATCAGGATCGCCACCGCGATGTTGAGCC
This sequence comes from Amycolatopsis pigmentata, assembly GCF_042684065.1. NCBI lineage: Bacteria > Bacillati > Actinomycetota > Actinomycetes > Pseudonocardiales > Pseudonocardiaceae > Amycolatopsis > Amycolatopsis pigmentata. The sequence goes on along the minus strand of NZ_JBHUKR010000004.1, from coordinate 471,377 downwards.
GATTCCAGAATCGCTCGTACAGCCAGCCGATGACGCCGGCGGTGATCGCCCACCCGATCAGATAGCCGCCGTTGACGGTGGGGAACACGCCGAGCCCGCCGGTGCCGCCGGCCAGCAACGGCAGCCCGACGGCGACCAGCGCCAGGAACAGCAGTTGCGACAGGGTCCCGCGTTTCCAGCCGACGATCGAACCGGCCAGCATGGGGCCCAGCGACTGGGCGGTGATCGGCACGCCGGTCAGCGACAGCGGCAGCGGCGGGAACAGCGCGAGCGCCGCGGTGATCGCCGCGAACAGGGCGATGAGCACGACATCCCGGGTGCGCACTACGTCCGCTCCGTTCCGGCGTCGACGTGGGTGATGGTGCGCGCCGCGTGATTGTCGAAGTACGGGCTCTCGGCGAGCAGTTCGCCGTCCACCGAGCCCACGTCCAGGTGCGAGCGGGTAAAGGGCTTGTAGCCGAACTGCTGGGCGGGAAAGTCGATGTCGAGAGCCCGTTGCCGGTCGTAGCGGGACGTGCTGTCCACGAACCGCATGACGAACGCGTCCCGCCGGGACAGCGGGCCCTCGCCCAGCGGCCGGCTGCGGTGGACCACGTACTTGTCGAAGATCAGCGCGTCGCCGGGTTCGAACGCGTCCTCGACGGCCTGGGCTCGCAGGATGTCCTGCATCGCGGGGGAGTTCAGCACGCCTTCGCGCAGCGCGAAATAGTCGGCCAGTTCGATCGGCTCACCCCGCGCCGCGCGGATTCGCAGTGACTCCACCAGCGCGGGTTCCACGTACTCGTACACGAATTCGGCCGACAGCACCGTGCGCGGCACGTACTGCATGCCCCCCTGCTGCCCGGCGGGGTCGATCGGGTCGAGCGGTGCCCAGATCGTGCAGGCGTAGTCATGCGCGCGCTGGTAACCGAAACTCTGCACGCCGACATGCCACGGGAAGCCCTTGCTGACGTTCTTCTCCAGTTCGAAGCACATCTCGAAGGTCAGGAACATGGTGCGCTCGGTCAGCGCGGTCATCGCCCGCCGGAAGTAGGGCTGCGCGAGCAGCGCGTACAGCTCCTCCCGGCTGGTCTCGAAGTCGTATTTGAGGCGTCTGAACTCCGCCTGGAAGTTGGCAGGCGCGTTGTCCAGCTCCGCCTCGATCCGCCGGCGCAGCGACGCGAGCACCGAATTGTTGAAGAAGCCAGGTAATTTGAGAAAACCGATGGTGCGAAATTGTGCGACCTGTTCTTCGGTGAGGTGGAAGTTGTTCGCGAACTCGTTCTCCGGCAACGCCATCGGCATCTCCTTCCCCAGTTGTGGCATCAATTATTCCCGTTCTTGTCGCGGTACGGTAAGGGCCAATTGGCCGATCGCGGGGAAACAGAAGCCCAGCGTCTGGAAAGCCGCGCGGAATTCGCGGACCCGGCCAGCCACCGCGTCCGGATCGTCGCCGGCCAGCACAACCCGGGCGATGAACTCGGCGAGCACCGTCATCTCGGCCGGCCCCATGCCCAGCCGGGTCACCTCGGTCGTGCCGAGCCGGATGCCGCCGGAAACCGGCCGGGCGACGTCCGCCGCGGCCGGCAACAGCATCTTGTTCACCATGATGTTGGCGCGCTCCAGCGTCTGGCTCACCACGACGCCGCCGCCGTGTGCGCGCACGTCCACCAGCACCTGGTGCGTGTCGGTGTACCCGCGGTGCGCGCCGATCACGGTGAACCCGCGGTCGTGCAGCGCGGCGGCGAGCGCCCGGGCGTTGCGCACCACCGCGGCCATGTACCCGGTCCCGAACTCACGCAGTTCGCAGGCGGCCAAGGCGAGCGCGGCGACCCGGTTGAGCTGATGGGAGCCGGTCAGCACGGGGAAGATCGCGGACACGATCGGCTCGCTGAGCAGTTCGTCGTTCCACATGATCATCCCGCTCTGCGGCCCGCTGAACGTTTTGCCGCCCGAGCCGGTGAGGATGTCGGCGCCCTCGGCGAGCGGGTTCGGGTACTGGCCCCCGGCGATGAGGCCGGCCTGGTGGGCGCCGTCGAAGTACAGCCGGCCACCCCACGGCTCGATGATGCGCTTCATCTCTCGCACCGGCAGCGCGAACAGCGCGGTGGTCTGGTTGAGCGACACTACCGCGGGCCTTCGGGCGCGCGCCCGTCGGCCGAACTCGTCCAGGTCCACGGTCAGTTCGACCGGGTCGAACGGGATGGCGGAGATGGTCAGCCCGCGCACCCCGGCCGGACCGTCCAGGTGACCGCTGGAGTCACCACCCGCGCACAGCGGGAGGCTCATCACGTGCTCACCCGGCCGGGCGAGCACGGTGAATGCCACCAGGCAACCGGCCATGCCGCCCATCAGCCGCTGATCGGCGAATTCCGCGTCGAACAGGTCCGCCAGCAGTGCGACGCACAGCGCCTCCAATTGGTCGAGATAGCGCATGCCGGGGAAGCAGCGGGACAGCGCGCCGATATGGCCGCCGGACGCCCGGGTGCCGGCCTCGGTGGCCAGCAGGGCGCGTACCACCGGGCTGGTCGGCGCCTCCGCGGCGATCAGGTTGACGCACTCCACGCCTCGCCACCGGGCGTTGTCCACGACCAACTCGCCCACCCGCCCGGCCAGTCGCGTGTTGGGGACCTCGGCGACCAGTCGCGCGGCCTCGGCCAGCAACGCCGGATCATGCCGGTCGCCGACGGTGAAGGTCACCGCTCAGTCCCGCACGGTGCTGGCAGCCCCGACCGTACCGTCCTCCCACCAGCGGTCGTTGCCGTCCGGCCCGGAACGCAGGTCCTTGGCGCTGGCCCACGTCATGTTCAGGATGACCCGGCGGGCGTCCTCGGTGAGCGGCACCGTGCGGTGCAGCGTCGTGTCAGTGCGCAGCAGATACAGATCTCCGAGGACGAAACCGTAGGTGGAGATGGGGTTGTCACACAGGTACTGGTGGATGCGGGGCGCCGACTTGTTCCAGACCGTGTGCGGCACGCACTGCAGCATCCCGCCGATGTCCAGCGGTGGCGCGTCGATGATCCAGATCAGCGCGAAGCTGAAGTCGCCCCAGTGCCAGCCGTGCGTGTCCCCCTTGCGGTTCTGGCTGGTGATCAGGAATTCCTCGTCGGCTTGCGGGCAGGCGAACAGTTCCTCGCCGGCTATCCGCGCCAGCGCCGCCAGCAGCGGGGCGGACAGGTAGACCGCGTTGATGAGCGGGCTCTGCTCGGCGATCAGTTCACTGCGCACCACACTCATGAACCGCGGCGTGTGCCCGGTCGTGGCCAGCAGCAGATCGCGGCGTTCGGCATTCTTTTCCAGCAGATCGAGCACGTCGGCGTGGATGGCGGCCCGAATCGTGTCGGGCACGATGTCGCGCACTTTGACGAATCCGTCGCGGTGGAAACGACTGTAGAGGTCGAAGTGCGTGTCCGGGGTGAGCCAGGTTTCCAGATGAGCGCGCAGCCGGGCGTTGACCTCCTGCGCGTCGAACGTGGTTTCCATGGTCTGCCCCTCCGGTCGGCGCACGGACACCATCTCGATTACAGCCGGGCCTCGTCGACTGCGGCAATATCGGCCGGTTGGAGATTGTCCAAATTTGGCCGGCCGCGTTTTGTCGTTGTCCAGAACGCGGGCGCGGTCGTGGTGGCCTGGCCGGAGGCCGAGCTAGGCTGGCGGTTCGTGACCGATCACGCGCGGCCGGGTGGCGGGCAACCGGTGGCGGCCGGCAAACCGGGACTCGCCCCACTGTCCACTGAGGAGTTTGCGTGGCTCGGTGCGGGCATCCTGCCGCCGGGGACACTGAACGTGGGCCGCGTCATGGCCGGCCTGGCCGGGGACGGTGCGCGGTGAACGCGTTGTGGCACAACCACGCGCGTATGCCGACCATATCCGGCCGGGTGCACCGGATCGTGCGCGGCCAGGGCGCGTATGTGTTCGACGACGAGGGACGGCGGTTGCTCGACGTGCCAGCCGGCCTGTGGTTCGCCAACGTGGGCCACGGCCGGGCGGAGATCGCCGAGGCGGTCGGTCGGCAACTACGGGAACTGGCGACCTATCCGGTTTTCGGCCGGTTCTGCACCCCGCCGGCCGAAGAACTCGCCGACCGGCTCGCGGCCTTGGTGCCGATGGCCGGTGCCAAGGTCTTTTTCACCAGCGGCGGCTCGGAATCGGTGGAGACGGCGATCAAGCTGGTCCGGCGGCACTGGCAGGCGCGCGGGCAGACCGAGCGGCAGGCGGTGATCACCCGGGAAGGCGGCTACCACGGGTTGCACGGCTTCGGCACCAGTCTGGTCGGGGTGCCCGAGTTCCGGGCCGGGTACGGCGAGTTGCTGCCGGGCCGGATCACCGTGCCGATGATGGATTTGGCCGCACTGGAGCGGGCCATTCTGGCACACGGCTCGGGGCGCGTCGCGGCGTTCCTGTGCGAGGCGGTGATCGCCGGCGGCGCCGGGGTCGTGCCGCCGGCGGAGGGTTACCTTACCGGAGCTCAGGAACTGTGCCGCAAGCACGGAATCGTGTTCATCCTGGACGAGGTGGTCACCGGCTTCGGCCGGGCGGGCAGCATGTTCGCGGCCGACCGGTACGGCCTGCGCCCGGACCTCATGCTGCTGGCCAAGGGACTGACCTCCGGCTACCTGCCGCTGGGCGCGGTGGTCGCCGCCGGTCCGGTCGCTGAGACATTCTGGAACCCCGGCACGCCGCACGTGTTCGAGCACGGCCTCACCTACTCCGGCCATGCCGCCGCCTGCGCCGCGGCCATGGCCAATCTGGACATCCTGGAACGGGAGGACCTGGTGACCCGGGTGCGGGCCGGGGAGTCGCGCCTGCTGGCCGGGCTGCTGCCACTGAGTGCGCACCCGGAGATCGCCGAGGTGCGCGGCGGGACCGGATTCCTGGCCGCCGTGGCGTGCCACGAACTGGAGGTCGCCGCGCAGGTCGCCGACGCGATGGTGGCCGAAGGCATGCTGATCCGGGTCACCGGCGGGAATGCCCTGCAGGTCTCTCCGCCCTTCGTGATCGAGGACGCCGACCTGGACCGGATTCCGGCGGCGATCAGCGCCGCGCTCGGCCGGGTGGCGCGGCGGCGGGTTCGGCAGGAGACACGACCGGAGCCGGAGACGCCAGCGTGATCAGATAAAGCGAGGTGAGCACCGGCAGGTCGGACAGGCTGTGCCGGATAATTTGCTCTACTTTGGACAGTCGATAGCGCACGGTGTTCGGATGGACGTGCATGGTGGTGGCCGCGCGGCGGACGTCGCAGTCGTAGCGCAGCCAGCGGGTCAGCGTCTTCGACAGCGTCGGATAGTTGCGCAGCCGGTGAAAGGACGCGGGCAGCCGGCGACCGAGGGCGATGTGGTCGGCCGCCTCGGCCAACCACATCGGCAGCGTGAACTCCTCGACGGACAGTTCGCTGTCCGCGGGGGCGTCACAGCGGCGAAGCGCGGCCAATGCGGCGAGAGCGTCCTCGACGGCCGCGGCCGGATCGTCGGTGAACGCGGTGGAGATGCCCACGTACACCGGGCGATCGAGGCCGACCAGCGCCGACGCTATCTTGCGCCAGTCCCGGTCCGGCGCGGTCACCAGCACGACGTCCCCGGCATGCCCGATGACCGTGCCGATGTCGAGTCCTGCCAGGCGGTCGCGGACCAGTTCGGGCAACCCGTCGGCGGTGTCGAGCGCGACGCACGCGATGATCCGCGCCCCGCCGCTTGCGGCGGGCGGGGCCAGGACCGGGACGGCGGCCGGGGCGGCCAGGTCGGAATATCGCGCGACGCGGTCGGACAGCGCGTCGGCCATCCGGCGCAGCATCGCGGCGTCCTCCAGGAGCCGACGGCGCCGCGGTTCGTCCGGTTCCAGGACCATGGGCCGGGTTATGTGCGACACGCAGTGTTCGACGAGCCGATCGGTCGCCTCGGCGCCGAAATAGCCGCCACCGGCCAACAGGGCCCGCACCGCGACGCGGACGATGTCCGGTGGCGCGTCGCCGGACAGGAATCCGCGCGCACCGGCCCGAATGGCCGCGATCAGCGGTTCCGGTTCAGGCCGGTCGGCGATGAGCAGAACGGGTAACGAGTTTTCCGGTGAACCGTCGCGCAGCTTCCTGATGGTGTCGACTTCTTGCGCGCACTGCGCGTTCGCCACCAGGATTGCCACGTCCGGCCGCCATTCGCGGACCAGCCGGAGACCGGTCGGCCGATCGGCGGCCGTTTTCGTGACATAGTCATCCGGCCATTCGAAATCCGTCTCATTTGTGGAGACAATGAGAATGCGCTGCGACACCGGTGAACCAGCCCCCCGGAACACAAAAGTTGTTTTTCGTCCATCGGGACGAATTGCAGGTTAACACGCCCCTCGCGAAGTGTCAGCCGCTGAACGGGGCAGCCCGCGTGCCTGGGCACGACGCCGGGTCTGCGCGCCGAACCAGGCGAAGATGGCCTTGCTCAGCGGCCAGTCGCGGGCGATGCGGTGCTCGGGATGCCACTGCACGGCAAGGCAAACGCCGGGGTCGTGAGTGCGGGACACCGCTTCGACGTAACCATCCGGGCTGTACGCCTCGACGGTCAGTCCGGACGCGAGCGTGGCGATCACCTGCTGGTGGTAGGAGTTCACCCACGGCTGCGCACTGCCGGCGGCGAATTCGGCGAGCAGTCCGCCCGGCTCGATGCGCAGTGGATGCACCTTGCCGTAGAAGGCCTCCGGCTCGGTCACCGCGGACTCCGGCAGGTCGGTGTAACCGCGATGCCGCCGTTTGTCCGCCAGCTCACCGATGCTGCCACCGAACGCGACATTCACCTCATGCAGTCCGCGGCAGATGGCCAGTATCGGAATACCCGCGCGCAACGCCTCGGGAATCAGCGGAATCACCGTGGCGTCCCGGTCGCGGTCCAGGGTCGCGCTCGCGCGGGGTGTTTCGGTGACGTGCCAGGCGGCCGGATGGATGTCGGAGAGGCTTCCGGTGAGCAGGAGGCCGTCAACGAGTTCGAGCAGCCGGGGTACGGCGAGTAGCGGGCCGATCGGCGGAATCATCAGCGGCAGTGCGCCGATCTCCTCGGCGATGGCGAGCACGTACTTGTCGTCCACCCGGTACAGCTGACCGCCGTCCGCGCCGCCGGGGCGGGCGCAGCCGGACACGCCGACCACCGGATCGCCTGCCATGGTCAGCTCACCTCCCGACTGGTGCCTGCCGTGGTCACCACCGTGGCCTGCCGGGCGACGCCGGTCCGGCACAGTTCGTCGATCTCCGCGGCGGGGAAACCGCATTCGGCCAGCACCGTCGCGGTGTGCTCGCCCAACTCCGGCGCCAGCCGGCCGGAGCCCGCGGCCCGGCCCGGCACACCGGGCAGCCGGATCGCACCGGCCACCGGATGCTCCAGTCGCTGCCAGAACCCGACGTCGGCCAGATGCGGATCGTCGACAAGTTCGTCCAGACTGCGCACCGGGCCGCAGGGTATCTGGCCTGACCGCAACCCATTCAGGCATTCCGAGCTGGTGCGGGCCGCCGCGAAGTCGCTGAGCAGGTCGGTCACCAGCGCTGGGTTGGCCGCGCGCGCCGCGACCGTCGCCAGCCGGGGGTCATCGGCCAGTTCCGGCCGGCCGAGCAAGCCCGCCACTGCGCGCCAGTGCCGGTCCTTGTGGGGCAGGATCGTCACCGCGCCATCGAGTGTCAGATATGGACGGCGGTGTGGGGACAGCGCGCGCCGGTAGCCGGATCGCCCGGCGGTGTCGAACACGAGCTGGTCGAGATGTTCCACCGCGTTCACCGCGGTCATGATCTCGAACATGGGAAATTCCAGTTCCACGCCGGTTCCGGTGCGCGCCCGGCCGAAAAGCGCGGCGGCGATTTCCGACACCGCGTAGAGCGCGCACACCTTGTCGCACAGAATGCTCGGCGAGAAGGCCTCAACGCCGGTGGTGTCCTTCTCCAGCCCCACCAGCCCGGACAGTCCCTGGATGATGTCGTCATAGGCGGGCGCGCCGGCATAACGGCCGCCCCGGCCGAAACCCCAGAGGTTGGCGTACACGATGTCCGGCCGGGCCGCGGTGACTTCCGGATAGGTCAGGCCGAGCGCCGCGATGGTCGCCGGCGTCATCGAATGGATGAACACGTCCGCTTTGGCGGCCATCCGCAAGAGCACCGCCCGGACCGCGGACGCCCGCAGGTCGAGGCAGACCCCCCGTTTGCCGGCATTGCAGGTGAGGTGAATCGAGGACACGCCCGGCGCGGCGACCGCGCCCATCTGCCGGCCGACCTCGCCGTATGGCGGTTCCACTTTCCACACCTCGGCACCCAGTTCGGCCAGCCGACGGGTGGCCAGTGGCCCGAACACCACCTGGGTCAGGTCGAGCACCCGCACGCCGTGTAGCGGGCCGGGGGGCTTCGCGTGCCGATTCTCGCTGTTGCCGGAAGAACAATTCGTGCGGGGATTACTCGTCATATCGTCCTCCCGGACCGACTTTAGCCCGTTGTCCGGACCAGGGAACAGATCCACGCTTTTCTTTCCGCTGGAAGCAGCGCTCCGGCGAGGTATACGCTCGACCGGAAGGGCGAGTCCAATGACACAGGCGGGGGAAGACATGGTGCTGGAGCGGGTGCTTTTCCTGCGTCCGCTGCATGAGCGGGAGATCGGCGTGCTCACGTTCGCGCGCCGCGGCGTGGAAATCGTGATCGCCGATCACCCGGGCAGCGAACTGTTCGGGCTGGGCGACCGCCAGATTCCGGTGGACACGCTGGTGGATGCCTTCCGGCGCGGTGACATGAGCGCGGTCGAAGACCGGATCGTCCGCTTCCACCAACAGTTCCCGCTCACCGGTATCACCGCCGATTTCGACTACCTGCTCCCGACGGTGGGCCGGCTCAACGATCGGCTCGGGCTGCGCGGCCACACCGCACGGACCGGCGCTGTCTGTGCCGACAAGCGATCGCAGCGGGCCATGCTGGACAAGGCCGGTGTGCCCGGGCCGGCCTGGCGCACGTTCACCACCCGCGCCGGACTTTCCCGCGCGGCGGCCGAACTGGGATTCCCGGTCGTGGTGAAACCGGCGGACCGGTCCAACAGCGCCGCGGTGGTCTACGCCGGCAGCGAAGCGGAACTCGATGCCGCCTACCAGGCGGTGCTCGACCAGTCGTGGACCGGCGGCTACCTGGTCGAGCGCTACCTGGACGGTCCCGAGGTCAGCGTCGAGGCGATCACCCAGGCCGGCCGCACCAGCGTCATCGCGGTGGTGGCCAAGGAAATCGGGCATCCGCCGCGGTTTCTCAAGCTCGGTGCCGAGGTGCCGGCCGAACTGCCGGAGCGGCTGCGTGGCCAGGTGCACGAGGTGGCCGTCGCCGCGGTCGGCGCGCTCGGTATCAGCGACGCGCCGACGCACACCGAACTGCGGCTTACCCGGGACGGCCCCCAGGTGATCGAGGTGAATGCCCGGATCGGTGGACTGTTCCTGGCGCACATGGTGCTCGCCGCGACCGGAATCAACCTGTATGGCGCCTGGTGCGACGTGCTGCACGGACGGACCCCGGACCTGACCCCGAGCCGCGCCGCGGTCGCGGTGCGCCGGTGCGTGTCCGAGGGAGTCGGCGAGGTCACCGCCGTGGTGGTCGGCGACGAGCCGGTACGCCTGGCCGCGGAGCATGTGGAGACCCGGTGCTATGTGCGGCCGGGTTCGGTGTTGCGGTCCATTGAGGACAATTTCGGTATCCGGGCGGTGCACGTCGCGTGCGCGCCGACCCGGGCCGCGGCGGTCGCGGCCGCCGACCGGTTGGCGGGAACCCTTGACGTCCATTTCGCGCCGGTCTCCGGCAGGCCGTAGCCGGCGGCTTCCCCGGGCACTGGCAGGTCCCGAGGTGCCCGGGATCCGGCCGCTGACCATCGCCGTGCTGGTGAACACCACCGGCACCGGCCAGTTGACCGGCGGGCTCGCGCTGTTTTTGGTCCGCTCGGCGCACCTGAACAGCGGCCACACCTCGCTGGCCCTGTCCGTGGCGGGTTTCGCCGGCCTGTTCGGCGCGCTGCCCATCGGGCAACTCGCCGACCGGGTGGGCGCGCGGCCGATGGCCACCCTGATGCTGCTGTGCCGGGCACTGGCCACGGTGCTGTTCGTGACCACCTCCGCCTTCCCCGCGCTGATGGTGATCACCGCGCTGGTGATGATCACCGACCGCGGCGCGAACGTGGCGATCGGCGCTTTGATAGCCCAGGTCGGTGGCGCGGAACGGACGCGGGTACGGGCCTATCTGCGGTCGGTGGCGAATCTCGGCGTGACGTTCGGCGCGGCCTGTGCCGCCGCCGCGATCGCGGTGGACACCCGACTGTCCTACACGGTGATGATGTGCGCGGTCGCGGCGTTCGTCGCGGCCGGCGGGGTGCTGGTGCGGCGGTTGCCGGTCGCGGTCCGGGCCGCCACCGGCCCGCCGCGGCGGGCCTGGTCACCGACGGCCCTGCGGGACGGCCGGTATTTGGCGGTCACCGCACTGCACGGCCTGCTCAGCTTGCACTTCGACGTGCTGGCCGTGCTGCTTCCGCTGTGGGTTCTTCGGCTGCCAGGGGTACCGGCCTGGTTGGCCTCCGCGTTGATCGTGGTGAACACCATGGTGGTAATCCTGTTCCAGGTCGCCGCGAGCCGCCAGGCGGACAGCGCGCGGGCGGCGGCGCGGATCGGACTGCGGGCCGGCGCGACCTTCCTGATGAGCTGCCTGATTTTCGGCCTTACCGCGTTCCTGTCCGGGCCGTCCGTGGTGCTGGTGGTGCTGCTTTTTGTCGGCGTCGTGGTGCAGTCCGCCGGCGAGCTGTGGCAGACGGCGTCCTCGTTCACGCTGAGTTTCGACTTGGCCGACGAGCGGTCCCAAGGCCAGTACCAAGCCGTGTTCGGCCTGGGGCGGGGACTGGTCAAGGCGATCGCGCCGGTGCTGCTCGGCGCACTCTGTCTCGATCTCGGCTTCACCGGCTGGGCACTGCTGGGCCTCGGCCTGCTCGGCTGTGGCCTCCTGCTGGTCCGGCTGGTGCCGGCGCTCAGCGATTGATCACGAGTCCGGGTGCTGCGCCGTGGCGAGGGGCAGTTCGGCCAATCTGCGGCGGTGCCAGGCGTCGGTCCGGGTCAGCAATGCGGCCAGCGGCGCACAACTTCGGGGCACCGCTGAATAGAGCGGGCCGAATCGCGCACCGCGCAGGCGTTTGGCCTCGAGGGTGCCGGGACCGAGCAGCAATGTGGTCCGCCCGGTGTCGTAGCAGTGCTTGATCGGCAGGTAGTAGGCGGCGTTGAAATAGCCCGCGACCGTTTTCGCTTCAGGCAGCCGAAAACCCGCGCTGTAGCTCATCGCGGTGTCTCGGGCGGTGAGCACGCAGGTGGAGGCCAATAGCCGGTCATCGGCAAACACCATGCTGAGCAGGAAATCCGCGCCGAAAGCGGCGAGCAGCCGCCGGTAGTTTCCGGCCACGGCGGCCGGTTCGATGGACTGGCCGCGAGCGCGGTAAGCGGCCGCCACCAACTCGGCCGCCGGGTCGATGAACGGTTCGGCCGCCGCACCAGCCACGATCCGGCCGGCACCGGGGGAGGGCGCGCGCAGTTCCCGGCGGATGGTGGTGCGCCGCTTGGCCGGGAGGGTGGCCAGCAGATCGGCCAGGTCGGCACCGGGCAATGCGATACTGGCGTACAGATCGGTGATGCCGACGAGGTAACCCAGGCGCGGCAACACGCGCAACAGCGGATCGCCCGCGGGGCAGTGCAGCACCACCGGCACCGCTCCGGCCGCGTCGGCGGCCTCCCCGACGGCGTGCAGCAATCCGCCGATCTCCGCGTCATCACCGACGCCCAGAAGCGGTGTGGTGTATCCGTTGGCCGCGATGACCAGCTGATCGCCGGCGGCCGCGCGGGCGGCGGCGATCGTCGCCTGGTCCTGCGGCACCCCGCGCCGGACGGCCGCGCACACGACCACCGCGTCCATGCGCGCGGGTGTCACCCCCGTGGAACCACGCCGTATCCAGACGGCCGGACCGGGGTCCGCGCCGACGAAGCTCTGCCCGTCGCCGTCCTGCCGGGAACCGAGTGCCCAGGCCGATCCGTGCCGCGGGTCGCCCACGGTTTCCGGCCACCACAACGGATTGTGCTGCGTACCGGTGAACCACCGGTACCTCGGCGCGAGCCTGTGCATCCCCCACCCCCAGATCACCCCTTATCATCGACTTTATCCCGTGCCGAAGGAGGTTGCCAACCATATTTTCCCGTTGTAACCTCCGATTGAATGCCGGGGGACGGGCTCCGTTGTGAAATTGATCGACGGTCCCAAAAGGCTTAATGATCGACTGTCGCACGAGGGATTCGGGGGGGCGAACTGGGGATTTTTCAACCGAAGGTGTGAATTCGGCTGACTTTCGCTGCTTTGCGAAGCCGCCGCGATGCCCCCTGTCCTGGTGAGCAGGCAGGCACGTTGTCCACTTTGGATTTTGTCAATCAAGGAATGAAGGGGAATTGGCTGTGACCAGGTTACGCAAGACACTCGTGATCACCTTCGCGGTACTGCTCACCGGAGCCGGCGCGTCCGCGAGCGCGCTGGCTGTGTCATCGCCGGCCCAGCACGCGACGACCGTCACCGCCGCGCATGCGGCACCGAACGATCTGGCCGACGAACTCACCGGCGTCTGGTACAACGAACTCGGCTCGAAGATGAAGCTGACCGCGACCGCGGACGGCATGCTCAGCGGGAACTACTACTCGGCTGTCGGCGAGGCCACGGACTACTACGTCCTCACCGGGCGGTTCGACTCGGCGCCGCCCGCGGGCGACGGCGTTTCGGTCGGTTGGACGGTGACCTTCTATAATTCCAAGCTCAACGCGCATTCCACGGCCACGTGGAGTGGCCAGTACTTCGCCGGTGCCCAGCCGGAAATCGTCACCCAGTGGTTGCTGACCACGAGCAGCACCGCGGCCGCCGAATGGCAGGCCACCAATGTGGGACACGACGAGTTCACCCGGACCCCGCCGAGCGCGACGGCCATCGCGCAGGCGCGGACGGCCGGCCGTGGGTCGGCGTTCCCACAGAGCCATTAGCGCGCCGGCAGCCGGACAATCGAGGCGGTGCCGCGCACCGTCGCCCTGACCGGGCACGGTGCGCGGTAGGTGACAGGGGATCGGAGTCGACCGAGGGTAGTGTCCTTTGTGGACCAGAAGTGGAGTATGCGGCGTCCCACGGGATTCCGGAGCTGATCAGAGCGGTCGGTTCACGCATACCCGAGGCGGTGGCGATCGCCGAGCAGGCGTGGACCTATCGACGCCTGGAAAGCGTGTCCGACCGGATCGCCGCGGCGTTACGGGATCGGGAACTGCTTGCCCGCCGGAGGCGTCGTCGGTCGTGGTGGTGCCCAGATCCCGCAGCAGCAGCTCGACCAGTCCGGATTCGACGTCCAATCCCATGCTTCGGGCCGGGAACAGGATTGCCTCGCGCAGTTCGGGGCAGCGGTGAACCACGGTGAGTCGGCGCAGTTCGGATGGTCCTATGGCTACCTGACCTGACGGTGTTCGCCAGTGGGTGTGGCAGCGAGCATGGGGCTACCCGCTGCGGGGTTACCTGTCGCGGGTTCGGGTTGCGGACTCCGGCGCAATTACGACGTTGAAGTTACAGTCTCCCGACGACCTAGTCGGCTGTCGGGGAGCGGTCGGCGAAAACGCCGTGCAGCATGCCGGTGGCCTGGCCGATTTCGATGAGATAGCCGTCCGGGTCGCGGAGGTAGCACCGCAATTCGGCTTTGCGGTCGATGGGTTCGGTGAGGAATTCCGCGCCTTTCGCGCGGGCGTCGGCATAGAACGCCGCGATGTCGGCCACACGGACGTTGAGGAACGCCGATACCGGGTCGCCGGGCCGGGGCGGAGTGAGCACGACGTCCGGTTTGTCCGGGGTAGGCCCGCCGCCGGGGTTCAAGATGATCCAACTGTTGGCGATCCGGACGATAGCGGGATTCTCGGCGAGCACGACCTGCCCGCCGAAGATGCCGGCGTAGAACTCGCGCGAGACCGCGACATCGCGCACAGTCAGGAAATGCGTTATGACCAGGCCTACCCGCGGCGCGGGAAGGTCGTCGTGATCCGTCACTGATGCCTCCTGCGGGATCGTCGGGCCGCCAGTCGCCGGTCGTCCCAGCGGTGAGATCGGCCTCCAACGCGGCGCGATCCCGGTCAGCAGGGCCGCCACGGCCGCATACGTCGTTTCCAGGAATCCACCGACCGTAGCAGTTTTCCGTCATCGTGCTATCAGCCCGCCGCCTGCCTGGGCCCGGGCCCGCCCGAACCGGCTGGATATTTCTACGGCGAGCGCATAACCGGATAGTCAACCCGGACAACAGGTAGAGCGCCAGCGGCCAGGCACCGTTGATCGCCTCGGGCAGGCCTTTCAGCCCATCGCAACACACGATCAGGACGTCCTCGATCCCGCGGTTACGCAGCTCGGCCAGCACCCCGGCCCAGTGCTTGGCCCCCTCACCACCGGTGCCCGCCCACAGGCCCAGCACGTCACGCTCACCAGCAAGGTTGACGCCGACCACCACCTAAATCGGCCGGTTCGCGACCTGACCCTCCCGGATCTTCGCATGAATCGCGTCAATCAGCAGAATCGGATACACGCGTTCCAGTGGCCGCGAAGACCATTCAGTCATCTCACCAAGAACCTTGTCGGTGATCTTCGAGATCAGCTCACGCGACACCTCCACCCCGTAGATCTCCGACAGGTGCTTCTGAATCTCTCCCATTGGTGGTGGAGCGCCGGAAGTTGAGGTTCGAGAGCGGATGAGCCGAGGGTACCGTTGGACGCCAGGCGGCGAAAGCCTCTCCCCCTGGCCGGTGAACCAAGCGGATTAATGCCAGTTCCCTTGGTGATCGCGATGGGTCGACAGGTACGCGCCGGGAGCGAAGTGGTGGTCGTAGAAGTCCGTGTCGATGTGCTGCGCCTGTAAGTAGTTGAGGATATGGACAGTGGGGACCGTGCCGGGTATTTTGCCGAAAACGTCATCGATGTAGCGCACCTGGAGCGCCAGCCGTTCGAGGAAACGGGCATCGTAGGGTGCGGCCGAACCTCGTACCCTGGCGTTGTCTTTCCACGGGCCTGGGGTCTGCGCATTCAGTGGCCCGCCCCTGCCGAATTTCCGCTGGGCGAACCTCTCGACCGCGTCGTCGGCGTCACGGACGTGTGGACGGGACAGTGTTTCGAACACGCCGGGCAGGCCGGTGGGGTTGGGCAACGTCCAGCGGTCGTCGTGCTCGACGTGAAATTCCAGGCCAGGAACCTCCGGATCGCCTGAGGCCCCGAGGATCGAGAGACGATCGATGCCATCGAAGGTCCAGCCTCCGAGTCCCATTGCCCCCAGGAGGAGGTGGCCGTTGTAGACGCTGGTGATGAGTTCGGCGCTGGCTTCCGCCAGGGTGTACTGCTCGGCGAACGAGAGGGGGAAGGGATCGCCGGCGTGCCGGAGGTCGGTAAAGGTCTCCACGCCGGGAATCGGGCGGTCATGGACGTCGTCATAGACGGCGTAACCGTTCTGCAGGAAGAAAGCCAGGTTGGCGATGAGGTGCTGTGCCAGGTCTGCCACCGGAATCACCAGCAAAGAGCCCGGATGGTTGGCGATCCAGGTGTTGTGGCCCTCGAGATACGGCTCTTGCCGGGGGAGATGGATGCGCGACGACGACAGCTTCCGGTAGCGCGCGGACGTGGTCTCGAGCCAGGCGTCGATGTCGACCTTCCCGTCGTCCACCTCCACCGCAGGTGCTTCGTCGCGAGTGGACAGAAAGTAGGTGCCGGAGTCGTCGGTGAAGAAGAATTCGGTTGTGTGAAAGCCTGCTGCCGAAGGGAAGGTCCGTCCGCCGGCTGAACCTGGATAGTTCGGAAACGCCGGCGCGTAGCCGGGATGATGGGTTATGCCGAAGTTCCAGCCGGTGACCCCGGTTACCGTCGCGAGCACGAGCGCTCGCTCGAGTTCGCTGAGCGGTTGGGGCTTCTTGTTGCTGCGGAAGGCAAGTTCACCGGCCGGTACCTCTCCGCCTACCGGGAACCGGCGTGATCGCCGTCCGTAGATGCTTGCCAGGAGTGGAAATTCCAGCAGTTCCCGGATCGCTTTCCGTTCTGCAGCACTGATACGGAGCGTCATCAGGCGTCTCCGTTGACGACGTCGGTCTTGTCCAGTTCGGCCGAGGGGATCCCGCCACCCTCGTACGGGTTGCCGGTTGCCGCGAGGAAGCGTTGCCACTCGGCCGCGTGGTGGCGGACGAGGTAGCGCACGACCTTGCCGTTCTCGACGTTGAGGGTCGCCTCGGTGTGCAGGTGTAGGGGGCCGTCGGGCAGCGTGCCGATGATCGTGTAGTCGGCGACGATCGTGTCGGCGGACCGCGCGGTGGCGGTGCCGGCGATGGCGAGGTCCGGGATCGTGCGACGCAGGAATGCGCCGTAGTTGCCCTCCCCGGCGACCGTGTCGTGGTCCAGGACGGTGTATTCGTGCTGGTCGGTGGGCTGCTCCCACGGGGCGATCGCCACCTCGATGACGGCCGCGAAGAGGGTGTGATGCACGCTGTGGTACATCTCGAAGTCGACGTTCAGGGCGGTCCGGATGCGGCGGGCCATTTCGTCGGTGTTCTCGGGCGTGTTCATGGCCTCCGAAGTCCATTTGGGCGCTGCGGGCGGTGTCGTTTCTTTTGTCATTTCGGTCATCCTTCGGTTGAGGTGAAGGCCTGGCGCGGACCCAAGGTCGGGCCGGCCGGTGGGTGGGTCGGGTCGAGAGCCGCGAGGAGCGTTCGCGTGTAGGGGTGCTTGGGTGATCGCAGGACGTCGGAGACGGCCCCGTGTTCGACAATCGCGCCGTCCTTCATCACCAGGGCACGGTCGCAGACCTGGTGGATGACGCCGAGGTCGTGGGAGATGAACAGCAGCGCGACGCCGAGGTCGCGGCGCAGGGTGGTGAACAGGTCGAGGATCTGCGCTTGGATCGTGACATCCAGTGCGGAGACGGGTTCGTCGCAGACCAGGATCTCCGGCTCCGGCCCGAGGGCCCTGGCGATGGCCACGCGTTGACGTTGCCCGCCGGAGAGCTGCATGCCGCGCCGGTCCAAGATGGCGTCGTCGAGCCCCACCCGGTGCAGCAGTTCGACGATGCGGGACCGGTTGGCGGAGGCTCCTCGTCGTCCGGGATGGCCGAGCCCTTCCCCGATGATGCGCTCGACGGTGAATCGTGGGTCGAACGAGCTGAGGGGATCCTGTGGCACGAGCTGGATGCGGGACCGGCGCGACCGTCGTTGGTTCTCGCGCAGTGAAGACCACGGAGAGCCGTCGAGCCGCACCTCCCCGCTGGCGGGGGTGAGCATGCCGAGCACGATCTGGGCCGTCGTGGTCTTGCCGGACCCGGACTCGCCGAGGACGCCGAGCGCCTCGCCTTCCCGCAGCGAGAAGGAGACCTCATCGACGGCAGTGCGCCAGCTGCCGTCGGGGGAGCGGAAACGCTGGGAAATCGTGTCGGCCTCGAGGACCGTGCGACCGGTGGCCGGTGCCGGTCTGGTGACGACGGGGTGATCGGCCAGGCCGGCGTCGGTCTTCAGGGGATGCCAGCACCGCACTCCTCCGGCCCGTGATGCGGTGCCGGTGAGGGGCGGCAACTCGGAACGACACAAGTCGTCGGCCAGCGGGCAGCGGGTCTGGTAAGGACAGCCCGGTCCGGCGGCCGGTGGCGCCAGGGCGGCACCGGTGGGACGGACCCTCCTGCCGAAGGACGGCGCGGCGGCCAGCAGGTCGCGGGTGTAGGGATGGGTGGGGCTGCCCAGGACCTGCTCGGCCGGGCCCTGTTCGACGACAAGTCCGGCATACATGACGGCGATCTGGTCGGCCATCCGTGCCACCACGGTGAGATCGTGGCTGATCAGCAGCACGGCGGTGCCGGCGTCACGTTTGGCCGCCAGCAGGTCGAGCACCTGTGCCTGGATCGTGACGTCGAGCGCGGTGGTCGGCTCGTCGGCGATGACCAGCGACGGGCTGGCGGCGATGGCCGAGGCGATCAGGGCGCGCTGCTGCAGGCCACCGGAGAGCTCGTGGGGATACTGGCGGGCCCGCTGCGCGGGATCGGGGATGCCCGCGTCGGCCAGCAGGGAGATGACCCGGTCGCGGAGACCACGCCGGCCGAGCAGGCCGTGCACGGTGAGGGGTTCGGCGACCTCGTCTTCGACCCGGCGCAGAGGATCCAGCGAGGTCAGCGCATCCTGCATGACGAAACCGACGCGCGCCCCGCGCAGCCGGCGCCACTGCCGCTCGCTGTTGTCCAGCAACCGCTGTCCCTCGAAGGTCAGTTCCGTGGCGTTCACGGTCGCGGTGTGCCCGGCCAGCCCCACCAGGGATCGAGCCATGACGCTCTTGCCCGACCCCGACTCGCCCACGACCGCTAGGCACTGGCCCGCCGGCAGCGCGAGGTCCACGCCGCGCACCGCCTCGACCACACCTCGGCCGATGGTGAAGCGGACCGACAGGTTTCGTGCGGTCAACAGCGCGTCGTCCAGGCGTGGGCTCATCGGAGGCCCCTTCCTTCGAAGCGGGTCTGGAGCTCCCGGCCGAGCACGCCGATGCTGATCACGGTCAGTGTGATGGCGAGGCCGGGAAACACGGCCGGTGCCCAGGCGTCGGAAAGGTAGTCACGAGCCTGCGACAACATCGAGCCCCATTCGTCGGAGGAGGGTTCGGGACCGAGCCCGAGGAAGCTCAGCGAGGCTCCGGCGATGATCGATTGGCCCACGTTCATGGTGGCCAGTACCAGCATCGCCGGCAGGACGTTGGGCACGATGTGGCGGACGAGCACGCTGTGGCGTGGCAGCCCGGCAATCGTGGCCGCTTGCACGTAACCGGCACGGGAGACGACGAGGGTCTGCACGCGGACCACGCGGGCGAATCCCGGGGACAGGGCCACGGCGATGGCGACGGCGACACTGACCCCGCCGGCCCCGCCGATGGCGACGATCAGCAGCGCCATGAGGGTGGGCGGCACGGACATGAAGATGTCCGCGAGCCTCATCGCGGCCTCGTCGGCGATCCGCCCGCCCAGTCCGGCCGCCAGGCCCCAGACGACGCCCGCGATCGCGGCGAGTGCCGTCGCGCCGAGCCCGAGTGTCAGCGAGGCGCGGGCACCGTAGACGACCCGGGCGAAGATGTCGTGTCCGAGTTGGTCGGTACCGAAGACATGCGCCGCGCTGGGGCCCTGCAACGCGTTCACCGGATCGATGCCGCCAGGGTTGCTCGCGAAGAGGCCGGGGAACAGTGAGACCAGGCAGATCAGTGACAAGTAGAGTACGACGACGGCCAGTCCGGGCCGCAGCGCTCCGCGCGGCGAGCGCCGTCTCCGGCTGATGCTGATCGGCGCAAGCTCAGGAGGCAGGTCCCCACGCGTCAACGCCGTCATTGCGGAACCGTCCTCAGCCGCGGGTCGACGAACCGGTAGAGCACGTCGACCCCGGTGTTGATGACCACGAAGGCGACGGTGGCGAGAAGGACCACACCGGTCACCACCGGCAGGTCGCGGCCGTTGACCGCCGTGACCGCGACCTGACCGATCCCCGCCCGCGCGAAAACCGTCTCCACCACGACCACACCGCCGAGCAGGCTGCCGAGTGTCCATCCTGACAGGGTCAGAACGGGCAGCAGCGCGTGTCTGAGGGCGTGACGCAGCTTGAGCCGGGCCGATGTCGCGCCGCGAGCGCGCACGGTCGTCGCGAAGGGCTGATCGAGCGCCCGCTCGAGCCCGTCGCGCATCACCAGGGCGAGGGTGCCGGCGATGGGCAGAGCGAGGGTGACCCAGGGCAGCACCAGCGAGCGCGCCCCTTCGTTGCCCAGCACCGGAAACCACTGCAGCCGGAAGGAGAACGCGGCGAGCAGCAGGATGCCCACCCAGAAGCTCGGGGTCGACACGGCCACCAGTTCCAGCGTGGAGAGCAATGCCCGGGTCTTGGGCCTGCCCGCGCTGCTCAGGGCGAGGACCAGCGCCAGGGCGAACCCGAGCACGGCCGCCCCCAGCGCCACGGAAACCGTGGACCACAGCTGCGTGAAGATGACTGAGCTCACCGGCTGGTTCAGCTGGTAGGACGTGCCCAGTTGTCCGTGCAGGAGGTGGCCGAGGAACCGCCCGTACTGGACCGGGAGTGGCTGGTCGAATCCGTACTCCCGGTTGATCTGGGCCAGCAGCCGGACGGAGGAGCCGCTGATCATCCCGCCACCCCCGGCGATCACCCGGGCGGGATCGCCATGGAGCAGGTGCAGTCCGATGAACGCCAAGGTGGCCGCGCCCCAGATCACGAAGATCCCGAGCATCAGGCGGCGCAGCCACCATCGCGCCGAGGGCGGCAGATGCGCCCTCACCTGGTCATCCAGGCGCCGTAGAACTGCGGGAATCCCTGAGCGTCGAAGGTGACGCCACGCAGCTTCGCCGACGCTCCCACCAGGTATGGCGCGACATAAGCCGGCAGCACGTAGGCATTTTTGAGGACGTAGGCCTGGGCCTTGGCGTAATCGCTCTTGGCGACGGCCGCGTCCGAGGTCGCCGCTCCCTCGTTGATCCAGCCGTCCAGTTCCGGCGAGTTCGCCAGCGAGATGTTGGCGCCGCCCTTGGAGAAAGTGGCATCGGAGGCGAAAGTGAAGCGCAAGATGTCGGGATCGGCCCGGGTGTTGCTGACGTCCAGGAGGTCATAGCCGCCGTTCAGTACGGCGTCGGAGTACGCGCCTTCGTCGAGGTTCGGACGCTCGACACGGATGCCGACTTCCTTCGCCTTCGCCTGGATACCCTGCCCGAGCACGTCCCGCTGGTCTCTGTTGAGCAGTGCGAAAGACGGCCAGACGAGCTTCAACTCCTTGCCGTCCTTGGTTCGGTATCCGTCCGCGTTCGTGCTGGCCCATCCCGCCTGATCGAGGAGTTGCCTGGCCTTGGCGAGGTCATAGGCCTGCAGGGACTTCTCCGCTTCGGGGTCGTAGTCGGCGGTGGAGGGCGCCAGGACGTTCTTGGCCGTCGCGTATTGACCGAAGTAGATGCTTTGCACCAGTGCCGGCATGTCGATCGCGGCCTGGAACGCCTGCCGGACCAGCGGGTCACTGGTCAGCGGGCTCTTGACGTTGAAGAAGATGCTGTAGTCGGCGCCGGGAATGTCGCCCTTGAGCACCTCCAGCTTCGGATTGGACTGCACCGTCTTGACGCGGATCGGGGGCAGGCCGTCGATCCCTTGGGCCTGTCCGCTGGTCAGGGCGCCGTACCGGGTGGTGTCCTCGGCGACGTAGTTGAAGTTCAGCGTCTCCAGGTAGGCCGAGCCGGTGTGAGGCGCGTTCGACGGTGGCGAGGCGTAGTCGGGGTTGCGAGTGAGTTTGACATCCTTTTGCTGGGTCCAGGAAACGAACGTGTAAGGCCCGGTACCGACGGGCTTGTAGTCGGTTGCGGGCACCGCCAAGGCCTTCGAGCTCTGGATCCCCAGAAACGGCGTGGAGAGCGCCTGGAGGAGCGGCCGGAATGGCTTGGACAACGTGATCTTGATGGTGGAGGCGTCGATCACCGTGGAACTCTTGTACGGGGCGATGAGAGAAGCGGCGTACTGGGACTTGGTCTCCGGCTGCACGATGTGGTCCAGCGTCGCCTTGACCGCGCCCGCGTCGAACGGGGTGCCGTCGCTGAACTTCACCCCTGGCTTGAGATCGAAGGTGTACTCCAGCCCGTCCGCGGAGATCGTCCACTTCGTCGCCAGCCACGGCTGGAAGGTCGACGGCCCCGCCTGCACCACCAGTGAGTCGAAGATGTTGCGGTCGATCAGCCCGGTGACCTCGGCCGGGCTCACGCCCGGATCCAGGGTGAGCTGTGCCTGATCGACCAGGTAGGTCAACTCCCCGCCGTGGACGGGCTCGCTGCTCCCGCCGCCCGTCCCTTCGCTCGAGGACGCACAGGCCACGGTTGTCGTGGTCAGGGCGACCACGCCGACCACCATGGCGCTCCAGCGCGCCATCTTCGATGCTGGCATCGGAACATTGCTCCTTCATCAGGGCGCGCCGACCGGGCTGCCGAGCGCCTGACCCGAACAGGGCCGCGGAATGCCACAACTGGGGAGTGTCCCCACATTGCTTGGGGAGTCTATGGGACGGGTCCGGATAGACTGACGTCGTCCAAGATGTGAGATGTGGGGACGCCAACCGTGACGCGAACACCGACGAGCCCGCCGCGCCGTACCGATGCGCGGCGTAACCGTGAGCGTCTGGTCGAGGCCGCGATGCGGGTCTTCACCGCGCAGGGGGTGGACGCGCCCCTCGACACCATCGCGCGGGAAGCCGGCGTGGGCAACGCGACGATGTACCGCAACTTTCCGACTCGGGAAGCGATCCTGGAGGTCGTCCTCCGCGACCTGCACGACGAACTCGGACGCAGGGCGCAAGATTTGTTGCGCGTAGAGCCGCCGGGTGAAGCCTTCACGCTGTGGCTCACGGAGTTTCTCGATTACACGCAGTCGTTGCTCGGCCTGCCGGAGCCGCTGGAGTCGGCGATGCGCGACGAGAGTTCGGCGCTGTACG
Source organism: Amycolatopsis pigmentata (assembly GCF_042684065.1). NCBI lineage: Bacteria > Bacillati > Actinomycetota > Actinomycetes > Pseudonocardiales > Pseudonocardiaceae > Amycolatopsis > Amycolatopsis pigmentata. The sequence continues at coordinate 448,879 of NZ_JBHUKR010000004.1, read as the reverse complement.
CGTCGTGTGCGGGTATGCGCGTCTCGGCCACCCGGTTGCTCACGCGGGCGCAGGACGCGGGGGAGCTGCGCCGTGATGTCAGGGCTGACGATCTGTTCGCCCACGTGCTCGGAATAGCCTGGGCGACTCAGCATGCCGGCGACAAACGTGCTCAGGCGGGCCGGCTCCTCGCTGTGCTGACCGACGGCATTCGAGAAGCGTCGGCCCTCGGCGGCGACTGAGCTTCCTCGGGGCAGGCGTTCCGCGACCGTCGTGTCCAAATTCGACAGTCAGGCGCCTGGCGTACTTGTGAAGTGGCGAGCGCGTGCCTAGTGTCGGACCAGAAGTGGGGATAGCCCCCAGTTCTGGTTGGAGGAGGACCCGCGTGTTCGCCGAACATGGTGCAGGGCTCGTGCCATGAGGTATTCCCTTGTGGAGTTGGCTCCCGTGGCCCCGGGGTCAAGCAAGCAAGCGGCGCTCGCGCACGCCATCGAGGCGGCCCAGGAAGCCGAGAGCCTGGGCTATCACCGGATCTGGTACGCCGAGCACCATCACAGCACCGGGTACGCCGCCCAGGATCCGGTACCGCTCATCGCTGTGGCCTCCCAGAACACGTCGCGGATACGCGTCGGATCAGGGGCGGTCCTGCTGAACCATTACAGCCCCTACAGCGTCGCTGAGCGCCTCCTGATGCTGGAGGCATTCGCGCCCGGGCGCATAGACCTCGGTCTCGGTCGCTCGACGGCGACACCGCTGATCGACTACGCGCTTCTCCGTGATCGCACCTCACGGCAGGTGGACGACTTCGCCGACCAGGTCGAGGAGATCGTCGGCTACTACCACCGTGCCTTCGACCCGGGGCATCCGTTCGCGCGGATCGACCTCACCCATGGGATCGAGGGCACTCCCGAGATCTGGCTGCTCGGATCCTCCGGTAACAGCGCGGGGTTGGCGGGAAGGCTGGGGATCGGTTATGTGTTCGGCGGGCATATCAACCCCGCGATGGCGCGCTCCGCGCTGACTCGGTACCGGCAGAGCTTCGTCGAGACGCCGTTCGGCGCCCGGGTTTCACGACCCGTGCTGGCACTGAACATCGTCGCGGCGGACGACGAGGAGCTCGCGCACCGGCTGACCTGGCCCGCTCGAGCGTTGCGTGCCGGGGGACGTGATCGGCCGATCCCCACTCTCGCCCAGGCGACGGCGGAGCTCGACGACGTCCACAAAGGACAACCGAGTACGGTGGAGGGGTCCGTGATACCACCGCAGATCTCCGGCACGCCGGACTCGTTGAGGGCGCAGCTGGAACCGATCGTCCGCGCTACCGGGGCTACCGAAGTGATGGTCCAGGACATGCTGACTGACTTCGATCTGCGTAGCCGGTCCCGTGAGCTGATCGCCGAGGCGCTCGCGAAGGTCGACCCCCAGGGCTGATCAGCCGGTGGCTGTTTCGCGCAGCACGGCTTCGATCTCCAGCAGGAGTTGCACGTCTTGACCGACGATGAGCCGCCCGTTGCCGAGCCGGGCATCGAAGGTGATCCCGAAGTCGCTCCTGCGGATGGTGGTGGACGCGGAGAAGGACACCTTGGACTCGCCCTTGATGCCCTCGCCGAACCCGTGCAGCTGCAAGGCGAAGGTCACCGGTTTGGTGATACCGCGGATGGTGAGTTCGCCATCGAGGGCGAAGTCCTGCCCCGAGGCATGCAGGCCGGTCGAGGAGAACTCGGCGGTGGGGTGGTTCTGGAGATCGAGGAAATCCGGCCCGGCCAGATGCCGGTTGAACGTTTCGAGCCCGGTGTCCAAGGAGGTCAGATCGACCGAGGCGACGACGGAGGAGTCGAGGGGGGAAGTGCCCGTCACGATCTCTCCCCGGTATTTTTCCACGCTCCGGCGGAAACGGGTCAGTCCGAGGTGACGCACGACGAAGGACACATCGGAGTGAACCGGATCGATGTCCCAGGTTCCTGGGGCGTAACCAGGAATCTCAGCCGCCACAGCCATTTGCCCTCCGTCTGCCTCCGGTCGCGCTGTCATGACTGGAGGCTAACCGGCATCGGCGTGCGAAGTCTCTCGGCAATCCCTTTCTTCTCAACGTCTGGAAAGCCCCACGGGGATGGTGTATGCGGGTCGTGCCCGGTCAGGGGAGAACAAGCCGCGTCCACATACTGGGCCGTAACCGGCGACAGTTTTCTTTCAGGGTGAAGAAAAGCATCATCGAGTCGTCCTGGGACGTGGCTGACTGGACGGGCACGTGCTGTGACGGACACCGCCCAAGGGAGGAATTCCATGACCGCGATCAATACCGGTATCGAGGTCCGCAGGATCGGCGGGCGCATCGGTGCCGAAGTCACCGGCATCGACCTGGCCGCCGCTCTCCCGGCGGACCTCGTGGCCGAACTCGGCGCCGCGCTGCTCGCGCACAAGGCCCTGTTCTTCCGGGGCCAGGACCTTTCCGATGCCGACCATACCCGCTTCGCCGCGCATTTCGGCGACCTCACCGGCGCACATCCGACCGTGCCGTCCGTGCCCGGGCAGCCGCACGTGCTGCCGGTCGACGGGGAAAAGGGTGTCCGATCCAACCGGTGGCACACCGACGTCACGTTCGTGCCGGCCCCGCCCAAGGCCACCAGCCTGCGGAGTCTGGTCGTTCCGCCCTACGGGGGCGACACCCTCATCGCCAACTCCGCTGCCGCCTACGAAGACCTGCCCGGACACCTGCGCGAGTTCACCGATCGACTGTGGGCGGTGCACACCAACGACTACGACTACCTCCAGCCGCCCGCGAACGAGGCGGTCGCGGAATACCGCACCGCCTTCGCCTCCCGCACGTACCGCACCACGCACCCGGTGGTCCGCGTCCACCCGGAGACCGGTGAACGCGGCCTGTTCATCGGCGCCTTCGCCAGGAGCATCGTCGGACTGTCCACATCGGAATCCGCCGACATCCTGCGTATCCTGCAGGAATACGTGACCAGGCCGGAGAACGTGGTGCGCTGGCGGTGGGCTCCCGGCGACCTTGTGCTCTTCGACAACCGCATCACCCAGCACTACGCCGCCGACGACTACGGCGACCTGCCCCGGCTGTTGCACCGGGTTACCATCGCCGGCGACATCCCGAGGGGAACCAACGGCGAATCCAGCCGCCTCCTCGAGGGCGACGAGGCGGTCCACTACACGAACTCCTGACGCCAACTGATCAAGGAACCCTCCGGGCCTGACGCCCGGGATCACGCGGCCACCGATCCTTGGTACTCGAGAAGTCCAGGCGGCCACTTCTTCAGAAAAACGTCAAATCATTACCAGGATGTTCCGGCCGATCCTGTCGTTGCCTTTGCTGAATGGTCCAATTCGTGGGAAATCGGTTCACTGCGCGAGTGAAGGGGGTGATCTCTACGGCTCGGGGCGTGTCCGGCCAGGTCGGGTACCTCGCCCGCGATCATCGAGGTCATCGCGGCCGAGGCGGAGGTGTCGACGCGCACGATCTACAACCACTTCGAAAACAAGGAACAGTTGTTCTCGACGGTCCTCACCGAGCGCGCCACCCAGGTCGCCGACGCCAGAGATGCGCTGATCGACAAACACGGAAAGCGTGGACTCCGGCGCGCGCGACCGGTGTTGGCGCGTCCACAGTAGAATGATCGATCAGCGGGGGATGGAGGTGTGCTTGAACTCGTTGAGTTCGACCCAGTGGCGGCTGAGGTCGACTACTCGTTCGATCGTGCTGATCGACGGTTCCGGTTCGGCGCCGAGCGGGGCGCGGTTCATCAGCCGGACGAACACCGCCTTCTGCCCGGTGATGAAGGTGGGCACGCCCCAGACGTTGTGGGAATCGGCGTACTGCTCGTGCTCGGAGCGGACCTGTGCCAGAGCGGTGCCGGAGTCGATGCGGGCGAATACCTCGGCCGCGGGCACACCTTGAGCGGTCAGCACTTGCTTGATCACGGCGCGGTCCTCGAGGTGCCGACCCTCGTCATGGCGCGCCGAGAACAGGGCGCGGTGTACGTCGGGGAACCGCTCAGGGAATTCGTCGCGCACGACGAGACCTGCCTGCAGTGCGAGAATCCCGCTGTCCTGCTCAGGCTTCTCCCACACCGATGGTTGCCCCTCTTCGACGTGCGCCTGGCCGAGGGAGAACGGCAGGTAATCGACGTGCCAGTCGGCCCCCACGGCGAGGCCGGTCAGGATGTGCTCGTGCGCGTTCCGAGCGAACGGGCACCGGTAGTCCCAGGTGACGGCGAAGGTAACAGTCATACTGACCGAACTCACACCGGCGCGGTCGTGTTCCCGTGTTCACCTGATGAGAAAACAATTCCTTATGGATGTTCGTCCGACACGTTTTGCTCGGCGGCTCCCCAACCGGAACTTCGATTCGGCCGGCGCTTCTCACGGGATGGGACGTGAAATCCCGAGGAGGGCCGGAATGTTGAGCACCGTGTGTCGCCAGGGAGGCAACGGTGAAGTTCCTGCTCATCACACTGATCACGCATGGCCCCGATCCGGTGTCCGGGGTCCTGCCGTCCACGACCGAGCGTTTCCGGCGGGTGGTGGACAACGCCGTGCTGGCCGAGGAACTCGGGTTCGACGGGTACGGGGTGGGGGAGCGGCATGAGCGGCCGTTCATCTCTTCGTCACCACCGGTGGTACTGAGCCATATCGCCGCGCGGACGTCGAGGATCCGGTTGTTCACGGCAGTGACCACGTTGAGTCTTCTCGATCCGGTGCGCGCCTTCGAGGACTACTCGACGCTGGATCACCTTTCGGGCGGGCGGCTGGAACTGATCATCGGCAAGGGCAACGGCTCGGCGCAGCATCGGTGGACCTGGCCGCCAAGTGGGGTGACCCGCTGTTCTCGGCGAATGTGACGAACCCGATCGACCCGTATGCCGAGCTGATCCGGTACTACCGGGAACGGTGGGACTTCTACGGGCACGATCCGGCCACGGCGATCGTGGGCGCGGGGACGGCCGGGTTCTTCGCCGCCAAGACCTCGCAGGAGGCCCGGGAGGTGTACCGGCCGATCTTCGAGGCGCGGTCGGCATTACAACGTTCGCTCGGGTTGGACATCGTCTTCCCCACGCTCGAGGATTTCGTCGAGCGCAGCTCGGCGTTGATCGGCAGCCCCCAGCAGATCATCCAAAAGGTGCTCCGCTACCACGAACAGTTCGGGCATCAGGTGCTGCACGTCCAAGCCGACGGCGACGGGCTGACGGACAAGCAGCACCGCGAAACCCTCGAACTGTTCCAGAGCGACATCGCGCCCGCGCTGAGGCGGCACATTCCCGGCCCTGAATGGAAGGCATGATGGTGTCTGTTCTGGACAACGCGGCCTGGGCCGCGCTGACCGGGCCGCACGCGCGCTTCGCCGAACGCCACGGCCAAGCCGTGCGTTACGCGGTCGACGTGGCGCCGTTCCTTGCGGTTTCACCGGAAGCGGACGAGCGGGTATGGGCGGACGTTGCCGCGCTGGCCGGCCCCGGGGCGACGGTTTCGGTGGGGGGAGGCCTCGCGCCACCGCCGGGCTGGGAGCTGGTGGACCGGGTTCCCGGTGTGCAGATGGTCGATGCCGGGGTAGTGGCGGCGCCTGATCCGGAAGCGGTTCGGCTGACCGCGGCGGATGTTCCGGAGATGCTCGCGCTGGTCGAGCGGACCAAGCCCGGCCCGTTCCGGCGGCGCACCGTCGAGATGGGCACCTACCTGGGGATCCGGCGCGGCGGTGTGCTGATCGCGATGGCCGGGGAGCGGCTGCACCCGCCGGGCTGGACGGAAATCAGCGCGGTCTGCACCGACGCGGCGTTTCGCGGGCAGGGACTGGCGACAAGGCTGGTGCTGGCCGTGGCGGCGGGAATCCGGGAACGGGGTAAGATCCCGTTCCTGCACGCCGCGGCGGCCAACACCAACGCCATCCGGTTGTACGAGTCGCTGGGCTTCAGGCTTCGGCAACGGCCGGCGTTCACGGCCTTCCGGGTGCCGGCCGTTGCCGAAGCCGTGCCGGACTGACCGTCAGGAGTTGCCTAGCGGAAGCCCGGCCGGATTGACCAAAGAGGTCCGCACTGCTTCCTCGCCGAGGTTCCAGGCCGCGAGCCATTTGGCGTACTGACCGTGCTGGGGACGCGTCATCGAGCGCGCTGAGCGTGTCCGCGTGGACGGCGAGGGCGGTGATGGGTGACGATGGCACAGCGGGCACGGCAAGGCTCCAGGTCGAACAGGCGTAGGAAATCTTCATGATCAGCGGTCATGCCGTGCCCGCCCCACAACACCGAAACATCGGTGTGTCGCAACCTATCTCAGCAGGTCACAGCGTCCGGGAACGACTTCGCCTCAGCCCTGCCACCCTGTTGTGCACACGAATTCGAGCGCAAGTGACCGTAGTACAGAGGACTTCGCTAAATCCCGCGACTCCATAGTCCCCTGCACACGCCAACGAAACCCCAGATCATCCGTGCACACGGGTTCGGAAATCCACAGTCGCCTCGCGCCGGCGGTGGTGTCGGAAAAGGATCGGTTCCCAACATTGACAATTAATTGTCTATGTTGGGACTTCCCGCAATCCTCCCGCAATCCTCCCCTTGACATCCGAGCCGGATGCCCTTCTCAAGGACGCGTCGTCACGCGATTCTTTGATCATGAGTTCGCATCGTAGATGCACGCCCAACTCCCACATGGGACAGCGCGTGCTGAGCAAGCGGCAGGCCATGGATCCGCGTCGACCTGCTGATGGTCCTCTGGCTGGCGTGACCGTCAGAACGTGTCAACGCCGGGTCGGCGCCCTTCACGTTGAACATCGTTCGCTGCACTCCGGCTGGACGCTGGGGACACAAGAATCGAGGGAAGCGTGCGCTGGGCACCACTCTCACCAGACCATGACGCCGCCTGAACAAGCGCTTACCACCCAGGTTGTTCTGTCCGCCGAGCCCAGTCGGCAGTCAGCGTAGCCTGGTGGAGGTTGCCTTGTTCGGGGTTTGGCTCCTCGGCATCGTCGGCACTGTCGTGCCCTCACTGTGTTGGCTCGTCTACCGCATCCTTGTTCTCCGCCATCTTGCGCGTGCTCTCGACAAGGGACCCGAGCATGTGAAGGCCCTCGCCAACGCGATGAAAACAGCACTGCCGCCAGCCGAGCGCCGGCGGGATCCTCGGAACTGACCGAGTGACCGTTCGAGATCGACGTGCCCGGCGGTCAATCGCATCTGCTGCGATTGGCGGCACTTCCCCGACTCGCCGAAAAACGGGCGGATATGGTCTGAGCAGGTTGACCCGGCCCTCGGCCAGGGCTGGCTGGTCACCGCACGCGTCGTCTCCTGCAGCATCGCCTTCAGCCGCGCTGCGCCGCGACTAGCACGGGCCCACCCGGCACCGTGGGGAATTCCTGTTCATTCCGCAGGCCATACGCGGTGAGAGTCTTCGTGATCCGGTCGGCGTCGTAGGCGTTGCCGCCGTTGCGTACGGCGTGCCAGCCGGCGACGGCCTGACGCAAGGGGTCGGGGGCCGCCGGGTTGGTGCCCACGACGATCCAGGCGCCCGGCTTCAGAGCCTCGATCAGCCGTGGCAGGGCCTGGGTCAGGGCGGCCTCTGTCAGGAAGGGGGCGGGCAGCCAGACCATGTCGTAGGCGGCTTGCTCCGCCACGTCCGCGACATCGGCGTGCCGCAGCGTGACGCGCCCGGCGGCCTCGGTGCCAGCGTCGGCCAGTTCCCTGCGCGCCAGTTCCAGCACACGCTCCAAGACGTCGATGCCGACGATCTCGGCGTGGGGAAACGCCTCCGCCAGTGCCAGGGCCAGCGCCGCGATGCCGGTGCCGACGTCCAGAATGCGGCTGCCCGGTGCGTCCAGCCGGTCCGCGAGACCGGGCAGGGCGGGGACGACCTTGCTGGCGGCGGCGCGGCCGGTGCCAGCGGACGCGCGGCCCTGATTGCGCAGCACCTCGTCGTCCTGGTCCGCCCAGCCGCCAGCCTCGCCTTGGTCCCCCGCAGCCGCCGCTACCGCCTGGCGCAGCGAACTCAGACGCGCCTGCGCGGCGCTGCGGCTCGTCGGGCCGTCGGGGTACTGGTACGACCGGTGCAGAATCAGTGTGTCCCCGTCCCGCTGTATCAGCCCGACCGCTTCCAGCACGGCGGTGCGCTGCGGGTTAGCCGCCAGGACGTCGGCCAGCGGCTTCGTGGCGGCGTCGTCCAGGGTGGCGATCAGGGCCGCCAGCGCCCAGGTCAAGGCTTCCAAGGTGGTGGACGGGTCGTCGCTCAGGTCCAGCGAGAAGACGGAGGACGGAGTTGGCACGGACATGCGCAGACCTTTCCTGTCTGTGGGGCTTGCCAAGATCAGTAGTATTCCGCCAGGAGTTCACCTCAGCCCGGTGCCCGTCGGCATCGGGCCAGCCCGGTGTCCGTCAGCCAGCTCGAACTGGAATCGTTGAACGCACTCGGCCAACGAGAGAAACCACATCGGCGCTAACGATCGCCAGCATCAATCCACACCAGCTATCGGATCACCGCTGGTCGAGCCATTCATGATCCGCGTTATCCGGTCTTCGGTGAGCGGGGGTACGATTTTTACCGAGTGTTTACGAGTAACGCATCGTCATCGTCGTGAGGCCATTTTGTCGATAAGCGCCACGTTCTCAGCCGGTATTCCAACATTTCTTCGGCGGGGTCACCGAGATCGAAGGGCCGAGGTGGCGCCAGCCGCCGCAAGTGCGACAGCGGCGGCGAGCAGGCATGCCTGGATCGATCCGAGCGTTTCCCCGGTACCGCCGAGCAGTCCCATCACGGCGACCCCGACGAGCCCGCCGACTTGGCGGAGCGTGTTGAAGGCACCTGCCGCGATGCCGGCCTGAGTCGGGCCGGCGGCACTGAGCATCGCGGCGGTCACCGCGGGCACGACGAGCCCGATGCCCGCTCCCGCGACGAGCAGTGGGAGCAGGATCGCCGGGTACGAGTGATGCCCTGCGACCGCAGCGCTCCCACCGCAACCCATGATCGCCGCCGCGCACCCCGCGACGATCACGGTCCGCGTGTCCCTCCGGGTGCTCAAGCGTGCGGAGGCGAGGTTGCTGACACCGAGGCTCGCGGTCAGCGGCAGGAACGCCAGCCCTGTTGTCGCGGGCGAAAGCGCCCAGGCGTGCTGGAAGAACAGGCTCAGGGCGAAGATCAGCCCGTAGAAGGCGAAGTTGACGAGCGTGCCGGCCGCGGTCGCGGCGGAGAATCCGGTGCGGCGGAACAGGTTGGGCGGCAGCATCGGCGCTGCGCTCCGCCGTTCAACGAGCAGGAAGGCCACCAGGCTGAGCGCGAAGGTCGCGAGGCAACCCACAACGGGTGTCGCCGACCAGCCCAGCGTGCCCGCCTCGACCAGGCCCGCGGTAAGGGCGGCCAAGCCCGCGACGGCCAGCGCCTGTCCCGGCAGGTCGAGCCGGCGGCGGGCGACGCCCTCCGGTGTCCCGGACCCGGTTCGGGCCAGCGTGAGCGCCGTCCCGCCAAGTGGCACGTTGACCAGGAAGATGGCCCGCCAGCCGAGGTGTTCCACGAGCACGCCGCCCACGACCGGGCCGACCGCGAGGGCGAGGCTGCCGCCGAGTGCGGCCCAGAGGCCGACCGCCCGTGCGCGCGCGTGCTCGTCCGGGAACGCCGCCCGTACGACGGAAAGGGTCGCCGGCACGGCGAGTGCGCCGCCGACACCCTGCGCGATCCGCGAGAGGATCAGGATCGGTTGCGCCGGGGCGAGCGCGCATCCGAGTGAGGACAGCGTAAACACCACCATCCCCAGTCGGAACATCCTTCGGGCGCCGGTGGTATCGCTCAATGTGCCCCCGGTAAGCAGCAGGGCACCGAAGGACAGGGTGTATCCGTTGACCACCCATTCCAGCGTGACGAGGTCGCCGCCGAGATCGCGCCCGATCGCGGTGGTGGCAACGTTGACCACGCTCACGTCGAGATAGACCACGAAGGCGCCGAGGCACGCGGCGACGAACGACGCACGCGAATGTGTCATCAGCGTGCGCCCATGACGTTTCGGTCCGTCAGAGGGCGGTGAGTAGGGAGCTGGTAACGAAGCTCGCCTGCGATCGTGGCCACCTCGGACGTGGTGCACACGATCGCGCCCACACCGTTACCGGCCATGCGCCGGAAGGCCTCGCGACACCGGAGGAACGCGCCGCGGGCGTTGTTGCCGTCCGCGGTTCCGGTGACGATCGCGGTCTTGCCGGTGAAGCCGGCCTCGGACATGAACTTCCTCCTGCGGTTTCGCTGGTCGACTGCGGCTGCCGGTGGTTTCGTAAGGCCGCTCATCCAGGGTGTTGGGTCTGGTACCGGCCAACCAGACCGCGGTGTTCCTGGGTGTCGCGCACCCAGGAACCATTCGCGGTGCCGACGTAGAGTTGAAGCGTGGTCGGCGAGGAATTGGGTTCGTTCTTGAAGGCGCAGCGTGCGAAGGTGCAGCCGGATCCGGCGACACTGGCAGGTTCCGGCTACCGCCGGGTGAGCGGCTTGCGCCGCGAGGAGGTCGCGGTGCAAGCCGGGGTGAGTGTGGACTACTACGCCCGGCTGGAACAAGGACGCGAACGCCATCCCTCGCCACAGATGCTGGACGCGCTCAGCCGGGCGCTGGGCCTGGACGACGACGCCCGCAGCCACCTGTACCGGCTGGCCGGGCTGACACCGCCGAGCCCCGATCCAGGCGTCCGGGAAAAGGTCAGTCCCGAGTTGCTGCGGCTCATGGAGGCATGGCCCGCGACCCCGGCATACGTCGTCAACCGCACAATGGATCTGCTGGCGCACAACCAACTGGCCGAGGCACTGCATTCAGGCTTCGCCGAGGCGGACAACCTGATCAGGATGGCCTTCCTCGATCCTGCGGGCCGCGAGTTCTTCGCCGACTGGCAGCGCGCGGCCCATGCCTCGGTCGCCAACTTACGCGTGGCTGCCGGATACGACGCCCGCAATCCACGTCTGCTAGAACTGGTGAACGAGCTGAGCCGGCACAGTCCCCCCTTCCGAGAGCTGTGGAACCGGCACGACGTGCGCGGCAAGAGCCGAGAGCCGAAGGAATTCCAGCACCCGGACGTGGGGCGCCTGACGCTGACCTACGAGGCATTTGACGTGCGGAGCGCACCCGGACAACAGCTGATCGTGTACCACGCCGTGCAGGGCACACCCAGCGCCGAGGCCCTGACCCTGCTCGGCTCCATCGCCGCCACCCGCCGCACCATCCAGCCACGGAGCTGATCCTCATCGCATGGCGTGTAGCAGTATCGGGCGGCGCCGCTGTCGTGCGAGCCAGGTGCACAGATCGTCGACACTCCACGGGGAGTCGATCAACGGCAGTTGATCGACCAACCGCGCCACCACTGCACGTGATCGCCTACGATTCATCAACGTCCCCCTTCCGTACAAATAAGGACAATATCTCCCCATTCGCCTCCGCCAATCATCCTCCGCATGTGACCTAAGAACACCGCTGCTTTCTGCGTTACGGCCCACGCCGGGTGCACGACGATCTGGCCCGGGCTTGCGACGTGATCGAGAACGCGTCGCACCACCGTCCGCAATGGATTCGCGCGCCGTACGGAGTGTTCAGTGGCGCGTCGCTGTTGGCCGCTCGGCGGCTCGGGCTCACCCCGGTGTTGTGGACCTGCTGGGGCTACGACTGGACTCGCCGTGCCACCGGTGCTTCGGTGACGCGAACCGTGCTGAAGGATCTCCGCGGCGGCGGAACCATCCTGTTGCACGACTCCGATCACGCCGCAAGCGCCGGCTCGTGGCGCTCGGCGCTCGCCGCGCTCAACCCGATCCTCGACGCCTGTGCCGCACGCGGGCTGCGCGTGGGTCCCCTGGCCGAGCACACGGTAGGAGGGCGAGGACTGTGGCGGTCTGTGGCGGGCCTGTGTGGTACTACAGTGTTGTCGTAATTCTACAGTCGATGTAGTAGTTGAATACGGGGTAGCGGCCGGAAGCGGTGGCGTTTACCGGGGATCCCGTGACGGGCGCCGAGACGAAGGGTCGAAGTGGGTCGATGTCGGTTCTGACGTATCCGGAAATGATCGTGGTCGGTCTGCTGCAGGGGGTCAGCGAGCTGTTTCCGGTGTCCAGCCTCGGTCATAGTGTGCTGGTGCCGGCATTGGTCGGCGGGAGCTGGGCGCGGGATCTGGACATGTCCGCGAAGGGGTCACCGTATCTGGACACGCTGGTGGCCATGCATGTGGCCACGGCGGTGGCGTTGGTGGTCTTTTTCCGCCGGGACTGGGTGCGCATCATCGCACGCTGACCCCGTTCGCGATCTACTGCGTCATCGCCGGCCTGGGTTGCCTGGCCTACTTCAGTCTCGCCTGATCCTGGCGCGGGCGGGGCCGGTGTCCCGCCCGGCCGGTATCGGTGGCCGCGGCGACACGGTTCGCGGTCGCGCCCTGGGCCTGCTCGATGCCGTCGTGAAGGTCCGCGGCGCTGTCGAGGGCGGTTTGCGCGGAAAGCACGGTGATGCCGAGGACCAGCGCGCTCAGCAGGGCGGCGGGGACGCGGGCCGGCGTCTGGTGCCCGGCGGGGTTGTTCAGCAGGGCGGAGACGCGGCGGGGGACCGGGCCGCTGGTGGCGGCGAGGGCGAAGCCGTGCTGGGGCTGGCCGGCGAGCGCGGCCTTGGCCACCGCGTGCGCGACGACGGTTCGGTCACCGACGTGGTGGGCGGCGGTTTCGTCGGCCCAGCGTTCGAGGGCGAATCCGGTGGCCGTGGCGAGCGGGCGCAGCAACGGGTTGAGCGTGGTGGATGCCATCAGCGCCATGAGGAACAGGTGGTGGCGCGAGGCCAGGTGCGCGCGTTCGTGGGCCAGCAGCGCGCGCTGTTCGTCCGGGTGGAGGGCGGCCAGCATGCCGCTGGACACCACGATGCGGCCGCCTCGTCCGGGTGCGGCGAACGCCAGCGGCTCGGCCCCGGCGAGCACCAGCACCTCGCCGTCGCGGTGACCGTCGTGGGCGTCGAGTTCGCGCGTGAGCCGCCGTGTCCAGCGCAGGTAACGGATGACCGTACGGGCCAGCAGAACGGTCAGCGCGGCGAGCGCGATCCCGGCGGCGATCGAGACGGGGATGCCGACGCCTTCCTGTTCACGGAAGGTTTGCGGTGACAGGTGCCCGACCGCGGCGACGAACGGGACCTGGGGCAGCCCGGCCAGGGCAAGCAGGGCAAGAGCTGCGGTGCTGCCCGCGGCGAGGACGAGACAGGAACCGGTGAGCAGCCGGCTCGCTGTCCGCGGTGGGAGCCGAGGCGCCACGAACCGCGCCACCGGCCAGGCCGCCAGCGGCAGCACCAGTGGCACCATGATGTCCGGTGTCATCGGGCGTGGTCTTCGCCGTCGCCGTGGAGCAGCGCACGAAGCGTTGCTTCGTCCGACTTCGACAGGCGCGTGACGAACCGGGCCAGGACGCTGCCCCGGTCGGGCTCGCCGTCGAGTACTTTCGCCATCTTCCGCGCCGCCATCCCGGCTTCGTCGTCGATGGCGTGATAACGGAACGAGCGCCCGTGCTTTTCGCGGCTGGCGATGCCTTTGTCGTGCAACCGGGTCAGGATGGTCACCACGGTCGTGTACGCGAGGTCACCCCGCAGTCTCGCCTGCACCTCCGACGGCGACAACGGCCCGGCGGAATTCCCCAGCACGGCAAGGACCTCGGCTTCCAGCGCACCGGGGGCACGCCGCACCGGTTCTTCTCGCCGATCCCGCATAACCGTCAATCTACACGGCTGTCGTATCAGGGGAGCCGCAATGGGCCTGTGTGACAAGAACCCTCGTTCCGACGGCGGCCATCGGCCGGCCCTGCCGCGGCGGTGTGACCGCGAGCTTCAGGAGTCCTTCCTGACGGGGGCGGGTGCGGCGTGGGGGACGGCGTGGCCGGGGTCGTGGGCGCGTGGGACGACCGCGCCATTGGGCCGCTGTGGCCGCCCGGTGCGTCGGTCGAGGGGATAGGGCAGCGATGGGAGTGACTGCCGGTGGAGGTGGCGGCTCTGGCCGGCGACCAGGACGACGAGCAGACCGAACAGTGCGGCGGATCCCCAGAGGGTGCCCCAGCCCAGGCCGCCGTCATCGGCGGGTTTGGTCAGTGCGTCGCCGCCGGCCGCGCCCAGTGGACGGGTGAGGATGAACGCCAGCCAGAACAACACTGTGGTGTTGATGGGGGTCCAGTAGTGGGCGGCCACGATGAGCACCATGATCGCGGTGATGAGCAGGAAAGCGCCGCGGAATCCCAGGCCGGTGTCGTCGGAGAGCCAGTCGCCGCTGGCGGTACCGAGCGTGTTGGAGACCAGGATCGCGATCCAGTACAGGACTTCGCCCTTGCGGCTGGCGATGTTCTCCACATCGTAGGTCTGCCCGGTGCGCCACCAGGCCAGGAACACCAGTGCCAGCAGGCTGGTGAGGATGATCGCGCCCCAGCCGTAGCCGACACCATTGGCGGCGCTGCCGTGGCCGGGTCCGCGGTCGAGGAAGTCCGACATCTCGGTGCCGACCATGCTGGTCCCGAGGACGACCGCCCAGAACAGTGCCGAGTGGAAACGGCGGGCCCGGATTTGGAGGGCCAGCACGACCAGGAAATAGCCCAGGAATATCAACTCGGTGGTGACGTAACCGGTCTTGAGGGTGATGCCGAACAGATCACCCGCGGTCTCGCCCAGCGTCACCGCGACGATTTTGATCCCCCAGAACAGCACGGTCACGTGCGGCAGTTTGCGGAGCACACGGTGGTCCTGCTTGTCCATAGTGGACGTATTCGATGCGGTGGACCCGTTCGAAGGCATCGTTCTCCCAAGGAACGTCGGATTGGTGCGGGCTGTCCTACGGTCCGGCGCGGCCGTCACCGCGACAGAGGCTGGTCCGGCGGCCAGGCGGGGGAGGCAGGCAGGACCACGGTGTCCGTCTCGGTGGACCCGGCGGCCGTGGCGTGCGCTGAGGGCTGTTGGACATCGCGGCGGGTGATGGCCAGGTAGGTGACGAAGCCGACGATGGCCAGAGTGAGGGCGAGGGTGACCGGCCCGTCACCGAGACCGAGGCCGCCTGCCGTGGTGGGTTTGCCGAGCCAGTCGGCGAAGGACGCGCCGAGGGGACGGGTGATGACGTAGGCGAACCAGAACGCGAAGATCGGGTTCCAGCCGCCGAAGCGGTAGCCGAGGATCGGAATGCTGATCACGACGGCGAACAGCACGGCGGACAGCAGATAGCCCAGGTGCAGCGTCATCGCGGTGAGATCCCCGGCGGCGGTGCCCAGGGCGAAGGTGGCCACGACGGCGGCCCAGTAGAACGCTTCACGACGGACGCTGTCGACGGTGTGGATAGACAGGGTTTTCTCGGTGCGCTGCCAGAGCAGGAACACCGCGGCGAGCGCGGCGAGGGAGAACGTGGTCGAGATCGGGTAGGGCACACCGAGGCCGACGTGCATCACGTCGGCGGCCATGGTGCCGAAGACGCCGACCATGACAACGGCGAGCCAGTACGCGGGCGCGGTGTAGCGGCGCCGGGTGAACTGCCAGATCAGGGCCGCCACAAAGCCGGAGAAGCCGATGCCCACGGCGATGACGGGATCGATCGTGTTGACCAGAAAGTCCGATGCGGACTCGCCCATGGCCGTGGAGAGGGATTTGACGATCCAGAAGTAGGCCGTGATGCCCGGGACGCGGAGCAGGCCGTGGCGTGCGCTGGTCGGGATGGTGCGGTCGCTCATCGCGGGTATGTCGTCCTCTGTCGTCTTGGGGCGCGCGGTACCCCGGCCTACCCTTGACCTGGCGGTGGGGCCAGGATGTTCCGGTCGGCGCGCCGGGGTCCGTCGGCGTGATGATGTCGGCGATCTACAACCCTGTAGAAGCCCCGGTCAAATCCCTGTAGTGTTCCGGCTTCCTCCGATGTCGGCAGGCACACCACTCCGCTTCGTGGCGCTGCCCTACACTGGCGTGGAAATACTACGTGATTGTAGAAGACGGCGGTGTCCCGCCGCTGGAGGTCGCATGAACCCCTTGAGTGCCACGTCCTGGCTGGCCACACTCGGCGCGGCCGGGGTGTTCGTGGTCCTGTTCGCCGAAACCGGGCTGTTGATCGGGTTTTTCCTGCCCGGCGACTCGCTCCTGTTCACCGCCGGGTTGTTCTGCACCACGAGCACCACGGCGGTCGTGCACCTGTCCCTGCCCCTGGTCCTGCTGGCCGCGGTGGCAGGTGCGCTCACCGGCGCGCAAGCCGGGTTCGTCCTCGGACGCCGAGGCGGCCGGCCACTGCTGGCGCGGGCGGGTAATCGGCATCTGCATCGGGGTATCGAACGCGCCGAGGAATTGCTTGAGCGTTATGGCTACGCGAAAGCGATCGTGCTCGCCCGGTTCATCCCCGTGGTGCGCACGGTGCTCAATCCACTGGCCGGGATTCTCGATGTCCCCGGCCGGACTTTCCTGCTCTGGCAAGCCGTCGGCGGTCTGGTGTGGGCGATCGGGGTGACGCTGGCCGGTTACCTGCTCGGCGCGAGCATCCCGGGCATCGACCAGTACCTTTTGCCCATTATCGCCGTGATCGTGGTGCTGTCCCTGCTGCCGATGCTGCTGGAACTGCGGCGCAGCCGCCGACGCACTCCCTCCGCGCGATGATCGCGGCCATCACCGAGCGGCAGAGCACACCACCCGCCATCACCGCGACCACCGCACCGGTTCGAATGACCCGTCCTCGCGGGCCGGCTTGCGCAGTGGCGAACGCGACGACAGCGACCACGGGAATCGTCACCCAGGAACTCCCCAGGTTCGTCAGCGCCGCGGCGACGGCGACGAGCACACTCTGCCGGTGCACCAGGACCCACTCGTGCAGACCACGATCCAGGCCACCACCCCAAGGGACCAGGTTCGTCGCGATCGCGAGGAGGGCGAAACCACGACTGCCACCAGCGCCACAATGCCGGGCCGGCGCCAGCCACGACCGACGATGACCAACCCTCAACCTCTCGTGCACAAGCCTCAAAGGGACGAGCCGACAGTGAACCAGTTTCTACATTGATGTAGAAACCATACCTGGTCACCCGCGACGGCTGGCGATCGTGCGACTTGCGGCGTACGCACTACGCCGGAAGTCGTGCACCGGGCCCGTGAAGATCGCTCCTCGGACCGTCGCTCCCGCGCTCGAGCCGACCGTAGGCTCCGGCGACGGCAATTCCCGGAAGGACGAGAACGTTCATGATCGAAGCACGAGCGGTGTCCAAGCGCTATGGCGACAAGGTCGCCGTGGAGGACCTCACGTTCACGGTGAAACCCGGCGTGGTGACCGGTTTTCTCGGCCCGAACGGCGCGGGGAAATCCACCACCATCCGGATGATCATGGGTTTGGACGCGCCCACGTCCGGCTCGGTCACGGTCAACGGCAAGCCTTACCGGAAGCACGCAGCGCCACTCCGCGAAGTGGGGGCGCTGCTGGAGGCGAAGGCGGTCCACACCGGACGGTCGGCCTACAATCATCTGCTGGCCCTTGCGTTGAGCACCGGTATTCCGCGCCGGCGGGTCGACGAGGTGATTGAACTCGTGGGGCTGGGCAATGTCGCCCGCAAACGGGTGGGCGGGTTCTCCCTCGGTATGGGGCAGCGCCTCGGGGTCGCCGCCGCGCTGCTCGGCGATCCGGCGACCCTGGTGCTCGACGAACCGGTCAACGGCCTGGACCCGCAGGGCATCCTCTGGATCCGGAATCTGTTGCGCGGTTTGGCCTCCGAGGGTCGCACCGTGTTCGTCTCCTCGCACCTGATGAGCGAAATGGCGTTGACGGCCGAGCACCTGATCGTGATCGGCAAGGGCCGGCTCATCGCCGACACCTCGGTCAAGGAATTCATCCAGCGCGCCTCGAGCAAAGTCGTGCGCGTCCGCACGCCGGAAGCCGGCCGGCTGCGTGACCAGCTCACCGGGCCGGATGTCGGTGTCACTGACCTGGCGCCCGAAGTGCTGGAAGTCAGTGGGCTCGACAGCGCGGAGATCGGTCGCGTCGCGTGCCGCGAAGCCATCCCGCTCGAAGAACTCACCCCGGTCCAGGCCTCTTTGGAAGAAGCCTTCATGGAACTCACCGACAACGCCCTCGAATACCGGGTCACCCCGGCGGCACAGGAAAGGCCCGCGTCATGACGACCACCACCTCCCCGGTCACGACCGGCGACGCGCCGTCCCCCGGCGTGCCGCTGCCGGGCGATCTCAAGGTCACCCCGGTCCGGATGCTGCGCTCGGAATGGCTGAAGTTCCGCTCGGTTCGGTCGTCTCCGGTGGCAGTCACCGTGGCCGTGATCGGCATGATCGCGCTCGGCTGGATCTTCTCGGCCGCCGACGCGAGCCGCTGGCCGGTCATGCGGCCCCAGGCCAAGCTGCGCTTCGACCCCACCGACGTGAGCATCCGCGGTTACGTCCTGGCGCAGCTGGTGATCGGCGTGCTGGGCGTGCTCATCGTCTCCGGCGAATACGGCACCGGGATGATCCGCGCGACCTTCTCGGCCGTCCCGACCAGGACTCCGGTGCTGTGGGCGAAACTCGTCATCTTCGCCGTCGTGTCCTTCGTCGTGGGCACCCTCAGTTCGTTCGCCGCGTTCCTTGGCGGACAGGCGTTTCTCAGCTCCCAGCACATCGAGACGACCCTGTCGGCGCCGGGCGTGTTCCGCGCGGTGTTCGGCGTGGGCCTCTACCTGACCGTGGTGGGCATGCTCGGCGTCGCGCTCGGCTGGCTGATCCGGCACACCGCCGGGGCGATCGCCACCCTCTTCGGCCTGCTGCTGGTGCTGCCCGGAATCGCCGAGGCACTGCCGGACAGTTGGGCGCCGCACATCGTGCCGTACCTGCCGAGCAACGCGGGGCAGGCGTTGATCACGGTTCACCCGGACGCGGCCATGCTCGCGCCGTGGACCGGATTCGCCGTGTTCTGCGCGTACGTCGCCGTTGCGCTGGTGGCCGCGTTCATCCTGCTTCAGCGCCGCGACGCCTGACCGGCAGGGGATGATGGCGGGGTGAGTGACGCGGACTCGGCGTGGCCGGTCTCCGAGCATGGCCTGGTCAGCGGGCTGCCCGCGGCCGAGCGGCTGCTGGCGTGGGCCCAGCGTCATCCCGGCGCCACGGACGTGCTGCTGGCGTGCGCGCTGCTGCCGCTGGCGCTGTTCGTCGAGCACCGCGGGGTGGCACCGGCAGCCCGCCCGCTCCTGTTCGGAACGGGCGTGCTGCTGGTGTCGACGCTGGCGTTCCGCCGCCGTCACCCCTTGGCGACCCTGGCCGCCGCCTGTGCGTTAGCCCTGGTCCACGGGTTCTTCGGGCCGACTTTCGCGCCGGTGGTGATCGCCGTGCTAGTCGCGGTGTACACCGTCGGCGCGTATTCCCCACGGCGGCGGGCGCTGACGGCGTTGACCGCCCTTGGCGTGCTGCTGGCGGTGGTGGTCTTTCGTGGCGACGAGATCGGCGAGTCTCTGGCCCGGTTCGTGTTCGCCTCCGCCGTCGTCGTCGCGGCGTTCGTGCTCGGGGTGAACGTCCGGATGCGCCGGGTGTATTTGGCGTCGCTGCGGGACCGGGCGCTGCGGGCCGAGCGCGAGCGCGACCAGCAGGCACAAATCGCGGCGGCGCGCGAACGGGCGATCATCGCCCGGGAGATGCACGACATCGTCGCGCACAACCTCTCGGTGATGATCGCCCTTGCCGACGGCGCCGCGTACGCCGCGCGAACCGATGCCGCCGCCGCGGAAACCGCATCGCTGCACGTCTCCTCGACCGGACGGCAGGCACTCGAGGAGATGCACCGACTGCTCGGCGTGCTGCGCGACAACAGCGGTGAAAGCCCCCGTACGCCGCAACCCGGCGTCGCCCAGATCGACGAACTCGTCACCCAGGTGCGCACGACCGGCCTCCCCACATCGTGGACGATCACCGGTGAGCGGTTTCCGCTCTCCCCGACAGCCGGGCTCGCGCTCTACCGCATCGCCCAGGAAGCGCTCACCAACGTGCTCAAACACGCCCTCGCGCCCTCGGCGGCGCGCATTCGCCTGGCCTATGCCGACCCGGTGGTCACCCTCGAAATCGACGACGACGGAGCCTGCCCCAGCGACGCCACCGCCCCGTCGGCCGGGCACGGGCTGGCCGGGATGCGGGAGCGTGTCGCCGTTTTCGGCGGCGAGGTCACCGCCGGGCCGCGGCCCGGCGGTGGCTGGCGGGTCACCGCGCGGCTCGAACCAGGACGAGTCTCGCCGGACACGGGGTCGGTGGGCGGCGCGTGATCACCATCCTGCTTGTCGACGACGAACCCTTGCTGCGCCTGGGTTTCCGGCTGGTCCTGGAATCCCAGCCGGACTTCACCGTGGTCGGCGAAGCCGCCGACGGCGCAACCGCGGTCAGCCGCACCGCGGAACTCGACCCCGATGTCGTCGTGATGGACGTCCGCATGCCCGGCATGGACGGAATCGAAGCCACCCGCGAGATCGTCCGCTCGCACCCCCGCTCCCGGGTCCTGATCCTGACCACGTTCGATATCGACGAGTACGCCTTCCCCGGCCTCAAAGCCGGTGCCAGCGGATTCCTGCTCAAAAACGTGCCACCCGAGGACCTGATCTCCGCGATCCGGACCGTCGCCGCCGGCGACGCGGTCGTCGCGCCGACCGTCACCCGGCGACTCCTCAACGCCATGGCCGACCGGCTCCCCGACACCGGCCGGGCAGACGAGCCCCCAGCCACCACCGGACGCGGCCTGGAACGACTCACCGAGCGCGAACGGGAAGTCCTCACCCAACTCGCCCACGGACTCTCCAACGCCGAAATCGCCGAACAACTTGTCCTCTCGGAGGCCACCGTCAAAACCCACGTCGGCCGCATCCTCAACAAACTCGAACTACGCGACCGCGTCCAAGCCGTCGTCCTCGCCTACGACATCGGACTGGTGCGCCCGGCGTGACCCGGGCCTCCACCCCACGTCACCGTTCCAGTACGGCTTCTTGGGTAACAGGGCGCTGAGCCTGTCGGCGTTCTGATCCTCTCACGGCATGACGAAATGAATCAGGGTACAGGCCGGCTCCAACAATGGGGGTTGATGACGTAGCCGAAGTTGCGTTCGACCCAGGTGAGGGTGGTGGGTCGTAGCCAGTGGGTGGAGATCTGCTGGGTGGCTACCCAGGGCAGGTGGGTGCCCAGGCGGGTCCAGAGGTGGTCGTAGCGGCGCCTGGTGATCGGCTGTCCGGTGCGGTAGCGGAGCAGTTGTCCGGTGTGAGGTGGGTGGCGGTCGTTCGCGTGTTGTTGGAGGTGCGCCATCAGTGTGGGGGAGACCGGTTGCCAGCGAACGGTTTCGCCTTTTCGCGGAGGAAGATCAGGCATTGGGCGGGGTCGAGGTCCTGTGGCCGTAGGGCGAGTGCGCCGCCGCGGCGGCACGCGGTTTCGGTGTGCAGTCGCAGTAGGAGGGTGTCGAGGGCCGGGTCGTTGCCGGTGGTGGCCGCGGTGTGGTTGATCTCGGCGAGCCGGTCGTTGGCGACGGCGCGTCGTGTGGAGGGCAGTCGTGGGGGTTTGGGGACTTTGCGGGCGGGGTTGTCGGCGGGTGTGATGAGGCGGTCGTCTTCGGCGTGGCGGTAGAGGCAGCGGAGGGCGGCGATGAGGTGTTCGCCTGCGCTCCGCCGCGGGCGTTGCGGCGGGCGACGACGTTGGTCCTGACGTGTTCGACGAGGTGTTTGATCTGTGAGGGTGTCGGCTCGTCGAGTCGGCGGTGGCCCCAGTGCTCGTTGATGCGGTTCCAGTAGGAGGTGTAGACGCGGCGGGTGCCTTCGGAGACCGCGTCGGACACGACCGGGATGTATTCGGCGAAGGTCGGCAACGGTGTCCGGGGGACCGGTTGGTTGATGAGGTCGTGGGCGGTGATGCCCATCCGGGTGAGGAGGAGTCGGGCGGCGTCGAGGTCGGCGGCCCGGTCGGGTGGTGTGTTGTCGTGTGGGGGTGTCATGCGGGGTCACCGCCCAGCAGGGTTGCGTGGGTCTGGGCGAGCAAGGTGTCGAGCACGGTCGGTGGGTGCACCAGCAGTACGCCCCGGTCGGGGTAGGCGGCGAGGAACACCCGCTCTCCGGGGGAGAGGCTGCAGCATTTGCGCACCGGGGCCGGGAGCCGCAGGTGTCCCTGACTGGTCATGCCGAATACGCCACTGGGGTCGGTGCTGATGAGGAGCACGCCGTGAGTGACGCTGATGGCCAAGGGGGTACCGGCCACCCAGCGCAGAGCGCCGAACACGGCGCGGTCGGCGACCCGTCCACGGCAGTCCACCGCTGCCAGCCCGTACACCGCCGTCCCCACACGCGGGGTGGGAACCGTGGGTAACGGCAACGGCTGCCGGGCGGCCGATGGGGAGGGCCCGTCCTGGATCCGGGTCGTGGGGAGAGCGCTCGGGTTGATCACAGCGTCGGTCACGCCGACCACCCCCACCACAGGCACAGTGAGGACCCACAGAACGCCGGTTCAGGGTGTTGGAGTGCGTTCGAGCACTGATACGTAAGATGTGGCAGGCATGCCACGAAAGTGTGTCCGAGGACGGAGTTGCGCACTAACCACCCGTCTGTACCTGTGAAACGCGGTGTGGGCGCCCGTAGGGTAATTAGAGTGTCCAAGCGAACGGTCCCAGATGTCGGCGGTATCCTTCCGGATCTGGCTGCTCTTGGACCTGATCGAACGGTGCCTGGCTCCTGCGGGTGCGGACGGCGGTCCTTCCAACCATGGTTCGGGCTTCCGCTGATCCCGTCCACACCTGCGTTCGGCGGGACCGGCACTGCCGATCTTCGCAGACGCGGGCGGCCTGACCACAAGTTCGGGTAGTGGGCGCGTACTGGTCCTGCAATCGTTGATGTAAATTCAACCCGTGTCAACGATTACATGGGACAGTTCCAGGAAGCTAATGCAAGCAGGGTCGGCGGTCGCGCATCCATTTCGTGATTCCTTCCCTGAGTTCGATCTCGACCTAGCTTACGCGGTGGACATCCGGCTCGACGACCTAGAGGTCGCCCTACGCGCTGCGCTGAATGATGCAAAATTTGACCATATTGCGGAGCGTTACGCTGAATTAACCGTCTGCTATGGCACGCCACTTAGTGGTGTTGCTCGATCGGAGGACGAAGCAGGCGCCGTTGATGCATACTCCATTCGTTCTGGCACCTCGGCTTTGTCGATCGAAGTTGAGATAATTCTTCAAAAGGCGTCGACTCCGCAGCAACTCCTCGCTGCGACATCATCGTTGATTGAGCGCGCGGGGTTCATAGTTACTGAGTCTTCTCTTCGTTTTGGCGAATCCTGCGAGGCGGCATGCCTAGAACTTGCCGCCACACGGCCGGCTACAATCCAGGACGTAGCCATGCTTGCCCAGTCGCTTCGACGCGTCTCGCTTGGTATATCGTTGACCGATAGGGATGTGATTGGTCTTCACCTTGAGGTTCTTGCGTCTCGTGGTCAGGTGCTCCTTGGCGCACCCGAGTCCGAACTATTCGACGCCAAGGAGATCCCCTACCGACTTGACTCCGATGAGGCGCGTCTGGAATTTGCCCTGGATATCGGGTCTTTCGCAAATAGCGACGCTGGTGGCGTAATCGTGCTTGGAGCCGTCACAAAGAAGGATCGATATCGCCAAGATCTGGTTACACAGGTCAACGGATTTGATCCAGGCAACTTTAGCCTCGATTTCGAGAGATGTCGAGCAGTCTTCAAAAACCTAATATTCCCGCCCCCTTCGGGAATTGAACTTGAAATTGTTGCACTTACCCAGAACCGACACCTCGGGGTAGTACTCGTTCCTCCGCAGCGAGATCGCGATAGGCCATTCCTCGTTCGTAGATCGACTCTGAAGAACGGTAGGGGGGTCCAGAACTCCTTCTGCATCCCTATACGTAAAGGTGACAGTAAAACGTATCTAAGCGTGGAAGAAATTCATCGCCAGTTCCATCGGTAGCCAATCTGGTCTGTCACGCGTTCATATGAGCGTCAGCGTCCTGTAGCCAGCGACTTCAACTGGTCGGCGAGCCCAGGGGAGGCGTAGGTCTTCAGAACGTCCAAACGCGCCGGGCAAACGCTGAGCTCTGGGCAGACAAGTGGTATCAGAACTCGTAGAACCTTCGTCAGA
The DNA here is from genome assembly GCF_042684065.1 of Amycolatopsis pigmentata. Taxonomy (NCBI): domain Bacteria; kingdom Bacillati; phylum Actinomycetota; class Actinomycetes; order Pseudonocardiales; family Pseudonocardiaceae; genus Amycolatopsis; species Amycolatopsis pigmentata. The sequence goes on along the minus strand of NZ_JBHUKR010000004.1, from coordinate 424,844 downwards.
TGTGTCACCGGCAGCGCGCTGAGCGCACCTTTCGCTCCGAACGCCACTGTTGCGCCTAAAGTTTCTGCGACGAAGATAGGAAATCCTATCATAATCAGTCCCGCCCGAACAGATTTGTGCGCATATTTGGCATAGGTTCCGGGATCCAATCCTTTCGCCGTCTTATCTATACTCACGCACAGACTGTGGCCACGCTTGCCCACTCGCCGGTACCACGGAACCTTATCGAGTAAACGATTCGCAAGCCGGACGTAAAAGCCGTTCTCGTCGAACACGAAAGCAATAAGATCGGCTGATGCTTGTGAAGGCTCGCGGGACAAATAATCCTTGTTGCTGCGACGGCGTTCGCGAGCGGTGTCTTGTTTCGATTTCGATTGCTGCCGCGACGGCGAATCGATTGGGTTGGTGGGAGATGTCGGGGGCCGATGGTATGGCATTGTAGGTACGGTTCTACCCGGGGCTTGTCTTTGGGGTGAGGTACGGACAACAGTGGGCTTTCCTCTCTGGCGATCTGACGTCTTGCCACACTGGCGTCCACGCTCTGACGTGTAATAGTGACGCCTCCTGCAGTAAGGACAGTCGTACTGATTTCTTGGCGGTCGTTTTCGAGCGGTCATCCGTAACAGGTTAGGAACCCGACTCCTCCTGGTCACTAGACCGTTCTGGTCGATACCGCCACACTTCTTGTTGCTCCCGGGGCGTGTGACTAGTCCTTGTGAGGTACGCTGTCCGCTCGAACGGAGCAAAATTCCTCTGGATCTCGAAGTTGCCGTCCGGGCCGAGCGCCCTCGATCACTGGCCTCACCGAACGAAGGCGAATGCCGACGCGGCTTGTACCCTGGGGATGCCGGCTGGACGGTTGGTCTGCCGGCGGTGTGCGTGATCTTCAAAGTAGGTGCTCGCATCGGTGAAATTCAAACAATACTCTGATACCAGAGGCCACTGTTGGCGCCCGTGAGGTGACCTTGTACTATAGGCGGTCGACGCTACTGCGTGAATGGGGGCAAAAGGCATGCCGCTTCTTCAGCGAGAAGCTGTTAGTCGCGCTGTTAGTAATGTTGCTAACTGGGGTGACACAGACGTTTTTCCGCTTCCGGTCGAGAACCATGTTATGCACGACTTCGGACCTAAAGTAGAAGAGCTCTTAATCAACGTTTCGCAAGAATTTGATAGTCGGCTGAATGCTGAACCTGTAGCCAGTTACTCTACACTGGCGCCGGTGGGCTATATGGGTTTCCGATGGGCAACCCAAATTGACCCCATGTGGAACGCGCATCTCCTAAGTCTCGTGATTTCACTTGCGGACAAGATCGAAAACATACGCATACCGGAAAGTGCAGAATGCGTATTTTCTTATCGATATCGCGGCGATCCAGGTGAAGGTTTATTCGCGCAGGAGAGTTGGAAGAAATTTCAGGTCAGGACGCGAACCTTGGCTGACCAAAATCAATATGTTGTCGCTGTTGACATTGCAGACTTCTATTCTCGAGTTTACCATCACCGGCTCGAAAATTCGTTGCGTAACGTCGATTCTGGTGGCGCAATCACGCGCCAAATAATGGCAATTCTTTCGAAATTGTCAAACAATACTTCCTATGGCTTGCCTGTCGGCGGTCCCGCTGCGCGAATTCTGGCTGAATTGGTGTTGCATCGGGTAGACAAGTTGCTGTTGGCAGAGCCATCGACTCGCAACTTCTGTCGATATGCTGACGACTACAGGTTCTTTGTTTCGGACCTACCGTCGGCGTACCGCGCAATTGGTTTCCTTTCCGAGAAGCTACTGCGCAACGAAGGCTTGTCATTGCAGAAGAGTAAAACAAGAATCATGACGTCGGCCGAGTACCTTTCGACGCTAGATCCGCCCGACGCTCCCGAGGGGAGTGCAGCACGGTTCTTAGGCTTACACCTGCATTACGACCCCTATTCAGCTACTGCCGACGAAGATTATGAGCGATTAAAAGGTCAAATTGAGCAATTCGATATCCTGGGTCTTCTTCGGGCGGAACTAGGGAAGGGGCGCGTGCACAGTGCGCTCACCCGGCGTTTGATTTCAGCGCTCAGCTACCTCGATGAGCTGCCAAGGCGTCAGGCCGTTCTTTCTCTCCTGGAGAACATCGAGACGCTATCTCCTGTAGTGCCGCAGGTCATGATGGCGTTACGTTCCACAATTGAAGAGATTTCAGATCACGAGTTCACAGAGTATATCCATGAGCAAGTGAGAGACCTTATTCTACGATCCCACTATATAGCGAAGGTTGACCTGAATCTGGCTTTTATGATCCGTACCCTGGCGACTCGGAAGTCTAATGAGAACGAGCAACTTTTAATCCAATTGTATAATTCGTCTCACGGCTTTGGTAATAGTCCGGCGCCGATTATACAGCGAGACATTATTCTTACACTCGCGCGATGGCGTCCGAATTATTGGATCAGTGACCAAAAGAATTATATCAGCACGGCGCATCCGTGGGCTAAGCGCGCGTTTTTGATCGCATCGTATGCGCTGGGTGACGAGGGTAGACATTGGAGGGATGCCAATAAGCCTCCGGAAGGTACTTTTGATCGAATAGTTCGAGATTGGGCGGCTAGTCGTGTGAGCGACTCGAAGTGGGAGGTGCCGATTTGATATCGGTCGGGAACTTTGCGCGCCACTCGTCCGTTTGGTCGGCAGTCACCCCCACTCTTGATGAAGTTGTTAGGCTGGCTAATTCGGATAAGTCGTCGCTGGGGCGCGCCGTGCCGAGCTTGTCGCAGCCCGCACGTCATTCGCTGATCGCTGAGACAGCCTTTTTGCTAGCGAAAGAGAGGACATCGGTAACTAAACGTGGAAACACGGAGGTCGAAGATTCTGCGAGGAAATTTCTCGTTCAGCTACCGAGGTCGGAGAAACTTGGAGACCCGCTCGACGATTTAGAATGGTGGGAGGTCAACGAGATTTGCGACAAGATAATGTCGTACACGCATTGGATGTCGAATGTAGAGTTTAGCCCGGTGGTTCCTGGGTGTGGCGTGGTCGACGAAGCAGTTGCCGATGTCGCCATTCAGTTTCAATTAATCGAAATAAAGGCCGTAAACCGACCATTCAAAGCGCTGGATCTTCGACAGCTGCTTACCTATGTAGCAATGTTCTACGCTAAGGGGCGCAACTTCGAGAACGTTACGCTTCTAAACCCGCGACTCGGCGACCTTTTTTCTATATCGCTAGATAGCTTGTGTGCGGGCGCGAGCGGAAAAGCTGCCGTCGAAGTCTTGCAAGACTTGATCGAGTGGATGACTGGATTGCAGGTATCGGCTTGAAGTGAGCTTGACTAGTTAGTAGTTTGTGGCGTGGTATTGCTGGTATTTCCTTTAAACAGGCAGGACGAAGGTTCCTTTGGATCGCAGCGTGCAGACGAGCCCGCGTAGTCGTAGTTCTTCGATCGCGCGCCGAGCCGTGCCGAGTGAAACGCCGTACTCGTTTGCGAGGCGGGGTTCTGCTGGTAGTCGTTTGTTCGGCGGTATTTCGCCCCCAATGATCATGCGCGCGAGGTGATCAGCCAGCATTTCGTAGCGGTAGCGCAGGGGATTGCCGTTGAGGTCGAACTCGCGGGAGTTCCATCCCCGTGTCTCGTCAGCGATCGAGTCCGTATCGGGCGCGACGCCAGGGTTCGGCTCACCAGGTGACGACCCGTCATCGTGCGTGCTGGCGTTTCGTGGCGGCTCGCAATCGTCAATCCGGTTGAGAACAGTGTTACTTTCGAGCTCAAAGAGTTCACGGTAGTGGGTTGGGCGCGGTGCTCGACTCAGGCATACCTCGCAGGGCATACCAGTTACTTCGTTGAGAAATTCGAGTTCTGCTAGGTTGAACCGCTTGCTACATAGTGCAGCCAAGTGACCGTTCGTGATTTCGTGATGGTCGACCTCAAAGAGGTGGACCATTCGCTCTCGTTCGCCGACCGTTCCTTGCCGGGGGCGGGCCATCACAAGCGTCGTCATCTAAGAAGCTCCCTCGTCGTGGGTGGGTGGGTGTAGGTGGTGAAGACGAAGATCAGCTTTCCGACGACAGACGGCAGCGGGGATGACATGAGTAGGCCATGGTCGGGCCGTATGGCGGCGGGACGCGGTGAGGCCCGAGAAGCGACGGCAGGGCCAGGCTCGGAGCGTTCGGCAGTGGGCCGGCGCTGTCCTGCCCCGTCCCCCTGTGGCTGATTCGGGACAGGTTGGTTGGGACGGGTGAATGGGTCGCCGACCTGGGAATTCGTGTGCCGTTGGAGCATGGGACGGCGTGCGAGAGGCTGTCCCGCGCGTCCCGTATACGTGTCCGGGCGCCTAAGACAGGGACGCTTGTCAGGGACGGACGGGGAGTCGGTGTTCTGTCGTTATCCTGGACCGCTGGCTAGTAGGTGACGTGTGACACACTGAAATCATGTCCGTATCAGCGCGTGAACAGCTCGACCGGCCAACGGGCCGGTTCCGTACTGTGCTTGAGCAGAAGATCAGGGAGCGCCGGTTGACGCTCGAAGAGTTTGTCGAATTCGCCGAGGTCTTCGCCCGTGAGCATGGCGAGCGCGGCACGCTGAGCTATCGGCATCTGAAACGGCTGGTTGCTGGTCGCGGGACGAAGGGGGCGCCGTTGGGTGAGCTTCGACCGGCGAACGCGCGGCTGCTCGAAAGGATCTTCGGACTCAGCGTTGACGATCTCTTGAAACCTCCTGAGGAGTCATCCGGGGAGCAGGCCGAGACCAGGCGAGGTTCGGTACTGCGTCGGGTCGACCGGCCGAAGGAAGCGGAGGCGGCTCGGCCCGCTGTGACCCTGGGGTCAGCTTTCGAGTGGTTGGACCAGCGCGCGGGGTGGATTCCGGACACCGCGCGGCGGAAGGTCAGCGCGCGGGCGGGGAAATCGGACCCGGGCAGCACGCTCGATCGGCGGGCTCGGCGTGCCCGCGTCGGCCGTGGTGAGGTTGCGCGTGCCCTGTGGAGCTACTACGGCGATCAGCTACCGGGGCACGAGCCGTATCGAGTGCGGTGCGACGGTCGGCTGATGTCGACGAGTGTGGTCACCCGGCCTGGCTGGCTCGATCTTGCGTGTCCGCTCACTGCCGAGCATGAGCGGTTGGAGCTGGTCAGCACGGAGCACGGCAGCGGGATGCTCGACGACATCGGGGCGCGGCGTGCGGTGGACCGACTTGCCGAGGCGGTCGCGTTGGGCGTGCGGGTGACCGATTCGCAGGTCTACCGGCTGCTGGACATCGGTGTGGAGCAGGGCTCATTGTCGGGTGCGCTCGGCGTGGCGCCGTTCATCGAGTACGCGCTGACGGCGGATCTGCTCGAAGGCGAGTTGGTCGACGCGTTGGCCACGGTCGGCGAGGTTCGGCGTGACGAGTTGCCGCTACGCGGCCGGTACCTACCGGATCTGAATTCGGTCTTCGACGTGTCGGGGCGGTTGTGCGCCGGGGGCGCGCTGGCGTTGTGTGCGATTGCCCGACCGGCCGACCCGTACCGGGGCAAGGCCGATTACGCGCTTCTGGTGCAGGAGCGATCCGGGAGCGTGCTCAACTCGGCGGGCCGACTGTCGGTGATCCCGAAGGCGTTCCATCAGCCGTTGAAGGACGTTCGCGCGGACGTGTCGATCCGGTCGACGTTGCTGCGGGAGATGGAAGAAGAGTTGTTCGGGCGTAGCGAGGTGGACAGCACGCTCGGCGGGCAGCGCGCGGCTGCGCCGATGCATCCACACCGGTTGTCCGAACCGATGCGGTGGCTGATGGAACAACCCGACCGGTTGAGGATCGAGTGCACGGGGTTCGGGCTCAACCTGGTCAGCGGCAACTACGAGTTCGCCGGGCTCATCGTGATCGAGGACGAGGAGTTTTGGCCGCTCTACGGCGGACACGTCGAGGCCAACTGGGAGTCGGCCGGACTGCGGGTCTACTCCAGTTTGGACCGTGAGCTGACCGGCCAGTTGGCCACGGACGAGACCTGGAGCAACGAAGGGCTTTTCGCGCTGCTGCAAGGGTTTCGGCGGCTTGCGGAGATCGGCGGGGAGCGCGTCAACCTGCCGGTCGTCGATCTGGACGAGTTACGCGGATGACGGCCAGCGGACCGTGATCACGACGGCATCCGTGATCGCTTCCCAGGAGTGATCGATGCCCGGTCCCCACATGACGTAATCGCCCTGCCGTTGCATGGTGACGCTGCCCTCGGTGAGGTCAATCCGGAACGTGCCTTGGACGAGCAGCAGTAGAGTCGTCCGCTGGTCGTCGGATGTCCAGTCGGGGCGCTTGTCTCCGGCCGGATGGATGCCCCACTTGACCTCAACGTCCTTCGTCGAGCGGACATCGTCGGGCGGGTTGATGAAGTGGCCGACGAGCCACCCCCGCGTGTCTAGGCCGTCGTCGGCGGCGTTGCCGCTGTGCCACTGGGCGCCCACTACGAAATCTCCCATTCGATCGTCGGCAGGTTCACCCGGTCCCCGCCGATCCTTTCGAGCCGCCGCAAGCCCTGGAGCAGGGCGAATAGTCCTTCGTTGCTCCACGCTACATCGCTGATCAACTCGGTCAGCAGGGGCCGGTCGAGGGTCGAGTACTGCCGGAGCGTCGAGGACTCCCAGTTGGCCTCGATCACCCCGCCGTAGCGCGTCCAGAACTGCTCGTCGTCGATGACGATGAGAGCGGGAAACTCGTAGTTGCCGCTGACCAGGTTCAGCCCCAAGCCGGTGCACTCGATTCTCAGCCGGCCGGGTTCTTCCATCAGCCAGCGCATCGGTTCGGACAGGCGGCTCGGGTGCATTGGGTCGGCAACGCGCTGATGGGACACCGTGTTGTCGATGTCGTCGCGGCCGAACAACTCTTCTTCCATCTCGCGGCGAAGCGTCGCGCCGATCCGAGCGTCCGCGCGGTAGTCGGTCAGCGGTTGGTGGAAGCCCTTCGGGATGACGGCCAGTTGGCGCGCGGCGTTGACGACGTGGGCGGACCGTTCCTGCATCAGGAGCACGTAATCCGCCGGGCCGCGAAACGGGTCGGCCGGGCGGGCGATGGCGCAGAGAGCGAGGGTTCCCCCGGCACACAGTCGGTTTGAGACGTCGAGGACGGCCGAGACGTCAGGTAGGTGCCGGTCGCGGAGCGGGGACGAGCCGGGCTGGGGGAGCTGGCCGGCGGCGAGGGAGTCGACCAACTCGCCTTCGAGCAGGTCCATGGTCAGTGCGTACCGGATGAAGCGGCTGATGCCAAGAGAACCGCTGATCGTGCCGTGGCCAACGTCGATACCGGTGAGCCGGTACAGCGGCATGTCCACGAGACGTGTTCTGAGGGCGAGTGTTTCGGCGAGGCGTTGGGCCGCGCGTCCGGCGGCTTGGTCGTCGAGGGTGAGGTCCTGCTCTGCGGCGCCGGACAGCGTGAGGCTGTCGTGGCCGACGATCAGCGGGCACTCGAGGTCGAGCCATTCGGGACGCGTGAGGATGCTGGTTACGGCGTCGGGGCCGACGTGCCGGGCGGTGTAGTAGCCGAAACCATCGGGGTGGTGCGGGTAGTACTGCCGGAGAGCGTCTGCGACCTGGCGCTGATTGACTCGGCTTCGGCGGGCTGCTCGGTCTTTCAGTTCGTGGACGTCAAGGCTGGCGAGCCGTGCGGCGACGTCGCGTCGAGCTGATCCGGCGGGCCAGCCGGTGTGTTTGTCGAGCCAGTCAAGCGCGGCGCTGATGCTCGGGTCGGCGCTGAGCCGCTGCTCGGCGTCGGTGGCCTTGGTGGCTTGCGCTGGAGGTTCGGGGTTTCCGACCAGCGCGGCGAAGCGCTCTTTCGCGGCTGGTGGCGCTTGCTCGAAGGCTGTGTCGAGAAGCTGTTGCATCTCGGATTTCGGGCGCAGGGTTGGTTTTTGATGCCATGCGGCAACGGTACGGACGCCGATGCCCAAGTGTTCGGCGAAGGATTCGTTGCTCAGCCGTAAAGCGGCTTGCAGCGCGCACGCCGTTTGACTCGTCCAGCCGCTCACCAAATTCATGTCGTCGTGGCCCCCGAAATGACGTTATGCATTGGACCTGCACTGGTTCTGCACGCGATCTGCGCTGGTGATGCATGGGTTCCGGGCCGGATTCGCAGTGGAATTAACGGCATGGAAAAGCTCCCCAAAGACAAGGCGCTACCGCTTCCGGCGGACAAGGTCGATCACCGTGGCGAGGTCGGCTTTCAGGTCGTCGAGACGGTCGGTGATCTCGTCCATGCGGCCTTCGAGTGCGGACAAGCGGGACCACACGGTGTCGCCCTGGTCGGTGACCGGCTCGTCGGGCTTCGGTGGCCGGCGGTGGTGCAACACGGCGTCGAGGTGCTTGGGGTGCCAGCCAAGGGCGATGGACAGGGATTCCAGGGTCCGCGGGCTGCGGCGGCGCTCAACGACGTGGTGCTGGATCTCGCGGACGACGGCTTGCGAGACGTTCGAGCGCTTGGCGAGTTCGCGCTGAAGCCATCCGAGCTCGTTCACGCGCTCGTTGATGGCCTTGGCGACTGCCGCCCAATCTTCCGACATCCATTCCTCCGCGCTCCGCCTCGGCGATGAGGTTAGCGGTTCCGCTCCATAGCGCGGTGCGACGCGGCGGTTAATGCCTCAGTCGCGCACTTCTGAAAGCTGAAATCAACATCTGAGTATTGAAATCAACAACCAAAGGACTTTCACCATGGGTACTTCCATGTCCAAAACCAGTCGACCGACGTATTACACGATTCGCGAAACGGCCTGGATTCTCGGCATCGAACAGGCGCGCGTCTCTCGCGCGATCCGGCTCGGCACGCTGCGGGCGGTATCGCGCAACGGGCGGGTGCTCGTGTCGAGCAGCGCGCTTGTTCGGCTGCTCGGTTCGCGGGCCGACGACGGTTCAGGGGGTGCACGATGACTCCGGAAGACCGCCGTTTGGTCGGCATCGCGTGGCAGCTTGACCGGCTCCGGTGGGTGCCGACCGGCGAGCTAGACGAGATCGTCAGGCGCGACGGGTTGTGTTTCTGGGCGTACTGCGAGGGCGAGCCGCCCGGACTGGTCGGCATCGACACGCCGGATCGGGAGTTGGCCGCTCGGTTCTGTGCCGGGTGTCCGGTGCTGGACGAGTGTCTGGAGCTGGAGTTGCGCACGGCCGGTGAAGAGACCGTCGGCGTGTGGGGCGCGATGCCGGACGAGGACCGGCGGACGCTGTATCTGCACTGGCTGAAGCGCGGCGAGCGCGCTGGAGGGCCGAGGCGATGAACATGATCAGTTTGAGCCCGGTTCAGGTCATGGCCGGTGTCGGCGTGCTAGTGACCCTGCTGTCCGTCTGGCGGGCGGGTGCTCGTCGAGCGAAGGCGACGGCCGAGGCGGCTCGGAGTGGCGCGCGGTTCATGTCGCTGGCGGGGCGGGTGTTGTTCACGGCGGGGTTGATCGTCGGCGTTCAGTGGGTGGTAATCAGTCGTGCGGGTGGCGGTTGGCTGCTGCTGGCGGTGCTCGGCGTGCCTGCGCTGTTCGCGTCCTACACGCTGACTCGCGCGATGACGGTGACCACCTACGACATGCCACGGCGGCGGGGTGGTCGGCGATGAGCGGACGCGTGAAGGGTGCGCGGCCGGGCGAGGCCGAGCCGGTCGAGCGGGTCGCGGTCGAGGTGGATCGCTTGTGCTGGACGGGAATTCTGCTCGGGCTGGCGTTCACGATGACCAATGTCCAGCAGTTCGCGGCGGCGGGCGCGCGGCCGTGGTCGCTGCGGTGGTGCGGGGCGTGGCTGCTCGACCCGATGGTGTCGCTGGTGCTACTGGCGATCCTTCGGGCCGAGCAGGTCACCGCACGATACGGCGTCCGGACCGGTGGGTGGGTGCGGGCGGCGAAGTGGTTCACGCTCGGGTCTACGTACGTGATGAACACGTGGGAGGCGTTCGCTGAGCACTCACCCGCGCTCGTGGTGCTGCACTCGGTTCCGCCATTGGTCGTGTTCGTCGCGGCCGAGGCGGTGACCGATCTTCGGGACAAGTTGGGTGAGGCCGTTTCGGTGGCGTTCATGAACGCGCCGGAGGCGACTCGGCGAACGTCCTTTTCGGACTATCTCGCGGTGGCTCGCGCGGCCTATGAGCCGGGCACGACGGTGACGCCGGCCTGGGTGCGCGAGGTGACCGGCTGCTCGCGCGGCTTGTCTTCCCGCTTGGCTGCTGAGCTGCGCGGAGAGAAGGGGGCGCGGCCGTGAACGCTTCGGCGGATGACGTGAACCCTGCCGTGAACGGTGATGCTCCCGTGGCCGTGCCGGGCCGGGAGGTCGAGCCTGCCGAGCCTGTGTATGACGCCGAACTCGTCGACGATTGGCCGGTGGCGCGGCGGCGGACGTTCCGCCAGCGGCTCGCGCGACGGTGGCAGCGTTCACGGCTGGTGCCGGTCGCGTTCAAGTCTCGGCAGGCGTTGCAGCAAAGCAGCCGGGATGCGCTCGGGTGGTTGCTGCGGTCTCCGTTCCGGTTCGTGAGTGCGGTCGGCCGGGGCGCGGTGGTCATGGTTCGCGCGTGGCGTCAGTGGGTGCGGGTGCATGACTACCGGGAGGCGGCCGAGCAGTCCGAGAAGCTGGCGGACAAGTTCGTTGAGATTCGGGCGCTGACGCTGTTCCGGTGGAAGGTGAGCGGGGCGGTTGTGGTCACCGTGGCGGCGGTGCTGTTGGTCGGTGATCTCCTGGACGGCGAAGTCGTTCTGTGGATCATGGCGGGTGTCGGCTCGGTGGTGCTGGCGGTGGCTGGTCGCCGGAAGGACGGAGCGCCAGGGCGTAAGGCGGTGTTGGCGGGTCCGCGGACGCTGACGTGGACGATGGACCCTCAGGTGCTGGTCGATGCCTTCCGCGACGCGAAGCTGATCGGCAAGGACGAGACGCTTCGCCTGGTCGAGCGGGCCGCGCGGATCGGCGACGGGTGGGCGGTCACGGTCGACCTGCCAGCGACTCGCAAGGCAGCCGACGTGATCAAGCATCGCGACGCGCTCGCGTCGGCGCTGGCGGTCGATGAGGTGCAACTGATTGTCGAGCGCGTACGTGGCCGGGGCGGTCACGCCGGGCGGGTGTTCCTGTGGGTGGCCGATGAGGACCCGTATGCCGGTCCGCCGTTGCGGACACCGCTGCTCGATGTCGAGTGGTGGGATGCGTGGCGGCCGGTGCCGTTCGGGCGGGACGCGCGTCAGCGTCGGATAGACCTGCCGTTGGTGTGGACGTCGCTGCTCGTCGGTGCGATCCCGAGGCAGGGCAAGACAATGGCGGCTCGGCTGGCGGCGGCAGGGCTGATTCTCGACGCTTACACGCGGCTGTATGTCTTCGATGGCAAGGGCGGTAAGGACTGGAAGGCCGTCGAGGATGTGGCGCATCGGTTCGTTTGTGGTGACGGCCTGGAACACGCCGAGGCCGTACGTGATCACCTGGTCGAGTTGGTCGCGGAGGTGCAGGCGCGCTACGCGCGGATGGCCGAGCTGGACGATGACGTGTGTCCGGAGTCGAAGATCACCCCGGCTATCTCGCGTGATCCTGGACTGAACATGCCGATCACGGCCGTGATCATAGACGAGGTTCAGGTCTTCCTAGAGAACCCGACGAAGATGTTGGTAGGTGGGAAAAAGACAACGCTAGGCGAGTACATTGTGGACCTTCTCGCCTACCTCGCTCGGAAGGGACCGGCGGCCGGGATCGTGGTCATCCTCGCCACGCAACGGCCGGACTCGCAGACGATCCCCTCTCGTCTGCGGTCGGTGCTCGGGTCGCGGTTCGCGCTGCGGGTGATGGACTGGCGAGACTCGAACATCGTGCTCGGCGAACAGATGAACACCCGGGGATTCGACGCGTCGGCGTTACTGCCGAGCCACAAGGGCGTCGGCATCCTGCGACCGGACGGCGACACGGACGCCGGGGCTGACTCGCTGGCCATGACGGTGTGGACCTACTACATGGCCAACCCGGATTGGCAGGCGATCTGTGCACGGAGCCGCGCGTTGCGGGAGGCGGCCGGAACCTTGTCCGGTCACGCGGCCGGCGACGACACGACACGCGCGATCGACTCGGCGGCCGTGGTCAAGGCACTCGGCACGGGCAGCGGCGGCGCTCGACCGGTCGAGTTGCCGGAACCGTTGGCGGCCGTGGTCCGGCATCTCGCCGAGGGGATCGACGAACGGGAGTTCGTGCCCACGGCCGAACTGGTCGAGGCGCTGGAGATCGAGCCGAGCGTGTTCGCTCGTCAGATGGGGGAGTTGGGGTGTCGCCCGATCCGGCAGTACGTCCAGACGGAGGACGGTGAGGCTCGGCGAGTACGCGGCTACCTCACGGCCGACATCCGGGCGGCGATCGAGCAGGCGGATGACGAAATCAACAGTGCGCCGGACGCAGAGGTCGAGCCGTCATGAGCGGCCAGGACAAGGCAGGGGAGAAGATCACGGTGCGCGTTCCGGATGAACTTCCCGTGCTGTCAAAGCGTGCGGCGCGCATACTGCTTGACATACTGATGGAGCTGACCGAGGTCGAGGCCCTGGACGGGCCTCAGGAGAGGGGGTCTGATGACTGCTGAAATCAACCATGACCCGTGGGCGACGCTGGACGACTTGCTCGGCGTCGAGGTAGTCGAGGCCGTCGACGAGGGTATCGGGCCGGTCGCGTTCTACGGCCGGTGCTCGACCGAGGACAACCAGGACCCGGAGACCTCGCACGGCTGGCAACTCGGCAATGCCCGGAAGTTCATCGAACCGCTCGGCGGGACGGTCGCGGCCGACTTCTTCGACATCGGTCAATCCCGCTCCGTGCCCTGGGAGCGTCGAGCGGAAGCCTCCCGGTTGCTGGCGGCGCTCAAGGACCCGACTCGGGGATGGGATGCGGTGGTGGTGGGGGAGGGGACTCGGTGTTGGTTCGGCAATCAGTTCTCGCTCATCGCGCCGAAGTTCGCGGCCTATGGAGTGGATCTGTGGGTGCCGGAACTGGGCGGGAAGTTCGACGCGCGGAATCCGTCGCACAAGATGTTGATGAGCGTTCTGGGTGGGATGAGTGAATCGGAGCGTCAGCACGTTCAGGCGAGGGTCCGCGCGGCGATGGACTCGCAAGTGGTGAATGAGGGTCGGCACCAGGGCGGCCGGGCTCCCTACGGCTACACGGTGGTGGACGGTGGGCCGCACCCCAATCCGCGTAAGGCGGCCGAGGGGTACCGGTTGCGGGTGCTGGCGATCGACGAGCCATCAGCCGAGATCGTTCGGCGGATCTTCGCCGAGTACCTGAGCGGCAAGGGTGACCGGGCGATAGCGAACGGGCTCAACCGCGACGGCGTGCCATGTCCCTCGGCTCGACGACCGGACCAGAACCGGCACCGGTTGGCCGACGGCTGGCAGGGGAGCACGGTCCGGTCAATCCTGGAGAACCCCAAGTACACGGGGTTCGCCTTCTTCGGGCGCTGGACCAAGCATGAGACGTTGCTCGACCCGGAGGACGTAGCGGCCGGTCATGTGGTGAGGTTCCGGCGGTCGGCCCCTGATCGGGTGGTGCGGTCGAGGACACAGGCACACCCGGAGATCATTTCCGTCGAGGTCTTCACGGAGGTGCAGCTACTTCGCCGGTCGCGAGCGGCTGGCGGGCTGGAGGCTCGGCGGAAGCTGGAGCGCGGCCCAAAGAAGTCGACCAAGCGCGCCTACCCGCTGCGGGGCCGAGTGCGGTGCGGGTACTGCACCCGGCGCATGGAGGGCACGCCAAGGCAGAACCGCACCTACTACCGATGCGCCGCGCGCACGCTGGTCCCCGGTTCACCCGCTCTCGACGGGCACCCCAAGAACGTCTACCTGCCGGAAGCGTCGGTGGTCGAAGGCCTGAACGCGTGGCTCGGCGGGCTGTTCGCTCACGAGAATGTCGATCAGACGGTGGCCGCGCTGGTCGAGTCTCAGGGCGGCGCGGTCGAGGCCAGCATGCACGACGCGGCGAAGAAGCGGCTCGACGCTGCCGAGTCGAAGCTGAGGCGGCTACGCGCGGCGATCGAAGCTGGGGTCGAACCGACTGCGCTCGTCGAGGCGATCAACGACGCCCAGGCTCAGAGAGCCGCCGCGCGGAACGAGCTGGAGCAGGCGCCGGAGCGGGCAACGGCCGACGTCGCCGAGGTGTACGCGCGGATCGATTCGCTCAGTGACCGAGGCCGGGCGCTCAACAGTGTCAGCCCGGAGAAACTCCAGGACTTCTACGAGGACCTGGCCCTGGAGATGATCTACCAAGCAGAAGAACGGGCCGTGGATGTGACGATCCATCCGGCCCGTAGGGTTAGTACCGGTGTCCGAGGCCCGAGTTGAACCACATTCCCAACCTGGTTCACGCCGTTGACCTGCAACTCCGGTGACGTGTGCGGTTGTGCCCCCACGAAGTCTGGCTGGAGGACTAACCTGCCCCACTTGTCCAGCCGGTCGGGCTGTGATTGACCGAACTGTCGGCCGGTACGGCGCGGACACCCGATCGGCTTGACAGGGAACCCGCCAGAAGGCCATTCCTGAGATTTCGGGTTCCGGTTGCCGTTGCGCGGTCTCGTGCGCGGCGCCTTTATCGCCCAGTTGTCGAGCGGGGCGTCGGCGTCACAGCGGGTTGGCATGGAGTCAGGCTTGGAAGGTGCCGATGGGCAGCAGCGGTGCCCAGTCACGGATGGGATAGCTTCTGATACTGGGTGCTGCCATGATCCGATTGATCGCGGTATGGACTGCGCTGCTGGCCGGGGTGCCGGTTGAGCCGAGTGATTCGAGGACCCATTGGGCGAACTGGTCGCCGACGGGGGTGTCTCCGTATTCCCCGACGGTGGCCAATACCTCCGTGGATCCCCGCGCGAGGGCGAGCGTAGCCACGGTGACGGGATCGGTTGTCGCTTGGCCTGGAATGCCGCCGCCCCAGCAGGCGATCAGATACAGGCGTTCTGGGGGAGCACCCGTCAGGATGTGGGTCGGCCGCAGCCACGTGTCGGCATCGAGTTCGAGGTAGTGACCTGTCCCATCGGAAAGCCTGCCGTGACAGACGAGGACGGCCGTATGTCCGCCAGCCGCGAGACGGTCTTGGCTTCCTGCGCCGAACCGGCTTGTACGACGGTCCAGCGAGCCGTCCCGACCGCCCGGAGGCCGTCAACCGGGCTGGGATGCCACGCGGTGGCGCATGGCCGAGGAGGATGTAGGGCGGCTCCGGCTGCGGATCTTTGTGGCTTTGACCTCGGTCTGGACCGCTTCGATCAGCATCCGGCGCGCGCCGTCCTAAACAACCGCGTCGATTAATGCCGGTGTTGACCGCCCGACGGTAGTCAACACGGGACACGGGCTCTGGGACTACGGCGAGCATAGGCGTTTCTTCCCGATCGACGCGCCAACATTGGCCCGGTTTGCGGACCGGGGCTGATCACCGGGAAGGTCGACGATGACCGCTGCCAGCAGATGTCGACGTCAGGACGCCCGGTAGTGTTTCCGCGACAGTTCCGGCGAACGCGAAGGTGGCCGCATGAGCCCTGGAACACAGACTGGGCGGTTTGAGGAGCGGGTCGAGCACGAGCTACTGCAACGCGGCTGGGACGCGGCGACCGGGGGATACGACGCCGAACTGGGTATTGACACCGGTGCGCTGTGGGAGTTCGTCGTCAAGACCCAAGCCAAGCCCTGGTACAGGCTCCTGGAACTCTATGGCGGGGACCAAGACACAGCCATGCGGCAGTTCGCCGTGCACGTCGGCAGCGAAATCGACTCGCGCGGGGTCCTTGATGTGCTCCGGGAGGGTGTGGAAGACAGGGGGGTGCGGATAGCCCTCGCGTATTTCCGGCCCGGGCTCGCCTTCGCTGACGACCTGCTGGAGAAGTACAACGCGAACGTCCTCGGTGTCGTGCGGCAGTTGCGTTTCAGTCATCGCGATCCCGACCAGTCCGTCGACCTGGCGCTGTTCGTCAACGGCCTGCCCACTGCCACTATCGAACTGAAGAACGCCGGCGCCGGACAGGATGCAGGGCATGCCCTCGCTCAGTACCGGCAGCGCGACCCTGACGACCTGTTCTTCGCCAGGCGCACCCTCGTGCACTTCGCAGTCGATCCGGACCGCGCGTTCATCACTACGCGACTGAAGGGGATGGGCACCCAGTTTCTTCCGTTCAATGCTGGCACCAGTGGACCTGGTAAGGCGGGTGGGTCGGGGAATCCACCACCCGTTCATAGTGACGATTATTCCGTTTCTTATCTTTGGACCGATATCTGGCAGCGAGATAACTGGCTGGAGATCCTCCAGAGGTTCATGCATTTCGATGTCGGAATAGCGAGTACCGGGAAGGCCGACCCGCACGCGGTGACAGGGATCTTCCCACGGTTCCACCAGTGGCATGCCGTGCGCCAGATGGTCGCGCACGCGCGGGAACATGGGGCGGGTAACAATTACTTGATTCAGCATTCGGCTGGTTCCGGGACGTATAACACGATCGCGTGGCTGGCGCACGGGTTGTCGGCCCTCTTCGATAACGACGAAAAACCTGTGTTCGACAAGGTCGTCGTGATCGCCGACCGGGCCGTGCTGAGCGAGCAGTTGCAGTGGACGATCTCGCAGTTCGACCACATGCCCGGCATTGTCAAGGGAATCCATGAGGGCTCGACGCAGCTCGCGGAGGCACTTGAGGATGCTACCTCGAAGATCGTCATCAGTACTCTGCAGATGTACGCGTTCGTTGTGGACAAGATCGGGAGGGCCGGACTGAACGGGCGGCGGTATGCGGTGATCCTCAACGATGCGCATTCTTCCCAGACCGGCGCCGGCGCCGTACGGCTGAGACAGGCGCTCGGCGCCACCGCTGTTGTTGATGAGGACGAAGATGAGGCGTCGTACTTCACGCGGATGCGCGGGCCGCGGCCGACCCTGTCGTACTTCGCGTTCACGGCGACACCGACGGCGCGGACGCTCGAGCTGTTCGGCACGTGGGACTCAGAGGCGGTGAACCCACGCAGTCCCGGCGAGCGGGGGGTGTACGTGCCGTTCCATGTGTACTCGATGCGGCAAGCCATAGAGGAGGGATTCATCTTTGACGTGCTCACCAATTACGTCACATACGAGATCAAGTGGCGGCTGCGAAACGAATCGATTGAACAACGTGTGTCAGCCCGGTCGGAGAGCGCCAATCTGGAAGTGGATGGGTCGAGACCCGTACAGTTCGACCACCTGCACCCGGCGGCTGTGGAGCTGAAGGCAAAGTTAATCATCGAAGACTTTCGCGACCGGATCGCAAGACGGCTCGGCGGGCGGGCAAAGGCGATGGTCGTGTGCGGCGGGCGGCAGCACGCTCTGGACATGTACCAGGCTCTCATGCAAGCGGACAGTACGCGGCCCGACTGTGGGTTCGGAGTGCTGATCGCCTTCTCCGGGTATTTGACCGATCACCACTCCGGGCTGCAGTTCACCGCGTCGCAGCTCAACGGGTTCCACGAGTCGCAGTTGCCGGATCAGTTCGGATACACGAAGGCTGATGATTCTGCGGCGGCGTACGGGCAGGAAGAGTACCGGATCTTGGTTGTCGTGGACAAATACACGACCGCATTCGACCAACCGCTGTTGTGCGGGATGTACGTGGACAAGCGTCTGGCGGGCGTGGCAGCCGTGCAAACCCTGTCGCGGCTGAACCGGATCCACCCGCTCAAGACACAGGATGATGTGCGGATCCTGGACTTCGTCAACACCGCCGCGGAGATCCATGACGCATTCCGGCCCTGGTTGGAAACGACGATCACCGAGTCGCCCGACCCCAATCTGCTGTACGCCAGAAAGAGCGAGGTCTTGGGATATGGCCTCTTGGCCGCCCCTGAGATGGAGTCCTTCATCCGCGTGCTTTCCGCCGGACCAGCCAGGTCGCAGCCCACCGATACAGCACTGGACGCTCAACTGTACCCGTACCTGCAGCCCGCGCTGGATCGATTCGCTGCAATGGGGACGGACGAGCGGGTGTCGTTCCAGGACGCGCTGCAGGGATTCGTCCGACTGTACAACCTCATAGCGCAGAACGTCGATTGGAGCGACCCGGACCTGGAGCGGCTCTACCAGTATGGCCGGGTACTGCTGATCCGCCTGTCCACCATCGACATCGGCCAGGAGGACAGAGCCGCCAAACTGGCTGAAGAAGCCGATGAGATCCGGGCACTAGCCGCTGCCGGGGACTACCTGCAGGCTAACGAGCGGCTGACGCGCCTCACAACTGAAGATCCTCAGCAGGCCAGACCGCTCTGGCTGGAACTTGGCTTCATCACTTTGCCCGATCCGGACCGGCAGATCGTCGCAGCCGCCTGGTCCGCGATGTCGATGGGACGTGCCGTTCAGTCCCTGCTCGCAGAAGACGTTTCAGCTGCGGACGGCTCGGCAGAGACAACCAGTTCCGCCACAACGCAAGTGATCGAGGCAGCCCGCCTCTCCCCGCCACAGACGACCACAGCCAGCGCTCCACACCGGTCCCCCCAGCAGTCAGGCGCGCTACTAGAGCAGGCGACCATCGACCTCTTCGCACGGTTCTTCACTGTCGAGCCCGATACAATTCTGGGCAGGCTGCGCAGACAGGGGACCGGGACGCAATTCGGACATGACATCGAGACGGAGTGGACCGTGGCGGGTAGCCCAGCGGTGCGTTGTCATGTCGAATGCAAGAACCTGAATCGCCGGGTGACGGTGGACGATATCGCGGGAAAACTCGCGCAACAGAAGTACCATCATCGCGGTATCCAGATCGACCACTGGATCCTGATCTCTCCCCACCACGATGGCGCCAACGAATTGCCCGGGATGCTTGAGGCCTGGGACCAGCAGGGCGAATACCCCTTCTCTGTCCAGATCTGGAGCCCGGAGACCCGAGTCCGCGAGATGTTTGCGCTCGAGCCCGCGGTTTATGAGGCGGTTTACGGTCGGCCGCCAACTCAGGAGGAGATCAGCGCCTCCGGCGAGGTAGTCGATCTCATCAGGCAGAGGCTCGCACCCAGATTGCGGGTTGACGCAGTATGGCGGCATTATCTTGAACAGCCGGGTGCGTTCTGCTTCGTGAATGAGGACCCCCGCCATTTTGACCGGCTTTACAGTCGTCATCTTCCTCTCAGGGCGGCTGATGATCGCGATGCGCCGCTCGCCGGCACACTGATGGATCAGGTAACCGGCTGGGCCAGTAATGATGCTGCCGCGCCGATGCTACTGATCGCGGACTTCGGTGAGGGCAAAAGCGTGTTCACCTACTGCCTTACACGGTGGCTCGCTGAGGAATTCCGTGCCGCGCCGGACGGCGCACTGTTCCCGCTACGCATTCCGCTGCGGGAGTTTCGGGAGGCAGGCACGGCCCGCGGCCTGCTGGAGCGACGTCTGGCCGAGGTCGGCGCGTCGCTCGCCGACTGGCGCACGCTCACCAAGCAGGTGAGGACGCTCGTCATACTCGATGGGTTCGACGAGATGTCGGCAGATCTCTCGCCTGCTGCGATCACGGCCAACCTGCGGGATATCCGGTCGTGCCTCACCGAGTTCTCCGGGTCAAAGATCCTGGTCACATCTCGGCAACGCGTCCTGGACGGCTCGCGGGACTGGAAACGCACCCTGGATCGACTCGGACAACCGCAGATCATGCGGATCGCATCCGGACCCCGCCGCCAGAGGCTACGGTACCTGGAGCAGTTCGCGACGGACGCGGCCTCGGCCCGGGTGCTGGCCAACCTGCATAACCTGTATGACCCAATTGGTCTGGCCGCGAAGCCGCTATTCCTGGAGATGATCAAGGAAACGCTTCGGGACCTGCCGGGTGACACGTTCAGCGAAATGATCCTTTACAACACTTACATCAACAAGAGCCTGCGGACCAAATGGGAACTCCTCGCCGATCCCGGTGACGAACTGACCAGCCATGAACTGATCGAGAACCTTAAGGAAATCCTCGAAGACGTCGCCCTGCGGCTCCAGGAGTCCAACGGGGCTTTCCTTTACCTGCGTGACTACCACGACGACGATCGCGGCAAGATCGCCGAACGGCTGTGGGAGATGCGCGACCAGCCGGTACCGCGAGAGCCCTTCCTACTAGCCTCCCAGGACGATGCCGCCAACCGGGTCGGCATCCGCTCGCTGCTCAAGGCTGTTCCCGCGCCGACCCCCGAACGATGGCCAGTCGACTTCTTCCACCGCTCCATGCGCGAGTACTTCGTCGCCAGATCGATCGCCCGTTCCCTGGCCGCAGATGCGCAACGAGCCCGCCAAATCCTGAGTGCTGCGCCGCTGCTGCCGGAGATTGCTCACTTCGTGGCGACGATCTTGCGGTCTCACCAAGACGACGCTGCGCTGGCCGTCCTGGAGGACCTGGCCCGCTCAGCGACGACTGACCATGACGGCGCCTATCTCGGCGGCAACGCCTTCACCCTGCTGCGTGGCGCGGGCGGTCTCCTGGCGGAGAAGGACTGGTCCGGGCTGCGCCTGGACCACGCCCGACTGCGAAGTGCCAACCTACAGGGGGCACGGTTCACGGGAAGCTCGCTCCGGTATGCCAACCTCGACAACGCCAACCTGCAAGACGCAGACCTGACCGGCGCGGACCTCGAAGGAGTCCGCCTAGAAGAGACCAGCCAAGTGCTCGCGGTAACGGCCCTGCACGGCAACCGGGTCATCGCCGCGTACGAAGACCGGTCGCTGCGCAAATGGCACAGGCAGCCAGGGGCCGGCTGGGAATCCCAGGTAGTCGTCACGCTCGACCACAAGGCCGACCAGTTACAGGTCACCCCGATGGGCCGGGTGCTGGCCTCCGGAGAGGGCATGCTCAGCGTGCTGGACATGGCAGGTGACGCCGACGGCCCCGGCGAGTCGGTGGAAGCCGCCGGGTCCAGCGAGACCCGCGAGGATTCCATCATCCCTTGTGCGTTCCGGACGAGTTCGAGGTGTCGGGCGGCGGTCCTAGGTGCGCGAAATGCACTGTTCACCGAAGAGAAAGACAGCGGCGAACTCCTCATCACCTGGCTGGACATGACCAGCACGCGGGTCCTGGACACGCTTCACGTGGATGAAACCGTCATGGCCTGGACTCAACTGGACAAAGGACTCTTCGCGTTCGCTGTTCCCGATGCGGTCTATGTCGTGTCGCTTCTCGGGGACGACGGCCGCCAAGCCATAACCGTCGCTGATCCCGCCGTTACCTGCCTGTCCGTTCGGGCCGACAGCGACTACGTGCTACTGGCTGCCGGGCACCGTGACGGCTCGGTGAGCCTGACCCGGATCGACCCCGCCGATACCGGCGTCGTGGCTCCCCAGTGGACGCGTCGCATGCACGACGGTCCCGTAACCGACATCTTCCTCGACACGGAAGATCAGGTAATCACAGGAAGTACGGACCGCAGGGTCTGCGTGACCCGTGTATCCGCCATCCGATCGAACTCGCCGACCTCGGATGGTGCGGAGTCCGCGGTGCAGCGCCTTCACCTGACGCTGCGATGCAAGGGCGTGCGGTTCGACGGGGTCCGTACCGAACATGAACGGGAGAAACTACGCAGGTACTCAGAGTACTGAGCTGCAGGCCGTTGCGCCACCACCCTGTGCATTCCGGAAAGTTCGTCCGCGCAAGTCAATAGGTATCGGGATGCCACCGGTTGCCGTCGGGTGTGATCGCGACATGCTGGTCGGCTTCGCCTTGTAGGGCCCAAAAAAGCATCGCTGCAGGTGGGAGCCCGTGTGCACAAGGCCGGCAGGTTGGATTCGCCCAACTGATCGCAGCTTTTCGCTACTGAGCGACTTGAGGATTTTTAACGTGCCAATACCCGCCGCTTATCTGCGAGACGTGAAGATAGACTGTAGGTTAGTCATGCATGGATCATCGGCCCTCCCCTTACACGATGGGTCAACGCGAAGGCGGAATGCCTCAGCGTTCGGCGTGAACGCCACCCATACTCACGGACCCCGACGCGAAACCCGGTCCTTCGTCGATCCGGTGGATCACGAACTGCTATCCTGATCGGCTGCACTGGGGCCGAGCGAAGGGCTGGATGGAGTTGGACCCGAAGATTTCCAAGGTGGCGAGCCTAACGCCCAACTTCGGATACCTTATCACTCACGACACGCAACTTGTGCTGCTCGGCGACGTCCAGGATCTCCTGGCAAGGCCGGATGTCGGCCTCGACATCGTGTGACGGACACGCGGATGCTCGTCTCGATCGCCCGAGCCGAACGGTCCGGCGATCGACACCGGCTTTGGTAGCGCTGGTCAATCCCCAGCGGAGTGACCGGACGCCGCGCCGTCGTCCTCACGTAATAGGCCCCGTCACCAAACCGACAATCAAGGTAGCCAGCGCGCTAACCGTCTACTCGTGGCTGCTCAGCGGGCATCGGCACTTGTCTCAATCTGTTCGATCACGTAGTCCCGCCGACGGAGTTCGTGCGTCAGCGTGACCAGATTTCTCCGCGGTATCTCGGCGAGTCGTCGCCGAATCTCCTGGCGGCCACACGTAGGGTTGACGCCCTGGGTTGAGGGGGTGGGTCATCTCCGCGTTCGACGAGCTACGAAGCCTCGGGTATCTGGGCCGACAGTGCCTAAAGTTGATCAATAAGCTAGCGCGTGAAGAAGTTGCGCGGTTCCCTGCGCTCACGCCGGAAGGTGGCTGGCAGCCGGCGGACTTGGAAGACATGGTTGGTAAATTCCTTGCGGAACGCCTGGAAAAGGTTACACCCAACCTCTTGGCCCTGGCCAGTGATGACGCCTCGGTGGGCCGGTTACTGCGGAAGTCGATCCGTCACTGGTTGATCGATCAGGCGCGCCAGACGGCTGTCGGTGCTGTCCGGCGCACGGTGGAGAAAGTGCTGGCCGACGAGAAGGGCGTCGAGCAGGTACCGTCAGGCGAACTGGGGGCAGGCCGATGGAGGCTGGCTAGCACGGCAGGGATGCCTTGGTCGGGTGCCCTCGCCGACCTCGTAGTGGCGGCCCGTACGGTGTCAAATGTCAACATCCCGAAATGGTCGAGCGTGGCGCGTCGCCCTCCGATGGCCGACCGAGCATCGATCGCTGCGGTGATACATGCGGTATTGACGGCGGCCGGGGGATCACTGGAAGTCGCCCAAATGGTCGAGGTGTTTGTCGCTCGATTCCCCGCAGTTCTTGATCCTGCAACTGTCCCCCTTCCCGGCGCGGTGGAGTTCGACGCCCGCGACGGAACAACGCAGACTCCCGAGGAGCAGGTGATCGCGGTCGAAGAGGAGATCGATGCCGCCACGACCGCCATAAGTGTCGTGGCGATGCTGTCTCCTCAGGAGCGCGAAATCGTGCGCCGTTTCGGTGATATTCCGGCAATTCAGACTCTGCTCAACTGCGGCCGGACCCAGGCGTACCACCACGCGAAGCGGCTGCGGGAGAAGCTGACGCAACTTGTCGGTGACAGTGACGATGTGCGCGCGACAGGGCTGGAGGTGATTCGGCTATGTGGCGGCCCGGCAAGCCAGGGATGATCAAGTACGTGTCCGGACACCTTCCGAGTCGGGACGTCAGGTATCGATGGCGACCGGCTTGGTCGAGTGATACGGGAGGACACCATGAGTGAGCCTGACGTGCCACAGAGATTTCTTGACCTTGCGAAACAAGCAGGGGGGCAACGCGCACTGACCGACACGGGCCTGCGCGAACGATTCGGCGAACCGGGCGAGGCGGAGGTTTACGCCGGTCAGGTCTGGCGGGCACGGTGGGATCAGGTCAGCGTGTTGGTACTGGTCTTGGCTGTTGAGGACCGCGATGTCCTGGCGGCACCGGTCACGGTCGATCCGCCAGTAGAAGACGGTCATTGTCTGGTGGTGGACGGGTCGTCCAACACGTTCGGAGTCGATGCGACGGTGTGGGCTGCGCTGGCTACGTCGGTGCCTGTCCGAGTGCTCGAGCGAACGATAGACACGTGGAGCGGCGACATTGCTCGCTGGATATCGACGACGGAGGGACGGTCGGAACCGGCACCGGCGGGTACGCGGCACGGTCATGGGGGTGGGTCGGAACTTGATCCTGTCGCGTCGTTCCGAGCGGAGCTTGCGGACGACCTGGAATCGTTGCAGCAGGCTCCAGGTTTGCCCGCCGAGACCCCGGGAATGACAACGCAGGACCTGGCCTCGTTGCTCGGTGATCGGCTAGATCTCGCGTTGTTGTGCAATTCGCTTGGCATGCGTCAGCCAGAAGTAATGAAACTTCTGAGGGGCAAGGTCCCGCTGACCCTCGAACAGGTCAAAACCGTTGCGCGAGTCACCGGCCTGGCTGCGGAGAAGATCGCGCAGACGGTGCGCCCTTTGCCGTTCGGTCTGGTGGTCGCGGCGGAGCACCCTCGATGGCGACACGTCTGGCATGAGCGCGCTCGTCGGCAGCACGTCAGTGAGGCGGAGGCCCGGCTCTCGGGAAGTTATGGGGCCTTTGCCCTCGCCGCGCGGGAGACCGGTGGGAGGGGGCGAGACTGGGACGAGAGGCTTCGGCGGTTCTTGTCCGACGAGGAACTCGACCCAGGCGATGCGTGATGCGAGGTCGGTTCGCACAAGAGGCCGCGGGTCAAGCTGAGGCCATGATCACCGTGGTCGAGCGGTTACACCCCGGTGCGCTGGTCGCGCTGCGGGAGAACCCCTTGGATGAGCTCGGGAACTGGCCGGATGTCGTTGTCGAACTGGTCCCCGAAGGAGATGGTGGCGGCCGGTGTTCGGTTGCTGGAAGTTACCGGGACGACACCGAACCGCCCACCCTCGTGGTCGGAGCGTCCCGGTCGTATCGACGCCGTGGATTCACAGGGCTCCACGAACTTGGCCACCACCTTCAGCAGACCGATCCGGGCCTGGGGCAGCGGCTGTTCGCCTACCAGGACTCCGAGGCATTCGAAGATTCCGCGTGTGACGCCTTCGCAGCCCGGGTGCTCCTTCCTGACGACCGCGCCAGGGGCATGATCGACGGTCGAGGACCGACGGCACCCGCCGTCGTCGATCTGTTCCACAGCTCGCACGCATCTCGTGAGGCATGCTGTGTCCGCGCCGCGGAGTACCTGACGGGTGGTGGCGTCGTCACTCTTCTCGATGCCACCGGTACCGTGATCTTCGCGGCGCCGCGGGGGATGCTCCCGCCGGCGAGAGGCTCTGACCAATCCAGCACCCCGCTGATCGCCGCAGCGCTGCGCGCCGCGGCGACGGTCGAACGCGAGAACACCTTCGTCGCGTTCCGGAATGGCTCTACCAGCGAGCTGCTGTATGGGCAGGCGTCCTGGTGCGACCGGGACTACCTGGTTGCAGTCCTCGTCTCCGACAACGCAGCTTGGCGTCCCTTCGCGCCACCGCGGCCGAACACGGCTCGCTCCCGCTTCGGCTCATGGTGGACCTGTGAGACCGAGACCTGCACAGAGTCCTTCCGGATCACCGAGCCGGTCTGCGCACGCTGTGGTGCTCCTCGGTGCCCCAACGGTCACTGTGGGTGCACCTCTGCGCGCGTGCAGAAGGACCGCCGTTGCGACACCTGCTTCCTCAAGTGGCCGCCCTCACGCTTCGACGGCGACAGCCCCACCTGCCGTACCTGCGTCGAGGAATCGTCCTGAGTACTCGAAAGCGTCCGGGCGTGCCGGCGTCCGGACGATCCGCACGGTGTGACGTCAAACCTGGATAACACGGCGTCCCGACGCCGAAGGCCGATGACCGAGCACACCCCGGAGGCAGCTGCATGAGGCACACGAATTACTTCAACAACTTCCTGAAGAACACTGTCAATCTGAGTCAGTTCAGACTTGACACGCTCGAAGGGCGGGTCGATTCGATCTACGCAGCACTCAAGGCCGATCCGGAGCTCGGCCCCCGCATCGTCACGAAGATCCCCCAGGGCTCCTGGGCGCAGAAGACCATCATTAGCCCACAGAACGGCAACCCGTTCGACGCTGACTTCCTGCTGCAGATGAAGGAGGAGCCGGAATGGGCGTACGACCTCAAGAAGTACGCGGGAGCCGTGTACAAGGCGCTGGACAACCACGCCAAGTACGGGAAGATGCCGCACGGCAGGAAGTGCCGCTGTGTATACGTGGAATACGCCGAGAACGCGATGCACGTCGACATCGTCCCGTTCGTGGTGCGTGCCGACGGCAGTCAGAACATCATCAACCGCGACGACAACTGCTGGGAGCGGACCGACCCCGCAGGGTTCACCGAGTGGATGCGGAACCGGGACAAGATCGCGAACGGCCATCTCCGCAAGGTCATCCGCCTGTTGAAGTTCCTGCGTGATCACAAGAACTCCTTCACCGGCACCAAGTCGATCCTGATCACCACACTGCTCGGCGAGCGGGTCTCCCAGTGGAAGAGTTTGACCACGCCGGGTTACTACTCTGACCTGCCCACGTCCCTGCTGCACCTTGTCTCTGATCTCGACGAATGGCTTCAGGCGCGCCCGAGTAAGCCGTCGATCATGGACCCGTCCGGCTCGGGCATCACGTTCGATCATCGGTGGAGCCAGGAGACGTACTCCTACTTCCGCGACCGTATCCACGTTCACGCTGCCGAGATCGCGGATGCCTACCAGGAGACCGACGAGACCCGCAGTATCGCCAAATGGCAGGCCTTGTTCGGGGACAAGTTCCAGGCACCCGAGAACGCCGCCCGTAGCACGAAGTTCACCGCGATCGGTACGGCTGGTACAGGCGGGGTGTACCCGACCACCTCGTCTTCCGGCCGGTCGGGTCGAGCCGGGTGACCCGCCGGCCAAAGCCGCAACTCTCGGTCTGGCAGCACGCCGCGATCCGGGAGTTGCGGGCACTCGCGACAGCGCTGCCGAACGACCTTCGCCTCCGGGGTCGGTCGAGCCTGAGCGACAGGGGCTACCTCCGGGCCCCGATCCGACTCACGCTCACCGACGTGGAGCGCAGGCCCGGCGGACTCCCGTTGGGTGACTACGAGGACTTCGTACTGTGGATCAGTCCATTGCAGTTCTCCCCGCCGCTCATCGAGGTCGAGCACAACCGGTTCGTCGGGTTCCCTCACGTGCTGCACGGACGCAGCTTGTGTGTCTACCTCGACCCGGCACGTGAGTGGAATCCCCGTGACGGTATGGGCAGCGCATTGGATCGGCTGTACAACTGGCTGGCCGATGCCGCAGCCAACCGGTTCGACCCCAATACATCACTGTTCCACGCGGTCGGAGGCGTACCCTACGGCTCCGACGGACTCCCCACCGTCGTGGTCCGCGACCACACGGCAGTAATGGGCGCCCAGCCCGGATACCTCACGCACCGCACCAACCACCGGCTGGACCTGCACTTCACCCGCACCGACACCGAACAGATCCAGGTACCGGTGATCAAGTTGCTGATGCCCCTGCCCCTCGGGATCGGACACACTTTCACCGAAGTGCTCACCCGGCTCGACGACCCACTCGACGACCGGTGGCAGAACATCTTTCCGAAACACCCGCCGCAGTCCCCAGCATTCCTCACCGCCCTGGCGGCCAGCGCGTCCCGGAGGGCCGACGGCAGCACCCAGATGTTCATCCTCACCGTGCCACACCCGACCGGTGGACCGCCCCACCTGCTCGCCGGCCGACTTCCTGCTGATGCCGCCGACCAACTCCGACGGCACGTACACAACCGCCTGAGTCCCCCGATCGATGTCAGTCCTGCCTTGTTTGATCCCCGAACCCCTGTGGAGTGGTGTCCCGTGTCCGACGAACGAGATAGCGTGACCACACGCCGCGACGCCACTCGGCCGGTGAACGCCTTCCGGGGCAAGACCGTGCACCTGTGGGGCTGCGGCGGCCTCGGCTCATGGATTGCCGAATTTGTCGCCCGTGCTGGCGCCCAGCGACTGGTCCTGTGCGACCCTGGCAGCGTCACCGGCGGCCTGCTGGTTCGTCAAAACTTCGCCGAACTCGATATCGGCAACAGTAAGGCGACGGCTCTCCGGAACCGAATTCTGGCGCTTCGCGACGACATTGAGGTCGACGCCCACATCGGGGCCACCCCGGACGATCTCGCGACGAGTCTTCCGAGCGCGGACGTCATCATCGACGCCACCATCTCCCACGCGATCGGCCAGTTCCTCGACGGCTTGACGCCCCTCGAGAACCGGCCCTGCTATGCCCAGGTCGCTACCGACGTCAAGACCGGCACGCTGGGCATCCTCACCATCAGCCCGTCCGGCGAGCCAGCCGGGGCCAACGAAATCGACCGGCGGGTTGGCCAGAAAGTACTACAGGACGGCAGTCTTGAACCGTTTCATACTTTCTGGACCGACATCCCCGGCGACGACGAACTGGTTCCCACCCGCGGCTGCTCCATACCCACCTTCCACGGATCGGCAGCCGACATGGCGGCTATAGCAGCCACGCTCACGAGCCTTCTGGGGACCCATCTGGCAGCTACGGAATCGGTTCCGGGAACACATTTGATCGCGTTGCCACACTCGCCCGCCAGCCCGTCGTACACCTTTATTCAGTCAGACTAAAACGATATATCGAACAACGGCCATCTGATAGTCGAAACAGGACGATTCAAAAGCCCGCCCAACTGCACCCGCCGACGCCTCCTCCTATCGAGAAGACAAGCACCGTGCGTGATATCCAAGGTGTTAGATATTGACGTCCAGTACGGCCATATAGCCTGCGTCGGAGCGCTCGTAAACCGTCACCGGCGGCTGAGCGTCACGCATGAACGCCCGCCCCAACTCTACGGCGACGGAGACCGGAACCGACGCGACCACATGCCACCGAGTCGCTCGAGGATAGGCCGACTCCACCTCCGCCAACAACGTCCGCCACGCGGAGGCGAAGTTGGTCAAGCTCTGCTCGCTGTCAATCAGGACCGGCGAGGGCACCTGCGCAACCGGACGGAGGACGCGCCGAGGAAGTTCCCGAATATCGGCTGGCAGGTTCTCTGGATTCACCGGACTGCTCATCTCGCACACCAGAACTACTTCGGTGTCGGAGCGGCGCGACTCGACAAGGTCGGTTGCGAATTCGACGGCCCGGCCGTCCTCGGCCCAGGACCAACCAGCGCCCTGGCCACGATGCTTCTGAAAGATCCTTGTGGTCGTCTTGTCATCAAGGCGAGAACCGAGGTAGACGAGTAGCGGGATAGGGGCGAACGGAAACACCGAGATATGCTCGACATCGCCTTGCTCGATTGCCTGCCTGACCCGCGATAAGGTGTCGTCAATCTGCTGTTCCCCAGCCTGCCAGAAGCCCTTTCCGCCAGTATTTCCAGTGATGCTGCATGTGAAGTCCCCGCTCCACTGGCTTTCGACCAAGCCCAGGTAGTTGAGCGCGAACAGGGTCTCCGCGACTTCTTTCTGGGAGGCAATCGAGTACGCACCGCGGATCTTCGAACCCACGCGGATGACTGCCGTACGGGTGAGCTGGCCCCGCGCGGTGGCCATTTCGATGCGTCGCTCATGTGCTTGCTTCAGCTCACGCAGCTTCTCCGGCGGGAAGAATCGGACATGTTCCTCATGGTCAATGATGCGGTGGCAATCGTGGCAGACCAGCAGCAGGTTCTCTTCGCTCTCCCGGTCCATGTCAGGAACCGCCGCGTCGGCACGCGGTGACGCACTACTGCTGGTCGCGCCGACGTTGTGGGCCAACTCTGCAGCGGCGACCGAGTGCAGGAACGTACGAACATCACCCAGCACTCGACGGTTGCAGATCGTGCAGCGGCCCGCGCTACGGGCCCAGACCGCCAGCCGGACGCTCTCCTTGATTGCTGACCGCGAGATGTGCGTGTCCCGAACCTTGCCCGCCACCACCGATCTCCCACCAGCTCTCCGTGCTCATCACATTGTGCCGGGTATCGTGGCCACGAGATCCATAGGGCATGGGCAAGCAGCAACGCCACTGGTCGTCATCGACTACCGGGATGTCGTGGGCTTGCTGCACAGGGATATGGAAGGGGCCCTGCTGTGCCCTGCCGTCACGCCGAAACTGTTGGCTTCGACCTGCTCACCTGATGCGCCCCGGGTCTGTTGCCGGCCGCACAGAAACCGGGGCGCATCAGTATCGGTGTGCACCGTAGTCCGGTAGCTGTTCGGCAACACCGAGTCCCTCCGAGCTGGCAGCTGTCGCACTGCTGGACAATCGTTGCCGTGATAGCTGATCTGGAGACGCTGATCTCCCAGGTGTGGAGCCCCGACATCCGGCCCCTCGCGGAGGAGGCCTGGCGCTGCTACACCGCTGGCGCGATTCGCCCGAGTATCGCCGCAACATGGTCGGCCGTAAGCGCGGACATCATCGTCAAGCTCACCCGTTTGGCCGATGAGGGTGACAAGCAGGCGGCATCCTTCCGGGCGAAGGTTGCGGCAGCACAAGCCCACGGCCTTACGCCAGCAGGCGTGAAGGCAATGCAGCAGATCGAAGCAGAGCTGATCAACAACGCCGTGGAATTCGAGCTCATCGACAGCATCGGCAAACGGGAACTCGAGCGAATCCGCGAGGACCGCCACCTCTGCGCCCACCCATCGCTGCGAGCTGGGGGCGAGGTCTATGTCCCTCGGCCGGAGGTCGCCCGAGGGCACCTCGCCATCGCCCTAACGACGCTGCTGGTGCATCCCCCAACGCAAGGCACCAGGCTGATCGAGGAGTTCACCAACCACATTTGCGACCCCTTCTTTACCCCGACCCTCCGCCATATCCAGGCTACTTTCTATGACCGTGCCCGGGACGCCACCCGCCGGAACGTCATTAAGCTCGCCGCGAAGGCGGCCATGCTCGAACTCGACCCCGATGGCCGGCTGCCTCCAGCCGAGCACGCCAACCGGATGGCACTCGCTCTGCGCGCCTTTGCTGAGCGAGCACGTGACGCTGTTCGCGACGCTATCGCCAGCACACGCGAGAAATTCACCCTGCTCGACGGCGGCACCCAGTTGCGGGTCCTGATGCGGATGGCTGAGGACGACTACTTCTGGGCGTCTGTAGACCAAGCTCTGGCCAGCCGTTTCGAGAGTCTGATCACAGGCTTGCCCAATCCTGCGCCAGGCGATCCCATGCCTTCCGAGATCGCCGCGATCCTGGCGTTGGTGGGCAACTCCTATGCCCGCACTCGACTGCCATTACTGGAGACGCGATACGCTAGCCTGCTGACGCATCAGCAGATGGCCGTCGCGATGGCTCAACCCAGCGAGTACTTCGTGCCCAGCGTGGTCACATTCTTGCAGGGGGCGGGTTCGTGGCGAATGGGCGATCAAGTCGGGCAAGTCGTTGTGCAGCATGCGCCGTTCCTCACGCTTGACACCTTAAAGGCGGTACTCACAGCCTGGTATGACAACGAGGAGTGTCGCCGCGCCGTGACAATGCCGAGCCAGGCTGTTCAGTTGTTCCACGACACCGCGCACCTGGGTACGGCGCGTGGACCCGCGTTCGCCGACTTCGCCGCGAAGTGCGAGGCAAGCGAAGGCGAAGGCGAATACTACAGTTACCCTGGACTGCACACGGCGCTACGCGACGCCGGCTTTGGGGCTTCAACCGCGCCCTTTTAAACTATTCGGTATTATATCGGGTTTCCGGGTGTCAGCGTAGGCGGGTCGTCAGAGACGAAGTCGATCGCCTCCACCACGCGTACGCCGGCCATGTCGACAAGGGTGGGCTTGCCGGGCGCCGCCGACGCGTCAGCGTTCGGCAGGGTCGACCGATACGACCCTCCCGGCCGCGCGTCGAACCGGTCGAACCTGCCGCTCACCTCGTCGGGAGTCATGGTACAAGTCAGAACGGCACCGAGGGTGAGGAAGGTGACGAAGCGTTCGGTCGGTGGGACGCTCGGTGATGTCGGTCAACCACTTCACATTCGGCGCCTCGGCGGCGAAGTCCCGCCGCACCAGGTCGTCATGCACCGGAGGCCCGGCCTTGCGGGACCGTGCCTTCTTCCTGGGGTGCGAGGAAAGGTCTGCTGGATCGAGCAGAGCCGCCATACTCGCTTCTCCGAGGGTGAACCCGCGCTGGGCGATTTCGTCGGCGATGAACCGGTACCCGTCGGCTTGGATGTCGAGTCCGGCGTTGATCAGGTGCGCGTCATCCCAGTCCCGCTGTGAGACCGGGGCCGAACACCACTGGTAGTTGGCCTGCCGGGAGATGCCCAGCACCCTGCACGTCACCGCGACCGGCACCTGCACAGGGGCATCGGTTGCGGCCAGTTCACGGACGAGCGGGAGCGCTATTTTCCCGGCAGACTGCCCTGCGCCACATGGGCGGGCGCCTTGCGCAGGACCTCGTTCTCCTGCTCCAGCAAACGGTTGCGCTTACGCAGTTCCCGCAGTTCAGCGGACTCCTCACGCGTCGCCCCTGGCCGCGCGCCGTCCTCGACATCAGCAGCACGCAACCAGTTCGCCGGGCAGGACTTGGAGATCCCGAAATCCTGGGCGATCTGCTTCAACGGGGATCCACCACGACGCGCCACAGTAACGACATCGTCACGGAATGCACGGGCTAGGTAGGGCTTGGAACGATGACATCCTTCCAAGCAAAGGCCGAAGCCTCACACATCAGGTGTCAACCTGGCGGAGGGCGTCCGCAGGGACAGTTACTGTGAGGAGTATGCCACCGAGTACAGAGGCGATCGCTGCAAACTGGGGGGCGAGGGCGGCTGCCCGCATTCTGTCCCGGGCGGCGATCCAGCAGATTCAGATCGTCGAGAAGAAAATGCAGTAGGATTCTGGGGTGGATGAGTTCGATCTCGGCCGGCTGACCGACTTCGACTTCGAGGAACTCTGTAAGGATCTCTTCGAAGTCGTCCTCGACTGCCCACTCGAGGTGTTCGCGCGCGGCCGCGATGGCGGCATCGACCTACGCTACATTTCCCCTGCTTCCGAAGATACCACGATCATCCAGTGCAAACACTGGATGCGGTCAGGACGTAATGCGCTGATCAGACACCTCCGAAAGGAGGAGCTTGCCAAGGTCGAACGTCTTGGCCCGGACCGCTATCTCCTCGCTACAACGGTACAACTCACCGTCGGCGCGAAAGACGAAATCGCCGCAATATTTTCCGGTTGCCTACGATCTCCCGGTGATGTTTACGGGGCGCAAGAAATCGTGGCTTTGCTCCGGAGAAACCCGGAAGTGGTGCGTCGGCACATCCGGTTGTGGCTGGCGAGTAGCGCGATACTAAGTTCGTTGATCAACCGGGATGTTCTGCACCGGTCCCGAGTGCTCGCGCTCGACATCGACGAGAGCCTACGCCGCTTCGTGCCTCACGAGGGTAGCGACCACGCGCGTCGGTTGCTGAACAACCAGCATAGCTGCCTTATCGTCGGTCCTCCAGGCGTGGGCAAGACCACTCTCGCGCATGTCTTGCTCGCCGACTATCAGGCCAAGGGCTTCACGATGATCGAAGCCACTAACCACCTCGAGGACGTCCACCGCATGTGGAACGATGACGAGAAACAGATTTTCTTCGTCGACGACTTCGTCGGTCAGACCACGTTGGACGAAACGGCGGCGCGTCTGGCGAACCAGGAGCTACCTCGCCTGTTACGTATGATCCGGAAGTCGTCGACGAAGCGTCTCGTCCTCACCTGCCGAAACTACCTGATAATACAGGCGCGTGAACACCACGAGCGCCTTGACGAACCCGCACTAAGTCCCTACGAATGTAGTATTGACGCGGCTGGATTCGCATCCACCATCAGAGCGGAAATTTTCTATAACCACATCTATTTCTCCGATCTTGCCCCGCGAGAACGTGCACAACTAGCGCGGCCGGATGTATACCGTTATATTATCAGTCACCGCAACTACAGTCCTCGCCTTCTCGAACACGCCCTCGCTGAGGTGACTACACTTCCCCCGGAGGAATACGGGAATATTGCACATATTGTGATAAGAAATCTCGAAAATCCCGCTCATCTGTGGGAAAGGCTTATTGAAGAAGTGCTCGATGCTGACGAGTTGGCGCTGGTTCTCGTCCTATACACGGCCAACCGGTCCGCGAGTCATGATCGGCTACGCGACGCCTGGCGGGCCCATCTCAGTATCGTGGCAAATTCCGACACCGACAGACGATTCCGTCGTTCTTTGCGGCGTCTCGAACCTCTCATTGTGAGAGTCAACGATGATGTTGATGAGCGCCGTGT
Source organism: Amycolatopsis pigmentata (assembly GCF_042684065.1). Taxonomy (NCBI): domain Bacteria; kingdom Bacillati; phylum Actinomycetota; class Actinomycetes; order Pseudonocardiales; family Pseudonocardiaceae; genus Amycolatopsis; species Amycolatopsis pigmentata. The sequence continues at coordinate 390,865 of NZ_JBHUKR010000004.1, read as the reverse complement.
AGCGTTCAGTAATCCATCAATTGTGGACTTCCTGCACAATCATTTGGCCAGAAATTCCGAAATTGTTGGTACCTTGTTTGATTCCGCGCTATTCCTGGATCAGTTAGTCACCATCTGGACATCGTCCTCCGCTTGGTGGGTTAGAGACACGCTCCGCGATGCAGTCACCAGTCATATGGATCGTCTTCGTGACGCCGTCGTACGAGTTGGGGACCTTGACGCGCTGCTAGGTGAGTACAGGACCACCGACCACGAGGCGACCGTAGCTGAGTTCATCATTGCTTTGGGTGAATTCGATCAATCTCCAGAATTGGCCGCAGCGGGGATCGACGTGCTTGATGAGGTTATTGAGGCATACAGGCCAAGCGTGGGCACACTCTACCAATTGACCGTCGATGTCGCGAAGTCGTCGATTCCAGCGTGGAGACGCTATGCGCAGGAACTTGCGAATATTACATATTCTGCGGCGATCGATGGAATCCGCGAGTGGGAAGACGCCCAGCGGCTAGAGGCAATTCTCAACGACCTTGCCGAGTTGAGCCCGAGGGTTGCTGAATTGGGAGAGGAAGAACTTAACGTCAAAAAACTTGCGATGGGTATCGAAGAGTTGGAGAAGTGGACCGACGACAACTACGAGCCCGATATCGACCAGGATACACTCGAGGCGATCTTGGAATTCCTGGACTTCGAGGCGCACGGCCTTGACGACGAATACGATAGGGCCCGCAATTACTTTGACAGGACATCCAAGCCCGAAGATGCTCCGCCAGTTGAGGTATCCAGAACGTTTGCGCATAACCCTAGTCGGATCGAGGCGATGTTCTCGACCTTTCGTCGCGACTGATATAGCGTGCTGCAAACAGCCCTAACAGGTGATCCAGACTCACGTTCGGCTACCTCGGGTTCGGGCTGCAGGTTGTCCGGGTGACCACCGGTTTCGCGATGAATGGTGGTAAGTACCAGATCACGACCATCACGAAGATCCGGTCGTCAACCCGACGAACCTGAGGGTCCGCCCGATCCGTGTAGTGAGTCTCTATCGCCTGGCGCTTGCTCGTCGCGGAAGTGGATCAAGAGTTCCCGTATGACGTCGCCCAGTTCGTTTCGCAGTCGCTCGCCTTCATCGCCGCCCAGGTACTCGATCTGTCCCACGAATGTGAACGACTTGCCCCTGCGACTTCGTGGTGCCACGGTGTGCGGTGGCAACTGGATAATACGGCGTTCGGGGGGCTCGTCCGGCACCCGATAGCGAGCCTGTTTAGACACATCATCTGCGGCCATCGTGCTACTGGATCACTGCGAGACTACTCCGGCAAGTCGATCATCTTTCCGCGCACCACCGCGAGGAGGCCGAAGCGGCCATCATTGTTATCAGTACGGGCGTGCCGTGCCAGACGTCACGATAGGCGAAGCGGAATAGCACATCGCGACGATGTCCTGCGCCAATAAGCCTCATGCCGATCAACGTTGACCTGAGCGGACGTATTTCTCGGGACCCGCAGCAGGTGTCGGCACCGTGGACAACGTTGTATCGGCCTCAGGGGCGCGGTTCACCCGTCCGAGACCAGGAATCGAGTCGGTTCCTTGATCACTTTGGCGGCGGCATCGAGGTTCGCCAGCCGTGCTGCCAGCGTGGCAACAGCGAGCCTTTCCGGCAGGGCCTCGTTGAACTTGAGGCCGGCGAGTGCGCGTTCGTCGACGTCGGGGAGGCAGAGTCGCTCGATGGCGTCCGCCGTGCCGGACCGCCACATTTCGCGCGTGAGGTCGCCACGCAGGCGAATGGACGAGTCGGTGAAGCTCTGCTTCTCGTCGGTGAGGCCGGAGAGCGTCGCGGTGAGGGTGGCGTTCGCGCGGAAACCCGCCCAGGTCCACCAGCGGACGTCCATGCCCTGCGTCGTGATCACCAGACCGCCGGGGTGCGCGGCCCGGGACCGGTCCTCGCGGAGTTCCGCCAGGACCCGTTGAGCCCGATGGGTCAGGTCGACCGGCGGGTCTTCGCCGAGTAGCACGTCACGGGCGGCGCGCGACAGGTTGAAGCTGGCGCCCCCGATGCCGGGTGTCAGCCATCGAGCCCGGCCACCGTCCTTGGCCGCTTCGACGAAGCAGCGGCGGCGTTTCCAGTCGATCCAGGTCACTTTCCAGCTTCGACCGCCGAGCAGGAGCAGGCGCGGACCGTCGACCCGTTCGGTGAGCAACGCTGGGTCGGTTCGGCCGATTTCCCGACGTCCTTCCAGCACGGTGAACTGGGGTGGGGCGGTGAATACCGCGGTCATGTCCATGAAGTGGCGGTGTCCGAAGCGGCGTTCGGCTTCCGGGCCGATGAAGAGCATGGGCCCGTCGCGTTCCACGAAGCCACACTCGATGAGGTGGCGTACGACGGGTTCGGCGCTGCGGTCGAAGGGGGCGAGGCCGTTCCATGCCTGCGGCCACAGCGCGTCGCCGACGCGGTGTTCTTGCAGACACAGGGCGAGGATCTGTTGCGCGACGATGTGGCGGGGCTCGGGCGGTGCGGTGACTGGCTCGACGAAGCCCCGTCCCCAGAGTAGGAGGAGCGCCGCGGCCCAGAGCAGGTCGTCCTCACCGATGGCCAGGAACAGGCAGTTGCGGGTGCTGCCGGGACGGCGGCCGGTGCGGCCGAGTCGCTGAAGGAAGGAAGCAACGGTTGCCGGGGCGTTGATCTGGATGACCCGGTCCAGGTCGCCAACGTCGATGCCCAATTCCAAGGTGGACGTCGAGACGATGACGCAGTCGCGGGCCTCGGCGAACGCCTGCTCGGCTTCGCGGCGCTCGTCGAGCGAAAGTGATGCATGCGAGAGGAACGTGGTGACCCCATGCGCCCGGAGCGCCGCGCCCAGCTCTTCGACCAGCTTGCGAGAATCGCAGAAGACGAGCCGTTTTTCGCCTTGGTGCAGCTTTGAGATCACGACGGCGGCGTTTTCCACCGATCCGACGTAGTCGAGTTCGATGTCGCCCTGGGACACGGTGGAGGGGGCGAGAGGTGCGACGACGGAGCTGGGCCGCGCGTCCCGGCCCGCGCCCTGCAACCAGCCGAGCAACTCGGCCGGGTTGCCCACGGTCGCGGAGAGCCCGATGCGCTGGATGGCCCGGCCCGTGACGTTGGTGAGCCGCTCCAGCACTGCCAGCAGATGCCATCCCCGGTCGTCCCCGGCGAAGGCGTGGACCTCGTCGACGACGATCGCACGCAGGCCGGCGAAGAGCGCCGGGTGTTCGACCTTCGTGCTGACGAGCATCGCTTCCAGCGATTCCGGTGTGGTGAGGAGGATGTCCGGCGGGTCACGCAGAATTCGTTGCCGGGCGGATGGAGTGACGTCCCCGTGCCAGATCGCCACCCGGCGACCCAACCAGCCGGCGTAGTTCTCCAGGCGGGGCAGCAGGTTGTTGAGCAGCGCCTTGAGCGGGCAGACGTAGAGCACCGACAGACCGTCCCACCGCTGTTCCTCCATCGCGGTGAGCAAGGGAAAGCACGCGGCCTCCGTCTTGCCACCGGCGGTGGGTGCCAGCAGTAGCGCGTCCTGTCCACCGAGCACGGGTTCGACGGCTTGTTCCTGGAGTGGGCGTAGGGACCGCCAGCCGAGGGTGTTGACGATGTGGTGGACCAGCGCCGGATGCAACCGGCTGAGGGTCTCCGTCACGGCAGGTCCAGATCGATGTCGCCGGCACCGGTGACCGCGTTGCGCTCGATCTCGGTCAGTTCGGTCGGTTTCAGGGTGAGGGCGTAGTGCTGGCGCGGATCGAAGTCGGGAAACTCGTCCGCGCGGTCCAGGACGTCGGCGACCAGTTTGCGCAGGAAGATCCGTGGCGCGATGCCGACCTGGCCGCCGAGCTGGCCGGTCAGTGCCGAGGCCAATTCGGCCAGATAGGTGTCGTCGACGACCGTTGCAACCCGTTCGGGGTGATGAGCCACCCCCTGGTACAGATCACAGACCTTGCGGCCCAGTTCGCCGAGGCGCTCCAGATCGAAACCGGGCAGGCGGAGCTGCACGGCGCGGGGTGAATCGAACCGCGCGTCGGTGGTGAAGTCGGTGGCCAGCCGCTGGGCGAGCGGGGGCAGGCGCTGCACGCCCTGCCTGCCGTCGAAGAACGCCGGAGTCCCGGTCATCAGCAGGAAAAGGCCTGGAAACCGGCCGGCGTCGATCTCGTCGAGCAGTTGTCGCAGCGCGTTGAGGCCCTTTTCCCGCACATCGCCCCGCACCCGCTGGAGCGTCTCGGTCTCGTCCAGCACGAGTAACAGACCGGGATGCCCGCAGTCCCGCAGCACCGTCAGCAAACCTTGGAGGAACCCCAGCGCCCCGAAGTGGTCCAGTTCGCCGCGCACCCCCGCGAATCGGCGAGCCGAGGCGGCCACGGACTTCTGCCCGCCGAGCCAGGCGATCAGCGCCTCCGCGGTAGCGTTGTCCCCCTCGGCACGAGCCTGCCGGTAGCCGCGCAGGGCCGCGGCGAACGCGGGCGTGGTGCGCGCGACATCGGCGAGCCGGTGTTCCAGCACCTTGTCGACTTCGACGGCCAGGGTGTCCTCGTCGTCTTCGTCGACCTCGCCGGTCTCCAGTACCTGCTCTTCCAAGGTGTAGAACCAGGAATCGACCACGGCACGCAACGCGCTCGGCTGGTGGGTGGCGGTGGACAACCGCTCGGTCAGGCGACGGTAGACGGTTTCCAGGCGATGCAGCGGAGTCTCGGTTTCGGAAATCTGGATTTCCGAAGTGGCCAGGCCACGTCGTTTCGCCCGCTCCGCCAGCCACCGGGCGAAGAACGTCTTACCCGAACCGTATTCACCACGGATCGCGTGGAAGGCGGCGCCACCCCGCGCCACCGTGGTCAGGTCCTCGTCCATCGCGGTGTCAAACCTGTCCAGCCCGACGGCGAGCAGGTCGAGACCAGACTGGGGCACGGTCCCGCGCCGCAGCGCGTCGATCACCTCGCGCCTGCGCGCCTCGCTCACCGCTGCGGTCACGGCTCTCGCACCCCGAACTGCAGGCGCAGCATTTCCCTCTCCAGTTTCAGCCGACGATCACCATCCACCAGGGAAATCACAGGATAACCGTCCACATTGAGCAAACGCTGGAGCACCGCGACGAAGTATTCGGCGCGTCGCCCGGCCCGGCCCGCGACCGAGGCGACCGTGCTGAGCGGCAATGACTCGTCCGCCTGGGCGAGCGCGTCGATGACGGCGGCGACCGTCTCGTTGTCCGGCGCCTTGCGCACGAACGCCCGCTGACCCGCGTACACATCGGTCGCCACGACGCGTGAGCCCAGCGATTCCACTCGCTGTTCCGCTGCCTGCTCGACCGGGAACAGAGGCACCGCGTCCTCGGGCAGTTTTTGCTTCCGTGCTTTGGGTTTCGGCTGCGGGCTCGGGGGCGCGGCAGGCGCTGTCTTGGCCCGGGGCTCCCACCAGGAGGGGGTGACGTCGGGGCCGAAGAGCTCGTGCCAACCCTGCGGCAGGTCGTCCGCCGAAGGCAGGAACATCAGCACCGGCACGGTCATCTCTGCCAGCGAGGCACCGCCGTGGTAGCCGGCCTTGCGGGGGGTGTAGCGGAGGTCTTCCCGCCACGCCGCCACGATCGAGCCGCCGCCATAGAGCACGCGGGGGCCCGACAACGCGACTTCTCCCTTGTCCGGCGTTCCGGTGCGCCAGCGCGCCGACTCCGTGCCTGGTTTGGATGCCGGCGGGTCTTCCGTGCGATGCAGCACGTGCCCGTGGTCCGACACCAGCAGGACCGGCCTGCCGTAGCCGCGGGCGGCGTCCAGCAACTCCGGAAGGTAGGTGATGTCCGCCAGCGACCAGCTCGTGCGATCGCCGGGACTGCCGTGGTCCAGGGCGTCGTCGATGGTGTTGAGCACCACCCCGACCACGGTGCGTTCCTCCGCGAGCGCCGCCATCAGGTCGTCGGCCAGGCGGCGCCCGGCGCCACCGGCGATATCGGCCTTATGGAAGAGCGCCGCCTCGCGGTTGTGCTTGCGCCAGAACTTGATGAAACCATCGCGCTCGCCTGCTTGATCGCCCGTGGTCAGGCCGCCACTGAGCAGGCTCGCGCGGCTGGCTGTGGTGACGGAGGGGATTACGGCCACCGCACCGGCTCGGCCGGGAGTGGGGGAGACCTCGGTCCAGCCCCGGTTGGCGACCTGCTCGGCGAAATCGAGGGCGATCGCCGCGCTCATTCCGTCGAGCACGACGATCAACGGCGGCTTGCCCGCGGCCATCGGGCGGGCGAATTCCCGCAATACCTGCTCGATGAGGACGCAACCCGCCGATTCGGTGGCAGAGGCGTGCCGCGCCCAAGCGGCGAGTTTCCCAGCGAAGGCTTCATCGAGCATTTCCCGCCGGGCCCGTACGGCCTCACACACCGCCCGGTAGGCCTGTCCCACGACCGGGTCGTTCGCCGCGTCGCCTTCCCACAGGATGGTCAGTGCGCGGTCGACCCATGCCCCGGTGGCCATGTGGTCCCGGATGAACGCGGCAACGGATCCCGCCGGAGCCTGCGGCACGGCCAGCCACCGCAGCAAGCGGACCGCCATCTCGGCGGCCTGCTGCCGGGATGGCGCCAACCGGGCGAAGCAGTGCGCCCGCAACTCGGTCAGTGCGCGCTCGGCCTCACCGGCAGCAGCCGGGTCGCCCGGCACAAGGGCAGCGGCGAGCTTGCCGAGACGAGAGGAGTACGCCGAGGGAAGAAAACGACTCTCTCCGAGCGCCGAGGTGAGCTTGACTTCCGCGGCCAGGTCGTCAGCACGATTCAGGACGCGAAGCACTCTCAGCCGTGCGTCTTCCCCGTGACGGCCTCCGGTTTCCGCCTCGGCCACCCACCGTTCGAGCAACCCCTCGACGGCATTGCTGAATGCACGCAGTTCAGCGGTGTTTCCGCCCCCGATCAGTGCCCCGAAGCCCAGCACGGCGTCGGAGGGCGCTGCTTCACTGGTGGCCGCGGTGCCCACGATCCCCAGCGGCATCGCGTCGCCGGCCCGTTTTTCGGTGGCCAGGCGCATCAACACGGCGGCGACCGGGCCGGAGGTGCCCACGAGCCAGTCGGTCAGCCCTTCGCGCTCGGCGGGCGGAAGTTCGGCGAACCGGACCGGGCCCGCCGGGTCGAGAGACCATTCCAGCAATGCCCCCGCGTCGAGCGTCCCCTCCGCGACGACGGTGCGGCCGAGCCGTGCACCGATGAGCGCACGCACCGCGGCGTCACGGGTGAGCACGGAACCGCTGCGCGGCCATCCCTCCACCGGTTCCGCCGCCAAGAGTGCTTCGACCAGCCACTTCTCGTTCCTGATGCGGGGATCCACGTCGACCGCGCCGAACCGCTGCGCCACGATCCGCACCCGGTCCGCCATCCGGACCGACCGCCCGATCGCGTAGGCGAGCACGTCCCAGCCGAGGTCCTCGTCCCGCACGCTCGTGGTGACGACGAGGATTTCGTTCTCCGAGCGCGACCGCCGATGTTCCTCCCAGGCTTCGACAACGCCGAGCACCGAATGCTGGTCGGTGACATGCACCCGGCGACGGTTCCCGTCGACGGTCACCGGGAACTCGGTGGTGCCGTCGGTATAGCGGCCGTAGGCCAGTAGCAGGCGTCGCTCTTTGGCCTGGGGCAGCCATTGCTGGACCAACGCTTCGACGATCTTCCGGTCGAGTGCGGGCGGCACGCTCACGACCGGTCCTCGATCGCCCGCCAGGAGACCTCGATCCGCACCTGGGGATGGTGCTGGGCGTAGTCCCGGATCTCGGCCACGATCGCGGCCAGGTCCCGCTCGACCGCGCTGGCCGGAAAGACCTTGGGCTGGACAGGTTTCGGTTCGTCATTGGCCTTCTCGCCGGGAACCGGGGGAGTGCCGTTGTCGGTCAGGCTGATCTGGCTCGCGCTGGTCTCCACGGGCGACGCGGGCTCCACTGTGGACGGTGCCGCCGACCCGGCCGCATGACTGACCGCCTCGTTGATCAGCGCGAGGAACCGCTGGCCGAGCTCGTTGAGGACGGGTGCCAGCGCTCGGCTGAACTCGTCGGCCGCCGCGACCGCGGCCACCTCGCCGAGCAGGTTCTCCGCGCGGTTGCCGACCGCGTCACCCCGGCCCACGAAGTTCCGCACGGACTTAACCAGGGACCATTCCACGTTTTCCAGCGCGGCCAGCATCGCGGGGGCGGAGGAGATCGCCGCGCCGAGCACCTGGTCGTCCACGCCAGGACCGGCTTCGGCCAGCACTCGCACGAGAGCCGTGGCGTCGCGGGTGCCGGACAGCCGTTCGATGAACTCCTCGGCGGCTCTGCTGCTCACCACACGAGGCGCGTCGGGACTGATGCCGAGGTCCTCGCCGTGCCGTTGGAGTGCCAGCCGGACGTTGTTGACCGCGCTGGTCAGCGCGTCGATCCGGTCCCGCACCTGATCGGCGAGGCGGTTGACGTTCCGCGCGAACAACGTATCGGGCACGGTGACGCCGAACAGGGCGGATGCCCGGCGTCGCGCCGCCGAGAACTCCTCCGCGCTGGGCAGTTCCTGGGCGCGGAGCGCGTGCCCCATGCCGATCTTGTCGAGTTCCGGCACCTCGCGCAGCGGCGAGCCGTGAAGCAGCCACGCCCGGTCCGCGAGCAGCGCGTAGGTCGCGATGATGAGATTGAGGACCGGCTTGTCCAGGCCGGTGTAACCGAGTTCCTCGATCCAGTCGCGGATGTCCTCGACGCGAAGGTCGCCGGTCGCACCGTGCTGACTGGCCGCCTGTTCGATCCGACGCCGCCACTCGGTGGAGACGACGAGCGGACCGTCCGACACCTCGCCGAGTTCGAGCGGATGCACGATCCGCTTGACCAGAGCCAGCTGGTTGCGGTCAACCACGACCCGTCGCTGACCGTCCTCCATGGCCTTCGCGATCCACCCGTACACCGTGCGGACCTCGCCGAGCGTGACGGGCTTCCGATTCCGGGCCGGATCGAAGTCAGGATGCTTCGGATACAGCGCGGCGAACAGGCTGTCGGCCAAGGTCAGCGCGTTGTATTCGAAACCCGCGCCGCCAGCCAGGCGCGGCTGATGACCGGGCTGGAGCGACAGCACGTGCCCGTCCTCACCGACCATGGCGCCGAGGGCGGACTCGTCGGGCTGAGCGATGCCGTAGAGGCCGCGAAGAGTGGCGACAAGCTGGGACTCGAGGTTGTCCCGCTGTGCCTGCAACTGGTGCCGCGCCTTCACGCGGTTGTCCTCGGACATAGTGGCCGCGTAGTCGGTGAGCCGGTCGCGTTCGAGCAGGTACTCGATCTTCAGCAGACGGCCGAGCTGCGCGGCCTTCTGGATGGACAGGAAGTGCGGCAACCACACGAGAGTGGCATCCTCGAACCCCTCCCGGCGCATGCGGTTCACCCGCGCCGAGTCGTCAGTCGGCGGGTGGTTTCCCTCGTCGAAGGGATAATCCAGGATGAACCGAATCCGCCCCGGGACGCTGGGCCGGAACTGCATGTCCGCCAGATCGTGCGTGTCCCGGACGTTGGCGAAGACGAACTCCGCGGTGCGCCGGGTGCCCTTCCAGACGATCTCCTTCTCACACACGAAGTTCTCGGTGTCACTGATGCCTAGTTGCTTCCACAACTGCTTCTTGGTCCAGATGCGCCGAGCGCCGAGGCTGTCCTGCTCGCCGACCATCTCCAGCAGCGGCTCGACGTCCAAATCGGATAGTCGCAGCACGAAAACCGGGTCGGCTTCGCCTTCCGAGCGCAGTTCCCCGGACTCTGCCTGCAGTTCGCGCAGCCGCGCGACCACCATGGAACCGGGCGAAACGGTACGGGACCGGATGGAACCGAGGTTGAGGGCGGCGAGGCGGTCACCGGTGAGCCGTGCGAGCGCGGGCACGTTCGGCGCCAGCGCGGCCAGAATCAGCGTCTTGACGAACCGGTCGACGGCGACGAACTGCTGGTTGTTCTCGCGTTCGTACCGCCCGAGCAGGTGAGCCCGCACCTTGGCATGGAACCGCTGTGCAGCTTCGGACTCGCGCCGGAGCTGGTCGGTGAACGCCTCGCCGGTGCCGTCGGCGAGCACGTCCCACAGGTCGCCGAGGGGGATGAGTTCGCCGAGCTTCATGTCGTCCCGGCGGCGCCACAGCATTTCCTGCAACAGCTTGAGACCGGTGCGTTCGCGTTGCAGCGCACCCGACAGAGCGACGAGCACGTTCAGCAGAGCAGGGGAGAGCGGGTAGACCTCGCGGAAGTCCTGCCAGTCTGCGCCGGTGGCACCCGCGGAGTCGAGGAGGACCTCCCGGTCACTGGCCTTGCTGGATTCGATGGCCGCGAAGGCCGCGTCGAGTTGCGCCCTGGCTTCGGGGCTCTTGGGTTTGAGGACGCGTTCCTTGATGATGGCAGGAAGGTTCCGGTCCTCCAGTGAGACCGTGTCGAAGCGTTCCGCGAGGTACTGCACCTGCGCTTCGAGGTTCTTCACGTCCGCGCCGGTGACGTCCTCGCCGACCAGTTTGGACAGATCTCGCTGCCGGGAGATGAAGGACACGACGGGCAGGGCGCGGTCGGCATCACCGGACTCGATGAGCTTGACCAGCTTGCTCACCTGGGTGTTGACGAACTGCTGGTTGGACATGTGCGCCTGCAACCACAGGATCAGCTCGTCCAGGAAGAGGATAAGCCCGTCATAACCGAGGTCCTTGGCGTGGCGGGTGATGACCGAGAGGCCGTTCTCCAGCGGGATGAACGCTTCCGTGTCTCCGCTGGCCCCGCGAACGTAGGAGGACATGGGCCCAGACAGCAACGCCGACACCAGCGCGTCGCGGATCGGGTCACCGGCCGGCGCGGAGAAGGCGCGGTCGAGCTGTGTGGTGGTCCACGCCGAGACATTGGCGCCTTCGATGACGTCGAGGTCGCCATCGTCCTCTGTGGACGTTGTCGTCTCGCCGAGCCACTCGGCGAACTTGGTGTCATCGTGAAGGAATTCCCGCTGACGCCTAGCGTCCTCGAGCATGAAATCCGCCCGGTAGACCGGAGGCGTCGGATGCCCGGGATGCAAGGCGCGGACGGTGCGGACGTAACCACCGAGGATGGCCGAGTCGATGTCGGCGGCCCCGACCAGGTGGTAGGGCACCATGAGGAACTTTTTGCCGCGCAACCATTCATCGTGCTCGGCGATCACCTCCCGCAGACCCGGCTTCTCCCGGGCCGACTGGTCGTCGTTGAGCACCGCGTGGAGCACCGTGAGGAAGTGGCTCTTACCGGAACCGAAGGAACCGTGCAGGTAGGCGGCGTGCGAGTCCTGGTCGCGCAACGCGGTCCGCACGATGGACAGGGCCTTGGTGAACGCCTGCCGCAACTGGTCGGTGACGACGTATTCCTTGACCCGGGCGGCGGTTTCGCCGAAGCCACCGGTCAGCTCGACCTTGAAGTTCCCCGCATGGACCGAGTCGGGAATGTCGATGACATCGCGCAGGTACAACTCGCTCACTGGCCATCCTTCTTCTTGCGCCCACGGCCCGTCGCGACGGGCCGCCATGCCTTCAGGTGATCCTCGGTGAGCTGGTGCCTGGTGCGCTGCTCGTCGAGGAACGCCTGGTACCCCTCGGCCGGTATTTCACCCCACTCCTCGTCGAACTCGCCGTGCCACTGCTTGACCCACGGCATCACTTCGGCGAGCCCGGCGAGTAGCGGGGTGATTTTGTCCGTGCCCCAGCCAGCCTCGCTGGTGCGGTCATTGACGAGGTTGACCAACGCCTGGGCCTGGTCCCGGTGATCCCAGCCCGCCCACCCGAGCAGAAGGCTCGGATCGGAATCGGGGTTGGCGTCCGGGTAGGAGACGAACCGTTCTTTGGGCACGTCCAGCTTGCCACGATGGGACCAGAAGCTCGTCTTGCGGAAATCGGCGGACGTGTACTTGGGCGGCACAGGAATGTCGAGCCGCTTCCCGGTGCGGTCCTCCTCACGCTGCTGCTCCCACACGCTCTCCCACTGGGCGCGCTTGCGCAGCCCGGTGTCCTTGTAGCGCAGGGCGGAGAGATAGGGAACGTGCTCGTCGGCAATGATCCGCTCCAGTACCTGGGCAAGGGAGAGGTCGGGTTTGCCGAGGTGGTCCCTTGCGTAGAGCTGCGCGACGGAATGCATGTCCCTGTCGCCGCTGAACTGGTCGGCGAGTTGGTTCACGGTGAGGGTGCGCGGCTGCTCGAACCCATCGCGCATGCCGAACCACAGGTCACGACGCTCGCACCGGTCGAGGAGCCAGGTGCGCAGGGCCTCCGCTTCCTTCTTCTCCCACGGCTGAGTGGCCCAGCGGCGCTTGCACTCGGGCCGCTCGATGAGCGCGATGTCCCGGCGCTTCTCGATGATGTCGATCCGAGCCTGAACGATCTCGCGGTACCAATCCGGCCAATGCGCGGGGATCTCGGTGATCGGGGCGAACTTGTGGTTATGGTGTTTGAACCAAGTCGTCGTGGTCTCCCCACTCCCCATTTGGCGAGCGAGCACAATAGCAAACGCGCGCTCGCCCGAATTTATCCCAGGAGCATCACTGAGATTCGGTAGGGTCAGCTGACTCAGTTCAGAGTCGTTTAGCAGTCCGTACGAGTGGTAAACATGCCAGTCCAGCTCTTCTTGCAATGAGATCATTAAACTACGGATGCGCTCATGCTCCACTCGCGCGGCTTCCAGATTCGCCCTGTTCGGTACGACGGTATTGCACGTCATTGATGGCTCGTTGTCGGCAAGTTCGAATGCGAGAGTGTCCAACTTTTGGGTCAATTCAAGAGGAGACTTCGCGGGAAGTGGAAATTCCTGCAGCTTGGTCCCGGTGAACTCGTACCGGTGCTCCCAGGGTTCGTCTGCACCTGCTTGTTCTGCGCCAGGCCTTCCCTTGTTATGGCTCACCTGCTTGAGCCAAAAGCACGCTGTGGAGGAGTTGAGTACGCCCAGCAGTGCCAAATGATCATCTTCGCTCGCCCCCTCCGGCAACTTGATCACCGGCGCAGAACGGTTGAACACCTTTCCGCCTCGATCTAGGGCGAAATGATTATGTGTTGCTACAAAGGCAAATGTTATCGATAGTGGTGTGCGATATGCGGAAGCAGTGTGCTGCATGTAGTCCCACCATTGAAGACCAGCTGCGGCCATATCGCCTTGAAAAGTGCGCCTCGAGGCAAGAAGGGTTCGCCACGCCCAAAGTTCGTTCGAGAATGCAAGCGGATCGACGAACGGACTATATGGGTACCAAATCCCGTCCTCGACCTGCGCTCCCCAATCCCGGATGGCCTCACCGATCAATAGGGGCTTGATTCCGCGGCGGTCAGCAACGGTCCGCAGTGTAGACCGCACAGGCCGCATATAGGCCTCATCGGCTCCAGCTCGAACGGCTCGCCCGATTGGGCTATCAATCCTGGACTCGGCTTTCCGTCCGAACGACTCGATCTGCGCCACCACCGGTGCCGCGCCACCACCGCTGAGGCTCCAAGGATGACGTGCAAAAGTGGTTCGGTCGAGATCTTCGGCCGAGATCCACTCGGACTCGCTACCTGCCTTGCTGACCTGGCTGGCGATCGCGCGCCACACGAGCCCCTGAGCTGCGTCCTCCGGCTGCGAAGGCTCTCCGCGCACGCCCAGAACCGCACGTACCGAATCATTCTTGCGCAGGACGTGGTTCCGGCCCACCAGAATCACGGTCGGAGTACCGTGTCCGGGAATATAGGCGCCCGAGGTGTCGATGACGTGGGTCAGGTGCACCGTCCGGAAGAACTGCTCAATAAGCTTCTTGCCGAACTCGCGCTTCATGAACGAGTTCGCGGTGATCTGGCCGACGAACCCCGCATCCCGCTCGCTGCCGTCCTTGCGGATGGCGAGTTGGAACATGCGTTGCGCGAACGGTACCGACAGGGCGTAAGTCCCGGAGCAGGCGTCGTAGCCCTCGCGATAGATCTCGTTCTCCCGCTTGTCCTTCACCGTGATGTACGGCGGGTTCCCGACCACCACGTGGTACGACGCGCGCTTCAGTAGATGACACGAATCCTGGAACTCCCGTACGTCTTCCGTCGCGTAGGTGTGCACTTCGCCGCCACCAAGAAGATCCTCCTGGATACCGGGCGCGCCTTCACCGTGGATCAGCGAGTCGCCGACGGCGACGTTGATGGGGAATTCCGTGGCCTGGTCCAGCCTTTGCACTCCGGCCGCCTTCAGTACCGCCACCAGCAATCGGAACCGGGCGATCGACACGGCGAACGGGTTCTTGTCGCAGCCGTGCACCGAGTCCAGGGAGCGCCGGATCAGCGTCCAGACGTCCGTGCCCGGTTCCGAGGCCTGCCACTTCGCCAGCAGGCGGCGGAAGATGCCCAGCAGGAAGTGTCCCGAGCCGCAGGCCGGGTCGATGGTGCGCAGGCCCTTCAGGCTGAACTCCTCGACCGCAGGCTCCAGCGTCAGATCGAGAATGAACTCCTCGACGAACTCAGGCGTCTGCAACAGCGCATACGTCTTGCGCGCGTGCTCCGAGAGGTCCTGGTAGAGGTCGCCCAGGAACCGGGTGTCCCAGTCCTCGTCGGTGAAGTCGTACCGGATCGAGCCGTCTCCGTCCCGTCGCCGCCAGAACTGCAGCAACGCCGTCGCCGCTTCGAAGGACGGCGTGATCTCCCACAAGGGGTTGTGCCGCTTGTCGAACAGGCCCGCGGCGGTCGGGTGCGACTCGGCGAGCGCGGTGAAGGCCGCTACCAGCCAGTCGCGGTCGTTGTGGTTGGGGTGCTCGCGGAAGTAGGCCTCGTGCCGTTCCTCCGCCTCGGCCAGATGCTCGCCGGGGCCGGCGAGGAACGGTGAAGGGATCAGTCCGTTGTCCTCGCTGAACCGGACGAACACGGTGCCCAGCACCCACGCGGCCGCGACCTGCATGACACGCTCGTCCCGCCACGACTCGTAGGTCGCGGCGGTGCGCTTGGCCTCGCGGGCCTGGTCGTACTCGGCCCGCAACGCACGCGCGTGCTCGGGCACTTCGTCGCTTCGGGCCCGCAGATCGTCCTCCAGCACGCCGACCTGCCTGCGAAGATCCTTGACCAGCTCCGGCAAGTCGATTCCGCGCGCCGCCATACCGCTCCCTTTCACGCCACCTGCCCCGAACCTTCGGTGAGACTCCGAAGGAACTCCCTACCCAGCACCACCCGCTCGGCGTCCCCGAGCACTTCGACGATCCGTCCGTCCAACTGCGGCGTGTCCCGGGGTGACTCGCCCGGGCACAACAGCCACAGGCCGTGCGGCGCATCACCGGCGCGCCGTGCCGCGTTCTGCAGTTCTGTCAACGACTCCCGGCCGCCCGCCTCGAAATAGCGGGCGAGCAGGCTCGCGTGGTGCAGGAACAACACCACCTGTTCACCTGTGCCCAGGCCGGTGAGCCGACGGTGCACCGCTTCCCAGGTGTTCCGCACATAGGATGCCAGCCCCCGGGACAGCTCGCCGGTTTCGCTGAACCGCGCGTCGAGCTTCCGCACCTTCTCCCACGACTGGCCCCGCTCCCGCACCAAGTCGCGGAAAGCGGTGAGAAATTCGGCGTCCACATCGACCGGCCGCACGGGATACGCGGCGGCGAGCGCTTCGGCCGCGCCGGGCAGATTGGTGCCACGCAGGGTCAAGGCCAGGAAGCCACCGCGTTCCACCGCCCTGCCCAGTTTGCCCGACACCACATCCCGCGGATCGAATCCCGCGGTTTTCGGCAGGCCTTGCCCGCTCAGCGAAGTGCTCGACGAGACAGGCATCGTCGACCGCTCAGGCTCCGGAGGCCGGAACCGTTTCGCGGCCGTGTCGTACTCCAAGGGGAAACCCGCGGCCCGCAAGGCATCTTCGAACAGTAGGTGGGTGAGCCGTTCGGGAAGCACCAGTGCCGGGAACCGGGCGCGCACCTTCGCCAGCAGATCCTCGAAGGTGATGCCGGGATGACGGCGCACCCCGGCCGCCGCCTGCGAGATCCGCAGAGCACGCACCAGGTCCAGATCACGCGGATACAGCTCCAGCCTCGGCGAAGCCGCCGCGCGTTCCGACATCACGGCAGCCAGTTCGACGAGCCGCGTGTCCGCCTGCGACGGCAACCCCACCGGCGGCTTCACCGCCCGCAGTTCACGGACCACCACACCCCGGCCGGGCAACGGTTCCATCGCCACCAGCTGATCCGCTCGCACGCCCAACGCCAGCGCATAGTCGACCAACTCCACCGCGCTGGGATCATCGGAACCCGCCAGCGACTCCAGCGCGATCAGCACGCGCGAGCCGCGGCGCAGCACGGTCAGCCGGGGCTCCTGATCCTCACCGCCGTTGAGACCAGAAAACATCTCGGCCTCGACCGCCGCCCGCACGACCGCCAGGGCGCGCGCCGCCGTCCGCTCCGGCGAATCGTCCGTCAACACACCGTGCCGCGCGCGGACTTCGGCGGCCAGTTCCTGCGCGGCCATCACCCGTCCCGCGCCGGACAGGATCGCCACCAGTTCGTCGCTCAGGTCGGCGATGCGCGGCTCCGCCGCCCAGTCCTTGGCCGCCGCGCGCAGATGCCGCGACACCGAGGCCTGGGTGATCTTCAGTTCCGCGGCCACCTCGGCTTGTGTCGGCCACGCGCGAACCGTGCCAGATGCGGACTGCAGACCGAGCATGAGCCGGATGACGTCGGCCTTGCTCGACCCCTTCCGCGCGCCCTTCGGCTCCAGCAGCGCGGCCAGATCGTCCACCGTGGCCGTTGCCTCAGCGGGCAGACCTGCCGGCGCCGCCTGCGTGGTGGGTTGCCGCAGGGCCTTCGTCCACTGCTTGTGCCTGCGGTTGAGTTCCTTGCGCACCACCATGCCCGCGCCCCGGGCCTTGGCGATGCGGTGCAACGGCACCTCCAGCAGTTCGCCGACGGTGGTGGCGCCGAAGCTGTTGGCCACCGAAACGGCGTTGGGGCTCAGCCCGGCGATGTCCAGCGTGGTGTCCAGCTTCGCCGCTGCCGCTGCCGCATCTCTCGCTTCCTCCACAGTGGACTCTTCGAGTCCCAGCGTGTCGGGGGTGCTGATCGGCCGGGCCGTTTCGGCGGAGAGGAAGATCGCACGCCAGGCGTCCTCCATCTGCCGGAAGGTGTCGAACCGGCGATCCACCTCACGGTGAAATGCACGCAAGAAGAACGCGGTGAGCCCGTCCCGCAGGGACGGCTCGAACAGATCGGCCGCGACCGTCGGCGCCTCGTCGGCCGTGGTGCGGGGATCGGTCATGCCGTCGCCCCAGACGGGACGCTGGTTCGAAGCCATCTCGTGCAGGGTCACCGCGGCGGCGTAGCGTTCGGCGTGATCGTCGTACACCGGCCGGCGCGGCGTGTCGAGGAACGGGTCGAGATAGCCCCGGGTGCCCGCCGTGACGTCCCGCTCGGAGGCATCAGCGAGCGAGAAATCGAACAGCATCAGCTGTTTCGATCGATCCGCGCGACGGTAAACGCCGAAGTTGTCCGGCTTCAGGTCTCGGTGGCGGACCCCTTTGCCCGCGAGCTCGTCCAAGGCCGTGAACAGATCGCCGCCGTACCGGGCAAGGCGGTCGTAGTTCAGCTTGCCGTCGGCGCGCAGGAGTTCGCCGAGCGTCTGACCGTTCGGGTCGGCACCACCCGCGAACTCCAGATCAAGCACCGTCCGACCGCCCACCTGCCGCGGGCCGTCCAGCAGCTTGACGATCACCCCGCCACCGACGATCTTCAACGCTTCGGCCTCGGCACGCAGCCGTTCGGCCTTCGCCTCGTCCAGGGCGACCTTGAAGACACGGCGTTCCGTGTGCTGCTCGCCGTCCTCGTCCTCCCAGGTCCGGAAGACCAGAAGCGCCCGCGCGGTGGCGCCGGTGCCCAGTACCCGCTCCACCACCCAGTCGCCGTCGACGGCCTGTCCCGCTGATGCGGTCAGCAGGTCCACGTGCTCGACGCTGCTCTCCGGAAGCGACTCGCGTTCGACCTCGTCCAGTCGCTTGAGGAATGTGTCGACCGAGTCGAGTCGCAGCCCCACGTCATTGCGGGTGGCGTCGAAGACGAGGGCGTCGAGTGAGTC
This sequence comes from Amycolatopsis pigmentata, assembly GCF_042684065.1. NCBI lineage: Bacteria > Bacillati > Actinomycetota > Actinomycetes > Pseudonocardiales > Pseudonocardiaceae > Amycolatopsis > Amycolatopsis pigmentata. Next base: position 372,874 of record NZ_JBHUKR010000004.1, on the reverse strand, counting down.
GGAAACGCCGTCGGACACCGCGTAGGGGTGCAGGCCCTGGCTTTCGGCCAGGCGCTCGATGAGGCCACTGCGCTGAGTGGCGGGCGGCTGCCCGGTCATGATCAGGTAGGCGAGCGCGCCGAGGCCGAAGATGTCCAGGTCCACCGGGTCGGCGAAGGCGTCGAACTCCGGTGCCAGGTAGACCTCGGAGGCGCTGGCCAGATGCTCGCCGGACAGCGAGCTCTTGCCGACCGACGACATGCCGGTGGTGTCGAAATCCCGGGCCGCGGCCTGCCAGTCGATGATCCGCAGGACCGGCCGGGACCCGTCCTCCTTCGCCGAGACGTAGACCGAGCGCGCGGAGAGGGCGCGATGGTAGAGAGACCGGTGGTGGGCGTACTGCACCGCTTCGGCGAGCTGGCGCACCATGTCCAGCCTCGTCTCGGTGCTCAGCCGGTCGCCGTGCACCGCCAGGTAGGAGTCAAGGCGCAGATCGGTCTCGCGGTGGCGGAAAAGGATCGCCGGCCCGCCCTGGTGCTCCCGGATCTGCACGGCCTGCGCGATGCCGCGATGCGTGATGCCTTGTAACACCTGGTATTCGCGGCGGGCGGCCCGTTCGATCGACTGACGACGTTCGTCGCTCGCCTGCTGCTCGGTGAGGTAGATCCGGACGCGGCCCTCCTCCTCGACCAAACCATGCTGCTTGGCCAGCCGGTCTTCCCAGGTGGGACCCACTTCCAGGGGGTCGCGGCTGAGCGTCCACTCGTCGCCGAACCGCAGGTGGGCCGTGGAGGCGCGGATGCCGATGGCCTCCAGCAGCCTGGGTAACACTTCGCGAGAGAACTCGGCGGTGATCCGTTGATGCTCGCTGTGTGGGGGTTTGGCCAGCAGATCGCGCCAGATCCAGCCCAGTCCGTCGGACTCGTTGTCGCGGCCGTAGACCTTGACCCGCTGGACCTCGTCCAACTCCGACCGCAACCCCGGCGCGGACAGGAACACCGCCGACTCGATGCGCGGGATCCGCTTGGAGATATGCAACTGCTTGGCGGCCCACTCCAGGCGGGTCTTCAGGTCCCGGCACTTCATCTCGGTCGGGTGCAGCGGATTGCGCAGGGTGAGAATGCGCCTGCTCTCCGGCGGGAAGAACTGCCAGGTGTCACTGCGGTTGATCACACGGCCGGGGTGCCCCTTGAGCTCCACCAGGTACAGCCCGCCGGGCACGGCGATCAAGAGGTCACACTCGTTGATCCGGCCAGAAGCTGCCGTGAAAGAGAAGGTCGCCCACGACCGGTAGGGCTCGGCAGGGGGCATGAGCCGCCGCACGAACTCGAGCCCGTCCTGCTCCCAGGGGTACGGCGAGGTCTGTTCCTGGTTCCACTGGAGCCGAGGCCTGGGCGGAGGTGCGGGTTTGGGCGCCGGTTTTCCACCGCTCGGCACGGCGGCCCCCTTCCTCAACGCTCTTGTTCAGTGTTCCGGCGCGATGGTATCCACCAGCGGGTACGGGCGAGCACCCACGGCGGCGGGCGGCGGCGACCCTGCTGGCATCCCCACACTTACGGTGGAGTCGCAAATCCGGAACGTAACGTTACGCGACGTTTCACCGCCAAATGGGTGACACAGAAGGGGCCCCGGGATCGAGGTGTGACAGCGTCCGCGCTTACCCAACGCTCAGCGCCTCCCGTTCGGCAGCTCACAGTGATATTGACGGTCAACCCTCGGTCGGCCGTGGGGATGTCGGTGGTGGCGGAAGCTTGCTACTGGGCGTTGGCAGCGAGCGGCTCACTGCCAACGCAGTCACGGATAAGCTTGTACAGAACAACGCGACACGTCGTCGATGTGGGCCCCTGCCACGCGGTCCGTCGTCGGCCTGCACCGCTTTGGTCTGATACCTCACCGAGCCACTTTACTGACGCCTGGTCAATTAGCGGCCGAGTCAACTTGCCTGGCGAAAGGTTAGAGACCAACTTGCTCTGCCGCGGTGGAGTGCGGCCGACCCGGTTCTGCTCCGCCTGTCGATCTGAACCACCGGGCGCGGGAGTCCTTCTATGATGCAGTTCTTGACGTGGCGTTATCGCGCGACGGGGGGATTCTGAACTGACCGGACTGGCGCAGTAGGCGTCAAGGCTTGGTGCGTGGGGCGCGCCGGTGCTGGCGTGGTGCCTCGTGTTGCGTTAGCGTTGTGTGATCGCGTCGTAACTGAACGGGGGACGTCGTTCGTGGGTGGGGATGCTCGGACGCATTACGACCGGCTGGCCGCGACCTATGACGAGAACTGGGCGTACAGCGAAGACTTCCTGTCTTGGATGACTGAGGCCATCGATCAGAGGCTCCGCATCGGTGCTGGCGATCGAGTAGTTGATATCGGGTGTGGGACGGGCCTGTATGCCCGACGGTTGGTGGACCGAGCGGAGAGTGTGACCTGCGTGGATCCCTCGCAGGGGATGCTCGCGCAGATTCCGGATGATCCCCGGCTTGTGCGTGTGCTGGCCTCGGCGGAGGAAGTCGCCGCGAGCCAAGTGGACTTGCCGGGTTCGCGCTATGACGCGGTATTGGTCAAGGAAGCCATTCACCATGTGGTCGACCGGGCGGGCGTGATTCGTGGGTTGTCCACGCTGCTCGCGCCAGGTGGCCGGCTGTTGGTGGTGATGTTGCCGACCAGGATTGACTATCCCTTGTTTCAGGCCGCGCGCGAGCGGTTCCAGTCGCTGCAACCGGACCCCGAGGGTGTGGCGGCGGCGATGCGTGAGGCGGGCTTGAATGTGGAGTTGACTTACGATGGTTTTCCGCTGATGTTGTCGACGCAGCGATACGTGGAAATGGTCAACAACCGGTACATGTCTCTGCTCTCGACGTTCAGTGACGACGAGCTCGCGGCGGGCGTGGAGGAGATCCGCCGCGGGCATCCAGGTGAATGGGTCAAGTTCGTTGACCGGTTCGCGTTCGTGTTGGGGACGGTGCATTGAATCAGTATCTGGATGAGCGTTTGACCCGGTTGAAGACCGAACTTGGTGATCACACGCGCATCGCGCGACACCTGGGGCTGGACTTCGAACGTCCTATCCAGTCGTTGGGTGATGGGTATCCGGAAAACGCCATCTCGTGGGTCGGTAAGATCACGGAGAGACTGCTGAAGCAGCTTTGGCGGCATCACAACGTCAACGGCGATCCTGGGTCGAAGTCGTTGGGGGAGTTGATCAGAGGTTGTCGTCCCTACCTGCGGGGCCCGTCAGTGCTGGATGCGTTGGGAGACATTCAGCGACTCCGCAATCGTTCCGCACACGACGGCTATCAGGTCGCGGAAGAAGATGCCTTGATGTCTGTGCGCCGGTTGCTGGAGGTATTGGTGTGGTTCACGAATACTGGCAGTGAGGCGCTCACCGGCGCCGCGCCGCGGCTCGCACCTACGGTGGCGCAACGCGCCGAGTTCTTGTCAGGCCTGTATCTCACCATGGGGTACCGGCTGACCAAGCGGTTTGAGCTCTCAGCGCACACGGTTTACCAGCTCTTCTGTCGCGAAGTCGGCGTGCGCAGTGAATACGTCGAGCTACTCCTGACCGGTGATATCGCGGAACTTCAGCAGGTCCTGGGGGCGACCGGGGGCGAATTGCTGGAAACTCGCCTTCCGAAGATGACCCGGTTCCTGGTGTTGGAGGACGGTCAAGAAACCGACGTCACCGAAGTACTCGGGCGGGATGACTATCGTGTGGTGACCTTCGACGAGTTCCTGGCCACGATCATCGACATCGACCGCCATCTCGCGGAGATCGAGACCGCCCATCCGAGGCTGCCTACTGACCGTGGACAGTTACGGGCAATTTCGGGAGATCTTCTACGGACGGACGGTCGTACCGGCGAGATCCGCCATGAAGAGGTCGGGGACACGTCAGCCCTGTTGGAGGACTTTGCGTCGACTTCGGCCAACGTACTGGTGGTGGGCCGGCCAGGAAGCGGCAAGAGTAGCCTGCTCAAGCAGTTGGTCACGTCGTCTTCCGTCGCCTCCACGCGCCGCCACCGGTTCTTCTTCGACTTACGCTTGAAGGGCCGCGAGGAAGACGCCACCGAGTTTGTCACCCGCACACTCGCGAGTTGCATGCGCGTCGAGCGTGGCCGGGTCTTTGACGTCTTCCACTACCTGATCCGCTCGGGCTCCGTGTTGTGTGCGTTAGACGGTATCGACGAAGCCGTGCCCGAGAACACGCTGGAAGGCTTCCTGGCGCTGTTCGCCGAATTGGCCCAGGTGCTGTCTGCGGAGTCGGCCGTGGTGATGAGCTCGCGAGTATCGTTCTTGGAGGACTCTCCGCACGTCCGCCAACTGCTGGACAGCCGGGCCCTGGTATCGGAGCGACTCGTGCAGCAACTGCATACGCGCGGAGTTGATCCACTGCGGCTGCCGAAATTTTCCGCGCTACGTCTGCACGACGTAACCGGTGAGGCGGGACAGCAGGGCTCCCCGTTGGAATTCCGACTGGCCATTGACCAGTCTCAGGCTCCGGCCAGCGGGCCACGTTTGGAAGAACTTGTCAGCGCCTACGTCGAGCAGACTGTCCAAGTCGCGGGTATTGCTGATCCAGCACGGCTTGTCGCCGTACTCGGGCGGGGTTTTCTCTTCGGCCAAAGCACGTTCACTCTACTCGAACTGTGCAATGAACTCGGTATGGACGTCTTTGAGGGTAGTCGGCTGGAGTTTGAGGCGTTTCGCCTTCGCAAGCTGTTCTATCCCGTCGACGCAACATCCGTTGCCCTGCAGCACTCGGTCTTCCAGGAGTTCTTCGCAGCAGCCTACCTACGGGACCGCCAGGCACGGGATGCACTTGCCGAGTCCGATCAAGGCGTAGTTCTCACCGAACAGGTGCGCGCCTTCTTGCACCATGCCACCCTCCGCAGCGACAGTGTCGGCCGAGACGACTGCGTACTGGAACCCGGCACCCACCTGGTCGGCCCGAGTCATCACCTCCTGCTTCGACGCGTCGCCAAGCCGGTCCGGTTCGACCTGCATCCGGTCACCGTGGGCCGGTACAAGCAGTTCCTCGCGGCGGTTGCTGAACACGGCTCAGCGGATTGGGACCATCCGGACAAACCTTCGGACTATACCCACGACCCCTGGTACGCGCGATTGCAGCACCCGGACTACTACGAGAACCCCATGTACGACGACCACCCAGCGATCTGCGTCAACTGGTGGAGTGCCTACGCCTTCGCTCGCTTCGAGGGCAAGCGTCTCCCGACCGCGCTGGAATGGGAGGCGGCGGCTCGCGGTGATGACGGGAGACTGTTTCCCTGGGGAGACGAGGTCGACCTGGACGCCGTGAACTGCGCCGACGGCTGGAGCGGACGACCGCTCGTAACGTACGAGGCGTGGAAGGACGACATCGACCGCGGCGGGTTGCGAAACGCCATGCCGACGTCCGTACACGACCACGGTCGCAATCGTTCACCCATCGGAGTCCGCGGAATGGCCGGCAACGTGTGGGAGTGGACCGCTACCGTATTCGACGACCTCAACGAAGCCGCTATTTGCGGTGGCTCTTACGACAATCCCTATCGGGCCGTGCAAACCTGGTCCAAAGGATTGTTCCGTCGCCGGGGCAGCAGCAACGCCGTCGGCTTTCGCTGTGTCGAGGATCTGCCATGACTCATGACCTGACAGACGAGTCCGCACGCGACAACCAGCGGATTGGCGAGGTGGTAGAACGTCAGCCATTCGGCAGCGGTCAGCAAGGGCGCACGGGTACCTACTTCGTTCGTGACGAGGAAACTGGGACGCACTACTCGTTCAACTACATGGAAATCGTGACCGAAGGCTTCCGCACCATCCGGGTCGGAGAACGGGTACGGTTCTTCCTCGACCCTGACCAGCCCACCCACGCTCGCTATGTCATACGACTCGATCAGCCAGAAATCGAGGAATTCTACCGTTGATGCCCCTGGCCCGACAGGTGCTGGCGTTTATCTATCCCGCGCGAATCGCTGACACACCCACCTGGGAGGTCGGGCCGCTCCCCGTGACGCACGGCAGCGTCCGCGCCGACGCCAGCGCCCGCCAGACCTACCACTCGCCGAAAGCAACCCGTCTGCTCTACGGCAGTCCGGACCACCCGACGAGGTGGCACCGGTGGCTCACCGTCCACAGCAACGATGTCACCGCTATCGGTATGGAGATCCTCCGCGCCGATCATGACCACCCGGAGCAAGGCTGGCTGATCGTCCACATCCGGGGGAACAGCCGTTCGCCACTGCCCACCTTGCGTGCGATCGCCAGCCGACGAGGCGCAGACCCTCCGCCATTCGACGTTCGGGAACTGGCGGACGGTCAGGCCGAACCCGACCTTTCGACCAAGCCGTTCAGCGTTGCCTTTGTCAGCCCTCAAGGAAAGCGCCTGCCCCTCCTGTTTCCGCGTCTGTCGTATCGCCACTGGCCGCGGGGCGACCAGTGGCTTTGGACGCTGGCGTCTTGCTCCGATTTCACGGACTACCCGCCCGACCCCAACAGCCGACAGGACCTGCTCGGGCATGCTCTGCGTCTATCCGCGGACTGGAGAGCCCTCGTTCTTCGCGACGGCGCCGCCTTCGTGGCGACCCGGCCAGACCGCGGCGTCGACGACACGTTCTTCGGCTTCGCCGAGACCAATGTGCGCACCGTCTATCTCGATGCGCTTCTCCTCGGCATGCTCCAAGACCACGCCATTACCCACCTGGAAGAGCAACTCGGAGCCGCCCTCGACGACCCCCGACCCCACGTTCTGATGTCTGAACTGGAACAGCAGGTCACCCGCTTCCGGCAGCGCTTGTGGTGGCTGCACATCAGCCGTCACGGCATCGGGAACGAACTGTTGAGCGGATACCAGGACCAACACCATCTCCGCGACCGGTTCACCCAACTCAACGCGGAAATTGTCGAGTTCAACCACACCGCCCGGGACGACACGGACTACCACGTCCAAGCCACCGTCGGCCTGTTCACCCTCATCACCATTCCCGCTACCGTCGGCTTCGCCGCGCTCCAAGTCATCGGTGTAAAATCCCCGGCGCAGTTCGCGGTGGCCGGCGCCATCGTCGTCGCCGTGACCGCCAGCCTCATGCTCACACGCCCCGCCCGGCTGGTCATCAGCGCCACACGCCAACGTCTCTACCGAGCGCTCGGCCAGGACCGCAAGCCAAGAACGCCACGGCGAACGGCAACCCCGGTTCCTCGCCCCGGACGGTTGCGCCGACGACCGCCCTAACGAACCACCGAGGAAGTGGGTGCCGGCGAACCCGAGGGGTTCCTTGCCGAGCTTTTTGACTTCGGCGATTCGGCGTGACACTTGGTCTGTGAGAGTTTGTAGCGCTCTGCCGACCTCGCCGCGCACGGCCTATGGCCATCGAGTGAGCTCACAACCCGCTGAGCGTCGCTTTCAGCACGGAGATCAACTTGGTCGGGGTGCCAGAGACGAGATTTATGGCGTCCGGCCCACCGTCTCCATCGCTCAGGAAGGTCACAACCCGGCCGCGATGGGACAAGTCGATGGCGGAGATCGGCACGCTGCGGTGGCGTACGTCCTGGCTGTCGCGGACCGCGGCATACATCTGGTGCACCGCGTCACGTTCGGTCCGCATCAGCTCTCGCAGGTAAGCGGCCTGCTGTTCAGCGACGTTCGGTTCGGCGAGCGGGTCCCCACGGTCACGATCGCCGTTGTAGTCGGTGTTGGTGATCGTGATGGGGCGGACTCGCGCGCCCGGAACGTCGGGCAAGGTCTCGACGAAGTGCTGGGTGAGCTGGTTGGGGTCGATGGGATCCAGGTGTATGGCTGTGCCGTCGGTGATGAGGCGGACTGCGTGGTCGCCGCGGCTCGCGAGGAGGATGGCGCCGGTGTCACCGTTGCGGAAGCTGCTCCAGGCGTAGAGCTCGCGGGTGGCGGAGGCGATCGTGGTGAGGGTGTGTTGCAGGGCTGGTTTCAGTCCGTTTGGGGTGGCCAGATCGAGGTCGGTCAGCCGGGCGAGGGTGCGCCGGAGGATGTCTGCGCGGAACTCGTCGGTGAGGTAGAGATCGTTGACGCCGACGATGGGGTGCGGGGTGCCCAAGCCCTGGAGTTCCCAGGCGGTCAGGAAGGCTAGTCGGGGGAGTCGCAGTGGTCGGTCGATGACCGTCACGGGTTATCTACCTTCGCCCTCAGCCGCCGATGGTCGGTGGGGTGACCCGCATTCCGGTCTCGGGGTCGATCAGGCCGTCGCTGTGGTCGGCAAACAGTGAGTCGTCCTCGAGTCCGTACTTGCGGTTGTGCTCTTTGTCCTCGTCGTCTTTGCCTCGCCCAGCGCCGGCGCCGGCGGTGCCCATGCCGGTGGTGTTGCCTCGACCCATGACCGTGGCCTTTTCCGCGGCTGTGATGGCGCCCGGCGCGGTGCGTGGGGCGGCGCCCGTGCGGTTTCCTGCCCCTGGTTGGCCGGTTTCCAGAGCGCCTCGGCCAGCGTTGCCGCCTCGGCCGGAGCCGGAGTCGGGTCCGCCAAGTCCGCCGGCCGTTCCTATTCCAGGGCCGCCGAGTACGGCGAGGCCGTCCGCGGTGGGCGCAGGTCCGTTCGGTCCTGGTATGCCATAGCCGCTTGTTCCGGGCCCGGTCGGCGCCGGTCCGGCAGGGAAGGACGCCGAGGAGGTAGTGCTGTCCGTTTCCGGCAGTCGGCCGTGGCCGGAGATGACACCGGGGCCCGCAGCGGATGGCGTGGCCGGACCGCCGGTCGGGTGCACCGTGGGGGATGGTGCATCCAGCCGGGATAGGGCGTGGTCGTTGCTACCGGATCCGGGCGCCGGGTGGTTTGTGGTGCCGGTGGTGCTCTGGGCGGCCAAGGTGACGTTGCCGTCGAAGGTGCCGATCTGGCCGTAGTCGACCGTGAGCTGGTGGCCAGCGTCCTGCGCTTGGTGGGAGTAGGCGTTGTAGCGGTTGAGGTTCTCTTGGATTTGCGCGTTGTACTGGTTGATCTGGTCCTCGGTGTCGGTGCTCCAGGGAGTCACGACGTCCCAGAGGTTCTTGTGCGGCGGAGACGACGGAATCGGGGTGAGGGAGCGCTTCATCTCGTCGAAGCCCGAGGCGATGCCGGTGACGTGGGTTGAGTTGGCGGTGAAGGTCTGCGCTGCGGAGTCGGCGACATCTCGGAGGGGCTTGAGTTTGGCTTGCGCGGCGTCGGCGCCGCTGCCGGTCCAGACCGATTCCAGTCCGCTGCTGATGTTCTGAATTTGGGTCGCCACCGCTCGGTGGTCGCCGGCCAGGTCGGTGGCCACGCCGGCGCTGCCGTGCCAATCCGTGGCTCCCTGACTGGCCTTGACCTTCTGGACGACCTCAGGCACGGACATCGCTTGGGTCCCGAGGTCGCCGGTGAACAAGTCGCCGAACCAATGTTCGACGTCGCTGACGCGGTCACCGACCCAGTCGGCGGCGTTTTCGACGCCGTGCACGACAGCTTTCGCGGCGTCGCCTATCCAGTCGAACATGCCCATTTATGAACCCGCCTTGTGCTGCAGGTTCCCGATGACCATGTCGGCGATCTGGAGGTCGACCGTGCAGGGATCGGACTTGCCCACCTTGGCCCGGCTGAGCGTGAGACCGACATCGACCGAGGCGCTGTCCGCGGTGCCGACGGTGACAGCGCAGAACGCGTCTTTGGAGCCGCCCTGGTCAGTTAAATGCACTGCCGCAGGGAAGCCTTGCACCGAGGTCTCGCGCCACACGATGGCTCGTGGCTTGGTGCCGCGGTAGACAGAACTCAGTCCGTCGTGCGTCGAGTCATAGAGGACCGACAGTCCGGCGCCCGTGTCCAGATTGCTCCACTCACAGGTTGGCCCGAGAGCGCCGTTGTCGCTCCGCTTACCCTGCTCGACCTGGCCGAAGATCGTTTTGGTCTGGTCGGTGGTCAGGGCAGTCGTGCACGGGTCACCAGAGAGGAGGGACACCGGGAGCGGGGTGGCGACTTTCGGTGCTCCGGCGTAGGGAGGCGTGCTGTCAGCGGTCGGGGATGCTGGCGGGGTTGAAGACGGGGAACCGCCTGCGCCCGGATCGCTACTGCAGCCCGCGAGGACCATTGCGGTCACCGCAAGCAGCCAGACGGGGGAGGTTCGAGTCATTAGGCGATCCCATTGTCGGTGGCGTGGTCGAGGGTGCTGGTGGCTGCGTGATCGCTCGCCGTTGTGTTGCCGAGGGCCTCGTTGAGACGTTGCACCAGCTCAGCGAGGTAACCCCGTTCCCGCTCGAGATGCCCTCGCCCGTAGCCGAACGCGCCGGCGTCTCGTCCGTTGCCGACCAACTGGGTGTTGAACGTGATGCTCGCCGGGTCCTGCGCCGGCGGAGTGACCCTGGTCAGGGTTTCAGCCTTACGGAGCATGGCGTCGATATCACTGAGCACAGCCCCGGCCTGGCGAACCATGTTCTCGGCTTCGTCGCGGGTCAGGCTGAAACCCTGGCTGGACACGCCTGCGCCTGTGCCGGGTGAGGCGCCAACGGCATTGGCCAGGCTGTTCGGCGCACGCTGGTCGTCCTTGATCAAAAAGTTGACATCGCTGAGCCATCCTGCCGGTGCCAATGGTCGCTCCCCTCTGCACTCGACCGCGCGGCACGCCGCGGCATACCGCACCGCGGAGCCTACGGTAGCGGATCGATCACGCAGAGGTGGACGTGTTTGGCAAGGTTGACTAGTCTTCGCTGCTCGGCTGATGGTTCGGGCTGGACGTCCGCGTGTTGGCGTGCTGTCAGCAGTCGCTCGCAGTGTCCCCGACTCTCGGGTGATAGCGGCGTGCTGAAACCGTCGGCTCATCGACATCCAGCCAGCCACTTCGTCCAGTGGGCCAGGCGAGTGCCCAGTTGAGACCCCTTGCTGGCATCTGTTCGGCCGGTCGTTGGTCTCGTTGACTTCCGTGTTCGTCACAATTCGTTGATTACGGTGTTGAGGCAGTCGCGTGACTGGTCTGGACTCATCGCGATCGAGCCCAGCTCTTTGGCGATTTTTCGGTATTCCTGCGCGACATTTGGATCGTGCGCAAACGCCGTGTCGTGATAGCGCTTGATGCGAATGACCGTCGGCAGTTCGCCGCGCTCGTATATGGAGAAGGGGCCCAACAGGCCGCCATGCCAGTCGGTCTCGATAGGCACCAATCGCACGGTTACCGCCTCGAGTCGAGAGGCGGTAAGGAGGTACCGCAACTGCCCGGCCATCGTGGCTTGGCCACCGATGCGGCTGATGACGGCGGCGACGCCTACGAAGGCGGTCAGCCGAACGGGGTCTTCCCGGGTGATGGCGTTCTGGCGCCCCAGCATGAGGGTTGTCAGATGGTCGACCTCGGCGTCCTTCAAGGTCGGCGCCTCGCCGGCGACTGTGGCGCGTCCGTAGTTAGCGGTGCGGAGCAGCTCTGGAACGAGCAGAGGTGACCACTCCACGACGGTATGAGCCGTCCGCTCCAGTGTCAGGAGTTCCTTGAACTGGGCCGGGCTGTTGTTCGTTTCGGCGATGTCCGCAGGGGCGGCCGCCGCCCGGATGGCCAGGTTAAGAATCTTCGTCCGCTCGTCGCCGTTGACCCCGAGGTGGGTCAGTACGGCGGAGACCTGATCGACGTCCGGAACGGCGATGCCGTTGAACCACCGGCTCACCGTCGCGTGTGAAACCCCGATCAGCTCCGCGAGCTTGCGCATCGTCATGGTGTTCCGCCGTGGTCCCCACTGCGCGCGGAGAACGCTGGCCAACTCTTGACCGCCTCTGCCCCCTGTGGTCCTCGGCATGTGCCGAAGAGTACCGATCGAGACATATGGTGTCTTTCCAGACAACCCGAACAGGTCATTGCCTGCTCTGGGGTGTTCAGTACACATTGACACTGGCCGTGTACCAATTTGAACCAAACGTACCAAGGAGTGTCAATGGAGTTGCTTCTGCTGGCGTCCGTCGCCGGGTCCTTGTTTGTTCTACTCGTCTTGGCGGACTCCTTACGGAATCGCGTCCAAATAATTGCTCGTCGCCGAGGGCCCAGGCGAGTGGCTGTTCGTTTGAACTCAGCGAACGGTTGGGAGCCCGTGCGAGGTCGACGCCGATGAGCGAGCATGGCACAGAGGAGCGCGAGCCAGTTGTCCGTTTGACGGACGACGGCGGGCCCCGATACATGTATGTGAAATTGGCTGATCACCTCACAGGTCGGATCACGTCTGGAGAGTTTCGTCCGAACAAGCGATTTCCTCCTGAACTCGACATGGTCGCCGAATACGGCGTCTCGCTTGGCACCGCACGACACGCGATCAGGCTGCTCCGCGAGCGAGGGCTTGTGATCACGGTCCGGTCCAAGGGGACGTTCGTCGTCGACCAGGGTCAACGGCAAACGAGGAAAGGTTTGTCCAGTAGCGAACGGTTCGGCTGCCGTGGCGACAAGTACCCAGGGGTTGCCGTAGACGGGATCGTGGGGGACAGCCCGGCGCGGGTGACTATTTCTCCTGTTGAGAAAAACGAAGCGCGTTACCTGGGACTATTTGCGGGGGAGGAGGTTGAACCTGTTCTTTTGGTAGAGCTTGCTGGATTTATGGACTGCGTGCAAGAAATCAGCGCATGGTGAGGATTTTTGGGACGGGTCTTCACAACGTGGGTAACGCTGCGCCTCGTGCTACACGTGCACGGCTGCGTGCCGCAGTTGCCGCTCCTGTATCGAGGCCGCAGCGCTTCAGTAGTGACGGAGCGCGTCCGGACGGTTACTCTACATGAGGGGAGGGCTGCTGGTCCGTTGAGGCGGGTGGCCGGATGAGTGGTTCAGGAGGGGAGATGGCCGGAGGGGCGGTCGCGACGAAGACCGGAGCCGCGCTCGACGATGTATGCAGCGCTGCAGCGGTCGGGTTGGTGGCCCGATGAACACGTATGTGCTGGCGCAAGAGTTCACGATTCCCGGAGCCGACGCGATTGTCCAGTTCGTCGGCCCTTTTCGTGTCGTCGCCATGCCGGGGTACCTGGTTCTTGCGGTAGCCCTGGCTGCGCACGTCGGGTGGCGTGCGGTTCGCCTTCGGCGTGCGGTCGAAGGCGAACCATCGGAGTGTGGTCACCAGTCCTTGTTGCGCATGGCTGCCACCTCCTCCCAGCGGCCGGATGGTGTGGCCGGTTCGGCTGCGGACGGTGCCTCTCATGGCTACGAAGGGAGACCGGCGCGCAGCGTATCCAGTATGAGCGGGAGGCATCACCACCCGAGTGGGTGGACGTTGTGGACTCTGCGTTGTCGAGTGGTCGTGTTCGTCTTGGGAGTCGAGATCGCGGCCGTGGTGGTTACGGCGATCTTCGCGGTGGTTCGACCGCCGGATGAACGGGACGTGGTGCTTTTCGGCGTGATCGTGGGCTTGGGGTTGGTCGCTGCGGAGGCAACTCGTCATGTGGAGCGGATGAGGCGCCGCTTCGCGGATACCCCGCACGTGAACATGAGTTCGGTGTGGACACTGGCGGCCGCGGTAGTGACAACCCCGCTGCTGGCCACGGTGACTGCCGGCGTGCTGTACCTCCACCTCTGGCTGCGGAGTTGGCGGCGGGTCCAGGTCGCGGCGTATCGGACGGTTTTCAACGCGAGCGCGGTTTCGTTGTCGTGCTGTGCAGCAGCGGCTTTGACGACGGTATTGCCGGCGTACCCGTTGTCACTGGACCGCCCCGTTTCGTTGCTCGGTCTGCTCGGGGTCCTCGTCGGTTATTGGTCCGTGAACTCGGGGTTGGTCGCCGCGGCGATCGCGCTCACGCAGGAGGATCACTCGCTGCGGCGTTTGCTGGGCACGTGGAGCGAGAACAGTCTGGAAGGCGCCACCCTCTGCGTAGGTGCTCTTACTGCCGTGTTGCTGGAGGGGCACTCCTGGGCTGTCGCGTTCGTGCTGCCTCCGCTGTTCGTACTGACGAGGGCGGTGTTGATCCGCCAGCTTGAGCACGCCGCCACGACCGACGGCAAGACCGGACTGCTCAACGCGGCCAGTTGGTACTCGCTCGCCAATGCCGAACTTGCCCGGGCAGTCGGCACGGGCGGAACGACGGCTGTGCTGATGATTGATCTGGACCACTTCAAGCGGATCAACGACACGTTCTCGCACGAGTTCGGCGATGAGGTACTACGAGCGGTCGCGGATGAGCTGAGCCGGGGGGTTCGCCGCTATGACCTGTGCGGCCGGTTCGGTGGGGAGGAGTTCGTCGTTCTGCTGCCGGAGACGTCCGTCGAACAGGCGACACAGGTGGCCGAGCGCATCTGCGCGGCCGTGCGCGGTGTGAGCGTGTGCGACCCGTCCACCGGTCGCACGGTCGATGGACTGCGGTTGACCGTCTCCATCGGCGCTGCCTTGTATCCGGATCACGGGCACGATCTGCATGAGGTGCTGATGGCGGCGGACAACGCGATGTTCCTGGCCAAGGACTCCGGACGTGACTGCGTGCGTGCCGTGCAATCAGATGGGAAGACCCCGCTCCGGAACTGATACGGCTGGCTATTCGGCTCCGGGCTGAAGCCGGCGCAGCGTGTAGCGGTGTTGCTGGCCCCATTCGGCGAGCGGTCGGATCGCGCGCAGCAACGAGCGGCCGGTCGCGGTGAGTCGGTACCAGGCCAGATTGCCGAAGTGACCGGCCTCGGCACGGCGCTCGATGAGGCCGTTGTCTTGGGCCTCTTGCAGGGTGTCGCTGAAGACGCGGTCGCTGAGCGGTTTGTGATGCGAGCTCCACCCGACGCGCGCTTCGACCGCGTTGATCGCCGCTCGTAGGTCCTTGTACTGGACTTCGCCGACGGCGAGTTCTGCCAGTATCGCGATTGTCCATTTGCGTCGCAGGAGCTCGATCACCTCGAGCGCTGCCACGCGATACGGAACGTCCCACCCCTCAGACCCCTCAGTCATACCGATCACTTACCACGGCCCGGAGCCCGCCGCTCCGCGACGCGCCCGGACGCGAAGGTGCGCCAGGCACCGGGACCGCCCAGGAGGGTGAAAGTTAACCCACTGAGCCCGAACTCAGTGGGTGCTTACCTTGTCCTCAGTGGTCAGTGCCCTGGTACTCGTGCTTTGCCGGGACGTCGCCCAACGGGGAGCGCACGCCGAGCGAGGGGAGATCGGGCATGGAGGCCACCGGGTTTGCCGCCGAGCTTCACCGGTTGCGGGCGCGGAGCGGACTGACGTGGACGGCGTTGGCCTCCGCGGTCGGCTACTCGACGTCGTTTGTGTGGAAGGTGGCGCACGGCCAGAGGGCGCCGTCGACCGACCTGGTCCGGCGGTTGGATACGGCGCTCGCGGCTGACGGGCTCCTGGAGAAGTTCCTTCACACCAGCGCGGACGGTCCACGGTTGCCACGGCCAGTGCAACTGCCCACCGTGACGGGCGAGTTCGTCGGACGTGACGAGCAACTGCGCACGCTGGATGAACTCCTCCTCGATCCAGGCCGACGCGCAGCGAAGATCGTGACGATCGAGGGCGCACCCGGCGTCGGGAAGACCACGTTGGCCGTGCGGTGGGCGGCGACCGCGGCGGAACGGTTTCCCGGTGGGTGCCTGTTCGCTGACCTCGGCGGCCACCTTGCCGCCGACGGGCCCCAGACAGTGCTGCATTGGTTCCTTACGGCTCTCGGGCTTCCGCAGGAAGTGCTGAGCGCCGCCACGGTGGAGGAACTGGGGTCGTTGTTCCGGTCGGTCACGGCCGCCAACCCGGTCCTGCTCGTGTTGGACGACGCCACCACGGCCGAACCTGTGAGAGCGTTGTTGCCCGGGCAGTCCTGTGCCGTCGTCCTCACCAGCCGACGGCACCTACCCGACCTGGCCGTTGCTACTGGCTCCGCCTCGATCCGGCTTGGCCCACTGCCGCCGGCGGACGCACGTCGTCTGCTCGGTCGTCTCGCGGGGAAGGCCCGCATCGATGCCGAGCCTCAGGCTGTCGAACTGATTGCCGACCGGTGCGGGCGGCTTCCGCTGGCGTTGCGCCTGGCCGGTGAGCAGTTGGCCGCGCGTCCGCACCTCACACTGCGGCAACTGGCCGAGGAGTTGGAGCCTGAGGGCACCCGCTTGAACGTCCTCGCCTCCGCTGACCTCAGCGTGCGCAGCGTGATCGACGTCAGCTACCGGATGCTCTCGCCGGCCGTGGCGCGCACGTGGCGGTTGCTGGCTGCGCAGCCCTGTCCAGTTCTCGACATCGCCGCGGTTGCCGCCCTCGCCGACGTTGAAATCGGGACCGCGCGCGAGAGCGTGGCCAGGTTGGTGGAGGCGCACCTTGTCGAGACCGCTCGCGACGGCAGGGTCCGATTGCATGGCTTGCTGCGGGTCTATGCCACCGAGCGGGCGTGCGCTGAGGAATCCGCCGAAGGACGTGAGCGAGCCTGGCACCGCCTGTTTTCCTGGTACCTCAGCGCCGCTGCTGCAGCGAGCGACGCGCTCATACCCGGCTCGACCGGCGAGGCGGTCGACGTTGTCGGTGGGAAACCTCTTGATAGCTACCAGGACGCGATCTCCTGGTACGAGGCCGAACTTGCCAGCGTGCTCGCCCTGGTTCGGAGGGGCGTGGAGCACGGAGGAGTCCCGGTGTGGAAGCTCGCCGTGCTCTTCTGGCCCTACCTGTATTTGTCCAAGCAATGGCAGCCGTTTCTCGATCTCACCGCGAATGCCTTGACCGTCGCGCGACGGGAAAATGACGAGGTCGGCACGGCCTGGTGCCTTCAGGGGCTTGGCTGGGTGCTTCATGAACTGGGGCGTGATCGGGACGCCGTATGCCATCTTCGTAAAGCGGCACGACTGCATGCCGACAATGAGGACGATCGGGGTCGTGCCTGGACCGACTTCGCGCTGGGGGAGTGCCTGAATTCTCTGGGCGAGCACGAGGAAGCGTACGAGCTTTTCCTGTGTGCACTTGCTCATTTCCGCATCCACTGGCCGCTGGGCGTAGCCATCGTCCAACCTGGCCTCGCGATCGCTCTGGAGCACCTCGACCAGCACGATGAGGCACTCACCGTCGCGGCCGAAGCACTGCGGTGCGCACAGAAACTCGGGGTACGCCCGCTGGAGTCGCGGGCGCACTACCAGCTCGGACTTCTCCACCTCGGACACGGCGAGGCCCGCGACGCCCTCGTTCACCTTGACCACGCATTGACCCTGCGCCGCGCCACCCGCGAGCGCTGGGGCGAAGCCGACACCCAACTCGTCCGCGGGCAAGCGCTCGCCTCGCTCGGACAATGCGCCGCCGCCCGTGAGGCGGTCGACGAAGCGATCCGCATCTTCGGCGAGCTGCATGACCACCGTGCCCTCCACGCGCACGCCACATTGGTCACTCTCAACCTCACCGCATAATCCGCGAACGGCGTACCCGTGCGAGTGCGCGCCTTCCGGATTTTCCTGAAATGACACCGGTTTTCCAAGCGCAGGGCGAACGAGCCTTCTCCCCGCATGCTCTATTTCGTGCGAAAGTCTTCTTGCATCAGCGGAACCGCCACTTCGGCGGAACCACCCGATAAATCGTTTTCAGGGAGTGGCATATGCGAACAAAGAAACGTTCAGCCGCCCGGCTTGTCACCGGTATCCTTGTTGGGCTGCTCGCGCTCAGCGGACTACTCGTCAACGGAGGAACGGCCGTTGCAGCACCCGGCCAAGCGCGGGACGACCAGTGCGGCTATATCCCGATGGGCCAATACCGCCACTGCGATAACGGCAGCGGGTCCACGGTGATGCTCGACGTTCAGGATGTCTTCTTCGGCATCCACCATTACTGTGTCGGCCCCGGCCTGCACAACATCCAGCCCGGCATCAGATGGCGCGTGGTCTACGCCTGGTGGAACGGCGGAGTCGGCTGCGCGCCAGGCTTCTACGGGCCCTAAACACGCGACCGCATCGACGCGATGACAACCCGCTCGGAAAGCCGCTCGTCCCGCGGCCCGCCCCCATAACCCGCTCCGCCCAACGGAGCCGCCCGGTGCGGCGGGAAGTTCCCCCGCCTCCCGCCGCACCATCCAAACCACCCAACAAAAGAAATGGAGACACCCCATGTGCGCCGATTACCTGTTGGAATGCCAGCACATCGAGGACATTGCCACCGAGCCTGACTGGATTGCCCTGTCGTCGGCCGCCTGGTGCCGGCACTGCCAGACCCAGCGAGCCGTGGTCGAGATCATTGACCCCAACGACTCTTACCTGCCCCCACGTGCGCGGCCCCAAGCCACGGAGAGGCTGGTGGAAGACCGTGCCGCAACAACAGCTTTGAAACTCTTGTCCAACCTGCGGGGGCGGGAATACGGCCGCAGGGTCGGGTTTGTCGCCATGACGGCGGTCACCGGGAGCAGTATCGGCGCGGCACTGGCGATGCACGATGCCCGTAAACCGGTGGTCGTCCTCACCCGTGGCATGGGTGCCCTCGAAGCCCTCACCGCAAGCGACCTGGCGACCGTGGACATTGTGCCGACTCGCTACGTCCACGCCATCGGCGGCGAGAAGAAGGATGAACTCGTCGGGTATGTCGTGGTGCGCCAGCTCGCCCGCGGCAGCTTGTTGACCTTCGACGACCTCAGCGGATCGAAACAGCCGGCACCCGGCGTCCAGCTCGTCGCCGGGCGCATTCCGTCCACGCTCGGTGATTGGAAACCGTGATGGCGCTCATGGCCTACTCAACCGCCCCCAAGAGCGATCGCCGCGACAGCGCCTGCCAGCAGGCAAGGCCCGTAGGCGAACGTCCCCAGAGGCTCGGATGGGCGCCGGAGACGCGCACCGAGCATCACCGCGGTCAAGATAAGGAACGCCCACACCAGCGTGGTGAAGGTGGTTCCCCATCCCGACCAGCCCGTGGCAAGGCCGACCGCGCCGGCCAGTTTGACGTCGCCCGCACCCATGCCACCGGGCACCGCGAGCGCAAGCACCAGATGCACACCGCCCAACGCAACCATCGCCTCGATCGCTCGAACCAGCGGAGACGCGTCATGACGAAGCGCCGAGATCCCGCTCAACGAGGCCAACAACGCCGGATACAACGGCAATACCGCAACCTGCGGCAACCGACGCTCCGCGATATCGACGATCGCGAGCGGAACACCGCTTACCACCAGCAACCCGTAGGGAACCAGCTCCCAGCGGAGACCGACACGCCACCCCAGCACCACGATGACGATGGCCGTCGTCAGGGCGGCCATGACACGGTTCGCCCACGGCGCGCTGTCGGGCCGCATCAGCAGACGTCGAGTCACCGCGTGTGCCCCGCAGCCGAGCAACGCCCCTGCGACCGCGCAAGCGACCAGTCCGGCGCCGGTGATCACGTTTTCGTCCCCACGGGACCATCGTCCGTGCCGGACGCGGATATGCACGCCTACTCACCCGAACGAGCGGACTTTTTCTCACCGAAGGCGATTGCGCCGGGAAACCGCGCTGCTGGAGAGGATAGCGGAGTAGGAACCTGCCATACACCGACTATGACACCGGGGGACTGGATGAACTCACAAGCCAAATATATTACGGTAATCGCGTTCGCTGGCCTGCTTTGCACTGCCTGCACTGCTCGTGCGCCCGCGATCTCTCCTTCCCCGGAACCTCCGGCCATGCGGACCTCATCGGCGCCTGCCACACCCGAATCGGGTTCGCCGAGGCAGGCCGCTTTGGCGGCGTATCGGGAAATGTGGCAGGACTTCACCGATGCGGGAACCACATCGGACTGGAAGTCGCCCAGGCTGGGGCTGCACGCGACCGGGATCGCACTGACGAACCTGTCACGTGCCTTGTATGCCGACCGCTACAACGGACTCGTCACGCGAGGGCAACCGGACTTGAACCCTAACGTGTCGTCTCAGGAACCGGCAGATCGCCCGATGACGGTTGACATCACGGACTGCGGCGACTCCACGCACTGGTTGAAATACCGCGCTGACAACGGTCAGCTTGCCGACAACACACCCGGTGGTCGGCGGTTGATCAATGCCGTGGTCAAGGTCCAGCCGGACGGGTCGTGGAAAGTAGCCGAGTACGCCGTGCACGAGGTCGGGTCATGTGTGTGACCCCGCGCCGCATCGGCGTCCTGACCAGCGTTGCCGTCGCCAGCATTCTCGGCATGGCGAGTCCGGTATGGGCGGATGACGGATGGGGAAGCACCGACTGCCACCAGACCCCGGCCCCGCTTTGTGACCTCACCGCAGGCGCGGACGGTCACGACGGGAAACCTGCGGGAGTCGGGCGGCCTCATTCCACTGGCCCAGGTAATTCGGGCGGCCGTGACAGTGACCCGCCTGCGGGCGACACCATCGTCGGTGACGACTCGGCCCTTGCGAACTGTTCCTATGTCAAAAGCGACTATCAGCCGCCCGTCGGCGCGGCGAGCACCATCGCGCATGTGCTGTCGACGAGGGCCAGGGATGGCACCGCGCATGTCGCGGGGCTCGTGCACCCCGTAGCAGGGCCAGGACGTGAAGGTGATTGGTACATCTGGAAATGCACGGGCCTCGGTACGACGGATGCCTTCTACCGGGCACCGAAGTGGGTACCTGACGAGCAGCATTCGGGCGAGGCGCCGCTGATCTCGCCAGCCGAACTGGCGGCGCTGGCTCGAAGCCAGTTGCGGTTGCCGCCGCCCAGGATCGCGTCGAGTCCGGCGGCCGAGCAGTTGGTGAACCTCCCGACGTGGCTGTGGGTATCGAGTGCGTGGGACCCGGTCTCTGCGGCCGCGTCGGTCCCGGGTGTTTCGGTGAGCGCGACCGCGACGCCGACGTCGGTCATATGGTCGGTGGGGGACGGCACGACGGTCCTTTGCCGAGGCGCTGGTACGCCGTTCCGGCCAGGTACCGATCCGGCAGCGTCCTCGCCGGACTGTGGCCACACTTACCGCGTTTCCTCGGCAGGCCAGGCAGGGCAAGCGTTTCCTGTCGCGGCCACGGTTCACTACCGGATCACCTGGTCGGGTGCGGGACAGAGTGGATCCTTCCCGGACATGACCACAACTGCCAACGCGGCCTTTCGTGTTGTGGAGATGCAGGCCCTGAACAACGGAAGCGGCTGACGGTCCTCCCGGTCCCTTTGCCGCCATCACAACAAGTCTCCTACCACTCGTCGAGCGAAGTCAGCGACGTGGCGAGCTACCCCTATGCCTGTGGAGGTATCGCGTGAACACGAAGACCACAACTCAACCGGACATCGACCGATCTCAGCCTGGTGCGGGTTCCTGGTTTGCTGGCGGTAAGCCGGTGAGTGGGCTCCGCGGCGGTCGGCGCCGCCGCATCCCGTACCTCGTGCTGGGCGTCCTGTTGGTACTGGCGTGCGCCAGCGGCTTCGTGGTGATCTCGGCCGAATTCGGAAACCGGCTTCCGGTGCTGGCACTGACGAGACCGGTAACCGTCGGGCAGATGTTGACCGCCCAGGACCTACGGCAGGTCAACGTCGCCGTCGACCCAGATGTGTCCGTTGTGGATGTCGCTCAGGCGGGCAGTCTGATCGGTAAAAGGATGTCGACGAGTCTGCCTGTGGGGGCGTTGTTGAGCGCCGCTGATGTCGGTGGGATCGCTGTTCCTGCGGAGGGGCAGGCGGTCGCGGCGTTGGCGTTGAAGGCGGGTCAGTTCCCGCCGGAGATTTCACCCGGGACGCACGTGTCGCTCGTGTTGGTGCCTAACCGGACGGGTGCCGCGTTCGTTGACCCGCCGAGCCTGGACGCCTCGATGGCCTGGTCGGCCGTGGTCGTCGGCGTGGTTTCCCCGCCCAACGAGCAGACCACGGTGGTGTCGCTGCAACTGGCTGAGGACACCGCTCGCCTGGTCGCCGCGGTCCCGGCAGGACAGCTCGCGCTGGTGATGCTGTCGAGTGGGGGAGGGCGATGATGTTGGTGGCAGTGGTGTCGGTGAAGGGGTCGCCGGGGGTGACCACGTTCTCGGTCGCATTGGCGACACGCTGGCCCGGTCCAGGGCGACCACTGCTGGTCGAATCTGACCCCTCTGGGGGTGATCTCGCGGTCCGGTTCAGCCTGGCTGCTTCGCCTGGCCTAGTCAGTTTCCTCGCGGCCGCCCGCCAGAGCAGTGACCCCGGATTGCTTTGGCAGCACGCGCAATCGTTGGCCGACGGTCTTCCTGTGGTGACCGCGCCGCCGGATGCCGACCGCGCTCGGGCGGTGTTGTCCGCGCTGTTCGAGCCCATCACGGGTGGGGGAATGGTGCGGGCCGCCGCGAACGCGCGGAATACGGCGGTGATCGTCGACTGCGGGCGCATCGAGGCCGGGTCTGCCGCGCTGCCGGCCGTGCAGTCAGCCGATGCGCTGATCGTATTGACCGGCGCTCGCGCTGACGATCTCGCGCATCTCGCGCGCCGCTTGCCGACTCTGGGGCGCTGGACGCCGTGTCCGGTGCTGATGCTGGTGGGCGACGGCTACTCGCGTGAAGAGGTCGGCCGAGAACTTGGCGTGACGCCGTTGGGCCGCATACCTCACGACCCACGGGGCGCTGCGATGTTCTGCGGACGTACATGGTGGAGACGCGCCGGGCGCTCGGCCCTGGGAGAGGTCGCGCGCAAAGTCGCCACAACACTCCTCGCGCAGAACGTGCCGTTCCCACTTCAAGGCCCGGCTGAGAGCCAACCCATGCCGCCCGGCCGGACGGTTCCTGACGTGCCGACCGGGCCAGCCTCGGCGCGCGGCTTGCGTGTCGTACCGCTATCCCAGTTCGAGCCCGGTGGTCCCAGCTCGTGGAGCGGAGGAAACGCATTATGAACCACCCACATAACGGCTACTCGCCGCCGATTCCAATACGGCCCCGCAAAGCGCCACCCGGACCGCACACGCCACCGGGCAGCGCACCCGGGTCACCCGAGCAGCAGGGTTCTCAACCGCGTCGTCCGGACGTTCCCACGGCCCAGCAGATCGCCGCCCCGGAACCTCTGCCGGACGAGGCCGTGGATCGGTTGCGCCGGCATCTTCGGGACACGCTCGGAGCCGAGCTGCCGCAGAGGGTGGAGGCGCAGCAGGGTCGTACTGGTGCGCCGGTCTCCGGGATGGCTCGGCGGGAGCTGGCGTACGCGATTCTGGACGAGGCGATACGGGCGCACAGTGAGACCGAGGTGATGGCCGACCGTGGGTTGGTAGGTCGTGAGGTCGAGGTGCGGGTGATCGGCGAGGTCGTCAACGAGCTGTTCGGCATGGCCGGCCTGCAACCCCTGCTGGACGATCCCACGGTCGAAACCATCAACGCCAACCGGTTCGACCGGGTCTTTGTCCAGTACGACGATGGGCGCCGCGCCCAGGTCGCGCCGATCGCGGCCTCGAATGAGGAATTGACGGATCTGGTGCGGGTGCTGGCGGCCCGCGCCTCGAGCCAGGAGCGACGGTTCGATCAGGGTTCGCCTGCGGTGAATCTGCAGTTGCCGGGTGGGGAGCGGTTGTTCGCGGTGATGGGGTTGACCGCGGGTGGGGTGACCTCGCTGTCGATCCGCCGCCACGGCTACCTGACGGTGACGCTGCCGCAGCTGCGCGCCCGCGGCACGCTCGATCCCGGCCTGGAGCAGTTCCTCCGCGCCCTCGTCCGCGCGAGGAAAAACGTCTTGATCACCGGTGGTACGGGGGCGGGCAAGACCACGCTGCTGCGGGGGTTGGCGTCGGAGATGGATCCGCTGGAGCGGATCGTGACCATCGAGGATGCCTTCGAACTCGGCCTTGACCGCGACCCGGCCCTGCACGCGGATGTGACCGCGTTCCAAGCGCGCGAACCCAATGTCGAGGGTGTGGGGGCGGTGTCGCAGGCGGAGTTGGTGCGGTGGGGGCTGCGGATGAGCCCGGACCGGGTGATCGTCGGGGAGATCCGGGGTCCCGAGGTGATTCCGATGTGCAATGCCATGTCGCAGGGCAACGACGGGTCGATGGCCACCTTGCACGCCTCCAGCTCCCGCATCGCCTTCACCCGCCTGGCGTCCTACGCCGCTCAAGGCCCCGAGCGGCTGCCGGTGGAAGCAACGAACCTGCTGGTGGCCAGTGCGGTGCATTTCGTCGTTCACCTCGCTCGCGGAGCGGATAAGACCACGCGCGTGGTGTCGTCGATCCGGGAGGTCGTCGGCGCTGACGGCAACCAGATCATCTCCAACGAGGTCTACCGACCCGGCCTCGACCGCCGGGCTCGCCCGGTCGCCGGGGCTTTGCGTACCGATACGCTGGATGACCTGGTCGATGTCGGCTTCGACCCCGGCATTCTCGAGGAACCCGACGGGTGGTGGCCCCGATGACCCTTTCCACCATCGCCGCCACGCCCGCCTCCGGCCTCTCGGCGTTGCTGGGACTTGGGACCGGAGCGGGGTTGCTGCTGGTCGTCCGGGGCTGGCGCGCGCCGGTCGACGGCCGGCCCTCGTTGTGGCGTCGCACTTGGGACCGGCACGCCCCGGGCGCGTACGGCGACCGTCACCGGATCCTGCGGCTCGGCCTCGCCCTCGCGGCGGGTGTGCTCACCGGGCTGGCCACCGGCTGGGTGGTGGGTGCGGTGCTGGCCACGCTCGCGGTCTGGGCGTTGCCGCGCCTGCTGGGCCGGGATCCTGAGCAGGCACGGCGTGTAGCGCGGATCGAGGCCATCGCGACGTGGACCGAAATGCTGCGTGACACCCTCACTGCCGCCGCCGGCCTCAACCAAGCCATCCTCGCCACCGCACCCCTCGCACCCGCAGCCATCCGCGGCGAGATCGGCGAGCTCGCCGCCAGCCTGGAGAACGGGATACGTCTCGCACCCGCCCTGCGTGCCCTGGCCACCCGGCTCACCGACCCCACCGCCGACTTGGTCATTGCCGCGCTGGTGCTGGCCGCCGAACACCACGCCCGCCACCTCGCCGACCTACTGGGCTCGCTGGCTCACACCGCGCGCGAACAAGCCTCCATGCGGCTTCGGGTGGAAGCCGGACGTGCCCGCACCCGCACCTCCGTGCGGGTCATCGTCGGCACCACCCTTACCTTCGCCACCAGCCTCACCATCCTCAACCGCCCGTACCTGTCTGCTTTCGACACCGTCGTCGGCCAAATCGTCCTGCTTGGCATCGGTGTCCTCTTTGGACTCGGATTCGCCTGGCTGAGCCGAATTGCCAGGAGTACTAACGAACCTGACCGCTTCCTACACACAGAAGGGTCGCCACCGGCCGAAATGACCACCGGTCGCGCCCCGCTCCTGACGGAAATAGGGATGTGAGTCTCATGGTCATCGGGCTTGTACTCGGAGTCGGGTGCGGCATCGGTCTGTGGGCGTTGGCTGTCTGGCTGTTTCCGCCCCGGCCCGCCCTCGGCGCGATATTGGCGCGCGCCATGACGCGGCCGACACCGGCACCAATCCTCGCCAGCGAGGAGACCGGCTGGGTCGCCAAACTCGGCCGTCCGTTCGTCGCTCCGCTACGCGCGCTCGGTCTACCCGGAACGCGCCTGGCAGGTGATCTGACCGTTCTCGGGCGACCGGTCGCTACGCACCTTGCGGAGAAAGCGGTGCTGGCGATCGCCGGTCTCCTCATGCCGGTGCTCGCGCAACTGCTGCTCATGCTCGCGGGACTGTCGCTGGGTATTCAGTGCCAGGTCGTCGCCGGGCTGGTGCTGGCCGCGTGCGGGTTCGTCGTACCCGACCTGCGCACCCGCTCCGAAGCGGCGAAACTCCGCACCGGGTTCCGCCACGCCCTCTCCGCCTACCTGGACCTCGTATGGATCACCCTCGCGGGAGGCGCCGGAGTCGACAGCGCCCTCCGCGACTCGGCCGCCATCGGCCGCGGCTGGGCCTTCGCCCACATCCGCCGCGCCCTGGACAGAGCGCGCCTCACGCGAACTACTCCCTGGGCCACTCTTCGCCAGCTCGGTGAAGAACTCGACATCACCGAACTGTCCGAACTGGCCGCATCGCTCAGCCTCGCCGGAACCGAAGGCGCCAAAATCCGCACCTCGCTGGCGGCCAAGGCCACAGCGCTACGCACCCACCAACTCGCCGACGCTGAGGCTCAGGCACAAGCGGCCACCGAACGGATGGCCCTTCCGGTCATGGCGCTGTTCCTGGGCTTTCTGGTCTTCATCGCTTACCCGGCGCTCAATCAAATATTGGGCCAACTCTGACCCGCGGGAGGAGAGCGTGATGTGTGCCTATCTGACGGTATTATGCGTAACCTTGAAAGCGCGGTGGAACTTGCTGCGCCAGCAACCGGAGGCTGGATACTCGACCGAGACCGTTCTGGTCACCGCGCTGCTGGTCGTCTTGGCGCTGGCGGTGATCGCTGTCCTCGTCGCGAAGGTAACCGCCAAATCCAAGAGCATCGAATTGTAAGCTGATGATACGCAATACGGACGCGCGGATTTGGCGCTGTAGCGATCCGCTGAAGATATCGGTTCGACCGGTGTTGTTGTCGGCGAGATGTCGCCGGCCCCTGCGATCTGTCGGCCGTACGGCAGGTCGGGACACCACCCCTGTGCGGTATGCCTTGCAGGGTGATCGCGGCGCGGTCACCACCGAGCTCGTGGTCGCCACGCCCGTGTTGCTGTTGATGCTGATGGCGATCGTGCAGTTCGCGTTGTGGTCACACGCCACGCACCTCGCCCAAGCCGCTGCGTCCCAGGGACTCGCCGCCACCCGCGCCCAGGCAGGCACCGTGGCGGCCGGTAACGCCAGCGCGCGGGCGATGCTGGATCAACTCGCGCGTGGCCCCCTGACCGACGTCAGCGTGAATATCGGCCGGAGCGCTACCAGCGCCTCGGTGCAGATCAGTGGCCGCGCTTCTTCTGTGCTCCCGTTCCTCCGCTTGCCGGTGCACGCCGAAGCAGTTGGGCCGGTCGAACGCTTCGTGACAAACGTTTACGGGTTCACGAATTCTGAAGCGGTCTCCGGCGGGAACTCAAGTGCTGGAGGTGCTCGATGACGGTATCAGGGCGCTTCGGTTCGGTTAGGAAAGACTGCTTGGGCAAGGCGTCGAGTAAGCGTGCGGGATCCGAGGGCGTCGGTGCTGTCGACGAATTGGTCGATGGCACCGGTCAATGGCAGGTCGCGCAGCGCGGGGTCGCGGATGGTCGCGATCAGGGCTGCGGTGAAGCGCTCGGCGTGCAGCACCCGGTAGCGCCGATCGTGGAACGAGCGCGTGCGGGGGTCGACCGGTTCGGTGAGCCCGGTCTCGTTGTGCAGGGCGGCGACGGCTTCGTAGGCGCTGGCCAAGTGGTGCTCACGCTCGTGCCAGTCGGTCGCCGCCATAGCAGTAGTGAGTATCGGAGCCAGCCGCGTCGCGCAGGGCAAGCGGGCGAACGCGCTGCCGAGCCACTTGTTGTAGGGCGGGTAGACCCGGTTGAGGAGCAGGCACAGGCGCATCAGATCGCGGGCGAGACGCGCTGCGATGATCGCCGATCCGAGTTCGTCGCCGACGTCGCCGCAGCGTCCGACGAAGGGTTCTTCCTGGCTGACGCGTTGCCATTGGCAGGCCAGGATGTAGCGCCACACGTCGTCGGGATACCAGGCCAGCTGTCGTCGGACCGGGTGAAGCTGGGCCAGACCATCGTGGAAGACGGCGCCGGCGGTGGCTCCGGCCAGGACCTGGGTGGGAGTGGTCAGCCAGTCGAGTGTGGTGATCTCGTCTCGGAGATCGAAGCCGAGGTAGCCGGTCAGCCAGGCACCGAGTTCGGCAACCACAATCCCATGCTGGATACGTCCGAGCGCGGGCCGCATGTGCCGCGTTCCCTGGTCCCCGATCGGGACCAGGTTGGTCGAGTAGCCAGCGATCGTGGTGGGCAGTTGCTCGGCGAGTATGTCGGAGATCCTGGCGCCGTGTTCAGCGAGATCGTCGGGGTGCAGGAACAGTTGCAGGCGCGGTCCCCAGTCGTGGTCGGTGGAGCGGGCGGTGTCGAACCCGAGTACCTCGGAGCCGGGACCGATCAACGTCGCGGTGTGGGCCAGGCCAGGAAAGTGTTGGGACAGCAGGGGATGCACCGCCTCGTCGTAGAGGCGGCCCGACAGTTCCACGCCGGAGATAAACGCTGGAGACACGCGGAGCAGGGTGCCCGACGAGGCGCTGGCCCCGCGACCGGATTTAGCGCGGGCAGTTCAGTCCGACGCGGTGTTGATCAGGTCGGGGTGGTCGAGGATGGCGGTGTAGCGGGCGGCGGCTTTGACCGACATACCAAAGAGGGCGCAGAGGCGGCACAGGTCGCCGCCGGTGACGAGGACTTCGTCGAGGATGCGGTCGGGACAGACGTCAACGGGCTCACGAATTCTGAAGCCATGTCCGGCGGAAACCCTAGCGTTGGGGGTACGCCGTGACGGTACTTGGAAGCTTCGGGTCGCTACGAGCGTGGAGCGGTGGCTGGCGATCGCGAGGCATTGCTGGGTCAGTGATCGCCTGTGGAGATAGTCCAGACTTCGCGGGCGGCGTAGTAGACCAGGACGTAGCCGGCCAGTGGGTCGGCTCACCAGCCGAGGGCGGCGTTGAGCGTCAGTCCGGCCAGAACCGCGGCGGCCAGCAGGCCGTCGATAAGGGTGACGCGACCCTCGGTGCGCGGGAGCGGGTTGTCCGGCCATTGCGGCGCGGTGACTGGGGGAAGTGGTGGCGGACCGATCGGGGTTCTGTGGCGGCGGAAATCACGCTCATGGCTCCGTTTCTGGTCATGCTGCTGGTGTTCGTCGCTGTGGTCATCCATCGTGGAGTCGACGTGCGGCTGAGGTTGGACGACGCCGCGCATCAGGCGGCACGCGCGGCCAGCATCGAACGCATACCCGCTGCCGCCAGCGCGGCGGCCCAGTCCACTGCGGCGAGCGCCCTGTCCGCAGCCGGGGTGCCTTGCCGGGAGCTTGACGTAGAGACCGACACCAGCGCGCTACGGCCCGGCGGTTCGGTCATCGTCGCAGTCTCGTGCACGGTCGACTTCAGAGAAGCCTCCGTCCTCGGTGTGCCAAAGGAAAAACGCTTAGCCAGCACCGCAACCGAGCCGATCGATAGCTGGCGCGGTGGCAACTCCGCCGGAGGCGGGCAATGAATCGCTGGCATGATCTCGGCCGGAACCGCGGGATGCGGTGCCGAAGGTGGTGGTGTGCCGACGAGGGCCGGGTCACCGCGTTCGTCGTCGTGCTGACCATCGGCATCCTGGCTCTCGCGGGACTGACCCTGGACGGCGGTCTCGCCTTAGCGGCCAAGGTGAAGGCCAATGGACAGGCCGAGGCTGCCGCCCGCGCCGGTGCCCAAGCCATTGACCTGGCGGCTTACCGCGACACCGGGGCTCTCCGGT
The DNA here is from genome assembly GCF_042684065.1 of Amycolatopsis pigmentata. Lineage (NCBI taxonomy): Bacteria > Bacillati > Actinomycetota > Actinomycetes > Pseudonocardiales > Pseudonocardiaceae > Amycolatopsis > Amycolatopsis pigmentata. Next base: position 343,772 of record NZ_JBHUKR010000004.1, on the reverse strand, counting down.
TGGTGGCCGATCAGGCGATCGCCGAGGCGCAACGCTACCTCGCCGCTGCGGGAGCCTCCGGCACCGCGACCGTCTCCGGCGACACCGTGACTGTCAGGGTCGTCAGTTCTCAACGGACTCAACTGCTTGGCGCGGTCGGGATCGGGAGCCTTGCGATTCACGGGCAAGGAAGCGCCCACCCGGAGCGAGGGGTGGTGGCCGTTACCCCGTGACCATCGTAGGCAGAGCCTGGCGTACCAAGAGAAAGCGAGGTTGACATGGCCACATTTGACGAGATTCGTCACCGCATCGAAGAGGCCGACACTGCGCGCAGCGCGCGGCGTTCCGCTGCGGCAACGCAGATCGGCGAGTTGGCTCAGCGGCGAGCGAACATCGTCGAGCAACTCGAAGACATCGAACGGCAACTCGGTGAGGTGCTTGCTGCGGCCAGAGATGTCATCGACATCGCCGAACTGTCGCGGTTCACCGACGTGCCCGCCGCAGACCTCATCCGCTGGCTCGACGCCCGCACGTCACATAAAACGAGTCGTATCAAGCGCAAACGCCCTGCCGCTGACGCACCAGCGAGGAAGAAGACCACAAGCGCGGATGCCTCCCGGGTGAGGCGTCCGGCACCATCTCAAGCCGCGACCGCGGGTGCTTCCACACGTGCCGCAGCACAGACGACGTAAGCGGCACGGACCGCGTTCAGGAGTGCGCTTCGAGCAATAAGCCCTCTACTGCCAATGAATCGAGCCCACCGTGACCACACATTCACCCCGTCCCCGTCAGAAGGCGTCTCGGCCACCGAGCATGCACCGGCGCGCCTCATGGGTGCTCGTGGGCATTCTCCGGTTGCTTGGCCGCGTCCTGCAGGGTCTGATCGCGGCCGCGATGCTTCTCGCGCTCATCGGAGGTCTTCCGTGGGCCTTATGGCACTACATCGGGTGGCCGCTTCCGCACCATGTCCCGACCTTGGCCGAGCTCCAGGGGGTCCTGCTCGGTCCGATGACCACCACATTCCTACTGGACTTCCTGGCCTGCCTGTGTTGGATCACCTGGGCGGTATTCACCCTCGACGTGGTCGGCTGCGCGGCGGAGGTGGTGCGCGGCGTACGGCTATCGGACCTGCCGACCGCTGGAGCGGTGCACGGGCTCGCCGCCGTCTTGGTGGGCGCGGTCGTGTTGTCGGTCCTCGGTAACCGCACAGCCTCGGACTCGGCGCCCATCCGGTCCACTGCGCTTCCGGCTGCCTCGGAGGTGGTCGCGACCGCACCCGCGTGGAACCACGTTTATCCAGGCGTACGCAATGCCGCCTTCACGGAGCAGACGACAGGCGGGAGCGCGACGATCGCGAATCCGCCCCTGCATCCCACATCCGTAGTTGTCCACGCGCCGGAGAACGGAGTGCACGACTCGCTGTGGAGGATCGCGCAGCGCATGCTCGGCGACGGAGCGCGCTGGCCGGAGATCTTCGAGCTCAACAAGGGCAAACCCCAACCGGGACACCGTCCCCTGACCTTGCCCAGCCTGATCTTCCCCGGCCAGGAACTCCTCCTACCCGCCGACGCGACCCTGCCACCACCCACCCCGCCACCCGCACCCCCGACCACCGCCCCGCCCAGCAGCACGCAGCGGCCGCCCGTTCCTTCGACCCAGCCAGCCCCACCGGACCAGACACCGCCCGCGTCCGACGCTGGCGCACGTCAGCCGGCTACCCGGGAACTGGGCGTGCGCTGGGGACCGGAGCTGTTCGTCGGCCTGGGCCTGGCGGCGGCGGTCACCGCCGCGCTGACGATCGCCCGCCGCCGTTACTACAGCCGATACCGGCCCGGCAGCGGCGACCGCACCGACTATCCGATGGCGCCCGTGGTCTACCAACTGCGCATGGCCCACGCCCGAGCCGAATGGGACGACGAAGACGACCACGGTCAGGAACACGTGCCATCACCTCCGACCCTGGTGGTCGGATCCTCCGAGCGCCAAGCACCGTCGCCTGTGCTGGGTGTCCGCGATGGACGCGAAATCGCGTTGGAACTGGCGAGCGCGCGCGGCCTCGGGCTCGTGGGCCCAGGTGCTCCCGCGGCCTTGCGCGCGCTACTGCTCGCAACGCTCACGGGCACGGCACCCGCGAACGGGACGACGGTAGTGGTTCCCGTCGAGGATCTCGCTGTCCTCCTGGGACACCTCGTCACCCGAGCGCAGCTGCCGGCAGCCCTTCGCGTCGTGGACACCCTTGGAGAAGCGCTCGACGCGCTGGAGGCCGAGATTCTGGTGCGCGCGGTGGCCCGCCGCGAGCAGGACATCACCCCGGAGAGTTCGCCGCCGCTGGTGCTGGTGGCCCGACCACAGGAACATCAACAGCAGCGGCTGCAGGCGGTGCTGGACGACGGCGCGCCCTTCGGTGTCACCGGGTTGCTGCTGGGCCAGTGGCGGCCAGGGATCAGCGCCTACGTCCGTGAGGACGGCACGATCTCGGCCACGAGCCCGGGGCCGGGCGAGGCGCTGCGCAAGACCGAGATGTTCCGCCTCGGCGACGACGACACCGTCGAACTGTTGACCCTGCTCCACGATGCCGACCGCCACACGGTCCGACAGCCACTTACTCAGCCCGGGACGGCGTCCGGAATGGCTCAGACGAAAATCCGTCGTCCGCTGATGTTGGCGGATGCCGAGCCAGCCAAGACAGACCAAGCGGGCGGAACCGCTGTCGGCCCTGACACTGAACTGGAGATCACCGCCGCCGTTGAGACGCCGGTCGACGACACTGCTTTGGAGATCCTCGGCCCGCAGTTGGCTCCCATCCCGCGCCTGCGCGCTCGCCCCCCGGTCCACGACGCCGGACGGCCAGAGGCAAGCGCAGTTGCCAGCGACCACAAGACCGTGGTGGTCGACACTGCGGCCACAGAGAGGGCGGAAGCCGCACCACATTCGCGACCTACCCGAGCACCAGTCCGACTCAGCGTGCTGGGGCCACCGCGAATGTTCTGGCGCCCGGAGCCCGAAGCGGGGGACTCCGAGACGACCGAACGCGAGATCACGACCGTGTTCCAGCCCCGGAGCCTCGAACTGCTGGTGTTCCTCGCCGTGCACCCCGACGGCGTCAACCGCGACACGCTCGTCGGAACCCTGTGGGCCGACACCCCGTCAGGCAAGACGACAAACGCCCTCAACACCGCGCTCTCCCGCCTCCGCGCCGCAACAAGCAAAGCCACCAACGGAACGCTGTCAAACCTCACGATCACCGGAGGCGGCCGCTACCGGCTCGACCCCGAGTTGGTGGAGGTGGACTACTGGCACTTCGAGGCAGCCGTGACCGCACGCCGCGCCGCCCCAACCGTGCAGCAGCGCGTCGATGCCTACCGGCGCGTCGTCGACAGGTACGGAGGTCCGCTGGCCGACGGCCTGTCCAGCAACTGGATCGAGACCGCACGCGAAGCCATCCGCCGCGACGGCATCGACGCCGTCGCAGCACTCGCCCGCGCACTGGTCGACGACGATCCACAACAGACACTGGACCTGCTGGAAGCCGCACGGGCCTTCGACCCCCACAACGAAGCCCTCTACCGCGACATCATGCGACTGCAAGAACGCCTCGGCCAAATCGACGCGATCCCACGCACACTCACCCTGCTCCGCAGACGACTTTCGGAGATCGACGCCAAACCAAGCGCGGAAGCAACCACGCTCGCCGCACGACTCCACCACCGCCACACGCACGACGCCGGCGCCAGCCACCGGCGCACCGTAGCCGGCCGATGAAATCACGAAATCGGTTACTTTTGGTACGGAAAGTGCGGGTACCGAGCGGCCGGCTGGGCGGGCACCGTTCGCGATTTCTAGTGCGTTCAGGATGGTATTGTGCAGAATGTTCGGCCATATATCCCCGGGTGAGGGTTTTCCGGAGCGTCGTGCGTGGCGCGGACGGAATCAACACCGTGCAGATCTGTCAAGACGGTTCGGGCCGAGGGGCAACCGGCACGCTATGATGTCGCACGGAGGCTTGGCCTGGCGAGATCGAGCCTCTGCACGACGGTGACTTCCATCGGGGTTTCCAACCGGGAATCCATTTGGGGATCCAATGGGGGGTCCGATTAGAGTTCCACCCCCCGAATCCAGCAAAAGCGCAGGCGGCTGGCCATGTAGGGGGATCCGCTGGTATCCCAGACTCGCTTGCCCACAAGCGGGTAGACACATCGGGGCGCGTTGTGGGTGCAGGTGAAGGTGGTTGGCCGGCTGCTCGCCCCCATCGTCTCTCATATTCCGTGAATGCCCTCGAATCAATTTCACACCTTTTTCTGGCCGTAATTGTCCGGCGTTCGTCTAATTGGCTTTACCGGTGCACCCTGTTTGCTGTTCTAGGGAAGTATTAAGAGTCGCGACCTGCGTCTTTTCATTCCGGAAACCGTACCGGTGAACGTTTCCTGAAAAAGATTCCTGAAAAATGCGGGCGTTTCGTGTTGCGTGCATTTGCGGGCCGAGTTATCTTTGAATTGCGCCCGGGGAATCGGAAACCGACGAATACCACGCCTGGCGCGAGCCATGTCAAACGAAGCGGGCGGAAACTACCCCGCTGACCGGAAAGGACCACCACCCGCGATGACCACGCCAACTACGCCGCCCCCGGTGTCAGGTTCGACCACGGCCCCGGCCAGCCGGTTGCGCAACGGTGAACTGCGCCGCATGGTGGCACACGTGCTCGTCTACCGGGCGGGCGCCGAGTTGACCCCGCGCGCCATCGCGCAGACGTTGGGCCGTTCCTCGGGCGCGGTGGGCAACGCACTCGCCGCCCTGGCCGACAGCGGGCACGCCGAACGGACCTCGATCAAGCCCCTCCGCTACCGCGCGACCGCGACCACCGTCGACGCCACGACCGTCCCCACGCCCGCCCCGTCCGGCTCGCCCCGGCGGACACGCACACCGCGCACCCCCGCCGTACCGACCGGCGGAGCAACGGCAACGGTGGTGACCGGACCGGTCACGCGACCGAATGGACAGATCTACCACCCGCGCACGCTGTCCGGGATGCCGGACGTGACCGCGCTACGCAAACTGCGCGACGCCGGGGTTGCCGCACTCTTGTACGGGCCACCTGGCACGGGCAAGACGTCGGTGGTCGAGGCCGCCTTCGGTGATCTGATCACCGTGCAGGGCGATGGGGACACCACGGTCGCCGACTTGGTGGGCGAGTACACCCAAACCCCCGACGGGCGTTTCGTGTTCGTCCACGGGCCGCTGGTGCGTGCCATGCGGGAAGGCCGGACCCTGTTCATCGACGACGCGACCCTGATCCCGCCGACCGTGCTGGCCGTGGTCTACCCCGCCATGGACGGCCGCCGCCAGATCATCATCAAGGCCAACGGCGGCGAAACCGTGGACGCCGCGCCCGGGTTCTACGTCGTGGCAGGACACAACCCCGGCGTGCACGGTGCGGTGCTCACCGATGCGCTCGCGTCGCGGTTTTCGGTACAGATCCAGGTTTCCACCGACTACGACCTCGCCGATCAACTCAAGATCGACCCCCGGGCGGTCAAAGTCGCGCGCAACCTCGCCACCCGGCAGGCTAACGGCGAGATCGGCTGGGCCCCGCAACTGCGGGAACTGCTGGCGTTCCACAAAATCGCCGACGTACTCGACCCCACGGCCGCCGCCGGAAATCTGGTCGGCACCGCACCGGAAGAGGACCGCGACATCGTCGCCAGCGTGGTGCGCACCGTGTTCGGCAAACCCGTTACCCCGCTGGCCCTGGGCACCCGCATCCAACCCACCCGACCCTGACCGTCCGGAAAGGACACTCACGCCATGAGCGCACACATGATCGCCGACCCCACCGCCACCGGTACCGCCGTCCTACCCGCCGTGCCCGGATGGGAGAAGTTGTCCACCGCGATGAGCGCCGAGGTACCGGTGATCGCGGGCCGCGACGACCTGCTGGTCACGATCGCGCCCGGGGCGGGGCAGGGTGCCCCGGCGTGTTTCCTACCCGCCCGCGCGATGATCGAAGTCGACGGCACCCACCTGGGCACGGTCGACCCCGCCACCGCCCAGCCCCACCTGATCAGCGACCGTGCCCGCTACGCGCCCGTCTGGGGTGCGCTCACCCACGAATGCGCGCACGCCCAGCACAGCCGGTGGACACCACCCGCCGACGTCGACCCCCGGGCGGTGGCCGCCGCCATGCTGCTGGAAGAACCTCGTATCGAAACCGCCCACATCCGCCGCCGTCCCGACGACCGGCACTGGCTCCGCGCGTGTGTCACCACCATCGTCACCGACGGGCTCAAACTCGGCGACCCCACCCACGCCCCGACCATGACCGCGCCCGACGCCGCCCGCACCGCCGCCCTGCTGCTCGCCCGCGCCGACGGCGGCATCCTTACCCACGCCGAAACCGCACCCCTCGCCACCGTCGTCGAAACGGTGCTGGGCGCGGACAAACTCGCCGCGTTGCGGGCGTTGTGGCGCGAGGCATTCCGGGTCGCCGACGACGACACCGACGCCATGGTCGACCTCGGACGCCGCTGGTGCGAGATCGTCGGCCCTGAACCCACCCCAGCGACCGGTCCTGCTACGCCCTCACCGTTGACAGAAGCGGCCTCTGCCGTGCTCGGCAAGGTCGCAAGCGCGGTAGCACGGGAGACGCTACCGGCGGACCCAGCGATGGTTGCCAGGCAAGCGAAAGCCGCCGTCGACGCCGCGCGACGGTCCGCCGAGAAAACCGCGCGGAAGGTGTTCGAGATCGGTGGCCGCCGCGACGGGCGCACCGAAACCACCGGCACCCGACCGCCCACCAACGCCGAACGCACCGCCGCCCGCGTTCTCGCCCGCGCCTTGACCACAGCCGGAACCCGCGACCGGGCCGCGACGAAGACGACCTCGACCGTTCCGCCCGGACGCCTGCGCATGCGCGGCGTGCTCGCGCGGGAGGCACAACGCGCCGCCGGTGCGATCCCGACCGCCGAACCGTTCACCCGCACCACCCGCGCCACGGTCCCAACCCCGCCGCTCCGGCTCGGTATTGCCTGCGACGTTTCCGGCTCCATGGGCCGTTACGCCCGCCCGGTTGCCTCGGCGGCCTGGATCCTCGCCCACGCTGCCCGCCACACCACCGTGCCCACCGAAACCGCGACCGTGATCTTCGGACACCACGTCCGCCCGATCACCCGGCCCGGCACCGCACCCGCCGCCGTGACCGAGTTCGCCACCCGCGACAACTGGGAAGCCATCGACGACGCGATCGACGCCCTCGACGGCGTGCTCGGACTGGCCCAGCCCGATGCCGCACGACTGCTCGTGATCGTGTCCGATGGACGCTTCCGAGCGACCCCACGCTCGAACGCGCAGAAGCGGATCGACCGGTTGCGTGCTGCCGGGTGTGGTCTCTTGTGGATCGCGCCCGACACCGACGACACCCCGCTGACCGGCGCGACCGTGCACGTCATGGCCGACCCGGCCACCGCCGCCCAAGCCATCGGCCGCGCTGCCACGACCGCCCTGCGCGCCGCCCACTAACCCTGCCCGGGGCGGCGGCCACTGGGGCGCCCGCCACCACGCCCTACGCCACCAAGAAAACGAAGGAACCGCCGTGACGACCCGCCCGTTCGACACCGACGACGGGACCGGAAACCACCCTGCGGCGCCGTAGTCGACCCGGAGACCGGTCGCCCGCGCCTGCTGGGCAGGAAGTGCGCCACGTGCATCTTCCGCCCCGGCAACCTCATGCACATCGACCCTGGCCAGCGAGATCAGATGGTACGCGAGTCCCTCCGTCGCGGTAGTTGGATCGTCTGCCACGACACCTTGCCCGCCACGGGGCGGCCCATCTGCCGGGGTTTCTGGGACGTGCACTGGGCATGAGTCACTCGAGTGCAGGCTCGTAATGGCATAGGCGGCCCGGTCGAAGTCGACCTGCGTGCCAGCATGACCAACCCCGGCGTGCCCGTCGCGCGGTCGGAGCTGTGACCGCGAAAAGACGAACCTGCACCACCTGGACAATTGCATCACGGCCGCTCCGGTTGCACGGTCGCTCTTTGGCTGATCAGGGGCCATTCGTCGAGGACGGAATCGAGTGCACCATGCGTGAGGCCTTTCTCTCGATCGGTGTCGAGATCGACTAGCCTCGAGGCCCTACATCGGGTCCTGTCGAGGACCGGTTACGCCTGGGATGGATGTCGCCGTGAGCGCTGGAATCGATGCTGGAGCAGTTCCGTCGAGGGAAGAGATCGTCGTGTACGAGCCGCGCGAGGATGTGCCGGCGGGTGAGGATCCGTGGATCGGGCCGTTGGTCAGGGCCGCGTCCCGGCGGAGGCGGTCGTTGGCGCTGTGGTCGCTGCCGTTGGTCGTGGTGTGCGTTTATGTTCTCGTCGAGGGCCGGGCGTGGGCGGGAGTTGCCTTGCCTGCGGTGCTGGCGCTGTTCTTCGCTCTGCGCTTTTCCTCCGGTGTCTACGGTTGGTACATGTCCAGTCCCCGGTCTCGGGAGCGGTTGCTGGCGACACCGTTGCGAAAGATCGACCTGGGGGAGGGTGATCTTCGGGCGACGAAGCGCGCCATGTACGCGCGCTTGGCCGACGGCCAGTGGTTCCGGTTCCGGCCGTCGTCGGTCTATGTGCCGCTTCTGGCTCGCAGGCGATACGTGTGGGTACTGGGTCCGGATTCCGCCGGCCGCGTTATCGTTTTCCTTCCCGGCATGGTGCAGGCCGTCGCCCGGCGCGTCGAGAAAACACCTCCGGCCGGGGCCGAGTCGGTCGTCGAGGTCGCGGCGCGGACGGTGGTGCCGAAGGACGATCCGGTGGTGCAGACCGCTGCCCGGTTCAACGTGCTTTACGTGCTCGCCAGTGTCGTGCCGAGTGTGCTGGTCGCCGGGTGGTTTGCGGTGTCCTACGTTCCTTGGCTGCTCGGCCCGGACCGCAGGATCGACACCCTGCCGGGCATCGTCTCGGTGTACGGGGTATTGCTGGCGGTCTTCCTGTTGTGGACATCGTTCGTCATGATATTTCGCTTGCGCCGTTTGGCCGGCGCGGCACGGGCGGTCGTCTGGACGCCGCTGCGGATCACCGTCGATTCCGCACCGCGGCGAGGAGTCGCCTTCCCGAGCCTGACCGGGCGCTGCACGCTACCGGATGACACGCTGCGCTCGGTAGAGCTTCGCCGGGTGAGCGCCAACATCGGGGCCGCGATCGAGGCCTCGGGCGTGCTATGGGTGGCCGGTACACCGAGAGGGGGCGGCAATGCCGTCGGCGTGCCTGGACACCCCTTTCTCGGCGTGGCGAAGCTCGGGCCCGCCAAGAAGCCCTGACCTTACGGCCCCCTGAAGACCTCATGGCACGAACGACGCCGGTCGTGAGCCAGAAGGCGTTCGGTGGGACTTGCTTGCACGCCTCGTATACCGGCCCCTCCGTACGACCACGATGCCCCGGGGACTCGGCCATCGAGTCCCCGGGCAGCCATGGTTCATCATGTGTCAGCCGCTTGCGGCGATGCGGTAGCGCCGGGGAGCCTGCGAGGTCTGTACGGCCACGCCTCGCTCGGTCAGCAGGCTCAGGGCGTTGGCGACCGCACCTGATGACCGGTCCAGGGCCTTCCCGATGGCGGCCGGTCCGAACTCCTCGGTCGGGTGGTCACGGAGATAGTCCTCGACCATGCCGCGTAGTGCACCGGGCGCCAACCGGGGAGCCTTCTCGCGGGTGTTGTTGTCGGTGGCCGCGCTGTTCCCGCTTTGGTGCTGCTCGGCAGTCTTGTCGCCTGACGGGTCGGCGGTCACGGGCGCTGTTGTGTCCACCTCCGCTACCTCGGCGTTGGCCGTTGGGATATCGGCGGATTTCCCGTGTGAGGGGTCGGTCGCTGTCGCGGGCGTTGTCGTGCTGATCGTCTTCGCCTCGGTGTCCGTCCTGGCATCCGTTCGGGCGCGCTCGGCCTTGCTGATATCCATTTCCTCGTGCTGGTCGTCGGCGATCACCCACCGGTCGGCAGTTCGTTGACCGCCTTCGAAGATTCCAGGAGTGCGGGTGGCGTTGCCCTGGTTCGCCCACTTGGCGAGGATCTTTCCCGCCGTGGATTTCCCGATGCTCGCCGCGCTGGCCAGCCCGGTGGCAGTGCTATTCGGATTGGCGCGCAACGCTTCCCACAGCTTGGCCTCCGCCTCCGTACGCCCCGTTGGCGTGCCGGCCGATTGCGGGAAGGGCTGAAGCTTGCGAGCGGTAGGACTCTTTTGGGTACGTGTCTGTGTGGACATGACTACCTCGATTCATTGCTATGGGTGGTGGTCATGCCCCGGCCGGGGCGATTGACCCGCCGGTGCGCTGCCGGTTGGTTCGGGCCACACGTCTATGGACGCTTCCTTCGCCATTGAAGTCAAGTGGATTCGGCAAATGCGATGACTGTCTTTTATGGACGGTCCCATCCTCGCGTCGCCAAGCACAAGTTAGTGCGGAGAGCTGGCGGGACTGCGGTCGGTTCTCACATGGCGAAGCTTCGATCCCGATGCCGCCGACCGGGCTGGGCGCCGCGGGCTGAATGGGAAGCTGTGATGGGGCTGTTTCGTCTGGCCGAACGACTGCCGGACGCCGCGCGGGAAACCGCCGGTGCTCTTGTCTCGGGCAAACCCGGCTCGAAGATCTACATCCTGTCCGAGCGTACGGGCATACCGCTCTCGGTCGCTGAGTCGGCCGCCAACACTCACGATTCCCACGCTCTCAAGCCCCTGGTCAATGCCATTCCAGCGATCAAATCCCGGCGCGATCCCCGCCGTCGCAAGCCCGGCAAGCTGCATGCCGACAAGGCCTACGACCAGACCGACCTCCACCGTTGGGTCGCCGTGTTGGCAAACTGCGGCTAAGCCCCCTGTACCTCATGGTGGTCGAGCCAATCCTCAAGGTCGGAACGCCTGATACGAAGCTCGGCGTTCGGCAACTTGATACACTTGGGTCCTCGTCGTTTCGCCCGCCACTGATAAAAGGTGCTGCGCCCGACCTTCAGTTCGGCACACACCTCAGCTACGGTTAGCAACTCACGCTGGCTGTTCATGCGATTCCTTTCGGAGTCGTTGCACGAAATCGTCCACTCCGGAAGCTGGGACACGCCTGATGTTGCCGATTTTGACTGACTCAAGGTCGCCAGTCTTGACTAGCGAGTAGGCAACTGTCCGGCTGATCGCCAATCGCTGGGCAGCTTGCTCCACCGTCAGCAGTACGCGCGGTTGATCGGGCAGGATGGAAGGACACTCTTGGAGCTGACGCACAATCGCGTCAGCGATCAGTGGAGCTATCGCGCGTGCGAGTGCGTCAGTCCCGCCCCTGACGTCAAGATCAAGCGTCAATCCTTGTCGATCTTCATTCATATTCTCGTCCAGAAACAGATTTTGCGATTAGTGGTGCCAGTTAAGGTAGTGTACGACGGCGCGTCCCGGAGCCGACACGCCGTCGTTTGACGAACCGAGTCAATACAAGCACGACCGGGAACGCCGGACGCTCACCCGCGTCGACGAACAGATCGGGGAACGCTGAACAGGAGGTCGCGGGGAAAACCGCGGTATGGGGACCGGCGTTGTCGGTCAGCGTCTCCTGCCGGTCGTGTCCGCCGGTGAGCGCCTACCGGCCAACATCTGCTTAAACCGCGAAGCAAGCACGATTTCTGCCGGCGTCGGTGTGGCTGGGGCCGGTCGGGGTCTCTTATGAGCGCGAGCCCTGTGGACACGTGCTCACGGGTTGCTCAGGATCTTCCGGAATTGCTCGGGAATTCCCGGAATCTACAATGGCGACAATAAGGCGCGCGGCCTGTTCGTGCGTGGCGTAGGCGTTGGGGAAGGCGGAGCGTTGGACAGCCTGCGCGGCGCTGGCGACGCTCATCTGCTGCCAGCCGGGTACGGCGAGCAGATGCTGGTAGAACTGGGTGGCAGCGTAGGCGGGATTCATGATCTGCGTCGGGCTTCCCCAGCCTTGCGAGGGGCGTTGTTGGAAGAGGCCGAGGCTGTCGCGGTCGCCGTAGCTGAGATTGCGGAGCCCGGATTCCTGTATCGCGGCGGTGATGGCCACCACCCACCCCCGCTCGGGGATGTTCATCTGTTTGCCGACCGCGACGATGGTGGTCGCGTTGGCAAGTTGATCCGGCCCGTAGCCAGCTACCTCGGCGTGATCGCTGGCGAGCGCACAGTCGTTGCTGCTGGTGCGGCCACCGAACACCGCTGAGACCGCGCCGGAGATTCCGGCGGCGATCACTACGGGAAAGAACACGATGGCTACGAACGTCGCGATACCGACCTTCGCGAGCATCAGCGGCTCACCGGCAGGGGTTGCTCGGTGCCTGTGAACTAGCCGGAGGCATCGGTCGCGGGGCCGGAGCGATTACCAGCGGCGAGTCCGACATAGGTTCGAGATCGCTACCGGGCTTGTCGGGGGTGTTGGCTGGCGGTACATGCGGCCAGGCGGCGGTCAGTCGGTGCAATGTCCAGCGTGCGTTGGCTCCGCCGACGGTGTCGAGGGGCAGCCAGACCTCCTCGGCGGGACTCGGCGTGGCGTCGGGGCTGAGCAGGTCTGCGGTGGCGGTCGCGAGGGGCACCGATCGTGGGTTGTCGAGGGTTTGCCAGGCGCGGTGCAGCAGGCGTCGGGCGGCGGCCTCGCGGCGTGCGGTCGTGAGCCACACGAGTACGGGCGTGGTGATGCCGCTGGAGGCGGCGAGCGCGGCGTAGCCGGTGAGTTTTCCGGCGAGCTTGGTGAGTGGTTCGGTTCCGAAGTCGTATTCGAGGAAGAACTCGATCTCCGTCCCGTGGTTTGTCCAACGGCCGTAACCGTCGGGTTTGACCAGGTCACCGAAGTGGCGGGCGCAACGGGTCTCCGACCACCACGCCGTCAGGGCCTCTTCTCCAGAGCTCGTGCGTGATGCGGCGACGAGGGCGGTGAACCATTCGTTGACGCCGACGATGTGAGCCAGCCGCAGGGAGTGGGCTATGCCGTAGGCGCGGTCGTGCCGATAGCGGAGGTCTTTGACGTCGAGGCCGTCTTCGGCGGCCAGGACGGTGGCTCCGGCAGGAGCGAGGACGTAGTGCATGGGCGCGGTGCCGACCGAGACGAAGGGCTGGAAGCGGTCCACCACCCGCCACGCGTAAAGCTCCCGGAGTCGCATCCGGGCGGCGCGGGCGGAGGGGAAGGTCAGGTCGGTGAGCTGGTGGATGGTGAGGACGCGGTGTTCGTGCAGCATCCGGATGATCCATTTGTCGCGCGGGGTCAGCCGCCAGGCGAGCATGGCCTGGTGTTCGGCGGTGTTGGCCGCACGCGGGGTCGGACGGGTGGTCTTGTGGCCTCGAAGGCCCCTCTGGGGTGTGGGGTTCGAAATCATGGCTCTCCTGACGCGCCAGTGGGCGGAATTGCAGGGCTGATTCGTTGGTGTGGTTATCGATTCGACAGCGGGGCCGAATTGTGGTGAAACTGCGCTGGTGATCCCTGTTCTGTGGCTGTGTGGCCCGCCCGGTGTCGGCAAGACCTCGGTCGCTTGGCGGATTCGGGCACGGCTGCGTCAGGGCCGGGTCGCGGCCGCGTACGTCGACATCGACCAACTCGGCATGTGCTACCCGGAGCGGGATTCCGATCGGGGGCGGCATCGGCTGAAGGTGCGCAATCTCGCGTCTGTGGTGGCGAATGTCGCGGCTCGTGGCGCGACGTGCGTGGTGGTGTCAGGGGTTGTGGACCCGGTTCACCGGGTCGCGGTGCCGGGTGCGGTGGTGACGTTGTGTCGGCTACGGGCCGATCGTGACGAGTTGGTGCGGCGGTTTCGGACGCGTTCGGGGCCGGAGGAATCTGTTGCGGGGGTGGTGGCCGACGCCGATGAGATGGATGCGAGCACGGTCGCGGATGTGTGCGTGGATACCACCGGTCAGGCTGTGCCCGAGGTTGTGTCGGCCGTGATGGCGGCTGTCGACGGCTGGTACACCGTGACCGGCGCGGTATCGCCCGTGCCGGTGTTAGCCCCGGCGGATGGTCCGGTTTTGTGGGTGAGCGGCGTGCCTGGGGTCGGCACGTCGATGGTGGGTTACACGATTTTCCGGCGCACGTTGGATGCGGGCCGCGCGGTGGGTTATCTGGACTTGCGTCAGATCGGGTTCGGCGCTTCCGATGGGGTGGACCATCATCTTCGGGCGGCGAACGTGGCCGCGGTGTGGCGGGCGTACCGGGATGCGGGCGCCGAGGGGTTGGTGATCGTCGGTGAGATCAGCGCGCACGAGGCGGAAGTGCCGTACGTGAGGGCGCTGCCAGCCGCAACGCTGACGGTGTGCCGCCTGCATGCGGATCGGGCGGATCTGGTTCGCCGCATCCTGCCGCGTGGTGAGCGGGGTAGTTGGTCCCAGCCTGGTGACCCCCTGCTGGGCCTGTCTGCTGAGCGGTTGCGGCAGGCCGTGAACCGGGCGGTCACCGACAGTGAGGCGTTGGAACGCGCCAAGATCGGTGTGCGGGTGGACAGTAGCGGTCGGGACGTCGCCGAGACCGCTGACGCGGTCCTCGCCATGGGCGCCTGGCCATTGCTGTCCGGCGGCTCAGGACGTTGAGCCCCGGGCAGTTGATCGTGGCGCTGGTGTCGCTGGTCGCTTGGAATGTCGCGGCGTCGAAGGCCGGTTGGGCGGCGGACTACGCCGCGACGGCGTTGCTGTCGACGGGCTGGGCCGGGTTGACGGCCACGGCGGACTGGACGCGGGTCTCGTCGGCACTGGCCAGGTCCGCGGCCAGCGACCAGGCGGCGTCCGGGGTCAGCGGTGGTGCCGCGTGGCTCGTGGGCGAGGGGCTCGCGGCGCTGGATTGTGGTCCGGCCCACGGCCGCCAGGCCCACAGCACGGTGGCCGCGACCACGACCACCACCGCGACGGCAACGACGAGACGACAGCTCACGGCAGGACAGTTGGGGCTGATTCAGCCGCTGTTACGCCGAAATCACCGACCATGACCTGCCGTGAGAATGTCGTGATCGGCGGGCGGTCATCGACACCGCTGCGACTCTTACCTGCCGCCCGACACCCTTGCCGCTCCCGGGTTTCAGCTTGCCCAGACGGTGTCTGTTCCCGACGGGAACGGGACGGGCGACGGCTCGGTGGGGTCGTCAAGGTTGCGGAGGTAGTCGGCGGTGTCGCCGTACATGGTGCCGATCAGCACGCGTTGGGGGTGGTCGTGGATGGGTTCGTCGGGGTGCTGGTAGGCGACGATCGCGACGATGAAGCGGGCGGTGTCGGGGTGGGTGAGGTCGACGGCGTTGAACTGGCTGGCCAGGGCCAGGACGTGCTGGATTGAGGCGTCGAGGGATGTGTCGTCGTGCGGGGTGATGATCGGGCCGTTGTAGAGGTTGATGGTGAGCATGCCGACGGCGACGCCGCGTGCGGTGGTGATCTGTCCGGTGTGGGCGGTGATGTCGAATCCGAGGCTGGCGGGGATCTGCCCGATGCGTCGGGCGTCGATCAGTTCGTGGTGTAGGCGAGTGGCGATGACCTCCAAGGATTCATGGGCGGTAGCGGCATACAGTTCGCCCATCATGGACGTGCAGCCGGTGAACTCGTGTGTTGTGGAGACGTCGGCGGGCTGGGCGGGCGTGTTTTCACTCATAGCGGATTCCCTCCTATGGATGGCTTTTGTTATTCGACTCAGAAATGTTTTTCTGGTGACGGAACGTTTCTATCAACGCTCTGTTTCGGCGAAATGTCAAGCCAGGTGTGGGAACGATGGGCTGGGGGTGGACGTGTTTTGTCTTTTCTCTCGGGTCGAGTAGGAACTGTGCTTTGCCGGTTTACCTGCGGGCGGGGGGTCAGCCGCGTCGCCGTGGGTCGGCATTGCGTGGCGGCGCGGCAGATCCGTTGTGGACGTTGGCGGCGTCCGGCCCGGGTGCGGTGTGCAGTGCGGGTGCCGATGTCCTTGGACCGGACAGGCGGGTGCGTAGGGCGTGGCGGGCGGCCGTGCGGATGTCGCGGGCGCGTCCGGGGGTGGGTGGTGGGAGTGGCTGGGTGTGCAGGGTGAAGGGTGGGGTTTGTTCGCCGTGGAGGACGAGGCGGATGGCGGCGTGGTAGGCGCCGAGGTGGGCGAGGTCGTGGTCGGTGAGGCGGGGTGTGGTGTGGTGGGCGAGTTCGCGGGCGTCTTCGGGGGAGGCGTTGAAGAAGATTTTGTTGCGGGCGTTGGTGGAGATGCCTTCGCGGAGTTCGCGGGGGAGTTGGCCGAGGTGTTGGTGGGCCAGGGTGATGGCGAGGCGGAAGCCGCGGGCTTCGGCGAGCATGTCTTCGATGGCGTAGGGCAGGTTGAGGAAGTTGTGGCATTCGTCGATGACCAGGGATGCGTCGTGGCGCTGGTGTTGTGGTGTGCGGGCGCGGCCGGTGGTGGCTTGCCAGGTGCGGGCGACCACCAGTGACCCGATCAGTCGGGTGGTTTCCTCGCCGAGGCTGCCTTTGGGGATGCGGACCAGGCAGATGCCGCCGTCCAGTACCGCGTTCATGTCCACTGTGGAATGTCCGGCGGCGATGGCGTCGCGCACGAAGGGGCGGAGGAGGAATGCGCGGAGTTTGTTCATCAGTGGGGCGATGACTTGGGAGCGTTGGGAGTCGGTGAGTTCTTCGTACCAGGTCCAGAAGCCGCGCAGTACGGGGTCGGTGATTCCGGCCGTGGTGCGGGAGCGGAAGGCGGGGTCGGCGAGCAGTTTGGGTAGGTCGGCGAGGGTGGCGACGGCTTGTTGTGTGCGGAGGGTGAGGCAGCTGGCGCGCATGACGTCGTCGGTGCGGGGTCCCCAGAACGCGGAGTAGACGCGCCGGAAGACGGAGACGAGGTTGTCGACGGTGAGGTCGGTTTCTTCGCCGTCGAGGGGGTTGAGGCAGGGTGGGCGAGTCCGGCTGGTGGCGTCGAAGAGCACGACGCGGTCGCCGGCCGAGGCGGGTAGGCGGGAGAGGATGTCGGTGACGAGGTCGCCTTTGGGGTCGATGAGCACGATGCCGCGTCCGGCTTCGGCGTCGGCTAGGAGCATGGTGCCCAGCAGGGTGGATTTTCCGGAGCCGGTGGCGCCGAGGACGTGCAGGTGGTGCCGTGCGTCGGGTACGCGTAGGGCGACGGGGCGGGGGTGTCCGGTGTCGGTGACGCCGATCGGTTTGGCCTGGGGGCTGGGGGTGGTGATGCCGGGTGGTGGGGCGAGGGCTTTGGCTCCGGCGCGTTGGACGCCGGGGATTGCGTTGTCGGTGGGCAGGTGGGCGATCGCGGCGAGTTCGGGCACGGAGAGCAGGTCGCCTCGGCCCAGGCGTCGTTCGGTCACGACACGGGCGGGGTGGTGGAGGCGGTGGCGGGTGTAGTGGTTGTGTTCGGTGAAGGAGGCGAAGCTGGCGGCCAGCGCGTGGGCCCGGCCGCGGGCGACGTCGCGTGCTGTCCGGATCTCGGCGTCACTGGTGGCGGCGGGGAGGAGGGTGGTGACGGCGTAGCGGATCACGGTTTCGTACTGGCTGCCGCGTTGTTTGGCGACGATCGCGCGGTTCTGGGCGCCGTATTCCAGCGCCGTTTGTGGGTCCATCGCCCCGCCCTTGGTTTTTGGTTTTGTGCGATGGCTGGGGGTGAGGAGGTCGAGCAGGCGGCCGAGAGGGCGCGTGGAGCCGGTGTGTACTCGCCGTGCGGAGCGGCGAGCTTTGGCGACACGATGGCCGGTGACGGGGCGGGTGAGGATTTGGACGCAGGCGAATTCGTTGTGGCCCAGGCC
This sequence comes from Amycolatopsis pigmentata, assembly GCF_042684065.1. Classification (NCBI taxonomy): domain Bacteria; kingdom Bacillati; phylum Actinomycetota; class Actinomycetes; order Pseudonocardiales; family Pseudonocardiaceae; genus Amycolatopsis; species Amycolatopsis pigmentata. Next base: position 326,102 of record NZ_JBHUKR010000004.1, on the reverse strand, counting down.
GATGGGTGCGCCGATGAGGGCCCGGAGCGGGTCGGTGTCGAACGCGGTGCGGATGGGTAAGGCTTCGCTGCGGGCGAGCCGGAGTTCGCCGCCGACGGCCACGGGGCGCTTGCCCGCGCGTGGTGGTGGGAGTGGTGGGTCGGGTGTTGTGACGCGGGTGTGTGCGCCGGGCCAGGCGGCTTCGATGGCGCGCTCGACCAATCCTGGTGGGATCACGCCGGGTACCCAGAATCGGATGGCGACCCCGGCTTCGGAGAAGATGTACTCGCATGCCACGTGTGGCTGGCCGGTCAGTCGGCGGCGCCAGGTTGGACGCAGGAGTCCGACGAGGTTGGACCACAGTGCCATACCACCGGCGGGGTCGACGGTGGGCGGGGCGAGCACGGTGATCTGGCGGGCGTCGGCGACCAGTTGGGCATGGCAGTGACGTGTCCACCAGCGTCGCGAGACCACGAGCCCAGTGACGACGAGGGCAAGTGCGGGCGCGGTGATCGGGCCCCACGAGAGGGCCCAGCCCTGTAGATGGCTCAGGAAGTGGGAGAGTGCGCCGCCGGGGTCGCGCAGGTAGTCGTCCAGCCACCCATCCGCCAACGCGGTGCGCGTGAGGACAGCAGTGATCCAGGAACGCATTCGCCAGTCCTTCCGGGTAGGTCGGGAAATATGTCAGGTATCGAGGTCGATCTGGTCGTCGCTCTCGGCGTGGCCGAACTCGGCCTCCCGTAATGAGGTATCGTCGAAGTCAAGGTCCATATAGGATGGTGTCGCCTCTGCTTCGCCATACTCGGCGAGTTCGGCCGGGTTACTCGTGGCGTAGAAATGCTCGCTGGGTGAGGAAACGGCCTGGAACGCCACGCGCTGAGTTCCCGCCGACAGGAGACCCTGGCCCCGGTCGGCGGAGAGCAGGAATTGCCGTTCCCCGGCCGAAAGATCGAAGGTCCGGGCGATGTCGTCGATGGCCTGCGGGGCTTGACGGAGCAGGATCTGGGTCGCGGCGTTCGCCACGACGGCCTTGCCGAGATCGCCGCCCAGCACGTCCGCGGAGTCCTGGGTGGCGACGGTGAGCCCGGCCCAGTGTTTGCGGGCGGCTTTGGCCATGCGGAACAGGAATTGCGCGCCGGAGTGTTCGCGCATGAGCAGCCAGGCCTCGTCGACCACCACGAGGCGGGGTCGGCGGAGGGCGGGGTTGGACACGCGGCGCCACACGGTGTCCAGGGTGAGCAGGGTGCCGATGGCTTTGAGTTCTTCGGGCAGATCCCGCAGACTGAACACCACCAAGTGGCCTTCGGGATTGGTGCTGGTGGGTCCGTCGAACAGGCCGTTCCAGGCGCCGCCGACGAAGGGATGTAACCGTGCGGCGAGCTCAGTTGCAGCGTGGTCGCCGGTGGCGAGTTGGTCGCGGAGGTTGCGGAGGGTGGGTGCGGGGCGGGTCCAGGTGCGGGGGTCGATGGTGATTCCGCTTTTCTGGTAGGTGGTGGCGATGGCCCGGTCCAGTGCGGCTCGCTGTCCGGCGTCCAGGGTGCCGGTGAGGACGGTGATGACGGTGTGCAGGAACAGCGATCGCCGGACGAGGGCGTCTTTCGGCGCGGTGCGCCGTCCGTCGGGGCGTGTGTGGATGGGCAGGTCGAAGGGGTTGAGTCGCACGCCGGGGGCGCCGAGGTGGACGTAGGTGCCGCCGACCGCAGTGGCCAGGCGGGCGTATTCGTCCTCGGGGTCGACGACCGCGACCTCGATACCTCGGTACAGCGACCGGAGTAATTCGAGTTTGACGAGGTAGGACTTGCCGGCTCCGGAGCGGCCGAGGATGACGGCGTTGTGGTTGTGCATGCCCTCGCCGAACCGATCCCAGTGCACCAGCCCCTGCGAGCCGAGGTTGAAGCCGTAGAGGACCCCGGAGGGGGCTGCTGCGCTGGTGGGGTCAGGGGCGGGGAGGTCGGGTGAGGTGAAGGGGAACGCGGCGGCGAGCGCGGAGGTGTCGAAGGTGCGGCGCATCCTGATGAGGTCCAGGCCCATCGGCAGCGTCGACACCCATCCCTGCAGAGAGCGGTAGGTGGTGTGTTGGGCGTCGAGCAACAGGCTGGCGCATAAGGCGCGCAGCGCGGCCACCTCGTCGGCGAGGGTGTCTTCGGTGGGGGCGTGGATGGTGAGGTACAGGCCGACGCGGAACAGCTTGCCCTCGCCCCGGGCGACGCGTGAGGAGAGGTCGTAGGCGTCCTCGGTGGCGGCCTCGACCTGCGGATCATAGAGACGGCCGTGCTCGGCGGTGTGGCGCCTGCCGCTTTCCAGCTTGGCCAGCTGTTTCTTCAGCCGGGCCGCGGCGGTGGCAGGGTCGATCGGCTCGACATGCACCGCGACGTCCAGCCGCCCGGGGTAGGTCAGCAGTGGTGTGAGCCATCCGGGGTGGACCTCGCGCGGGTAGCCGGTCACCGCGAAGGAGGCGACCCATTCGCTGCCGACTTCGAGGTGCCGTGCGCCCACCGCCAACGCGTCGGGTGTGAACGCGGCAGCCCGCGCCGACGAGGCTGCTAGTGGCACAGCGTGCCGGGCCCGCGGCATCACTGCCACCTCGTCTCGTCCTCGTCATGTGGGGAGTTCTCGTCGTCCCACTCGTCGACATCGGCAACCACCCCGTGCCCACAGTGGGGTTTGTCGTCTACGCCGCCTGGCCAGTCGTTGACGTCGAAGTCGGGCTGGCGTGCGGCGGGACTGGTGATGATGTCGCCGGCGCCGGCCAGGTCCGCGGATGGCGAGAGCAAGGTGTCGGGGTTGCAGGCGGAAGCGAGGACGGCGGTGGCCTGCCCGGCATGCAGCGGAGTGACCACGATCCCGGCTGGCGCTAGCAGTTCGACCGCTTCACCGAGGCGGCGGACCAACCGGGCTTCCGCTGCGCGCCGCGCACCCGCGCTGATCTCGTGGGACCGTTGCCTTCCGCCGCGCAGCAACGATGTCCCCACCGCGGCTGGGCCGGAGCCGTCAGGGGATGTGGCGGTGATGGGCTCGCGGAGGACCAGCAGGACTTGGCGGCGCAGCAGATCGGACTGTTCGCCCAACTGCGCGAGGTAGTCGGCGTGCTCGAGCGCCGCACGTTCCAACGCGGGGTGCGGTAACCCGCCCGCGCGGGCTCGCAGGTCGGTGATCTGTCCGGACAGGTCCAGACGTTCGGTGCGTACGAGGACTTGCACGGGGGCGGTCAGGCTGTGCAGGTAGCGGCGGAACCCGGCGACCAATGCGTCCTGCTCGCCCGGAGTGCGTAAGGCGAAGTTCACGGTGGAGCAGACGGCGACCACGGCCAGACCCTCCCTGCCGAGATCGACCACGCCGGTGTCGGTGACCGCCTCCGCCGGAAGCCGCAACACCGCCGGCGACATCGGCTCACGTCCGGACCGCGCGCCGTCCTTCGCGTCGATGGTGAGGGCGTGCGGGGCGAGCCAGTCGGGGATTGGCTGGATACCTTCGGGGGCGGCGACGCGGTGGCGGGGGCTGAGGCGTTGCCGGATTGCGGCCAGCAGGAGCCGGTCCAGGGAAAGCCCGTCCAGCTGTCCGAGCGCCAGGATTGCCGCGGTCGATGCGACGGGGAGGGCGAGAACAAGGAATACGGGAAACGGAATAACGCTGCGTGTCACGGTCCAAAAGGTGTAGAGCAGCAGGCCGGTGACGGCGAGGATCGCCAGCTGGCGGGCGGTCAGCGGACCGAGGACGCGATCTTGAATGTCCACATCGGACGGAATGCGAACCGTAGACGGGCCGCCCGCTTCGTTTTCGTGGTAACTCATGATCCTTACTCACCCTTCGTCTGTTGTGGAGCCGGGCGTCGTGGTGGCGTGGGCACGTCGAGAGGTAGCCGCAACTGCCGACCAGCGGGCGGTCTCGCTGGGTGTGGCGGCGCGGGGGCAGGTGTGGGTTTGGCGCGCGGGACACGGTGCAGCCCGTCCAGGGGTAGCGGGTACTGGCCCGAGCGCAGCGGCCGGTTGCCCCGATACGGATCGAACGGCAACTCCAACTGTCCAGTGCGCGTGCGTGCAGGCGTCGGCGGCGGAATAACCGGAGGGCGTGGCGTCCGGCGCAGGCCGTCCAGTGGCAACGGGTACTGCCCGGAACGCGTCGATCGGTTGCCCTTGTAGGGGTCGAATGGCAGTTCCAGCTGCCCCGCCCGCTGTCGCCCCCGCCGCGTACCGACGGCGGGCTCCGGGTGGATGGATGCGGCAGGTTTCCGAGTGACGCGGTCCGCGCGCAGCGGCAGCCGGTACTGGCCATCTCGTCCGAGAACCGGTTTGTTCTCAGGCCAGTCATCGCCGAGCGGCAGAGCCAGTTGACATCCGTGAGCCGCACGCGTTCTCGGATCCGGAGCAGGACGGGGCCTGGGCACTGGGCGGGTACGCCGTAAACCCGGCAACGGCAACACATATTGGCCGTCAGGCGTGGTGCGCGCATAGCCGGTCACGCCGCCACGTCCGCCGCCCTGTGGCCCGTTCCCACCGTTTGCTGGAGAGGGACGGGGCGTTCCGCCGCCGCGGAGGAGACCGAAGGTCTTGTAGGCGATGAAGCCCCGCACCATCGACCCGAGCAGTGAGCGCCGTCCGCCACCGCGCAGGGAACCCAGCACCCAGAACGGGATCTTGAACAGGATGTAGATCAACGCGAGCGCGACGAGAAGGTTGACCAGACCGCTGCGCGTGGGACCGAAGACGGTGAACCCGCCAGGGGCGAGGAACACCTTCATCGCAGTGATCAGCGTCAGCGACTGCGCCACCTGGATGGCCAGGCAGCCCCCGAAGGCTTTCCACCACCAGCGGGCGATGCCCTCGGTCTGCGGCAGGGCGTGGCACATCAGCGCGATCGGCGCTCCGGCGATCAGGATGATCGTCAGCGCGACGCGCACGATGTAGGTAACGAGCAGGACGAGCAGCATCCCGGCCAGGAACAGGCCGATGAGGCTGATCCAGACTCCGCCGATGAGCGAGCCAAGCACCAGGTCGCGCAGCGTCGGCCCGGCGGCCCCGGCGTCGAGCCCGCCGCCCAGGATGGCCTGGGCGAGTGCGTTGGCGATCTGGATGGCCTGGGTTGCCACCCACAGGGACAGCGCTCCCGCGAGGAACCCGACGACGATCCGGGGCGCGATTTCCTTGACCGTGTGGCGAGTTTGCAGGGTCTCATAGCTCATCACCAAGATCCCGGCGATGAGGATCAACGTCGTGTAGCAGACCAGCAGGATCTGCCACGAGGTGTCCCACAGTTCGCCGATCCCGGGCAGGCTGTCGGGGGCTGGTGTGGTCAACAGCGTCTGGGACAACAGGTCCAGCAGCGGGTTGAGCGCGTCCTGCACGATGCCGCGGAAGAACGCGTTGATGGCGTTGCTGATACAGCCGCCGACATGGGCGATCCCGCAGTCAGCGTCTCCGCTCTCGCCGCTACCGGCTTGTCCCGCACCGGGTCCAGCGGATGTCGGAGGGGGAGCCGTCAGCGGTGGGATGCAGCCCGCCCCGGTGCACGGGGAAGCAGAGGGCTGCTGGCACTCGGCCTGGAGCGAGCCGGGGAAACACGTCACCGAGGGCGCCGCAGTCGGAATTGGTAGCGGCATTCCTGTCGCTGGTGCGGTGTCCGTGGCGGTGGGGAGGTGGCAGGCTGGTTCGGACGAATCCGGTGTGCAGGTTCCGCCAGTGGGCAGCGGTAAGGGCGGTGCGGGGGCTTGCTGGCCGGTGGCCGGAGCGGCTGTCGCGGCGAGCGCCACCGTGCCACCCAGTAGCGCGATCAGGCTGACCGCCAGCACGGCCAGCGCCCGGCCTCGCGTCATGCGCAGCCGCGACTGGACAGGGCCGCTGGTGCGGAAAGTTGTTCGCATCGACGGGGCTGCGAGCACCTCCGGACACACGCGCCGTCGCGCGCTGGCCGGTGTCGGGGTGGGTCTGGTTGGCGGCATCGGTTAGGCACCGACGATGCTTTTGAGCACGGTGACGATCACGGGCGCGAGCGCCGCGAGGCCGTAGCCGATGCCGGCGGCCTTGAACGCGGTTTTGGCTTTCTCGATCTCGCCCGGGTCGCCGCCGCCCATGACGTAGCGGACCCCGCCAATGGACAGGAAGACCGTGGCCAGGCTGGCGAGAATGCCCATGATCCAGTTGCGGATGTTGGTCAGCACCTCATCCACCGAGCCCACCAACGCCAGCACCCGCGTGGTCTCCGCGTAGGCGTCAGGCGCCGCCACAACGGCAGACACCAGCACGACGAGAACAGCCAGTTCCGCGATCACAGCTACCCGCCACCGCAGCGCGCGGCGAGCGGACCCATACGACTGTGGAGGAAGACCGGCAGCGGCAACAGTCGGGCGGACCGTCACCGGACGACGGCGACGGGCAAGGGCAGCGGCCAGCGAAGGCGGCATGGCGGGCTCGTGGCCGGTCCGGCCGGAGCCGGACGAGAGAGGGACGGTAAGGCGGGTCAGGCGCATCGCGGGCTCTCCGAAGTCAGGCCCGACGGCCGCTGAGACAACGCGGCGGGCCGGTCGGGTGAGGTGTCATGCGGTGAGGTGGCTGGTTTCCTCCCGCACCCCTGAACTCCGCTGTGGCGGCCTTTTCGGGACACGCGGCGCCGGACTCTCTTGGTACCCGCTGCGGTCGTCGGCTGCGTCCTGTTGCGGGCTTCCTCGGTGGCGTTCCCGGCTCCGGTGATGACGGCGATGTCGGTGGCCCGGCGCGCCACGTCGGGTTCGGAATGACCGGTGTTCGGCTCGGTTGCGGTGTCGTCGGCGAGGTAGGCGACGAGGCGATGCTCTGCGCGCTGGCGAACCTTCTTGACCGCCTCGTAGGAGAGGTCGCGCCGCTGCGCGGCCGTCGCGAGCGGCACCCCTTCCAACCGCGTGGACGCGATCAACTCGGCTTCCTCGCCGGTGATCGCGCCCTCGGCGACCGCGCGCGCGAGAACGAAGTCGGGATGTCCCCACGGCGGGGGCGGGGCCACGGAACAGAAGGCGTTGCCCGAGGGAACGGGCGCGTCGAGTGACTCCCGCAGTCCCGCGTGCCCGGCGCGGTAGGCGGCCCACCGCAGGCGCAGCATGACCCGCGGTTTGCGCAGATCGATGGTGGCGAGTTCGGCGACAAACCCGGCCAAGACGGCGGCGTGGAGGTCGCTGGGATCACCGGCGAACCGGGCGGACAGTGTCGCGGCGATCGTCGTTAGCGCGGGCAGCGCGACACCCGCGCACCCGACCGTCCACGTCGCGCCCTCGGTGCGGGACAGCAGCACCAGATGCCGCCACACCGCGTCCCGCAACGCCTGCGGGCACCGGCGGTGCAGCAACCGGTCGCGCACCTCGTTCAGCGGCACCCGCCGCCCGGGCAGTCCGGGAAACAACCGGCCATCCACCGACACCGGTTCCGGCCCGGTCACCAGCCACTCGAACGCCGCCCGCACAGCATCCAACGGCATCCCACCACGCTCGAAACCCGAACGCGGAAAACAATTGTTCGTCGCCATGAATAGCTCCTTGTCGAGTCGAACGGAAACGACTCGACAAGGACGCCATACGAGGTGGTACCGAACTCTGACCAGACGCTTACCGGACCCGCACCAAACTCTCACCCAGCGCGCACCGACGATCGCGGCTGATCATCTTCGCTCGCAATCAAGATCGACAAATCCGGTTTCCGCGCACGGTTCCGAGATCGCGCTGGTGGACGCGGTAATAGCCGTTGAGCTGCTGTTTCCTGATCGCGGTACCACCTCGGTAAGAGCGGTCACCACACCGACGTACCCCCGCAACGGATGGCGGAGGAGACCTGACAACACGCGAGAATAAAGTTCTAGGCGGAAGACTCAGAACAGCTATGAGGCACGCCTCTATGGCGGTCTCAGCTTTAAGACCAGTGGTGGTGAGCCCCGTGAAAAATTGCGCGGCCGGCTGTCCCGAACGGGTCTGTATTTCGGAGTTCAGGGGTGTCATCAGCGCCGCGCACCGACGCGGACGCGCACCTCGTGACTCCGGAGGTTCCCGTGACCCACCCCGACCGTCGCGCACCCCGCCGCCCCGCGCGGCGCAGCGACTCCACCCGACCTGCCACCCCGCGCTCAGGCACCCGCCGCAGCGTCGAGCGCCGGCCCTACCCAACGGCGCCTACTACCACCCGAATCAGCCCCGCCAAGCCCACCACCCGGACCGGCCGGGCGCGATCACACGGTCCGTCGTCCACCCCGACTCCAGCCACGGTCTGGACCGCCGGCCCAGCACCGATCGACCTCGACGCGACCTGGCCGACGCCCATCATCACCAAGATCGTCACCTCGTTCAGCGCACCCGGCGCCCGAGTCCTCCTGCTGCCGTGGCCGACCGTCGACCCGGTCACCCGCGACACGCCGACGCCCACCCAGGCCCATGCCGCCGAGGCGATCGACCACGCAACAGGAACCGAGTCGGAGGACGAAGTAACTGCCGCGCTCGCCGCGATCGAGGATCTCGACCGAACCGGCCACGTGATCCGAATTCCCGCCGACCCGACCACCGCCGGACCCACCACGCACCCGTCCTGGACCGAACTCGTCGGCGACCCTCACCGTTCGCCAGCTGCATCGGAACAACCGTCTCGCTCCAGCGGCGGCGAGATCCTCGACTCTGCCACCGACTTCGATTTGGCCATCACCAGCTTGCGCCCCGAACAACGCAGCGACGCCGTCAGCGACCTCGTCGCGCTGTATGCCGCGCGGCGCCTTCGCAGCGGCGGCGTCCTTGCCCTACTCACCCGTTGCGACTGGACACGGGGAGAGTTGATCGACCCCTCCGGGACCATTGTCGCTGCCGGGCAGAATGCCGACCTGCTCTACCTCCAGCACATCGTCGCCCTCCACGTACCCGTCGCCAACGGCCACCTCGTCACCGACACCGAAGGACCCACCGCCGCCGCAGAGCACGCTCTGGCCGAGCACCGCGCAGCGGTGCGCAGGCTGCCCGCACCACACCGACGGGTCCACAGCGACGTCCTGGTCTTCGTCAGCGCACAGCTGGGCCCGAGCGGCCGTACCTGTGCCGCCGGAGCCGTTCGATGAGCCACCTTGCGCGCTCCGCCTCCACCACATCCCGCCGCCAGAAGGGCACATCCGTGGCCGAACGACGTCGCAACCACCTCGCGCCCGCCGCACCCGGCGCCCCGCCTGTTGACGACGCCACGCTGCCGATCTCGCAGGCGCTTATCGACAGCATCGACCCCACAACCGAACCCCACACGATCAGCGGGAATCCGCCGCCGGCGGTCTCGGTGTGGACCACCGCGCAAACCTCACCGGCGACTCAACGCAAAGGCCGCTACGTGGCCGAGTCGACCGCGCACCCGGCCAAGATGCTGCCAGCCGTCGCGGCCCATGCGATCGCGCATTACACCGAGCCCGGTGATCTGGTGCTGGACCCGATGTGCGGCATCGGCACCACCCTCGTCGAAGCCGTCCACCTGGGACGGCGGGCGGTCGGGATTGAGTACGAACCGCACTGGGTCGAGGTGTCCCGCGCCAACCTTGCTCTCGCCCGAGAACACGGCATCGAGAATGCGGTGCGGGTCTTCCACGGCGACGCCCGCCAACTCGCCACACTCCTCCTACCCGAGTACGTCGGGCAGGTCGCGCTGGTCGTGACCTCGCCACCCTACGGGCCCTCCACCCACGGACGGGTCGCCGTCGCCCCAGGCGAAGGCGTGCAGAAGTACCACCACCGCTACGGCAACACTCTCGACCGCGGCAACCTCGCCAACATCGGCCACCACCGACTCCTCGCCGGCTTCACCCGCATCCTCGCCGGATGCGTCCCCTTCCTCCGGCCCGGCGGATACTTTGCCATCACCATCCGCCCGTGGCGCGAGCACGCCGAACTCATCGACCTGCCCTCCCAGATCCTCGCGTGCGGCATCCACGCCGGACTGATCCCCGTCGAACGCTGCGTCGCCCTCCTCGCCCGCGCCGGCGACAGCGACCTCGTCCCGAAAGGCTCGTTCTTCCAACGCGACTTCATCCGCAAACAACGCGAGGCGGGGCTTCCCCTGCACCTGATCTCGCACGAGGACGTCCTGGTGTTCCGCACGCCGCTGACGTCCTTGAGTTCAGCTGGAGTGAAGAAACCTCAAGAATCCCGACGATTCTTCACCGGACCGCGACGACACGCCGAGAACCCAAGCGTCGATGGCCTGGGCGCGTCCGAGAACCGAGCCGCATGAGTACCGCGCTACTCCACAATCGACGCGAGACGGAACGACAGCTCCGCGTCGCTGGCTCCGAGTCTCAACCATCGATCGAGCGGACACTGGTCGGTTCAGCAAATCCAGGGCCACTGCCGGGATCGGTGTGCACCGGGTACGGCGGGCTGGATCTCGGAACCCTCGCCGCGCGCGGCGGCGGCTGCGTCGTCTCGTGCGCAGACTCCGACCCGCACGTCGCCCAGATCCTGACCGCCCGGATGCCGAAGGTGCTTTCTCTGCACCAAGTCAGGGGTCGAGGCTTTGGGTGCTGGTCAGGTTACGGGTGGAAGCCAGTCGTTCGTTCGCCGGTGACGGCCGAGTCCGACCGCATCGAACTCGTCGAAGTGGTCGCCCCGGGCGACGCCGAGTTTCCGAAGCGCCTGGGAGATTGGGCTGCCGGCGACTGGATCCGGTTTGTCCTCGGCCATGTGCAGGGGACCAAGGACCACTTTGCCTCGGTCCCACACTTGCGCGGACTGTGTCCCTACCCCGCCGAAGAACTCCGCCTCGACGTAGGCCACGGGACCGTACGCCGAGCACGCCACAAGGTGGTTGCCGAATCCGGCGGGAGCTTTCCAGAAGCCGTCGAGTTCGGGGGCGCCGGCGACCCTAACCGCGTCATGGAGCGCGTCGGTCATGGGCAGCAGCGACACATGCTGGCCGAGGGCGACAATGCGTGCCTGCTGGTTGGAACTGGCCAGTTCACGGAGCACCAGTTGGCTGGCGATGACCGCTTCCAGGCAATACATGCCCGTATTCTCGTCTGCCCGGTGGGATCAGTGGGACGGCAGGGCGCGGAAGTCGACCGGCGCTTCGTGCGTCACCGGGTTGGTCTCGGCCCGCAACAAGACGCCTACACCGTCGCGCTGCTGTTGGCCGACCCCGCCGCGCTCGTCGGCCCCACCGCAGACACGTCTTTTGGGTACAGGCTGGCGGACGCGGCATGACCACGGCAGCCTCAACTTGTGGGACCGAACCGGCGTTGCGGTGCCTATCGCTCGGCGCCGGCGTGCAGAGCAGCACGGTACTGCTGCTGGCCTGCGAGGCCGTGATTCCACGCTTCGACTGCGCCCTGTTCGCCGACACCGGCTGGGAGCCAAAGGCGGTCTACACGAACCTCGCCCGCCTGCGGGAGCATGCCGCGAAGTCGGGCATCCCGGTGCGGAGAGTCTCGGCGGGCAACATCCGCGACGACGCGCTCGACCCGGCTCACCGGTTCGTGTCGATGCCGCTGCACGTGCTCAACCCGGACGGCAGCCGAGGCTTGGCCCGTAGGCAGTGCACGGGGGAGTACAAGATCGCACCTTTGAAGAAAGCGGTGCGGGAACTGCTCGGCTACCCGCACCCACGACGGGTCCCGCGCGGCGTGTACGCCGAGCAGGCGATCGGGATCAGCACCGACGAATTCGCCCGCGCGAAAGACTCGGACGTCCGCTACCTCCGCAACGTGTTCCCGCTGATCGACCTGGGCTGGGACCGCGCCCGCTGCGTGGAGTTTCTCGCCGAGCGTGGGTTCGGGAACACGGTCAAGTCATCCTGTCTGGGTTGCCCGTTCCACGGCAACGCGGGATGGCGCTGGATCCGCGACAACGACCCCGACGGCTGGGCAGACGCGGTCGCCTTCGACCACGCCATCCGCCACGGCTACCCGCACGCCACCGGGCAAGGCCAGCAGTTGCGCGGGCAGTACTTCCTGCACCGCTCCTGCCAGCCCCTCGACAAGGCCGACCTCGACCCGTCCGTTCCGGTGAAGCGGCACCTCAAGCTTGTCGCCACCAGCGCCACTGAGGACGAGGATCCGGATGGCTGCTCCCCGTGGGCGTGCCGCTCGGGGACCTCGGCCACCGAGGAGCGAGCGGCATAGCCCACTGTCGCGGGGCGCACGATCCGATCGCGACTGGGCAAAGGCCATCGCCGTAGCCAGTGAGGTGTGCCGATAAGTAACCCCGGCGCAAACCACGATTGTCCGGTGGCCGTGCACACGTCAAGTTCTGGATGTTCTTTTTGGTTCACTGTAGCTGGGTTGGCATTGTAGAGCTAAATTTGGTCGACGACGGCCGTGGTGCTGTTTTGTCTCGAACTTTGTGAGGGTTTGCTATGGGTGAATCTTGTGATTATGAGTCGGTCAGGATCGGGACGGTGAAGGGATCGCGGTGGGGCGGTCGGCAGAGAACTGGAGAGCGGGTAGAGGTACGGTTTCCGTCTGATTCGCCGTCGATGTCACCGGTGGCCGCTCGTACCTTGTTGCGTCTGCTCTGCAACAGCACTCCTTGCTGCTCCAAGCATGTTGAGGTTCAGGATACCGCTGGGGGTACGGGGGAGCAGAGGGCGGCATGACGATTCGGTTCGCTTTCTACGGGCGTGTGTCGACGGAGGATCAGCAGGATCCGGAGGCGTCACGTAACTGGCAGCGGGCTCGGGCGCGGGCGTTGGTGGACCGGCATGGTGAGATCGTGGCGGAGTTTTTCGATGTGGGTCAGTCGCGGTCGATTCCGTGGAAGCGGCGTCCGCAGGCGGCGCGGTTGCTGGCGGCGATGCGTGATCCGGGTCGTGGGTTTGATGCGGTGGTGGTCGGAGAACCGCAGCGGGCGTTCTATGGCAATCAGTATGGTTTGACGTTTCCGGTTTTTGTGCATTATGGGGTGGGTTTGTGGGTGCCGGAGGTCGGGGGAGCGGTCGATCCTGACTCCGAGGCTCATGACTTGGTGATGTCGGTCTTTGGGGGGATGAGCAAGGGGGAGCGCAGCCGTATCAAGATCCGGGTGCGGTCGGCGATGACGGCGCAGGCCCGGGTCGAGGGACGCTTCCTGGGTGGGCGGCCGCCCTATGGGTATCGATTGGCTGACGCCGGGCCGCACCCGAACCCCGCGAAGGCCGCGGACGGCAAACGGCTGCACCGGTTGGAGCCGGACCCGGACACAGCCCCGATGGTGCGAAGGATCTTCGCCGAGTATCTGGCCGGCCGGGGGATCTTCGCGATCGCCGAGGGCCTGACCCGCGACGGTGTTGCGTCACCGTCGGCGTCGGATCCTGGGCGGAATCGGCATCGGTCTGGGGTGGCGTGGTCCAAGGGTGCGATCCGGGTGATCTTGTCGAATCCTCGGTATACGGGGCGGCAGGTGTGGAACAAGCAACGCAAAGAAGAGGTCCTCATCGACGTCGATGACGTCGCGCTCGGCCACGAGACGAGGATGCAGTGGAACGCCCGTGACAAGTGGATCGTCTCGGACGAGGTCGTGCATGATCCCCTGATCGATACCGGGACTTTCGAGCGTGCGCAGCAGGTGATGGCGGCCAAGGGTGCGGGCCGGACCACGAGGGAGCGTCACCGGACCCGGCACTGTTATGTTCTGCGAGGGTTGGTGCACTGCGGGTTGTGTAATCGCCGGATGCAGGGCCAGCAGAGCCGTGACCTGCTGTTGTACCGGTGCCGGTTCCCCAACGAGTACGGCCTGGCGAACAAGATCGAGCATCCCCGTAACGTGTATCTGGCCGAACGTGACCTGCTCGGGCCCCTCGACGACTGGTTGAGCACCTGCTTCGCGCCGCATAGGGTGGCCGAGACCGTGGAGGCGCTCTACCAGGCGCAACCCGACACCGACATCGACCCCGCAGCGGTGGTCGCGGCGCGGGCGGTCAAGGAGTGTGATCAGGCGCTGGCGCGCCACCGGGCCGCGCTGGAGGCGGGGGCCGACCCGCATCTGGTCACCCGGTGGATCACCGAGACCCAGGCCCGCCGCGCCGAAGCGCTGGCGCGCTCCACAGGTCGTGTCGACCGCCCCCGGATGGACAAACAAGACATCGAATCCCTGGTCCGGCGACTCGGCGACATCCGCCACACGCTGGCACGGGCCGACCGGGACGACAAGGCCCAGGTCTACCGACAGTTACGGCTTCACGCGACCTACCACCCGGGCACACGTATCGTCCGGATCGAAACGACGATCGATCCGGATGGTTGGGGTTATGGTAAGTGTCCGAGGGGGGACTTGAACCCCCACGCCCTTTACGGGCACTAGCACCTCAAGCTAGCGCGTCTGCCATTCCGCCACTCGGACTTGCTGGGAAACAGATTAGCCCATCCCGTGGGCCGCTCACAGCGGGGGCCATGTCAGGGCATGATCGACGTTGCGGTATAAGGCCGTTCCTTGACCGAGGGTAGCAGCGCGGGAGGGCGGAGTAGCAGCTCGAGCTTGGTGAAGAGCGGACATCGTCACCGTAAGTGTCGGGACGGCCTGGCAGGGCGATCAGGTCAGGTCGGCGAAGACGATGATGTTGTCCACGTAGCTGCGGGCGCTGCGGTCGAAGGCGCCACCGCAGGTGATGAGGCGAAGCTCCGGGGTGTCGGTGTCCCCGTAGACCGCCTCGGTCGGGAACGCGTTTTTCGGGACTTCGCTGACGTGGTCCACCCGGAAGTGCGCGGTGGTGCCGTCTTCCCGGTCGATGTCGATGTCGTCGCCGGGGGCCAGACTCTTCAGGTCGTAGAACACCCCCTTGTGGCCGTCGCCGTCGACGTGACCGGCGATGACGGCGGGGCCGACTTCGCCGGGGGTGGGGCCGAGGCGGTACCACCCGGCCTGCATGGCCTGGTTGAGCGGTGGGACCTGGAGCGTGCCGTCCTTGTTGAGGCCGAGCGGCACCAGAGTCGACTCGACGCCGATCTTCGGGATCCGGACATGGGTGGGGTTCGAGCGTGGCAGGCTCGCGTCGGTGGTCGTGGTGGTGGCCGGCGAGCTGGCCGCGGGCGCGACGGTGCTGCCCTCCGACTCCACGGCGCATGCGCCGAGGGCCGGCATCAGGCACAAGGCAAGGGCGAGGATCCGACGGCGTGTGGCCGGGCGCGCGGGTGAAGACCCCACGCCCGGCCGCACTTGCCGGTGATCAGAAGGCATCACGCGCTCAGTGACGAACCATCCCCGGTGGCCGGAGGTCCCACCGGCACCGGCGCCGGGGGCGCGGTCGTGGTGGTCGTCGGCGCCGAGCTGGAGGGCGAGCTGCTGCTCGTGCCACCGTTGCCACCGTTGTTGCCACCGCCGGAGGGATTCTTGCCCTTGCCGGGCTCTTTGCCCTTGCCCTTGCCAGGGTCTTTGCCCTTGCCGGGGTCCTTACCTTTCGTCGGGTCCTTGCCCTTGCCGGGGTCCTTACCCTTCGTCGGGTCCTTGCCCTCGCCCTCGCCGGGGTCTCCCGGCTTGTTGACTCCCGGGATACCGATGTCGCCCGGGTCTTCACCCGGCGCGGTCGCGGCGTGGACCTGCGCGGCCGCGCCGGCGACTGCCTCCGCGTGCTTGTCCGCCGCCACCGCGGCACCGGCGGACAGTGCGGTGAGCGCCGCGGCGACCAAGGTCGTGCCGAGTATCTGACATTTCCTCATTTTCTACCCCTTGTTGATTCCTACCCCTCGCGTACGGAGACGATCTGTCATCGTCAAAGTGCCGCGCGTGCTGCATCGCACAATGGGGTGATCATTTACGCGTGGTTTTTTCGGGCGAGTCGAAAATAATGCGCGGCGCTTCGTGATTTCAACAGTCATCGGAGAATACCGGCGAATGTCCCGCTAAAGAGTGTGCCCGCGGCGGCCTCGGCCTGTTCGGGTGTACCACCATCGGTGCACGCCCGCTGCGAGCTGCCGCACCTGGACTTCCTGTCCTGGCTTCGATATTCAGGCTTTGGTGGTGTAGGCGGCCCGTTCGATCGCGGACACCTCAAGGGTCCTGTCCGCGGGCCGGACGTGCCGATCGAGGAATTCGGCTTGCCCGGTTTGCTCGATTTCGCGCCAGCCGTATTCGGCGAGCAGTCCGGCGACGTCGCCGGGGGGTGATCCCGAAATGCCAGAGCGGGTTCTCTCCGCGGAATCGGCGATAAAGATTGCCGGCACCGTAGAACGGGGTTCCTTCGAGGACGTCCCGCGGGATATAGGTGAACGTCGGCTCGCGACATCGAGGGAGATCACCCGGCCGGCACGGCCAGTCGGCGCCCACGGGTATCCAGGTGTACCTCCAGCTTGGCTGCGCACCACGGAGGCCAGGCAAGGATTCCGGATAGCGGAAAAGCCTCTCGTTCCCTTGTCTCCCGTTGTGCCGGGCGCTGTCGTTGACTCGGACGCGAGGAGTTCACCTCGCCTGGCACCGTATCGAAGGAGATCCCGTGTCGAGCACCGAAAGCGGCGAGATCGCGGAGTTGCGCCGCACCGTGACAGAACTGGCGGACCGGGTGCGGCGGCTGGAGGCCACCAACGAGGTCCGGCAGCTGCAGTTCAAGTATGGCTACTACCTCGACAAGTGCCTTTACCAGGAGGTCGTCGACCTCTACAGCGAGGACGGCGAGGTCGTGTTCGCCGGCGGGATCTACCGGGGACGCGCCGGGATCGAACGGTTGTACCTGCACCGGTTCCGCGAGCGGTTCACGGGCGGTCACAACGGCCCGGTCCGGGGGTTCCTGCTCGACCACATGATCATGCAGGACGTCATCACGATCGCGCCGGACGGCGCCTCGGCGCGGGCGCGGATGCGGTGCCTGATGCAGGCCGGGGTGCACGAGTCGACGCCCGAGCAGGCCTCGCGGACCCAGTTCGAGCAGTGGTGGGAGGGTGGTCTCTACGAGAACCGGTACGTGCTCGAGGACGGCGTTTGGAAGATCAGGCGCCTCGGCTACACCCCGTTCTGGCACGCCGACTACGACGCGGGTTGGGCCCACACGCCACCGTTGACGAACATCATCCCGAAGGTGACGTTCCCGGAGGATCCACTCGGGCCCGACGAACTCGTCGACGGCTTCGAGTTCTTCCCCGCCACCGAGGTCGTGCCGTTCCATTACCCGCATCCGGTGACCGGGGTCTGATCGGCGCGGTCGCGGGACCTCGGGGCGAACAACCGGTGAACGAGGGCGGAACAGCCGGGCGAAGCGCAGGTGGGCACACCGGAATCCGGCTTACGGTGAGCGCCCTTGTCCTTGCCCGGAGGTACCGTGTCCAGTTTTCCGTGGGCATCCGTTCTCGCCGTGGTCGGCGTCGTCGTGCCGATTTTCGCGTTCCTGTGGGAGTTCGTCTTCGTCGGCCGTAAACGGCTCGGCTATCGCGTCCAGATGGACACCACCGCGCGCCACGAGGCCACGTCGCTCAACGCCGGTGCGTGGCGAAGGCTGGAGTGGGAGGACGGCACGCCTCTGGTCGACCCGTCGTTCGTCCTGCTGCGCATCGAGAACACGGGCACGACCAACATCGACACGCACGACTACGCCGTCCTCGACGGCAGCAAGATCGGTATCAAGGTCAACTTTCCGGACCGGCGTGTCGCCGGGATGGTGGTGACCGAACTCAGCGACGAGTTCCTGCGCGACAACTTCGGGCCGGAGTCCGGCCTGGGCGTCCGCAACGAGAAGAACTCGGGCCGGACGGTCGGTGTCGTGGAGTTGCCCAGGGTCCCGTTGAACCGTGGCCAGCACTACAAGGTCCTCGCGGTGTTCGAGCGCGCGGGCGCCGAGCACAAGAAGCTGTCCGACCCCGAGGTGATCGCCGGGATCAAGGGCGGCGTCCGGACGGGTGGCATCCGCGAGACGCGCAGCCGCACCGGAATCCCGCGCTGGATCAGCGTGCTGCTCTACCTGCTCCTGTCGGTCACACTGGCCGAACCGTTCGTCATGAACCTGGTCGCCGCCAAACCCGCCCCGCTCGACTGCGCCACCGGTTCACTCCGGATCACCGGATCCACCGCCTTCGAACCGGTGCTCCGGGAAGCCGCCGCGTCCTATGCCAAGACGTGCCCCGGCAGCGGTTTCACCTTCGACCTGCACGGCAGCGCCCAGGGCCTGGACACACTCAACGGGCAGAAGAACCCGGCCGCGCTGGCGTTCTCCGACGGCCCGAAGGGCGACCGCCTTCCGCTTCTGTTGCCGCGTCCCATCGCGTTTCTGCTCTTCACCCTGGTGATCAACCCGGACGCGGGTGTCCGCGACCTTACGCTGGCGCAGGTCAAGGACGTCTTCGCCGGACGGATCACCAACTGGAAGGAACTCGGTGGGAACGACCGGCCGGTTCGCGTGGTGGACCGCGAGTCCGACTCGGGCACCCGGACCACCCTGGAGCAACGCGTTCTCGGGACGGCGGAGCCTGGCGAGAATTCGGTGGACTGCCAGGAAGCGAAGCCGGGAAGCCCGCCCGCGTCGGTCATCCGCTGCCGCAAGGGTGACACGACGAGCATGCTCGATGCCGTCGCGGGCGTGTCCGGCGCCGTCGGCTACGCCGAACTCGGTGCCGCGTCCGGGCGTTCCGATGTCGCCACGGTCCGGATCGATGGGCGGCCGGCGACCCTCGACGCCGCCGATCACGGGGCTTACCCGTTCTGGCAAACGGAATACGCCTACGCCTACGGTGACCCCAAGGCCGACTCGGCGGCCGCCAGCTTCCTGCGTTACCTGACCAACCAGGTCGGCGCGGACATCGTTCGCTCGCATGGCGACCGGCCGTGCGCGGAACTGGCCAACCCGGTGCTGTGCCGCCCGACGTGAAGCGCTTACCCCTCGATCCGTAACCGTGGCCGCGGCGCGAAACCGGCGGCGCGGTAGCACGCATCGATCATGGTCATGGTGGTCAGGGCGTCCTCGGCCCCGAGCGGTGACGGGGCGCCCTCGCGCACCGCGGCGGCGAACGCTTCCAGTTGGTAGGTATAGGAAGTCTTCCCGCCCGGGGTCTCCGTTCGGGTTCCGGCCCGGCTCCGGATGACGAGGCGGTCGTCCTGCTGCGGCAGGACGAAGTTGTGCGCGGTCGCCTCGCCCCGCGAACCGGTGATCCGGCATGACATCCGCAGCTCCGGGGCGGCCATGTGACAGCGCGCGGATCCGGTCGCGCCGCTGGGGAAGGCGAGTTCGGCGTCGAGCCACTCATCGACCCCGGTGCCCTCCCGCGGACCGCCTCGCGCTCCGACGACGGCAGGCTCACCACCGGCCCACGGTGCCAGCATGCGCTGGGCGTGCAAGCTGTAGCAGCCGAGATCCATCAACGCTCCACCCGCCAGATCCAACGACCAGCGCGGGTCTTCCGGTGCGGGCGCGGGAATGGAGACCACGGTTTCGACCTCGCGGAGTTCACCGAGCTCGCCCGAGCCGAGCAGTTCGTGCAGCCGCTTGGTCAACGGATGGAACAGGTAGTGGAAGCCTTCCATGAAGATCGTGTCCGCCTTGGCCGCCACGTCCCGGACATCGGCGGCCTCTTCGGCGTTGGAAGCCGACGGCTTTTCGGTCAGGACGTGCTTGCCTGCCCGCAGCGCGGCGATGTTCCAGTGCGCGTGGAGAGCGTTGGCGAGCGGGTTGTAGACGGCCTCGATTTCCGGGTCGGCGATCAGCTCGGCATAGGAGTCCACGACGCGTTCCACGCCGTGCTCGGTGGCGAAGGCCTCGGCGCGGGCACGATCGCGGGCCGCCACGGCGACAAGCCGGTGCCCGGTCGCGCGCGCCGGCGCGACGATGGCACGGCCGGAAATGCGCGCCGCACCGAGTACTCCGATTCGCAGTGGTTCGGCCCCAGCTGTCATGACACCGTCCTCTCGCCACCGGCGAGACTACCGGAGCCGGACGGGGGACCGGTCCGGCCGCTCGCCGCGCATCTTCCGCGCCGCGCGTGGCGAACGGCCAGGACCTTCCTAAGTGGACAGTGGGTCAGGCGGTCCCGAGGACCAGCCCGACCGTGGTGATCAGCACGCCGCCGAGTGCCACCTGGATCACGGATGTGCGCAGCGAGACGCGCAGATAGCGTTTCCTGATCACCGCGATGACCGACAGTTCGACGGCCACGACCACGCCGGCCACGACCAGTGCGGTGTGGCGGTCGCCGATCAGGAACGGCAGGGAATGGAACGCGCCGCCCAGGGTCGTCATCAGCCCGGTCACGGTGCCGCGCAGCGCGGCCGGACCGCGTCCGGTGCGGCTTCCGGTGTCCGACAGCGCCTCCGACAGGCCCATGCTGATCCCGGCGCCGAGCGCGGTGGCGAGGCCGACGAACAGGGCGGCGTGCGAACCGGACAGCATCGCGGCGGCGAAGATCGGCGCCAGCGTGGAGAGTGTGCCGTCGATGAGGCCGACCAGGCCCGGCTGCACATAGCGCAGGACGAAGGCCTGCTCGTCTTCCCGGATTCGTTCCAGCAACGCCTGCATGGCGGGAACAATAGCGCGAAGGAAAACGAACGGCCGCATCGCCACCCATTCAGGTGACGGATATCTCCGAATGGCGCGGCAATTCTCGATAGGCTAACCTTTCTGAGGTTTGGCAAGCCTTTCCCGGTGCCCCGGCTGGTCCAGGGCCTCTTGGCGAGTCCTGTTGCCGGGCGCCCGGCGCGGGCCGCGCGTGCGGGAGGTGGGTTCCCGGTTGTTTCGGTCGCGTGTTCGAGCTAGCCGGTCGCCGAGGTGGCGGTGAGCGCGCGGGGGTGCAGCCGTTCCTTGAGCACGACGTTGAGCTGGGCGCCGAGCACGGTGATGACGCTCTGGAGATAGAACCACCAGAGCAGGGTGATGACCGTGGCGAACTGACCGTAGGTGCGCGACGCGCCGGCCACGTAGCGGCCGATGATCAGCGACGACAACGACTGCAGCACCCAGAACAGCACGCCGGTCAGCAGAGCGCCGGGCAGCACGTCCCGCATGGTGACCGAGCGGTCGGTGAGGATGCGGAACGCCGCGATGAACAGTCCCACGTCCAACGCGATCGCGATGGCGTAACCGAGCAGGTTCCCGAGCCACCCGAGATGAAGGGCCGAGGCGAGCGTGGTGATGAATCCGCTGAGCACCGTGGTGAGGACGAGCCCCAGTCCGATGGTGGCGAGCACGGCCAGGCTGCGCCCGACCCGCCGGACCAGCGTCGGCCGCTCGGAAGCGGGTAGGTGCCACACCGAGTTGAACGCGTCCTGCGTGATGCGCACGACGGCCGTCCCGCTCCACAACGCGGTGACGAGACCGAAGATCAACGCGAACCAGGAACCGCTCAGCCCGCGCAGCGCCGAGTTGTCGACCATGGGAAACATCGAGCTGACGGTGCCCAGCACGGTGTTCTTCAGGTCATCGGGAACAAGGAAGCCCAGCAGGGTGACAAAGACCAGCAACAACGGGAAGACCGAGAAGATCGCCCAGAACGCGATCATGCTGGCCAGATTGGTGGACTGGTCCTCGCTGAACTTCCGCGCCACCGCGACCGGCACCGCCAGCCACCGGTGACGCTGCTGATAGGCGTCGAGCTGGTCCAGCTTCGTCTTCACTGTTCCGGTCACGCCCCCGTTCGTGCCGTCCTTGAACTCCGTCACTACTCGACTCCCGCCCGTCCGCCGCGATCCACCATCGGTTCCGGCACCCGGCCGTTCCGGGCGCACGTTCAGCCTGCGAATTACCCATCACGGCTCGAAAGCAATCCACGCTCACGCACAGTGTCGTCACGATCTCTCATCGTGATCATCGAGGAAGTCGGCGGCGCACCGGCTCGCCAGCGTGCCGCTGGCGAAAAGCCCTGCGTATGGAGCTGGAGGCATGCACCATCAAATGTTTGCTGTCGGCAAAGTACGCCGGGAAGTCAAACAGGGAAGGGAAAAAACGGCCATGCGTTGAACCCCGGACGTGTGCGAGTCGTGTGAACGCAGACCTACCGACTTTCCCGGAGATGGAGGCTGACGGTGACATCGCGAGTTTCTCGGACCGTAGCGGGTGTGCTGTGCGGACTTGCCGTGTTGGTGCCGCTGTCCGCCTGTGACGGCGGCCCCGGCGCGCCGGGCTCGAGTACGCCGCAGGGGCAGCAGCAGACAGGGGACGACCAGAGTCTCACGCCGACGCAATACGGTCCGATCAGTGCGGCCGATATCAAGTTGATGACGATCGTGCGGCAAACCAGTCTGCGAGAGATCACCGTTTCTCAATGGGCTCTGCAACGATCGGCCAACCAGTTCGTCAAACAGGCCGCGCAGACCATCATCGATCAGCACGTTCAACTGCAGGCCCACGACCTGCAGATCGCGCAGATGATGAACATCAAACTGCCCGACCAGCCCGCTCCGGACATGCAGGTCGGGATCGACCGGATGCGGAACGAGACCGGTACGACGTTCGACGACGATTACACCAACACATTGCGCCAGGGACACGCCGAAGCGTTCATCCTGATCGGGAAGGTCCGCGCGGACACCCGTAACACCCTCGTCCGATCCTTCGCCGAGCAGTGCGGTGAATTCGTCAAGACCCATATGCAGGTGCTCGAGTCGACCGGTGACGTCAATTTCGAGAAACTCCCCGTCCCCGCGGCCTGAGCGCCGCGGTCCCCGGCGGCCAGGCCGCCGAATCGGCCGGGTCCGCGTTGGTCCGGGGAGGGACCGTCGCCGCGGAGGAGCCTCGACGTCGATGAGCGCGGAGCGGTCCGGGCCGCCGCGAGACCGGCGGGCCCGTGCGGCCGGCATGTTGGTTCGTACCGTCACGGCAGGCTCGCCGGTCAAGGTGTGACTTCGCCGACCACGCTTGCCGGTGCCGGGCCGCCGTGAATGTCACCGTAACGTCACGAGCGCCCGGAATGGGAGCGTCCGAGATGGACAGTGAGGTGAACCACCAGTAAAAGTTTATGCCGTGTAAGCTGCGCAGCGCACCGGGACGAACAAAGGAGAGCGGCAAGCATGGCACAGCAGGTTCTTGTTCAGTGGGTCGACGACCTCGACGGCGGTGAAGCGGTCGAAACGATACCGTTCAGTCTGGATGGGGTCTCCTACGAGATCGACCTTTCGGATGAGAACGCCGAACATTTGCGCAACGAGCTGTCCGCCTACGTCGCCGCGGCGCGGCGCACCGGCGGTCGCAGGATTCGCCGGACCGCCGTGCAGGCCACCTCGGCCAAGAGCGGGCGCCCCCGGGAAATCCGGGAATGGGCACAACAGAACGGCTTCGAGGTCTCGGCCCGTGGCCGGCTTTCCGCGGAGATCGAAGAGGCCTACGAAAAGGCGCACACCGAGGCGGAACCGGCCAAGGCAGGGCGCAAGCGGGCGTCTCGCCGCAAGGCCAAGTAGGCGACGGGCCGGCTCGTCCACCGCGCGTGAGCGGTTCAAGCGCCACTTTCAGGGCGCGATACTCACGCGCCTGAGCAGGGGAACTCAGGCGCGTGAGTGGGGTGGTCCGCTCCGGTCCTCTTGGGACGGGAGTGGAGCACGCCCTTTTGTCGTCCTTCCCTCCTCGACGGGTCCCGTGAAATTTTCCGGATCGCCCGCGCTCTTCATCGACGGAATCGTCTTTCTCGATCCGGATGCAGGCTGTGTTCGTTCCGGCTTCTTTCGTCACCAATGTGTATAACGACCTATACGGCTCGGCGCTCGACCGCGTAGCGGCCGATTATGACGGCCGAAATGACCACAAGATCATCAGGGAAATCCACAACGGACGGTCAACGAGCCGGAATCACGATCCCGTATTCGTGGATCTTGCGATAGATCGTGGCGCGGGAGACCCCCAAGAGCTTGGCCGCGCGAGCTTTGTTGCCGTCCGCGTCCTCCAGGCTCCGCACGATGGCGTCCCGTTCGACCGTCTCGTACCGGTTCAACGGCCGGCGGGTGATCGCGCGGTATTCGGCCGGCAGGTCGGCCGGCTGGATGGTGCCGGTGCGGCGGTGTTTCGTCACCAGGCGGAGGACCCGGTGGAGTTGCACGACGTTGCCCGGCCAGTCGTTCCTCATCAGCAGGTGCATCGCGGCCGGTGAGCAGGTCAGGCGCCCGGTGCCGGACAGGCGCGCGAGCAGCAGCGGGACGAGTTCGGCGAGATCCTCGGTGTGGCGGCGCAACGGGGGGACGGTCATCGTGCGAGGGAAGAGCGCCAGCAGGTCCGGATCCGCTTCGGCATCCGGTGACGTGGTGAGCGCGACCCAGGTCGGGGCCGGACGGGCACGGGCCTGCCCCAGGATGGCGGCGACTTCACGGGTGGCGTCCGCGTCCAGGTGGTCGGCGTGCCGGAGGACCAGGCTTTCCACCGGGTCGTCGATCAGGTCGCGGCGCAGTTGACCGGCCCAGCCGGGCGGTAGCCGGTCGGCGTCGAAGGTACGGAGCCGGCCCGCCGGATATCGCCGCCGGTGCACGCCCATGGCCAGCGTGTGCTTGCCCGTTGCCGGTTCGCCGGAGAGCACCAGCCATTCGCGGCGGGCGAAGCCGGCGTCGACCTCGTGACAACAGCGTAGCCACAGCGGTGCCGAGCCGACCACACCGGGCAGGAACATCGGCAGCATCGGGGAGGAAGTGGCCGCGGCTTCCTCGGCGGTATCGAGAAGTTCGACCGACAGAACGCCGGCGGCGTGCTTGCTTCGTTCGGCGACCCGTCGGCACTGCATACGCACCCGGCCGCCGCTGGACAGTGTCACCGTCGCGGTCGACCGGACGTCCTCGGCGAGCGCCTGCCGGGCGCGGCCGAGCAGGACCGGATGGTCGGCCGGATCGAGCAACCGCCGCGCGCACTCGTTCATCATCACGAGGTCGGAGTCGAAGGCCATCACGACACCGGTGGTGCGCCGGCAGGCCTGCCGGTAGGACTGGAACAACGTCAGCTCGCCCCCGTCGCTGTGGGTGAGCAGCGCCTGCTGGATCTGGTCGGCGGTGACTCTGGCCAGTGTCACCAGCAGCCCGCCCGCGTCCTTGCGCCAGCAGGTGAGGTCGACCACGCCCAGGACTTTGCCGGACAACGGATGACGGAGCGGCATCCCGGCGCAGGCGAGGTTCTCCAGGTGCTCGGCATAGTGTTCGTGACCGAAGACGTGGGTGGGCCTGCCGTCTTCCAGCGCCGTGCCGATGCCGTTGGTGCCGACGAAACGTTCGCCATAGCTGTAGCCGGGCACCAGCGCGACACTTTCGAGATACCGCTGGAGGCCGCTGTCCCCGGTCCGCTGGCTGACCACCACACCGGCCGGATCGGTGAGGATCACGCTGATCGGCTGCCCGTCGAGTTGATCACCGAGCCTGCGGAGAACGGGCGCCGCACCGCGGCTGAGGGGGGTGTCCGGGTCACCGGTGCCCGGACAGGGAAGCTCGATCCGGTCGGCGGGCACATTGAATTCCCGCGAACGCAACCACGAAGCGAGAATGGGCGCCCGTATCCGGTCGGTGTCGATCGCGTCGTGGGTGAGGAACCGTTCACGTAACGCGGCCAGCCCTGCCTCGTCGGGAAGCAGGGGGACATCTGATGCGATAGCACTGTCCACACTGGCCTCCCGCCCACGTGGTCAGGTCGTTGGGGCCACCGTAACCCGGCCCGTCAACCCGACGCCACCCTCATGCGCGCTGTATCAAATTGAGACTTGCCGCCGGTGCGGGCGGCGTTGGGATGGCGTTATGGCCGATGAGGAAACCTACAATCCGTGGACCATCGTGAACCTGGTGTTTCACCATCTGGCCGAAGAGGGATTGCATCCGACTCTCGGTGAGAGTGGGCACCCGGGCGAGCCCGCGGCCGCGCTGCTGCGTGCGTTGGGAATCGCGCCCGCGGCCGAAGGCCACAACCGGTTCACCGAAGAGGTGCGGCACCATCTCGCCGATCTTCGCGCGACGATGCTCGACGACCGATGACGGGCCGGAATCCCGCTGTCACCAGGGCAAGACGTCCGCAGTGTCTCAGATTGAGACTCGCGTCACGCGCGGCTGCGCCTCTAATCGAGAAGTAGGACTCGTGCCCACGTAAGTGAACCTGCCCAGGGGAGTGATTATGAGCCGCCAGAGTGTGGCGAAAGCGCACCAGAAGATCCAGGAACTGGCCTGGGAACCGGCGTATCACGAGCCGGTGTCGCAGTACGGAACGGACTACACGTTCCGCAAGGCCAAGAAGAAGGACCCGCTCAAGCAGGTCCTGCGGTCCTACTTCCCCATGCAGGAGGAAAAGGACCATCGCGTCTACGGCGCCGAGGACGGCGCGATCCGCGGCAACATGTTCCGCCAGGTGCAGGAGCGCTGGCTGGAATGGCAGAAACTTTTCCTCAGCATCATCCCGTTGCCGGAGATTTCCGCGGCGAGGGCGATGCCACTGCTGTTCCGTACCGTGCCCAACCCGGAACTCCACAATGGACAGGCGATCCAGATGATCGACGAGGTTCGGCACTCGACGATCCAGCAGAACCTCAAGCGCCTGTACATGAACAACTACATCGACCCCGCCGGGTTCAATTCGAGCCTGCGGGACTTCCAGAACGACTACTGCGGCACCATCGGCCGCCAGTTCGCGGAGGGGTTCATCACCGGTGATGCCATCACGGCCGCCAGTATCTACCTGACGATCGTGGCCGAGACGGCGTTCACCAACACGCTCTTCGTGGCCATGCCGGCGGAGGCGGCGGCGAACGGTGACTACCTGCTGCCGACCGTGTTCCACTCGGTGCAGTCCGACGAGTCACGGCACATCAGCAACGGCTACGCGACACTGCTCATGGCGCTGTCCGACGAGAGCAACCACCAGCTTCTCGAGCGCGACCTTCGCTATGCGTGGTGGAACAACCACGCCGTGGTGGACGCCGCGATCGGCACGTTCATCGAGTACGGCACGAAGGACCGTCGCAAGGACCGCGAGAGCTACGCGGAGATGTGGCGGCGGTGGATCTATGACGACTACTACCGCAGCTACCTCGTACCGCTGGAGAAGTACGGCCTGGTCATCCCGCATGACCTGATCGAGGAGGCCTGGAACCGCATCTGGAACAAGGGCTACGTGCACGAGGTGGCGCAGTTCTTCGCGACCGGGTGGCTGGCGAACTACTGGCGCATCGACCCGATGACCGACGAGGACTTCGAGTGGTTCGAATACAAGTACCCAGGCTGGTACGACAAGTACGGGAAGTGGTGGGAGAACTACGCACGGCTGAGCAAGCCGAACGGGCACAACCCGATCGCGCTCGAGGACGTGGACTACGTCTACCCGCACCGCTGCTGGACCTGCATGGTGCCGTGCCTCATCCGTGAGGACATGGTCATGGACAAAGTGGACGGCCAGTGGCGGACCTACTGCTCCGAGACCTGCCGGTGGACCGACGTGGAGGCGTTCCGTCCGAGCTACCAGGGCCGCAGCACGCCGAACATGGGCCAGCTCATCGGGCAGCGGGAGTGGGAGACCCTCTACCACGGCTGGAACTGGGCCGACGTGGTCTCCGACATGGGTTTCGTCCGGGACGACGGCAGGACGCTGGTCGCGCAGCCGCACCTGGACCTCGACCAGAAGCACATGTGGACGCTGGACCACCTGCGCCGTTGCCCGCCGTTGCAGAGCCCGAACGTCACGCTCAACGAGATGACCGACGAGCAGCGCGAGGCGTTCGCGGCGGACTACAACCGTCAGGGCCCGGCGGGACGGCCGGCTCCCACGGCCGGTTGATCACGTGGGAGACAAACACCTGGTGCGCTTCGAACCGGTGGGCATCGAGATCGAGGCGGACGAAGAGCAGACGATCCTGCGTGCCGCCGCGGAGCAGGGTGTGATGTTGATGCACGGCTGCAAGGAGGGGCAGTGCGCGTCCTGCAAGTCGTTCGTCCTCGACGGTGAAGACCTCGAACTCGACCGGTATTCGACCTTCGCCCTGCCTGATTTCGAAAAGGACGAAGGCTACACGCTGCTCTGCCGGGCCCACGCGTACGAGGACCTGACGATCGAACTCCTCAACTACGACGAGGAGATGATCCACTCAGGACTCCCGATCCAGCGGGGCATCGTCGAAGTGGTGTCGAACGAGCACATCACGCACGACCTGCGCCACCTCGTGGTCCAGTTGGTGGAACCGGAAACGTTCCGGTTCTTTCCCGGGCAGTACCTCGATTTCGCGGTGCCGGGCACCGAGGAGACCAGATCGTTTTCCATGGCCAACACCTCGGCGCGGGAGCGGCGGCTCGAATTCGTGGTCAAGGTGTATCCGGACGGGTTGTTCTCGCAGTTCCTGGAGACCGGCCTGGCGGTCGGCGACCGGCTGGAGGTGACCGGTCCGTTCGGGGTGTTCACCCTGCGCGACGCGCCGGGAACCGACCTGGTCTTCGTCGGTGGTGGCGCTGGCATGGCACCGATCCTCGCCTTGTTGCGGTCGATGGCCGAACGGGGGATCGAACGCAAGGCGGTCTTCTACTACGGCGCTCGACGCGACCATGACCTGTGTTTCGAAAAGGAGTTGCGGTCGCTGGAGGAGACGCTGGCGGATTTCCGTTATGTTCCGGCGCTTTCCGAGCCGGGCGACGACGCGTGGGACGGCGAAGTGGGGTTGATCACCGACGTGGTGCGGCGACGCGAGCGGGACCTCACCGGCGCGGACGCCTACGTCTGCGGGCCGCCTCCGATGGTGGAGGCGGCGCTGGAGCTGCTGCCCGAACTGGGTGTGGCCGAGAAGCGCATTTTCTACGACAAGTTCACGACAACGGGCGAAAGTTGAGTAGAATGACCGAGACGACTACAGCACAACGCAGTGTTCCGAAGCCTGTCTTCACCGACGCGGAAGCGGGCGCGAAGGAATTTCCCGACGCGCACGCGCGGCGGTTCAACTATTTCGTTCCTCACAAGCGCAAGCAAAGCCACTACGAAGACGTCACGGTCGAGGTCCAGCCCGATCCCCGGCACTACCTGAGCCAGGGGTGGTTGTACGGCTTCGCCGACGGCAAGGGCGGCTACCCGCTGGAGTGGACACGGCTCAAGGCCTGGGGCCAGGACCGGCCTGAGCCCGAACGCGGTCCCGGTTCGGGTGGCAAGGGCTATGACTGGCCGGCGCACGGCTGGCACGAGTTCCGTGACCCCAACGAAGAATGGGAGTTCACGCTTTACCGTTACAACGCCAACGTGGTCCGGCAGCTCAACCAGAACGTCGAGGCGGCCCGCCAGTCCAAGGCGTTCGAGCAGTGGAGCCGGAACTGGGTGCACTTCGTGGAGCATCACGTGGGTGCGTGGATGCACGTGGACCACGGCCTCGGGCTGTACCTGTTCTCCAACGCCAACCGCCGGGCGCCCACCAACATGCACAACACCGCGATCGCGGTCAACGGCATGCACCGTATCCGGGCGGCCCAGGACCTCGCGCTGTACAACCTGACCCTTTCCGAGGAGATCCCGGGATTCGACGGTGCCGCGCACAGCACGACGTGGGCCGAGGATCCGGCGTGGCAGGGCGTACGCGAAGTCGCGGAACTGCTCACCGCGATCGACGACTGGGCCGAGGCGGTGTTCGCGGGCAACATCGTGTTCGAGCCGCTGGTGGGAGAGCTGTTCCGGAGCAGTCTCGTGCAGCAGGCGGCTCCGGCGAACGGTGACTTCGTCACGCCGACGCTGATCGGCGCCGAGGAGTACGACTACGCCGAACGCGATCTCCGCTACACCCGGTCGATGTTCCAGTTGCTGACGAACGACCGGGAGTTCGCCATCCACAACAGCAACCTGATGACCGAATGGCTGTCCCTCTACGTGCCGCGCTGCATCACCGCGGCCAGGACCCTGCAACCGCTGTGGTCGCAGCCGGACGCCAAACCCATGCGCTTCGAAGACGGTCTCGACCGTGCGAAGAGCCGCTTCAGCGGCATCCTGTCCGACCTTGGTCTGCGAGAACCGAAGGAGCTGGCCCAATGACCACGTTCAAGACCTCGGAGAGCCCGTTCAAGACCGACAGCACCGCGTCGAACCGGTGCGGCTTCACGCTGATGAACAACCAGGTCGGGGTGATCGTCGCGGAAGTGATGGAGCACCAGCCCAACGTGAAGATCACGCACCTGCCGTCCATGATCCGGGTGGACGCGGACGGCCGGATGGACGTGGTTTATTCCGAAGTGGACGAAGCCGCCGGTGAGGAGGAGGGCTGGTTCAACTCGGCGGAGTTCGAGGAGAGCATGTCCACGCACTACGGGCGGATGGTGCACACCGACGATCGCACGATCTTCTTCGCCAATCCGGAGGACGCGGCCGAGTATCTCGACTTCGACCTCCGCCCGGTCCGTTGAGGGAGTAGATATGTACACAAAGGACGGCGAAAGCTATTTCGTGGTGGACAGCCACGTGCACGCGTGGGACGGCAGTCTCGCCAACCAGGCCAACCGTTACGGCAAGGGATTCATCGAGTGTTTCTACGACTATCACCGCAATCTCAGCCCCGAGGGCTGGGTGTGGCCGCTGGAGAAGTTCGAGAAATACCCGGAAGAAACGCTCGTGCGTGACCTGTTCGACGAGGGCTACGTCGACCGGGCGATCTTCCAGCCGACGTACCTGAGCGACTTCTACGTCAACGGGTTCAACACCACCGAGCAGAACGGCAAGGTGGCCGAACGTTACCCGGACAAGTTCGTCGTCAACGGCGCGTTCGACCCACGTGACGGCGAGACCGGGCTGAAGACGCTGGAAATGCTTAAGCAGCGGTGGAATCTCAAGGGCGTCAAGCTCTACACGGCGGAATGGAAGGGCATCTCCAAGGGCTGGAAGCTGTCCGATCCGTGGGCCTACCGCTACTTGGAGAAGTGTCAGGAGCTCGGGATCGTCAATATCCATGTCCACAAGGGACCGACGATCTACCCGCTCAACATGGACGCCTTCGATGTCCACGACGTGGACGAAGCGGCGACGATGTTCCCCGAACTGCGGTTCATAGTGGAGCACTGCGGTCTGCCCCGGCTGGAGGACTTCTGCTGGATCGCCACGCAGGAGCCGAACGTCTACGGTGGGCTCGCGGTCGCGATGCCGTTCATCCACACCAGGCCGCGGTATTTCGCCCAGATCATCGGGGAACTGCTGTACTGGCTCGACGAGAACCGGCTCACCTTCGCCAGCGACTACGCCATCTGGCATCCGAAGTGGCTGATCGAGGCGTTCGTCGACTTCCAGATCCCGGAGGACATGCAGGACGAGTACGGCGTGCTCACCACCGAGATCAAGAAGAAGATCCTCGGCCTGAACGCGGCGAAGCTCTACGACATGGACATCCCGCGCGAGGCCGACGTCCGGCCGGAACCGGTGGACAGCGGCGAAGCGGTCGGCTCGGCCCCGAAGGTTCCCGTATGACACCCCGGACGGAGGTACACATGCCCGAGGTGATGAGTTTGATGACCGCGGCGTGGGACGCGCTGAGTTCGGTCCGGGACCCCGAACTCGACGAGCCGATCACCAAGCTCGGGTTCGTCCACGAACTGGCGGTGGACGGGCCCGGCGTGCGGGCGCGGCTACGGCTGCCGACGTACTTCTGTGCGCCGAACTTCGCCTACCTCATGGTGGCCGACGCGGTCGACGCGCTGTACTCGGTTCCCGGTGTGGAGTCGGTCGACGTGCGGCTGGAGGATCATTTCGCGGCCGAGGAAATCAACGCTGGCGTGGCGATGGGCGCCGGATTCACGGAGGCCTTTCCCGGACACGCGGTGGACGAGCTGGGCGAACTGCGTCGCACCTTCCTCCGCAAGGCGCATACGGCGTCGCTCGAACGCACCTGCCGGCTACTGCTCGACCAGGGCAGGCAGGTGGCGGACCTGGCCGAGATGGTGCTCAGCGACGTGCCCGATTCGCCGGAACGGGACGGCCTGCTCCGCCGCCGGCGGGAACTGGGCCTCCCGGCGATGCCGGAGTCCCCGCTCTTCGTCGACGACGAAGGCCGGCCGGTGCCGAGGAGTGAAGTGGCGAGCAGGCTCAGGTTCGCGCGGGCCGTGCGGGTGAGCATCGACGGCAACGCCGGGTTCTGCCGTGGCCTGCTCCGCACGCGATACGGGAAGGGAGGAATGGAATGAAGGCCGTCCGGCTGCACGAGTACCACCGGCAACCGGTGGTCGAGGAGGTGCCGGAGCCGAAGGCGGAAGGTCCCTTCGACGTCGTGGTGAAGCTCGGTGGCGCCGGGGTGTGCCGCACCGACCTGCACATCGTGGAGGGGCAGTGGGCTGAGAAGTCGGGGGTCACACTGCCCTACACGATCGGGCACGAGAACGCGGGCTGGGTCCGCGAGACGGGGTCGGCTGTGTCCAATGTGGAGCCTGGTGACACGGTGATCCTGCACCCGACGCCGACCTGCGGGCTGTGTCACGCCTGCCGTGCGGGCAACGACATGCACTGTGAATTCGGGTCGTTTCCGGGTATCGACAGTGACGGCGGGATGGCCGAATATCTGCTCACCTCGGCCAGGGCGTGCATCAAGCTCGACCCGGCCACGCGACCGGAAGACGTGGCCGCGCTGGCGGACGCGGGCATCACCGCCTACCACGCGGTGCGCAAGGCCGTGCCGCAGCTGTACCCGGGCACGGTGTGCGTCGTCAACGGTGCCGGCGGGCTCGGGCACATCGGCATCCAGTCGTTGCGGGCGCTGACCGCGGCGACGGTCGTGGTGGTCGACCGCAACGCGGAGGCGCTGGAGCTGGCGGCGGAACTCGGCGCGGATCACACGGTGCTCGCCGACGGCAAGCAGGTGGACGCGGTGCTGGACCTCACCGGCGGGCACGGCGCCGAAGTGGTGCTCGACTTCGTCGCCGAGCAGGGTGCCCAGCAGGACGCGTTCGCGATGACCCGGCGCGATGGTTCGCATTTCGTGATCGGGTACGGCGGCATGCTGGAGATCCCGGCGATCGATCTCATCGCGACCGAGCGCAACGTGATCGGCAACCTGGTGGGCACCTACAACGATCTCGCCGAGCTGATGGTGCTGGCGCAGGCGGGCAAGGTGACCCTGCACACCCGGAAGTACCCGCTCGACGGGGCGCTCGACGCGCTGGCGGATCTCGACGCCGGACGTGTGCGGGGCCGGGCCATTCTCACCCCCTAGGAAAATCGCGGAAACACGACAGGGAGCACGCACGATGGCCAAGGAACTGCGTTTCGGCGCCCAGGCGCGGGATCTTCTGCTGTCCGGAGTGGACAAGCTGGCGGAATCGGTGAAGTCGACGCTGGGTCCCAAGGGACGCAACGTGATCATCGAGAAGATCACCGGTTCGCCGGTGGTGACCAACGACGGCGTGACCATCGCGCGCGAGATCCATCTCAAGGATCAGTTCGAGAACATGGGCGCGCAGCTGGTCAAGGAAGCGGCGATCAAGACCAACGACGTGGTGGGTGACGGGACGACCACGGCGACGGTGCTGGCGCAGGCGATCGTGCGCGAGGGCATGGAGGCCATCGACGCGGGCGGGAACCCGGTTCTGGTCAAGCGCGGCATCGACAGTGCGGTGGGCAGGCTGGTGGATCATCTGGAGAAGGCCGCGCATCCCGTGCTGAGCGAACAGGACTACGCGCGGGTCGCGGCGATTTCCGCCAATGACGACGACGCGGTCGGTGCGGTCATCGCGAAGGCGTTGCACACGGTGGGCGACACGGGCGTGGTGACGGTGGAGGAGTCGGCCGACATCGGGATGACCGTCGAATTCGTGGAGGGGTTCGAATTCGACAACGGTTACCTTTCCCCTTACCTGGTCACCGATCCCGGACGGCTCGAGGCGGTGCTCGACGATCCGTACGTCCTCATGTCGGCGGAAAAGGTGACCGACGTGCGGCAGCTGATGCCGGTGCTGGACAAGATCATGCGGGCACCGCGCCCGCTGGTGCTGATCGCGGAGACCGTGGAGGGTTCGGCGTTGAGCATGCTGGTCCACAACCAGGTCAACGGGACCTTCACCTCGGTCGCGGTGCGCGCGCCCGGGTTCGGTGACCGGCGGCTGCACAAGCTGGAGGACCTCGCCGCGGTGGTCGGCGGCTCGGTGATCTCCCGCCAGTCCGGGGTCACGATGGAGACCATGACGCTGGAACACCTGGGCCGGGCGAAGCAGGTCCGGGTCGACGAGAACAGCACCACGGTCGTGGGTGGCGCGGGGTCGGTGTCGGACGTCGAGTTCCGCGTCAACCAGTTGCGAGCCGAACTCGAGCGCGCCCGGTTCGGGATCGACGAGGACGTTCTGACCGAACGGATCGGGGCGCTCACCGGAAAGGTGGCGGTGATCCGGGTCGGCGCGGCGACCCCGGCC
Organism: Amycolatopsis pigmentata; assembly: GCF_042684065.1. Taxonomy (NCBI): domain Bacteria; kingdom Bacillati; phylum Actinomycetota; class Actinomycetes; order Pseudonocardiales; family Pseudonocardiaceae; genus Amycolatopsis; species Amycolatopsis pigmentata. The sequence continues at coordinate 291,994 of NZ_JBHUKR010000004.1, read as the reverse complement.
GAGCTGAAGGAACTGCAGCACCGGGTGGAGGACGCGCTGTCGGCGACCCGGGCCGCGATGGCGGAGGGGATCGTGCCGGGCGGCGGTGCGGCCTTGCTGCACGCGGAGAACGTACTGTCCGATTTGGACCTCGAAGGCGACTACGCGACCGGGGCGGACATCGTCCGGCGCGCGCTGAGCGAACCTGCCTACCTCATCGCGAGCAACGCCGGCTATCCGGCGCGGGAAGTGGTGGAGCACACCAGGCACCTGGGTGATGACGAGGGGTTCGACGCGCTGCTGGACCGGTACGGCAACATGGTCGAGATGGGCATCATCGATCCCTTGCGGGTGTGCCGCTCCGCGCTGCGGAACGGTGCCTCCGTAGCGGGCCTGCTGCTCACCACCAACTCTCTGGTCGCCGAGGAACAGACGCCCTGGGGTGGCAGCCGGGCGCTGATGACCGAGCACGGCCCGCTGGACGAGGGCCTGCATCAGCCCTCACCCGACGCCAGCACCCCGCAGTCGCTGGGCATGGGCCCGTCGGTCGGCTGACCGGCAAATTCGATTGCCTTCGGCTTCTGTCACCGGTTTCATGCGGGAACATCCCCCGCACTCGAAGAAGGGCCGGAATGACGGAGGCTGCCATAGCGGGGCTGGTCGCCGGCTACGGTATCGCGATACCGGTCGGCGGCATGGCCGTGCTGATCATCATGTTGTCGGCGCGGACATCACTGCGCACCGGCCTGGCCGGCGCGATGGGCACCGCCACCGCCGACGGGGTCTACGCGCTGCTCGCGGCACTGGCGGGAGCAGCGCTGATCACCCTGCTACGACCCGTGGCTCGCCCGATGCAGTGGGCCGGTGCACTGATCCTCGTCCTGATCGGCGTAAAGGGGGTCGTCGCCGCGCTCCGCCGGCCCGGTGTCGACGCACGCCTCGATGGCAACGGGAAGAAGCCGCTGCGGGCCTATCTCGAGCTGTTCGGGCTGACCATGTTGAACCCGCTGACCATCGTGTACTTCGCGGCGCTGATCCTCGCCCAGCAGCAAACCTGGTCGCCGCCGAGGGCCGCGGTCTTCGTTCTGGCGGCGTTCGCCGCGTCGGCGAGCTGGCAGGCGGTGCTCGCCCTGGGAGGCGCGGTCGTCGGCCGCGTGCTCGTCAGCGACCGGGGCCGCCTGCTCACCGCCTTGGCCGGGAACGGCTTCATTATCGTTCTCGCCGTTCGCCTTTTCGTTTCCGCTTTATGAGCTCCGCGTTCTCAGGCGGGATACTTCGTGGTGTCGCGGGCCCAGGCGAACATGCGATCAGCCTCTATCCTCAGGTAGACGCCACGTCCCTCTTCACGAACTGGCCTCCACCACGAAGCGTGGTAAAGCTTGTCCAGCTCGGCGGAATCGGCGTCGAGGACGGTGGCGGTGCCGTGCACGATGATGGCGATCTCGTCCGGGATCCAATGCGTCGCGCTCACGGCGGGCTGACGTGTGATGTGGTTGACCCGGGCAGCGTCGGACACCGTGGGGATGTGGAAAGCGGCGTCATGGAAGACGGCATCCACGGGCGCCACTCGGGGCTCGTTCCGCGCCGAGACCGTTGCCAGCGCAACCGACCGTGGTTTCTCCAGGTAGCGGATGAGCTGCCCCGCGGTGAGCGTGCGATCCGGTATCTCGAATGTCGAGCGCAGATGTTTCCCCGCGCGTTTCGCGCTGTCGTCCAATAACGCTTGCAACCGCTCAAGGGGTTCGCCGCTCATGAGGCGACGGTAGAACCTCCAGCTCGCTCGAAGTCAACATGGCGGGGGAGCGCAGGCCGTCGGCCAGCAGGTCCAACAGCCGTCCGGCCTGCTCGCGTTGCTCCGGCTCCCGGCAGGCGAGGAAGATGCCGACCAGACTGACCACGACATCCTGTGCGGGGATGTCTCCGCGCAGCGTGCCCGCGGCGGCGCCGGCGTCGAGCAGCTTCTGGACGGCGACGGACAGTTCCTCGCGTGCCTCTGCGGAGGTCACGGTGCCCGAGGCGATCATCTCCCGGATGGCGTCGGCCATCTCTCGTTTGGTCGCCATGTAGTCGGCGAAGCGGTCCATCCAGGTTCGGAGGGCCTTCTCGGGCGGCTGTGATTCGAGGAGTTCGGCCGCGCGGGCGCACAGCAGGCTTCTCTCCGCGCGGTAGACCGACTCGATCAGGGCCTCCCTCGTGGGGAAGTGGCGGTAGAGGGTGCCGATTCCCACGCCAGCCTCGCGGGCGATGGCTTCCAGGGGCACCTTGCCGCCGCCCTCGCTGGTGAACAACCGGCGTGCGACCTCGACGAGACGTTCCCGGTTGCGCCGGGCATCGGTGCGCACACTCTTGCTGACGGGACTAATCGGAGGGCCCTCCGTTTCTGCTAGGGTCGGGGCCGTACCGGAGGAACCTCCGGTACTCCTCGGCAAGCCTATGCCATGACGGACGGGAGTTCTCACATGACGAGCGCCGGAAGCGCCTCGCAGGCCCCGGGAGGGACCATCACACTGGCCGGGCGGCAGGTCGCCCGGGTCGGGTTCGGGGCGATGCAGCTCGGGGAGGTGCGGGGCCGGGAGACGCCCAGCAAGGAGACGGCGATCGCGGTGCTGCGCGCGGCGGTCGACAGCGGCGTCAACCACATCGACACCGCCGAGTTCTACGGGCCGGGCACGGCCAACCAGCGGATTCGCGAGGCGTTGCACCCCTATTCGCGGGAGCTGGTCCTGGTGAGCAAGGTGGGCGCCCGGCACGACAGCACGGCTGGTCTGGTGCTGGCTCAGCGGCCCGAAGAGTTGCGCGCGAGCGTGGAGGCCAACCTTTCCACGCTGAAAGCCGAGCGGTTGGACGTGGTCAACCTTCGCCGGACGGACTCCCCACCCGGACTGGTGGCCGAAGGCGACCAACTGGTCGATCTCGACAGCCAGCTGGCGGAACTCATCGCGCTGCGGGACGAGGGAAAGATCGGCGGGATCGGGTTGTCCGCCGTCGACGCGGACCAGGTGCGCCAAGCCCTGCCCGCGGGCATCGTCTGCGTGCAGAACTCCTACAGCGCGCTGGACCGGTCGAGTGAGGCGGTGCTCGACGTGTGCCGCGAACACGACATCGCCTGGGTCCCGTTCTTCCCGCTCGGCTCGGCCTTTCCCGGGTTCGCCAAGGTCAGCGAGCACCCGGTCGTGGTCGAAATCGCGGCCTCGCTGGGTGCCACGCCGGCGCAGGTGGGGCTGGCCTGGCTGCTGGCGTCCTATCCGCGAACCCTGTTGATTCCGGGCACGTCCGACCCCGCTCACCTGCGGGAGAACGTGGCCGCCGGAGAGGTGCACCTCTTGCCGGAAATGGTCGAGTCCATCGCTGGACTGAACCAGTAACCTCGGAACAACGCGGACTGTGCCGCGTGACCGGCACCGCGGCGCCGGTCATGCGGCACAACGCACGGCGGACCACGAGTGCTGCCGGGTTCTTGCTTGAAGCCACGATCGGCCTGGACTGTGTTCTGTTTCAAAGCGCGCGCGATCGGTTTCGGGTGGCCAGGTCGTGCACTCGGTGGGAGCCGGTCCCACGAAACCGGCTCCCACCGAGAACAGTCACGATTTCTTGTCGGCGACCTCTTGCGCGTATTTCTCGGTCATGTGCTCGACCGCCGAGAGCTGTGCCTGGGCATATCCCGGACGCCTTTCCTCGGCGGTTCGTTTGGCGGCCAGGGTGGATTCGGCGTGGCTGAGCCCCTGACCGTCGTTCTTGCCCTGGAAATGGGGCATGACGTGCTGGGCGATCAATTCGAACGAGCGCCGGGTCGCTTCGGGATTGGCCCATTCGTGCGCCATCAGCAGCATCGCGCCGAAGCCACCCGACTGGTCCCAGAGTCGCTGCACCTGCGCCCTGGCGTCGGCCGGTGTGCCGATCGCGCCGACACCGGCCTCGTTGATGAAGTCGATCATCTCCTTGAGCCCGTTGCCTTCGACGCTCATCTGCGGGAACGCGGCGACGCGCTGGAAGTACCGGAACCACTGCTCGATGCCGTGCTCGACGTCGTGGTAGGCCTGCTCACGGGTTTCGGCGATGTGCATCAGTCCCACCAGCCGCCACTGGGACCGGTCGGGCGCCGGCCGCTTGTAGTGCGCCGCGCGTTCCTCCACGACGTTCCAGTGGTGCGCGAGGGCATCGAACCCCTCCTTGGTGAGGGTCGCGCCGATCGACAGCAGCCCGGTGCCGTACCGCCCGGCCAGGCGCGGGCCGGTCGGGGAGGCGACGGCCGCGACCGCGATGTCGAAGCAGGGCTCGGTGTAGGGCCGCAACTGGAGCCGGGCTTCGATCAGCCGGTGCGTCTTGGTCTCCGCCGAAACGGTTTCGCCGGCCAGCAACCGCATGATGATGTCGAAGTTGACGTCGAGCAGCTCGCGCGTGTCGGTCGGATCGAGTCCGATCATCGCCGAGTCGGTGGGCAGGGATCCCGGGCCCGCGCCGAACATCGCACGACCGCGCGTGAGATGGTCCAGCATGACCATCCGGTCGGCGACCCACAGCGGGTTGTGGTAGGCCACCGAGGTCACGCCGGTGCCCAGTTTGATGTTCCTGGTGCGCTCGGCCGCGGCGGCGATGAAGATCTCCGGCGCGGCGATGATTTCGCTACCGGCCGAATGGTGCTCACCGATCCACAGTTCGTCGTAACCGAGGTAGTCCATATGCTCGGCAAGGCGCAAATCGCGCTGTATCGCCAACGTCGGGTTCTCGCCGGCCGGATGGAACGGTGCCAGGAACGCGCCGAATCGCAACCTGCTCATGTTTCGCCTCCGTCTCGCCGTTGAGTTCGTGCGGTCCTCGGCCAGTTTTGAGCAATCAGGCGCGAAATTCCAGACCAGGCGGGGAAGAATCAGCGGGCGGGGGAGGGGAGTGCCACCCGCGTTTCGGCGAGGCCGGCGAACAGGTCGCCGTTCTCCTCGACCCGGTCGAGCACGTCGGCGGCGGTGAACACCAGGTCATCGGGGTGGCGGCAGGCGCGCACCTCGTCCCAGGTGACGGGGGTGGACACGGTGGGCCGTTCGCGTCCCCGCAGCGAATACGGGGCGACGGTCGTCTTGGCCGGGTTGTTCTGGCTCCAGTCGACGAAGATCTTCCCGGTGCGCAGTGACTTCGTCATCCTGGCCGTGACCAGGTCCGGGGTTTCCCGGGCGAGCCGTCCGGCGAGTGCCCTGGCGTATTCGGAGGTGCGTTCGGGGCGGCGGGTGCGCACCCCGCAGTACACCTGGAGGCCCTTCGAGCCGCTGGTCTTGGGGAGCGGGGTGAGACCGTCCTCGGCGAGGATGTCGTGGAGGCGTTCGGCGGCGCGGCAGCATTCGACGATGGTGGCCGGCGAGCCGGGGTCGAGGTCGAACACCAGACGGTCGGGTGGTTGCCGGTGACCGTCACGGCCGGTCGTCCATTGCGGCACGTGCAACTCGAGCGCGGCGAGATTGGCCGCCCACACGAGCGCGGGCAGGTCGTCGAGCAGCGGGTAGTCGATCTCCTCGCCGCGGCCGCGGGAACCGATGCTGTCGAGCCGTGCCGTGCGGACCCAGCCGGGAGCGTGCCGCGAGACGTCCTTTTCGAAGAACTGGCCGCTGCCGACACCGTCGGGGTAGCGAACGAACGTCACCGGCCGGTGCTTCAGGTGAGGGAGGAGCACAGGGGCGATCCGCGTGTAGTAAGTGATCACCGCTGCCTTGGTGAACCCCTCGGCGGGGTAGAGCACTTTGTCCAAGTTGGACAGTGTGAGCCGCTGGCCGCCGACTTCGACGGTGACCCGGTCTTCCGCCACGCTCCGATGCTCCTCTGTTCCTGGGGTTCGCGGGCCCAGTCCCGCGAACTCAGCCGATCCGCGGGACGACGATCTCGCTCGTGTCACGGTCCGGGCGGAGGCCTCGCCACGCGGTGTGGCGGAGCCGCCGGTCCCTGGTGAACCGGCGGTACACGACTTCCCCGGTCAGCCGGGGTTCAACCCAGCGCGCGTGACGCGCCCGGTCACGCGGAACCTCGTTGGCGAACGGGCTGGCCGGACGGCTCAGGGGTGACAGCATCTCACCGAGCGAGTCGAGCGCGCGCTCGGTGAACCCGGTACCGACATCGCCGATGTAGAGGAGGTCTCCGGTGCCCGGGTCGTGCGCGCCGAGCAACAGCGCTCCCGGCACGCCCGCCCGGCGCCCACGGCCGGGCCGCCATCCGCCGATCACGACCTCCTGGGTCTGGATGAGCGGGTACTTCAGCCAGACGTGACTCCGGCGGCCCGGGTGGTACCTGGACACCGAAAGTTTCGCGATCAAACCCTCCAGTTGTGACCTGGCCGCGATGTCGAGCAATCCTTGCGGAGTCAGGCCCTGCTCGGACAGTTCGGCGTGACTGTAGGACGGGGGGATCGCGACGCGGTTCGGATCGGCGGGCGTGAGCCCGCTCAGGAGTTCGCGGCGATACCGGTACGGCTCCTGCAGAAGCACCGTGTCGCCGAACCGCAGCAGGTCGAACGCGAAGTAGCTGACCGGCTGCGGGTGGGCGCGCCGGTTCTGCAGGAGGGTGAAATCCGGGTGCCCGTACTCGTCGAGCGCGACGATCTCACCGTCGAGTACGGCCGCCCGGCCGGCGAGGCCGTCACCGAACACGCCGCGAAGCTCGGGGTAGTCCTGGGTGAAGTCGTTGCCGTTACGGCTGGTCAGCATCGTGGTGCCGTCGGGCGCGACCCGCATCACGGCTCGGTAGCCGTCCCATTTGAACTCGTAGTGGTACCGGGGATCGTCCACGACCTCGCCGTCGCCCGCGACGGCGAGCATCGGCTCAATAGTTGGCGGGACCTGGGAAGACTCGCCGCGCGTCCAGCGGGCCATAGCCTCACGGTAACCCGTTCGGCGTAACGCCATCATCCGGGATGTATAACGCCCTATACGGCGGCCGATGATCGGCCCGACACGCGCCGACAATGATTGAAAAATAAAAGAAGCAAACGACTGGGCGAGCCGCCCAGCGCTATTTGTGAAACAGTTGTTCGTGAGGTCAAGACGTCATCGGCGACTCGCGTCACGAAATGTTCCCGGCTACGCTCCCCAGCCCGCCGGTTTGGGACTTCCGCGGACAGTTTTTGGTGTTTACCGCGAAGTGGACGGCCAGGGGTCGCTATGGTCTTCCCATGCCGCTGTGCGCCCCCGACTTCGAACAACTCTTCGTTCCCGGGACACGTCACACCCTGCCTGGCGGCGACGTGGCGACGGTCCGGCTGCGGCAGGGAGCCTCACTGTGGTTGCCATCCGGACGAGTCGTGGCCGGTGAGCCATTCATGTTCGGTGCGATGTACGACTCGGGTGACGCTTTCGTCCAGCGGGTCCCGCCCGGCCGGTACCCGCTGGTCCTGGTACTGGCCGTGTCCGATGAGGACGCGCGCGAAGTGGTCGCGGCGGCCCGCTTGGTGGTCCGGGACGAGCCCGTCGTCTCCTGGGAGATGGCGGTCCGCGAACGCCAAGACGCCGCCGGACTCGGAGGCGACGCGTTCTTCGGCTACCCGGTCGACGGCGGCACCGGCGGCTTCATCGACGCGACCGCCATCGCGCCACTGTGCCGGGACAGCGACGACTACGCCGATCGAGTGCTGACGAGCCTGAGCGTCCGGGCGACCGACTACACCGCGCCCGCCACCCTCACCGATGAGGAGGGCAGGCCCCTGGTGGTCGCGTTCTCCTCCGGTGGCGGCGACGGGCACTATCCGACCTGGGTCGGGCGTACCGCCGACGGTGAGGTCGCCTGCTTTCTCACCGACTTCTTCGTGCTGACCGGCCACGAGTCATCCTCGAGTGACGTTCCGGCCGACGCGGTCATCGCCCAGCGCTCCCCGACCACCCCGCTGCCGCGGTCGCCGATCCAGTCGAGCGAGCGGGTCTCCTGACGTTGGCGCTCGCCATGGCCGAAAGCGCCTTTTTCCGGAGTTTGTTGGGCTAAAGTCGCCGGATGTGAGCGCGCGGAAGGTCGTCGGCGAACCGTCAGCGGCGTTGGGGGAAAGCCGTGCCCGGGTGCTGGGCCTGCTCCGGGCGGCGGGTCGTTCGCTGGGGGTGAAGGACGTTGCCGAACGCAGCGGCCTGCATCCGAACACCGCACGGTTCCACCTGGACGGCTTGGTCGAGCGCGGGTTCGCCGAACGGGAGACCGAAGACCGCAGCCGGCCGGGCCGCCCGCGCATGGTCTACCGCGCACTCACCGGCACGACGACCGCAGGCCGGCGCAGTTACCGTCTGCTGGCCGAAATGCTCACCGGCCTGGTGACCGAGGCCGTGCCGGATCCGCAGCAGGCGGCGGTCGCGGCCGGCGAGGCGTGGGGCCGGTTCCTCGTCGAGCGGCCGCCGCGGGACCGGCACGTCGATGCCGAGGAGGCCCTGCGCCGGCTTTCGGCCGTGCTGGCCGAGGCCGGCTTCGCGCCCGGGCCGGTGTCCGATCCCGCCACGCCGGTGATCCCGTTGTTGCACTGTCCGTTCCGGGAAGTCGCCCAGCAACACCGCGAGGTGGTCTGTTCGCTGCATCTCGGCGTGATCCGGGGCGTGCTCGAGGAGGTGCGGGCCCCGCTCGCGGTTACCGGCCTCGACCCGTTCGTCGACTCGGCGCGGTGCCTGGCCTATCTGGAGCAGGTACAACCCACTCCCTGAGGTTATTTACAATCTCAGTCGTACAAAACAGGGGACGGCGCGGTGGAGGCCGCGCGAGCCGGCCGGGTGCGCTGTCCCGTGAGCAAGGAGGCCACCGTGAACCATGTGTCCGCCGCCGCGGCGAGCGCACTGACTTTCGTATGGCTGGGCATGGTCCTGGCGATCTCCTTCCTGGAGGCGCCGTTGAAGTTCCGCGCGCCGGGCGTGACCATCCCGCTCGGCCTGGGCATCGGGCGGATCGTGTTCCGGGCGCTGAACTCGGTCGAGTCGGCGTTGGCGGCCGGCGTGATCGTCGCCGTCGTGCTGGGCGGGCCGCCGCCAGCGGTGGTCGTGGTGATGGCGGTCGCGGTCGCGATCCTGGCCGGGCAACTCGGCGGAGTCCGGCCGCGGCTCAACCGGCGTTCGGACCGCGTCCTGGCGGGGGAGTCCGTGCCGCGTTCACGGGCCCATCACGTCTATGTGGCGCTGGAGTCGGTCAAGGTGCTGGCCTTGATCGTGCTGGGCGTTCTGCTGCTGGCGTGACACCGTCCGGGCGGGGGTCAGGACTACGCGACCCGCGATCTCGCCGAATCCAGGCGTGGCACCTGCAACTGGGCCCATGGGCTGAACACGAACGGTGTGCGTTCGATCGCGTCCACGAGATCGGCCCAGTCGAGCCAGCGCCACTCACACACCTCGCCGGGTTCGGGTACCGGGTCCGAATCGGCTGTGGCCGTCCATACCGGGCAGAATTCGTTCTCCCGCACCCCGCTCGCGTCCACGGCGCTGTAGCGGAAATCCGGCAACACGACGTGCGGATCGGTGATCGCGAGGCCAAGTTCCTGCCGCGCCCGCCGCATGACGGCGTCTTCCTCACGTTCACCGGGAGCGGGATGTCCGCAGAAGGAGTTGGTCCACACTCCGGGCCAGGTCTTCTTGCCGATCGCCCTGCGGGTCAGCAGCACGCGCCCGTCGGGCCCGAAGACGTAGCAGGAGAAGGCCAGGTGCAGGGGAGTGTCCGCGGTGTGCACGGTCGCCTTCGGCGCGGCCCCCACCGGTACGAGTTCGTCATCGAGAAGGACGACCAGTTCCGTCTTTCCCTGGTCATCGGCGAGGGCGGCCATGTTCATCCCTTCGGACAACGAAAACGGCCGGATGCCACTTTCGGTACCACGGTTTCCCATGGTGCCACAGGTTCTTTCCGCGCAAATGCCCGATTGTGTGTGCGAAGAAGCGGGTGAATTGACCGCGGCCATGGGGATTCTCGCCGGCTACGTCGACGGTGCCGCCTACGAGTGAGTCCGGAGCCATTCGGCGAGGACCGCCGCCTGGCTGTGGTCGACATCCCGGGTCGCGGTCAGCAGGGTGAGGTCGTGTTCTTCGGCGAGTTCGCGCAACCGCTCGGCCGCGTCCCGTCGCTCCGGTTCGCGTAGTTCGGCGAAGTAGCGGCGGCGGAATTCGGTGAACCGGTCCGGATCGTGGCCGTACCACCGCCGTAACTCGGTCGACGGGGCGACATCGCGCATCCACTCGTCAAGCCGAGCGGAATCCTTGCGCATCCCACGCGGCCACACGCGGTCGACAAGCACGCGGGTGCCGTCCGACGGCGAAGCCTCCTCGTAGATCCTGCGATAGGTGACGTTCATCAGTTGCTCCCCCGCTGCCTCGACGGTGCGACTCCAGCATGGCGCGTCTTGCCCGGGGCCGCAGTCTCAGGGATCGTGGCGGGCCGGACCCGCTCGAAGGTCCGGCCCGCGCGGCGAAGGCCGGCGGTGGACCCGGACGGGGATGCTGGTGCTGCCGGAAGTCGACGACTCGGCTGATGCCTTCCCCGCGTCCTCCTGCTTGGCGCGCAACATCCGGTACGCGGCGATGACGGCGGCAAGCCTGCCAGGATCGGGATGCTCGGTGTCAGGGTGGCACGCGCGCACGGCCCGCCGGTACGCGGCCGTGATCTCCGCTGGTGTGGCGTCACGGGAGACACCGAGAACGGCGTAAGGATCGGCCATCGGGCTCATCGTTCGTCTCGGGAGGCAAGACGGTCCGGCCCCGTCGGTGGCGGGGCCGGACCCCGTGGACCTGTCACTGCTGCCCGGGAACGGCCTGCCGATTTTCGTGTGGGGGCCGGTCCCGGCTCCGGATCAGGACTTGATCTGCTTGGCTTCCTCGCCGCCACCGATGACGATCTTGCGTGGCTTGGCCTGTTCCGCGACCGGGATCCGGATGGTGAGCACGCCGGCCTCGTAGTCGGCGCGGATGTGCTCGGCGTCCAGGCTTTCGCCGAGGAACAACTGCCGGGAGAACACCCCGCGCGGACGTTCGGCGACCTGGACGTCGGCCTGCTCGCCGTAGGCGAGGTGGCGTTCGGCCTTGACGGTGAGCACGTTGCGTTCCACGTCGAGGTCGATCGATTCCGGCGTGACCCCGGGCAGGTCGAAGCACACGACGTAGTCGTCACCGGAACGGTAGGCGTCCATCGGCATGACGGCCGGGCGTGTGTTCGTGCCGGTCGCGCCGAAAAACTGCTGGGTCAGCCGGTCCAGTTCACGGAATGGGTCGGTTCGCATCAACATGACCATGACCTCCTTCTCCTTTCCGATTCGCTCTCAGTACATGCCAGGCCCGCAGGGCCCGTTTGCCGCTTTCCGCCGATGGCTCGGGGTGCCGCTCGCCCGTGGTGGGCGCTCACCTATTTCTATAGCGCGCACTGCAGATTGTGTCAAGCGGACACTGCAGATAGCCTGTAGTGTGTGATCGACGAGCGACGCGTGCCGGTGAGGGGCGCCCTGCCGCCCCGATCGCGGGGCGCGCAGACTCGCGGAGGAATACTGTGACCGGACTTGGCAAGCTCGACGACGAGGACTATCCCGCCTTCACCACGGGGCAGGCGGCCCGGATGCTGGGAGTGCAGGAGGCGTTCCTGCGCAGCCTCGACGCCGCCGACGTGGTCCGGCCGGACCGTTCGGACGGCGGGCACCGGCGGTATTCACGGCGCCAGCTCGCTCTGGTGGTGCGGGTGCGGGAGCAGCTCGACGAGGGGCACACGCTGGCGTCCGCGGCCCGTATCGTCGGCCTGCAGGACCGGCTCGCGGCCGCCGAGGACGAGATCACCAGTCTCCGGCGGCGGCTCGAGGATGACGAACGCCGCGATGAGGGCGGGTTTCGGTAAGATTCCGTGCCGTTCCATCATTAGGTGAAAGGGGGATACGTGACCGCTCAGGCGGAGACCCTGGAGTTTCAGTCCGAGGCGCGCCAACTGCTCCAGCTGGTGATCCATTCGATCTATTCGAACAAGGACACCTTCCTGCGGGAGCTGGTTTCCAACGCTTCCGACGCGCTGGACAAGCTTCGGCTGGAAGCGTTCCGGGACAAGGACCTGCCCGCCGATACCAGCGATCTGCACGTCGCGCTCGAAGTGGATTCCGCGCGGCGGACGCTCACGGTTCGCGACAACGGCATCGGCATGACCCGTGACGAGGTGGTCGGGCTGATCGGCACCATCGCCAAGTCGGGGACGGCGGAGTTCCTGCGCAAGCTCAAGGAATCGAAGGACGCGGCGGGATCACAGGATCTCATCGGCCGGTTCGGCATCGGTTTCTATTCCAGCTTCATGGTGGCGGACAAGGTCACCCTCGTGACGCGGCGGGCGGGTGAGAGCGAGGGTGTGCGGTGGGAGTCCAGCGGCGAGAGCACGTACACGATCGAGCCGGTCGCGGACGCCCCGCAGGGCACGGCGGTCACCCTGCATCTCAAGCCCGCCGACGAGGAAGAGCATCTGCACGACTACACCTCGCGGGCGAAGCTCACCGAGATCGTCAAGCGTTACTCCGACTTCATCACCTGGCCGGTCCGGCTCGCGGGTGAGGACGGCGGCGAGCCGGAGACGATCAACTCGCGCAAGGCGCTGTGGGCGCGCCCGGCGAGCGAGGTCGGTGAGGACGAGTACGCCGAGTTCTACAAGCACATCAGCCACGACTGGAACGACCCGCTGGAGACCATTCGCCTTCAGGCGGAGGGGACGTTCGAATACCAGGCGTTGCTGTTCATTCCGTCGCGGGCGCCGCTGGACCTGTTCATGCGCGAGCGCAAGCGCGGGGTGCAGCTCTACGTCAAGCGGGTGTTCGTGATGGACGACTGCGCCGAGCTGATGCCCGAGTACCTGCGGTTCGTCAAGGGCGTGGTGGACGCGCAGGATCTTTCGCTGAACGTCTCCCGTGAGATCCTGCAGCGGGACCGCCAGATTCAGCTGATGCGCCGTCGCCTGGTGAAGAAGGTGCTTTCGACGGTCAAGTCCATGATGACCGCCAAGCCCGACTCCTATCGGACGTTCTGGCAGGAGTTCGGTCGCGCGGTGAAGGAGGGCCTGCTCGACGACTACGAGAACCGCGACGCGATCCTGGAGATCGCCTCCTTCGATTCCACGCACGATCCGGAAAAGCAGACCACGCTGGCCCAGTACGTGGAGCGGATGAAGGAGGGCCAGGAGCACATCTACTACATGACCGGCGAGTCGCGTGCGCTCATCGAGAACTCTCCGCACCTGGAAGCGTTCCGGGACAAGGGGTTCGAGGTGCTCGTGCTCACCGACGCGGTGGACGAGATGTGGATCGACGCGGTTCCCGGCTTCGGGGGCAAGCAGTTCCAGTCGATCGCCAAGGGCGAGGTCGATCTTCGCACGGAGGACGAGAAGAAGGAGGCGGAGGAGCGGCAGGCGGACTTTTCCGACCTGTTGTCGTGGATGACCACGACGCTGGCGGATCACGTCAAGGAGGTGCGGCTGTCCTCGCGGCTGACCACGTCGCCCGCCTGCATCGTGGGTGACACGCACGAGGTCAGCCCGACGCTGGAGAAGATGTACCGCGCGATGGGGCAGGAGTTGCCGCAGATCAAGCGGATCCTCGAGCTCAATCCCGGGCATCCGCTGGTGACGCGGTTGCGTGAGGCCTTCGGCGAGCGGGAGGACAAGGCGGGGTTGTCCGAGACCGTGGAGCTGCTCTACGGCATGGCCTTGCTCTCGGAAGGCGGCGAACTGGCCGACCCGGCGCGGTTCACCCGGCTGCTCACCGGTCACCTGGAGCGCGCGCTCTAGTTTGTCCGCCGGCCCGCGTGCCGCGCGGGCCGGCGGAGCGGCGTCAGGATTCGGTAAGCATCGCAACGCTTCCACACCGTCCACGGTGGACTTAGCGTGTCACGGTGTGAGAGAACGCCTTTCGGTGGCGGTGACCAGCAGGCTGGGGCTGATGCTGGCGCTGACGTTCACCATCTGTTTCGTGACCGGGCTGATCAGCCATCTCGTGCAGCATCCGCCGCCGTGGTTCGTCTGGCCGAGCCGTCCGGCCGGGTTGTACCGGGTCACCCAGGGCCTGCACGTGATTTCGGGGATCGCGTCGATTCCGTTGCTGGGCGCGAAACTGTGGAACGTCTACCCGAAGCTTTTCGCTCGTCCGGTCGTGCGGTCGGTGCTCCACGCGATCGAACGCGGGTCGATCCTGGTGTTGTCGGCGTCGGCGTTGTTCGAGTTGTCCACGGGTTTGTTCAACGTGGCGCAGAACTACCCGTGGAACTTCTACTTCCCGCAGGTGCACTATGCCGTGGCGTGGGTGGCCGCTGGTTCGATCCTGATGCACGTGGCGGTGAAGCTGCCCGTCCTCCGCGACGGACTGCGCCGCCGCCGGGACGAGCCGGAGCCGGACCGCGAGCGCAACGGGGTGTCCCGCCGGGCTTTTCTCGGCACCACGGCGTTGGCGACCGGGGTCGCGGTGGTGGCGACCGCGGGGGTGACGGTGCCGTGGCTGCGTCCCGTGTCGGTGTTGTCGTGGCGCGGTGAGGGACCGCAGGGGGTTCCGGTGAACCGGAGCGCGGCCGGGGCTGGTGTCGTCGGAGTGGCCACGGCGAACGACTGGCGGCTCGAAGTGGTCGCGCCTTCGGGTCTGACCCGGCTCTCTCTGGCCGACTTGAACCGGTTACCGCACACCACGGCCACGTTGCCGATCGCGTGCGTGGAGGGTTGGAGTCAGCAGGCCGAGTGGAGCGGGGTCGCGATCGCGGACCTCTTGCGCGTGGTGGGCGCGGAACCGGGGGCGGAGGTGGCTGTGACGTCGTTGGAGCGCAACGGAATCTACGCGAGCAGTGTGCTGCCCGGAACGCACACCGCGGATCCGCTCACCCTGCTGGCGTTGCGGCTCAACGGCGAGGTGCTCGATCTCGATCACGGATATCCGTGCCGGGTCATCGCGCCGAACCGGCCGGGCGTGCTGCAGACGAAGTGGGTCGGCCGGTTGGAGGTGCGATGAGGATCGCGCGGGTGGTCCTGGCGGTGGCCGGGCTGGCGGGTCTGGCCTGGGGTGCCGTGTTGCTGGCGGGGTTCGCCGTGCCGGCGCCCGGGCAGGCGCTGGTGGCGGCGGGGTGGCTGCTCGGTGGCCCGGTCGTGCACGATGCCGTGGTCGCACCGGTCTGCGGGTTGGCCGGGTTCGCCGTGGCGCGCCTGGCCCCGCCGGGCTGGCGGTTGCCGCTGACCGTCGGACTGGTCGTCAGCACCGTGCTGGCGCTGCTGGCGGTGCCCTTGCTGTGGCGGGCCTACGGCACACCGCCGTTGCCCGGCCTGCACGATCGCGACCCGGTGCCACGGTTGGCGATCACGTTCGCCGTCGTCGCGGTGGCGGTCGTGATCGGCGGGTTCGTGTCGCGGCGGCGAAAATCCTGACCCGGGAACCGCGCTCTTTTCCGTTTGTTCACCGGTGAAAGAATTCACCGGTGAACAAACGGCGTGCCGGACTCCGACCGGCTCGCGACCGGGCTGCCGCCGCCCCGTACGGCCCATTCCGGCACCTCGGTGAGAAGCTGGACGGCCTGCGGGCGGGGTCCCGGCTCGCGCGGCCGCTTCACCACTTTAACGCTCTGGTGCGCATTCGGAAAAATTGTCAACCGGTAGAGTGGTCCGGTAACTTTTTCGCATCCTCCGCGGTGAGAGCCTATTCCGCGATGACACTTTCCGGCCGGTCCGTCGCGCTCACGGCCCCCAGTGCCAGCCGGGTCCCGGACCCGACCCAGGCCCCGTGCCGGGGTGGTGGTAGCGCGCGGCGGGCGGAGGCCCGCCCCGCCACCCGGGTCCCGGGCCCCCGATGTGATCGGCGAGTGCGACCGCACCACCCCCGATGATCACCCCGGCCAGTCCCGCCGCCACCAGATGCGTGGCGCGGTGCCGGACGAACCGTTGAAAACCGCCGGGTGGCGGCGCGGTGGCGTACGGCGGCGGAGAGGCCGCGTGGGACGGAGGCGGCGCGAACGAGGGCGGCGGCGCCGAGGCGGGCATTTCCTGAGTGGCCTGGCCTTCGGTCTGCGAAGCGGCCTCGGATGCCGCGTTGGCGTGCGGCTTCTCCTCAGGGTTCGGTTGAGCAGGTTGATCTGGCATCGGAACTCCTTTGCCGGGCACTCCCAGGCCCGGTAAAGCCTAGATTCCCCACCGATCCTGAGGAAAGCCGGGGAAGTCGCTGTGAGGCGGCTGTGAAGGGCGGTCCGATGACACCAGAGCGAGCCGAATTGCCTGACGCCGCACCAGAAAGCCGACGGTTACCTGCTGACGTGCGTCGGCTGTCCACTGTCGAAAGTCACCCTCGACCTCGCGGACAGCCGACGCCGGCCTCATGAGCCGTCAAGCTGGTTGCGGCCGATGACCACGTCCTCTTCGCAGATGATTCGCCCGAACGCCGACAGGTCGATGAAATTTTCGTGATCCGGGTCGACGATGGTCAGGAAGTTGTCGCTGAAGAACAGGGCTTCGAGGTCGGCCATGCTGTCGAACCAGGCCTCGACCACCGAATCGTATTCGGAGGCGGGGTACTTCTCCGCCGGCACGGGGTAGGAGACGACGAACCGGCGGATGTACTTCTCCGATTCCGGGATCGACATGAGCAGCGGTCGATGGATGTTCTTCTGGTAATGCTTGAACTCGTCGTGCGTCATGCCTTCGCGACGTTTCAGCGTGATGACCATCTTGATCATGAATGAATTGCCTTTCTTCTGGTGACTGGTGGAAAAACTGTGGGTACCGGTGACCGGGTCAATCGACCATCTCGGTGTTATGGCGGGTGCCCGGAGCGATGTGGGCGTCAAAGCCGCGCGGTCGTGTGCGGAGGCGCCGCGCGAGGATCCAGAACAGCGCGGTGGTGACAACCTGGATGCCGAGCGCGAACGCGAAGGCGTGCTCCCAGCCCTGCGATGGGGCGAGGGCGCCGAAGATCCCGCCGATCGTGGCGATGCCGAGCCCCAGCGAGGCCTGTTGCGCGGTCGTGAACAAGCCCCCGGCCAGGCCCGCGACTCGATCGGGCACCGCTGCCATGACCGTCCCGACCAGGGGGCCGTATTGGCTCGCCTGCGCCGCACCGAGGAACACGGCGATCACCTCGAAGCAGGCGATCCAGGTCGCCGCTCCCTTGCCCTGGGTGAACCACGAGGCAACGCCGAGCACGAGGGAACCGGCGATCAGCAGACCGGCGGCCAGTTCCATCGTGCGGTTGCCGAATCGCGCGACGATGTGCGGCATGCGAAGTCCGGTGAGCACGAAGGTCCCGGCGAACGCGGTCAGCGTGAGCCCGGACTGGACCGGCGTCAACCCCAGGCCGACCTGCGTGAGCATCGAGTACTCATAGGTGAACGCGCCATAGGCGGCGAAGAGCAGCAGGGCCATCGCCAAGCCGAGCCGCAGCGCGGGCAGCCGTAGGACGGAGGGTGCGACGAGAACCGGGCGTCCGGCAAGCTCACGCCGCACCTGGTTGAGCCAGAAACCGTACAACCCCAGCAACCCCAGTGCCACCAGCGTCAGCGTCCACCAGGTCCAGCTCGTCGCCGAGCCGAGTGACAGGCCGGCGACCAGGGCCAGGAGCGGGATCCCCACCCGGAGGGCGCCGCCGAGGTCGGGCCGTTCGGTGCCGTTCGGCGGATGAGCGTGGAGCCGGCGCGCACCCAGGAGCGCCACCACGCTGGGGATCGCGGAAGTCAGGACCGCTCCTCGCCATCCCGCGAAGGGCAGGCTCAGCCCCATCACGAGACCGCCGAGGATCTGACCCGCCACGGTGCCGACTCCGGAACTCGCGGTGAAGGCCGCGATGCCGCGTGCCTGGGCGGGCCCACCGGCCGAGGTCTGGATGATCGCCAGCGTCTGGGGCATCACGATCGCCGAAGCCGCACCTTGCAGGATCCGTGCCGCGACCAGCCACCAGAGTCCGGGAGCCGCCGCGGCCAGCGCCGAGGTGAGCGCGAGCGCAAGGAGCCCGATGGCCAGCAGCTGTCTGCGGCCGTAACGGTCTCCGAGACGCCCCGCGAGAATCAGTCCGGCCGCGAACGACACCGCGAAAGCGGCGAGCACGAGCGCGACTTCGCCGCGACTCGCGCCCAGTTCCGGTCCGAGCCGCGGGGCGGTCACGTTACCGATGCTGAACGTGTACGTCGCACCGAACGCCGCGACGAAAATCGGCCAAGTCCGTTGCATGGCAATCACTTTGCGCGGCCGGCAGGCGACTACCCAGACTGTCGTGATGCTGGTGCTCGGACCACCACCTTGACCTCGCCTCGCCGTGAGACGATCGATGGCATGGCGGACCTTCGTTCTCGCGAACTCGGCGCGTACCTGCGCGCACGCCGTGACCGGCTTTCCCCCGCGGACGTGGGCCTGCCCGGTGGCGGAGGCCGGCGCCGGGTCAAAGGCCTGCGCCGGGAGGAGGTCGCGGTGCTCGCGAACGTCGGGTCGAGTTGGTACACATGGCTCGAACAAGGACGCGACGTGCAGCCGAGCGTCGAGGTGCTGGCAGCGATCGCGGACGCGTTACGGCTCTCGAGCGGCGAACGCCGGCACCTGTTCCTCCTCGGCGGTCACCCGGACGCCGAAAAACCCTCGAGCTGGGAAAGAACCAGTGTCCAGTTGCAGACGCTGCTGGACAGCCTCTCTCCGCATCCGGCGGTGGTGATGAATCCCTGGTTCGAACCCTTGGCCTACAACGCGTCGTTCCGGTTCATGATCGACGACATCGAGGCACTGCCTGCAGCCGACCGCAATTGCGCCTACCTGCATTTCACCCATCCCGACTGGATCGCCGGGCACTCCGACCACGAGCAGGAGTGCGCGGCCGTCGTGGCGAAACTGCGCGCGTACTACGGCGAGTCGGTCACGGATCCGGCGTGGGAGCCGTTGCTCGGCCGGCTCCGCGAGGAGTCACCCCTGTTCGTGCGCCTGTGGGACCAGGCGGACGTGTCCACCGATCCCGGACGGTTGAAGCGCATCCGGTCGCTGCACGTCGGCAACCTGTCCCTGCGCACCATCACGATGCTGTTGCAGGAAAACCCCCGCACCCGGGTCGTGGTCTACCAACCGGACGATCGCACGACCCAGGAACGGCTCGAAGAACTCGCCAACCGGATCGCCCGCGGCACCATCGACGGTCCGGCGAAGGTACGGCGCTTGCGCCCGGCCACCTGACGAGGAGCAGCGAACCGTCGACGCCCTGATCACGCGATGGCTCGGCCGCCATCCCGCCCTGGATTCGGTCGGAAACCAGACCGGAGTGCACATATTCGAAGAATTCGTCATTCTCAGGCTGACGGTGCACAGCCATCTGCGGGAATCAGCTCCCGGGGCCGGAGACGAAAACGGGAGCCGCCGAACAGCGCGCGCCGGTCCGGCAGGACTCGCCGTCCGGTCGGACCGGGATGTCGACCGAACCTCCGAGATAGGCCATCAGCCGCGCGGTCGGTGTCGAGGCTTCGGGCGCGGGCTGGGCGGGCCCGAAGCCGCCGGAGCCTGTCCTCCGGTGGCCAGCTCGACGCGACCCGCCTTCTGGAATGCGTTGCACTCGCCGAACCTCCAGCTAGGAAGCTCCTTGCTCGACACAAACAAGAACACGTTCTAGACTTCGGCGGCGGAGTGGACCGCCCTGTCTCGGTGTGCGAAGGAGCCATGGATGCCGGAAAGCTGGGATGCCGAGGCCGATGTCGTGATCGTGGGGTTCGGCGGGGCGGGCGCCTGCGCGGCGATCGAGGCCGCCGACCGGGGCGCCGACGTGCTCGTGGTGGACCGCTTCGACGGCGGCGGCGCGACGGCGATCAGCGGCGGTGTGGTCTACGCGGGCGGCGGGACCGTGTACCAGAAGGAAGCCGGTTTCGAAGACAGCGTCCAGGCGATGCTCGACTATCTCCGGCTGGAGGCCGGTGACGCGGTCACCGACGCCACACTGGAGCGGTTCTGCGCGGACAGCGTGCGGAACCTCGAGTGGCTGGCCGAGCAGGGTGTTCCGTTCGAGGGCAGCATGGCGCCCCGGAAGACGTCCTATCCCACCAACGACTACTACCTGTACTACTCGGGCAGCGAATCGGTGCCGCCCTTCCGGGACGTGGCGCCGCCGGCACCGCGCGGTCACCGCGCGAAAGGCCGTGGCACTTCGGGAAAGGTGCTGTTCGCGGCGCTGCGGCAGGCGGTACGGCGCCGCGAGATCCGCGTCTGGCCACAGACCTCGGCGACCGGACTGATCACCGATGACGACGGCCGCGTGATCGGCCTGGAGTGCCGGGAAATCCCGCGGAAAGCGGTCGTGGCGAGGCTGGCGCATCGGTGGATGTCCCGGTGGAACCGCAAGCTCAACATCTACTACCGGCCCGCCGGCAAGCTCATGGACGGACCGATCCGGCGGCTGGAGGCCAAGCACGGCATCACCCGGCGACTGCGGGCCCGGCGCGGCGTGATCCTCGCCGCCGGGGGTTTCGTGTTCAACCGGAAGATGCTCGCCGAATACGCGCCGGAGTACCGCGGCGGCTCGTCCCTGGGCACGATCGCCGACGACGGCAGCGGGATCCGGCTGGGCGAGTCGGTGGGCGGGGCGACCGCCAGGATGCACCGGGTGTCCGCCTGGCGGTTCTTCAACCCGCCGTTCGCGCTCGTCGAGGGCGTGCTGGTCAACCGCGAGGGCGGACGCCTGTGCAACGAGCTGTGCTACGGCGCGCGGATCGGTGATCACATCGTGCGGCAGAGCGGCGCCGAGGCCCACCTGATCGTCGATCAGCGGATCGTGGACGAGGCGAAGGCCCAGGTGCCGGATCAGACGCTCTGGTTCCAGCGGTGGCAGGCGGCGTACCTGTTCCGGCTCGGGCACGTCAAGGCGGACACGATCGAGGAACTGGCCGAGCGGACCGGCATCGACCGGGAGGGGCTGCGTCGCGCCATCGACACCTACAACGCCGACGCGCGAGCGGGCCGTGACGACGCGATGGGCAAGGATGCCGAGCACGTGCACCCGATCGATCGCGGCCCCTACTACGCGTTCGACTGCTCTCTGCGGGCCAAGCGCGGCTATCCGTGCCCGATGATCACACTGGGTGGGCTCACGGTCGACGAGGAGTCCGGCGCGGTGACCCGCGCCGACGGTTCCGCCGTGCCCGGGCTGTACGCGGCGGGGCGCACGGCGGTCGGCGTGTGCTCGGAGTCCTATGTGAGCGGGTTGTCGATCGCCGACTGTGTCTTCTCGGGCCGCCGCGCGGGCGCGTCCGTGTCGGGCTGACCCACCCCGGCCCACGCACGGGAAGGTCACCGCGAGCGGGGCACACTCGCGGTGACCGGAAGCGACGCCTGCCCCCGCTAAAGGGCTTCGCGGGCGCGGGCGACTTCCCCGCCGTGCGCCGTCACCGCCCAGATGACGACCACGTCGAGCGCGATCACGATGGTGGCCCACACCGGGTAGGCGGGAAGGAACGCCAGCTGGGCGATCGCGTTGATGACCGCGAGGACGACCGCGATGACACGCGCCCACATCGCGCCGGTGAACAGCCCGAGCCCGGCGAGCACCGCCAGCCCGCCGATGATCAGGTGCACCAGGCCCCAGCCGAACAGGTTGAACACCAGCAGCCCCTGCGGGCCCACCACGTAGTACCGGGGGTTGAGCAGCGCGACCAGACCCTCGATGACGTTGAACAGGCCGAGCAGGACCATCATCGCGCCGGCGAACCAGACCCAGCCCACCCACGCCGAAGGGACCTCCTCGGCGGTCGATGGCCGGACCCGGCCGGTCGTACCGGCCCCAGGATGCGCGTGCTCGCTCATAACCCCTCCCGTTTCTGGCCGGATTACCGACGTCCCCCGATCGTGGGGGTAACCGGCCGCCGGGTCCTCGCCCGCGCGGGGTGAGTTCGGAGGCCTCCGTGACCGCCGGTCCTTCTTGCGTGTCAACAAAAAGGCCGATGCGCCTCACATGTCCTGGGTGATGCCGCGAACCCGGGCGGTGGCCAGGGTGCATGCCATCACCGGTATCGAAAGCGAGGAGATGGTCATGGCCACGTTCACGGTGTGGAAGTTCGACACCGCCTCGGGCGCCGAGGACGCGCTCGGGGAGCTGGGAAAACTTCAGCAGGAGCAACTCATCAGGATCATCGACGCGGCCTATGTGTCATGGCCGCGTGACCGCAAGAAGCCCAGGACCAGGGAACTGGGCAAGCTGACCGGTGCCGGCGCGCTCGGCGGCGGGTTCTGGGGTTTTCTGTTCGGGCTGATCTTCTTCGTGCCGTTGCTGGGCATGGCGGTCGGGGCCGCGGTCGGCGCGCTGGCCGGATCGATGTCCCACGCCGGCATCGACGAGGACTTCATCAACACCGTCCGCGAGCAGGTCACCCCGGGCACGTCGGCGCTGTTCGTGGTCTCCGCCGAAGTCGTCGTCGACCGCGTGCTCGACCGCTTCCGGGACACCGGGGCGACCTTGATCAGCACGAACCTGTCCATCGAGCAGGAGGAACGGCTGCGCGAAGCCTTCGCCGACACGCACGAGCCGCAACGGGTCTGATCAGCAGGCGTCATCCAGTGGTGGCTGGAGAACCAAGGGCACCAGCCACTCGTTGACCAGGCCACAGCGCTCGAGGATGAGAAGGTGCCCGGTGTCGGGCAGCGTCACGAGATCGGCGCCGGACACGGCGTCGGCGATCGCTTCACTGTCACGCGGTGGCGTGATCGTGTCGCGCTCTCCGGCCATCACCAGCGTGCTGACCCGGCCGAGCGCGGCCAGCGCCGCCTTCTTGTCCAGCGGCCGGAACTGCTGGAACAGGTCGGTCACCGCGCAGGGATGGGTTTCTTCCATCATTTCGAGCACGAGGTCGACCTTGCGCTGCGAGACCCGGGAGCCGAACGCGAACCGCCGGACCAGGCCCCGGGCGATCTCCCGGTAGCCGGGGACGCGGCGCGCCAGGCGAAGCAGGTGGACCAGGTCGGGGCCGATCCACCCGGCGGCCCAGTGCGCCGCCAGCTGGACGACAGCGCCGCCGGCGGGCAGCCCGAAACTCGGGTTGACCGGTCCCGCCGACGTGGCCAGCAGCGCGACCCCGGTGACCGGGTGACCGAACATTTCGGGATGCTGCTCGGCCAGCGCCATGATCGTCATGCCGCCCATCGAGTGCCCGACCAGGACCACGGGCCCGACCGGGGCGGTCTGGCTGATCACGTGGTAGAGGTCGCGGCCCAGCTGGTCGATGGCGCCACTGCCGGGCTCGCCGTAGCCGGAGAGCCCGTGGCCGCGCTGGTCCCAGGTCACCACGCGGGCGTGCCTGCCCAGCGCCTCGCGTTGCAGGCACCATGAGCTCAGGCTCAGCCCGTAGCCGTGGCACAACACCACGGTGACCGGCGCGGCACGGTTGCCGCTGATTTCCACATGCAGGGTGACCCCGTCGTCGGTGACCACTTCGACGTCCACGGGTGTGGCGACGGGACGGCAGGACGGCTCTGTCATGCCGTTCACCCTCGTCGAAACAGGCCTGTGACCGGGACCGCACAACTACCTATTCGACTACGGATATACGGATACCGGAGAACTAGGAATTACCGAGCGCGTCCAGCAGACGCTGCGCGGACCGGCCGAGGTTCCAGCGTTCGGCCAGCTCGGCGACACGCGCGGGGTCCGCCGGGCGGTCCGGGACGGTGTCCGGGCCCGACAGCGTCACCGGCGCGTCGACGGCGACCCGGACCACGGTGGGCGCGACGGCGAGGTAGTCCCCGGCCGAGGAGATCTTCAGGCGCATCTTCAGCGGCAGTTCGCCGCTGCCGGATCCGGCCGCCTCCACGAGGCGTTCGATCGAGCCGAACTGGGTGATGAGCTTGGCGGCGGTCTTCTCCCCGATCCCGGCCACCCCGGGCAGCCCGTCGGAGGGATCACCACGCAGCGCCGCCATGTCGGCGTAGGCGGGGCCGGCGTTGTCCCGCGGGACGCCGTAACGGTCGGCGACCTCGGCGGGGCCGAGCGCTTCGGCCTTGGCCCAGCCCTTGCCGACGTAGATCACCGACACCGGGGACGGCTCGGTGCGGACCAGCTGGAACAGGTCGCGGTCACCGGTGATCACTTCGACCGGGTCGGCCTTCTCGCGCTCGGTGAGCGCGCCGATGACGTCGTCGGCCTCGTAGCCGGGGGCCTCCGCCGTGGCCAGGCCGACCGCTTCGAGGAGGTCGAGGATGATCGGCACCTGCGGGGTGAGGGTGTCGGGCACCTCTTCGGCGTTGGCCTCGGCGTCGGCGACCCGGTGGGCCTTGTAACTGGGCAGTAACTCGACCCGGAAGGCGGGCCGCCAGTCCGCGTCCAGGCAGGCGACCAGGCGGGAGGGCCGCCGGTCGGTGAGGATCCGGGCGAGTGTGTCCGCGAAGCCGCGCACCGCGTTGACCGGGGTACCGTCCGGCGCGGTCATCGACTCGGGCAGCGCGTAGAACGCCCGGAAGTACAGGCTGGCGGAATCCAGCAGGGCTAACGTCACGCACACAGCCTGCCACGACCCGGCCCCCTGGAGCGGATACGCTTTGGCCCATGTCGAGCCGACCGCCACAGACCCTGGACCCGGCCACCCTCCGAGCCCGTCTCGACCGTGCCCGCGCCGCTTCGGCCGCGGCGGGCACGGACGCGCTGCTGATCGCGCCGGGATCGGACCTGCGTTACCTGATCGGCGAGGCCGGCGGCTCCCTGGAAAGGCTGACCGCGCTGGTCCTGCCGGCCGGTGACGAGGCACCGGCCCTCGTCGTGCCGAAGCTGGAGGCGCCCGGATACGCGCACGTCCCGGCCGGTGAACTCGGGGTCGAGGTGGTGACCTGGGTCGACGGTGAGGACCCGTACCGCATGGTGGCCGACCGGCTCGGCAAGCCACGCCGGGTGGCGGTCAGCGACAACACGGCCGCTCGCCACGTGCTCCCGTTCCGGGCCGCGCTCGGCGACGCCGAGCAGACGCTGGCCGGGCCGATCGTCCGTGAGCTGCGGATGCGCAAGGACGCCGCGGAGATCGAGGCCCTGCGGCGGGCCGGCGCGGCGATCGACCGGGTGCACGCACGGATGGGCGAGTGGCTGCGGCCGGGCCGCACCGAGGCCGAGGTGGCCGACGACATCACGGCCGCGATCGTGGCGGAGGGTCACACCCACGCCGACTTCGTGATCGTCGGCTCGGGCCCCAACGGCGCCAGCCCGCACCACGACGTGTCCGGGCGGGTGATCGAGCGCGGCGACATCGTGGTGATCGACATCGGCGGGCCGCTTCCCGACGGCTACAACTCCGACTCGACCCGCACCTACGCCGTGGGCGAGCCCCGGGACGCGGACGTGGCCGAGACCTACGCGGTCCTGGAACGGGCGCAGCGGGCCGCCGTGGCGGCCGTGCGCCCGGGCGTCGGCGCCCAGGACGTCGACGCCGCGGCGCGCGAGCCGATCACCGAGGCGGGCTTCGGCGAATTCTTCATTCACCGCACCGGCCACGGAATCGGGCTCGACGTCCACGAGGAGCCCTACATCGTCGGCGGCAACGACCTCCCGCTCGAACCGGGCATGGCCTTCAGCGTCGAGCCCGGCATCTACCTGCCCGGCCGGTGGGGCGCCCGCATCGAGGACATCGTGGTGGTCACCGAAGACGGCGTCGAAGCCCTCAACACCCGGCCGCACGAGCTCGTCGTGCTCGAGTCATGACGGCGCCGCTGGAGCCGCTGGACCAGGCGATCGCCCGGGAACTGGCGGCGGACGGCCGGTGCAGCTTCACCGATCTCGCCGAGCGGGTCGGGTTGTCGGTCTCCGCGGTGCACCAGCGGGTCCGGCGGCTGGAACAGCGCGGGGTGATCGTCGGCTACCAGGCCCGGCTCGACGGCGAGGCGATCGGCCTCCCGCTGACGGCGCTGATTTCGCTGACGCCCAACGATCCCGCCGCGCCGGACGACTACCCGCAGCGCCTGGAGCACATCAAGGAAATCGAGTCCTGCTACTCGGTGGCCGGCGACGAGTCCTACATCCTGCTGGTCCGCGTGGAGTCACCACGGGCGCTGGAGGACCTGCTGCGCCGCATCCGTGAAGCCGCGAAAGTATCCACCCGGACGACGGTGGTGCTTTCCACCCCGTTCGAGGGCCGTTCCCCGACGTTGTGAGTCGTATCTACGGTAGGGTAAAAGGTATGGCAACACGTAAGGTCACGTTATCCCTCGATGCGGCCGCCGTGGAGTTCGCCGAGCGCGCCGCCCGGCAGCACGGCGTCTCACTGTCGTCCTGGCTGTCGAAGGCGGCCCGGCGGGAGGCCGTCCGCACCGGCTACCGCCCGCAGGCCCGCGCCACGAACACCGAGGAGCTGGCGGTGGCCGACGAAGCCGAAGCCGCCGCGGCCGAGAAGGACCTGCGTGCGGAGGGGTGAGATCTGGACCTACCACCCGCCCACCCATCCCGCCAGGGAACGGACGATGCTCCTGCTCTCCTCGGACGGTGTGAACGATTCCGAGCGGCCGTGGGTGTTGGGTACCGAACTCCTGGAGTACGACCCGGAGGACATCCTCGGAGTCGCCCTGGACAGCCGGTTCTGGATCTCCACCCTCAACCTCACCCGCCTCTACCGCGCCTGGCTGAACGAGCGCGTCGCCGAGATCGACCAGGGCGTCCAGGAGCAGATCGACATCGCCCTGCGGGCCGCACTCGACATCTGAGGCGGTCTCCACCCGCTCAGCCGGGACCGGCGATGGTGGCGGTGGAGTGCAGGTTGCCGTCGGCCCCGGCCAGGCAGGCCGACGCGGGCAGCGCGGTGGCCAGGAACTCGGTCAGGCAGCGGCCGATCTGCGCGTGACCATTGGCGTTGGGGTGAAAGGACTCCTGCAACGCGTGACTGGCCCGGTCCGCATCGGTGAGGTCGTTGAGATGCAGGGTCAGCCTGCTGAACCACTCGGTGGCCGGGTTCGCGCCGCCGCTGCACGCCTCGTGCCCGGAGCCCGCACGTGAGAGGTCCAGAAAGCGCGCCCCGGCCTGCGCGGCCGCGAGCGCGAGCCCCGCGGACAGTGACCGCACGGCCTCGTCGTGGACCCAGTGAAGATCCTCGGTCCGAAACGGGCAGCCGTTGAGGTTCTGCAGGTTCGCGGGAATGTCAGGGCCGATCGGCGCGGCATAGGACTGCAGCACCAGCGTGTAGTCGCCGGTCTCGTACCCGGCCTGGGCGAGCACCTTCTTGACGTCCCCCAGCGCCCCGGCGACCTTCGGCACCATCGCGGCGATCCGGTTGGCCCAGGACAGCCGGATGCCCGCGCTGCACGCCGGGTTGCTGGCCACGAACCAGGCCTGGAAACAGTCGTTGACCAGCTGGGAGAAATGCGGGTCGTCGTTGGCGCCCAGCGCGACCACCACCGCCGACACCCGGTGCGTCTTGACCAGCTCGGCCAGTTGCCGGGCCTGTGACGGCTCGGTGTACTGCTTGACGTCGCCGAGCGCGGCCTGCGCGGAGTTTGCACCGGAACAGGCGAAATTCACCTTGGCCGCGATGCCCGGCAGGTCGGTCTCGAATACGGTGGCCTTGGGCGAGCGGTGGCACCAGTCGCCGTTCACGCCGTTGGTTTCCGCGGTGTAGTCTCCGGCACCCTCACCCGAAAGAGTGCTGTCCCCAAGGGAGACGATGGTGAGCGGACCTGTGCCGGGCGGGCCGGGGCGTCGCACCGGTGGTGCGCCGGGCGGGCCGGTGAGAACGAAAACCGCTACCAGGACCGCGACGAAGAGCAGAACTCCCGCGCCGATCCACCATCGAAACCGTCGCATCGCGGGAAAGTCTACGGACTCACCGAGGAAGGGGCCGTGATCACCACATGCGGAGGAATCCGAGCCCGTGCCGCTTCTGCGGGCGGCTCCCCGGACCGGGTCAGCACCGCGCTCCCGGTCCGCGCGGCCCGATCTGCGCCGACTGCCTGGAGGACGGGCTGCTCCTGGTCCGCGACGGGCGGGAACGGATCAGCCAGGGCGGCACCGCGCTGACCCTCGCACCGGCCGCACAGGCGTGCGAGTTCTGCGACCGCACCGAACGCCGGACCTTCTTCGGGCGCCTCAGGCCGCTGACGCGGATGGGCTGCACCGAGCGCGGCTCGGTCATCTGCGCCGAATGCCTCGAGCGTGGCGGAGATCTCCTGAACCGGATATCGCGGGAAAGGACGACGTGAGCGGACCCGAAATTCTGTAATGTCGGCGGCGGAAACTTGACACCCTGCCTACAGCGGATGTGGTTCGCCCGATGGCCGTCCAGACCGGTGCCTCACTCTTGCTGGCCGTTCCGGCCGCGGTGGTCGGTGCCGCCTGCATGGGGCTGGCCAGCGCGGCACAGGCACGCGCCACCAAGGAGGTCGCGGTCAGCCGCATCCTCGACCCGGGCCTGCTGCGCGGCCTCGCGCACCGGCCCCTGTGGCTGATCGGCATGATCGCGACCGGCGCGGGGCTCGCGCTCCAGCTCGTCGCGCTGGCCTTCGCGCCGCTGCTCATCGTGCAGCCGCTGCTGATCACCTCGCTGATGTTCGCGGGCGTGTTCTCCTCACGCCTGGAACGCCGCAGCCGCGACGCGGTGATGGCCGCGGGCTCGCTCATCTGCGTCGCCGGGCTCGCCTCGTTCCTGCTGATGGCGCGGCCCAGTGGGGGAGAGGAAGCACAGGCCGCCGCGGGCACCGAGCCCTTCGCGCTGGCCGTCGCGCTGACCGTGCTGACGCTGATCGGGCTGCTGGTGTCCGTGCTGGCCCGCGGCTCGGCCCGGGTGCTCGGGCTCGCCGTGGCCACCGGGGTGCTCTACGGCGTCACCGCGGGCCTGATGAAGATCGTCGCGGTGCAGGCCCGCGCGGACCTCACCGAGCCGTTCCGTCACTGGACCCTCTACCTGGTCTGCCTGGTCGGGCCGCTGGGCTTCCTGCTGAGCCAGAACACCTTCCAGCAGGGCCGGTTCCTCACTCCGGCGCTGGCCGTGATCACGGCCCTGGACCCACTCGTCGGAGTCGCCATGGGAGTGTGGTGGATGGGCGAGACGGCCGACACCTCCCCGGCGGCACTGGTGGGCGAAGCCGTCGCGGGAGCGATGATCATTATCGGGATCGTGCTGCTGTCCGGCCGCGCCACCAGGCTGGCGCGGCAGACCGGTGACCCGGTCCTTTCGGAAGGGGGCAGGTGAACAGCCAAGTGAACAGGGTGCTGGTCGTCTCGGCGGCGATGGGCGAGGGCCACAACGCCACCGGGCGCGCACTGGAGGACGCGGCGGTGCGGTTGTGGCCCGGCGCGTCGGTGACCTGGCTGGACACCCTGGAGGTGATGGGGGCCGGGGTCGGGCCGGTGTTCCGGTGGATCTATGTGTCCAACGTGCAGACCACCCCGTGGCTGTACGAGTTCTTCTATCGCTCGCTGTGGCGGTACCGATGGTTCGCCGAAGCCTCCAAACGGTTCGTCGGCGCCTGGGCCGGCCGGCGCCTGGCCCGCAGGGTCGCCGCCATCCGCCCCGACCTGGTGATCTCGACCTATCCGCTGGGCACGGCCGGCCTCGAATGGCTGCGCAGGCACGGCCGCCTGCCCGTGCCTGCCGGGGCCTGGATCTCCGACTTCGCGCCGCACCCGTTCTGGGTCTACGGCGACATCGACCTCAACCTGGTCATGCACCAGTGCGCCGTGCGGCCCGCCCTCCGCTGCGTACCCGGCGCACCGGTCGCGGTCTCCGCACCCCCGGTCCGCGGCGACTTCCAGCCGGGTGACGCCGAGGCCGCCCGCGCCAAGCTCGGCCTGCCCGCCGGGGCTTTCATCGCGCTGGTGTCCTGCGGCTCGCTGGGCTTCGGTGACGTCGAGGACGCGGCCACCGAA
This sequence comes from Amycolatopsis pigmentata, assembly GCF_042684065.1. Classification (NCBI taxonomy): domain Bacteria; kingdom Bacillati; phylum Actinomycetota; class Actinomycetes; order Pseudonocardiales; family Pseudonocardiaceae; genus Amycolatopsis; species Amycolatopsis pigmentata. The sequence continues at coordinate 262,287 of NZ_JBHUKR010000004.1, read as the reverse complement.
CTGCTCGGCGCCCACCCCGACGTCGTCCCCGTGGTGGTGTGCGGACGCAACGAGTCCCTGCGGCGGCGGCTGGCGCCGCTGGCCGAGCGCGAACCGCGCCTGCGCCTGCTCGGCTGGACCGACGAGATGCCCGCCTACACCGTCGCGGCCGACGTGGTCGTCACCAACGCCGGAGGCGCCACCGGCCTGGAAGCGCTGGCCTGCGGGCGGCCCGTGCTGATGCACCGGCCGATCGCCGCACACGGCAAGGCCAACGCCGCGCTGATGGCCGAAGCCGGGCTGGCCGTGGTGTGCGCGCGTGACGGCGAACTCGCCGCCGCGGTGCGGGCGCTGATCGCCGACCCCGGCCAGTGGAAGGCGATGGCCGAGGCCGCCACCCGGCACTGCTCGTCCACCGGCGCTCTCACCGAAGGATTGAAGGCACTGTCCGCGACGCGTGAGGCCTGACCCCAGCCCAACGGGCCCCTGCGGGTGTCTGTCCGGGAAACGCGTCCATTCTGTTCGTGCAAGCCCGGTGACACGGTGTCGTGGCGACGTGGAGGCGTCGCTAGGGTCAGGCGAGTGATCATTCCGCGGTATCAGTTGTTCCGGCGTCCAGCGGCTGCGGCGCAGGGCTGGACTCGAGCAGGACAACTCGCGGTCCGGATCGAGCGGGACGGCGTGGACGCGGCGTTGACCGAAGTCGGCTGGCGCACCGAGGCCGGCGCCGAGGCTTCGCTGACGTTGCCGGGGCTGGTCGGGATCTACCGGTCGCCGGAGGGCGAGGCGTGGGAACTTCGTGGCGAGCCGATGCCGGACGAAGGGACCGAGACCGCGGACCCGGCCGTCTACCTGCTGTTCGAGGGCGACAACGAAAAGCCGTTGCCGCAACATCCGCAGAATCCGCTGCGACTGCTGTTCGAGAACGGGACGGGCTATCCCGTCCGGTTGTCGTGGCGGTTGGCCACCGGGGAAGGCGGGCACGCCGTCTTCGCGCCGTCCCTGCAGGACAGTCACTTCGCGAAGGTGGTCGACATCCAGGCCACGGCGGAATACCCCGAAGCCGGTGAAGTGGCGCGCAATCTCCTCGACGGCTCGGCGGCGACGAAATGGTTCGCACCGGTTCCGCGAGCGGAACTGGCTCTCCGGCTGAGCACGGACCGCACGGTCGTCCGCTACGAGCTGGACTCGGCCGACGACGCCCCCGACCGGGATCCCAGCGACTGGGAACTGCTCGGCCTGTGCGGCAACCAATGGATCGTGCTCGACGAACGCCATGGAGAGCGATTCGGCGGACGGCTCACGTCGCGGATGTTCACGATTGTCCGGCCCCGCACCTGCGAACGGTATCGGCTGCGGATTACCGGCAACGCCGGGTCGCCGCATCTGCAACTGGGCGGGCTGCGTTTGCACACCGTGGAAGGACCCGAGCCGCCACCGCGTTTCCTCGGCTGGTACCAGCGTCCCGGCGAAGCCGCCGTCCCGCTGAGCGGCTTCCTCATGCGGCAACGGACAGCGGCCGCTCCACCGGTAACCGGGCCGGAGGAGGTGACCGAAGCGGTGCCGACGACGCCATCGCAATGGCACCAATGGGTCACCAGTTACAGCGAGCAATGGTTCTCCACGGCGAGCGAGGAAGAACTCGAACTGGCCGGCCTGCCGGAGACCGGGCTCGTCCGTCCACCGGCCGACAGCACGGCGATCGAAGAAGCCGAGAGCCGGTTGGAACAACGGCTTCCCGCGTCCCTGCGGTCCTTTTACCAAGCCACCGACGGCCTGCTCCAAGCCGGCCCGTTCGGCGAACGGGTCGTGCCGCTGGCGGAGGTCGGCTGGATGCGGGAGACCAGTGAAGACCTGCTCGACGAGTGGGGTGCGTTCGTCGACGACGACCGCGAGGAGACCGACCTGCTGCTGCGGGCGCTGCAGATCGGTGGCAGCGACGACGGCGACTACTGGTTCCTCGATCCCGCCGACCAGGTAGACGGCGAGTGGGCCGCCTACACCTGGCATCCCTCGGACGGCTCCGAGCCCGAACGATACGACAGCTTCGCCGCCATGCTGGCCGACGAACGGGCGACCCTGGAACGGTTCCGTGCCCACGAGGGCAGGCCGGCCCATCCGGAAGGCGCTGACGAGTTGCTCGCCGAAGGCGCTCGCCTGGCCTTGGCCGGTGACGTGACGGCAGCGCACGAAACCCTGAACCGGGCCATGGACGCCGGTTCAGCGGTGGCCGCCTACCTGGACGCCCAGGTTCGGCTGTTCGCCTTTCCCCACGACTGGTACGAAGCCACCCTGCGCAACGGGGTGCTCGGCAACGACCACGTGATGGCGGCCATCGACGACGAACACCTCCGCGGCGACCTCATCCCGATGTATCTGGCCCTGACCTGGCCCGGCCACACCCGGCCCCCCGCCTCCTTGGCGCAGGCGCTCACCCGGTACAGCAGCCGGATCAAGGCGTTACCCGGTCGGCCGGACGGCGAAGGCGAGCAAGACGACGCGGCGTGGGAAGCCTTCGCCGCAACCCTGGTCAAGGACCCGGTTCCCGATCCCGAGCCCTTCGGCCGGGCCTGCGCCGTCGCCAGGGAACTCGTCCAACTCGGACATCCGGACCAGGCGTGGACCGTGCTGCGAGACGCATTGCCCTCCTGGCAACCGGATTCACCGCTACGGGTCATGCCGATCGTCCTCATCAGCGACCCGGTGCTGCGAGGGATCATGACGCCGGAGCGCCGCCTCATCGCGGCGGTCACCCGTCAACCCACCTGACCCGGGATTCGGCACCGCGTCCGCGGGTAGACCTATGCCATGAACAAGGTCGAACGCCTCCTGGACGCGGCAGGCCGGACCTATGCGGCCGAAGCGGGCATCAAGCTGAAGGACACCCCGTCGGCGCTGTACCAGCTGCTCGTGGTGTCCGTGCTGATGTCGGCGCCGATCCAGGCCTCGATCGCGGCCGCCGCGGCCAAGGAACTCATCAAGGCGGGCATGGGGACACCCCGCAAAATGGCCGAGGCGAGCTGGCAGGACCGGGTCGACGCCCTCGGCCGCGGCCACTACGTGCGCTACGACGAGAGCACGGCGACCGCGCTTGGCGACGGCGCGCGGCTCATCCTCGACAGATATTCGGGTGACCTGCGGAAACTCCGCGACCAGGCCAACGGTGACCAGGCGAAGCTGCGTGAACTCCTGCGTGAGGTACCACGACTCGGACCGGTCGGCGTGGACATCTTCTGCCGGGAGGCACAGCAGGTCTGGCCCGGGCTGCGGCCGTATCTCGACGACAAGACCCTCAAGGGCGCCGAGGCCGCCGGTCTCCCCAAGGACACCCGGAAACTGGCGGGGCTGGTCCGCGAAGACGATCTCGCCCGCTTCGCCGCGGCACTGGTACGGGTGGGCCGCGACCGGAAACTGGCCGGACAGCTCGGTTAGAGCCTACGCACCGCGCGGCAGCACACGTCGAAGTCGCCGCACGGCTACAGTAGCCGCATGGCCCGGCCCAACGACGAGGTCGAGTCCCTGCTCCGGGAGTACGCCGACCTTCTCGCCATCACCGGCGGCGACGCCTTCAAGGCCCGCGCCTACGAAAGAGCCGCGCGCGCCATCGCCGGTTGCCATGACGATGTCTCCACCCTCGGGGCCCGTGAGCTGAAGGCGATTCCGGGCGTGGGCAAGTCGATCGCCGACAAGATCGAGGAGTACTTCCGCGACGGACGCGTCGCAGCCTTCGAAGAGGTACGGGCACGCATTCCCGCCGGTGTCCGGCAGCTCATCGAAATCCCCACCCTCGGGCCGAAGAAGGCCGCGCTGCTGCACGACCAACTCGGCATCTCGTCGGTGGACGAGCTGGCCGACGCGATCAAGGCCGAGCGGTTGCGCGGGTTGAAGGGCTTCGGCCCCAAGACCGAGGAGAACATCCTCCACGGCATCGACCTGATGCGGCAGACCGGTGGCCGTGTCCTGCTCGATGTCGCCATGAACCTCGCCGAGGAGATCGTGGCCACGCTGTCCGCGGTGACGGGTTGCCTGCGGTGCACCTACGCGGGTTCCCTGCGGCGTTACCGGGAGACCATCGGCGATGTCGACATCCTCGCGGCCGCCACCGACTCCGCCCCGATCATGGCCGCCTTCCGGAACCTGGACCTCGTCGACGAGGTGATCGCAAGCGGGGAGAAGAAGACCTCGATCCGGACCACCAAAGGCCTGCAGGTCGATCTTCGCGTGGTACCGCTCGAGGCGTGGGGCGCGGCACTGCAGTACTTCACCGGATCCCAGGCGCACAACGTCCGCACCCGGGAGATCGCGGTGCACGCCAAGCTGAAGCTCTCCGAGTACGGCCTCTTCGACGTCGAGACCGGCAAGCTGGTCGTCTCCGAGACCGAAGAGGAGGTCTACCGAAGGCTCGGCCTCGCATGGATCCCGCCGACATTGCGTGAGGACCGCGGCGAGATCGACGCCGCCGCACGCGACCAACTCCCAGGCCTGGTCACCGAGCGCGACCTGCGCGGCGACCTGCACACCCACACCGACCTCACCGACGGCGTGGCCACGCTGGAGGACATGCTGGAAACCGCCGCACAGCGGGGCTACGCGTACTACGCCGTCACCGACCACGCACCGAACCTGGTGATGCAGCGCATGTCCGACGAGAAAATGCTGTTCCAGCGCGCCCGGCTCCGGGAGCTCGACGGCAAGTACGGCCGCATGCGGCTGCTGCACGGCACCGAGCTCAACATCGACGCCGACGGCGATGTCGACTGGCCGCCGGACTTCCTCGAGGGGTTCGACGTGTGCGTGGCGTCGGTGCACTCGTCGTTCGGCCAGTCACGCCGAGACATGACCCGGCGGCTGGTACGGGCCTGCGAAAACCCCCACGTCAACATCATCGGGCATCCCACCACCCGGCTCATCGGCCGCCGCGATCCGGTCGACGCCGACCTGGCCGAGGTGTTCCGCGCCTGCGCCCGCACCGGCACCGCGCTGGAGGTCAACTCTTTACCCGACCGCCTGGATCTCCGCGACGAGCACATCCTGTGGGCCAAGGAATTCGGCGTGAAGTTCGCCATCAACAGCGACGCGCATTCGACGCAGAACCTCCACGGAATTTCCTACGGCGTCGGCACCGCGCAGCGCGGATGGCTCACGCCCGACGACGTGATCAACACCTGGCCCCTGACCCGGTTGCGGAAGTTCCTGCTCAAGGCGTCGCCGACCCCTTGAGCAGCACCACGCTAGGCCGCGGCGACGGCCGCGCCGAACCGGTCCCCGCTGACGTGGTCGAGCGGGACGTGGAAGAGCGGGATGGGGCCTTGTGCGTCCGATCGCGTCACCTTCCCGACCACGACGACGTGCCAGCCGCGGTGGGTGAACGGGTCGATGTTGTCGATTTCCAGGGCCACGATCTGGCGGTCCAGGGACCGGAACGCCTCCGGAGGACTCCCGCGCAGCACCAGGTGGCCGTCGTCCACGGCGAAGGCCACCGGCCGCACGGCCGGCAGCGCCCGCTCGGTGAACGCCAGCCGCCCCACGCCCGCTGTGCCCAAAAGGCCCAGGCATTCCCGCGTGGACAGTGCTCCCACGACGTTCATCATGACTCCCCGCTTCCGGTCGGCTTCCCCTACCGAAAAGGGTGCCCGCCCACCCAGGCGGCTCGCGAGGGCTGGAGGTCTTCGTTTATGAGGACCATTGGCAGGCGAGGCGCACACAGGGTGGCGACCCGGAACGTTGATTTCAGGCGTGTTCTGGCCCACTTCGCACACCGTGCGGGACTCAGGGTCGTTTGAAGGATCGAGCGGCGGAAAACACCGAGGTCACGCATTCGGGTGTCGAAAGCGGGTACTCGCGGTTTCCGCGCCGACACGGCAACGATGAAACCCGCGACGACAGGCCGGCACTGCGGAAGGTCAGGAAAAAAATGTACAATTTCGCCGAAGCCAGCATGATCTATTGCCGCCTGGCCGATCTTTACCGCGACCTCGACCACTTCCTGGACTCCCGGGACAGGCAAGGGTTCGCCGTGGCGTCCCAGGAGCGCCGTGACCTGCTGGTCAGTGCCCGCGAGCTGATCGAGCACATCACCGTGGCGGACATCGTCTACAGCCGGTTGTGAAGCGCGGCCGCCGGCCGGAATTCCGGTGAATCACTTTCCAGGCGGATTCACCGGTCGTCCGTGTCCCACCAGCGTTGCCCTTCCGGTGAAAGAGTGGAGATCGGGTCGTAGTAGGGATAACGGCGGGACAGCGCGTCGGGGTCGGCGAGTTCGATTCCGGTCCGGTAGTTCTTGGTCCAGTACGAGATACCGCGCTCACGATCGTAATCGGCCAGCTGGTGCACCCACCGCTTCCCCACGTAGGGCACGTCGCACACGATCCGTGGCGTCGCGTAACCGGGCAGATATCCCATGATCGCGTGCTGCAGTTCCTGCGCCTGGAACACCGCGACCCGCCAGTGCTCGGAATTGGGGATCATGTCGCACATGTAGAAGTAGTAGGGGAGGATGTTGGCCTCTCCCTGGAGCGCGAAGCAAAGATCGAGCAGCGCGGCCGGGGTGGCGTTCACCCCGCGCATCAGTACCCCCTGGTTCCGCACGTCCCGCACGCCGACCTCGAGCGCGCTCCTGGCCGCCTCGGCGACCAACGGCGTCACCGACCGCGCGTGGTTGACGTGGGTATGGATGGCCAGGTTCACGCCACGGCGCCGGGCCGTCCCCGCCACCCGCTCCAGCCCCTCCACGATCTTCGGCTGCAGCCAGTGCTGGGGGAGCGCGGCCAGTGCCTTGGTGGCCAGCCGCACGTCCCGGACCGTCTCGATCTCCAGCAACCGCATGAGGAACGACTCCAGCTGGTGCCACGGGACGTTGGCCACGTCACCGCCGGAGACCACCACGTCGCGCACCCCGGGAGTGCGCCGGAGATAGTCGATCATGGCGTCCTGCCGGTCCACCGGTTTGAGGGCCAGCTTGTGCTTGGCGACCTGCTCGGTGGAGTTGCCCACCAGGTCCATCCGCGTGCAGTGCCCGCAGTACTGCGGGCAGGTCGACAGCAGTTCCGCCAGGACCTTGGTGGGGTAGCGGTGGGTGAGTCCCTCGACCACCCACATCTCGGCCTCGTGCAGGGAATCCCGCTCCGCGCGCGGATGGCTGGGCCACCGCGGATCCCGGTCACTGCGCACGGGCAGCATGTAGCGGCGGACCGGGTCGGAGTAGAACTCCTCCGTCGAGCCCGCCGCCATGGTGTTGATCATCTGGGGTGGCAGCAACATCGACATCGTCGCCAGTTCGCGCTGGTCGGCCGCGAGGTCGTCGTAGAACCGTTCGCCGACCAGATCGCCGAGCACGGCCCGTAGCTGCCGGATGTTCCGTACGCAGTGCACACGCTGCCACTGCGCGTCCCGCCACTGCGCTTCGGTGACATCCCGCCAGCCGGCAAACCTCCGCCAATCCGGTTCGTGCAGCTCCGCGCGCCGGTAGTGGTAGGGCTGGTCGAGCGCCGAGGTCGGCGAGGCGGACGTGGTCGTGTCCTCGGTCACAGTCATCTCTGCTCCCTATCGGCATGATCACACGAAAATATCCCGTAGGAGACACCATAGAACGAAAATTTTGCTGACGCATGTCGTAGGGCAGACTGCACGGGTGAACGAGGAGACACTGCTGGTCGGCGGGCGCGTCCATACCCCCGGTTCACCCGACGCCACCGCCATGGCGATCGCCGGGGACACCGTCGTCTGGGTCGGGCAGGACGGGCCCGGCCGGGCACTGCATCCCGACGCCGAGATCGTCGATCTGGACGGCGCGTTCGTCACCCCCGGCTTCGTCGACGCCCACGTCCACGCCACCGCCACCGGCCTGCACCTCACCGGTCCCGATCTCGGCCGGGCCCGCGACGCCGGTGATCTGCTCGCGGCTGTGGCGTCGGCGGTCCGCCCCGGCGAAGTCCTCATCGCCCACGGCTGGGATTCCTCGGGCTGGACCGACCCCCGCCTGCCCAGCAGGCACGAAATCGACCAGGCCGCCGGCGACGTCCCGGTCTACCTCACCCGCGCCGACGTCCACTCCGCGCTGGTTTCCAGCGCCATGGTCGCACTCGCCCCGGGCGCCGCCACCGCAGACGGCTGGTCACCCGACGGCCCGCTCACCCGCGACGCCCACCACCACGTGCGCGCCGCCGTCCGCTCTGTGATCACGCCCGCGCACCGCAGACGAGCCCAGGAGGCGTTCCTCGGCCATGCCGCCGCGCACGGCGTCGTCAGCGTCCACGAATGCGCCGGACCGGACATCTCCGGTGAAGACGACCTCACCGAACTGCTGGCACTCGCCGCCGACCCGATCCGCCCCGAGGTCATCGGGTACTGGGGTCAACCCGGCGCGTTCGACCTCGCCGCACGACTTGGCGTGCGCGGGCTCGCCGGAGACCTCTTCGCCGACGGCTCGCTCGGTTCCCACACCGCCGCACTGTGCGAGCCCTACACCGACGCCCCCGAAACCAGCGGCGCGCGTTATCTCGACGCCCAGGCCATCGCCGACCACGTCATCGCCTGCACCGACGCCGGGCTCCAGGCCGGATTCCACGTCATCGGCGACGCGGCGGTCACCGAAGCCGTGCACGGCTTCGAACTCGCCGAGAAAGCCGTCGGGCGGCGGGCGCTGGCCGCACGCCATCACCGCCTGGAACACCTGGAGATGGTGAACCCGGACCAGATCCTCGCGCTCGCGGGCTGGGGAGTGACCGCCTCCGTGCAACCCGGGTTCGATGCCGCCTGGGGCGGGCCGGACGGGATGTACGCGGCGCGGCTGGGCGCGGAGCGCGCCACGGGCCTCAACCCGTTCGCCGCCCTCGCCTCCCACGGCGTGCCGCTGGCCTTCGGCTCCGACAGCCCGGTCACCCCCCTCGACCCATGGGCCGCCGTGCGGGCCGCCGTGCACCACCGGACCCCCGGCTCGGGACTGTCGGCGCGAGCGGCCTTCACCGCCCACACCCGCGGCGGCCACCGCGCCGCCGGCGTGGCCGACGGCCTGACCGGCACCCTGGCCCCCGGCGCGCCCGCGCACTACGTCATCTGGGACGCCGCCGACCTCGTCGTCACCGCCCCCGACGCCCGCGTGCGCCGCTGGTCCACCGACCCCCGCTCCCGCGTACCGCCCCTGCCACCCTTGGAGGAGGGGCTGCCGCTGCCCGTCTGCCTCCGCACAGTGCGAGCCGGACGGATCATCCACGACATCCTCGCCTGACACTCCACGCGATACGGCCGGCTTATCGCGCACGGCTTAGGGTTATGGCGTGGCCGCACCCGTAGCAGCGCCGGAAGCCCCGCCCCGCGCGACCCCCAGACGCCATGCCTGGCGACCCTGGGCGCTGCGGCTGCTGCTCACGATCGCCTCCGGCCTCGTGTTCTATCTCAGCTTCGCGCCCCGCCCTCTGTGGTGGCTGGCGCCGCTGGGATTCGCCGGGTTCGCGCTGGCCCTGCGAGGCCGGCGGTTCTGGGGCGGCCTCGGTTACGGGTTCGTGTTCGGGCTTGCCCTTTACCTGCCCCTGCTGACCTGGCTGGAGGACTTCCTCGGCGCGTCCTTCGGGCCGTGGCCGTGGCTCGGGCTCTCCGCCGCCCTCGCCGCCTTCCTCGGCGTCGGAGGCGCCTTGTGCACGCTGGTGGCCCGGCTGCCCGCGGCACCGGTCTGGATGGCGCTGATCATCATCGCCACCGAAACGCCACGCACTTGGTGGCCGCTGGGCGGCTTCCCCTGGGGCCGGGTCGCGTTCAGCCAGCCCGAAGGCGCCTACCTGCCCCTGGCCTCGATCGGCGGCGCACCACTGGTCGGATTCGCCGTGGTGCTGACCGGATTCGGCCTGACCGCTCTGGCACTGCGCCTGCGCAAGCCCGGCCTCGCCCTCATCACGCCCGCGGCCGCGACCCTGATCCCGGCCATCGCCGGACTCGCCCTGTGGCCGGCGATCAGCACCACCGCCCAAGCCGGCACCCTCACCGTCGCCACCGTGCAGGGCAACGCCCCCGACGTCGGGCTCGGCCTGCTGACCCAGGCGCCCACCCTGCGCGCCAACCATCTCCGCCAGGACGAGAAACTCGCCGCCGACATCCGGTCCGGCGCGGTGCCCCGGCCGGACCTGGTGGTCTGGCCCGAAACCGCGACCGACCTTTCCGGCCCCGATCCGGCGCTCGCCCAAGCCGTCGCCGATCTCGGCGTCCCCGCGCTCATAGGTGCCCGCACCTGGCCCCCCGGCGGACGAGCGCAGAACACCGAAATCGTCTGGGACCCGGCGACCGGCCCCGGCCAGCGCTACGCCAAGCAGCAGCTCGTTCCGTTCGCCGAATTCGTCCCGGCCCGCACCATCGCGCAATGGGTCACGCCGTTCGTCGACGGCACCGGCGACATGCTGCCCGGTTCCCGCCCCGCCGTCCTCGACGCCGCCGGGACCCGCCTGGCCACGCCGATCTGTTACGAAATCGCCTACGACTACGTCTCACGGGCCGCCGTCGACGCCGGTGCCCAGCTCATCGTGCTGCCCACCAACAACGCCTGGTACGGCAAGAGCGAAATGTCCTACCAGCAGCTCGCCATGGCGCGGCTGCGGTCGGTCGAACACAGCCGCGCGACCGTCGTCTCCGCCACCAGCGGAGTGAGCGCCATCGTGCTTCCCGACGGCACGATCGTGCAGGCGACCAGCGAATTCACCGCCGCATCCCTGGTCGAACGCGTGCCCCTGCGCGACACGACTACGCTGTCAGATCGACTCGGTGCGTGGACGGAGTACGGGCTGGTCTCGGCGGCGCTCGCGGGAGTGCTGACCGGGCTCGTGCAGACGTGGCGCACCCGGCGCGAGAGCGCCAACGACACGCGAAAGACCGTGGCGGAGTGACTCCTCCGCCGAGGGAGGACACGGATGGCGCAGGCGCCCCGGGCAGCACAACCGATCGACCCTGTGCTGGTGGTGATCCCGACCTACAACGAGCGTGAGAACCTCACGCCGATCCTCGAAAGACTGCACAAGGCGCTGCCCGACGTGAACGCTCTCGTCGTCGACGACGGCAGTCCCGACGGCACCGGCGAACTGGCCGACAAACTCGCCGCCGACAACCCGCACATCCACGTTCTGCACCGCACCGAGAAGGCCGGCCTCGGCGCCGCCTACGTCGCCGGGTTCCGCTGGGGACTGGAGCGCGACTACGCCACCATCGTCGAGATGGACGCCGACGGCTCCCACGCGCCCGAAGACCTGCCCCGCATGCTCGACGCGCTCAGCGACGCCGACCTGGTCCTCGGCTCCCGCTACGTGCCCGGGGGCAGCGTGGTCAACTGGCCCAAGCGCCGCGAACTCCTCTCCCGCGCCGCCAACCTCTACTCGCGCCTCGCGCTGGGCATGAAGATCCGCGAATACACCGCCGGTTTCCGGGCCTACCGCCGCCAGGTGCTGGAGAAGCTCGAACTGGACGAGATCGCCTCCCGCGGCTACTGCTTCCAGATCGACCTCGCCTGGCGCACCGCCAGGGCCGGGTTCGACGTCGTCGAGGTACCGATCACCTTCACCGAACGCGAGTTCGGCGAGTCGAAGATGAGCGGCTCGGTCATCCGTGAGGCGATGCTGCGCGTGGGTGTCTGGGGTCTCCAGCACCGCTGGACCCAGCTGCGCCGCCTCTTCCGGCGCTGACACCGGCGCCTCCCCGGAGACGACGAAAGCCCCCGTGACTCACGGGGGCTTTCCTGTCGAGCCCGTAGAGGGCCGTGCCAGCTACGCCGAGCGCGTCGTCCGGCGGCCTTTCAACTCGGCCAGACGCTCGTTCAGCAGATCCTCGAGCTCGGGAATCGAGCGCCGCTCGAGCAGCATGTCCCAGTGCGTGCGCGGAGGCTTGACCTTCTTCTGCTCGGGCTGCCCGCCATCGACGATCTCGGACTCGCTCCCGTGCAGGCGGCACTCCCAGACCGAGGGGACCTCGGCATCATCGGAGAAGGGCACCTCGAACTCGTGATTCTTCGGGCAGGCGTAGCGCACCGTACGGCGCGGGGCCAGATCGTGATTGCGGTCGGTTTCGTAGCTGACCGCTCCCAGCCGGCTTCCACGGAGAACACGGTCGGCCATGATGACGTCCTTTCAGTCGGCTCTCGGTTTGGAGCCAGGGTGATGCTCACCCTATGCAACGACAGCTTGATGTCGGAGATTCCCCGGAGGCCATGTTGTTACTCATGATGCCTCCGTCACCCCGTGGCAACAGCTTCCACCAGTAGGACGTGAACCGAGCCCTCTCCGTGACGCGGTTACCCTGGTCTTGTGAGGTTTATCCCCCGGTCGGACTACCCCATGAACCTTTCAGGCCCGGTTGGCGCCGTCGTTCACGTCAGCCGCAACTGACCGTGGCGGGCGGCGGTGGGACCAAGATCACCAAGACGGAAATGGCGGCGGCACAGTACTTGGTAACGGACGGTAGCCGCTTCGGGCGGTCCGGGTGACGAAGTTTCCTTTTCAACAACCTCGGCCACCGTGTCGGCGACCACCACGGTGTCGCCTTCCCGCAGCACCTCGCCGTCGGCCACCCGGGCGTTGAACCGCCCGGGCGCCCCGCACCAGCACAGCACCTCCACCTGGACCGGCTGCAACTCGTCGGCCAGTTCGAACAGCCGGCGCGCACCGGGGAACAGGCGGCTCCGGAAGTCGGTCGCGATACCGAAGCAGTAGACGTCGACCCGCACCTCGTCGGCCAGCTCCGCCAGCTGTTCCACCTGCGCGGGGGAGAGGAACTGGGCCTCGTCGACGATCAGGTAGTCCAGGTGGTCCCCGGCGGCCCACCGCCCGACGACCAGCCTGCGCAGATCGGTGTCCGCGTCCACCTCGACAGCCTGGCGGGCAATGCCGATCCGGCTGCTGATCCGCGGCTCGCCGGAACGGTCGTGCCGCACCAGCAGCAGCCCACGCCGGCCCTGCCGCGCGTGGTTGTGGTTGATCTGCAACGCCAGCGTCGACTTTCCGCAGTCCATCGGGCCATAGCAGAACCGCAGCAAGCCTCGGGCCGGCGCACGCCGGGCGACCGGCACCGCCGCCAGCGCACCGTCAGGATCTCCGTCAAGCGGATCAAGCAAGGTCACGGGACTCGACCCTATAGCCCCACCAACCTCGACGGACACGTTCGCCGCGCCCTCACCTCCAGGGGCCGTGTGGCGGCTCACACCGTCTGGTTCAGGCGACCTTGCCGACCCAGACGCCGCGTTCGACGAGGAGCCCGCGCAGAAGGTCGGGGCGGTCGGTGACGATGCCGTGCACGCCGAGGTCCAGCAACGCGCGCATGTCGTCCCGGTCGTTGATGGTCCAGGTGTGCACCTCGACACCGGCCCGGGCGGCCGCCCGCAGGAACTGGCGGTCGACCACCCGTAACAGGCCCTGGCGGACCGGCACCTGCGCCATCGCGCCGCGAATCCGCAGGGCCAGCCGGAGCCAGGGCAACCGGCCGTGGGCCAGGAGCGAAGCGACCGCCATCGGGCCCATCGCGGTCAGCAGCTTCGGGCCGGCGAGCCTGCGGAGCCGCGCCAGTCGCGCGTCGGAGAAGGACGCGGCCGCGACCCGTTCGTAGGCGCCGGTCCGTTCGATGACCTCCACGAACGGCTCGACCGCGGCATCGCATTTGACGTCGATGTTGAACTTGGCGTCCGGAAACTCCTCCAGGACGTCCTCCAGCCGCGCGACCGGCTCGCGACCGCCGATCAGCGCCCGCCGCACCGCCGACCAGGGCAGCCGGCCGATCGCGCCGTGACCGTCGGTCGTGCGGTCCAGGACGTCGTCGTGGTGGATCACCACGACACCGTCCGCGGTCGCGTGCACGTCGGTCTCGATGTACTGGTAGCCCTCGGCCACGGCACGCCGGAAGGCCGCCAGCGAGTTCTCCATGTCGTGGAGGTCGTCCAGATGCCACCCCCGGTGCGCGAACGCTCGGGGGGAGGCGCCGGTGAGATAGGGATGGTCGATCCGCACGTGTTCAGTGTGCGCCTTCGGCGTGGCCACGGCATGATCTCGCGGTTGACGGTTAGGGTCTGCCGCGTGAGCGATGGGGCGGAAGCCACCGAAATGTCACGTGACGTTTTGGTGCAGACGGGGTCGGCGCGGCGGGGTGGAGTGAAGCACTGTGGCTGGTGCGGTCGCCGGCTGGAACAGGGGACGACGATAGGGAGGAGGCGGCAGTACTGCGGCCAGTCGTGCCGCCAGCGGGCCTACGAACGGAGAAGCGCCCTCCAGCGCACCGGCCTTCCCGAAGACGCCGTCGTGCTGTCCAACGGTGAGATCGCCACGCTGCTGGACAAACTCTTCCAACTGCGGTGCGCCGCCGAAGACGTCGCCACCGCGGCCGAAGACGGCGCCGGGGCCGACGAACTCCGCCGCATGGCCGGAGAACTCGCGCGCACCGCCCGCGATCTCGAACGCCTTCGCTGATCGCCCGCGGAGGCAAACAAGCCGGTGCCACAAGGGGAATCACCATGCTCGCCCCACAGCTCACGCCGCTCCACCGCGGCGGAGCAGCTTCCGGCCCCACTGCCGGCCCGGCGTTTCGATGAAGCGGTAGGTCAGCACGCACAGTGGCAGCAGCACGGCGTAGAAGGCGATCTCGAGTAGCACATTGTCGTGCCGCAAGCGGCCGATCAGGCCGTACCACACCCCCAGCAGCAGCGGATGCACCAGGTAGACCGAATAACTGATCGTTCCCAGTCCGACCAGCCAGCGGGGCAAGCGACGGTGGCGCAACGCCAATCCGGCGCCGAAGGTCACCAGAGCCAACAGGAACGCCACGACCCAGCCGGTCCGGGTCGAATGGGTTCCGTCCCCCTGCCGGCACACACTCACCACGGCGCAGATGGTCACCGCGACCGCCGCACATGCGGTATGACGCCAAGTGCTCTGACCGTTCCCGGCCCGGTAGACGGCCGTGCCGAGGAACATCAGGGCCAGGATCACCAGGCCCTCCCACAGGGGGACCGTACCGTTGCAAGCGACCAGGACGAGCGCCAGCACCGCACCCACCATGCCACCGAACACGCGCAGCACCGGCGACCCGGTGCTCGCGCAGCAGATGGTCAAGACCATGGCCGCCGACGCCAGCGCGATCAACGGACCGGTGCCGACCGTGCCCGACAGGGCCGAAACCGGAAGAACGACGCCCGCCGCCACGCTCACGGCGGCCGACCCGGCCAGGATCACGGCGGCCGCCGCCGATTTCCGGTGCTGTCCGATGGTGAAAAGACCCACCACCACCAGGTAGAACGCCATTTCATAGGACAGCGTCCACAAAACGAGCACCAGGCTGGGTGTGCCCAGTAACTCTTGGAGCAACGTGACATGGGCGAGCGCAACCGTGACAATGCTTTGCCCACCGGAACCGCGAATCGCCGGGAATCCCGACAGTTGCACCGCGAGCACCACGGCGACGACAGCGATCAGCAGGGGATAGAGACGGAATACCCGGCCGAGCCAAAACGTCCGGACGCATCCCCGCCGCTCGAGCGAGGCAGGAATGATGTAGCCGCTCACCAGGAAGAACACCATGATGCCGTACCGGCCTGTGTTGAAGACCGGCATCAACTCGCGACGGAATTCCGGCATGAACGACAAGGACGAGTGGTCGAATACCACGGCAAGTGCGGCAATACCGCGCAAAGCGTCCAGCCAGCCCAACCGCGACGGACCGGCCGGCGAAGCGGGGGACTGGTGCTCAAGCGACGGGGGTGGGGCGGGGAGCGCGGTTGTCATACGGATTCTGACGCGCTGCCCCTGGCCGTGTTCGGCCACCTACGTTATCCGGCAGCACCACGAAGTCGCTGTGCGGAAACGGGCAAAAATCGCCTTCGGGAGCAACCGCAAAGAGTTTGCCCGGACCACCGGATACGCGCGACGATCCCGGGGACGATTCCGCAGCGAGCGAGAAGGAGGAGACGTGACGCGCACCGTGCTTGTCACAGGAGGCACCAGCGGCATCGGCCACGCCGTCGCCGCACGCTTCGCCGCCGAGCAGGCCGAGGTCTTCCTCACCGGGCGCCACGCCGAAACCGTCGAACAGAGCGCGAAGGAACTGGGAGCGCACGGCATCGTGTGCGACGCGAGCGACCCGGAACAGGTCGCGGAACTCGCCGATCGGATCGGCGAACTGACCGTGCTGGTCAATGCCGCCGGGGGACTCCCGGAGGCGGGCTCGGGCGACGGGACCGGTCTGGACGAAGTACTCGCCCAGTGGCAGTCCAGCTTGGCGCAGAATCTGCTCACCGCGGTCCTGACCACCACCTCGGTGCGGGACAAGCTCACCGGCGGTGGTTCGGTCATCAGCATCGGCTCGATCGGCGCCGAGCGGCGAGGTGGCTCCTATGGCGCGGCCAAAGCCGCTCTCGCCGCCTGGAACGCGTCGCTGTCGGCCGAACTCGGCCCCGGCGGCGTGACCTGCAACGTCATCTCCGCGGGCTACATCGCCGGCACGAACTTCTTTCGTGGCCAGATGACCGACGAACGCCACCGGGCGCTCGTCGCGGAGACGCACGACAAGCGACCAGGCACCCTCGACGACATCGCCGAGACCGCCTCCTTCCTGGCCTCACCGGGCGCCCGCCACATCACCGGCCAGACCATCCACGTCAACGGAGGTGCCTTCACCACGCGGTAGCGCGAGGCCGGCCCATTGAACCCGACCACGCGCTTCGCGGCCCCAGGGTCTTCTAGCGATCGCTTCCGGCGCGCCGGCGTCGGTATTCCGCCGCCCTGGCCTGGTAGTCCTGATGTTCCCGCGCGTGATCCGGGGGAAGGTGCGGCGCATCCGGAGATGCCGTGGCGAAGAACTTCCTGAGCGCGGTGTTCGCGTCGGAGGCGAGTTCCCCGGAGCGCGGGAACATCTCGGCCTCGTAGCGCGCGATCGCGTCGTCGAGACTGCTCTCCTTCTTGATGGCGTGCGCGAGTTCCACGCCGTCCAGCAACGCGAGATTCGTCCCGTGGCCGCCGAAGGGTGCCATCAGGTGGGCAGCGTCGCCGATCAGCGTGGCGCCGGGGACGTGATCCCAGGTCAGCGGAGCGGGCAATGCCCAGAAGCCGCGCTGCACGTAGTCGCTGTCGTTGTCGGTGATCAGCGGACGCATGACCGGCGACCATTCGCTGAATTCCCGTAACAGGTAGGCGCGGACGGCTTCACGGTCGGTGACGTCCACGCCGGCCGTGACATGCCAGTCGAGTTCGGCGCGGAAGGCCACGTAGCCGCGGACCACACCGTTGCTGTTGCGCTGGACGATGACCGCGCGGCCGTCGCTGTCGCTGGAAAACATGTGGCCGTCACCGACGATCGCGGCGACCTCGGGGTGCCTGGTGTCCACGTCGTCGAACCGGACATCGAGAAAGTGGACGCCGAGGTACTCCGGCACCGCGTCGGTGAGCAATGGGCGGACCCGTGACCAAGCGCCGTCGGCGCCGATGACGAGGTCGGCTTCGGTACCGGTGCCGTTGTCGAACTCCAGTCGGTGCGCCCCGCCTCCGGCCGGGGTCACGTGGACGAGTCTGTGGCCCCAGCGAACCGTGCCGGGCTCCAGGTGCTCGTAGAGCATGGTCCGCAGGTGGAGGCGGTCGATCTCCGGAGCTGCCTGGTCGCCCTCGGCGGGAGTGAACTCGGCCAGGACGGTGCCATGGTGGTCCCGGCGGCTCTTGGCCTGGCCCTCGACCCGGGCCAGGGCCAGGAAGGCGTCCATCAGCCCGGCGTCCTCCAACGCGATCTGGCCGGCGTCGGCATGCAGGTCGAGCGTCCCTCCCGGGTCACGGGAGTCCACGGCGGTGTCCGCGTCGTAGACCACCGGCCGGATGCCGTGCCCCTGCAGGACACGGGCGCACATCAGGCCGGCGGGTCCGCCGCCGACGATGGCGATACGAGGTGTCGTGGCCATGAAAGTGAGTCCTTTCCGTCTGATGCGGTGGGTGGGCTTGCCGGGTTGACCCGGCCTCCCACACCATATGTGGAACCGTTCTAAAAGTCTAATCGTTCTAGATTTCGATCCGTTCAACGTATGCCTTAGGGTGGGGGTGTGACCGAAACAGGGCGCCGCGAGCGCAAGAAGGCCGCCATCCGTCAAGCGCTGGCGGACGCGGCCCGGGACCTGTTCCTGGAGCGCGGCTACGACGCGGTCGGCGTGCGGGAGATCGCCGAAGCCGCCGACGTCTCGGTGGCCACGCTGTTCAACCACTTTCCCGACGGCAAGGAAGCACTGGTCTTCGACCAGGAGGCCGACCGCGAGGCCGCGCTCGTCGCCGCTGTCCGCGAGCGCCCGGTCGGCCAGTCCATCCCCGAGGCGCTGCGCCAACTGCTCCGTGACGAGCGCTCCCGGCAGGTCCACACCGATCCGGACTTTCCCGCCTTCCTGCGCCTGGTCGACACCACTCCAGTACTGCGCGAGCACGCCCGGCGCATGTTGCTGCGCCACGAGAACGCCCTGGCCGCGGCGATCGCCGCCGACGCCGGGCTACCCGAGGGCGACCCCAGTTGTCAGGCGCTGGCCCACTTCGCGCTCGAGGCCGTCTCGCTCGTTCGCGGACGAGACGACACCGAGGTCGCGCTCGACCGGATCTTCGCCCTTCTCGACACCGGATGGACAGGCGTGACAAAGGAATCCGCCAAGCGCGGCGGCAGCTGACCCTGCGGTCAGCCAACGCCGATAATGGACATTATGTTAAGTGGTGGTTCGGAGTAGCCCCTCGTAGGCACCCCCACGGTGTGCTGTGTCTCGGCGGTCAAGCGCTCCGGCTGACGCCGACCCGGTCCAGGTAGTCCCGCACGGCAGTCCTGCTCGCGCCGGGTGCGCGCAGCGCGACGTAGCCATCGGGCCGCACCAGGACGAGGGTGTCCCCAGTGACGCCGTACGCGGTCCGCGCGTGCCCCTCGACGTCCACCAGATCGGCACCGCTGCCCGGCGCGCCGACCGGCACCGGCTTGATGAGTCCACGGTGGGTGGTGCCGACGTCCTGCAGTGGACCGGCGCAGGACTCGCCGAAGCCGAGCAGGGTGAAATGCGGGCCGCGGAAGGCGTCGAACAGCCGCCGTGGCATACCGGAGCTGTCCACGCAGGGCGCGTCGGGCGCACGATCACCGGCGCGCGGTCCATTCCCGGCGTCGCCGTCGACGGACAGCGAGCTGGCCGGGTAGCCGAGCCCGAGCTGCTGGCCGTCCGGGGGCGCGCCGCCCGTGATGTCCGTGCTGCCACCGTTGACGAACCGCTCCGCGACCCTGCGCAGCCCCTCGGCACTCACGCCGAGAGTCCACGAGGCGACCGGGAGCCGCTCCTCCTGATAGCTGTCCAGCAGCGACTGCCGCGCGCCGGAACACACCATGGCGAGCTTCCAGCCGAGGTTGTACGCGTCCTGGATGCCGGTGTTCATGCCGAGGCCGCCGGCCGGCGGATGCACGTGCGCTGCGTCGCCGGCCAGAAACACCCGGCCCACCCTGAACCGGTCGGCCATCCGCACGTTCACCCGGTACGTGGACAGCCAGCTTGCCTTCGAGAGCCGGATGCCGTGCCCACCGGCGAGATCGTCGACGATCCGCCGGAAGTACGGCAGCGAGGGTTCGGGGAGGCTGCCCTCCGCGCCGAAGCCGCTGAACGGTACGGCCTGCAGTTGCCAGGACCGCTCGTGGCGGAACGGGCACAGGGCCAGGAACCCACGCCGGCGGACGGTCCACTGGTACCAGGCGTCCGGTTCGAGCCCGCCGAGCTCGACGTCCCCGAGCAGCATGGCCTGCTCCCGGTTCTCCCCCTCGAAGCGCACGCCGAGTGCCTTGCGCACGGTGCTGCGGCCGCCGTCGCAGCCGACCAGGTAGCGCGCAGCCACCCGCTCGCCGGTATCCAGCACCGCATGCACACCGTTCGCGGACTGGCTGAACTCGGCGAGGCCCGCGGCCAGTTCCACCCGCACGCCGTCCTCGGCGAGCCGCGCGCGCAGGATCCGCTCGATCCGCCACTGCGGAATCAGCAGCCCGCCGTCGTAGGGCCGATCCGGTGTGGGTGCCCGCTGGGCGTGCGGGTCGGCCTCGGCAACCAGGTCGCCGTCGAGGTACCGCCGGTGTGGCAGGTGCCTGAACCCGTAGTGCAGCACCTCGTCGGCGACACCGAGGTCGTCCAGCACCTCCTGGGTGCGTGCGGTGAGCCCCTTGCCTCGCGAACCGGGGAAGTGCTCGCCAGCTCGGTCGACGATGCGCACGTCGACGCCCCGGCGGGCCAGCTCGATGGCCAGCGTGAGCCCGGTGGGTCCGGCGCCCGCGATCAGGACGTCGGTCACCGGTCCCCGTCCTGCCGCACTGCCGGCGCCGATGCGGCATGCATGCTCGCCATCACACCCTCCCTGATCCCGTGCGGTCACTGAGGCGATCGGCGGTGAAACTAGCCGGTTTCCGGGCAGGGTGTCCTCGTGCTGGAGGTGGAGATCGGGGTGGATACCTGCCTGGGAAATGTCCACCGCGGTGTCCTACCGCGAACCGACGACACACCCGGGGCGGTGTTCGTAGCGTCGCCATCAGCGGTTAATGCCGTCGTGATAGTGACCATCGAAGGAGCACCACCCATGTTGATCGGATCCCTGCTAACCGCCGGCGTGTTGTTCGGTGTGCCAATCGCGGTGTGGCTGCCCGTGGCTGTCCTCGCTGTGGTGGGCGTGGTGGCCCTCAAGATGCGGAGGCGCCGACGGCGTTGACCACCTCTATCGTTCTCCCACCCTGGTGATCTGGCTTGCCCGAGTGATCGATCAATGCGCTGTGGCCTGCTCGGGTTGGTCAGTGACATCGTTGCGCTAGGGCAGATGCAGATAGATAAGGAGCGACGGCGGTGGTGGTGACGGGGCAATGGGTGCCACGGCGATGGTGGCCGGTGCGGCTGGGTGCGAGCCTGGCCGGACTCGGCGGCATCGTCTACGGCATCAACGCCCGCACACCGGGATTGGGTCTTCACGGTCAGGCACTGGCCGTGCTGATCTGCGTTGTGGTCGCATGCCTGGGCTGGCTGGTCAGGACCGTCACCGTATATCTCGACAATCAGCACCGCACCCTCACCACGACCGCCCCCAGCGGGGCGCTGGTCACCGCGGGTGGCCTGCTCATGAGCATCGCCCCCATGCCCCCGGCGCTGGCCATGGCCGCTATGGGAGCGTTCACCGCAGCCGTAGAGCTAACACCCGCACTGGCCACGACCCTGACCGCCGCCGGCGTCCTCGTCGCGGCCGTCGGCACCGCGACGATCACCCACCAGTGGTTGGCCTTCGCCGGCTACTCCGGCGGACTCGTGGCGATCACCCTCGCGGGATTCAACCGCCGCCAGTACAAACAACGCCTCGTCCAGGCCGAGCAACTGCTCACCCAAACCCGCATCGCCGCCGCCGCCGACACCCGAGCCGCGGCACTGGACGAACGCACCCGCATCGCCCGCGATATCCACGACGTGCTCGCGCACTCCCTTGGCGCAGTGGCCGTGCAACTCGACGCCGCCGACGCACTCCTCGAGGCCGACACCGACACACCACGAGCCCGACACCACGTCCAACGCGCCCGGCACCTGACCGTGGAAGGTCTCACCGAAACCCGCCGCGCCATCGGCGCGCTACGCAACGACGCCCCACCTCTTGGAGACCAACTCTCCGCGTTGGTCGCCGACCATCACAACGCCGCCACACTCACCATCTTCGGCGAGCCCCGCCCGCTACCGGCGAACGCCGCCCTCACCATCTACCGCACCGCGCAGGAAGGCCTCAGCAACGCGCGCAAACACGCCCCCGGCCAACCGGTGACCGTGCACGTGCACTACCACCACGACAACGTCGCTGTCACCATCATCAACCCCACCAGCACCACCGCCGACGGGACCACACTCGGCGCTACCGGGGGCGGCTACGGGCTACCCGGGCTGGCCGAGCGCGCCACCCTGCTCGGGGGCACACTCATCGCAGGACAAGACGCAACCAACTGGAGCCTGCAGTTGTGGCTACCAACATGACCACCCCTGACAACCCGGCGCTGCGCGTCGTCGTCGCCGACGACCAAGCCGCCGTCCGCGAGGGTCTCGTCACCCTCCTCGACCTTCTCCCCGGCATCGCCGTCGTCGGCGCCGCCGTAGACGGCGGCCACGCCCTCACCCTCGTCGAACAACACGCCCCCGACGTGGTGCTCATGGACCTGCGCATGCCCGGCGTCGACGGCATCGAAGCCACCCGACGCATCCATGACCACCACCCCGCCACAAAAATTGTCGTGCTCACCACCTACAGCGACGACAACTCCATCCTCGATGCCCTGCGCGCCGGCGCACTGGGCTACCTCACCAAAGACGCCGGCCGCGACCACATCGCCCAAGCCATCCACACCGCCGCCGCCGGACAAGCCGTCCTCGACCCCACCGTCCACGCCCGCCTGCTCGCCGCAACCGCGCACCCCCCAGCCCGCCCAGGCACGCCACCGTCAACACCACCAGACGGGCTCACCACCCGCGAAACCGAAGTCCTCACCCAACTCGCCGCCGGACACTCCAACGCCGAAATCGCCCGACAACTCTTCGTCAGCGAAACAACCATCAAAACCCACATCAACCACATCTACGCCAAAATCGGCGCCACCGACCGCGCCCAAGCCGTCCGCTACGCCTACCAACACCACCTCACCCAGCCATAACCCACCAGGTTCCTCCGGTGCGTCTGAATTCGTGCACGCCACGGGATCCCCATCGACTCCAGCAGCCCGGCCGTCGCGGTGCCGCCGGTGGTCTGGGTCTCCCCTAGTTCCCGGGCTGCCTCCGCGGCGCTCATGGCGACCCCGGTCAACAGCGAATCGAGTTGAGCCACCGCACACCATCACGTGCTCGGGTTCGTTTCCCAGACAGAGATGTGTTTGGTGCTTTCGGCGGTGAGCTGGGAGCGATCCCAGTCCGCCCATCGGTGTTTCAGGCGCATCCCGGCGATGCGTGCCATCAGGTCCATCTCCGCCGGCCAGGCATACCGGAAAGGAATGCGGCGGAACCGCCCGGTCCCGTCCGGTGACACGGTGATGTGGTTCGACGTCAGCTCTTGCGTGACGACGTCGTACTGGTCGAACCCGAAATAGCCGCCGCCGTCACCGTCGGGCGCTATCGCGAAGGGGACGGTGTCCTGCCCGGGCGGCAGGCGACGCAGGCTCGGCAGGCCCACCTCGATGAGGAACAGACCGCCCGGCCGGAGGTGTGCGGCCGCGTTGCGGAAGACCTCGACCTGCCCGTCCTGGGTGGTCACGTTGCTGATCGTGTTGAACACCAGATAGACCAGCGAGAACTGACCGGCCACCCGTGTCGTCGTCATATCGCCGATGGTCACCTCGACCGCGTCACCGCCCGGCTTGTCCGCGATCCGTGCCGCCATCGCCCGGCTGAGCTCGATGCCGCTCACTCGCACACCGCGGGCGGCCAGCGGCGCCGCGATCCGCCCGGTCCCTACAGCGAACTCGAGTACCGGGCCGTCGGCCAGGTCTTCGAGGACGTCCACCGGGGGCGTCACCACTTCGGGCGCGTTCGCACCGCCTGGGGCGTCGTAGTCCTCCGCCACACTTTCGGGAAACCAGCCGTCAGCTGGGTCGTCTCCCCCGGTCGCCTCGCTGATCACGCTCGCCGACGTTACGCCCGGGACCATCCGCTCCTCATCCCATTTAATCGCCCTCCGGCGCCACGGAGCGGGCGAGCTGGCCGGCAAGCCTGCGGAGGTGATCAGCGAACTGGGCCGCGTCCGCGCGATCCCAGTCGGCGGTCAGCCGGGTGAAGACCTCCTCCTGCCAGGCTCTGGCGTCGGCCAGAAGCCGGTTGCCTGCGGGCGTGATCGTCAGTGCTGCCCGTCGTCGATCGGTTGCCGAGGCTGTGCGCCGCAGGTAACCGTCGTCGACGACGGCGGTGACGAAGCGGCTGGCGCCCGAGTGGTCGATACCCAGCTGGTGTGCCACATCGGACACCGAGACGTCCTCGCTCGCTTGCGCTGTGGTGGCCACGGCTTCGAGGACCATGATCGCTCGCGCATGGCGTTCCTCCCCCTCGGGAGCACCCGCCGGGCGCAATGCCCAGCGTCGCGACCAGAACCGCACCACGCTGAACAGCGCCGGCCCGGCTCCCACCGGCTCAGGATCCCGCACCCTGCCTCCAATTGTATGCGATACGCATATAATATTGCTGCCATGACCATCACGCTCAACCACACGATCGTTCCGGCTCGTGACAAGCGGCGCTCCGCCGAGTTCCTCGCCTGGTTGCTCGGCCTGACGGCGGGCGAGCAGACCGGCCCCTTCGTTCCCGTCCGCATCAACGGGGAACTCACGTTTGACTTCGACGACGAGGACGAGTTCCACGCCGGCCACTATGCGTTCCTCGTCGACGATGCGCTCTTCGACGCCTTGCTGGAGCGACTCAGCGGCGACACCGTGCCCTACGGCTCCGGCCCGGAACACGGCTGGGACCGCTCGATCAACCACCTCGGCGGCGGGCGCGGGGTTTACGTGCAGGACCCGGACGGGCACAGCTATGAGCTGTTCACCGCCGTCCCGGTCGACGGTTGAGGGTTGGCTGCGTCGATTGCGTGGTCGAACCATTCGGCAAAGAGTCACTGCCGTGGCCGAGAGTTCATCGGTGGCGGTTCGCTCGATGCCGTTCGTCCGCTACTGGTGCGCAGCGACCGTCAGTTCGTTCGGCACTGCCGTGACGGCTGTCGCGATGCCTGTGCTCGTCGTACGGACGCTCGGGGCGACACCAGTAGAAGTCGGAGTGCTCGCCGCGGCCCAGTTTGTGCCCTATGCCCTCCTCGGACTGATTGCCGGCGTTTACGTCGGTCCGCGGGCGTCTGGACACGTTTGCCGACAGGGGTGTCGGGAAGACTTGCTAGGATGCCGACAGAAATGTCGGCAACAATGGTCGGCCACCCCCAGCCGAAGTGGAAAACCCCATGTTCCTCGCCCTGCGCGACCTACGATTCGCCCGCGGGCGCTTCGCTCTTATCGGAGCCGTGGTCTCGATGATCGCGGTGCTCGCCGTCATGCTGTCCGGACTCGCGAGCGGACTGGCGGACGCGGGCATCTCCTCCCTGCGCACGCTTCCGGTCACCCATCTGGCCTTCGACAAGGCCGCGTCCAGCGAGTTGTTCTCGCGATCCACCGTCTCCACGAAGACCTGGGAGGGCTGGGCCGCACAACCGGGCGTGCGCAAGGCCGAGCCCTTGGGCCAGCAACTCGTGCACGCCGAACTGGCCGGCGCAGGTGGCAAGCAACTCGATCTCGCGGTGTTCGGGGTGGAGCCCGGGGGCTTCGCGGCTCCGCCTCCGCTGTCGGGAAGGCCACTGAACGAGGACTCGGACGGCATCCTGATCAGTGAGGAGATCGCCAAGGAAGGAGTCAAGATCGGCGACCGGCTCGTGGCCGGACAGGCGGAGACCGCCCTGACCGTGATCGGCACCATCGGCCATGCCTCCTTCGGCCACGTCGGCGTCGTGTATGCGCCGCTGTCGCTGTGGCAGAAGCTTCACTACGGACTGCCCGGCGCGCTGCCCGCCGCGGCCACGGGTGAGGCGACAGCGGTGGCACTGCAACTTGCCTCTGATGCCGACATCAGCGGCATCGACCGGCGACTGGGCACACAGACCGTCGACAGGACGGGCACCTACTCCGCTTCCCCCGGCTACACCGCCGAGTCCAGCACGATGAACCTGATCCGTGGCTTCCTGTATGCGATTTCCGCGCTCGTCGTCGGTTCGTTCTTCACCGTGTGGACCATTCAGCGCCGTCAGGAGATCGCCTTGCTCAAGACCATCGGTGCCGGGACCGGCTACATTCTGCGCGACGCGCTGACCCAGGTCGCCGTCGTCCTGATCACCGCGACCGCCGCCGGTACCGCGGTGGCTCTGGCGCTGGGCGGGGCGATGAACGGTTCGGCCCCGTTCTCCCTGCAGGCGAGCCAGGTCATGCTGGCCGCCGTTCTGCTGATCGTGCTCGGCCTGGCGGGTGCCGCGGTGGCGGTACGCCGCATCACCAAGGTGCCGGCCATCATCGCGCTGGGAGCCAACCGATGACCCATGCCACTCCCGCCCCGGCCTCCGCGCCCGGCGCCGGCGCGCCGGCGGTCTTGCACCTGAGCGATGTCACGCTGCGCCTGGGCAACGATGAGCAACAGGTCACCGCCCTCGACCACGTCACGCTGGCCGTCCCGGCCGGGCAGTTCCTCGCCGTGACCGGGCCCTCGGGCTCGGGCAAGTCCAGCCTGCTCGCCGTCACGGGCGGCCTGCAGACTCCGACCGAGGGAACCGTCCACGTCGCGGGCGTCGATCTGACCACCCTCAAGGAACATCAGCGCACGGCCCACCGTCGTCGCCATATCGGGTACGTCTTCCAGCACGCCAACCTCATGGCTTCGCTCACCGCGCGCGAGCAACTGCTCCTCCCGGCCCACATCGCCGGCCGTCTGGACACCGCCGCTCGAAGGCGTGCGGAGGAACTCCTCGAAGCGGTGGGGATGGCCGGCCGGGCCGACCGGCGCCCCCACCAGCTTTCCGGAGGTGAGCGGCAACGCATCGGACTGGCCCGTGCCCTTGTCCTTGCCCCGGACGTGCTGCTGGTGGACGAGCCGACGTCGGCCCTGGACCGTGCTCGCGCACACGACATCGCCCGGCTGCTGGCCGAGCAGACTCGCGTCCACAACACCGCCACCGTCATGGTCACCCATGACAGCGAGATACTGGACGCGGCCGATCACGTACTGAACCTGCGGGACGGCAGACTCGACTGACGACGAGCGCGAAAGGCATTCCCGCACATGCCCAAGATCAACGCGGCGACCGTTGCCGAGCACCGTGCCCGGCAACGCGCCGCGCTGATCGGGGCCGCCGTCGACATTCTCGTCGAGCAGGGTGCCGCCGCCGTCACCCCGGCTGCGGTCGGTGCCCGCGCGGGACTCGCCCGATCCAGCTTCTACCAGTACTTCGGCTCCGGCGCCGCGCTGCTGGCGGCCATTGTCGAGGAGTCCTTCACCGCCGCGGACGCTGCCATCGCCGAGGCTCTCGAAAACGTGGAGGACCCCTCCGCCCGGATCGACGCCTTCGTCCGCGCCGAGTTGCTCCTGGCCGGCCAGGGTCTGCACCGGCCCGCCGACGCGCTCATGCGCGCCGATCTTCCGGTCGAATGCCGCGACCGCGTCCACGAACTCCATCTCCTCCACTACCGGCCCCTGATGGCGGCCATCGCCGCGCTCGGGCCTGCCGACCCGCAACTGACCAGCCGGCTCGTCGGTGGCCTGCTCCAGGCCGCGATGGGCGTGGTCGAAAATGGTGCCGACCCCGATGACGTCGCGTCCCACGCCCTGAAACTCGTCCACCACGGCCTCGGCTGAAACAGAGGTGATCAAGGCGATGACCGAACTGCCCCGTGAACTGCGAGACCTGATCGCTTCCGGGCCGATGGCCCACCTGAGCACGATCAACGCGGACGGCAGCCCGCAGGTGACGGTGATCTGGATCGGCCTGGACGGTGACGAAATCGTCAGCGGGCACATGGCACGGCACCTGAAGCTGCGCAACATCGAGCGGGATCCACGGGTCGTGTTGTCCTTCGACGCGCCACGGGTGCCGGGCGTTTTCCTCAACGAGTACGCGGTGCTGCGGGCACGAGCCACCGTGGTGCCCAGCGATGACGCCTGGGATCTGCTCAACCGGCTCGCGAAGGTGTACATGGCGCCCGACGCGGAGTTTCCGGCGCCCCAGGGGCCGGGTTACCTCGTGCGTTACGCGGTCGAGCGCATCAGCGGGGTCGGCCCCTGGGTGCCGAAAGACTGAGCCCGACCGGATTTCGCCGGTGCGGCCCGCGGTGAACATCCTGTTTTCCGGGCTCGGAGAGCATTCTTCTCGCCGACGCCAGAGGTCCTCTGGACGCTGAGGTCAGCCGATCACGCCCATGGCGCTGTCCAGGAGTGCCGAAAGCGGCGGCGGCTGATCGCTGAAGGCCCAGGCGGTCTGCGCCGCCTCGAAGCAACCCAGCGCGGTGGCGATCACGGCGTCGGCGCGCGGATCGGATCGGTCGCCCGGGTCGGTCCCGAGACGGCGTGCCACCTCCGGCCGGAGGGACTCCTGCCACCGCGCGTGCTTCTCGCGATGGCGTGCGACTAACGCGGGCTGGCCGCCGATCAGCCGGGCGAGGCGCCGCGCGCTCGCGCCGGCGGCCTCCAACTGGGCGATGAGCGGGTCGAACGCACGCCGCATCGCGGTCCACAACTGCTCGTCGGACGGCCGCGCGGCGAGCGCTTCGGCCAGTGTGTCACCGGCGTCAGCGGTCTGGCCGAACAAGGCATCTTCCTTCGACGGAAAGTACCGGAAGAACGTGCTGCGGGAGATCTCGGCCGCCGTGCAGATGTCTTCCACCGTCGTCTCCTCGAAGCCGTGCTCGAGGAACAGCTCCATGGCCACCGCGGTCAACTCGGCGTGCATCGCTCGTCGAGCGCGGCCCCGCGCACCACCGACAACCTGATCTGAGCTCATCACGCAGCACGATACCACTACGAATGATACTGTGTCTCATGTTAGAAACTCAGTCCCAGAAACGGCTCGATACCGCCGTCGATCAACAGGAGTAGGGACATGACGACCAGCAGCGCCCACAGTTATCCCTTCGGTGAGACCGTTGCTCTCGAGGTGGACCCGGTTCTCCTGCGGCTGG
Organism: Amycolatopsis pigmentata; assembly: GCF_042684065.1. Lineage (NCBI taxonomy): Bacteria > Bacillati > Actinomycetota > Actinomycetes > Pseudonocardiales > Pseudonocardiaceae > Amycolatopsis > Amycolatopsis pigmentata. The sequence goes on along the minus strand of NZ_JBHUKR010000004.1, from coordinate 233,628 downwards.
CACGCGAGGAGCCGCTCTCCCGCATCGCACTGCCGTATGGCGGCGAGGCATGGCTCGCCACCCGCTACGCGGATGTGAAGACCGTGTATTCCGACCGCCGCTTCAGTCGCAGCGCGACGGTCGGCGCGGACGTGCCCCGCCTGCGCCCTGACATCACTGGGGATTCGTCGTCGATCCTTGACATGGACCCCCCGGAACACACGCGCCTGCGCAAGCTCGTCAGCGAGGCGTTCAGCACTCGCCGCATCGCCGCGCTACGCCCGCGTATCGCCGCGCTCACCGCCGAACTGCTGGCTGGGCTGCGCGCCGCGGGCCCGGGCGCCGATCTCGTGGAACACCTTCCGATGCCGCTGCCGGTCATGATCATCTGCGAGATACTCGGCGTGCCCGTGCAGGACCGGCACATCTTCCGCCGCTGCACCGACACGCTGCTCTCCACGACGGGCTACACCCCTGAGGAGCGGGCCGCCGCCCGAACCGAACTCGTCACCTACATGGCCGGGCTCGTGGCCCGCCGCCGAGCCATCCCCACCGACGACCTGCTCGGCGCCCTCGTCACTGCCCGGGACGAGGGCGAGCGCCTCACGGAAAAGGAGCTGATCTCGATCGCGATCACCGTCCTCGGGGCCGGGCACGAGACGACGATGAACCAGATCAGCAACATCGCCTACCTGCTGTTGACCCGGCCCGACCACGGCGAGGAGCTACGCCGCTCGGTCCTCGCCGAGAGCACCCCGGAGAACAGCGCAGGCGTGGCCCTCACGCGCGCGATCGAGGAACTACTGCGCTTCACGATGCTCGGCGCGACAGAAGGGCTGCCGCGGATCGCGCTTGAGGACGTCGAACTGTCCGGCACCACCGTACGCGCCGGCGAGGCGGTCTTCGGCTCGCTGCAGATGGCCAACCGCGACCTTGCGGTCTTCCCGACCCCCCACGAGCTCACGCTCGACCGCACCGAGAACCGCCATCTCGCCTTCGGGTTCGGACCACATCACTGCCTCGGTGCCCAACTGGCCCGCATGGAACTCCAGGAAGCCGTTGGCGGGCTGCTACGTGAGTTCCCGAACCTGCGAATCGGTGTCGCTCCCCACGACATCGAGTGGAGAACCGGCGCGAACATCCGTGGGCCGAAGCGCCTGCCCCTGACCTGGTAGCACCCAGCCTGCCCCGGCGACCGGACAGCGCTTACCGGCGAGACGACCTGAGCGGACGGCGACGGCTCGCCGTGTCCCGGAGCGCCGGAGGTTGCCAGGCGACGTCCTCGGGGTTGACGTCGGTGCCCGGTGGCACGATCTCGTCGATGCGGTCGAGAACGGCGGGGTCCAGCCTGATCTCCGGCACCCGTAGCTGGGGTTCGAGGTGCTCCTTGGTGCGCGGGCCGATGATCGCGGCGGTCACGGCGGGGTGTTCGAGCACGAAAGCCAGGGCCAGTTCCACCAGCGTCAGCCCGGCGGCGGCGGCGACTTCGGCCAGTTCGGTCACGATCCGCAGCTTGCGCTGGTTGACTTCGACGGTGAGGTCGAAGCGCCCACCGGCGCCCGGCCGCGCGGGCATGCGCTTGTCCCGTTCGCTCGTGTTCTCCTTGCCCACGCCGAACCGGCCGGAAAGCCAGCCACCGGCGAGCGGACTCCACGACACGATCCCCATGCCGTGGGCCCGGGCGACCGGCAGCACGTGGCCTTCGATGCCCCGCACCAGAATCGAGTACGGCGGTTGCTCGGTCCGGAATCGCTCCCGCCCGCGCCGCTCGGCCACCCACTGGGCTTCCACGATCTGCTCCGCGGGGAAGGTCGAACTGCCGAACGACCGGATCTTGCCCGCGCGGACCAGGTCGGTCAGCGCACCCAAGGTCTCGTCGACATCGACCGTCTCATCGGGACGGTGAATCTGGTAGAGGTCGATGTAATCGGTCCCCAAGCGCCGCAGGCTGTCCTCGCACGCGGTGACGATCCAGCGCCGGGAACCACCACGGGCGTTGGGGTCTTCGCCCATGGGCGAACCGAACTTGGTGGCCAGCACGACCCGGGACCGGTCCACCGAGGCCAGGGCCTTGCCCACGATGACTTCGGATTCTCCCGCCGAATACACGTCCGCGGTGTCGATGAAGTTGATCCCCGCATCGAGCGCGCGGTGAATGATCGCGGCCGCGTCGTCGTGATCGGGATTGCCCCAGGCGCCGAACATCATCGTGCCGAGACACAGCGGACTGACCTTGATCCCGGTTCCGCCCAGCGTGCGGTATTCCATGTCTCCCCGTTTCGTCGTGGTAGGGAAACGAGAAGATCACGCGGGCGCCGTGCAGCGTGAGACCGATGCGGTCACCGGCTTGCCTGATCCGATCGAACTCGCCCGGAACGCACAGCGCGATTTCGCGCGGGCGGCACCCGGTGCTTGACTCGGGACATGGACGCGCTCGACGAACTCCGCACGCTGGTCCTGGCCGCCACCGGTGTCCAGGGCGTGCGCAAGGCCGAGGTCCTCGACGGCATAACGCTGACCACGGTCGACAGTCCGACCCCGCCGGTGAGCGCGATGTCCGAACCGTCGTTCGCGGTCGTCGCCCAGGGCGTCAAACGCACCACGCTGAACGGGAAGCCGTACGACTACCACGCGGGCCGCTATCTGGTCGTGTCGGTCGACCTGCCGGTCACCGGACAGGCGCTGGTGGCCAGTCCGGACGCGCCGCTCGTGGTGTTCAGCATGAGATTGAGTCCGGCCGCGATCGCACCGCTGCTGCTGGAAACCGCCGCGCCGCCAGGGAAACTCCGGCCCGTGGGACTCGCCGAGAGCGACGCGCCGTCCGAACTGCTCGATCCGATCGTCCGGCTCCTGCGCCTGCTCGGGCGCCGCGACGATCTGCGGGTGCTCGCCCCCGGGCTGCGGCGCGAGATCCTATGGCGACTGCTGACCGGTGAGCAGGGCGCGCTTGTCCGCCAGATCGGCTCTGCCGACGGGCATCTCGCCCACATCGCCCGGGTCGTCCGGTGGATCCGTGAGAACTATGCCCAGCCCCTGTTCGTCCCGGATCTCGCTGATCTGGCCGGGATGAGCGAGGCCACGTTCCGGCGCCATTTCCGTTCGGCGACCTCGATGACGCCGATCGAGTTCCGGCAGCAGATCCGGCTGCGGCAGGCACGCGTGCTGCTCGCCACCGGCATGACCAGCGTCGCGGAGGTCGGATACGTCGTCGGGTATGAAAGCCCGTCGCAGTTCACCCGGGAGTACCGCCGGACCTTCGGGAGCCCGCCGGGTCGCGACGCCGCGCGGCTGACCCAGGTCACGCTGCGGTGAGTCGAGCGGTTTCCCGGAGCGCGCGATCGATCAAGTGGAGATAATCGATTATTTTCTCTACCATCGACTTCATGGGTGAGGGTCAGGCACCGTCGGTACGGACCTACGAGTCTCTGCGGAGGGCCGTACTGCATGGCGAGTTCCGTCCGGGCCAGGCGCTGAAGCCACACGATCTCGCGGCCGAGCGGGGCGTGAGCCTCGCGGTGGTCCGGGAAAGCCTGCTGCGGCTGGCCGGAGAGGGATTGGCCGAGCGGCTGCCGAACCGCGGGTTCGTGGTTCCCCAGGCCGACGACGAACGATGGCAGATGATCGCCCAGGCGCGAACGGTGGTCGAGCCGGCGATGCTGCGGATGTCCATCGCCAACGGTGATCTGGAATGGGAAACGCGGGTGCGCGCCGCTCACCATCGGCTCGCTCGTACGCCACCGTACGAGCACGACGATGACCCCCACTTCTCCGACGCCTGGGCCGCGGCGCACCACGAGTTTCACCGGGCTCTGCTCGACGCCTGCGGCAACGACGTCTTGCTGGACACGTTCGAGCGGTTGTGGACCGCCAGCGAGCTCGCGCGGCGCTGGTCGGCGGCCGGCAACCGCGACCGTGACGCGGTGGCCGAGCACCTCCGGCTCGAACAGTTGGCGCTCGGCCGGCAAAGCGAAGAAGGCGCCGAAGCACTCGCCGCCCACGTCTCCGACACCGCCGCCGTCCTTTCCCCGCCCCACGTGGAGAACCGCAATGCTGCTCACTGACCCTGTTCGCCCCCGCCCGCTGGTCGATCTGGACGCCGTTCGCGAAGTCAGCCGCGCCGTCAGCGATGCCCATCTGTTCATCTACCTCGTCCGCGAAGCCCGGACGATGGCCGCTGAACTCGGAGTGACCGCTCGCGGACCCGCCTACCTGGCGTTCCGGGCGGCCGCGTTGGGCGCTGTGCCGTGGCAGGTCGTCCTCGCGACCTTCTACAACTTCAGCCCGCAGTGGGTCCGGTCCATGACGGGTGTGTGGGACGCCGCCGCACCCGAGCGGTGGCAGTCGGCCCGGTTCGCGGTGGCCGCCCGCGCGTTGCGGCGGGTCGGTGTGGAGCTCACGGCCGACCGGATAGCGGAGGCACGGTCCTTGGTCGACCCCGTCGTCGCGGCCGCCGACTACGCCGGCAAACCACTGGCTGCCGCCAACGCGTCGGTCGCGCTCCCACCGGATCCACTCGTCGCGCTGTGGCAGCAGATCACGGTGGTGCGCGAGTGGCGTGGCGACGCGCACTTCCTCGTGCTCGCGGCCAACCGCGTCGGGCCGTGTGAGTGCAACGTCCTGCACACGGCGACAGGCCGGCTGCCCGTCGGGGTCGTTCGCGCTACGCGCGGGTGGACCGACGAGGAATGGGATGCGGCGACGGCTCGCCTGACAGCGCGGGGCTGGCTCCACGCCGACGGCACCGTGACCGAGGCCGGCCTGGCGGCGCGCGAACGCATCGAGGTCGAGACCGACGAGCACTGCGCCGACTTCTGGGCCCCGATCGGTGCCCAGAAGGCTCGCCGCTTCGCCGCGCTCATCGCACCGATCCACGACGCGTTCGCCGCCGCCGGAACGTTCGACCAACTCCGCTGATCGAAACCGTCCACAAAGGACACTCTGGTGGCGCGGCCTCGAGCACGGACGCGGGTGCACACCGGCGTGCGGGCGCCTCCCCTCACCGGGGAAACGGAGAGTGCCGTGGTGCGACGCGGGCGCGTCACACCACGACGGCGGGAGTCACCGAAGACCGGACACCGGGGTGGGAACCACGCGGGTGACCTTGATCTTGTCGATGATGATCAGCTCACGGACCTGGGGGCCGATCTCCTCGCGCCAACGGTCGCTCTCGTAGACGGCGCGGTACAGGCGGACCCGGTCCTCCTCGTCCTCGAAACGCCGGATCCACACATAACCGTCGGGGTCCTCCTCGTCGACGAACGAGGCGACGACGGTCATTCCCTGCGACTCCTGGAAAGGGATGACGACACCTTCCATGTACCGGACCCACTCGTCCCGGCGGCCCGGGGTGGCCTGATAGCGACGAATTTCGTAGAACATGGGCGGTTCTCCTCACCTGGCCGCGCTCGCCGGCCCGGAGCAGCCGGTGATCCGCAGGACGAGTCTGCCACCATCCCCGGCCCGGACCCGCACCGAAACCCGATGGCATGGATCACGTGCCGAGCACGGCGAGTTCGAGCCGTTCCAGGCGAGCGGGGTCGGCGATGACCTCATACGCGGTGACCTTGCCGTTCGAGACGGCGACCACAAGGGCGAAGCGCAGCCGCCCGCCTGGCGCCACGACGAGACCGGGAGCACCGTTCACCAGCGCAGGCTCGGCGTAGCGCGTCCGCGCCGCGAGGAGGACGGTCTCCCCCGCCACGACTCGCGCGCCACGGAGGACCGCAGCGGCCCCCGGGCGCAGGGCAGCCGGATCGGCGCGGCGGACGACATCGGGATCCAGAACCGCGAGCAACGCGTCCAGGTCGCCGCCATGGGCAGCGGTGAGGAACGCTTCGACAACCTGACGATGCCGGGCCAGTTCCCGCTCGGCGGCGACCGGCCTGCCTCGCACACGCTGACGCGCACGGCTGGCGAGTTTCTTCGCGGCGGCAGGGGTCCGTTCCACCAGCGGTGCGATCGTGGCGAACGGCACGGCGAAAAGATCGTGCAGCACGAAAGCGACCCGCTCGGCGGGCTCCAGCCTATCGAGCACCACCAGCAGCGCCCGGCTGACCGACTCCGCTCGCAACGCGTCTTCCTCGGGACCGTCCCCGGCCTCCGGCGCCATTTCGGGCATCTGCCCGCCCATCGGGTCCTCGCGCCGGGCCTTACGGGCACGCAGCAGATCGAGACACACCCGGGCGATGACGGTCGTCAGCCACCCGGCGAGGTTGGCGACTTCACTGGTGTCGGCGCGGCTCAGCCGCAACCACGTTTCCTGGACGGCGTCTTCGGCCTCGCCGGACGAGCCGAGCATGCGGTAGGCCACCGACCGCAGATGCGGCCGGTGCGCCTCGAATCGCCGCGCCAGCAGGTCCTCGTCCATCGGTCACCTTTCGTCGGTTCGTTCCGTCGACGGGTTGACGAACACATTCCCATCAAGGTGACAGGAGGAGGGCGAACGTGTTGCTGCAGGTGGACTCCAGCGCCAGTGACACCCGTGATTCGGTGAGCAGGCAGTTGACCAGTCTGTTCGCGGAAACCTGGCGAAGCCGGCACGGCCCGGTCGGGTACCGGGACCTGGCCGCCGCACCGGTGCCGCCGTTGACCAGGACCTATGTGACCCTAGGCCAGAGGGTCGAAGGATTTGGCACGGTGCCGCTGGGAAAGGTGGCCGAACTGGCCGAGAACGCGGACGAACGGCGGGAGTGGGACCTGACGCTGCCGCTGATCGACGAGGTTCGGGCGGCGGGCACCGTGCTCATCGGAGCGCCGATGTACAACCTGTCGATTTCCGCCGCGCTCAAGGCATGGATCGACCGGATCGGCTTTCCGGGCGTGTTCACCGATCCCGTGAGCGGAAGAAGTCTGTTGCGGGACAAGGAAGTCGTCGTGGTCACCACGCGGGGCGGCGGTTACGGGCCTGAGCTGAACTTCCAGACCCCCTACCTGCGGGCGGTCCTCGGAAAACTCGGCTTCTCCAGGGCGAACCTGACGTTCATCGAAGCCGAGTTCACGCGGGCGGAAGACGTACCGGGGCTCGCGCGCTTCCGGGACCACGCGGCAAAATCACTCGCGGCGGCACGCGAGGCCGTGCTCAGGCGATCTCGGCGATGAGCCCGTCCACCAGCACCTTGATCCGGTCCCGGATCGGGCGTACGGCCGCCACGTCCTGACCCGCCGGATCCGGCAGCGTCCAGTCGAGGTAGCGCTTGCCGGAGAACACCGGGCAGGCGTCACCGCAGCCCATCGTGATCACGACGTCGGACACCCGCACGGCGTCGGTGGTGAGAATCTTCGGGGTTTCGGCGGCGATGTCGATCCCGACTTCCCTCATCGCCTCGACGACCGCGGGGTTGACGCGGTCGGCCGGGACCGAACCGGCGGAACGGACGTCGACCCGGTCACCGGCGAGATGGGTGAGGAACGCCGCGGCCATCTGCGAGCGACCGGCGTTGTGCACGCAGACGAACAACACCGACGGGCGCGGTCGGGTCATGGCGATCTCCTCGTGTGTCAGCGTTCGGCGGGTACGGCTGGGCCGAGTTCGTCGTGCGGGAGCGCAACGGCCGCGGCGGCGCGGCCGAAGACCACCGCGACCAGGGCCAGGCCGGCGGCGGTGCCGACGAGTTGGGCGGCGGCGAAGGGCACGACCGAACCGGGTGCGATCCCGGCGAAGGTGTCGCTGAAGGCGCGGCCGATGGTCACCGCCGGATTGGCGAACGACGTGGACGAGGTGAACCAGTACGCGGCGCCGATGAAGGAGGCGACCGCGAACGGTGCGAGGTGGTCGCGGCCGGACCGGAGCAGGCCGAAGATCAGCAGGATCAGTCCCGCGGTCGCCACCACCTCGCCCAGCCACAGGTGACCGGCGAACCGGTCGTGGGTGGACCACGTGACCCACGGCCGGCCGAACATCACGTTGGCCAGGACCGCACCGATGATCGCTCCGAAGGTCTGCGCGACGGAGTAGGCGGCCACATCGCGCAGGGGCAGGCCGTCTGGGCCACGACGGCCGACGGCCCACGCTGCCAGCGAGACGACGGGGTTGAAATGCGCGCCGGAGACCGGGCCGAACAGCACGATCAGCACGCCCAGCCCGAAGACGGTGGCCAGCGAATTGGCCAGTAGCTGCACCCCGGTATCCCGCGTGAGTTCGGCGGCCTGAATGCCCGACCCGACCACGACGGCGACCAAGGCCGCGGTACCGACCGCCTCGGCGGTGACGCGGCGGCCCAGCGAGACCGTCACGCCGTCGCCTCGACCGGTTGGGAGGTGCGCAGGAAGGCGGTGAGCCGGTCGAGGGCAGCGGGCAGCACCCGGTAGTAGACCCACGTCCCGCGGCGTTCGCAGTCGATGAGACCGGCTTGCCGCAACAACTTGAGGTGGTGGGAGATCGTCGGCTGGGACAACTCGAAGGCAGGCGTCATCTCGCACACGCAGACCTCGCCGCCGTGCCGTGAGGCGATCATCGACAGCAACCGCAGCCGTACCGGGTCGCCCAGGGCCTTGAACACGACGGCCAGTTCAGCGGCCGAATCGGCGTCCAACGGCGCGGATTCCACGCCCGTGCAGCACACTCCGTCCGCCGGAAGCTGTTTCGACATACTTCTATGTTGACGTTCTTCGATCCACGGCGCAAGGTTGAATCGAGAGACATCGATACAAGGCCGACACCCCAGGAGCGAGGCATGACTGATCAGGCCCTTGAACTGCGGGAGACCGTAAGACAGCGCTACGCTGCCGCGGCCCGCCAGGCGAGCCAGGGTGAAACGGCGTGTTGCGGACCGCAGCCGGTCGAGGTGGACGAGAACTTCGGCTCCACCCTCTACGCGGCCGATGAGCGTGACGCGCTGCCTGCCCAGGCCGTGGCCGCGTCGCTCGGGTGCGGCAACCCGACCGCGGTCGCCGAACTACGGTCCGGCGAGCGCGTCCTGGATCTCGGGTCGGGTGGCGGGATCGACGTGCTGCTCTCCGCACGCCGCGTCGGTCCGGCAGGCAAGGCCTACGGGCTGGACATGACCGAAGAGATGCTCGCGCTGGCCTTGGCCAACGCGGCCAAGGCGGGCGCCACCAACGTCGAGTTCCTCAAGGGCACCATCGAAGCGATCCCGCTGCCCGCGAACACCATCGACGTGGTGATCTCCAACTGCGTGATCAACCTGTCCACCGACAAGCAGGCGGTGTTCGCCGAGACGTTCCGCGTGCTCAAACCGGGCGGCCGGATCGGCGTCTCCGACGTCGTCGCCGACGACACCCTCGCCGCCGGCGAGCGGGCACAGCGCGGCGAATGGGTGGGCTGCATCGCCGGAGCCCTCTCGTTCACCGAATACCGCCAGGGCCTGGAAGCCGCCGGTTTCACCGGTGTCGAGATCACCCCGACCCACCAGGTCGCCGACGGCATGCACTCCGCGATCATCCGCGCCACCAAGGAATCCGACGTTGGTGAGCTCGGATAATCAGAGGTTCATCGCCCCGTCGGTCTTCTTGACCAGGCGGGCCAGCTGGGAAGCGACGGTGCCCCGGCCTTCGGCGAAGCCCAACTCCGCGTGCCGAGCGCGGGCAGCGGGGTCGCCGTGGCGCACGATGGCCCGGTAGTCGGTGCCGTCCGGGTGATCCTGGAGCACGACCTCGGCGGTCATCGAGATCGGCTGCGGGCTCGCGGGGCGCCATCCGCTGTCGATCGCGTTGGTGAACACGATCCGCTCGTATTCCTCGACGACTGTTCACTGGTTCTCCGTCTCTTGAGTGGTGGTGACGAACCGCTCCAGGCGATCGGTACGGTCCGCCCAGATGTTTCGCTGCTCCGTAAGCCAGTCCTCGACGAGCCCGAATCGTTCCCGGTTGAGTTCGCAGATGCGCACCCGGCCGGACTTCGCCGTGCGAATCAGGCCGTTCGACTCGAGCATGCGCACGTGCTTCATGAACGACGGCAACGTCATAGGGGCCTCGCCGGCAAGGTCGCCTACGCTCGCCGGCCCGCGACCGAGCCGCCGCACGACCGCACGCCTCGTCGGATCGGCAAGCGCGACGAACACACCATCGAGCACATCCGAATACTGAGCCATTGCGCTAAGTGTTATCGGCCGGTGGGCTCGGACGGGCGGCTCAGGTGACGCGCTGGCGGGCGCGGAAAGCGGCGGCCTTGACGCGGTTCTGGCACGACGTCGAACAAAACCGGCGAGTCCCGTTGCGCGAGGTGTCGACGTAGACGCGATCACACGCCAGGGCGGTGCAGATGCCCAGGCGGTCGTGGACCGGGCTGCCGAGGACGACCGCCAAGGCGGTCGCCATGGACGCTGCCCAGCTCCGCGCCCATCCGGCCTCCGGCGCGTGGAAATGCAGATGCCACGGCTCGTTGTCGTGTCTGCTCAACACCGGCGCGGCGTGGGTTTCGCGGAGAATCGCGTTGAGCCGCTCGCACGCCTCGTCGACGTGGGCGTCCTCGACGGCGGCGAACACCTTCCGCAACCTGACCGCGTACTCACGAAGCTCTTCGACGTCCGTCCGCGACACGTCCGCCACACGCTGGGTCCGCTGCGACCGCAACGCCAAGGCCAGTTCACCGGGCGAGACCTCCGCGCGATACTCCCGCCCCAGTGCCTCGCCCGGCGTCAGCAGGTTGACCGCCGCGACCGCCGCGGAGACGACATCACTGGTGTGGCTGTCGAAGTTCACCGCACCGGCCTCCCTGGACTTCGCGACGCGCTAATCCACTCTAGACACCCGGAGCGGACGGCCTCCCGGTCACGCCAGTTCCTTGCCGAGGTCGTTGAGCACCTTGGTGTGGGCCTGCTCGGCGTTCTCGTAGCTCTCCGCGGTCTTGGTCACCGCTTGGGAGACCGAGGTGACCGCCTCCTTGGCCAGGCCGAGAGTCACCAGGCCCGGCGCGCTCACCGCCATCACCATGGGCACGAACAGCGGCCCGCAGATCAGTCCGTAGGCCTCGACGCCCATGGTGACCTGCTCGGCCGCGGACAACGCCTGCCCCAGGGTGGCGCCGACCTGGTCGACCGCCTTGGCGTGCGTGGTCAGGTCGGTGGTCCTGACCTGATAGCCGCCGCCCGCATCGCTCGCTGTCATGACACCATCCTCCGCTATTCGCGAACCAGGAACGACTGGCCGCCGAAGCCGTCGTCGTCGTCTTCATCGGCGGGCTCGCGTTTGCGTGGCGGCGCCGCAGGACGCGGAGGGGGTGGAGGCGGAGCCGACGGGGACGGGGGTGGGGGCGCGTCGTCCTCGATCCGCCCGATGGGCCGGACCTGTTCCGGTGTGGCCTCGTCCCCGTCGTCGGGTTCCGGTTCGGGGAACTTGGCCCGGTAATTCCCCACGATCGTGTTCATCGTCTGCGGGTCGTCACCGATGGTGTCGGTCATGACCTCGGCCAGCTTCTCCGGCAACCGCGACTGCGCCTTCCGCAAGGTCAGCAGCACCGCCGACGCCGCCTGCGAGCCCGACATCTCCTTGACGGCGTCGGTGATCCGCAGGTCGGTCACGTTCCCCGCGGAATCCACGGTCACCGTGACCGTGCCGTCCTTGGACGACTCGGTCACCGACACCTGGCCCACCTGCGCCCGCATCGCCTGGTACCGCTGCGCCTTGGCCTTGGCCTCGGCCGCCCAGCGGTCCAGCCGCGCGGCCGGGTCGCCGTCGGTACTCGACAGCGGGTCGCTCATCGTCCACCATCCTCACGCATCGCCTGCACGTCGGACGCACACAGCCGGTCATCCGGTTCCGCATTCTCCCGCATACCGGACGCGAGGATCGAGCGAATGGCGAAACGGCTCACAACCGAGCTGAAGCGGTGAGGCCGACCGGGTTGCCCCCTGGGAGCAGCCCAGCTCGCACGACATCGCGGGCCAGCGGTGCGAGCAACTCGGCGAGCCGGTTCGTGGCATCGGAGCCCAGCGCCCGCCACGGCTGTTCGGCCGCGGCGTCGGTCGCTTCTTCGATCCGGGCGTGCTCGGCCGCCCCTGCCTCGGTCAAGCGTCCGGTCTGGTCGATCCAGCCACGTCCACGCAGGCCGGCCTCCGTCGCGCGCCAGGTGTCCTCGTCCCATTTCCGGCCCTCGCGCAGAATCCCGGGATCGGATTCACCGGCGGCTCCCTTGAGTATCTGTGCCGCGACCGGCCCGATGCCACGGCTGACGAGAACGGCGATATGCCCGTCGCCGCGGTGCTCCCGGAGCGTGGTCACCGCCTGCCAGAGCCGCACGTGAGGTTCTTCCGGAGGGGCGAGTGCCTGGTTGGCGGCGCCGAGCACCCGGCCGGCGGTGTCGGCGGACATCGCGGCTTCCCACGCGAGGTCGGCCGCCTCGGCCATTGCCGGACCGGCGACAACGTCGTTCCCGTGCAACCGGCGCATCGCGCCGTCGACTCCCCGGTTTCGGGCCGCCAGCATCTCGCGAGGACTGCCATACCGCCACGCGTCGGGCAGCGCACGCCGGGCTCTCTCCGGGGAGAAAACGTAGAAACAACTGGTCACGACGTCCGGGCCGACTGGGCCGAGAGGCGCGGCGCGCATGGCGAAGTAGCCCATCCAGAACCCGCGCATGCCGGCATCGTCGGCCGCCTGCCGCGCCTCCGGCGTGAAGTACACGACGTCGTGCACGGGCTCGTAGAGCTCCCACAGGGATCGGGAAAACACGGCCGTCACTCCCCTTCTCGTACCGGACGAAGATGATCTGACTGGGCGAGCGCGATGATCCCGCCGAGCCCGAGGACCACGGCCGAAAGCACCATCCCCACCAGGAGCCCGCCCTGGTCGGCCAGGAGCCCGGAAAGGACCGGACCGGCGCACTGGCCGATGGCGAAGATCGTGGTCAGCCCGCCGATGGCCGGACCCCACTCGTGCGGTGCGCAGGTTCGCCGCACGACCGCGGTGACCGCGGTGACGGTGGACAGGAAGGCGCTCCCGAACAGGACGGCGGAGCCCAGCGCCGGGCCGAAACCGGTGCCGATCAACGGCAGAGTCGCGCCCACCGTGACGATCGCCAGCATGCCCGCCAGTCCTCGCCCGCCGCGGGAACGCCCGAGCGGCCCGCCCCAGAAGAAACTGGCGCCGGCCGCCATGGCGCCGAGCACGATCCAGAACACCGCGATCCGGTCCGGGGCCAGGCGGGTTCGCAGCAGCGCCACCACGAAGGTCATGTAGCCGGCGTAGCCGATCCCGAACATCAGATAGGCCAACGCTGTGGGCAGCAGGGACCGGCGATTCCAGCCCCCGCCGGTGTCTTCCGGCGGCCGCGCGTGGGATCCGCGCGTGGCGAGGGCGGCGGGCACGATCGCGGCGAAGGACACCAGTCCCAGCAGCAGCCATCCGGCGCGCCACCCGAGGTCCTGGCTCAACGACGCGAGCAACGGCGGGATCCCGATTCCGGACAGCGCGATGCCCGCGCCGCCGCCGGCGACATAGATGCCCAACGGCACGGTCGCGCGCCTGCCCGGCAATCCGGCTCCGGCATGCACGGCCAGCGTGGCACCGGCGACGAACACGACCGCGCCCGCCAGGCCCGACACGAGCCGCAGCGCGGCCAGCAACCCCACACTCGCCGTACCCGCGCACGCCAGCACGGACGCGGCTGTCAGCAGCAATCCGGACACGAAACTCCGCTGGGACCCGATGGCGCGCATCAGGCGTGCCGCGACCGCGGCGCCCAGCAGGTAGCCGACCGCGTTGGCCGTGTTCAGGGCACCGGCCTGGGCATAGGACCAATGAAGGTCCGCGCGCATCGACGGCAGCAGCAGTCCGTAGGCGAAGCGGCCCAGTCCCAGCGCGACCAGCGGGCCCAGGGCCAGGCCGGCGGCCTGCGCGAGCGGTCGTCCTTCCCTCACCGTGGCTTCCGGCCGCGCCGCCGTCACCGGGCCGCCTTCATGACGATCGTCATAGTACGTTTCTAGGGCACCGGACCGATTCAGCGGGCTATGACATCTGTCATACCGAGTGCTGCTCGTCCGGGGAGACCCAGCGATCTCCGGAGAGACGGATCAGGGCGGCGGCGACCGCCGAAGGTATCCGGGGACTTCGGCCGAGTGTCCACAAGGGAATCCAGCCGTCGGGGCGCGGACGGACGCGTTCGGGAGGCGCGACCCCGGCTCGCAGCCGCACGTGGATGGCGTAGTAGCCGGTCCGCCACCCGGAGCGGGCGAGGGTGGGGAGCACGGTCACCTCGGCGATGTCGTCCCACCGGCAACGGAACCGGCGTGCGCTCGTGCCCGCCTCGACGACCTCACCGTCCATCCGCAGTTCAGCCGCCCGATACGGCTTGAACAGGAGGTAGAGACCACACAGGAACCCGGCGCCGATGACGAACACCGCGTCCACGCCCAGCATCTCCCGGCCCGCCGTCCCGCTGACGAGCCAGACCCCGACGGTCCCGACCGCGAGCAGGAACGATGAGCTGAACAGCGGCCGGAGCCGGATTCGCGGCAGGGCGGTGCCCTGAATCCGCAGTTCCTCGCCGTCCCATCGAAGGGCGCCCGCCTCGGCCGGCTCCGGGACGCGAGCGAGGTGCCGGCGCACCTGGACGTGCCGGAACTCGTACGACCCGGCGTCCTGCCGCAGCACCCCTCGCCTGCGGGCGTCGTGGAGAAAGGTGGTCAGCCGCCACGGCAACCGCCCCGTCGCGGCCAGGCTCGTCCTGGCGAGCAGCCAGCGCGGCCACGCGCTGCTGAAGGCCATCACGGCGGCGGAGCCGAACCAGCCACCGGCCACGGCGCTCGCCAGGAGCGCGGGCGTGCCGCCGGCCCCCAGGACGGCGATCACGATGCCGCCGTTGATCAGGCCGACAATCGCGCACGACAACAGCAGCCCTGTTCGTTCACCGGCGAGCAGCCGTTCCGGGCTGACGCTCGCATGCGGATCGGCCGGGAACATCACCACGCCGCGAACGGCCGCCGAGAGCCCGAAACCGAGCAGGATCGGCACCAGAGCGCCGAGGCCGCCGAGAGTCGACATCGACCAGCTCGGCAGGAGCAACCAGACGAGACCGCCGGCCAGCACCACGCGGACCGGCCACAATCGCAGGATGTGCCGCGCGCCGCGGAACATGAGCCGTAACTCGGGCCGGCGCGCGCGGCCGCTGGGCATTCCGGGCCGCAGGGAGAACAGCAGCCGTGCGATGCCGTTCGAGACGATTCCGTTCACCGTGCCCAGCACAAGGCCTGCTCCGGAGAAGAACGCGAGCTCGCTCATGGCGGAGACCTCGGCACCGGCCTCGGCGTCGCGGAAGACCACCACCAACCAGCGGGTGACGAGCAGGAGACCCACGACGCCGAGCCCGGCGGCCAGCGCCGACAGCATCCGCGGCAGGGGCGATCGGTAAAGCTGCCACCAGCGAAGATGTTCGGTCCGCGCGCGGGTGAGGTGGTCGGCGAGAAACCGCAGCCACCGCTCGGCCCGGTCGCTGGGCCATGCGCGGGTGGAGGGCCCGGGGTGGTCCTCCGGCTCGGGCGTGCCGGGGAACACGGCGGGCACGAACCCGCCGAGCAGGTGCTCCTCGATGGCGGCGCGCTCGGGAAACCGTTCCTGATCGGTCAGTTCGGCAGGGCTCGCGGACGAAGCCGAGTAGACGACACGGGCGAGCCACACCATCAACGGCGTGGACAACGTCTCGGCGAGCGGGCCTTTCGCGGTGATCCCGTCGAACACCGGCTGCCACCGGGTAAGCCGCCGTGGCGGCACCGACGCACGCAGATACGCGATCGCCGCGCCGGGCGAGACCGGCTGGGCCCGCAGCACCGCGGCGTGACGAAACACGTCCGACGCGTCGACGGCCGCGAAGTATTCACCCGTGCGCGACGCCAGGATGAGCGGGTCACCGTCGGCCAGCGCCTTGTTCAACAGGGGAAGCACGGACTCGCGCGCTCGCGCCGGCATTTCGTCGAAGCCGTCCAGCACCGGCAGGACGCGGCGCTCGCGCACCAGCCGGGAAGCCACATCGCGCCCGTAGGTGGCGGCCAGGTGCGGGTAGTCCGCCGTCAAACGGGCGGCGAGCCAGGTGCGAAAGTGCATGCGACCGGGCTCCCACGACTCCATCGACAACAACACCGGCACCGGATCGTCCGGGGTCCACCGCGCCAGCAACTCCAGGACCAGCACCATCGCCAGGGTCGTCTTGCCCGCCCCCGCCTCCCCCAGCAGCACCAGACGCCCATGTGGCAGGTCCCGGAAGGCATCGGCCAGCCCGCTGACATCGTCGCTTCGGCCCACGGCCGTCGCTCCGATGTTTTCGGCGTGGTCGGCGACTTCGGCGCTGTCGGCCGCCCACACCACCGGCAGCGGGGCGGGATTGAACAGGTCGCGGGCGGCCGCCTCGTCGCGCCACTGGGCCCGCACCGTCCTGGCGAGTTCGGCGGCGGCCCGCTCCGTCAGCGGCGCGTCCGGATCGGGCGCATGGATATGGATCCCACCCTGAATGTCGCGCGCCTGCACCACGAACCACGCCGAACCGGAGAACTCGTTGTGCACGCCGTCCCGCCCCATCGGCGCCATACTGGCAGATCCGGGCGTCGGGCAATAACCACCGTCGTGATCGCGACGCGGGACATGCGCGAGGCGTGTCCGCTATGCCACGGCGCCCTCCAGCAGCGGGGCTAGTTCGGTGGCGACGCTGTCGAGTGGTGCGACGTCCCGATGGGCGCGCGCGATCACGATGGCGCCCTCCAGCGCGCTGAGCATGAGCAGGGCCAGTGAATCGGCCCGGGCGGCCCGGACTCCCATGGTCGTCAACGCTTCGCGCAGCGGGCTTTGCCAGTCACGAAAGCAGGAACTCGCGACTTCGCGCAGATCGTCGCTGGCGGCGGCGGTGTCGGTGACCGCGGCGACCAAGGGACATCCCCGCGCGAAGCCCCTCGTGGTGAACTCCTGACGCCACTGGTCCACCATCGCGGCGAACAGGCCCGACGGGGTGGGCGGCTCCAAAGTGGACATGAAGTACGCGATCCGGCCCGCGGCGAACCGCGACGACCAGGCGAGCGCCTCGCGCACGAGCTGGTCCTTCCCGCCGGGGAAGTAGTGCTGAAGCGAACCACGCGGGGCCTTGGCGTGCGCGACGATCTCCCGCAAGCCGGTCGCGCTGACCCCTTGGGTGCGGATCAGTTGCGCCGCGCTGTAGACGATCCGTTCCCGTGGCGACCACTCGGTCCGCGCCATCGCATCTCCCTCGCCGGTAGCGGCGCCATCGTAGGACATCGGCCGCGCTTGACCATGACGAGCGTCATGACCCATCATCGCCCATGACAACTGTCATGATATCGCTGGTGAGCCGAGTGGCACGGCCGAAAGGACGGTTCGATGGAGACCCCGGGGAAGACGGGCTTTCTGGGGCTCGGCCTCATGGGCACCCCCATGGCCGGCAACCTGGCACGGGCCGGCACGCCCCTGCTGGTGTGGAACCGGACCGCAGGCCGGTGCGAACCGTTGCGCGCGGCCGGAGCCGAGGTGGCACGCCGGCCGGCCGACGTGTTCGCCGCCAGTTCGACCGTGATCATGATGCTCACCGACGAACACGCCGTCGACTCGGTCCTCGGCCGGCGGGGCGGCGAATTCGGCGTCGAGGTCTCCGGCCGCACGATCGTCCACATGGGAACGACGTCTCCGCGCTATTCGGCGGCGCTCGGCACGGACGTCGCGGCCGCCGGTGGACGCTATCTCGAGGCCCCCGTTTCGGGATCGCGCGGGCCGGCCGAA
Source organism: Amycolatopsis pigmentata (assembly GCF_042684065.1). NCBI lineage: Bacteria > Bacillati > Actinomycetota > Actinomycetes > Pseudonocardiales > Pseudonocardiaceae > Amycolatopsis > Amycolatopsis pigmentata. Next base: position 215,979 of record NZ_JBHUKR010000004.1, on the reverse strand, counting down.
GCGGGCACCCTCGTGGCGATGCTCGCGGGCGAGGAGTCGCTCGCGGACCGGGTACGACCCCTGCTGGCACCGATGTGCCGTGAAAGCGTTTTCTGTGGCCCCGTGCCCAACGCGTTGTCGATGAAGCTCGCCATCAACCTTTTCCTCATCACGATGGTGACCGGACTGGCCGAAGCGGCCCATTTCGCGCGGCGGCACGGTCTGGATCTCGAACGTTTCCTGGCCGTGCACAACGCGGGACCGATGGCCAGTGAGGCTTCGCGGACCAAACTGGCCAAGATCGTGGCCGGTGACTTTTCGGCGCAGGCAGCCGCCGACGACGTCCTCAAGAACAGCCGCCTGATCTTCGAAGCGGCCAGGGAAGCCGGAAGCCGCTCCCCGCTCCTCGACGCGTGCTATTCCCTCTTCGGCGAAACGGTCGCCCGGGGCGACGCGAAATCGGACATGGCCGCGGTGGTCAAGGCGTTCCAGGACAGGTGACCGGGATCCCCGTTCCGTGCCGGCCCTGACGTCACGGAACAGCACGTTTCAACCTTTCGTGCGCTAGCCTTGACGATATGAACTGCGAAGCCTGCGGCCGCCGTCTGCCTCCACGCGCTGACACAGGCCGAATTCGGCGCTTCTGCGATGCCACCTGTCGCAGCGCGGCTCGACGACAGCGGGCGCGCGTAAAGGAAACCTTGACAACCACGGATCGTCAAGCCAACCTTGACAAGCCAATGGTCGACCCGTTGGCCGCGGTAGCCGAGGCCGTGCGAACCGTCCGCGACGCGGAAACGGAGCTGCGGCAGGCCGTGGAGGCGGCCAGGACGGCTGGTCACACCTGGCAGGAGATCGGTGACCTGCTGGGCACCAGCCGTCAGGCCGCCTTCCAGCGGTTCGGCCGCCCGATCGACCCCACGACAGGAACACCCATGACCGAACCGCTGCTGAAGGACGCGGCCGGCCGTGCCGAGGAACTCGTGATCGCGATCATCGAGTGCCGCTGGAGCGATGTCCGCCGCGACTTCGACCAGCGGATGCTTGAGGCCGTCGACGAAGACCTGATCAGGCAGGGGTGGACGCAGGTGGCGGGGGCGGTCGGGCGCTACGAGCGCATGGGCGAGCCGTTCGTACGGGCAGCGGGCGAGTTCACGGTCGTCCAGGTGCCTCTGCACTTCGAGGCGGGCGAGCGGAGCGTGCAGGTGACCTACCGCGTGGACGGGCAAGTGGCCGGGCTGTGGATTCGGCCTGCCAACGAATGAATGGGGGAACGATGCGGAAACTGAGACCAGCCGTGGTGGCCGTGGTGACGGCATTGGTGACGCTGCTGGGACTACCCGCCGCGCAGGCCGGAACCGTGGCCACCGCGCGGCAGCAACTGGACTGGGTCGTGAGTGCCTCGACCCGGCTTCCCTTACCGGACAACGAGATTCGCGAGCACCTGGCGCCGGTGCTGCTGAACAAGGCCGGCGGTCCGGCCGGCGTCAACGCCGGGCTGGCCACGCTGGGCCCGCTCACCATGGGCACGATCGTCACCGAACAACCCGAGCAGATCGAGGCGATCGTCCACGCGACCAAGGACGACTACCTCGCCTCACTCCACGTCGGCCAGGACGGCCTGATCGACACGCTGCGCTTCACCTTCGACGACCCTGTGCCGGGCTCATGGCAGGAACTGGACAGCAGGCTCTCCGCACTCGGGGCACGGGTGTCCTTCGCCGCCTCGGAAATCGGAGCGGACGGACGGTGCCGGACTGTGCACGGCGTGAACGAAGATGTGCAGCGGCCGCTGGGCTCGACGTTCAAGCTCTATGTGCTGGGCGCGCTGGGCACCGCCGTGGCCGAGCACCGGGCGTCGTGGACGGAGAACCTGGCCATCCGGGACGACTGGAAGAGCCTGCCGTCCGGCGTTTTGCAGAACGAGCCCGCCGGAACCGAACTCCCGCTGTCCACCTACGCCGACAAGATGATCTCGGTCAGTGACAACACCGCGGCCGACCACCTCATTCACCGGCTCGGCCGGGATGCCGTGCAGCGGCAGTTGTTCCTGTTCGGCAACCAGCGGCCTCAGGCGAACATCCCGTTCCTGACCACCAAGGCGTTGTTCGAGTTCAAGGGCGCGCAATACCCGGCACGCGCGGACGCCTACCTCGCGCTGCCGCGATGGGCCCGCCCTGCGGCATTGGCCGATCTGGAACGACTCCCGCTGACGGGACTGGCGATCTGGCCGAAGCCGGAGAAGATCGACCAGCTCGAATGGTTCGCCTCACCGACGGACATCTGCCGCGTTTTTTCCGGTCTCAGCAAGGAAAACCAGCCCGAGATCGGCCACGCGCTCTCGATCAACGACGGTGGCCTGTCGCTGGACCCGTCCCGGTTCCCGACCGTCTGGTACAAGGGCGGCAGTGAGCCGGGCGTGCTGACGATGAACTACCTCGTACGTGCCGCGGACGGCCGCACCCTGACGACCAGCGTCATGGTTTCCGACCCGGCCCGGAACCTCGACGAAACCCACATCGAGGCAACGAGCGAGGCCTTGGTCAAGGGAGCCGTGCGGATGATGGCCGGTTAGGGACGACCCGGGAGCGCGGCGAGCGCCTGCGACCGCTGGGCGACCAGATCGTCGTAGGTGCCGTCGCGCTCGGCCCACCGGTGCATCAGCACGCCCTTGACGAGGATCTCGCGCGGAGTCGGGTCGGTCCGGAGCAAGTCCATCACCTCGGTGGCGAACTCCCCCAGTTCGAGTGCGCTGGGGTTGCGCCGTGCGGACTCCGGCGTGGTGGCCACGGCCGGAGGGACGAGTTCGGCCACTTCGATGCCAGTGCCGTCCAGTTGTGCACGCAATGCCTCGGTGTAGGCGTGCACGCCGGCCTTGGAAGCGGCGTAGGTCGGCAGGAGTGGGAACGGGAGGAAGCCGATGCCCGAGGTGACCGTGATGATGGTGCCGGTGCCGCGCCCGATCAGGTGCGGGGTGAACGCGTCGATGACGCGGATGGTGCCGAGCAGGTTGGTGTCGATCGTCTGGTGCGCGGCGGCGAAATGTGCGGGATCGCGCAGGTCCTCGGGGATCCCGATTCCGGACATCGTCACGACCGTGTCGAGGCCCGGGTGGTCGCGGATGATCGTGTCGCGGGCACGGTCGATGCTGCCCTGATCGGTCACGTCGATGGGAACGGTGGCGAATCCCTGAGCCGCCAGCTGGTCGAGTAGTTCGGTCCGGCGGCCGCCGACGATGACAGCGCCGCCTGCCGCGGCGAAGCGGTGCGCGAGTTCGAGACCGATCCCCGAGGTGGCTCCGGCGATGAAGACGGTGCGGTCGTTGATGTCCATTGATTGCTCCTGCTCGAGCCGTGTGGTGTCCCGTTGAGTGTCGAGCTGTTCTCCGGACGGTGGCAGTACCCCGGTCTTCCGTGGTCCTCGCAGGGCCCCTTTGGCTGAGCCGACCCTCATTACGATGAGGAAGATGAACGACGACAGTGCCAATCTGCTGGGCACCTATCTCCGTGCCCGGCGGGCGCTGGTCACTCCGGCGCAGGCCGGGCTTCCGGCCGGTTCGAATCGCCGTGTTCCCGGGCTTCGCCGGGAAGAGGTCGCCATGCTCGCCGGCATCAGCGCCGACTATTACCTGCGGCTGGAACGCGGCCGCGACAAGAACCCCTCACCCCAGGTGCTCGAATCGCTCGCGCGGGTCCTGCGCCTCGACGAACTCGAAGAGGAATACCTCCTCGGCCTGGTCGCCTCGCGCCCGAGGCCACCGCGACACCGCAAACCCGAACGCGTACCCGCACGGTTACGTCAGCTTCTCGCCGGAGTGGGGGTTCCCGCCTTCGTGGAAGGCCGCGCGTTCGACGTGCTCGCATCCAACCGGCTCGCCGTCGCGCTCTCTCCGCGCCTGCGGCCGGGATACAACCGTCTCCGGTCACTGCTGCTGGACCCCGAGGAACAGGCTTTCCAACAGGACTGGACGCGTTCCGCGGAAGGATTCATCGCGGCCTTCAGAAAATCCATCGGCGACGATGTCGACAACCCGCGGTTCGTGGAACTGGTGGGTGAACTCGCCCTGTCGAGTCAGCGGTTCCGGAGCCTTTGGGCACGCCACGACGTCCGCGGCCTCGACGGCGGCACCACCACCGTGAACCATCCCGTCGTCGGCGAACTGTGCCTGCACCGCGACAAGCTCCCGGTGGAGGATCTGCTGCTGGTCCTCTACTACGCCGATCAGGGCAGCGAGAGCGATGAGAAACTCCGTCTCCTCGCGTCTATGGCCGAGACAACGGCAACGTGAAGCCGCCGATCCTCTGCTCGAGCAGTTCAGCCAGCCGCAGCGGGGTGCGGTCCTCGAACATCGGTCCGATGAGTTGCACTCCCACCGGCAGGCCGTCCGGGGACAGGCCCGCTGGTATCGCGGTGGCGGGCAGGCCTGGCATGGTGGCCAGTCCGGCCCAGACGAGTTGGTCGAAGAAGGGGTGTTCGGCGCCGTCGATGTCGATCCGGCGTTCCAGCAAATTGGGGGTGTGGTCGTGCGGGAACGCGGGAGTCGGCGTGATCGGGCACACCACGGCGTCGAACTCGGTGAAGAACTGCCGCCAGCCGTGGCGGTGGAGCTCGCGACGGTTGTTCACGGAGATCCAGTCGCGATGGCTCAACACCATCCCGCGCAGCCGCGCCGCGTCCAGACTCTCATCGTCCGCGCTCAGTCCGGCGGCGCGGGTCCGCAGCTGCTCGTCCTCTTCGACGGGAAAACGCGCGACGGAGCCCGAGACCAGCAACTGCGTGTAGAGCGTCGCGGCTTCGGCCAGATCGGGCAGCAGCGGACTGTGCCGTTCGACGCGGGCGCCGCCGTCGGCAAGCGCGTCGGCCACCCGGTTCACGCCCGCCCGCACAGCCGACCCGGTCGGGATGAACGGATGCTCGTCGAGGACCAGGACCCGGAAGTCACTCAGCCGCTCGTGGCGCGCGGGCGGCAGCGTCAAGTCGTACGCCACGCCGAGCGTGAGCGGGTCCGGTCCGGCCATGACGTCGAGCAGCAGCGTGAGGTCGCGGGCGGTGCGCGCCATCGGACCGACGACGGCGAGATCGAGGTCGACCGGCAAGGCCGGCTCCGGCGGCGGAACCATGCCGCGGTTCGCCACCAGCCCGAGCGTCGGCTTGTGCGCGTAGACACCGCAGAAATGCGCGGGGGTCCGCAGCGAACCGGCGATATCGGAGCCGATGGACAGCACGCCGAATCCAGCCGCCAGGGCCGCCGCCGATCCGCCGGAGGACCCGCCCGGCGTGCGATGGTGATCCCACGGGTTGTTGGTGGTGCCATAAATCTCGTTGAAGCTCTGCAGATCCTGAAGCCCCAAGGGCACATTGGTCTTGCCCAGCACCACAGTCCCCGCGGCCTTCAGTCGCGACACCTGTACCGCATCCTCGGCCGGCATGTAGTCGTGGTACTGCGGCATGCCCCAGGTCGTGGGCAGGCCGGCCATGTTGTAGGACTCCTTGACCGTCACCGGAATACCGAGCAGCGGCCGATCCTCACCGCGGGCACGCGCCTGATCGGCACGGTGCGCGGCGGCCCGCGCACGGTCGAAGTCCGGCACACAGATCGCGTTGATCACCTTGTCGTCCCGCTCGATACGAGCGATCGCCTGGTCGGTCAGCTCCACCGAGCTCACTTCACCGGCACGCAACGCGGCCGCCGACTCTTCGGCCGACCGAAAATTCCACTCCATGAATCCGACGCTATCGGCCTGTCGCGAAGGCCATGAAATTCCGCTTCGCGTAAGGGGAAAGTCGAACGGGCGGCGCGACGGCCTTCCACCGGGGCACGATCAGCGCTGGGCACCACCGGTGCTACTCGGCTGCGGTGTAGGCGTCGCGCACGGCCTGAGTCGCGGTGTCGGCGTCCGCCCCCAGATCCCGGGCCAGCGCGGCGAATTCGGTCGCGGCGGACCGCAGGACGACGCCGGGGTCGGGATGCGTGGCCTGCTCGGCGACGACCGTGCCCTTGGCGCGCGCGGTGGTCACCCAGCCGGCGGTTTCCAGTTCCCGGTACACCCGGGCGATCGTCCCGGCGGCCAGACCGAGGTCGCGGGAGAGCTGGCGGATGGCGGGCAACCGGGAACCGGGCCGGAGCGCACCACTGATGATCAGACGGACGATCTGGTCGTGCACCTGCCTCCAGGGCGCGAGGCCGCTGTCGTTGTCGATGACAACTCGCAGGGACACGCGACTCAGCCCGTGGCGGCCGCGGCGCGGTGGCGATCGGGCTGGGCGATGGCGAGGAAGGCGACGATGCTGAGCACCTGGAACAGCAGGCCGGCCAGGTTCGTGACCGGGCCGACCAGCGAGGCCGGCCCGGCGATGCCGAGGCCGACCGCGACTCGCGCGCTGCGGGTGCGCAGCGCGTAGTCGACCTCGGGACGGCCGATCGACGGGCGGCGCACGGCGAGGAACACGATCAGCCAGGCCAAAGCGGTCCCCACGAGCGCCGCGGCCAGCTCCAGCCAGTGCCCCGTCATGGTCAGCCGCAGCACGGTGACCACGGTGCCGATGCCGAAGACGATCAGCGCCCAGAGCGGCGCGAAGTCGAGAATTCCGCGCTGTGCCAACGAGGCCGAACGTCGCGGCTCACGAGAGGGGCGCTGGGCAAGGATCTCGGCGAGCAGGCTGCCGAACAGTATGGTGTAGACCACCACCCACGCCGTGTCGCCCTCGCCGTCGATGGTGACACCGGTGTTCGCGACGGCGGGGATGCCCAGGAACAGCCACGGGTACCAAAACCGCCGCCGGCGCAGATAACGCACCGCGTCGGCCACGTCCTGTTCGAGCGGCTCGGCGACGCCCCAGCGGCGCAGCAGGCGCACGCCCTGACGGTCTCCCGGCCACAGCAGGAAAAGGAGCACCAGGCCGACAACGAACATGAAGACGGCGATGGCGATCTTGTTGTCCAACGGCATGCCACGACCTCCGGTCTTGTATCAAGCAGATGATACAAGACCGGAGAGCCGACGGCGGAACCAGGTCACCAGAGCGGCGTCCGGCCTTGGCGCGTCCAGCATGTGCCAGGTGACGATCAACGGCGCCGGACGCCCGTCCGCCGGAGACAACGCGGTGAACGGCACGCCGGCCGTGCCCGTGGTCGGCGACCGCGTGCGACCACGGTAGGCCAGTGGCAGCGCACCGGGAATCGGTTATGCCACAAGTGGAATCGACGGTGTCCGGCAGGCTGCCGAATGTGGCGACATTCAGCCCAGCGACGCTGTTGCCGTGCGCAGATCCCGCAGAGCGGCCAACGCATGGTGCGCGAGCCCTGTCGAGTCATCACGATCGCCTTCGGACCACTGGGCATAGCCCCGTTTGAAGGCCAGAACTCCCAGTTCCGCCGCGAGCTGCGCGGTCGGGTCGGGGACACCGCGGGCGATGAGTGCCTCGGTCATCGCGGCGGCGAGACCCACACTTTTGAGGGCGTCTCGCTCCTGAAGCTCGGTGCTGGCCGCCACGGCCGCTTTCAGGCGGGGGCCGAGTTCGCGGTTGGCCGGCCCCATACTGCTGGACGCGCGTTCGAGACCGGCCGCGATCGCTTCGAGCGGACTGGCGTCCGCGGGCGCCTCGGCGATCCCCTCGGCGAGCAACCTGCTCAACGTCTCCTGGCCGGCGACCAGCAGCTCACGCTTGTCGGAGAAGTGCCGGAAGAAGGTGCTCTTGGTAACCCCGGCGCGCTCGGCGATCTGCGCGACCGTGGTGGCGTCGTATCCCTGCTCGGTGAACAGGTCGACGGCCGCGATGACGAGCCGCTGGGTCGTCTCCGGTTGCCATCGCGCCATGAACGACATCATAGGTGATGGGACAAGAGTCCCGTCACTGTGTATCGTGATGGGACATCAGTCCCATCACTTCAGGAGAGTTTCATGCACGTCTTCGTCACCGGCGGTACCGGCACCATCGGCTTCCCCGTCGTCGGCGAGTTGCTCGCCGGCGGTCACACCGTTCTCGCGCTCGCCCGATCGGACAAGTCCGCGCAGGCCCTCACCGACGCCGGAGCGCAGGTACTGCGCGGACAGCTGGCCGACCTCGACGTTCTACGGGCCGGTGCCGCACAGGCCGACGGCGTGATCAGCCTGGCGTTCGGCAGCGACTACAGCACTGCCGAGGCCCTCGCGCGGTCGATCGCCGAGGAGAGTGCCGCTCTCGCCGCCCTGGGGGAAGAACTGCTCGGTAGCGATCGTCCGATCGTCACGGTCTCGGGCACACCGTGGGTGCCGGGCCGTCCGTCCACCGAGGCCGACCCCCTGCCGACCGACGGACCGGTGGGCGGTCGCGGCCGTTCGGTCAACGCGCTGCTGGAGCTGGCTTCGCGCGGGGTGCGCAGTACGGCTGTCCGCATGCCGCGCACGGTCCACAACGAGGGCAAGGGCGGATTCGCCGGCCTGTTGACGGAGCAGGCACGCCGGTCCGGCGTGGCCGGCTACCCCGGCGACGGCACCCAGCGCTGGCCGGCCGTGCACGCGCTCGACGCGGCGGTGCTCTTCCGGCTGGCCCTCGAGTCGGCACCCGCCGGGACGGCCTGGCACGCCGTGGCCGACGAAGGCGACGTTGTCCGCGACATCGCGACCGTCATCGGCCGGCGACTCGGCCTGCCGGTCGAGTCGGTGCCCGAGGAGAGCTTCGGCCCCTTCGGCCCGATCTTCGCCATGGACCAGCCGGCCTCCAGCGCCCACACCCGCGAGGTCCTCGGGTGGCAGCCCACGCGCCCCAGCCTCCTCGAGGACCTGGAGCACATCCAGCCCTGAGGGTCTCCCCGTTGGGCGCGTCGGTCATTACAACCACCAGTGGACCTGCGAGGCGGCGGCCGCCCTCGGGAATTCCACGGACATCACGAGGCCGTATTACTGTCAGCCCGCCGGTGGTGGCTGGACGAGCTTCGCCGCTACTGAAATCACGGTAGACGCTTGGGAACTCGACCGGTCGCTCGAATCCGGAAGTTCGAGCGACCGGTCTTTTATCCTGGCGGGGACTATCCCTCGCACCTTTTCCGGTCAGCCATGAATTTCCGGGCGGTCGATGACGCGCAACCAGCTTCCGTCCGGTTCCCGGCGCGTCACCTGCACCCTGACCCCGGTGTTGTCGGCCGAACGGGTCGAGGTGAGGGCGAGGTCGCCGCAGTGCACGGTGGGCAACGATTCTTCCAGGGCGAAGGGCCCTGGGGCGTGTTCCACGAGTCGTTCGAGCACAGCACGGATCGCATCGCGGCCCACCGTGGCCTCGCCGGGCGGGTACGCGAGCACCGCATCGGGGGCGTACAGCTCGGCCATACCCTCGGCATCGCGGGCGTTGGCTCGTTCGACGAACAGTCTGGCCAGGTCTTCGGGCTGAGCGGCCCGTTCGCGGTTGTCTGTCATGTGTTCAGCCTGGGGCTGTGCGACCTAGAAGTCCAACATCTAGTTTTTCTCAGAGCTATAATCCGCAGTTATGGAACTGCGTCAGCTCGAGTACTTCGTGGCCGTGGCCGAGGAACAGAACTTCACCCGGGCGGCGGCGAGGGTCCACGTGGCGCAACCCGGGGTCAGCGCGCAGATCAGGCGGCTGGAACGGGAATTCGGCCAGGAGTTGCTCGATCGCGGCGGTCGTTCCGTCCGTCTCACCGCCGCAGGCGAAGCGGTCCTGCCCTATGCCCGCGCGGCGCTGGCCGCGGTCGCCGGTGCCCGCCTGGCCGTCGACGAGCTGGCCGGGCTGCTGCGCGGGCAGCTCGCGATCGGCACGGTCACTTCGCACAACGTGGATCTGCCGGGGCTGCTCGCCGAATTCCACGACGCCCACCCGGCGGTGGAGATCACCCTGGCCGAGGCGACCACCGACGAGCTCGTCGACGGTCTGCGTACCGGTCGGTTCGACGCGGCGATCGTCAGTATCGGCAGCGTGGTGCCGGAGGGCCTGGACATCCAGGTGATCACCGAACAAGCGATCGTCGTCGCGGTCGGCCACGACCACGAACTGGCCGCGCACGCCACGATTTCACTCGACACCCTGCGGGGCCGTCCGCTGATCAGCCTGCCGGAAGGCACCGGGATACGCGCGCGGCTCGACGAAGCGTGCGCCGTCAACGGATTCGCGCCACGGATCGCCTTCGAGGCCGGAGACCCCGAGGTCCTGGCACAACTCGCGGCGCGGGGGCTCGGAGTGGCGATCCTGCCGGAAGCATTCGCCGAAGCCCGCGCGGACCGGCTCCGGCCGATTTCGATCACCCGCCCCGGGCTTCGTGGACGGCTCGCTTTCGCTTGGCGCGCAAAGGGTCCCGTCAGCCCCGCCGCCCGCGTCCTGATCGAACGAGCCAGGAAGATGCTTGCCGCATCGCGATGAACGGGAAGTCAGGCGGGCGGAAAGCGCTTTCAGGGCTGCGAGGCCTTGAGCGCGGCCAGGAGCCTCCGGGCCTCGAGGACGAGTTGCGCGGAACCTCGGCGCGCGGCGATTTCCTCCAGGTGCGGGATTTCCGCGACCGGACGGCATCGCTCGGCGCATTCGGCGGCCACCGCGAGGAAAGCACCCGCGCCACGGCCGGCCTTCGGGTCGGCCAGCAACACCGGCAGCGCCGCGGCCAGGACGGCGAACGTGGTGGCGTGCGCTCCCCCGTCCGCCGCGGTGCGCAGCGCGTCGGAGACCCGGGTGGCCTTGAGGAGACCACGACAGATGAGTTCGGCGATGTCCTTGCCGAACCGGCCGGCGTCGAGGGCTCCGGTCGCGGCGAGCATCAGCAGCGCATCGACCGCACCGACCCGGTCTTTGACGCCGCGCGCGCCCAGGCCGTAGGCGACGACGAGATGTGTCGCGGGCCCGGCCGGTCCCGGTGCCTCGGCGAGCGCGGGCAGGCAGCGTCCGGAGCCGGGGATCTCTCCTGGCACGGCTTGACCGATCGGGCCCAGCAGGTGCGCGGCCAGGGTTTCCCGGTGCCCGGGCAGCGTCCCCAGCCACACCGGAACGTTCCAGGGAAGCGAGTGGTGGCACTGGCTGTTGTCCAAGGCCGGGGTGAGCGGTGGTGCCAGATACCGGAAAGGCTCGCCGAAATGCTCCGCCAGCGCGGGCAATCCGGCATTGCTCGTCAACATCGCGGGTTGACGGTGCGATTTGTGGGCGGGCGGTTCCGGAAGCGTGATGAGGACGTGCTCTCCTTCGGGCGGCTGCGGAATACCGCCGGAGCGCAGCCATTCCACGAGCCTCCGGCCCTCCGGCGAGCCGAGATCTTCCGCTGCCTGCTGTGCGCTCTCGTCGATCCGCACCCGCAACAGCGCCTGCTCGAAATCGACCGTCCCCACGGGCAGTCCAAGCCGCTGGTATTCACGCAATCGTGCCACCAGCTCCGCCGGCTCCAGCTCGCCGGTTTCGAAAGTCGGCGTGGACAGGAGAAACGGCGTCGGCGTGTTCTTGGACATCCGCAGCGCCACTTCCCACATCCGCGCCAACAGGACCCACTCGTAGATATCGAGCGCGTCGAAGGGGCACCTCCGCGCTCTGCGGCGCTCCTCGGGGGCCGAAAGCAGGAGGTGCGGAGGCAACTCGCCCAACAACGTCGACACCACAACGGTGAGGGGGTGCGGATTTCCCCGGACGGCGGTGAAAGGATTGTGCAACCCGAAGATGTCCCGGACCGCGGGGCGCAAGGCCTCCGCGAGCTCCACCCAGTCGCGGTGGGCGTGCCGTACCAGGCCGTCCAGGACGCGCTCGAGCACCGCTCCGCTGACGCCGAAACCGTCCTGTTCCGCTTCCAGTTCGTAAGCCCGGAAAAGCAGGACCACGTCCATGGCGAGTTCGTCGACGCCCTCGGGTGCGGGGGCCAGTCGTCGGGGCTCGACGGCGGCGGGGAGCGCTTCCTGATAGTCCTCCGAGTCGGGGCCGGTCGGGGTGAGCGGGGCGCCGAAGAGCTTGTCCGCGCGGGCCCGCAGATCGCCGGTCAGCGCCGTCGCGGCCTCCGCCAACTCCGTCCGCGCGCGCTGGCTCACCGCGTCGAGGTGACGGGCCACCAGCTTGAGCGCACGATCCTGAATGTCGGTCTCCGCACTGGAGAATCCCTCGGCCACGGCGGGTAACAAGGTTTCCGCGCCGGATCGATCACGGGCGAGTGCCTTGCCCAGCAGGACGAAATGGGCGCGCACGGGTTTCTTCTCGGTACGGAACAAGACGGCGCGAGTGGCCTCGGCCAGCGACTGAACCGGAAGCCGGTCCCCTTCCCACAGCCGCCGCAGCATTTCCTGGGCTCGGTCGACCACCACCAGCAAGGGCGAATCCGCGACCAGGTGGACCCAGTCGCCGGTCCGGTCCGCCATCTCGTCGGCGGAAAGGTCCAATCCGGCCAGGATCGCGAGATAACCACGCGCCATCGAGGGGGTCTCGGTGCCCCGCACCAACCGGGAAACACAGCGCGCCACCAGCATGTCGCGCTCGACGAACCCGGTAGCCGCCAGTTCGGCCAGGGCGGTGCTCCAGACGAGTTCCGGCCGGCGGGCCGCCCACCAGTGCTCCATCCAGTTGATCTCGGCCCCGACCTCGGCCACATCGAACAGCCTCGGCAGCAGGACGGGCGTGAACTCGTCAGCGCGCAGCCGGTCGGCGAGCGGGCCTGCCGGGGTGGCGGTCTCGTGAACCCAGCCGCGGACGAAGGCGTCGCTGGTGGGTACCGCACAGCCCGACATCCGGACGAGACCGGCGACGAGTTCGTAACTTGCCTCGGCCACCGCGTCCCGGCCGGCGAGCCGCTGGGCGAGGTCGCCGAGCCACTCGCGGCCCCGGTCGGCGAGCACGTCGAAGAGCGGTTCCCACGGCTTCCCGAAGACGCGGTCGATGGTCGACAGCCAGGCCGCGGCGGCCGCCGCACCGGGATTGCAGGCGGCACCCGCGATCAGCGTCGCGCGAACACAGTCGCGGAAATTGTCCGGCCGGGCGGTCCGCAGTTCCTTCCGCCGCGCTCGCAGCTCCGGCAGGCAGGCCCGGCGCTGGGCGTCGGTCAGTGCCTTCAACAGACCCGGCAGGTCTTCGACCCGCCCCCGCCGCACCGCGGTACACAGATCCGAGACCTCGGGCGGAACCGGCGCGGTCACTGCGAAATCTCCTTCGCCGCCTGGACCGCGCTTCTTCGCGTGATCGTGACCGCCAGCGCGTGCTTGCACGGTCCACGACCGCCCCGGTAAGTCGTCCACCACTGGCACGTGCAAGCCGGCGAGGAGTCCGCGCACCGGACTCGGTGAACTTTCCCGTTCGAAGTCACTGTCGCGCCCTCGCCGTCGTCGTCGAGGACGACGGCACCGGCATCGACCAGTTCACGCGCCGCCCGCAGACGCGGGTTGTGCTTGTCCACCCGTTGAGCCTCGTAGGGCAGTTCGCGGTGGAAGTAGGCCGAGTCGGCGAGATCGAAACCGATGCGGCCCGAAGCACCGAGCCAGGCCAGGGCCGCACGAACCTGCTGGGGAGTCAGACCGGACCGGACGGCCAGGTTTCGCGGATCCAGACGCGGTTCCCAGGAAAGCAGCATCGCCAGCAGTTCGCCGTCGACTCCCGCGCCGTCCGAGGCGAGCGCGTCCAGTGCCGCGCCTTCGCCGGAGAATCCGCGGCCAAATTCCGGTGACAGCACGAAAGTCAGTCGCATACCGGGCAGCAGCACTTCCCACGCGCTCGACGCGACGGTGTCCAGGCGGTCCACGGACGGTCCGTAGACGCGCAGGCCAGTGGCGTGCCGCAGAACGCGTCGCAGGGACACCAGCCGTTGCCCACCGGCCAGGCACACCGCGCCCGGGCCCGGCCTGGTCGTCGGCCGCAGGCTCCGCCCGGCGGGCATCATCCACACCGTCGACGAGCCACGACCGGGCCGGAAAGCGGTGCGCAGGAACGTTATCGCCTCCGCCGCGGGCAATTCGGCACGCAGATCGAAACCCGCGGTGATCGCCGCCGCCTCGGCGAAACCGCGCAACCAGCGGTCGGACAGAGGAACCTTTTTCTCCACGACCTCGCCATCGACGGTGGTGACCGCCACCTCGTCGCTACCGACCCGCAGATACAGCGGGTCCTCCCGACCGATGTGGGACAGCGCGTCCCGCAAGGGCTCGTTGACGTCGACATTCGTCGTGCCATAACCGATTTCGTCGCCGTCCAGCCCCTCGCGCAAAAGATCGAGACGGGCGTAGACACCACAGCAGGCGGAAAACGACTCCCAGCGCAACCGGTCGCCGTTACCGGTGACCACTGGGTCGAGGAAACGCGAAAGGTCACGCCGGTCGTATCGCGCGCTCGCCACGTCTGCCACCGCCAGCACGGCCGCCGCGGCGGCGGCAGGCTCGGTGAGGAACCCGGAATAGAACCGCGGGTGAGCCGGCCGGCCACGCGAGGTCGACCCGCCGGAGGTCGCCAGATCGAGGCTGCGCGTGCCGTCGATGCCGGGACGCACAGCCGAGGGCCGCGAGTACTGCACTGTGTGGGTCAACCGGGACACTTCGGAGAAGGTACTCAACGATCACTGTCGGTCAACGGTGATCGGAGGCCCTGGGCCTAATTTGGGGGTTTCCCCTCAGTTCTTCGAGGGACAGCACTCCGGCCGCTCAGCGAGCGACGGCCGGAGGCACCGACGCCCACAGACGGTCCGCGTCGCCCGCGGCGAGCCTGCCCCGGTAGACGTCGATCTTGTGGTCGATGAGTTCCAGGTTCTCCCGCAGCGCGTCGAGTTTGGCGAGCACGTCGGCGCGATGCTGTTCCATCAGGGCCAGTCGTTCGTGCTCGTTGCCGTGCCCGGCGGCGACGAGCTGGGCGTAGCGCCGGATGGTCTTGATCGGCATGCCGGTGGCCCGCAGCCTGGTGCAGACGGTGATCCAGTCGAGGTCGAGACGGCGGTAGCGCCTCCGGCCACCGGCGGTACGGTCGATCGCGGTGACGACCAGCCCCGCGCGCTCGTAGTAGCGCAACGTGTGCACGCTGACCCCGGTGCGGCGCGCGGCCTCGGCGATACTCACGCCTTCTTCGGACTCCGCGTTGACTTCGAGCACGCTCTAAATCCTACCGTTCGCAGGCATGAGACCCTCAATTCCGGCCGGCGAACCCGGGCGGCGTCACCGGTCGCTGGTGCTCGCGATCTGCTGCGCCAGCGTGATCGTCGTGGTCATGGACCTCACGATCGTCAACGTCGCGCTGCCCGCGATCCACCGTGACCTGCACTCCTCACTCTCCAGTCTACAGTGGACAGTCGACGTCTACAGCCTGGTGCTGGCGGGTTTCCTGGTGCTGGCCGGGTCCGCCGCCGACCGGTTCGGCCGCCGGCGCGTGTTTCAGATCGGGCTGGGGGTTTTCGGACTCGGTTCCCTGCTGTGCGGGCTCGCGCCGGACACCGGATGGCTGATCGCGGCACGGGTTCTGCAGGCCGCCGGGGGCACCATGCTCAACCCGGTGGCGATGGCGATCGTGGCCACCACTTTTTCCGGCCCGGCCGAGCGGGCCAGGGCGATCGGCGTCTTCGGCTCGATCTCCGGCCTGGCGATGGCGCTGGGCCCGATCATCGGCGGGATACTGGTGGACACCCTCGGCTGGCACGCCGTCTTCTGGATCAACGTGCCCATCATCGCCGTGGCGATCGTGTGCACCGCGCTGTTCATCCCCGAATCCCGCGCCGCCCGGCCCCGCCGGTTCGATCCGGTGGGCCAGATCCTCGTGATCCTCGTGCTGGGAAGCCTCGTCTACGCGATCATCGAGGTTCGATCGCAGGGCTGGACCTCGCCAGTGATCCTCGGGCTGTCCGCCGTCGCCGCGCTCGGCGCACTGGCCCTCCTCCGCTACGAACCGCGCCGCGCCGATCCGCTGCTGGAACTGCGCCTCTTTCGCAGCATGCCGTTCACTTCAGCGATCCTGACCGCGCTTTTCGCACTGTGCGGGTTCGGCGCGTTCCTGTTCGTCACCACCCAGTACCTGCAGGATGTGCGCGGCCTGCCCGGACTGGCGGCCGGGCTGTGCCTGGTCCCGGTCGGCGCGCTGGTCGTGCTCCTGTCCCCGCTCGCCGGCCGGATGATCCCGAAACGCGGCCCCCGGCCGCCCCTGGTGATCGCCGGGGCCGCGCTCGCACTCGGCGGAGCGGCGTCGCTCCGGCTCGGACCGGCCACCCCGCTGCCGGCCGTCCTGGGGACGTTCCTGCTGTTCGGTGTCTTCCTGGGCGCCGTCAACCCGCCGATCACCAACACCGCGATCTCCGGAATGCCGCGCTCGATGGCGGGGGTGGCCGCCTCGCTGGCCTCCGTCGGCAGGCAGGCCGGCGCCACCCTGGGCGTGGCGATCTCCGGAACGATCCTCGGATCGGCCGGCGGGGCCGCCTTCACCACCGCCGAACACGGCGTGTGGTGGCTGGTCCTCGTGCTCGGCGTGGGCATCATGGCCCTGGGCGTGCTTGGTACCGGTGCCTGGGCGCGCCGCACCGCTCAGCATGCCGCAGCGCTGTTCGACGAGATGGACCAGGGCGCCGCCCACACCGCGAACGCACCGGATCTGCCCGGAGTTTCACCAGGACCTGCCCGCCCACTACCGTGACGGACGACGGCTGTATCAGCCGGGCCACTCCTCGGCCACTCACTCCGGCGAGGTCACGGGCTCACATGTGGGAGTAGGGGTGGGGCGATGGCAGCGGAGATGCCCCTGGCGGACGAACTCGGCGCGATGTTCGCCCGGATGTCGGGGTTGTTGTTGTCCCGGGAGACGGTGGAGGAGGCGCTGCGGTCGATCACCGCGCTGGCGGCCGAGGTCTTCGCGGGGACCACCGGGGCCGGCGTCACGCTGCTGGACGAGCACGGTGAGCGGGCGACCTCCGCGGCCACCGATCCCGTGGTGGAGCGCCTGGACTCGGCGCAGTACCAGTTGGGCGAAGGGCCCTGCCTGACGGCGTGGCGGCAACGGACCACCATCCGCATCGACGACCTGCGCGAGGAACGGCGGTGGCCGGAGTGGACCGCGGCCGTGACCGGGACGGGCGTGCGGTCGGCGCTGAGCGTGCCGCTGGTCGGCAAGGCCGACGGGCTCGGCGCGTTGAAGGTCTACGCGACCCGGCCCGGCGTCTACGGCGAACGGGAGGAACAGCTGCTGACCATGTTCGCCGCCCAGGCGGCCATTCTGCTGACCAACATGCGCACCGCCCAGGACGCCGGACACATCAGCGACGCGTTGACCGAAGCGCTGCGGGCCCGCGATGCGCTCAGCATGGCCAAGGGCGTCATCATGGGCCGCGACGGAGTGGACGAGCGTACGGCGTTCCTGACCCTGGTCGAGGATGCCGGCCGGCAAGGCCGCACGGTCCGTGACGCCGCCGACGAACTGGCCCGGGCCAGCTTCCGGCGTCGTCGCTGACAGGCCCCGCGATGAATGACGATCGTGCCCGCGACCAGCGACGCAGCCTCGTTCAGGCGTGGTCGCGTGCTCAACTGACCATCGAAGGACTCTGGAGCCGCTACTTCGCGCTCGGCGGCCAGGCCGGCCTGATGGACGTCGACGCCTATCTCAACGGGCTCGGTGAGTTGCCGCCGCTGCAACGAGATGTGCTGGCCCAAGCCGTCAACGAACGCCTCGACGAACTGGCCGGGGCGCACCGCGCCGCCTACAGCAGGCCGATCCGGCAACGCCTTCCCGCCAGTCCTCCGCTGGCCGCGCTGGTCGAACTGCTCGACCGCGTCGTGCTGGCGCCCCCGGACCGGATGGCCGAGATCGCCGCCGCGGCAGGGAAGGCCCTCGGCGTGGCGGTGACCCTCTTCCTGATCGACTACGACCAGCGCACCCTGCACCCGGTGCCGCACGCGGACGGCAGCACCGAACGCGTGTCCCTGGACGTCGACACCACACTGGCCGGGCGGGCGTTCCGGCACGTCCAGACCCTGCCGGCCGACACCGCGCAGCCGCCCTGCCTCTGGGTGCCGCTCCTGGACGGGGTGGAACGGCTCGGCGTGATGGCGGTCGAGGTCACCGACCCCGACGACCTGTACGACCCGGGCCTGCGCGCCCATTGCCGTTGGGTGGCCATGCTGGTCGGGCACCTGCTCATCGCGCTCAACCCCCACGGTGACGCCCTGGATCGCGTCCGGCTGACCAGACCTCGCCAGCCCAGCGCGGAACTGGTCTTCTCGCTCCTGCCGTCGCTGACCGCGGGGGTCGACAGTTTCGTCGTCACCGGCATGCTCGAACCCTGCGAGCGGGTCAGCGGCGACGCCTTCGACTACGCGCTGTCCGAATCCACCGCGCACCTCATCATGCTGGACGCGCTCGGGCACGACCTGAGCAGCGGCCTGATCGCGGCCGCCGCCGTGTCGGCCCACCGCTCCGCCCGTCGCGCCGGGAACGACCTGGCCGAACAAGCCCACCGTATCGATCAGACCCTGCGCGAGCATTTCGCCACCGCGACCTTCGCCACCGGTGTCCTGGTCGAGATCGACCTGCCCACCGGGCGGCTGCGCTACGTCAACGCCGGACATCCCCAGCCCCTGATCATGCGGGACGGCAAGATCGTCAAACCGCTCGCCGGTGCGCTCTGCCTGCCTCTGGGCCTTGGCCCCCTCGACGTCATGATCGCCGAGGAAACTCTCGAACCGGACGACTGGCTGATCCTCTACACCGACGGCATCACCGAAGCCCGCGACGCCACCGGAGAATTCTTCGGCGAAGAACGGCTCGTCGACTTCCTTCGCCGCGAAGCGGCCGCCGGATACCCGCCACCGGAGACCGCCCGGCGGCTCATCCAAGCCGTTCTCCAGCACCAGCAAGGCGTTCTGCAGGACGACGCCGCCATCGTGCTCGCCCGCTGGACCAGCCCCGGCCACCTCGACCCCGAACGTTGAACGTGCCGTCGTTCCCGTGGCAAGGAGGGCAAGGTTGATGATCAAAGATCCCGACGAGACAGGTGTCACCAGGTCCGACCAGCTCGACGTCCCGCTGCCCCCCACCGTGGTGATGGCGCGACTGCTGAACGGGTTCGTGGTGTCTCAGGCTTTGTTCGTCCTCGCCGACGCCGGTGTCGCGACGATTCTGGCCGACGAGGGACCCCAGGCGATCGCGACCCTGGCCGAACGCACCGGCTCCGATGTCGATGTCCTCACTCGTCTGATCCGCTCCCTCACGCCTCACGGCATCTTCCGGACCGAGCGCGGCAAGGTGGCCGTCACCGCACTCGGCGCGACTCTCTCCGAAAACCACCCGCAGTCCGTGTTCGGCATCGCGTTGGCGAGCCTGCACCTTCACTATCGGGCCGCCGCCGAGCTGAGGCACACCCTGCGGACTGGGGAGTCCGCCGCGTCCAAGTACTTCGGCAAGCCCTACTTCGATCACCTCGCCACGGATCCGCCCCTGGCCGCGATCTTCGGAAAGGCGATGACCGACTTCGCCAGGACCATGCGGGCCGGGACTTTCGACGACTACCGGCTTCCGGACGGTGAGCTGATCGCCGACATCGGCGGCGGGGACGGCACTATCCTCACCGAACTGCTGCGCGCGGACGTCCGGCCCGGCCGGCGGGGGATCGTCTTCGACCGCCCGGGCGTCGTCGAGTCCGCACACGCGGTGCTCGCCGCCGCCCGGCTGACCGAACGCGTCGACGTGGTCGCCGGGGACTTCTTCGCCGAGGTCCCACGTGCGGACATCTACCTGCTGAGCTGGATTCTCCACGACTGGATCGACGAGGAAGCCCTCAAGATCCTGCGGACCGTCGCGGCCGCGGCGCCGGCCGGCTCCCGGCTGCTCGTCGTCGAGCAGGTCATGCCCGCGGGCGATGAGCCGCATCCCGCCAAGGAAATGGACCTCGCCATGGTGTGCCTGGTCGGTGGGAGGGAACGCACCGAGAGTGAGTTCCGGGCGTTGCTCGGTGACGCGGGCTTCGTCGTCGAACGGATCGTGTCCACGCCGACCCCTTTGATGATTCTCGAGTCGGTCAAGGCATGACGCCCGGTCGCCCGCTTCAGTTTCCTGGGGTCAGGTAACCGCGGGAGAAGGCGGCGGCCACCGCGGCCGCACGGTCGTTGACGCCGAGTTTGGCGTACACGTGCAGCAGATGCGTCTTGACCGTCGCCTCGCTGATGAACAGTTGTTTCGCCGCCTCACGATTGGTCGAACCGGCGGCGATCAGCTCCAGGACCTCCAGTTCACGCTGCGACAGCGGCTCCGAAGCCGGCTGGCGCATCTGTCCCATGAGCCGGGTCGCGACGGCGGGCGAGAGCACCGCCTGGCCCTGCGCGGCCGCCTCCACCGCACGGAACAGTTCCTCCCGTGGAGCGTCCTTGAGCAGGTAGCCGGTGGCGCCGGCCTCGATGGCAGGCAGCACATCGCTGTCGGTGTCGTAGGTGGTGAGCACCAGAACCCGGGCCCGCACACCGCGTTTCGCCAGTTCCTTGATGGCGGTGACGCCATCGGTCCTCGGCATCCGCAGATCCATCAGGATCACGTCGGGCTGGAACTTCTCCCCCGCCGCGATCGCCTCCGCTCCGTCTCCGGCCTCGCCGAGCACCTCGAAACGGGGGTCGGCGCTGAACATGCCCCGCAACCCGTCCCGCACCACCGGGTGATCGTCGACGATCAACAGCGTGATCATGCCCCGCCCCCAGCCGGAATCGCGGGCACGGTCGCCGAGATCACCGTGCCACCACCGGGTTCGGACTCGATGTCGAGCCGTCCCGCCAGGCGCTGCACGCGCTGGCGCATACCGGCGAGACCGAACCCGCCGTTCCCGGAACCGTTGGCGCGCTTGATGTGCGGGTCGAACCCCACCCCGTCGTCGCGCACGTCGAGAGTCACCAGGTCCTCCATGTAGGACAGGGTCAGGCCGACCCGGTGGGCCTGCGCGTGCTTGGCCACGTTCGTCAGCGCTTCCTGCGCGGTCCGCAACAGTGTCACCTCGACGTCGGCGTGCATCGGCCGCGCGTCGCCGGTGGTGGTCAGCACGGCGTCGACCTGGTTCACCTCGGACCAGCGCCTGGCCACATCGCTGATCGCCTCCGGGAGCCGGGATTCCGCGAGCACCACCGGCTCCACGGCATGCACCGTGCGACGGGCCTCGGTCAGGCTCTCCCTGGCCAGGTTCATCGCGTTCGTCATGTGGCGGCGCACCGTCGACGGCTTGTCCATGGTCTGCTCGGCGGCCTGCAGTTGGGTGAGGATCCCGGCCAAGCCCTGAGCGAGGGTGTCGTGGATCTCCCGCGCCATCCGCTGCCGCTCGTCCAGCACCCCGGCTTCACGGGCCTGCACCAGCAACTGGGCGTGCAGGCCCGCGTTCTCCTCGAGTGCCGCCTCGAGCTTGAGGTTCGCCTTGTGCAACTCCGCGAGCGCCTGCTTCTGCTTGTCGTTGCGCACGTCGGCCATGTCGGCGAAGTAGGAGAACGCGCAGGCCAACACCGTGCAGATCGCGCCGACAGCCGGCCAGGCCCACCACAGGTCCGACGCCCTGATGTTGGGCAGCCCGCCGAGATACGACACCGACGCGACCATCGCCGTGGCGGCCACACCGACGTATCGCCAGCGGCCTTTCAGGTACTGGAACGCCTGGGGGTAGCCGGCGAAGGTGAAGAAGCCGTACCAGGGCGCGAGCGCCACCAGACCGAAGGCCAGCGCCAGCAGAACCGCGTAGTACAACCCCATCAGCGGAGCGTTGTCGTGCCAGTCCGGGTGGAGCGTGTGAAACCAGAGCATCCAGAGCGCGGCCACGAGCGTGAGGCCGAGTACCGGCGGATAGGGCACCGACTGATGCCACAGGGGCTGCAGCAGCGTGATCACGGTGCCGATGCACAGGAGAACGTACGGGAGGACCTTGGCGACCGCGTTTTCCTTGCGCTCCCAGCGGTCGAACTCCTCACGCAGTTCGGCCTCGATGCTCACGACCTACTCCCAGCGGAAGTACCGCGCGGCCAGCCCACCGGCCACGATCGTCCACCCCAGCATGACGGCCAGATGCAGCGGGTGCGGCCACCCACCGGACGCGGCGTCCTGCAATGATTGCACGCCCGCGCCGAGCGGGGTGAAGTCACTGATCGTGCGCAGGACGTCGTTCATCTTGTCGCGCGGAACCCAGAGACCGGCGAAAAAGACGATCGGGAAGAACAGCAGTGTCCCGATCGCGCCCGCGCTCTTGCCGCTCGGCGCCAGCGAAGCCACGAGCAGACCGAGCGCGAACATCGCCAGGGCGGCCAGCAGATAACTCACCAGGAAGCCGGGCAACTGCCGGGGCAGGTTCACGTCGAAGGCCAGCCGGGCGATGACCAGCACGGCCACCATCGTCACCACGGACAGGATCGTGGCCATCAGCATCTGCGCGCCGAGCATCGCCGCCGGCTTGACCGGTGTGGTCCGCATCCGCCGCAGCACACCCTTCTCGCGATAGGTGGCGAACAGCTGCGACAAGGCGTTGAGCGCGAACAAGGCAAGGCTCATCGCGATGAGGATCGGGACGTACAGGCTGATCAGCCGGACGCCGCCGAGATCCGGGCTGGGTGCTCGCATCGCGGGGACCAGACCGAGGATGACGAGCAGGATCGGGGGAAACGCGACCGCGAAGAACACGACGACCGGTTCGCGGAAGAACAGCTTGGTCTCGGTGGCGGTGAGCCGGGTCAGAGCGGACATGATCTTCTTCTCCTCAGGCGTCGATGGGGCGGCCGGTGAGCGCGACGAACGCGTCGTCGAGCGTGGTCTGCTCGACCCGCAGGTCGGCCGCGGTGACCTGGTTCCGGGCGAGCACCGTGGTCACGGCGAGCAGCAGGTTCCCGGTGCCGGTCACGACGAGCTGACTGCCGGCCCGCTCGACGGAGGTGACCTCGGGCAGCGCGGTCAGCACGGCGTGGTCCAGCGGCGCGGACGGCCGGAACCGGACGCGTTGGCGGTCGTCGACCCGCGAGACCAGGCCTGCCGGGGAGTCGAGCGCGACGAGGCGGCCGGAGTCGATCACGGCCAGCCGGTCGCACAGTCGTTCCGCTTCTTCCATGAAGTGCGTGACCAGCAGGATCGTCACGCCCCGGTCGCGGATGCGCTCGATCAGCTCCCACGTGTCGCGCCGAGCCTGCGGGTCCAGACCGGTGGTCAGCTCGTCGAGCACGGCCACCTTCGGGTTGCCGACCAGGGCGAGCGCGATCGACAGGCGCTGTTTCTGCCCACCGGACAGTCGCCGGAACTGTGTGCCGAGCTTGCCGGTGAGCTTGAGGGTGTCGATCAGCTCCCGCCAGTCGGCCGGCTCACGATAGAACGAGCTGTAGAGTTCCATCGCCTCGCCGACCTTGAGTTTCTCGGGCAGCTCGCTTTCCTGGAGCTGGGCGCCGAGCAGCTGCCGCAGATCACCGGTGTCGCGCTGCGGGTCGATACCGCAGACCCGGATGGTGCCGCCGTCCGGGGTGCGCAACCCCTCGACGCATTCGACGGTGGTGGTCTTACCGGCCCCGTTGGGGCCCAGGATGCCGAAGATCTCGCCCTGCTCGACGGCGAAACCGACCCCGTTCACCGCGGTGTGGTCGCCGTAGCGCTTGACGAGGCTGTCTACCTCGATGATTGCCATACGAAAAGCGTGCCGCCGGACAGGGGCGCGCCGAATCGGCCGCGCGGCCAGGGCCCGCCCCCGGCGCGGTGGATGCCGCCATCAACCGATCGGCTGATGGACGCGGACTGGTGTCGTGTCGAGTCCCCTCCATCACCGTGTCCGCAGGCCGTAGGCTACATTCAAATGCCTTCACCATCTGACATCATCATCTGAAGTGACCGGTCGTGACACTCTGACATGCGCGTACTCTTCGCCAGCCTTGCGTCGGCCGGCCATACCTACCCGCTGATCCCTCTCGCGCTCGCCGTGCGGGATGCCGGGCACGAGGTGCATTTCGCCGCCGGCGAGAACGTCCACGCGCCGTTGCTCAGGAACGGACTCCGGCCCTTTCGTCCCGCGGATTCGTTCTACGAGATCTACGCCGAGGATCTCGAACCGGAACTGGCCCGGTTACGGCCCGACCTCGTCGTGCACGAATGGGGGCTGCCGGGGGCCGCTGTCGCCGCGCATCGCGCCGGGATTCCCGGCCTCTGGCACGGGTTCGGCCGCATGATTCCCGAAGGAATCGGACTCCCGTCGCCCACGGCGGCCACCGGCGCCCCCGGACGGCCGCATTTCGACATCTGCCCACCGTCCTTGCAGGACAAGGGTTTTCTCGCGACAGCCGAGCGCATCGCACTACGCCCCGTCCCCTATTCCGAACCGGCACCGCCCACGTGGCGCATCGAGCGCGCTTCGCGGCCACTGATCTACCTGACGCTCGGCACCGCGTTCGGCACCCCGGAAGTGCTCACCACGGCCATCCGCGGCCTGACGGCACTCGGCGCGCACGTGGTGGTCGCCACGGGCCGGGTGCCACCGGAGCAGCTCGGCACCGTGCCGCACAACGTCACGGTCCGGGCCTGGGTGCCGCAAGCGGACCTTCTGCCGCACGCCGATGTGATCGTGCACCACGGCGGCAGCGGCACGACCCTCGGCGCGCTCAGCGTCGGCGCCCCGCAGCTGATCCTGCCCCAGGGAGCCGACCAGTTCGCCAACGCCGAAGCGCTCACCGCCGCGGGCGCCGCGCTGCGCCTCCTGCCCGATGAAGTGAGCGCGGAAGCCATCACCGAACACGCCCGGAAGTTGTTGCCACACCACGGAAACACCGGGCACCGCGACGCGGCCCGCGTGATCGCCGAAGAAATCGCCGGCATGCCCTCCCCGGACGAGGTCGCCCGCAACCTGCCGGAATGGGCGGCACTCAGGCCCCCGTCGTGACGATCGACGGCGTCGGGCGGCCGGGCACTTCTCATGCCACCTTGATGACGACCTTCCCCGAGGCGTGACCGTTCTCGACGGCGGCGAGGGCGGCCGGGGCGTCGGAGAGCGGATGGACCGCGGTGATCACGGGCGCGAGGACACCGTCGAGGGCCAGCCGGGCGGCCCGCTCCAGGTTCTCGCGGTCGAGGCGGCGCTCGACGAAACGCCCACCGAGATCGGGCACAGACATGTCACCCACGGCGATGACGTTGCGGGGATCCCGGGCCAGCGGAGCCACCGTCCGCAGCGAGGTGCCTCCGACCATGTCGACGATCCCGTCGAAGCCGTCCGGAACCAGCTCGCGTGCCGCGGCGACGACGTCCTCCGCGGTGTAGTCGATGAACCGCACCCCGATGGCCTCGGCGTGCTCACGCTTGGCGGTACTCCCGGTGCCGATCACCCGCAGTTCACGCCCGATGGCCAGCTGGGCCACGGCGAGGCCGACACCGCCTCCGACCCCGTTGACCAGGATTGTGGCACCGGCTGGGAGGCCGAGCTGGTCGAGCGCGTCCACCGCGGTCGTCCCGGCCACCGGCAGCGTTGCCGCCACGGTCGCGGACAGACCCGCCGGGATGCGCGCGGTGTTCGGCGCGGACAGCACCGTCGTCTCGGCGTAGGTGCCGCCACCGGTGAGTGCGAAGCCGAAGACCGCGTCACCCACCTCGAGCCCGTCGACGTCCTCGCCTCGCGCGAGAACGGTTCCCGCCGCCTCCATGCCCAGCACGCGGGGAAACGGGCGCCCGCCGTCGAGCCCGGGGACCAGACCCGCGCGCAGGAGGTAGTCGAGGGGGTTCACGCCGGCGACGTCGACCCGGATCAGCACCTCGCCGCGACCGGGGGCGAGATCGGGACGATCGAAGAACTCCTGCACCTCGGGCCCGCCATGCTTGCCGAAACCCCACGCTTGTCCCATTCCTTGCTGCCTCTCATGTGACCGACCCGGCGATTCCGGGGACCTGGAGCCATCCTCACCTCTGACATCGATGTAAGGGGCCACCAGTTGAGGTGCAGGTCACAGCATCCCTCTCCTCACCTCACGCGAAAACACGAACTTCGATGCGCGCTCTGGACTGGGTTAATGCGCTGTGTCGTCGAGGAGAGCCCGGAGCCGGTCGGTCAAGGTGTCCGGCTGGGCCAGGGCCGTCAGCACGCCTTCTCGGAGCGTGACGAGGCGCCGTGCTGTCGTCTCAACGGTTCGGTTGGCGCGATCGGCGGCGGCGCGGGCTTCGGTCTCCGCGGCCTGGGCACGAGCCAGGGCGGTGGCGTGTTCGGCGGCCTGCGCCCGTTGTTGCTCACGCAGCTCGGCCAGGGTCTGATCGTGCTCGGCGCGGAGCTCTCGCACCCGCCGCTCGTGGTCGGCCTGTAAGCGCTCGCGGGCGGTCTGGTCCTCGGAGCGCAGCTCACGCAGACTGTCCTCGTAACCTCGGCGCAACCGGGACAACTCGCCCTCGTGTGTGTCCGCCTGCCGGCGCAACTCGGCTTCGAGCGCACCGGCGCGGGCCTGGACGGTTTCATACCCCCGGGTGCGCTCGGCGAGTTCCGCGGCAGCTGTCGCCAACTGGCCGGTGACATCCTCGGCACGGCCCCGGAGCTGCTCGATCTCGGTCTCCAGCTCGCTGACCCGGTCCTTGAGTTCGGCCACGCGTCCTTCGGCCGCGAGCCGGTCCCGGGTGGCCCGCTGGGCGATGCCGCGCTCCCGTTCCGCCTGTTCCTGCTCCGCGGCGCGGGCCGTTTCGGCTTGATCAGCCCGCGCCCGCGCGGCTTCGGCCTCCGCCACGGCCTCGGCTCGGGCGGCTTCGGCGCGTTCGGCGGCGGTCTCGGCCGCGGCGCGGCCCGCCTCGGCGGTCTCGGTCCTTTCCCGTGCGGTGGCGATCTCGTCGTCGAGCCGGTCATCCAGCCCACGGGCGGTCTCCAGCAACGGCGTGACCGCACCGAGAAGCCGGTCGATGTCGGCACCCAGCGCGGTCACGTCAAACCGTGACAGTGCCCGGTTGCCGCCGTAGACCGCGGCGAGGACTCGGTCGGCCTCGTCGAGACGGGAGCAGGTGACGGGCTGGTCGTCCTCGTCGTGCCCCCACACCCGCGTGCAGTAGTGGGACGGCCGTCCGCCGCGCGGCCCGGCCTTGCGGCGGGGATGGCGGCGGCAGAACCGGCACAGGTCCGCATCCGCGAGCGGTTCCCGGCGCCCGGCGCCGTCCCGCCTCGGCGGCACCGGCGGCCGATCCTCGTCCACGTCGCGCTGACCAGCGGTTTCTCTCGTCCCATCCAGCATGATCAGACCCTATCAGGTTAGCGTTTCTATATCTAAACCTAGGTTTATAGTTTCTAACCTTCCGCTGTCGAGCACCACGATAATCGCGGTTATCGCGGGATAGTGGTGCCGAGGCGGGGTGGATCCCGCCCGGCTTGAGCACCCGCTCTCGTCACGCCCGAGTGGGCCGAAAAGCCGGGATCGTCACGTGACGAAAGTCGCCAAGGGTAAGAGGTGTCGCGCGGTCTCCGACTCAGGGTGACTGCGAGGCCCCGTGGCGCAGGCCGTCGAAGAGAAGGGTGGTGATCTGCCGGGCCTCGACCAGCCAGCCCTCCGTGGCGCGCATTCCGCAGACGCCGCCCAGGGCACGCAACAGGGTGGAGCCGGTGACGTCGCCGCGGACGGTGCCGGCCGCGGCGCCGGCTTCGAGCAGCAGGGAGAGGGCGTCGGCCATACGAGTGCGTGCGTCGTCGAAGACCGGCGAGTCCGTCGCCATGATGCTCTCCAGAACACTGGACATCCCCTTGCTCACCGCCGCGTGGTCCACGAGCAGCAGCAGAAAGCGCCGCAGCGCCTCCTCCGGGGCGTGCTGGTCCAGCAGGTCGCCGGGCGCGGCACACAGGGCGTCGATCTCTTTGCGGTAGACCTCCTCGATCAGCGCTTCGCGGGTTTCGAAGTGGCGGTAGAGCGTTCCGACGGCGACACCGGCGCTGCGAGCGATGTCCTCCACGTGCGCGTCGGTCTCACCGTCGAGGAACGCCTGGCGGGCCGCGGACAGCAGTGCCTCGCGGTTGCGCCGCGCGTCGGCGCGCAGCGGGCGTGATGCCGGCACGAGAACCTCCATAAGGTGAGTCTGATTCCGCTTACGTGTACCGTTTCCGGAGTCAGGTTCATCTTAGGGAGGAGAGACCCCATGCCCATCACCGACAACAGCCTCGACGGCCTTCGGGTACTGGTCACCGGCGGCAGCCGGGGCCTGGGCGCGGCGACCGTGCGCCGCTTCGTCGCCGCGGGTGCGACCGTGCTGACGGCCTCCCGTAGCCGGCCCAAGGAGGACAGCGGTGCCACATTCCTCGCGGCGGACCTCTCCACGCAGCAGGGTGCGGCCGAACTCGGCCGTCGCGTCATCGAGCAGGTGGGCGGCGTCGACGTCCTCGTGAACAACGCGGGCGCGGCGAGCGCCCCGGCGCCGACCCTGAGCCGGTCGGACGAATCCTGGCAGGCGGACCTGGAGATCAACCTCCTCAGCGCCGTACGCCTGGACCGGGCCCTGGTGCCGGGAATGGTCGAGCGGGGCTCCGGCGTCGTCGTGCACGTCTCCTCGATCGCCAGCCAACTGCCTCGGCGCACCGATGCGTCCTACGCCGCCGCGAAGGCAGCGCTCAACGCCTACAGCCGCGAACTGGCCACCGAGGTCGGCGAGCACGGGGTGCGCGTGGTCTGTGTCCTGCCCGGCTTCGTCGTCACCGAAGGTGCCGCCGCCCACCGGAAACGCATGGCCGAGCAGCAGGGCATCACCACCGAAGAGGCCACGCAGCAGCTCGTGGACCGCCTGAAGGTCCCCATGGGCCGCCCCGGAGATCCCGAGGACGTCGCCGAGATGATCGCCTTCCTCGCCTCCGGCCGCGCGAAGTGGCTCACCGGAGCTCAGTTCCGCGTCGACGGCGGCATCATCCCGACCATCTGAGCGACCGGCCGCGCCTCGGTTCAGCCTTTGGGCCTCTGTTCGAGCATCCCGGCGAGGGCCGACGCGACGCGAGCGACAGACGCATCATCGTCGTGGGCCAGTTCCCGCAGGACCTCCCGCGCGATGGTCGGCGGCATCTCGGCAAGTGCCTGGACCAGGCGTATCCGGACCGCGGAGGTCGCGGTCGGTGCGGCGAGTTCGTCGACGAGGGCACCCATGATCCGGTCCGCGCACCCGTGGTCGAGGGCCAACGTTCCCAGGACCTCGGACGCCTCGACGTCGTTCGCGCCCTCGACCACCATGCCGACGAGTGCCGGCACGGCCGCGGTCACGCCGCGCATCCCCACCGCGAGAGCAGCACGCCTGCGCACTGTCATGTCCGGGTCCTCGAGCGCGTCCGCGAGCACCGCGGTCGCCTCGTCACCGGACATTTCGGCCATCGCCAGCACCGCGCGCCGCCGGATGTCGACGTTCTCCGAACGCACGCCGGACGCCACACTCGCCACGGCGTCACCGCCCGCCCGCGCGAGCGCCCACCTGAGAGCACCGGCGACGTTCGGATCGGATTCGGCGAGGACGGCCCTGGCCAGGAGCTCAGCGGGAACCGGCACGTCCTCCGCCGGGGCCAGGACGGCCTGCTGCCGGCGCGCGGGACTGGGCGATTCCAGTCCGTGCAGCAGTTCGACGATGCGCAGGACACCCTCCCAATCGGAGGGCGCCGAGGCATCTACGGTACGGAGCCGATCGAGGAGTTCCTGTTCCCGCTTCAGCCGTTCTTCGGTCGCTCGGATGAGATCGCCGACCAGTGCGGACGGCGCGAAGGCGGGATCCTCCAGAGCGCGCCCGATCTGTCGCAGCGACAGTCCCAGCGACCGCAGGCCTTCCACATGGAAGATCCGGCGAATGTCCGCCATGGAGTACTCGCGGTAGCCACCCACGGTGCGGCCTGTCGGTCGTACCAGTCCGAGAGAGTCGTAGTGCCGGAGCATCCGGGTGCTCACCCCGGAGAGGCGTGCCACCTCACCGATCAGCATGCGGTGCCCTCGACTCGTTCCGGTCCGAGCGCGGCGATTCTTTTCGCCTCGTCGATGTCCGGGTCGAAGCCGGCATCCGGGTCGCGCAGGAGCCGCTGCGTGGCGCGGGCATGCGCCCGCACCGTCGGGTCGTCACTCGCCGATCCCCGCTCCAGGACTGACTCGATCACGTCTCCGAGCGCGACGAGTGCCCGGCTGAGACTCAGCCGCACATTCCGGTCGCCACGACCGAATTGTGCGGCCAGTTCCGCGGCCAGGCCTTGCTTCTCTCCAGGCGGCACGAGGACGACGGCGGCTCGCCACGCGCTGCGCGCGACCTCGTCGTCGGCATCGTGCAGCAACGACCGGGTGATCGCGGGCCACGCACTCCTGTCGCCGATCTTGGACAGCGTGTGCAGCGCCTGGCTTCGAGCCTGGGCGCGCTCGGAGCGCAGCTCCGCGAGGAGCCTGGGTACCGTCAGCTCCGGTGGGAGCCGGGTCAACGCCCAGGTGAGCATGTCGCGCACGAAGAAGTCCGGCTCGATCGCGCACCGTGTCACCAGCGTTTCGACGAGACCGGTGTCGGGGTGCGTACCAGCCGCCAGAGCCGCCTGGAGCCGCGTCGACGAGTTCGCGGCGCCCAATGCGTCGAGCAGCCGCCGGTGTGCCGAGTTGATGGGGACCACCTCCTGCACCCAGTGAAGACCTTGTCACAGTGTCAACGTCAACCGCGTGATCCGGCGAGCTGGTCTTCCTGTCCGGACCGGCAGTGGGGTGACGTGGCAATTCAGCCCAACAGGGCATCGTGGAGGAGAAAGGGCCGCCTGGCCACCGACGGTGGGGAGCGCATCCGCCACGCTGCTCACCTGCTCACTGGGCAGGGGCTCCTGACGGTCACGGGTGGTGAGCGCCGGCCGGATTCCCTCCGAAAGGACGGGGAGTTTACGGGGAGCGGTGTGTAATACTGCGGCACCGCACAGCGTTATAACTGTGTGTTCGGGAAGGCGGGACCGAACTTGCCGGTCCGGCCCCGCCTTGATGAGGTGGTCCCGTCAGGGACCGTCAGCTCACGAGGGACCGAGCCTCGTGGAGCGCGATGGCCAGCAGGGTCAGGGGCACGGACCAGGCAATGACCGCGCACCCTGTCCTGCTGTGCCACCGGTCATACTGCCGGCGGTGTTTTCCCACGTCGGGGCTCTCCTTTCCGGTTGATGGCCGCGTGTGCGGCCGAACCCTTGGGCTGTCCAAGGGGGCTGGAGACCGGAAGAGTCCGCCGTGGGGCAGGGTGTGCCGCGGCAGCGTGACGCGTCTAGGGGCGCGCGTCGCTGTGTCTGCCGCGGGGTCGCCGTGCCGGCGCGGTAGTGGAAATGCTCATGGAAGCGCTTTCTTGCGAGTGGTCAATAAGCGTCGAGCCCCGCCTTGGCGGGGCTCGACATGAAATTACATCGATTCGTGGTGATCGTGAAAAACTCCCGCGACTAGCGGTTTCTCCCTGCGGCGAATGGCCGTCGAGGTCGTTGACCGGCGTAACACCCGTCATGTTCCTCGGCCGGACTCCGGGCGTACGGAATTGCGGCACCCGGTGTCATTGCCGAGGGGACTATTTGTTGCGCTGCCATGGCGGTGGCGGGAAAACTCGCGTGAGGATGAGCTGGTTTTTCTCCCGCTGGAGAATGCGCTGAGGTTCGTCCGGAGATCGAGCGTCGAGGAGGTTCTGCAGGAGCCGGTTGTGGCTGCTCAGTCGCTGCTTCTCCGCCCTGAGAGTCTTGTTCTCCTTGCGGAGGCTGGTGTTTTCGGCCTGTGCGGCCTCCAAAAGCTGCTCTGTTTCGCGGAAGGCACGGATCACGTTCTCGAAGAGCTCACGGTCCTGAGGGTCCCTCTCGGCCAGGAGCGGGTCCGCAGGACGAGCCTCGACGGGTTGGGGCGCGGATACCGAACTCCGCACAGGCGTGATGATCGACCATAGACCGGTCCGGATGTCCTCGATGGACACGGCCGGCGCGTCAGCCCAGACCGGGAGGCGGATTTCTCCCGAATAGTCCGGCGCCGGCTTGTCGGCGTCGATCGCGCGACTGTAGAGACCGGCCGCCTCGGCCAGTACCGCCGTGAAGTGGGGTTCGGGAATGACCACTCGCAGGACGTCGACGACCTTGTCCCAGCCGGGCAGGTGCTCCGCGCCGCGACCCACATATCTCGAGGCCCGTTTCTGCAGGCTCTTCAGGGTATGGTCGTGAGTCCAGTGCTCGGGATCATGGGCGTGAGCCGCGAGCAGGGCGCCGTAGGTCGCGCTCAGGCACCCGTCCTCATCCGCCATGACGACCGCCACGAACAGGATGAGCTTGCGCTGGGCCAGGGTAAGCCTGGCGCTGCCGAAATCGTCGGTGGTGCGCAGTTTCCGCAGGGCGGGCTGTCCCCGACGCCGGCCACGCGGTGGCCGGTCTCCTCGACACGGCAGCCCGGTGTCCTCGCCGGGAGACGGGGTCTGTACCTCGTGCATCGGTGTCCTTGTCATTCGTTCCGGTGTTGGCTTTCCGTCATTGCTCCGACCCGACCATCGGAGCGCGCCCGGGAGTAATCCCGCGGATTACTCCCGCATTGGTCCCGGGAACCCGGCGCCTCCAGTGGGGCATAACTCGAAAGCGCTTCACATTATCGACTCCTCGGTTTTCTCTACTGAGATGACGGTTTCTCTCCGCCAATATGACGCGGCGTCGTCCTAAAGGGTGGCGCTGGCTCCCCTGATCGTGACGAACCGTGATGGTCGGATATTTGTGGCTCAGATTGAGGGTCAACCTACTGGATGCAAACCGCGACAGCCAGTGACAATTGTGCGGAGAGAGGAAAGGTTTTTGATGAGTACCGAGCGGTGCCGGCTACCGCTCGCGGGTCCGTGGCGGCGCGTAGAGGAGGTCGGCGAAACGGTCGAGTGCCGCGTCGACCCGGTCTTGGTCGCCGGTGGCCAACTGGTCGAGCAGCAGTCCGCGGATGACCGCGATGACCAGCGTCGCGGCGACCGGGTCGTCGCCGCCGGGTGCCAGCGCGGTGGCGAACGTGTTCAGCCAGTCGGTGACCATGGCCTTGCCCTCCGCCGAGTAGCTCTCGGGATGAGTGATGGCGTCGAGGTAGGTCTCGAAGAACAGGCGCAGGAACGGCCGCCGCTCGGACGCGGAGATCCATGACCATACGCCGAGCAGAAGTTCCCGGCCCGATTCCACCGCGGAAGCGTCAGTGAGCAAGGCGGCTTCGCGCCGCCGTGCCTCCGCGAGGATCGCGGACACCAGCTGCTCCTTGCTGCCGAAGTCGTAGAGCAGCATGCGCGTGCTGGTGCCGAGCGCGGTGGCCAGTGGCCGCAGGCTCAGTCCGGCGAGCCCGTGTTCGAGCACATAATCGGTAGCCCTCGCGAGGGTCTTCCCTCGCCGTTCCGGATCAGCTGGCCGTGCCACTCGCACACCTTCCCACTCGACAGGCGCCATCGTCGCTGCCATAGTTTATGACACAACTGTGTCAATAACTGGGAGGCGGCATGACCAGGACCGATGGGGTCGCCGTGGTGACCGGAGCAGGCAGCGGGATCGGCCGGGCCACCGCGCTGGCACTGGCCGGCCGGGGCTTGCGCGTGCACTGCGTCGGACGGCGACAGGAACCCCTGGCGAGGACGGCGGAGCTGATCGGCGACCGGGCGAGTGTGGTGCCCGCCGATGTGGGCACCGAGGAAGGAATCGCCACGGTGGCGGACGCGGTGGGCGAGTCCGCCGTCTCCGCTTTGGTGCATGCGGCGGCGATCGAGGGGATCCATAGTCTGGCGGCCACGACCCGGGCGATCTTCGACGCTCTGATAAGCGTGAACCTGGGCGGCCCGTTCTTCCTCACCAGAGCCCTGGCACCCCGGTTCGACGACGGCGCGGGCGTCGTGTTCGTCGGCAGTGTGTCGGCCCGGCACGGGCGTGAGCGCCATGCCGCCTACTCCGCGGGCAAGGCCGCGTTGCTCGGTCTGACAAGCAGTCTGGCCGTCGAACTCGGGCCGAGGGTGCGGGTCAACTGCGTCTCCCCCGGCGCCACCGACACGCCGATGTTCGCCGAAGCCGTCCAGGACTATTTCGGTGGTTTGGAGGACGGCGTAGCCGAAACCGTGGTGGTCGCCGAGCGGTCACGGCTGTTGCTCGACCGGATCGCCGATCCCGCGGAAGTCGCCACCGCGATCGTTTATCTCGCCCTTGACGCCACCTTCAGCACCGGTTCGGTCCTCGACGTCGACGGCGGCTACTCCGCCCGCTGAGTCCGTCGAGATAATCGAAGGCACGCGTCGAAAGGAGCCACGGGTGGCGGGGAAGCAGCCGGGCGAAGGGGAACCCGAATCTGTCCGGCCCAGCGGGGTCGACCCCGCGCTGGAGCCGTACCGGCCACGGCCGATCCCCACCCGGCATCCCGGCCAGGAACGGCTACGCGAGCTGCTGGACGACCTGGTCGCCGATCTCCCCGCGCTCGGCCACGAGGATCCCGGTGACCGGCACGGAATCCGGGCCACCACGCGGGCCTGGCTCTTTCACATGAGCAGCCACCACACGCGGCGGACCTACTGGCACGGCTTGAGCCTGTGGCTGTCCTACTGCGACTGGCACCGGCTGGATCCGCTGGCCGCGCGGCTGGCCGATGTGAAGGACTGGATCGGCGGGCTGGGCGAGGCCAGTCCGTCCACCTGCAACGCGCGACTGTCCGCGGTCAGCGCCTGGTACGCCGAGTTGATCGGGAACCGGCTGCACGACGACAATCCCGCCAAGCTCGCCACCCGCCGCAAACGCGATCAGGAACCGCAGACCCGGGCGCTGAGCTACGACGAACTCGTCGCGCTGCTGCGTTACGCCCGTGAGCGGGCCGCGCGGCTGGGCAGTGAGGCCGCGCTGCGGAACCGGGCGATCCTGGAAATCATGGCCACCACCGGAGTCCGGTCCGGCGCGATCCTGCACGCCCGGTGCGGCACCGACGGCGATGTGCTGACGGTCAGCGGCGGCAACCGCGTTCTCCGCTACCGCAACAAGGGCGGACATCGCAAGACCGCCGACATCCTCGGGCTCGCCGAAACCGCCCTCGACGACTATCTGCGCGCTCGCGCCGCCAGGGAAGGTCACCCCGCGGGTGTCTCGCCCGACTGGTTGTTCGTCACCACCAGCGGCACTCCCCTGGCCCAGCGGGATCTGGCCAATCTTTTCCATGACTACGCCCGCTCGGCGGGGCTGGCCGACCCGGAGGACGTGGTGCCGCACTCCATGCGGCACACCGTGCTGACCCTGGGCTATGAGCAGGGCGTGTCCCTGGAGGACCTCGCCGATCTTGCCGGCCACGAGAGCGTGGCCACTACACTGTTGTATGTCCGGCGCAGCCGACGGCGCCAGACCACCCAGCTGCTCGCCGATCTCGTCGACGGCGGTGCTCCGGCCCGGTCTGCGCCGAAGGCCGCTCCCGGTGAGGAGAAGACCCGTCATCTGCGGCTGGTTCGCGACGCCTGAGAAGTCGGAACTGCCGCGGTGGCACGATCACGACTACGGACCGGAATTTCGACTTGTCCTGGAGCGCACTCCAGGGCCTAGCGTGACGGTGCAGCGTTCAACCACGAAGGAGATCCGCTTCATGGAGCTCGGTTTTCACGTCCCCATCTTCGACATCGACGGGGGCACCACCGCCATCGCCGGTGAACTGGCCAGGGTGGGCACCGCGGCGGAAGAAGCCGGTGCGACCTGGTTGTCGTTCATGGACCATTACTTCCAGATCGCGCCGACCGGGCGGCCGCCCGAGGCGAACATGCTGGAGGGCTACACGACACTCGGTTATCTGGCCGCCCACACCTCCAAGGTCGAACTCGGCCTCCTGGTCACCGGGGTGACCTACCGGCACCCCGGCCTGCTCGCCAAGATCGTGACCACCCTCGACGTGCTTTCCGGCGGCCGGGCGGTGCTGGGCATCGGCGCCGCGTGGTTCGACCGCGAGCACCGGGGCCTCGGTGTGCCGTTCCCGCCGCTCGCCGAGCGGTTCGAGCGGCTGGAGGAGGCCTTGCGCATCTGCGGGCAGATGTGGGATCCGGAGAACAACGGCCCCTTCGAGGGCAAGCACTATCAGCTGGCGGAGACGCTCTGCTCGCCGCAGCCGATCAACCGGCCCAAGGTGCTCATCGGTGGCGGCGGGGAACGCAAGACCCTGCGGCTGGTCGCCCAGTATGCCGACGCGTGCAACCTGATCGGCTCGTCGCCCGACGAGGTCGCGCACAAACTCGATGTGCTGCGGGGACACTGTGACGACGTCGGCCGGGACTACGACGAGATCCGCAAGACGATCCTCCCCAACAACCCGCGTCCGGGCCCGGAAACCCGCGACGAGTTCGTCCGCGCGATGGCCGACTACGCCAAGCTCGGCGTGCAGTCCGTGATCATCACGCCGACCACCGGGTCGCCCGCCGCCTGGATCGACCAGATGGCGCCGGCCGTCCCTCAACTCGCCGAACTCGGCTGAATGCCGGGCACGATCGCACTTCCGGGGGCGGGCAGGGTCTTCCTGCCCGCCGGACCAGGCAAGCGCTGAAGTCCTTATAGGACTGGTTCTGGCTCGCGGGAGTGCTCGGTGGCGGGCGCGGTGGCCTCGTCGTCCAGGGGTTCCCGTTCGATGGCGTCCCGCACGATCGAGGGGTCGTTCAGTGCGGCATGGAAGCGTTCGTCGTCGCGTTCTCCGGCGAGTTTGGCGATGACCATGGTTCCGGCGGACACGCCGATGATGCTGGTCAAAGCCTTTCCTTCGCTCATCACGCGGTCGATGCCCACGACCAACGCGATCCCGATCGCCAGCGTCGCGGGCGGAAAGAATTCCGGGCCGAACGCCTGCAGGGACGCCGCGAGCGTGACCACACTCGCCCCGCTGACTCCGGCGGCGCCCTTACTCATCAGCACCATCAGGCCGAGGAGACCGAGCTGGGCGCCCAGCGGCAGGTGCGTCCCGCCGGCCTGGGCGATGAACAACGCCGCCATCGTCAGATAGATGCAGGTACCGTCGAGGTTGAACGAGTATCCGGTCGGCACGGTCAGCGACACGACCCGCCGGGAGGCGCCGGCCGACTCCAGTTTCGCCAGGAATCGCGGCAGAACCGTCTCCGACGAGGATGTGCCGAGCACGATGAGCAGTTCGTCCTTGATCATGCGGATGAACTTGAAGATGCTGAATCCGCTGACGCGGGTGACCACACCGAGGATCACGAAGACGAAGATCGCGCACGTCGCCCAGAACGTGACCATCAGGACGCCGAGGTTCTTCAACGTCGCTCCGCCGAACTGGCCGACGGTGTAGGCCATTCCGCCGAACGCGCCGAGCGGGGCGGCGAACATGACGATGCGGATGATCCCGAAGACGACCTTGCTGATCGATTCGACACCCGAGATGACCCGGGCGCGCAGTGGCGGCGCGAGCAGCGATGTCGCGCAGGCGAACAGGATCGCCAGCACGAGCACGGGCAGGATCGCGTTGTCCACGAAGGGTTGCAGGAAACTCTTGGGCAGCACGTCGTCGGTGACGAAGTGGACGGCGCTGGTGCCACCGGTGCCCTGGGTCAGGTCGGCTTGGGCGGTCTTGAGCGCCGAGGTGCTGGGAGCACCGGCGAAACCGGCACCGGGCTTGACCAGGTTCGCCGCGAGCAGGCCGAGTGCGAGGCACACGGTGGTGGCCACGAAGAAGTAGACCAGCGTGATACCGGCCAGCTTGCCGACCTTGCGGAGGTTGCCCAGTGAGGCCACGCCGACGACGACCGTGCAGAAGATGACCGGCGCGGCCACGGTCTTGATCAGCTGGATGAACGCGTCGGCCAGCCATTTGAGCTCCTTGGCCGTCCCGGGCGCCGTGAATCCCACGATGATGCCGGCGGTGATCGCCACCAGGATCCAGAACCAGAGCTTCGTCAGAAGCCGGCGGACCGCCGAGGGGGAAGAGGGCTGGTCGTGAGGCATGGTCACGCCAATGTGAGACATGGTCACTCCGAACTGGTGGGAGGGATTTCGCGAGCGGGTGCGCGGGAAGGGGGTTCGGGCCCGGCCAAGTCCGGACGGGCCCGAACGTCGTTCTCAGCTGGCGCGGCTGCGCGAGGCGATCAGCTCGATCTCGACGCGGCCGTTGAACGGAAGTGCGGCGACGGCCACGCAGGAGCGGGCCGGACGCGGCTCGGCGAAGGCAGCCGAATAGGCGCGGTTGGCCGGCTGAAGGTCGTTGATGTCGGCGAGGAAGACGGTCGCCTTCACCACATGGCTCAGGTCGAGCCCGAACGCGGCCAGTTCGCGTGCCGCGTTCTTCAGTGCCTGTGTGGTTTCCGCCTCGACCCCGCCCTCGACGAACACGCCGTCGTCCACGCCGAGGCGGCCGGAGACGAAGACCAGGTCGCCCGCGGCGACGGCGGGTGTGTAGGGATGCGGGGCTTCGGCGTAGGTCAGGGTCATGGTTTCGTGGATTCCTTTCCATTGATGGAGCTGCCGGCCGGCGTGAGATCGCCGAGCAGCGGGATCAGGGAGTCGTGTTCGGCGATCGGCGCGGGGAGGTCGCCACGGTCCATGTGGATCCGGTTGTGCCACCACACCGGCATGCCGACACCGCCCGCACCCGGGATGTCGTAACGGGAGCCGGCCACGAACAGGACCCGCTCGGCCGGCAGGCCGAGTTCCGCGATCGCGCGCCGGTAGGGCTCGGGGCGAGGTTTGTACGCACCCGCGGCCTGGGAGGTGACCACGACATCGAAGTCGACGCCGACCCGGGCGGCCGCGCGGTGCCCCAGTCCGTTCGAACAGTTGGTGACTACGCCGATCTTCGCCGTCTTGGCCACCTCGGAGACCACTTCGGGCGCCTCCGGCCACGGCTGGAGCTCGTCCCAGCGGGCCACGAGTGCCTCGGCCCGGCTGGGCTCGACGCACTGCAGACGGGCCGCTTCGGCGACGAGTTCCTCGTAGGGGCGGTAGTCACCGACCGCGTAGGTCAGTTTCAGGTACTCGCCGCGCCAGCGTCGGCCGACGGCGTTGTCGCCGGCCACGGCGTCCCACAGGGACCACGAATCGAGCAGGGCGGTCAACAGGTCGAACAGCACCGCGTCGTAGCGAGCGCTCACGCCCGGGCTCCCTCGGTCAGGGCGGCGAAGCGCGCTACGCCAACGTTTCCACCGGAGAGGATCACACCGACACGACGGCCCGCGAATCTGTCCACATTGGACATCACTGCGGCGAGGGCACTGACGCCCGAGGGCTCGACCACGATTTTGAGGCGCTCGAACAGAAACACCATCGCCGCGACGAGGGCCTCGTCTTCCACGAGCAGGATTTCGTCGATCTGACGGCGGTTCACCTCGAAGGTCAGGGCGCCGGGGATCTCGACCTGCTGGCCGTCGGCGATGGTGTGCGGCACCGGTATCCGCACGCGCTGCCCGGCCGCCAGAGACCGTGCGGTGTCGTCGCCCGCGGCGGGCTCCACGCCGATCAGCTCCACGCCGGGCAGCAGGGCTCGTGCGGCGGTGCCGCAGCCCGCGATCAGCCCGCCGCCGCTGACGGGAACGACGAGGGTGTCGATCGGCCCGGCGTCCTCGATGAGTTCCAGCGCCGCGGTGCCCTGCCCGGCCATCACGAGCGGATCGTCGAAGGCAGGGACCGGCACCAAGCCGTGCTCCTCGGCCAGTTCTCCGGCCTTGGTTTCGCGGTCCTCGCGGTAGCGGTCGTAGGTCACCACCGTGGCGCCGTAGCCCTCGGTCGCGGCGCGTTTGGCCACCGGGGCGTCCTCGGGCATGAGCACCGTGGCCTTGGTGCCGAGCAGGGACGACGCGAGGGCCACGGCCTGGGCGTGGTTGCCTGAAGACCACGTGCACACGCCGCGAGCCAGTTCCCCGGCCGACAGGGTCGAGATCTTGTTGTAGGCGCCGCGGAACTTGAACGCGCCGGCGCGCTGGAAATTCTCGGCCTTGAGCAACAACGTTGCCCCGGTGCGGTCGTCGAGCGTGTGCGAGGTCAGCACCGGTGTCCGGTGCGCGACGCGCTCGAGACGGGCGGCCGCGGCGCGCACATCGTCGATCGTGATCACGACTGCTCCTCCTCGTCCAGCGCGGCCCGGGTGCGGCGGATGTGGGCACGCATGGCGGACTCCGCGGCGTCCGGGTTGCCGGCGCGAACGGCTTCGAGTACGGCTCGCAGTTCGTCGTGACCGCGGTGGCGATGCTCGGGCGCCTCGGCGACCTGGGCCAGCGCCACCCGCATCTGCGCATGCAGCCG
The DNA here is from genome assembly GCF_042684065.1 of Amycolatopsis pigmentata. Classification (NCBI taxonomy): domain Bacteria; kingdom Bacillati; phylum Actinomycetota; class Actinomycetes; order Pseudonocardiales; family Pseudonocardiaceae; genus Amycolatopsis; species Amycolatopsis pigmentata. The sequence continues at coordinate 175,985 of NZ_JBHUKR010000004.1, read as the reverse complement.
TTCGATCAGCGCCTCCAGCATGGGGTTGCCACACGCGGCGGCGAGCAGGGTGTGGAACCGCTCGTCGGTGTCGGTGTATCCGGTGCCGTCTTCGCCGGCGATGGCCCGCTCCTGCTCGGTGAGCGCGGCTTCGAGGTCCGCGACCAGCTCAGGTGCGGGCGACTCCGCGCACAGCCGCGCTGCCTGGCCCTCCAGGACCTCGCGGATCTGGTGGATGTGGCGGACCTCCGGAACCCCCAGCGTCGCCACCACCACACCTCGGCGCGGCCGCTCCTCGGCCAGCCCGTCGGCGACCAGTTGCAGCACGGCCTCGCGAACCGACCCCCGTGAAACCCCTAGGCGCTGGGCGAGATTCGGCACCGACAACTGCTGCCCGGGCGCGAGATCGCCGCCCAGGATCGCACCGCGCAACTGGTCATGCACGGCATCGGTCAACCTGGCGGGCCGGTCCGTGAACTCGGTCAGGGGCATCGCGGCCTCCCTTGTGAACACGTCATACCGACAATCTACCGATTACCGGTAATCAGTCAAGCGTGGGGAGGCTGCTCCGCTTCTTCCTCAGCCGGCCGCGGCCGCGCCCCGGTCGGCGGCGGGCAGGTACGGCATCAGCAGGTGGAGGGCCGCGGGGAAGTCGGCGGCGGTCATCCACGTTCCGGGGTGGTCCGGCCGGTGGCCGTACTCACCGGTCCGGACCCGGATGGCGCGCATGGGCAAACCCGCCGCGCCCGCGATGTCCTTGTCCGGACGGTCGCCGATCATGACCGCGTTGTCCGCGGTCACGGCGAGACGCTGGAGCGCGACCTCGAACGGGCGGCGGTGGGGTTTGCGGAATTCGCGTCCCCAGGTGTCGCTGAAGACCACGGTGTCGAACGCGCCGGCCAGCCCCAGCGCGCAGAGCTTGCGGCCTTGGCCGTCGACCTCTCCATCCGTGATCAAGGCGAGAGGAACCCGGCGGCGCAGTCTCACCAGCGCCTCGACCACGCCCGGATAGGGGTTCAGCCGAGGTGGGCACGCGCCGCGGAAAGCGGCCAGCAGCGGCTTCAGCAGTGTGCCGAGGGCGTCGGCGGAACACCCTGTCGCGGCGAGAGCGCGGTCGATGATGCGACCGCGATCCGAACCCTCGGCGGCCGTCGCGCGTAACGCGGCGAGGAGGTTTTCCCGGTCGACACCGTGTTCGCAGGCAACGTCGGCCACCGCTTGCCATGCGGCGTCGAGGAATTCGGACTGCGGATAAAGCGTGTCGTCCAGATCCACGAGTACCGCTTGGACAGTGCTGTTCATGACGGCGGCTCCCGGTCGACGAAGTCGGGTTCATCGAAACGCAGCAGGCCGGCGGTGGCCGGGGCGTGCAGGATGTCGACGACATGCCGCGCGGTATGGCCGTCTCCGTAAGGACAGGGTGAGGCGGCGGCCCAGCGCTGGGCGTCGTCGGCGGTCAGTTCCAGCGCGGCCTTGATCGCGCGCGGCGCGTCCATTCCGGTCAGGACCGCGATGCCCGCGTGAATTCCTTCCCACCTCGGGGTGGAGCGGCGGAGCACGACGACCGGCACACCCAGCCACGCCGCTTCCTCCTGGAGCCCACCGGAGTCGGTGACCACGACCTTCGCCCGGGCCACGTGGCGGATCATGTCGTGGTAGGGAAGCGGGTCGGTGAGCCGCACGTACGGTCCGGCCAACCGATCGAGACTTCCGTGCCGCACCAGGGCATCGCGGGTGCGGGGGTGCAGCGGGAAGGTGACCGGGCCGACCGATGCGGCGAGGTCACCGACGAGCCGGACCAGGTGTTCGAGGCGCTCCGGATTGTCCACATTGGTCGCCCGGTGCGCGGTGACCACGACTCCGTGGCGGCGCGCCACCGGAGTGGTCCGGAGCTTTTGGAGGCGAAGGACGTCCAGGACCGGATTGCCGACGACGGCGATGCGTTCCTCGGGAATGCCTTCTCCGCGCAGGAAATCGTGGGCGAGCCGGGTCGGCGCGAGGTGCAGCGACGCGGTCGCCGCGGCGACCCGCCGGTTGACTTCCTCGATGGAGGTTTCGTTGAAGGAACGCAGCCCGGCCTCCAGATGGACGACCGGCACGGCTTGGTTGCGGGAAGCCAGGCAGTAGGCGGGCACGGTGTGGGTGTCGCCGAGCAGGAGAACGGCGTCGGGCCGGCGCTCACCGACCACGCGCACGGCGTCGGTGAACAGGGTTCCGAGCCGCTCGGCGCGGTTGCCGTCGGCGTGGCACACGATGTCGGGCCGGATGCCGAGTTCGTCGTAGAACACCTCGGTCAGCGCCGGATCGTAGTGCTGACCGGTCGCCACCACGGTGACCTCGTCACCCGCCGCTCGCAGAGCGGCGACCACCGGTGCCAGCTTGATGATTTCGGGCCTGGTGCCGAAGGGAATGAGCAGTTTCATTCGACGAAGACCTCCGCATGGTAGCGGTACATGGTCAGACCGGCCTGCGCGCGAAGGCGATCCTGGCGTACCGGAAGGCCGTAGACGCCCCGGAGGTACTCGCCCACCAGGTCCGAGCCCGCCGCCAGTGACAGCGGCAGTCCTCCGGAGAAGCGCGGATTGACCTCGATGAACTTGATCGTCCCGTCGTCGGCCATGAACCCCTGCACGTTGGCCGGTCCCTGATGGCCCAGCGCCGCCAGGAGCCTGCCGGACTCCCGGGCCACGTGCGGGCACGCGAAGGTGCGGCCCTTGGTGGAGATTCCCGCCTTGGTTTCCAGGCGCCAGCGGGGTACCGCGCCGACGAGCCGGGAATCCCGGTCGGTCAGCGCGTCGACGGTGAACTCGCGGCCGGTCAGTCTGGTTTGGACGATCGGCTCGGGCACGCGGGACAGCGCCCACTCCAGTTCGTCCTCGGTGTCGGCGGTGTGGACGTCACGGGAGCCACGGCCGAACCGGGGTTTGACGATCCACGGGCCGGGAACATCGGTGTTCGTGGCCAGACCGGTGGCCGGTATCGGGATTCCGTTGCGCTCACACAACAACGCGAAGCGCCACTTGTCCAGGCAGATGCGGGTGCCCACGACCGGGGGCAGCCAGGTCGCCAGCCCCGCCTCGTGGAGCAGGTCGACGCCGTAGTGCAGCGCGCCGAATTCCTCCGCGACCGTGCAGAGCAACGCGGTCGCACCGGTTCGCTGGGCGACCTTGACCAGCGCCGGCACCAGATCGGGATCGTCGGCCCGGGGGATCACCGCGAACTCGTCGGCCAGTCCCTGGCCCGCGGCGGTCGGATCGCAGTCGGTGCCGATGACCCGGACACGGCCGGTGAGAGCCCGGACGACGGCGATCCCGGCGGCTCCGCCGACTCCGGTCACGATGACGGCCTTGCCCGGATCCACGATCTCCGGATCATGCCGGCCGGCCGCCTGGTCCGGGGGCAGCCGCTGCCAGCGTTCGCGCCGGGCCCAGAGCTGGAGCCTCAGCAACTCGGAACTGCTTGCCGGATCGATGAAAGAGGCTTCCAGCGCCCGCATCAACGTGTCACGGACCTGGGGGTCACGCTCGGATTCGGCATGGTCCAAAAGAAGCTTGGCGTGTCGCCGGGCTCCGTGTTCGACCGCGACCCTGACCGCCGCGCAGCGCGCGACCGGATCTTCCTCGCCCAGCGCGCCGGCCAGGATGCGGTGCTCGCGGCCCCGGACCGACAGCCGCCACCACAGGCCGCCTCCGATCAGGACCGCACCACAGAGGAACGGGATCACTTCAGTCCACATGGGACGCCTCCAGTTTCCGGCGCCGCCTGCCGCACACCGTCAGCAGGAGCCACAACATCAGCAGATATCCCCCGACGGTGTAGATGTAGCTGAAAATGGTGCCCGCCCAGTCGTGGAACAGCAGCGAACTTTCCCGGCCCGCGATCAGGCCGAACCCCAGCGAACCCGCCAGCCGGAGGACATTTCCCGTCAGGACGCACAAAATCGCCGCCACCGGGGCACAAAGGCGCCACCACCCCAGCCCGCGTGGAGTGAACAGCACGAGCAAGACCAGCGAGAGCAGCGCCGCCAGCGAAGAACAGCCAGGCGCGACGTAGATGAGGAAACCATCGTGACCCGGAGGGATCACGGCGAGCAAGGCACCGCCCAGCGACTGCACGGTGTGTTCCGGGACACCCACGAGATGGAGCAGATCCACGGCGGCGGTCCCCTCCATCCGGCGGAACGGGTCGAGGAACTGGGTGAAGACCACGACGAGGACGGCCACGCTGGTCACGGTGAGCAGAACGGTCCGGGTCCCCTCCGCGCTCAGCCCGCCGCCGCGCTTGAATCCGCGGCCACGACCGAAGAAGGGGAACCGGGCGCGCCCGGCACGGACCGCGCGGTCTTCACCCACGTGTATCGACGGCGGAAAAGGCCGTCTATCCAGGCTTTGGTGCATAGTGCGACCCCTACGAAGAACATTGGGACGAAGAAGACGAGAATTCCGACATTGCGCCGTGTCTGCAGCGACAGGAGCAGCCCGGAGCCGAGTTCGAGGAACGGCCCGAGGAAAAGCAAGGTCCAGAAAGCGAACATGTAGGAATCGAAGGCGGGATCGATCCGTACCGCGCCGAGGGTCCACAACAGAAGCAGAAGGGCCCCCAGGCCCGCCATCACCGGAGTATGGAAGACGAGCAGGAACATCGTCGTCTCCAGCTTGCCGGTGAACGACATCCGGCGGTTCCGCCACACCGCGCTCCGGAAGTCCCGCCACGCCTGCTGGTGCCCCCGGGCCCACCGGTAGCGCTGACGCCAGTAGTGCCGCAACGTGGTCACCGCCTCTTCCTCGTCGATGGCGGTTGCGTCGTAGCGAACCTGGTATCCGCGAAGGGCCAGGCGCAGGGTGAGGTCGGTGTCCTCGGTGACGGTGTCTTCGTTCCAGCCGCCGGCGGAGGACAGCAGATCGCGCCGGACGGCACAGTTGGCGCCGCCGTAGGCGGGCAGGCGGTAGATCAGGTGCCTGCCGGACTCGTTGACCAGGTAACCGGCCAGGTAGTCGATCTCCACCAGCCGCGCGATCGGTGACGCGGAGCCGTTGTGGATCCGGCACAAGCCCTGCACGGCCCCGACTTCCGGGTCGGCGAAATGGCGGGCCAGCCGCCACACGACCCCGGGGTGGGGCCGGTGATCGGCGTCGAACACGATCACGACCTCGCCGCGGGCCCGGGTCAGCGCGAAGTTCAGCGCGCCCGACTTGCCCCCGCCCTGGCCGGGAGGCCGGTGCAGGACGGTGATTCCGGTTCCGGCGGCGTGGTCGTCGAGCAACTCCCCGGTGCGGTCCGAACTGCCGTCTTCGACACAGATGATCTGCAACCGGTGGCGCGGATAGTCGAGCCTGCCCAGCGCCGAAACCATCGCGACGACGACCGCTTCCTCGTTGTGGCACGGCACGAGGACGGTGACGGAGGGCCAGTACCGTGCCATCGTGTGGGCGCCCGGCCCGCCGAGGGTGGACCGGCGGGTCGTGGCGGCCACGAAGGCCAGATGGCGGACGAAGAACAGCATGTTGACGCTTTGGATCGCGAGGAACATCAGGACGGCGAGGTCGCCCGCGCCGAGGACGCCACCGGTGAGGGTCAGCACGCCGGCCGCGGTCACCAGCCATGCGTGACCGCCCGGGCTGGGAAGTCGTCCGGCCTGCATCGTGAACCTCGCAGTGTGATGGGGGTGGGGGTCGGTTGTGGTGGCGGGCGCCGCGTCCTCTGTGGAGTGCACGGCGCCCGCCTCACGCCATCCCGTCACCGAGACCGGCCCCGGAGCGGACCGGAAGAGACGGGATGGCGGTCTCAGGAAGCGGTCTGACGACGGCGACGGCGACGCATCGCCGGCACCGCGGCCGCCATCAGGCCACCCGCGGCGAGCAGGCCGAACCCCGCGGCACCGATCGGGCCACCGCTGGGACCGTGGTCAGGGCACAACACCTCGCTCTTGTCGGTGAAGCCGGCGCCGGACAGCGTCATCCGGTCGCAGAGGCAGTTGAGGTTGGCCGGCGAAACGGTGAGCGTGATGGTCCCGTGCCCCCCGGTCACCATGACCTGCTGGTTGGTGTGGCCGACCACCCGGTCGTGGTTGTCGTAGGCGCCACTGCCGTTCTCGTCGATGAACGCGCAGTCCTGGACCTGGTAGGTCCCGTCAGGACGGTTCGTGGTGAACGAGTAGGTCAGCGTGTACGAGCCGTCCGGGTTGTGCACCACGTTGGTCGGCCCCGACTTGGTCAAGGAGCCGGAGGACGGCCCCGTCAGCACGCCGTAGCAGCCGTGGTCCCAACCACCGCCTCCCCTGGGATCGTCGCTCGCCGAGGCCGGCGTCGCGGCGCCCAGCAGCGGAACTGCCAGAATGCCGCACACAGCGAGCAGCTTTCTGATTCTCACAGACTTAACTCCTTCTGATCTCGATACCGACTTTTCTCCTTCTCCGCGGACGGAAGGCTTTCCACCGCCGAGAATTCCCACAGAAAACGTTGGCACTCAAAGGCTTCGGCGTGCCGGATCCGCGCCCGGAAACCGTGATACCGGGCCTGTGCCTCCAGTGCTTCGAGATCCACGAGGCCGTTTTTGAGGACTTGGGACATGTGCGCGCGAACCAGGTCCTGTTTCGCTTCCACCAGGCCTTCGATGTCGACGAAGAAGGAGGGCGTGAAACCGTTGGAGGTCGGCGACTCGTACAGCAGCACCCGCGTCGCGCGCCGAGACGCGGACAGCACGGCGGCGGCCGTGGCACGGTGGTCCTGGTGGGTGTCACCGGGAGCATGGGTATAGACCATCTCGGCGGCGCTGGTGGCTATCGCCTGTTCGACCACGGCGATCGCTTCCGGACCGTGCGGGACGGTGTTGTCGCGATAGCCGCCCCACAGCAGACGCGCGCCCAGCATGGCGGCGGCGTCTTCCTGTTCGCGGAGGCGGGACCGGGAATCCTGTGGTCCGGCCGAACCGTCGGTCATGACCAGGAGCGTTATCTCGTCGCCCCGTCTTTTGTGGGCGAGCAATGCGCCGCCGCAACCGAGTTCGATGTCATCCGGATGCGCGCCGACAGCGAGGACCTTCAAGCCTTTCCCCATTCCCGTGGATTACCGCCGGTTGACAATGTTTGGGCGTCACGGGTGGGTTCGCAGGTCCGGCGGGGGAAGTTCACCCCAATGGTATTGATCAGACCAATTAAGCCACCGGATCGGGTGGCGGCCAATAAAGCGGCCGGTCAGTTTAATCGGCGACCGTCACACGGCCGGGTCATGAACGTCCGGTCGAGGTCCGTACGCACGGGCACGAGACCGGCGGCAACGCGAAGCGGGGCGGGCATGTGCCCGCCCCGCGGATGGGGATCAGCCTGTTCCGGCGCCGTCCGGAACGGTGCGTTTGCCGAGCGCCTACTGGACGCGAGGGCTGAGACCGTAGATCTCCATGGTGGTCTCACCGGCGGCGATCCGCACGAAGATCTCCTTCTCGGCGGCTTCCCTGGCCTCGGCGTCCGCGAGAACCTCGGCGATGCGCGCACCGGGAAGGACCACCACGCCGTCGGCGTCGCCGAGCACGAGGTCACCGGGGTCGACGTCGACATCGCCGAACCGGAGCCGGCAACCCAGCGACTGCGGCAGGAGGGGGTCCTTGGTCGTGCCGCGCACGTTCAGGCCCCGCGCGAAGACCGGCCAGCCCAGCGCGCGGATGGCGTCCGCGTCACGCACGCACCCGTCGATGACCAGCCCCGCGAGCCCGCGGGCGAGCGCGGCCCGCACCATCACTTCGCCGACGTAACCCGCGTCCGGTTCTCCCCCGGTCTGGCACACCAGGACCGAACCGGCCGGCGCCTCGGCGATGGCATGGTGCAGGGCGAGGTTGTCGCGTGCCCCGCACAGCACGGTGAACGCCGGTCCGCTGAGGACGGACGCGCCGACCGGGCGGAGCGCGGCGGGCAGCGCGCCGATCTTGCCTCCGGCTTCGTGCGCGGTCGCGGTCGCGACGAACCGCCAGGGCGGTTCCCCCGGCACTTCTTCGCCCGGATACGTCAGCGTCCGCAGGCGATAACCGGTGCTGGACAGGCAGTCGTCGGCGATGCTGCGCATCATTTCCTTCGGTACCAGGCATTCCTCGCACGCCGCGTCACGGGCCGACACCGCGATGTCGATCGACGACTCGTCGACGACGGTGGTGTGCAGGGTGTAGTCCTCCTCGCCGATCATGCGGCGCAGGGTGTTGACGGCTTCGTCCAGTTCGGCGCTCACTGCTACATCACCGGACGGGTCACGGGAATGCTGCTGGGGTGGCTGGGGACGAGCGTGGCGTGCGTGGGCTCGGGACCGCCGACGACCACGACGAACACCTGCGAAGGATCCTTGACCACGTAGGCCAGGCCGTCGTGCTCGACGAGTTCGTAGGGCGGATCGGGCAGGGCCGCGCGGGGAAAGCGGGCGACCGGCACCGTGGCGCGCTTCCAGATTTCGGCCGCCACGTCGGCTTTGGACAGTCCCGCGCCGGCCATCGCCCGTGCGTGCCCCGGGGTGATGAGCACCGCCACGGTGCCACGGCCCATCACGACGTTCGGGTTACCCATGAACGCCAGACCGTCGCCCAGCAGCGTCAGCATCGCGTCGACGTCCTGGCGCGGGGTCAGCAGGTTCATGCTGCCCGTGGCCCCCAGGACCGTGACCGCGCTCGACGCCGGGTCCTCACCACGGTCGGCGTGCAGCGGGGCCCATGGCGATTCCGCCTCGTTTTCGGCGAAACAGAAGGAAAACCGGCCCGGCTGACCCATGATCGACTTTGACACGGAGCCGGGGACGGCGCCGCCGACGTTGTTGATCAGCAACCGCAGGGTGCGGCCGAGCGCGGCGTTGGCGCGCCATCCATGGCCGAGGGCGCCCCGGCCCGCGTTCATCCCTGTCTCGCGGGCGGCCGGGCCGTTGACGATCACCAACGGGGTGGAGGGCCCGGTGGTCGTCGCGATCCCGTTGAGGTTGAACCCGGGTTCGCACGCGGCCCGCACGGCCCCGACGAGCAAGGGCATCAGTTCCGGCGTGGCGCCGGCCATGACGGCGTTGACCGCGAGCGTCTCGTAGGTCACGCCGAATCCGGTCGGCGGCATCGAGGCGACGACCTCGTCCGGGTCCACGTCGCCGAGAGCGCCGAGAAGCCGCTCGACCCGGGCCACGGTGGGCAACCGGACCGGCAGGCCGTCGGTCCAGCCCTTCCGGTAGAAGAAGTCGTGCGCGGTGTCGTCGTCGGGATCTCCGCTCGCCTCGACTTCGGCGAAGCGGGCCGTCTCCGTCGCCGGTTCGGCCGCGGCGGAGATGTCGGCCGGTTCGGTCAGCCGCGCGATGATCTCGTCGACGGCGTCGTCGATCAGGCCGAGTGCCACGGGAAGTTCGACGGTCTCGGGGTTGGTCGGCAGTATCACGCGCGGCAGGTCGCATTTCTTCGCCTTGGCCACGGCGTCGGTGAGTTCGGAGAACTCCTTGGTGACGACCAGGACCACCGGCACGCCCGACCCGGCGAGTTCCATCGCGTCGTGGAAGCTCCATGCGGTGCACGAGCCGCAGTTGGCCAGGCCGACCACCGCGGCGTCGGTCTCGTCGGCGATGCGGCGCAGGAGTTCCGGCGCGGCCGCCGAACCGTTGGGCACCACGTAGTGCTCGAAGGTGATCTCCGGATATTTCCCCGCCAGCAGCGCGGTGAGCCGGTCGGCCATCGAGTGCCAGCTCGGCCAGGCGTTTTTGACCAGGGCGATCCGTTTGCCCGCGAGAGCGGCCAGCGGCCGTGCCACCTGGGCACCGGCCGCCGTCGTGGGCGCGCGCGTCGGGTCGAACAGCGGATAGGTGTTCACAGGTCCCTCTCCCGTGCCCCATCGGGCGTCTGCAGGTGGTGGTAGCCGGCGCGGGCCCGGGCCTCGCGCAAGGACATGCCCGAGGCGATGTGTGCCCGGATTCCGCTCTCGGCCTCGGCGATTTCGCGAGCGACCCGGTGGATCTCGTCCAGCCGGCCACCCGGCAGCGCGAGCACGCCGTCCCGGTCGCCGATCATCAGGTCCCCGGGCACGACACGGATACCGCCGATGTCGACGGGGCCGCCGATCTCCTCGACGCGAACCCGGTCCTTGCCGGTCCGCATCCAGTTGCCGCGCGCGAAGATCGGGTAGCGCGTTTCGAGGCTGCGGTCCAGGTCGCGGCACACGCCGTCGATCACGGTGCCACCGACCTGACGGCCGGAGGCGACCAGGGTGAGAATGTCGCCCCACACGGTCGCGTCGGTGCGCCCGCCGTTGGCCAGCACCACGACATGACCGGCGGGCACGTCGTCGATGTAGTCGCCGACCGTGCCACCGGAAAGGCCGTTCGGGCCGTACCGCACGGTGAACGCGGGACCGGCGAGGGTGACACCGGGCACCAGCGAGGCGATCCCGAGGCACTGCCCCGGGATCCCGAGCCGGTCGAGCGCGTCGCTCACCGTGCTGGTGCCCAGCTCCAGAAAGGACTTCGCGAGGTTCTCCAAGGCGGCTCCTCGTGGTCGGTGACGAGCCCGTGGATCCGCGGGCCACGCCGCGCACGGCGATGGTCTCCGTACCGAGGGCACCGCTCAGCCGAGCGTTCGTAGTACGAACATTATGTTCATTTTTGTGCCAACGGTGTCAAGTGCGCGGTGCCGCGTCACTCTGTTCCTGTCCGGTTTCGGACCACCGGTGGGCGTGGCTTGCACCGGGAACGAGCGGTGGTTACAGTCCGACTCGGACGATTTGTTCGCATTACGCACAGCTGATGCAAGGCGATGGAGAGTAGAGTCCAGTGACTTCACCGGGACCGCAGGCCGGTGCGGCGGCGCGCGCCGACATTCAGGCCGTCGACCGGATCGGCCAGATCCTCGGCCTCTTCACCGAGAACAGGACGCACGTCACGGCCACCGCCGTGGCGGAAAACCTGGGCCTCAACCGCACCACCGCCCACCGCTATCTCACCTCGATGGCGGCCGAAGACCTGCTGGAAGCCACCAGCAACCCGCCAGGTTACCGGCTCGGCAGCCTGGTCCTGCGCCTCGGCGGACTGACCATGGGCCAGGATCGCGTCATCACCATCGCGGCCGAGGCGATGGCCGCGCTCGCCGACGAGGTCGGCACCACGATTTCGCTGGGACTATGGACCTCCGCGGGGCCGGTGATCGCCCACGTGCAGCAACCGCAGGGGCGAAACCTGGTCCTCAGTTTCCGCACCGGCACCGTGCTGCCCTACGACACCGCGCAGGCCGCGATCTTCCTCGCTTTCCGGCAGGACGCCGAGGAAAGCGACCGGACCATCCAGGCACTGCCGGAGCCGGCTCGCAGCATCGCCCGGACCAAGATCACCGAAGCCCGGCGGACCGGTGTGGCCACCGCCGTCACCGAGGAGAACGGCACCTGGGGCATCGCCGCCCCCATCTTCGACGCCACGGGCATCTGTGCCGCGCTCGCGGTCGTGGACACCATCTCGTCGATGTCGAACTCGACCTTCCCGCACCGGCTCACCCACCTTCAGCGAACCGCGTCCGACCTGTCCGCGCGGCTCGGCGGGCACGTCCCCACGCCCGTCGACTGACATCGGCGCGGGGGCCGAGGCCGCGTGCCCGGGTTCCAACTTCATCGCAGTTCGCATTCCGATCCACCCGTTCGGAATCCGAGCCAGACGAGGTGGCGATCGGACCTCGAATCGGTCCGGGACGTTGCTTGTGCCGACCAGGGTCCTCGTCTACGCTCACCCCAACCGAAAACGCACATCGTGTTCACATAACGAAATCTCGGCCCCCGAAAGATCATCAACGTCGATTCGATCTGACAAGAGGCGATACTGTGCCCAGCCGATACAGAACATCCAGGCGGACCCTCGCCGCCGCACTCCTGACGGTCGTCCCCCTCGTGCTCACCGCCTGCGGTGGCTCCTCGCAGGAAGGCGCCTCCAGCGCCAAGAACGAGCTGAGGTTCGGCGGTACGGTGATATCCACTTTGGATCCGTACCTGACCGGTGCCTACCAGCAACAGTTCACCACTCCGCTCTACGAGAGCCTGCTCGGCCGCGACGCCGCCGGTGAACTGATCCCCGGCCTCGCCACCGAATGGAAACTCTCCCCCGACGGCAAAACGTTCGACGTGACGCTGCACTCGGGCGTGAAGTTCCAGGACGGCGCCCCGCTCACCGCGGACGCCGTGAAGAAGTCCATCGAGCGCGGGAAAACCCTGAAAGGCAGCCAGGTCGCCACTCCGCTGAAGGTGGTGGACAGCGTGGAAGCGGTCGACGACACCCATGCCCGCTTCCACCTCAGCGGCCCGCCGGGCGCGATCGGCAACATCCTGGCCAGCGAAGCCGGCATGATCATCAGCCCGAACGCGCTGAACAATCCCGATCTCGGTTCGAAGCCCGACGGAACCGGTGCCTACACCCTGAAGAGCAAGACCGACGCTGAACTCGTCTACACCGCTTGGGACGGATACTGGAACAAGGCCGCCGTGAAGAACAGCGGACTGCACTACTTCCAGCAGCAGGACAGCACCACCCGTTTCCGCGGGCTGGCCTCGGGTCAGCTCGACCTCATGGGTGCGGACGGAAACCAGGTGGCGCAGGCGAAGTCGCAGGGTATGGCGGTCTACCAAGGTGAAAGCACCAACCTGGTGGGGTTGCTGCTCAACCCGAAGGCCGTGCCCCAGTTCGGCAACCCGTTGGTGCGTCAGGCGATCATGCGTGCCCTCGACCGCAAGGCGATCTCCGACAACAGCGCGCTCGCCGGAGCCTGCACCCCGACCGTGCAGCCCTTCCCCGCCGGTTACTGGGCACACGTCAACGCGCTGGACAACGATCCCTCGATGAACCTGGACATCGCCGCGGCCAAGGATCTGCTCACCCAGGCCGGGTATCCGAACGGCTTCTCGTTCAAGCTGACCACGACCGCGTTCTCCGCCTTCAAGGCGCTGGTCGAGATCGTCCAGGCCGAGCTCAAGCAGATCGGTCTCGACGTGAAGATCGAGATTCTGGACACCAACACCTTCATCACGACCAGGGCGCAGGGCAAGCTCGATGCCGGGCTCACCCAGTACGCGACCGGACGGCCGGACCCGAGCGCGTTCCTGCGTGACTACTACATGCCGGGCGGTGTGTACAACTACGCGAACGTGGAGTACCCCGGCGCGGCGGACCTGCTGGCGAAGTCCCTCGCGTCCACCGACACCAAGGTGCGTTCCGGACCGACCCAGGACTTCGTCAGCCTGGTCACCAAGGCCGGCCCGACGCTGCTCCCGATGTGCAGCCTCAAGCAGACCTACCTCGCCACCACGAAGGTCAGCGGGTTCAACACCACGCTGCTCCAGGAGTACGACTGGCGCGGCATCTCTGTCAGTAACTGAGAAAGTCCCAACCTGGTGGGGCCGGCTGATCCACTAGCCGGCCCCACCAGTCGTGCTATTCGGAACTTTGCGGGACCGCTTGAGGGTTAGCCCAACCCCGCGGTCGCTGCCCTGAATTCGTCGAGGGCCTCGCGGGTGAACTCACCGAACGGCGCGTCGGTTTCCGAGGCGAGCCAGCGAGTGTAGGCGACGTTCAGGGCGATTTCGCCGATCTCGGCGGCCAGCCGGGCCGTCGGGTTCGGGACGGCCCGGCGGCGCAGCGCGGTGGCCATCGCCTCGGCCATCGCCGCACGCTTGACCAGTTCGCGCTCGCGTAGCTCGGGGTGCGCGTCGATGATCACCTGGCGGATGCGTGCCCCCTCACGCCGCTCCGGCTGGAAGGCCACTTCGAGTCCTTCCAGCGCGGAGCCGACCGCGGCCAGCGGTGTCAGGTCGGCAGGTGCCGCCGCGATCGCCTCGCCCAGGAAGCCGTTCAGCAACTCCTGGCCGAAGAACAACACCTCCCGCTTGTCGGCGAAATGCCGGAAGAACCCGCTTTTGGCCAGACCGGACCGTTCGGCGATCTCGGCTGCCGTGGTGTTGTCGTAGCCGCGCTCGGCGAACAGCTCCATCGCCGCAGCGTGCAGGCGTTTTGGTGCGTCCGGTGCCCAGCGTGCCACGTCGGCAGTCTACGTGACAGGACTGGGTCCTATCGCCATGCTACGGTTATAGGACCAAGACCTATCACCGCATCGGAGACCGAGAATGCCTCAGAACACCGCCCTGTGGCTGCCCAAGCGAGGAGCCGCCTTGGAGGTCGGGCCGGCGCCCTTCACCGAGCCGGGGCCGGGGGAAGTCGTCGTCCGCGTCCACGCGGTCGCGATGAACCCGATCGACACGATCCCCGGCATCGCCTACCGGATCGTGTTGCCCTGGCTCACCTATCCGGCGGTCATCGGTGGTGACGTGGCCGGTGAAGTGGTGGAAACCGGGCCGGGCGTGGACCACCTGCGCCCGGGAGACCGGGTCCTCGGCCTCGCGGTCGGTCTGGAGCGCAACCGAAACCGGGCTGCCGAGGGCGCTTTCCAGCAGTACACCGTGCTGATGGCCCAGCTGGTGTCGCCGATACCCGACGATCTGGAGTACGAGCAGGCGGCCGTGCTACCGCTCACGCTCGCGACCGCGGCCACCGGCCTGTTCCAGAGCGATCACCTCGCCCTGCCCCTTCCGACGGCGCACCCGGTGGAACGGAACGAAACGGTACTGGTCTGGGGCGGATCCACCAGCGTGGGCAGCAATGCCATCCAGTTGGCTCGCGGATCCGGATACCGGGTCGTGGCCACCGCATCGCCACACAACTTCGGCTACGTCCGATCGCTGGGCGCGGCGGAGGCCGTGGACTACCACGGCAAGAACGCCGTGGACGACGTCATCGCCGCGATCGGCGACAGCCCGCTGGCCGGGGCGCTGGCGATCGGCCGGGGCTCCGTGCCGCGAACCCTGGCGATCGCGGCACGAGTGCCGGGCCGGCGGCGCGGCGCGTCGGCTCAGCCGGGCTTCGCCGTGCGTCTGCAACTGCTCGGCCGACGGCGGCACGGCGTCCAGGTGAGTGGGATCTGGGGCGGCACGCTCAAGGACAACGAAATCGGGCCCGCGATCTTCACCGGCTACCTGCCGGCCGCGCTGGCCGCCAAGGAGTACCGGGCGGCCCCGGAGGCGGTCGTCGTCGGCCAGGGTCTGGACCGGATCCCGGCCGCGCTCGAGCGAATGCGCCGAGGTGTCTCCGCGCAGAAGCTCGTCGTGCGGATCTGACGGCCACGCGGACCCGGACCGCCGTCGGGCTACGGAGCACCCCGGATGATCACGCCCCGGTATCCGATGGGGCCTTCGTTGACCCGCTGCGCATACCCGGTGAACGACGACCCGTCGGGAGTCAGCCCGATCGAGGCCGTGTTGCCACGCTGGTCCCGCCAGGCGATCCGCTCGACCGGCCGGGAACCGGTGTCGAGGAACACGGACAACTCACCGGAGGGATGCCACCTGCCGCCCCAGTGGACCTCGGTCCGGTATCGCGGTGCGGGTTCCTCGTGGTGTTCGCGGCGTTCGGCCAACTCGCCCCGCAGTTGACGCCAGGCCCCACTGGTTGTGCGGACATGGCCGAGGAAGGTGGACATCTCGTCCGCGAAGCTGATGGATCCCTCGCTGCCGTAGGGACCACGCCAGCGCAGTTCCGTGGGCAAGGCTGCCTGTCCCTCGTCGATCCGGAACCGCAACGGTGGACCGGGCAGCCACCGTGACGCATCGGCGGGACGGGAATACGTGGCAAAGGTATAGGCCGGTTCCGCCGCGCGTTCGGCGAGCAGGGCACGCTCCGCGGCGTCACGGTCCCAGACCGACTCCAGCAGGACCCGGTAAAGCCAGAGCATGGTGCGCGCGTCTTCGGCACTGCGCAGTTCGACAGTGTTCGTGCCCGGCCGTAGCCATTCCCCGGGAACCGCGAACGTCATCGTCTGGGGCAGGTCGCCTCCGCCCGGTATCCGGAAACGGGAAGTCACGCTCTGCCCGTTCACCAGGATGTCCAGGGGTGCGTAACCCGATTCCGGCCCAAGCTTGGACACCAGCGCGCGGACCTTCAAGGTCGCCTCGTCCAGGGGAGCGTCGACCACGAAGTCCAGCCAGACGGCACCACCGGAGTTGATGATCCAGTGCCCGCCGGCGGAACCGGCTCTGTGCGCGCGAACGGAACCATTTGCCGTCCGCGGGGGGTCGGTCGAGAAATCGGCGAAGACAGGATTCAACGTCACGGGATGATCATTCCCGGTGACGGCAACCGCGCGCTCGCCGGTTGCCGTCACCGGAAAAACGGGCTCGCGGGTGCGCTAGTTCCGGATACCCCTCAGGATCGGCTCGATCTCGTCCCTCGCGGCCGTGCCATACGCTTCGGCCAGACGCTTCGACGCCGCGTCGATGTCGAGCACCCACTCCTGGTTGCCGGACGTCTCGATCACATGCGTGGCGATCAGTGAGCCCAACTGGGCGGCGCGTTCGTAGCTCAGCCCATTGCCGACCCCGGCGAGGAAGCCGCCGCGGAACGCGTCGCCGACACCGGTGGGGTCGACGATTTCCCTCGCCGGTACCGCGTCGACATGGATGTCGGTGCCGTCGCGACCCACCAGCCGGCAGCCTTTTCCGGAAAGGGTCGTCACGCGAAGCTCCACCCGGTCGGCGAACTCGCTCTCGGTCCAGCCGGTCTTGCGGGTGAGCAGCTCCCACTCGTATTCGTTGGTGAACAAGTATTTCGCACCGTCCACAAGGGACCGGCAGGCGTCCGGGTCGAGCCTCGGCAACTGCTGCGAGGGGTCCGCGGCGAATGCGACACCGAGACGGCGGGCTTCTTCGGTGTAGGCGATCATCGCGTCCGGGTCGTTCGCGCCGACGAGCACCAGGCCGATTCCGTCGGTGCCGACGATCGGGGCGAGCTTGATCTGCCCGGCCTCGCTCATCGCGCCCGGGTAGAACGACGCGAGCTGGCACTGGTCGTCGTCGGTGGTGCAGATGAACCGCGCGGTATGGGCGGTCTTGGAGACGTGCAGGTGCGAGCAGTCCACGCCGTGCCGTTCCAGCCAGGCCTGATACTCGTCGAAGTCCGGTCCGACCGCGCCGAGGAGCACCGGGGACCGGCCGAGGACCCCCATCGCGAAGGCGATGTTGGCCGCCACCCCGCCGCGGCGGATGACGAGGTCGTTGACCAGGAAGCTCAGCGACAACCGGTCGAGATGCGTGTCGACGAACTGGTCGGCGAAGCGTCCGGGGAACCGCATCAGATGATCCGTGGCGATGGACCCGGTCACGGCGACGGTGTCAGCGGGCATGGAACAACCTTTCGGTAGCGCTCAGTGTTTGTCTTGAAACCCGCCCACCCGATCTTGTGGCCAGGGCTCTCCTTGGGTACTTCCCTCAGTTTCGCTACTGGGAGCCCTGCCCCCAAGATCGGGTACCTTCGGAGGCGGGTTCGGCCACTCGCCTGAGCAGGAACCTTCCGGTTTGGAGGCGGGTTCATGAGAAGACGATGGTGGTGCGGCCGTCGACCAGGACCCGGTCCTCGCAGTGCCAGCGGACCGCACGGGCGAGCACGACGCGCTCGATGTCGGCGCCCCTGCGGGTGAACTCGGCGACATTCGCCTGGTGCGAGACGCGGGCGACGTCCTGCTCGATGATCGGGCCCTCGTCGAGGTCCTCGGTCGCGTAGTGCGCGGTGGCCCCGATGAGCTTGACGCCCCGTTCCTTCGCCCGCTGGTACGGACCGGCGCCCATGAACGCGGGCAGGAACGAGTGGTGGATGTTGATCACCGGTATCCCCACGCGGTCGAGGAACTCGCCGGAGAGGATCTGCATGTAACGGGCCAGCACGACGAGATCGGCCTGGCCCGCCAACAACTCGAGCTGCCGCTGTTCGGCCTCCGGCTTGGTGTCCCTGGTGACCGGGATGTGGGCGAAGGGCACCCCGAAGCTCGCGACGTCGTCGGCGAGATCAGTGTGGTTGGACACCACCTGCACGATAGTCATCGGCAGCTCACCGCGCCGGGTTCGCCACAGCAGGTCGAGCAGGCAGTGGTCGTAGCGGGACACGAAGACCGCCACGCGGGTCAGCGCCGAAGCCGCCCGGAACCGGAAGGTCGCACCGAGCGGCCCCGCGACCTCGGTGGCGAAACCGCGCTCCAATTCCGGCAACCGCGCTTCCAGCTCCGGCAGGTGGAACTCGACGCGCTGGAAGAACCGCCCGCCGGCCGGTCCCGTGGAGTACTGGTCGGACTGGACGATGTTGGCGCCGTGGCGGAGCAGGAACGTGCTGACTCGCGACACGATGCCCGGACCGTCCACACAGGACACAACGAGCCTGCCGATGTCCTTGCCGTGTTCGGCCTCCCCGGCCCTGCCGGACCGGGGAGCCTCGGTGGTGAGTGTCATGGCGTTTTCTCCGCGAGCTTGCGCGCCCCCGCGATCGTGTCGACAGGGCGCTCGTTTCCAACGCACGTCACGACGCGCGGATGGGCGCCCTGCCGCCCCGATAGCGGACCCAGACGGCGCGCTCTGTGGCCATCTTGGCAGCCGCGAGTCGACACTTGCGGTGCCTCCTAATACCGGTAGTGCTCGGGCTTGAACGGACCCTCGACGTCGACGCCGATGTATTCGGCCTGGTCCTTGCTGAGCTTGGTCAGGTCACCGCCCAGCGCCGAGACGTGGATCGCGGCGACCTTCTCGTCGAGGACCTTCGGCAACCGGTAGACCTCACGGTCGTATTCGTCGTGCTTGGTGAACAGCTCGATCTGCGCGATCACCTGGTTCGAGAAGCTGTTGCTCATCACGAACGACGGGTGCCCGGTGGCGTTGCCGAGGTTCATCAGCCGTCCCTCGGACAGCACGAGGATCGAGTGGCCGTCCGGGAACACCCATTCGTCGACCTGCGGCTTGATGGTGGTCCTGCGGATGCCTTCGAGGCGGGCGAGGCCGGCCATGTCGATCTCGTTGTCGAAGTGCCCGACGTTGCCCAGGATCGCCTGGTGCTTCATCCGCTTCATGTGCTCGGCGGTGACGATGTCCTTGTTGCCGGTGGTGGTGATGATGATGTCGGCGGTCGAGATCACGTCGTCCAGCCGCGCGACCTGGTGTCCTTCCAGCAGCGCCTGAAGGGCGCAGATCGGGTCCACCTCGGTCACGATCACCCGCGCGCCCTGCCCCGCCAGTGCCTCCGCGGAACCCTTGCCGACGTCGCCGTAACCGCAGACGACCGCGACCTTGCCGCCGATGAGCACGTCGGTGGCCCGGTTGAGGCCGTCGATCAGCGAGTGGCGGATGCCGTACTTGTTGTCGAACTTGCTCTTGGTGACCGAGTCGTTGACGTTGATCGCCGGGAAGAGCAGCTCCCCCGCCGCGGCGAGCTGGTAGAGCCGGTGCACGCCGGTGGTGGTCTCCTCGGTGACACCCAGGATCGCGGACGCGATCGCGGTCCACTTGCCCGATTCAGCGGCCAGTGAACGGCGCAGCGTGTCGAGAATGATCCGGTATTCCTCGGACACGCTCTGGTCGTCGTCCGCGACGGTGGGCACCGCGCCCGACTTCTCGAACTCGGCTCCCTTGTGGACGAGCAGCGTCGCGTCGCCACCGTCGTCGAGAATCATGTTGGGGCCGACGGTTTCGCCGTTCTCGTCGGTGAAGGCGAACAGCTGCTCGGTGCACCACCAGTATTCTTCGAGCGTTTCGCCCTTCCACGCGAACACCGGAACACCCTTCGGCTCCTCGGGTGTCCCATGTGGACCGACCACGGTCGCCGCGGCGGCGTGGTCCTGGGTGGAGAAGATGTTGCACGACACCCAGCGGACGTCGGCGCCGAGGGAGGTCAGCGTTTCGATCAGGACCGCGGTCTGCACGGTCATGTGCAGTGAACCCGCGATCCGGGCGCCGCGCAGCGGAAGCACGTCGGCGTATTCGCGCCGCAGTGCCATCAGGCCGGGCATCTCGTGCTCGGCGAGCCGGATCTCCTTGCGGCCGAATTCGGCGAGTTCGAGGTCGGCCACGGCGAAGGAAAGGCCGCCGCGGGTGTCATACAGCTTCGGCGTCGACTCGTCGGTGACGGTCATGTACTTACGCGTCCTTTCGGGCTGAAGGTTTCAGTTGCTCAGACCGGCGGCCTGGCGCAGTGCGGCGGCACGGTCGGTGCGCTCCCAGGGGAGATCGACGTCCGTGCGGCCGAAGTGGCCGTAGGCGGCGGTCGGCGAGTAGATCGGGCGGTGCAGGTCGAGGTAGTCGCGGAACGCGGCCGGGCGCAGGTCGAAGTGCTCGGCGACCAGCTTTTCGATGAGCCTGCGGTCGACCTTTTCGGTGCCGAACGTGTCGATCAGCACCGACACCGGCCTCGCCACCCCGATCGCGTACGCGACCTGCACCTCGGCGCGGCTCGCGAGCCCGGCGGCGACGACGTTCTTCGCCACGTAGCGCGCCGCGTACGCGGCGGAACGGTCCACTTTGGACGGGTCCTTGCCGGAGAAGGCGCCGCCGCCGTGCCGCGCGAATCCGCCGTAGGTGTCGACGATGATCTTGCGGCCGGTCAGCCCGGCGTCCCCGACCGGACCACCGATCACGAACCGGCCGGTGGGGTTGACCAGCAGTCCCGCGCGCAACTCGTCGGCGTCGTAGAAGTCGGTGGGCAGTTCGCTGGTGACGACGTGGTTCCACAGGTCCTCGCGGATCTGCTCGTTGACCGCCTCCTCGGCGTGCTGCGTGGAGATCAGCACCCGTTCGACGCCGACCGGCACACCGTCGGAGTAGCGGACCGAGACCTGGGTCTTGCCGTCCGGGCGCAGGTAGGGCAGCGTGCCGTCCTTGCGGACGGTGGCGAGGCGGCGCGAAAGCCGGTGCGCGAGCGCGATCGGCATCGGCATCAACTCGGGCGTCTCGTCCGTGGCGTAGCCGAACATCATGCCCTGGTCGCCCGCTCCGGCCAGGTCGTAGGCGTCGCCCGAGTCGCCGCTGCGCTTCTCATAGGCCTGGTCCACGCCTTGCGCGATGTCCGGGGACTGCTTGTCCAGCGCCACCAGCACGGCGCAGTGGTGTCCGTCGAAGCCGTAGCGGCCGTCGTCGTAGCCGATGCCGTTGACGGTGTCGCGGACGATCTGGGTGTAGTCCAGATGCTCGGGGGTGGTGATCTCCCCGGCGAGCACGACCATCCCGGTGGTGATCAGCGTTTCGCAGGCCACCCGCGAGTACGGGTCGTTGGCCAGCGCCGCGTCGAGGACGGCGTCGGAGATGGCGTCGGCGATCTTGTCGGGATGGCCCTCCGTCACGGACTCCGAAGTGAAGAGGAAGTCATGCGGATCGGACTGGCTCATGGTCACGCTCCTCGCGCTGCGGCGGTTTCGGTGGTTCGGCCTGGTACTTCGGATATTTCGGGCACTGCGGGCACTTCGGGGACGAGATCGCGGCGCACCTGGCCGGTGCCCTCGACCATAGCCGCCAGTTTCGCGCGGGCGATGGATCCGGACAGGTTGCGCAACCCGCAGTCGGGGTTGATCACCAGCCGTTCGGCGGGCATGAGTTCGAGCGCGGCCCGGATGCGCGCGGCGATCTCCGCCGGGGTCTCGACCCGTTGGTTCTTCACGTCGATGACGCCGAGACCGACCCGCCGGTCCCAGCCGAACTTCTCGATCACGGGCAGGTCCGCGTAGCCCTTACGGGCGAATTCGAGCACCAGCTGGTCCACGGCCGCGTCCAGCACGGCGGGGAACAGGAAGTCGTAGTGCCCTTCCCACAGCGGCCGCGCGTAGCGGTTGCCGTAACAGACGTGAAGGGCCCAGTCCACGTTCACCCCACGGGTCACGACGTTGACCGCCTCGACGGCGATGTCCACGTCACCCGGATAACCGGCCAGGAACGGTTCGTCGATCTGCAACAACTCCGCGCCCCGTGCCGCGAGCGCGTGGGCGGCGTCGTTGAGCCGGTGGGCGATCGCCAGCACGAGATCACGTTTTTCGCCATAGGCCCGGTTGTGGACCCGGCGGGCGAGTGAGTACGGGCCGGTGAAGGAGAACTTGATGGGCGCACGGGTCTGTGAGGCGGTGAACGCGAAGTCGTCGGCCAGCCAGGCCAGCTCGGTGCCCTTCGGCTCCGGCAGGGGTTCGGTCACGGCCACGTCGTAGTAGTCGAAGTAGAAGTCCTTCGCGGTCTCCGCGATGTCGACTCCGGGCAACCGCGCGAGGAAGTAGTCGATGTCGTTGTCGCGGCGCAACTCGCCGTCGGAGACGATGTCGATCCCGGCCAGTTCCTGGTCCCGGAGCGCGGCCTTGATCGCCATCTCGTGCACGTCGCCGAGCTGGGCGCGGCTCATGCGGCCGCGGAAGTAGTCGGTCTTGAGCCGTTCCATCCACTCCGGGACCGGGTAGGAACCCACCACCGTCGTCGGCAACAAGGGAAGCTTCTCGAACATGGTCTGTCAGTCCCTCACCTGGGCGGTCATCGTCACGATGTGCCCGCCGCCGCGATGCCGGAACGGCTCGTAGTGCACGTCGAACCCGCGCCGCCGTCCCACGTGCGCCAGGAGGGGGCCGTTGACCCAGTTGACGACCGAGCCGTCGTACTTGCCCGGGCCGCGGAAGGTGGTGCGGTAGCCCTGGATGTCGGTGACGAACAGGTCGTGGCACACCAGCTTCCCGTAGGGATGCAGCAATCCCAGGGTCTCGTCGAAGCTCGCGACGGCCCCGTTGTTGACATGCATCCGTACGTCCGCCCCGGATTCGAGCAGCGGCCGCAGGGTCTCGCCCGTGAGCGCCTCGGTGAGCGGGTAGGTGTCCAGGCCGGCCAGCGGCACGTACCGCTCTTCGAGCCGGACGGCCGACCAGGTGCGCTGCCAGAACCGCACCGCGGAGTCGACATCGGGGAAATGCGCGGGACAGGCGTCCACCAGCAGCGACGGGCCCAGGCGGAGCAACTTGCGCACCAGCTCGGGCAGCTGACCGGGAGTCGCGGAAATCGACGTGGCCAGTTCCCCGGCCGCCTCGGCCGGCAGGTAGGCGCGCGTCTGCACGCAGTAGGTGCGGCCGCCGAGTTGCGCGACCTCGTCGGTGGGCAGGTTGTCATAGACGTTGGAGATGTAGATCAGGAAAGCCTTGTACTGCAGGAAGGCCAGCGACCTTCGCGGGCGGGTCGCGTCGAGCGCGAACAAGCTGACCCGCTCGGCATGCTCGGCCACGGTTTCGCGGGCGAGGTCCAGCACGTGGGCCGAGTAGTCGCACATCAGGTAGTGCAGGCGCCCGTAGTAGCCCTTGCCGTGCCCGGTGTCGAGTTCGCGGAACCGGTCCAGGAAGACCTTGGCCTGGTTACCGTTGCCGACCCCGAGTTCGACGACGTAGAGCTCCTCGGGGAGGGCGTTCGTGGCGGCGAGCCGGTCCCACACCGCGAACAGTTCCTCGATGAGCTCGGTGGCCGCGGCGGTGTTGCGGGCGTCGCTTTCGCCGCCGGGAAGCGCCTGTTCGTAGCCACGCCCGGTGGCCTTTTCCCACAGTTCCAACGCGGACCAGTACAACGCGTTGAACTGCCAGACGCAGCTTTGGCTGCCACGTGTCCAGCCCTCGAGGACGACCCTCTCCGGTACCTGCCGCAGCAGCGTCGCGGTCAGCTCCCCCAGCGGCGCTTCGGTCGCGCGCCGCACGTCGACCGCGATCTCCAGATCGTCGTCGCGGACGCCGATCGGCTCCGGCAGTGCCCCGGGTTCGCCACGCAGGATGGGGCGGATGTCCACCGCGTCGCGGAAGTTGTTGCGGTACTGCACCCAGTCGCACACCACGCGGACCTTCCCCAGATCGGCGTCACTCTCGCTGACCGCGTTGACCACCGGCAGCACCGAGGCGCCGAGGTCGGCGGGCCGTTCTCCGCGGAGCCGCGTGTGCGGCCTGAATTCAACGAGCACCCGGCTGACTTTAGGTGCGCGAGCGCCGGTTTTCTTCGGGCTCCGACACAAAACGAATGGTGGCCGGGCCACAGTGGAGGAATTCCCGTTGGTCCGCCGCACAAGCGGACAACGCGGCCTGTCACTTCAGCCTACAAGATCGTCCGAAATGGACACCGGCATGGCCGACGAGACCCGATCAGAGCAGCGAACGTACCCGACCGGCCGATTACAGGTCGCGACGAGGTTCTTAACTTCGGTAATCGACGGGGAGCCCCTTGGCCCCAGGCACCACCCGTCGTCTACAGCGTCACCCCGTCCACCGGCAGCTCGGCCGGTGGCACCGCCGTCGCCCTCATCGGCCAGTACTTCACCGGCACCACGGCCGTCACATTCGGCGCCACCGTGGGCACCGGCCTCGCCGTGGGCAACGACACCACCGCCACCGTGATCGCCCCCGCCAACGTTCTGACCGGTAGCGGTGCGGTGACCATCATCACCCCGGCGGGCACCAGCAACGGGCGGGCCTACACCTACACGATCGCGACCCTGGCCATGGCACCTGTCCAGGGCAACACCATGGTCGTGAACGGCACGAACCTGACCACCACCACGGGTGTGTCGTTCAGCGGTGTGGCGAGCCCGGTCCTGCCCCTGATCGTCAACGACTCCACCCTCGAGATCGCCGCCCCGCCGCATGTGATCGGGCAGGCCCTGCTCAGCGTCAGCACGGTCGCCGGCACCGTCAGCACGGTCGCCGGCACCGTCAGCACGGTCGCCGGCACCGTCGGGACGGGTGCCGTCGACGTCATCGTGGCAACCCTTGGCGGCACGGTGACCGCGCCCGGCGGGTTCGCCTACCTGTGAACACCCCTGCCTGTGAACACCCCTGTTCCCGTGGACGAACAGGCCTCTCGAATGTCCACAGTGGAATATGTTCGCGATGTGGACATTGCCGTGAAGTCAACAATCGCGCCCTAATCGTCGCTCGGAAAATCCCGGTTGCCGGGTTAGGCTGATCGGCAGCCGGTTTCGACATCAGAGGATCGCGAGGGCGCGGCACGAGTCCATTGTGGCGCGCCTTCCCTGTGCCCCAAGGAGGTAGGCCGTTGCCCGCTCCGCTCGCCGGTATCCGTGTCGTCGATTTCGGCCACTTTGTAGCCGGACCGCTGCTGGCCGTCATGTTGGCCGACCAAGGCGCGGAAGTCGTCCACATCGACCGTCCCGGCACCCGCGAACCAAGCGAAAACGCCTTCTACCACCGCGACAAACGTCGTATCACGCTCGACCTGAAAAACCCGGAAGACCTCGCCGTGGCCCGGAGGATGGTCATACGGTCCGACGTCGTGGTGGAGAACTTCCGGCCGGGCGTGATGGGAAGACTGGGCCTTGGTTACGAAGACCTTCGCGCGTCGTGCCCCGGCTTGGTCTACTGCTCACTTCCCGGGTTCGCCGCCGACGACCCGCGTGCCGGAATCCCGGCGTGGGAAGGCGTGGTCGACGCGGCGACGGGCAACACCCGGATCCGCGCGGGTGAGGCACCGCCCGGCTGGGACGGCACCCGCCCCACCTACAGCGCGGTGCCCATCGCCTCGAACTTCGCCGCGTTCCTCGGCGCGGTCGGGGTCGTCAGCGCGCTGACCGAGCGGGTCAAGTCGGGCCTGGGCCAGCGCGTCGAAGTCCCCTTGTACGACGCCATGTTCGAGGCGATCGGTGCCGCGGGCGCGTTCGTCACCGCCAAAGGCCTTCCGCCCGAACGCCCGCTCGCCTCGGGCGCCAGCGGCACGTTCCGTTGCCGCGACGGACGTTATGTTCAGTTCAACCCGATCGGCGCGACAAGACGGTTCGTCCTGTGGTTTCTCCAGGCGGCCGGAAAGCCCGAGTGGTTCGACGAAACCGACGAGCCCGTGCTCCGCGCCAACCTCGCGGACCTGTTCGCGAGCCGCGACGCGGCCGAATGGGAAGAACTGGGTAACGCGGCCGGGGTGCCGATCGCGTTGATCAGGACCGGCCAGGAATGGCTCCGCACGCCCCATGCCCGCGAGTCGGGTGAGGTCGCGGCGATCGAGGACCCGGTTCTCGGACCGACATGGATGGCCGGCATCGCGGTCCACAGCGACACCGAGCCGCGCCTGGCGCCCCGCCACCGGCCCGATGCCGACCGTGCGGAAATCCTGTCCGAACTCGACACCGGCGCGGCGCCTGCCGTGTCCGAGGCGAGCGGCGCGCGGAACCGGCCGATGAGCGGACTGCGGGTGCTGGACCTGACGCAGATCCTCGCCGGCCCCACCTCCGGCCGCATCCTCGGCGAACTGGGCGCCGACGTGGTCAAGATCAACGCTCCGGAGCGGCGGGTCGCCGTGCACGGCGTGGTCAACCGAGGCAAGCAGTCGATCCTCCTCGACGTGCAGAATCCCGCCGGGCGCGAGGTCTTCTGGAAACTGGCCGAGACCGCCGACGTGATCGTCCAGAACTTCCCGACCGGCACCGCGGAGCGCTACGGCATCGGCTACCAGGACGTCAAAGCCCGCAGGCCGGACATCGTCTACGTGTCGGTCAGCAGCTACGGCTCACGCGGTCCGTGGGCGGCGAACCGTGGTTACGAGACGCAGGGCCAGGCGGTCACCGGAATCATGGCCAGGGCCGGTGGGGACACCAAACCCGCCGTCCTCGGGCCGTACAACCTTCTCGACTACGGCACCGGCGTGCTGGCGGCCTTCGCCGCCACCCTGGGGCTCTACCGGCGCGCGGCCACGGGCGACGGCGGTTATTTCACCACTTCGCTGGCCCAGACCGGAACCCTCCACCAGGCCCGCTACCTGCTCGACTACGCGGGCAAGGAGCGGACCGAGCCCGCCGGCCCGGGCGCGCTCGGCGAGGGGGAACTCCAGCGTTTCCACCGCGCCGCCGACGGATGGTTCTTCCTCGGTCTCCGCGAGGAAGAGAAAGACGTGCTCACCAGCGTCATGGAGGGCCGGTCCTTCGCCGACGACGACGTGGCCACCTGGGTGGACCGGCTGCAGGCCGCCGGCCTCGGCGCGCACGCCGTCGTGGGCATCGAGGACCTGATGGCCGACAAGATCGCCTGCGCCCGCGAGCTGAGCATCACGCAGATGACCGAGGAAGTGGGCGAGGTCCGCATGCCCGGCATCGCGATCGGCATGTCCGCCACCCCGCCGCGACTCGGCCCCCCGGCACGCCTGCCCGGCGAGGACGTGCTGACCGTACTGGACCACGTGGGCCTGACCGATGCGCTCGAAGAACTCGAACGCCGCCACGCCGTCCAGACAGCGAACTTCCCCGCGGCATGGGGCGGGCCATGACGTGCGGTTCCCGGTGACATCCCGCACTACTAGGAGGACGACAGTGAAAACAGCGGCGGAAACAGCGCTGGACAAAGTGACCACCGCGGAGAAGGCGGTCGCCGACGTGCCCGACGGCGCCTCGATCGCCATCGTGGGGTTCGGCACGGGACATCGCTTTCCTTCGACGCTGATCCGGGCGCTCGTCGACGCCGGACCGCGGAACCTGTGCATCGTGGCGAACTCGCTGGGCCGCGGTGAGACCTCGCCCGAATCCCTTGCGCTGGCAGGCCAGGTCAACCGCCTGATCGTGTCGTTCTCCTCCCGCGCCGGGATCCAGTCCGACGTGGCGGACAAGATCAAGTCCGGGGAGATCGCACTCGAACTCGTCGCGCAGGGCATCCTCGTCGAACGGCTCCGCGCGGCCGGAGCCGGCCTGGCCGGGTTCTACTCCCCGACCGCGGTGGGCACGGAACTGGCCGAGGGCAAGGAGATCCGGACCTTCAACGGCCGGGAGTACGTGCTGGAAGAGGCCCTGCAGGTCGACTACGCGTTCCTGCGCGCCTACCGGGCCGACCGCTCCGGCAACGTCCAGTTCAAGGAGTCGAGCCAGAACTTCAACCCCAGCTTCGCCAAGGGCGCGCGCGTGGTCATCGTCGAAGCCGAGGAGATCGTGGAGCGCGGCGAGATCGCGCCCGAGGACATTCACCTGCCCGAGATCTTCGTGACCCACGTGGTGCCGACCACGGTCATCGTCAAGCCGGGACTGGCCCCCGCGGCGGTCGGCCGCCGGGCACCGGACACCCGCAAGACCTACTTCGGCAAGCCCGCGCTGAGCCGTCTGGAGATGGCCGAACGCGCCGCCCGCCTGCTGCCCGACTCCGGTTACGTCAACCTCGGCGCCGGCCTGCCCAACCTGATCGCCGGGTTCCTGACCGGCAAGAACATCCGGCTGCACGCGGAAAACGGCGTCCTGGGCTATGGCGGGCCGGTACGCGACGAGGCCAAGCTCGACGCCGACCTGTTCGACGCGGGCGGCGGGTTCGTGGAGCCGCTGCCCGGGATGTCGTTCTTCGACAGCGTGACCTCCTTCGAGATCGCCCGCTCCGGCCGCCTGTCCGCGGTCGTGCTGGGCGGCTACCAAGTCGACGCCGACGGCAACCTGGCCAACTGGACCACGCCCGGCCAGGCCGGCGGCGGCATCGGCGGGGCGATGGACCTGGTCGCCAGCGGCAGCACCCTGATCGTGCTGATGGAACACTGCGACAGCAAGGGCAATGCCAAGATCGTCGACCGGTGCACCTTCCCGCTGACCGGTCAGCGATGCGTCGACGTCGTGGTCACCGACCTCGGCGTGCTGCGCCGCGACGGGGATGGTTTCGTGCTCGAAGACGTGGTCGAGGGCTTCACACCGGAAGAGGTTCTCGGGCTTACCGGCCTGGGTGATCGTGGCCGGATCTCCCCGGACCTCACCGTCCTCCCGGCAGGCGACCAGGCGGCCACCACCTCCTGATCGTCCACAGTGGACTGAACAGCTCAGGGGCGCCGCGTGGCTTCCGGCACGCGGCCCCCGAGCTCCTCGGTCAGCAACGCGGCCAGCTCGCGGATCCGGCGGCTGCGTTCGGGCGTCACGGTGTCGAGGGTGCTGCCGACGAGGCCGACGACGGCGACCGTCGCGCACAGGCCCTCGCCGTCGAACACCGGGGCCGCGACCGTGACAACGCCGTGTTCGCGGCGCACCGACACGGACAGGCACTCCTCGCGTGCCTTCTCGACCTCCGCGTCGAACGCGTCGCGCGCGGCGGGAGCGAGTCGTTCGCGCCGCTGGTCGAGGTGGCTCGATCCGGGAGGCAGGAACGCCGTGAACACCACGCCCTGAGCGGTGCTGAGGGCCAACACGGTGCCCGTCCGGATGGTGAGCACCGCGTTGGGCGTGCGGGGCTCGGCCACGTGCACCACCATCGGCCCCGTGGAGGCCCACAGACTCAGGACCAGGGTGGCGCCCAGTTCGTCGCTGAGCGCGGCCATGTGGCGCGGCGCGACGGAGAGCACCTCGGCGGAGTTGGTGGCTATCGCGCCCAGTTTCGTCGCCAGCGGCCCGACCACGTAACTGGAGAGCCTACTCCCGGGCCCGAGCAACCCGATCGAGGCCATGGACGTGAGGTAGCGGTGCGTGGTGGTGCGGTTCAGGCCGAGTTCGATCGCCACGTCCGCGGTGACCAGCTCACTGCGGTCGACATGGAACAGGCCCAGGATCCGGCTCGCGCGGCTCACCGCCTGGATGTCGGCCCGGCCGGGGCCCTCGGTCTTTGCCATCGGCGAACCGCCACCCTCCCGGACGACCTGTCGGCGTGGCTTCTGCCGTCACGCGCGGATCGTTATCCTACCGGCTGATCGTGTGGGGGCTACTCGAGCATCTTTTCGTAGTCGCGTCCCATCGCCTCGGCCACCGGAACGCCATCGCGCACCGCGGCCGCGATCGCGGCTTCGCGGGCCACGATGGTTTCGCCGCGCTCGATCACGTCGTCCAGCAGCCCGGCCGGAATGACCACGACGCCGTTCTCGTCGCCGACCACCACGTCGCCCGGCGCGACGGCCACCTCGCCGATGACGACGGGCTCGCCCCACCCCGTCTCGACCACGCGACCTCGCGCGGTCACCGGAGTGGCGGACCGCCCGAAGACGGGAAAGCCGAGCTCCCGCGCTTCGTCGACGTCCCGCACGGCGCCCCCGACAACGGCCGCCTCGACGCCTTTCCGGTGCGCGGCAAGGGAAAGGATGCCGCCCCAGCCCGCGGGGACCACGCCTTCGTGGGGGCCAGGATGCGCGATCACGATGATCTGACCGGGTCCGGCGGAATCGACGGCCGCGGTGCACAGGTGCCGCTTGGCCACGTTCCCGTCCGCCGGCCCGAGCTGAACGGTGACCGCGCGGCCGCCGACCGGCCCGGACGGCGCCAGCGCGCGCACCCCGGGGAGCACCCCACGCACGCCGAGGGCGTCCAGCGCGTCCGACAGCGCACAGGTTCCCAGCCGCACGGCCGCGGCCACGGGCTCAGTCATCTTCGACCTCCAGTCGTTCACATTCCGAACGATACGTTCACTACCGGCCAGGGCCGCGGCACCGACCTTACCCGGGAAACCGCGAAGTGGAAGCCATCCTCCCTTGCCCGAGCGGTCACCGGTCGATAAGGTGCAAAGCTGAACGTTGTGTTCACATTATGCACAACCGTTGACTTCAGGCGATCAGAGCAGGACTCGCCGTCCGGCCCGCTGGGACGAGCCCCGGGCCGGACGGCGCACCAATGGAGGAGGTCCAGCGTGGCAAGGCGATCCATCATCGTCCCGGGCCTGACCCACGGCAGTTCTCCCATCCCGACCGCCAGCCTCGTCGGCACCCTGCTCGTGTCGGGAAGCGTCTCCGGGGTCGACCGCGCCACCGGCAAGGTGCCGCAGACGCTCGCCGCTCAGGTCCGCAACGCCTTCGCCAACGTGGGCGCCGTGCTCGCGGCGGCGGGCGGATCGTTCGACGACGCCGTCAAGCTGACCTTCACGGTGCCCGACCGTGCCTTCCGCGCCGAGATCGACCCGGTCTGGCGCGAAACCTTCCCCGACCCGGACTCCCGCCCGGCACGGCATGTCGTGGTCTACCGCGACCTGCCCGAAGGACTGCTGCTGCAGTGCGAGGTCATCGCCCACATCGCCCCTGTCTCCCAGCGCCTTTCAGTGAACGCGCCCAGCCGATCTCGTGACCAGGGCTCTCCTTAGCGCCTCGCCCCTCGGTTTCGCTGTTCGGAGCCCTGCCCCCAAGATCGGCTACCTGCGGACGGCGCGTTCGGCCGGTCATTTGCCCAGGCACATCACGATTTGCAGAAAGTCTCCCAGGATTGAGGCCCCATGGTCATCGACGCCCACGCCCACCTCAACGCGCCCGAGGTGTTCTACGCCTACAAGGCGCGCCTGCAGTCCTCCGGCGGCCACCACCGAGGTGACCCCAAGATCGGCGACGAAGCGCTCGCGGCGTCGGCCGCCCGCAACGTCGCCCTGCTCGACGAGGTCGGCACGACGATGCAGCTGATCTCGCCAAGGCCGTACCAGCTGATGCCCTCGGCCCGGCCCGAGCGCATCGCGCACTGGTGGATCGAGGCCAACAACGACCTGATCCGCCGCACGGTGGATCTGCACCCGACGCGTTTCGCCGGCATGGCGGCGCTCCCGGTGTGCGCGGGACGTCCGGTCGAGGAGGCGCTGGCGGAACTGGACCGGATCGCCGCGATGCCCCAGTTCGTCGGCGTCCTGCTCAACCCCGACCCGAGCGAAGGCGCCGGCACCACACCGCCGCTCGGCAGCGAGTACTGGTACCCGCTCTTCGAACGGCTGGTGTCCTACGACCTGCCCGCCCTGGTCCACTCGGCCGGGTGTTTCAACGAGCGTGAGACCTACAGCGAGCACTTCATCACCGAGGAGTCGATCGCGATCCTCACCGTGTTGCGGTCGAACACGCTGAACGACTTCCCCACGCTCAAGCTCATCGTCTCGCACGGCGGCGGTTCGGTGCCCTACCAGATCGGGCGCTGGCAAGCCGAACGCCTCATGCCGAGCCTCGGCGGCTCCGCCGACGCCGAACGCTTCGAAACCTCGTTGCGCAAACTGTATTTCGACACCGTTCTGCACAACCCGGCTTCGCTGCGCCTGCTCCTGGAAACCGTCGGCGCGGACCGGTGCCTGTTCGGCACCGAACGCCCCGGCAGCGGTTCGGTCGCCGACCCGGTCACCGGACGGCAACTCGACGACATCAAACCCGTCATCGACGAAATGCCGGGCCTGAGCGAGAGCGACAAGAAACTCGTGCTGGAGGGCAACGCGCGCAAGGTCTTCACCCGCCTGCCATGACTGTCCGTACCGTGCCGTTCGTGACCAGTCCGACGGCAGCCACGGCGGAAATGACGCTAGACAAGCAAGTCGGTCGCGGATCGTGTCCGCCTACCCTCGGCCGGATTGGTAACGGGAGGAACAATGGCTCAGCCCACCATCGCACGCCCTGAAACCGAGACGTTCGTGCGCAATGTCTGGTACATCGCCGCACTGCGGTCCGAAGTCGGCGAGTCGCTGCTCGGCCGGACCATTCTCGGTATTTCCGTCGTGCTCTACCGGACCCGGGCTGGCAAGGTGGCCGCGCTCCGCAACCGCTGCCCCCACCGCGGCTACCCGCTGACCGAAGGCAAGCTGGGCGACGATGACGTCATCGCCTGCGGCTACCACGGTTTCCGGTTCGGGCCGGACGGAACCTGCCTGAGCGTCCCGGGCCAGGACAAGATTCCCGGCCGCTCGGATGTGCGGTCCTTCCCCGTCACCGAGAACGGGCCGTTCGTCTGGATCTGGATGGGCGATCCCGAACTCGCCGACCCGGCCGGCATTCCCGCCGAAACGGGATTCGCCGACCCGGATTTCCGTTTCGTGTCGGGCAATGTCGTGATCGACGCGAACCACGAACTGATCGCGGACAACGTGCTCGACCTCTCCCACGAATCGTTCATCCACGCCACCAAGATCGGCACGCGCGAGGTGGCGGAAACGCCGATCACCAGTAGTTCCAGCGAATCACGCTGGCTGGTCCAGGCTTCCCGGATCATGCGCGACGTGGAATGCCCGCCCACCTACCGTGAGCGGACCGGACTGCGTTCCCCGATCGACCGCGAACAGCACATCAACTTCTTCGTGCCCTCGCTGTACGTGCTCGACACCATGGTCGTGGCCGCCGAGTCGCGGCACGACCCCGCCGACGGCCCGCGCCGCGCGTACCACGGCAAGGTCATCTACGGGCTCACCCCGCTCTCGGAACGGCAGACGCACTACTTCTTCGCGATCGGCCGCGACTACGCGCAGGACGACCCGGAAATGGACGCGTCTGTCCAAGAAGGACAGTTGTGCCTCATCGACGAGGACGCCTACGCGGTGGGCGTCCTGCAGAACCTGATGGACACCGAAGGACCGGAGTTCGAGGTGAGCATCCGGCTCGACACGGCCGCGCTGATCGCCCGCCGCATGCTGGCGCGGAGACTCCGCGCC
The DNA here is from genome assembly GCF_042684065.1 of Amycolatopsis pigmentata. Taxonomy (NCBI): domain Bacteria; kingdom Bacillati; phylum Actinomycetota; class Actinomycetes; order Pseudonocardiales; family Pseudonocardiaceae; genus Amycolatopsis; species Amycolatopsis pigmentata. The sequence goes on along the minus strand of NZ_JBHUKR010000004.1, from coordinate 142,874 downwards.
GAGGCGAAGGGCTGAGGAGGAACTCATGGCATCCATCGTGCTGGGCGCGGCGACCTCGCACACGCCCCTGCTGATCCTGCCGCCCGAAATGTGGCTCGACTACGCCGAGCGCGACGAACTCAACCCGGAGCTCGTCTTTCCCGCCGTCGGCAAGGCGATGAGCTACCACGACGCGGTCCGCACGGTGGTGCCGGACTGGATCCGCTCCCGCGACCGTGACCCCGCCACGTTCCGCGCGCAGTCCGACCGCTGCCAGGCCGCGCTCGACTCGCTCGCCCAAAGCCTGACCGACGCGCGGCCCGACGTGATCCTGATCATCAGCGACGATCAGGACGAATGGTTCTTCGAGTCCAACATGCCGGTGTTCTCGATCTTCTGGGGCAACACCGTCCCGGTGATCCCTCGGCCCAGCCCGACCCGGGGCACCGAAAAGCAGCGGATGATGGACAAACTGGTCGCCAACGGCTACGGCAGCTCCCGCCGCGACGTGCCGGTCGACGCCGAATTGGGCCGCCACCTCGTCGAGTACCTCATCGAGCACGACTTCGACGTCAGCCAGATGACCTACGTCGAGGAGAACTACGGCGGCCGGGTCGCGCGGCGCTACCCGGCCGAGGCCGGGGAACTCGACGTCGTCCGCGACACCGCGCCCCGGCCGCAAGGTATCCCGCACGGTTACGCGTTCGTCCTCGAGCGCCTGCTCGGACCCGGCCACCCCCCGATCGTGCCGGTCTTCCAGAACACCTGCTACCCACCCAACGCCGTCACGCCGCGCCGGTGCTACGCGCTCGGCGAAGCACTCACCGACGCCATCGCCGAATGGGACGACAACGTCCGGGTCGCGGTCATCGCCTCCGGCGGGCTCAGCCATTTCGTGGTCGACGAGGAATTCGACCGGATGTTGCTGGAGGCACTGGAAAAGCAGGACAAGGACACGCTGACCTCACTGCCGCGCGAGCGGCTTTACTCGGCCACGTCGGAATGCCTCAACTGGGTCACCCTCAGCGCCATGATGACCCGCTGCGGCCTCGGCATGGAACAACTCGCCTACGAACCCGTCTATCGCACCGAGGCCGGCACCGGCGCAGGCCTCGGCTTCGCCCGCTGGACCTGACCGGCAGACCGCACCTGGACGCGGCGAGTTGCGGGAATGCGCGCCATAAACGTCGCGTTCATGGCGGGTGCACCCTAGGTCCGGATGACTTAGAGTCGCGATGGGGTGCATACTAAGCCTGTGACACAAGCGCATGAAGATCTCCCGCATGCCGAATTATCCGCCACGCCAGACGGCAGGGTGACGATACCGGTGCAGGTTCGGCGCGCGGCCGGAATCGAACCAGGTCAGACGCTGGTGGTCTATGTCGAAGACGGGCGTGTCGTAATCGAGGAGCGTGCCCATCTGCTCGCTCGCATTCAGGACGAGGCGATCAAAGCGGCAACGGCGGCTGGACACAAGGGCGGTGCGGTAGAAGAGCTCCTCGCCGACCGGCGGGCGGAAGCGGCACGCGAGGAGAGCGACCGGTGACGCCGGTCCTTGACGCGAGCGCCCTCCTGGCACTTCTTTACCGGGAGCCCGGCCATGAGCAGGTCGCCGAAAGCCTCGACGGCGCAGTGGTCTCGGCGGTGAACTGGGCTGAGGTCGTGCAAAAGCTCGCTCAGCGCGGACACCCCTCGCCAACCAGCGCGGCGGACGGCATCACATCGCTCGGGGTGCAAGTGGTGCCCTTCGGCCGGGCCGACGCGGCATGTGCCGGTCTGCTCTGGTCCGCTACCCGCCGCGCGGGCCTTTCGCTCGGCGATCGCGCCTGCCTTGCCGTCGCACAACGTGTTCCGGATGGTGTCGCAGTCACGGCCGATCGCGCGTGGGCCGACCTTGACCTTGGCGTCACTGTACGACTCATCCGATGACTGACGTGTCAGGCGGTCGAAGGATCCCGCGCGGACGACAAAACAAATGGCAAGGAGTTCTCACTCCCCGCCACTTCTAACGTATAACGCACAGGGGGCCTTGCGGCAAGACCCGGGGTTTGCCGCAGAATCGGCGGCCGGACACAGCGCCGACGAGGAAAATGGGGGATGACGTGGATGTGTTGTCGACGTGCGGTGGACGCGGCGGCGAGGTATCGCGGTGACCGAACAGTACGTGGTGGATCTTCAGGAGGTCGACGAGACGCAGGTCGCGGTCGTTGGCGGCAAGGCCGCGCACCTGGGCGGCCTGTCGCGGATCGAAGATGTCGGCGTGCCGGCTGGGTTTTGCGTGACGACGGCCGCCTTCCGGCGGATCCTGGCGGAAGCGCCGTCCGTCGGCGACCGGCTCGACCAGCTGTCGCGCCTGAACCCGGATGACCGGGAGGCGATCCGCACGCTCAGCGCGACGATCCGCCGGACCATCGAAGGGACTGCCATTCCGGGCGATCTCGCGGCCGCCGTCACCGGCGCACTCGCCCGATCCGGCGAACAAGCCGCCTACGCCGTGCGATCCAGCGCGACGGCGGAGGACCTGCCGACGGCTTCCTTCGCCGGCCAGCAGGACACATACCTCAACGTCGTGGGACCGACAGCGATCCTCCAGCACGTCAGCCGATGCTGGGCCTCGCTGTTCACCGAGCGGGCCGTGACCTATCGCCTGCGGGAAGGCATCGACCACCGCACGGTCCACATGGCCGTGGTCGTGCAACAGATGGTCTTCCCGGACGCGGCCGGCATCCTGTTCACGGCCGACCCCGTTACGGGCAACCGGAAGGTCGCCACCGTGGACGCCAGTTTCGGCCTCGGCGAGGCCCTGGTCTCCGGCCTGGTGAATCCGGACGTCTTCAAGGTGCGCGACGGCGAAGTCATCGCCAAGACGATCGCCGCCAAACGCCGTGCCGTTCATGCCCTTCCGGCGGGCGGTACGCGGGAAGTGGCGATCGACTCGCGGCGGCAGGAGCGGCCGGCCTTGACGGATGCGCAGGTCGTGCGGCTCGTGCAGCTCGGACGGCGGATCGAGGCGCACTTCGGGCGCCCGCAGGACATCGAGTGGTGCCTGGTCGACGACGACTTTCAGATCGTGCAGAGCCGGCCGATCACCACACTGTTCCCCATCCCCGAGACCGACGACCAGGAGAACCACGTCTACCTGTCCGTCGGTCACCAGCAGATGATGACCGACGCCATGAAGCCACTGGGACTCTCCGTGTGGCAGCTGACGGCCATGGCGCCGATGACCACGGCCGGCGGGAGGCTGTTCGTCGACGTCACCCGGAGGCTGACCACGTCCGCGAGCCGCGCCGCCCTGCTGGACCTGGTGGGGAGGGGCGATCCGCTGTTCAGGGACGCGCTGGAGACCGTCCTCGATCGCGACGACTTCGTCCCGACGCTCCCGGACGCCGGCCCCAGCGCGCCGCCGGTCAGCGGCGCGTCCGCCCCGATCGAGACCGATCCGGCCATCGTCACCAAGCTGATCGAGCGCAGCCAGGATTCCCTCGCCGCTCTGGAGCGCGACATCCGGGCGAAGACCGGACCGGCGCTGTTCGACTTCCTGCTGGAGGCGTTCCAGGAGCACAAGCGGGTTCTCAGCGATCCGTTGAGCATTCAGGTGATCATGGCCGGGATGGAGGCCACCTGGTGGCTCAATGACCACTTGGGAGAGTGGCTGGGAGAGAAGAACGCGGCCGACATCCTCACGCTGTCCGCTCCCGGCAACGTCACGTCGGAGATGGGACTGGCCCTGCTCGACGTCGCCGACGTGATCCGCCCGTGTCCGGAGGTGGTGGCGTTCCTGCGAGGCGTCGAGGACGACGGCTTCCTGGACGAACTGCCGAAGGTCGCGGGCGGGACCGAAGCACGGCACGCCATCGAGGCCTACCTCGACCGGTACGGCATGCGCTGCGTCGGCGAGATCGACATCACCAGGCCGCGGTGGCGCGAACGCCCCACCGCGCTCGTGCCCGTGATCCTCGACAATGTCAGGAACTTCGAGCACGGTGCCGCCAAACGACGCTTCGAGCAAGGACAACAGGAAGCACACAAGAGGGCACAGGAGCTGCTCGAACAGCTGCGAGCACTGCCGGACGGGGAACACAAGGCCGACGAGACCAAGCGGATGATCGACCGGGTCCGGACCTTCATCGGCTACCGGGAGTACCCGAAGTACGACATCATCAGCCGCTACTTCGTCTACAAGCGAGCCTTGCTGGACGAGGCCGAGCGCCTCGTGCGGACCAATGTGCTTCCCGACAAGGAGGACATCTTCTACCTCACGTTCGAGGAGTTGCACGACGTCGTGCGCTCGAACCAGGTGGATGACAAGCTGATCCGGCAACGTAAGGACGCGTTCCGGTCATACCAGGCGCTCACGCCGCCCCGGGTGCTGACATCGGACGGCGAGGCCGTCGCCGGGTCGTACCGGCGCGACGGCCTGCCGACCGGCGCACTGATCGGCCTACCGGTCTCGGCCGGGACCATCGAAGGGCGTGCCCGCGTCATCCTCGACATGGCCCAGGCCGATCTCGAACCGGGCGACATCCTCGTCACCGCCCACACCGACCCGAGCTGGACGCCGCTTTTCGTCGCCATCGCGGGCCTGGTGACCGAGGTCGGAGGGCTGATGACACACGGCGCGGTGATCGCACGGGAGTACGGACTGCCGGCTGTCGTCGGTGTGGCGGACGCGACCCTGCTGATTCCCGATGGGCAGCGGATCCGCGTGCACGGAAGCGACGGCTACGTCGAGATTCTGCCTTGACGGACCACTCACTTAGAAAACCCTTGCCCAGCACGGATTTTCCCGGTGCAAGATCCGGTAGGACTACTGCTCACGTCGTCAGGAGGTCGAGGACTTCCCGCATTCTGTGGTAGGTGTCGGCGATCCTGTCGTCGCGGCCCAGCCGGTGGCGTTCGAGACGGATCGCGCCGAGGTGCCGGGCCCGGTAGATCAGGGCGCGCCAGTTCGCGTCGGCGGAGCACGGCAGGGTGCCGTAGGTGTCCCAGAATGGTTTCGCCGCCGACTTTCCGGAGGCGACGAAGACGGACCAGTCCGCCGCGGGGTCACCCCACCAGGCGCGGTCGTGGTCCAGTACCCCGGTGATCAGCGGTTCCGGCGCCTTGGGCGCGAGCATCAGGTTGGGTGTCCAGAGGTCACCGTGAAGCAAGCGCGGCTCCTCAATCGCGTCCAGGGCCTCGGTCTGTTCGGCCGCGACGGTAGCGACCGCCCTCATGTCGGAGGCGTCGAGACCGGCGTCCTCCAGATCGGCCGCGGTGTCCTCCAGGCACCGGATCACCGCTTCGCTCCAGTGGTCGTACCCCGGGCCGGTCACGGGGCCGAAACGCTCCCCCCGTACGGAATGCACGGTCTTGGTCACCGCGCCGAGCTGTCGGTAGAGCGCGGCCCACGCCGGACGTGGGTAGTCATGAATCGCCCGCGCGGCCGGGACACCGTCGAGGATGGTCTGGAACACGTAGTCCCGTCCGATGAGGTCGTGAGTCCAGTCCGCGAACAGCGTGCGCGGCATCATCGCCGCGATCGGCGCGAAAAACGGCAGGCTCGTCTGTTCTCCGCGCATCAGCCGTCGCTCGATCCGGAACTGCCTGCCCGGTTCAGGCGCGACCCTCAGGATCACCGCGTCCCGGTCAGGAAACTCGATCCGGTAGGTGTTGTTGTACAGACCACCGTCGAGTTCGATCGCTGAGAGCACCACGGCGTCCTGCCCAAAGCCACGGTGGCACAGGGCGAGGATCTCGCTCGCGGACACCGTTTCCTGGAACGCGCCGGCAGCGCGAGCGACAGGCCGGAACTCCACGGTCTCAGAACCGCCGGGTCACTTCAAGAATCCGGCGACCTCCGGTGCCGCGCGCAGGCCCTGTTCGCGACCGGCCGTCGCCGCGGGCTCCCGCTTCGCCGGATCCAGGAGGTTCGGACCCATGGCGGCGGCCGCGGCCTCGTCCGGCCCGATCACCATCACCTCCGAGCCACGCTCGCGGAGAAACGCGACCTGCTTCTCCAATTCGTTCTGCCCGGGTATTTCCATGACCTGGACGACGAGGACTCGCTCGTATCCTTCGGCCAGGTCGGCGTTCTCCGGCGAGCGCACCGCGCCGTCGACGTATCGGCGGCCGCCGATCGTGGCCGGGGGCCAGACTCCCGGCACCGCACAGCTCGCCGTCACGGCGTCGACGAGGCTCACCCCGGAAGTCGCGTCGAACACGCGGTCCTCGCCGGTCTCCGCGTCCACCGCGACGATCTTGATCTCGAGGGCGGGCCAGTCATGTGACGGCAGCCGAGCCTCGATCACCGGGCGGCGCTCGGCTTCGGGCACCGTGGGGGCTTTCAGCGCCATCGCGCCGACGCGGCGGCGGAGCTCGCCCGGGTCCAACGCGGGATCGTAACTTTCAGCGAACATCGCCATCAGCGCCTCGGTATCGATGGTGCGGGGCAGTTCAGGTACCTGAAACGCGGGATCGACCTGACGCCGGAAGAGTTCTTCGACTCCCACACCGCTGGTGACCTGTGCCGCCACCGTCGATCCCGCCGAGGTCCCGACCATGAGGTCCGCCTCCAGAACCGGCACGCCCGCTTCGGTGAGCCCGGCCAGGAGACCGGTTTCCCAAGCGATTCCCGCCACGCCACCGCCGCCCAGCACCAGGGCCTTTTTTGTCATGAGCCGATGTTAATGCCGTGGCCACCCGAGGGGGTCGCATCACGCCACGCCGTATAGGACGTTATACACATTTGTCCGGCACGCGGAGCACGATTTTCGGGCCTCCGCGATGAATTCGGCCATCCGTGGCGGTCATTTCCTGTGTAATCCTCTGCATCCGATCACCGAAGGAGCCGCCCATGCCCCGCACCCGGGTCCACAACCTGAACATCTCCCTCGACGGCTACGCCGCCGGCGAGCATGTAACCTTCGATAACCCGATCGGCGGCGCCGAACGGCTGTTCGGCTGGTTCGACGGCCGCGTTATCCACGGGGTCGACCAGGTCGATGCCCCGGTCACGCTGGACCGCGCCCTGACGAGCCTGTGGAGCCAGGGCATCGGCGCCGAGATCATGGGACGTCGCAAGTTCGGCCCGCAGGACGGCGCTTGGCCCGACGACGGGTGGCGAGGCTGGTGGGGTGACGAGCCGCCGTTCCGGACACCGGTGTTCGTCATGACGCACCACCCGCACCCCACGATCGACTTCCCCAACGGAACCAGCTTCCGCTTCGTGGACGCGGCACCGCACGAGGTGCTCCGCCTGGCCCAAGAGGCCGCGAACGGCGGCGATGTCCGTATCGGCGGAGGCCCCTCGACGGTCCGGCAGTTCCTTCAGGCCGACCTGATCGACTTCATGCACCTGGTGATCGTGCCCATCACCCTCGGGCGCGGAGTATCCCTCTGGGAAGGCTTGAGCGGCTTCGAAGACCGCTTCACGATCGAGACCGTCACCTCGCCCAGCGGGCTTACTCATCAGCTTTGGAACAGAAAGGACCGTGACTGAGCCCAGGCGCCACAACCCCGCCGTATAGGTCGTTATACACAGGCCGAGGCCCTCGGCCACCTGGTAACGACTCGGGCGCACGGCAGGAAAATCTCCGTCCCGACTGGACTTCCGATCAAGGGTCAGGGATTTTGGTTGGATCAGTGAACCCGGTCACAGGAGGCGGTGAGCATGGTTCAGGGACGCAACGAGGCGGACCGGACACTCGACGCTCAGCACACACAACAGCCGACCCAGGTGCGGCGGGCCGCGCTGGCAGGCGCGATCGGCACCACCATCGAGTGGTACGACTTCTTCCTCTACAACACCGCCGCGGCGCTGATCTTCCCGCACCTGTTCTTCCCCGCTTCCAGCAGTTACGCGGGGGCGATGCAGTCGTTCGCCACCTACGCGGTCGGGTTCGCGGCGCGTCCGGTCGGCGCGGCGATCTTCGGCCGCTGGGGTGACCGGATCGGCCGGAAGGCCACCCTGATCGTCACGCTGCTGGCGATGGGGATCGCCTCCGGCCTGGTCGGCGTGCTGCCCGGCGCGGCGACGATCGGGATCGCGGCGCCCATCGTCCTGGTCCTCCTCCGGCTGATCCAGGGCATCGCGATCGGTGGCGAGTGGAGCGGTTCGGTGCTGCTCGCGATGGAGTGGGGCGACCAGCGCAAGCGCGGGCTGCTCGGCAGCTTCGCCCAGATCGGCGTTCCGGTCGGCCTGGTGCTCGGCACCGGTGGCATGACCCTGCTCTCGGCGATGCTGTCCAGCGACGCCTTCAACTCGTGGGGCTGGCGGCTGCCGTTCCTGGCCAGCCTGATCCTCGTCGCGGTCGGCCTGGTCATCCGGTTGCGCATCCTGGAAACCCCGATGTTCGCCAAGGTGGTCACCGAGCGGCGCACCTCCTCGCGGCCCGTCGCGGACGCGATCCGGCACCACTGGCGGGAAATCCTGCTCTCGGCGGGCCTGCGGTTCAGCGAGCAAATGCCGTTCTACCTCTACACCAGCTACGTCCTGGTGTACGTGGTCGCGCGCCACCATTACTCGAAGACGTTCGTGCTCAACGCCGTGCTGATCGCGGCCCTGCTGGAATTGTTCCTGATCCCGTGGTTCTCGCACCTGTCCGACCGCGTTGGCCGCAAACGGATCTACCTCGTCGGCGCGGTGCTGACCGGCGTGCTGGCCTTCCCGTACTTCGCGGCGCTCAAGGACGGCGGCTACGTGCTCATCTTCGTGGCCATCGTGGTCTCGATGATCCCGCACGCCATGCAGTACGGGCCCCAGGCAGCGTTGATCGGAGAGAGCTTCCCGACGCATCTGCGCTACGGCGGCGCGGGCCTGGGCTACCAGCTCGCGTCGGTGTTCGCGGGCGGCCCGGCACCCCTGCTGGCGACCTGGCTCCTCCAGGAAACGGGCACCCCGTTTTCGATCGCCGCCTACGTGGTCGTCGCGGCGGCGGTGACCGTGCTCTGCGTGGTCCTCATCGCCGACCGCTCCCGCGCCGACATCACCGCCGAAGCGACCTATGCCCGGTAAGTATCGTCTGGACTACCGTGAGCCTTTTCCGACCTCACTCTGAACAGGTTGGGAGGAGTACTCATGGCGTTCCGGGACGATGCTCTGAGCGGAGCAGACCGTAGACGAGCACATCGGCATACTCGCCGTGGTGGAAGGACCTGCCGTGCATGACCCCTTCCCGGCGGAACCCCAGGCGTTCGAGGGCTTTCTGCTCGCCGAGGTTACCGCCATTGGTGAGGGCTTCGATTCTGTTCGCGGTCGTGCGGCCGAACAGGTAGTCCACGAGCAGCCTCTGCGCCACCGTGCCCACCCCCTGTCCACGATGCTCGGGTAGCACCCCCACGCCGATCTCGTAGGTGACACCCGAGGGGAAGCCGCGGGGCTTCCAGGAGGCGATGCCGATAACCGTGTCGTCGGCCCGCGCGATCGCAACCGCCGCGGACTCGGCGGAGATATACCCGTCGATCTCCCATCGCTTGCGGCGCGCCCTCGGATCACCGAATCCGGGCCACTCGAACTCGCCGAGCGCATCGGGATCCGTGCAGAGGCGGTCGAGAAAGGCGAGGTCGGCCTCGGTGAACGCCCTCAAGCGGACGTTGTCCGGGCGGTTCGCTGGAGTCATGAAGACCAGTATCGCGCCCGGAACATCACCCGTGGGGACAGTGAGCACTTCCCAACGTGCAGTACCACCCGGATCACCAGCCTGGTCAAGGCCGAGACGGGGCGGGTTCGGCCGCAACTCCGGCACCGGGCTCGTGTACGGGATCGGGCGGCTCACCAATATCGGTGGCCCTCTCATCGTCGCCGTGATCTTCGGCACATTCGGGTATCAACCGGTCTTCGTCTACATCGCCGCCTGCTGGTTGCTGGTCGCGCTCACGGTCGGGTTTTTCGGGCCGCACACCGGCGAGAGCGCCGGCCGCGACCGCGCCGCGCACCCGGGCGAGAACGTTCAACTGTCCACATAAGACATCCTGGGATCCAGGCGAGACAACGCTTCTCCGACGAGCGCGAGTATCCGCAAGAAACCAACCATAGCCGCACCAAGGAATACGGGGACCAAAACCGGCGAAGATTGTCGCTGTCCGCGATTGTCCGGTACGGACCCGTGTCCACTGCAAAGATTTGGCCTGTCCCGTCTCCACGAAACGTTTGTCCGGTGCAATACTGCGCGGTTGGTGGTCTTGTCGATCGGGCCCACGGCGCCGGCGCCGTGGGCCCTTCGGCGCGCCGCTCGTGATACCCGCACAGGCGCGGTCGTCCTCATTGCCGGGACAGTCGTGCCGGGCAAGAAGGGACAGCACCCGCAGATGGGCGAGATTCTGGACTCCCCTCTCGTATTCGGCCTGCTGCCCGCGGTGCTCACCGTTCTGGGCGGGCTGGGCGGTGCGGTGCTCCTCGCCCGGCGGTCTCGGACCTGGTGGACTCGCGTGGTTCCCGGCCTGGCCGTGGCCACGGTTCTCGCCTGTCTGCTGCTGGTCTGGGTGGTGGATGACCTGTGGCGGCCGTTCCCGGACTCGCTGCCTTGGCGTGTTGTGGCGTGGTTGGGTGTGGGCCTGTTCGCGCCGGCCCTGGCGGTCGCGTCGTTCCGGCGGGGAACCTGGTGGCGGCGTAGCGGCGCCGTGGTGGCCGCGGTGCTCGTCGTCTGTACGTGCGCGGTGAAGATCAACGCCTTTTACGGGCAGTACCCCACCCTCCGCGCCGTCCTGGGGTTACCCGCCCACGGCGAGGTCGCTTTCGCGCGCAACGCGACCTGGGTCCCATCCCCGTTCCCCGGAAGCGCGGGCCGCCCGCTGGAGGAGGGGTGGACGCCGCCGGCGACGATGCCCTCCCACGGCGCGATCAGCCAGGTGCGGATACCGCCGGTGGTGTCCGGGTTCGGCGCCCGCGACGGGTACGTCTACTTGCCGCCGGCCTATCTGACCGACCATCGGCCGCTGCTGCCCGTGATCGTGCTGTTGCACGGGCAGCCGGGAGCACCGGTGGACTGGATCGAGGGAGGCCGGCTCGGGGCGATGATGGACGCGTTCGCCGCCCAACACCACGGGCTCGCCCCGGTGGTGGTGGACGCCGACGACACCGGCACCGAACTCGGCAACCCGCTCTGCCTGGATTCCCGGCTGGGGAACAACGAAAGCTACCTGACCGTGGACGTCCCGAACTGGATCAAGGCCACCCTCCAGGTCGACCAGGACACCCGGCACTGGGCGGTGGCCGGATTCTCCTACGGGGGCACGTGTTCGCTGCAACTGGCACTGCGCGCGCCCCAGCTGTATCCCACGTTCGTCGACATCTCCGGCCAGCGGGAACCGACACTGGGAACCCGCGCGGACACCGTCAACGCCGCCTTCGGCGGGGACGACGCGCGATTCCGCCAGGTGAACCCCCTCGACGAACTGGCGACGCGGAAGTTCCCCGGCAGCGCGGGAATGATCACCGTGGGCGACGCGGACGGTGAATATCGCCAGCAGCAGCGTGAGGTCTACACGGTCGCCTCGCGCGCCGGGCTGGATGTCCGCTGGCTCGAGGTCCCCGGCGGGCACTCCTGGCAGGCGTGGGGAGCCGGTCTCGAGCAGTCGCTGGACTGGCTGGCGCGAAGGACAGGACTGATCGCCCCATGAAGGTGGTGGCTCGCGTCTGGTGCGGGGCAGGGCGAACGGTCGCCCGGCTGCGGTTCACGCTGGGCTTCGTCGTGGTGTTGTGGGGCGTCGGGCTGGCGACCGGAACCCTTCACTCCGGCCCGCGCCCCGGGTTACGGCTCGCGGCCGGGTTCGGGCTCCCCGCCCTGGCCCAGGGGCACTGGTGGTGTGTGGTCAGTTCCGCGCTGTGGGCGGGCGGACTCCCGCAGTATTTCGGGGTCACGGTGGTGGTCCTCGCCTTGTGCGGGCTGGCCGAGTACCGCATCGGCAGCGCGCGTACCGCGGTGGCGTCGCTGGTCACCTACAGCGCCGGCACGCTCGGCTCTCTGGCCGTGGTGGCGGCGGGAATCCTCGCGGGCGATCCGTGGTCGCGGCGCCTGGCCACGATGGTGGTGTTCACGCCGTCCGCGGCGGCCTTCGGCGCGGCCATGGCGGCCAGCGCCGCGCTGCCCGCCGTGTGGCGGCGCCGGCTCCGGCTGACGCTGATCATCGCGATGGCGATGATGACCCTCTATGCCGGTGTCCTGGAGGACCTGATCCGGTTGTGCGCCGGGATCTGCGGCCTCCTGCTGGTGCCGTTGGTCGTCCGCCGTGGCGAGCGCGGCGCGGGGCTCGGCCCGTCCGTGGTGGAGGCCCGCCTGCTGATAGCGATGGTGGTGGCGGCGTCGGCGATCGGGCCGCTCGTGGCGGCCGCACCGCTGACCTTCGGTAACCCACCGCTGTCCATTTTGCGGTACCTGCTCACCACGCCCCATCCGTCGGCCACGGACGTGACGCAGCTGTGCGGTGACCCCAGCATGTCTTTCGAGTGCGGCCAGGTGCGGGCTTTGGTGCGGCTGGACGGCCTCGGCCCGGCGATCCTGTCGGTCATGCCCGCGCTGGTCATGGCGGTCATGGCGGAGGGGCTGCGGCGGGGCCGCCGCTTCGCCTGGTGGGGCGCGTTCGCGGCGAACGTGGCACTCGCCGTGCTCGGCATGATTCTGTTGCCCTCCGAACTGGCCCAGGCCAGCTTCAGGTCGTTGCGCGAGTCGGCCACCATCGCCGTTCCGCTCCTGCAGCCGGTCTTCGTCGCCGGAATGCTTGTGGTGTACCGGAACAAGTTCGACGTGCGGGCGCCGCGGGGCGCCTACCGGCGGTTGATGCTGGCCGTCACCGGAGTCCTGGCCTTGTCCGCGCTGACGTACGTGGTCGGCAGCTACCTGGCGCGCGACCAGTTCGACCGGCCGCCCACGGTCACGCAGATCCTTGCCGACCTGCCATCGCGCTACGCGCCCCCCGGCTACCTCGGCGAAATCCCGATCACGTTTCTGCCTGAGCGGGGCGCGGCGGTCCTCCTCTACGGCTGGACGGGCGTCGTCTTCTGGTCCGTAGCGCTGGCCGGCTGCATGGCGACCTTCCTTCGCAGCCGGGTCGACACCAGTCCCTGTGGCAGGGCCCAGGCGCGTGCGCTGTTGCGCCGCTACGGCGGCGAGGCGACCGCCCACATGATCACCTGGCCAGGACACCAATACTGGTTCTCCGACGATCGCCAGGTGGTCGTGGCCTACCGTGTCCGCTCGGCCGTCGCTCTCACCACGGGCGGACCCGTGGGCGCCCCGGGGTCGCTGAACACGGCAGCGCGTGAATTCGCCCGCTACTGCGCGGCCAACGGGTGGACGCCGTGTTTCTACGCCATCACCGATGATGTCCGCCGGGCCCTCGGCACCGGGTGGAGCGCCCTGCAGGTGGCCGAAGAAGCCCGGCTCTCACTGCCCGCACTGCATTTCCGCGGCAAGAAGTTCCAGGACGTCCGGACCGCGATCAACAAGGCGAAGTCGCTCGGCGTCGAGCCACGCCGCATTCGCTACCGGGAAGCACCGCCGCAGTTCACCGAGCAGGTCGACGCGCTCTCGCGGGATTGGCTGACGAAGAAGCAGTTGCCGGAAATGGGTTTCACCCTGGGCAGCGTCGGTGAACTCGACGACGAGGACGTCTGGTGTCTCGCGGCCGTCGGCCCCGACGGGACACTCCACGGTGTCACCAGTTGGCTGCCGGTGTGGCGCGACGGGAGAGCGATCGGCTGGACGCTGGATTTTATGCGCCGTTCCGCGCACGCCTTTCCCGGGGTCATGGAGTTCCTCATCGCCTCGATGGCGATGTCCGCACAGGACGAAGGGGCGGAGATGCTGAGCCTGTCCGGGGCACCGCTGGCCCGGATCGATCGCGACGGCAGGCGCATACCGCTGCAACGGCTCCTCGATTTCGTCGGACTGCGTCTCGAACCCGTTTACGGGTTCCGCTCGTTGTTCGCGTTCAAAGCCAAGTTCCAACCGGAGTACCAGCCGATCTTCATGGCCTATCCCGACGCCGCCGCGCTCCCCCGGATCGGCAGCGCGGTGGCCCACGCCTACCTGCCGCACATGACCTTGCGGCAGACCCTCCTGCTGGTACGGACAATGCTGACCCACGTTCCGCGAAAACCCTTGGCCCGCGCCCATAGTGTCAGCGGCGACGCTACGCGTCCCTCTGCCCGAGGGGCGCGAGGGGATCACCGATGCGACGCCCGACGGCCTTCGCCGCTTCGACGACACTCCTGATGAGCCGGTTTTCCCGACGTGAGATCGGCGTGCTGACCACGCTCGCCCGCGAACCCGGGGTCCCGTTCCTGCCCGAGGTCGTCGCCTGCCGCACCGATCCCGTGCTCCTGATCACCAGAATCGTGCCAGGGCGATGCGTTGTGGCGCAGCGAGGCCGGAATCCCGCTCCCCGGCCACCGCACACCACCGGAATGGGTCGACGATCTGGCGGAGCGTTTCGGCTCGCTCGGCATCGACCCCGAAAAGCCGCCCGCTGCCGGCTGAGACCTCCTCACCGGCCCAGCCATCCCCCGTCGACCGGAATGAGGGCACCGTGCACGTAGTCGGAGGCCGACGAGGCGAGAAATACCGCGACACCGGCGAAATCCTCGGGCTGGGCCCAGCGTCCGGCCGGAATACGGTCCAAAATGGACGCGAAGCGGGCCGGGTCCTCGCGCAGCGCCCGCGTGTTGTCGGTTTCCACATAACCGGGAACGATCGCGTTGACGTTCACACCGTGCTTGGCCCATTCGTTGGCGAGCGCGCGAGTCAGTCCGGCGATCCCCGATTTCGCCGCCGCGTATCCGGGCACGTTGATTCCACCCTGGACACTGAGCAGTGACGCGGTGAACACGATTTTGCCGCGTCCGCGCTCGAGCATGCGACGGCCGACCTCGCGGGTGAGCGTGAACTGACTGCTGAGGTCCACGGCGATGACGCGGTCCCAGTCGGCGTCGGAATGCTCCGCGGCGGGGGCGCGGGCGATGGTGCCGGCGTTGTTCACCAGAATATCCACTTCGCGGCCGAGGTCGCCCAAAGCGGCGGCGAGGTTCGTGACGGCCGCGCGGTCGGCGAAGTCGGCGCTCAGCGTGGTGCAGTTGCGTCCGAGCGCGGTGACCCTGGCCTCCACTTCGCTGCCCGAGGCCTCCTGATGCGCGCTCACCGCGACGATGTCGGCTCCCGCGGATGCCAGCGCCTCCGCGATGGCCAAACCGATGCCCCGGCGCGCGCCGGTCACCACCGCGAGCTGTCCGGTGAGGTCGAACGCCCTCGGGAAGGCGTTGGTCATCGTGCTTCCTCCACTCCCCCGGCTCCACAGTCGATCAGGATCTTCATCACTCCCGCGCCCGATTCGAGGGCGGCGAAGGCATCCGCGGCTCGCTCCAACGGTTCGATCCGCGAAATCAACGTCGCCGCCGGGACATCGCCACCGGCGATCAACCGTACCGCCGCCTGGAAGTCGTCGCGGTCGTACAGACGCGCGCCGAGCAGGGTCAGTTCGCGCCAGAAGAACCGGTGCAGGTTCACTTCGCGTGGCACGGAATGGATGGCCACCTGAACCAGGCGGCCCCGGGTGGCCAGTGCGTCGACCGCGGTCTCCACGCCCGCGGCCGCGCCTGAGACCTCGAAAGCGACCGTCGCGCCCGCCCCCTCGGTCCATCGCCCGACGGCATCGGTCAACCCGTCCGCCGACGGGTCGAGTGCCCTCAAGCCAAGGCTTTCGGCGACGGACCGGCGGTAGGAATCGGGTTCGACCACCAGCACGTCCGCCCCGGAGCGGCGGGCGACGAGGGCGATGAGCAACCCGATCGGGCCGCCACCGACGACTATCGCCTGCTCGCCCGGCCGCAGGCCGGCGCGCTTCACATCGTGCACCGCCACCGCGGTCGGCTCGACCAGCGCGGCGTGGTCCAGCCGCAGGTCCGGTGGGAGCCGCACCAGCGTGGCCGCGGGCACCGTCCAACTGCTCTGCAGGGACCCGGACGCGTCGACGCCCAGAAAGACCAGGCGTTCGCAGATGTGGGCATGCCCTGCCTGGCAGGCCGGGCACCGTCCACACCAGCTCAGTGGCATGACGGTGACCGGGTCACCGGGACGCCACCCGTCCACGTCCTCGCCGATCCGGGCGATCCGGCCGGACATCTCGTGCCCGATCACGCCGGGAGGGCCGACTCGGGCATCCATGTCGCCGTGGAAGATGTGCAAATCGGTCCCGCAGATTCCGGTGTAGGCCACGTCGATGCGGACGTGTCCGGGCGGCGGTGGCGTGGTTCCGGCCGGTTCGACGGTCAGGGTCCGCGCCGCGGAATAGACGACGCGCCGGCCCGCTGGAGTTGTCATGCGTCTCCTTTACCAGGAGATCCGGAAGCGGCCGGGCTCAGTATCCGATGGGCAGTCCGGCGTAGTTCTCGGCCAGCCCGGCGGCGCCCGCGCCACTGGAGGCCACCCATCGCAGCTGGGAAAGCTGCAACTGGGCGTCGAACGGATCGTCCGAGGTGTGCAACATGGTGGTCATCCACCAGGAAAAGTGTGTGCAGCGCCAGACCCGGCGCAACGCGGTTTCGGAGTAGGCGTCGGCGAGTGCGGGTTCCTTGTCGCGCAGCAGCGCGGCCAGCGCCGGGGCCAGCAACGCGACGTCGGCGACGGCCAGGTTCAGGCCTTTCGCCCCGGTAGGAGGCACGATGTGCGCGGCGTCGCCGGCCAGGAAAAGGCGCCCGTACCGCATCGGCTGCTGCACGAAGCTTCGCATCGGCAGGACCGACTTCTCCGTGACCGGCCCCGGGGTGAGCGTCCAGCCGTCCTGGCCGTGACCGAGCCGGGTGGCCAGCGCGTCCCAGATCCGGTCGTCGGACCACTCGGTGATGTCCGTGCCCGTGGGTACCTGCAGGTACAACCGCGACACCGTGGCCGACCGCATGGAGTGCAGCGCGAAGCCGTCCGGGTGCCAGGCATAGATCAGCTCGTCGGTCGAGGGAGCGACGTCGGCGAGGATCCCGAGCCACGAGTAGGCGTACGTACGCTCCCAGGTGGCCGGATCGGGAATCGCGGCGCGGGAGGGCCCGAACGAACCGTCGCAGCCCACGACCACCTCCGCGTCGATCCGCCCGGCCTGGCCGTCCGGGCCGACGAAGGTGACGAAGGGTTGCTCGGTGGCCACGTCGTGCACGGCGGTATCGGTGACTTCGTAGAGGATCCGCTGCCCGGACGCCTGCCGCGCGCGGCCGAGGTCCTTGGTCAGCTCGGTCTGCCCGTAGACCGTGACGCCACGGCCCACCAGGTCCACGAAGTCCAGGTGATGCCGCTCGCCGGGCCAGTTCAGGTAGATGCCGCGGTGGAAGTCGCCCTCGGAATCCAGCCGCTCGCCCAGCCCGGCAGTGTGCAGTAAGTCCACTGTGGACTGTTCGAGGATGCCGGCGCGAATGCGCGCCTCGACGTACTCGCGCGAGCGGGTCTCCACGATGACGGACTCGATGCCCGCCTCGTCGAGCAGATGGGACAACAACAGTCCGGCCGGGCCAGCTCCGACGATGGCGACCTGGGTACGCATGGCACCAGTCTCACCGCGGCGCCCCTCGGCGCCCAAGCATGCCTCTCACTCAGTGGAAAGGCTCCGCCCGATTCCGGCGGCGGCGACCTGCAGCGCGGCGATCAGCCGCGGACGGTGCCGCCGCAGGTCGGGCACGACGAGCCCGAGCGCCGCGATCACCTCGCCGTGACGGCCGATGGGAACGGCCACGGAACAGGCACCGAGGCTCATCTCCTCGATCGTCTGTGCGATTCCGTTTCGTCGCACCCGCTCCAGTTCGGCGCGCAACCGCCCCGGTTGAGTCACCGTATAGGGCGTTATACGCCGCAGATCCGCCAGCACCGCGTTTCGCACCTCCGCCGGCGCGTGGGCCAGCAGGACCTTCCCGACGCCGGTGGCATGCATGGGCAGCCTGCCGCCGACCCGGCTCACGACGGGTACGGTCGCCCGCCCGGAGAGCCGGTCGAGGTAGAGCACCTCGTGGCCCGCTCGCTCGGCAAGGTGCACAGTGGCGCGGGTGGCGGCGTAGAGGTCCTGCAGAAACGGCGCGGCGATCTGGCGCAGCTCGGCCTGCACCGGCGCGAGGAGGCCGAGGGCCCACAGACGGCGCCCGACGACATAGCGATCGTCCTGCCGTTCCAGGCCACCGAGCGCCACGAGTTCCGCGGCCAGCCGGTGCGCGGTGGCCAGGGGAAGCGCCGCGCGGCGGGCCAGTTCGCTTGCGGTCAGGGCGCGATGTTCGGCGTCGAAGGCGCCGAGCACGGCGAACACCCGGGACGCGACGCTGGCACCGGGCCGGGAAAGATTTCCGGGCACCACCACATCTTGCCCCCTTGACCGACCGTCGCCTGAACTGTCGTGCGATTCGGCCCCCTCGATGGGGGACGAATCGCACGGCTGACAGCATGGACATCCGCGGCGGGCATCACCGGCAGGCCGCGAGGACCGGAATCGGGAACAGGCAGGCAAGGAATGGCGACGGACCCGCTGCCCCGCTCGCAAGAGGGAGCCGAACCGCAGCTGCTGCTCACCTCGCTGCTCGGCGACTTCTGGTACTGGCGCGACGAGCACATCCCGTCGGCCGCGCTGGTCCGCCTGCTCGGCGAGTTCGACATCACCCCGGCCAGCGCGCGAGCCGCGATCCGGCGCCTCGCCGCGCGCGGTCTGCTCACCGTGTCCCGCAGCGGCCGGACCACGGCTTACGGAATCCCCGCCCGCACCTCCGAGGTGATCATCGAGCGCACCCACCGGATGCTGACGTTCGGCACGACCGCCCCCGACTGGGACGGCCAGTGGACCGTGGTCGCCTTCTCGGTTCCGGAACAGGACCGCGGCGTGCGCACAGCGCTTCGTTCCCAGCTTCGAGTCCTGCGGTTCGCCGCCCTCTACGACGGGGTCTGGGTCAGCCCGCACGACCTGGCCGAAGCCGCGCACGGCGTGCTGGACGAACTCGGACTGCGCAGCGCCACGATCTTCCGTGCCACCGAGGTTCCCGGCGGCACGGCGGAGGGCGGCCCCGTCGCGGCGTTCGACCTCGGCCCGCTCGCCGAGGAGTACGAGCGGTTCGCGGAGCGGTACGAACCGGTCCTCACGAACCTCGAGGACGGCATGATCAGCCCGGCGCAGGCCCTGCGCACCCGCACCGAGCTGCGCGTGGACTGGCGCCGGTTCCCGGAGACCGACCCCGACCTGCCGGCGGCCCTGCTCCCGCCCGGCTGGGCGCGGGACCGCGCGCAGAAGGTGTTCCTGCACATCTACGACCGGCTGGGCCCACTCGCCGAGCTCCGGTTCCGGCAGCTACTGGCCACCGCCGACCCCGCGCTGGCCGAACTCGCCTCCCACCACGACTCCGCGAAGGTGGCGGCGCTGTTCGCCGAGCTCGGCGGCCGGCGCGCGGCCGGCGACACACCGCTCGAACGGGCCACCGCCGCGCGACGGCTGGAGGAAGCGCGTCACAACTGACCGGCGGTCGCACTCTTCCCGTCGATGGTGTGCTGCCCTCAGGCGTACCTGAGATGGTGCGGACGGCGGCGTTCGAGCGCTTCGCGACCGAGTGCGAGAAGGTCTTCGGTGGTGCCGTACTTGATCAGCCCGGCGAGTTCGGGAGAATACCGTTCCACGATCTGCCGCACCCGCATCGCGGCGAGCGGGCCGAGCGTGTTATAGACCTCCACGAAGAGTTCGTACGCTTCGCGGCGGGGCCACCTGGCGGGCAGGAGGTTCGACGGGAGGTCCGGGTCGAGTCCCGGAAAGCTCCGCCAGCTGTCCATGATGCGGGTGCGCGACAGCAGCGCCTGGCTCGCGCCGATGTCGCCGTCGCGAACCTGTGCTCGCAGAGGTTCATACGTGGCAAGGAATTCGGTGTAGCGCGAGGCGATCTCGTCGAGATCCCAGGCGTCGATCGGACTTCGCCCCGACGGTGCGTGCTCCGTCGCGCGAAAGATGGTGACCTCCCGCAACCCGAGTTCGTCGAACTCCTGCCGGGCCTGCTCGGCGACCGGCCGGGCCGACACCCAGCTGCCGTCGTAGAACGGGGCGAAACCCAGCCAGCGCAGTCGTGAGTAGACCGAGTACCGCAGATCACGTTCGCCCTCGGACAGCGAGAACATCACCACGGTCCACCGGCCGTCCCAGGACTCGTTCTCCTGTCCGAACAGGACGAACCGGTAGCCTCCGGCCAGAAGCATGTCCGAGGCACCGGGCGCGAGGCCGTAGTAGGAATTGCGGCCCGTCTTCGACGTGACGACGACACCTCGCCGGGCCAGCCGGTTGAGCGCGGCGCGGGCTGCCGTGAGTCCGACATCGAATTCACCGAGCAGCGCGACGAGCGCCGCGGACGGCAGGTGCTCGGTGCGCAGTACCCAGTAGTCGCCGAGCAACGTCGTCAGCAGGTGCTGCGAGGAGGAACCCGCCTGCGACCTCGGCAGGTGCGGCGGCCGCACCGCGGTCACCCGATCACCCCCCGGCCGAGGAGTCCGTCGATGCGTTCGGGCGAATAGCCGAGCAGATCCCGGTAGACCCGGTCGTTGTGCTCGCCGAGCGTGGGTACCGACGACGAGTAGCCGGTCGGCGAGCGGGACAGGTGCACCGGCAGTCCGCTGCCGATCATGCTCTCGTCACTCTCGTCACTCTCGTAGCCGGGATGCCGGAGCGGGACGGTGTCGCGCCTGGACAGCAGAAGTTCGTCGCGTACCGCCTCGGACGGGTTCCGCACCGGGGCGCACGGTACGCCGTTGGCCTCGAGCGCCGAGACCGCGTCCTGAGTGGTACGCGTGCTCGTCCAGTCCTCGATGAGCGCATGGAGTTCGTCGGCGTGGGCGACACGGCCGTCCCGGGTGGCGAACCGATCGTCGTCGAGCGGCCCGCCCAGTGCGCTGAGGACGCCTCGGGCGAACTTGGTTTCCGGTGCGCAGACGGCGACCCATCCGTCGGTCGTGCGAAACACCCCGAACGGAGCCAGCCGCGGCATGAACCTGCCGCTGCGGCCGGAGCGGCCGAGCGGCTCGAGCAGATGGGACTGCTCACTCGCCACCAGCGCGGTGAGCGAACCGAGCATGGACACGTCGACGTGCTGCCCGATGCCCGTCGCCTCCGCCTGGCGCAGCGCGCCGAGAATGCCGATCACGGCGAACAGTGGCGCGGACAGGTCTCCGACGGGGACGCCGACCCGGACGGGCGGGTCGCCGTCTTCTCCGGAGGTCATCATGGTGCCGGACAGCGCCTGGATGATCGCGTCCATCGCCTTGCCCCCGCCCGGTTCACCGCCGGCGCCGAAACCGGAGATCGAGCAGTAGACGACGCGGGGGTTGGCCGCCCGCGCCGCCGCGTAGCCGACGCCGAGCCGGTCCGCGGTGCCGCGGCTGTAGTTCTCCACCACGATGTCCGCGTGGCGGACGAGATCGGCGAAAACTTCGGCCGCGGCCGGGTTCTTCAGGTTGAGCGTCGCGCTTTCCTTGCCGCGCGTCCGTTCGAGGGTGCCAAGCGACATGTCGTCGTCGTGCTGCCGCGTCAGGGAAAGGCCGTCACGGCCGAAGTACGGTGCGTTGTTGCGCACCCGGTCGCCGCCGTCGGGGTTCTCCACCTTGATGACGCGAGCGCCGAGGCCGCTGAGCAGGAGCGTGGCGTAGGGGCCGGCCAGCGCGATCGTCAGGTCGATGACGGTGATGCCCTCCAGGGGGCGGGGGACCTCGGCGGTGCGCTCGGGCATGGGATTCCTCGGTGGTTGCGAAGGTTCGGTCGTTTTCGGCTGTGTGTTCACCGGCTGCTCGCCTCGCGGGCCCGCCGCCGGGCGGCCACCGGGGTCGCCCGCTTCTCGATGAACTCGGCGACCTGCGCCTGCACGGTGTTCTGGTCCCAGCTGCGGGCGTCGCCGCTGTCGCCGGTGATCTGCAGCACCGGCACTCCGGCGGCCTCGATGGCGCGGTTGACGAAGTAGTTCCCCCTGCGGTCCGTGGTCGCCATATGGACGGCGCCGTCGACGCGGTTGTGCACCGCTTCCTTGGCGTACCACTCACTGGCCCACGGTGGCGCGTTGATCATGTCGGGGAACGCGGCGAAGCGTCCGGCGAGGGTGCGCAGCGGATCCTCGCCGTGCCGGATGTAGCCGTCGGCTGCGATGCCCAGGTACATCGACCAGACGAACACCGCGCCGTAGGTTTCCTGGAACCAGGTGTAGAAGCCCATGTCGAACCACAGTCCCGTGCCGACCCACATGAGGCGGATCCGCTCGTCCGGACACGGTGACTCACCCTTTTCCGCGCGGTCTCGGACTTCTTCGTAGAAGGTGCGTGCCGCATCGCGGGCCCACGCGGTTCCCCGGTGCCACTGGGGAATCATGACGCTGGGAATGCTGTCGCTGATGGTGACCGGCGCGGGAGTGCTCCGCGCGATGAGGTCACGGGCCGCACGGTTGTACGTCTGCTGCTCGTTCACCAGGTCCATCACCTCGCGAAAGCGTTCCTCGTCGAAGGTCCGGCCGGTGGCCAGTTCGAGGTGGCGGACGACGCCCGTCAGTTCCGCCGTCATCAGGTCGATGCGCGGCTTGCCGATCAGCGCTTCCCAGTCATCCTCGATGCAGTCCCACCAGTGCGGATCAACCTCGCGCGCGATCGTTCGCTCGAAGCCCAGAAAGGTGGCGCCCCGTTCTCGTTGCCAGGCTTCGAAAACCTTGCGCAACACGTCACCGGTCATCTCGGCGAGGACGAAGCTGATCGGGGGCAGCCCACCCCACGGCGGATCGTCGTCGAAGGTGGAGGCCAGCGCCAGGGTGTTGTACTGCTCCTGGTCGGCGGGGAAACCCCGCTCGGCGAGCAGTCGCAGGTAGGCGCCGGACTTCTGTTTCGCCGCACACACCGACGCCCACCACTGGTTGACCACGTACGGGATGTCCATGGCCCGCAGGATTTCCTGTGGCGCGTCGGCGTTGACCAGTGCGACGGGGTCCCCGGCGGCGGCTCGCTCTTTCAGTTCGGCGAACCATCGCCGCTGGTAGCTCGTGGCCGCTTTGGCGGAGGGAAGACTGGCGCGACTGCGACGCCCCTCGGTGCGTTCGCTCACCGGGACACCTCCGCGACGCGCCCGCGCAGCGCTTCCGTCAGTATTCGGATGGCCTCGTCATCACCGTCCGCGCCGTAGGCCTGGGCCGGGACGGCCACCAACGGAATGCCCTTCCCTTCGAGGGCACGGCGTTGCATCGGCACGTCCCATGCGGGGGCATCGTCGTTTTGACGCGTCCAGGCGATGACGAGGTCGGCGCCGCAGGCAACGGCCATCCGAACCGTCTGCCCGGCTCGCGTGGCGGCCGCGTGCCCGGCGGAGGCGGGCGCGTCCCGTGCGCGGGAGCGCACGAGCGCGGCGCGGAGGTCGGACGAGCGCCCCACGACCCGTTCCCCGGCGAGTGCTCCCCAGTCATGGTCCTCGCCGACGATGACCGCGCCGAGCGATTCGATCACCTCGTAGGCACGGGGGGAATCGTGGCCGCAGCCGGTGAGGAACACCCGGACACCTTCGCGGCGCGGTAGTTTTCCGGCCTCGTCGAGCAGTTGTCCGGCCAGTTCGCACCAGATCCGTGGCGAGGTGAGAAAGGCCGCGCCGATCACCGCGAGCGCGTCGGCGCCGGTGAGCCGTGGCCCGCCCGGCGCGGTGCGAAGTTCGGTTCCCACCGCGCGGATCAGGGCGCGTACCCGATCGTGCTCCGCGACGGCGTCTCGCAGACCGTCATCGGAGACCGGCCGTCCGGCCCACTCGCCCATCTCGGTCACGAAGGCGTCGAGCCGGGTGCGGTTGTAGACGGCCGACGTCCGTTGCGGCAGGTGCACCAGATCGGTGAAAGTGAAGCGCGGCACGCCCGGCCGCCGTTCCAGGCGTTGGATTTCTCGCAGGTACAAGAACAATCGCACGGTCCCCTCGCAGTCGGCGGACAGCACGAGACCAGCCGCCTCGGCGGCCTCTCCCTCCAGCAGGCGGGCGAGTAGCGAGACGGCGGCCCCGTCGATACCCGGGCCGCAGTAACGCGCGGCCGCCTCGTGCGCCCCGGCCCGGCCCGGGAAGCGAAAAGGTACGAATCCGCAGGCGGAGAGCACCTCGACCGGAACGTCAGCGCCCACATACGCCACCGTGGGCCGGTCGTCGAGCGCGGCGGGCACCGGGCCCGTGCGCGCCTCATAGAGCGCAGTGAGCCTGTCGAACGCACTCATCATCGCTCACTCCACTTGATAGATGACGGACTCACCAGGGGATCAATAACACAACACAAGTTGTGACACCTGTCAACAAAAGACAGCCCGTCAAGCAAGAAGTGCCTCTTGAACCGGTCATCGACCGCGATCGAGAACTTCCCACCCCGACAGACCGGGCAAGAGTATGCGAGACAGAAGAGTTGACACTCGGATGACCAACTGCGTATGGTCCAGCCCACACTTGCAAGGCCGGCACGGCGGTTCAGGATTGTCTGGTCGCCGAGCGCCGCCCCCGTATCGCCCGTTCACGATCGACACCGCCTGTGCCGGTATGAGACCGACGACCACCGGCCGCTCCCCAGAGTCGAGGAGGACCTAAATGCGCAGATCTTCGCGTGGCCGACGGCGTTCGCCCACCCTGCTGGCCGTGGCGAGCGCCCTCGCCCTCGCCGTGGCCGCCACCGCGGCCTGTTCGCCGTCCGGCAGCGGACCTTCGGGCGGCGGCGGCTCGACGTCGAAGCTGGTCGTGCAGTTCACCGGACCGCCGATCAGCCTCAACCCCGCGCTGGGCGGGAACGGCCTGTCGACGATGTTCACCGCGTTGAGCTACGACCCGCTGATCTATCTCGGCGGCGACGGCAAGTTCGTCCCGGACCTGGCCACCTCGTGGAACTACGTCGGCCAGGACAACAAGGTCTTCGAAATGACGCTGCGGCAAGACGTCAAGTTCGCCGACGGCAGCCCGATGACGCCGGACGCCGTGGTCGCGTCGATGAAGTACTTCCTCAAGGCAGGCGGCGGGCTCGTCGCCGACGCGGGCGCGGTCGAATCGATCACCGCCGTGGGCCAGGACAAGGTTCGCGTCACCTACAGCGCACCGAACCCCGATGCCGCCATGACCATGACGCAGTACCACGGGATCGGCATGATCATCGGCCCGAAGGGCCTCGCCGATCCGCCGTCGCTGCTCACCACCAGCGACGGGACGGGACAGTACGTCTACAACGCCAAGACCTCGGTCGCCGGCAACCGCTACGAGTACGACAAGAACCCCGGCTATTTCAACCCCTCGGCCCAGATGTTCGGCGGGGTGACCATCCGCGTCATCGGTGACGCGCAGGCCGTGCTGTCCGCGGCCCAGACCGGCCAGGTGCAGTTCGCCGGTGGCAGCGCCACCACGGTCGAAGCGGCGAAACAGGCCAACCTCACGGTGCTTTCCGCGCCGTTCTTCAACTGGACGCTGATCCTCGCCGATTCGGCGGGCACGATCAGCAAGCCGCTGGGCGACGCCCGGGTCCGGCAGGCCATCGCCTACGCGCTCGACCGCAAGGGCCTGGCCAACGCGCTCGGCGGCCAGTACGCGGCCGCGAGCACACAGGTGCCGCTGCAGGGGATCGACGGGTACGTCCCGGACTCCGGATACACCTACGACCTGGCCAAGGCCAAGGACCTGATGGCCCAGGCCGGCTACGCGGACGGATTTCCGCTGACCATCCTCACCGAATCCCTCCTCGACCGGAACACCACCTACTCGCAGGCGATCGCGGACGCGCTCGGGGCCATCGGGATCAAGGTCACCCTGCACGTGCAGTCCACCGGAATCGGGCAGTTCACCGGTGACTCGCTGAGCAAGCAGTACCCGGCGGTCATCTTCCCCACCGCGGGGGTCGACATGTTCCAGCTCCACAACCAGATCTCGGCGGGGCTGTTCAATCCGTTCGGCAACAAGGACCCGCAGGTCGAATCCACGCTGGCACGGGCTTTCGCGGCCGACGGGACCGAACGCACCGGCCTCTACCAGGAAGCGTCGCGGCGCTATCAGGATTTGGCGTGGTACGTGCCGGTCTTCTCCACCCAGAACCTGATGTATGTCGGCCCCAAGCTGGCTAACGTCAAGGCTTCGCAGCTCAACCCCAACCCGATGCCCGTCGCGCCGACGGCCGATCTGGCCTGGAAGAGCAAGTAGGCACGGCGGAATCGAGGCTGTGCCGATCGTTACCAACCCGACCACAGCCACGGCGGAAACAGCTCTCCGCAAGCGGTTCGGTTGCGGACCGTCTCCGCCTACTTCTGGGTCGGATTGGTAACGCGGGAAGGAGAACGAGGGACGTGCTGAAGCTGTTGGCCCACCGGATCGCGTTGTCGGTTCCCCTGGTCCTGCTGGTGTCGGTGGTGGTGTTCGCGCTGGAGTCGCTCGTGCCGGGCGACCCGGCGCGCACCATCCTCGGGCAGGACGCGACAACGGAGAGCATCGCCGCTCTCCACCAGCAACTGGGCCTCGACCAGCCGTGGACCGAGCGTTACGGGAACTGGCTTTCCGGGCTCCTCCACGGAGACCTCGGGACCTCGCTGTTCACCGGCGGTGACGTCGTCTCGGAGCTGAACACCCGGCTCGGTGTCACGGTGTCGCTGGTCCTGTGTTGCGTGATCGTCAGCGCGGTCGTCGGTATCTCGCTCGGGTTGTTCAGCGCGGTGCGGGGAGGGCCGGCCGCGCGAGTCGTCGACGTGCTGTCGCTGGCCGGGCTCGCACTGCCGAACTTCTGGGTGGCGATCGTCCTGGTGGCGCTGTTCGCCGTGAAGGTCCGCCTGTTCCCGGCGACCGGTTACGTTTCACTCGCCGAGTCGCCGGGCAACTGGGTGCGCTCGCTGGTCCTGCCGGTGATCGCGCTCAGCCTCTTCGGGGTCACCGCGGTGGCCAAACAGGCCCGCGACTCCGCGCTGGACGTGCTGGACACCGACTACGTCCGCGTGCTGCGCGGAAACGGGGTTTCCGAGACGCGGATCGTGCTCAAGCACGTGCTGCGCAACGCCGCCATCCCCGTGGTCACGGTGCTGGGTGTGGTCGCCGTTTCCATGCTCGGCGGCACCGTGTTCGTCGAGGGCGTGTTCGTGCTCCCCGGGCTCGGCAGCCTCGCCACCCAGGCGACCGTCGACCACGACCTGCCCGTGATCCTGGGCATCGGGGTCTACTTCACCGTCGTGGTCATCATCATCAACCTGCTCGTCGATTTCGCTTACGGCGTACTGAACCCGAAGGTGCGGGTGTCATGACCACGGTGCCCTCGTCAGTGCCCCAGCAGAGCGCGGGAACGAGCCTGATCCGGTCCGTGCTGACCTCGCCACGGGGCGCGATCGTCGTCACGTTCCTTCTCCTGCTCGTCCTCGTGTGCGCGCTGGCGCCGGTCATCGCGCCGTTCGATCCGCTGGAGCAGCATCTGTCCGCGGTCCGGTCCGGGCCGTCGGGCAGCTACTGGCTGGGCACCGACAGCCTGGGACGTGACCTGCTCAGCCGGTTGCTCCACGGCGGTCGCGGTTCGCTGTCCGGCGTGCTGGAGGCGGTGCTGGCGCTGTTGGTCGTCGCGCTGCCGGCGGGCCTGCTCGCCGGTTACCTCGGCGGCACCTTCGACCGGATCATGATGCGCGTGGCCGAAGTGGTCATGTCGGTGCCGGTCATCATCATCCTGCTCGCGGTGCTGTCCATCTTCGACCACAGCATGACCTCGGCCATGATCGCCTTCGGGGTGCTCGGCTCGTCGGGGCTGATGCGGGTGATCCGCGGGGCGGCGCTGACCGCCCGAGAGCAGCTCTACGTCACCGCCGCGGAGCTGATGGGTCTCTCGCGGCTGCAGGTGGTCGCACGGCACGTGCTCCCCCGCTGCCGCGGCGTCATCATCGTCCAGGCATCGTTGTTCGCGGCCGTCACGCTCGGGGTGCAGACCGGACTGACGTTCCTGTCCCTGGGACCTCCACCGCCCGCGCCGACCTGGGGCGGCATGGTCGCCGACGCCGCGTCGGTGTTCAACCAAGACGCGTGGATGCTCGTGCCGCCGGGGGTGACCATCGCGCTCACCGTGCTGGCCTTCGGTGTGCTGGGCGATGTCGTCCGCGACGCCAACGCGGAAAAGCACGCCGCCGCGCCCCGGCCGCGCCGGCGCCGACGGAAGGGCGCGCCGGCCGCGCCCGGCGCCGGTGAACCGGTCCCGGAAGACGGAGCGCTGCTCTCGGTACGGGATCTGTCGGTCACGACCGACGACGAGCAGGCACTCACCCTGCTCGATGGTGTCGGCTTCGCGATCGGGCCGGGGGAAACGGTCGGGCTGGTCGGTGAATCGGGCAGTGGCAAGACCATGACGGCGCGCGCGGTGATGGGTCTGCTGCCGCGCAACTGCCGGATCAGCTCGGGAGCGGTCGTCTTCGACGGCAAGCCGATTCAAGGTCTGGACCAGCGAGCGTTCCGCGAGTTGCGCGGCAGGCGGATCGCCATGATCGCGCAGGAGCCGATGGCGGCACTCGATCCCTCCTTTCGTATCGGGTCCCTGGTCGCCGAGGTGGTCCGGGCGGTGGACGGCCTCAGGGGCAAGGCCGCGCAAGCCCGGGTGATCGAGCTTCTGCGCCTGGTCGAGATCCCCGAGCCCGAAGAGGCCGCCCGGCGGTTCCCGCACCAGATCTCGGGCGGAATGGCTCAGCGGGTGGCGATCGCGATGGCGCTGGCCGGCCGCCCGGAACTGCTCATCGCCGACGAGCCCACAACGGCCCTCGACGTGACGGTGCAAGCGGAGATCCTCGATCTGCTGCGCTCGTTGCAGCAGGAGAACCACATGGCGATCCTGCTCGTCACCCACGACTGGGGAGTCGTCGCCGACGTCTGCGCGAAAGTCGTGGTCATGTACGCCGGTCAAGTCGTCGAGACCGCACGGGCCGCCGATGTCTTCGAGACGCCGGCGCATCCCTACACGCGGGCCCTGCTGCTCTCCAGCCCGGAACACGCCGTGGCCGGCGAGCGCATCCAGGCCATTCCCGGAACTGTTCCCTCGCCGCGGCACTGGCCGACGGGCTGCCGCTTCGCGAGCCGGTGCGAATTCGCGAGGCCGGCCTGCACGGAAGGAGTGATACCCGTGGAGCGCATTTCCGAAGGCCGCGTCTCCCGCTGTGTCCGCGTGAACGTCCTGCTGGGACAAGAGGCCCGCCGGTGACCGCGAACCCGTTGGTAGAGGTGCGAGGCCTGTGTGTCGACTACCGGGTCAAGCGGCGTCAGCGATTCCGTGCCGTCGACTCCGTCGACCTGACCGTCAACGCCGGGGAAACGCTGGGGGTGGTCGGCGAATCCGGCTCCGGCAAGTCGACCATCGCGAAGGCGATTCTCGGGATCGCTCCCGTCACGGCGGGCACCATTCGCTTCGACGGCGCGGAGTTGGATCCCCACCGCGTGCGGCGGCGCGAGCCGGTCACCGATATGCAAGTCGTGTTTCAGGATCCGGTGAGCTCGCTCGATCCCACCAAGACCGTGGGCTACACCATCGCCGAGCCGCTGGTGGCCAAACTGCGGAGAACAGGCGGCGAGCGCGACGTCCGGCGGCAGGTCGCGGAGATGCTCGACCGGGTCGGCCTGCCCGCGGCCGCCGCGTCGCGTTATCCGGCCCAGTTCTCCGGCGGCCAGCGTCAGCGGATCGCGATCGCGCGGGCGTTCGTCGTCCGGCCCCGGCTCGTCATCTGCGACGAGGCGGTCAGCGCGCTGGACTTGTCGGTGCAGGCGCAGATTCTCAATCTCCTGGCGGATGTCCAGCGCGAACTGGGTGTCGGCTACCTGTTCATCTCCCACGACCTGAGCGTCGTCGAGCACATCTCCGACCGTGTCCTGGTGCTCTACCGGGGCCGTGTCATGGAAACAGGCACGGCGGCCCAGGTCGTCCGGTCCCCCCGGCACCCCTACACCAGGGCGCTGCTCGCGGCCGCTCCGGTGCACGACCCGGCTCAGCAACGCCGGCGCCGGGAACTGCGTTCGAGCTACCGGGTCACGCCCAGCCGCTCGCTGCCACTCGGAGACCTGTGCCCCTACACACACCGCTGCGGTTTCGCCGTGGGATCGTGCTTCCACCAACGACCCGTACCCCAGGAGACCGACGAAGGCACCGTCGCCTGCCACCGCCACGCCGATCTCCCTCCCTACGCCGCGGGTGACCTCCGGCATGAGGCACGACCTGCCACGGCGAAGGGAGGGAGATGACGGTCCTGCAAGCACATCGGCTCGAGACCTCGGCCCACTCCCTGCCGCTCGGGGTCGCCCGGCTCCCCGGCACCGCCTTCGGCGTCGACCTCGAGGCCGCCGGCTATCGCGAAGACGAATACCTCGTCAGCGGCAACGCGAACGCGTGGACCTACGACGAGCACGGGCAAGCGGTGCCGGACGCCGACGTTCCTTACACCACACGGATCCTCGTCCGCCGGCCGGTGGACGAGGCGCGGTTCGACGGAGTGGTGCAGGCCGAACCGCTGCATCCCGAGTACGACACCGCAATCTCCTGGCGTGTGCTGCATCCCTGGATCATGCGCACGGGAGCGGCCTGGGTGGGGATCACACAGGAACCGCGGATCGCCGAATCCTTGCGCGCGGAGTTCGATCCCGCGCGTTACGGCCGGCTCTCGATTCCCGCGCCCAGCCTGCGTTACGACATCGTCGCGGACGTCGTCACGGCGCTCCGGACGCGCGCCTTCGGGCTGTGGGACGGGCCCGAAATCACGCGCGCCTACCTGTCGGGCTGGTCGATGACCGGCTCCTTCTGCCGTGTGTTTCTCGGCGAAGGATTTCACGAACGCCGAAGGCTCCCCGGCGGAGAACCGATTTTCGATGGTTACGTCATCGCCATTTCCTCCGGAGGGGCGGCCCGCGCCGGCTATCCCGGGCTGTCGAATGGTCCGGACCAGCCCACGATGCGGGACCCGCGACGCATCGTCGGAAGTCATGGCGTGCCGGTGATCGAACTGCTCAGCGAGGTCGAGTCCGAAACCCACGGTCCGGTCCTGCGCGCCGACAGCGACGATCCGGCCGATCGCTACCGTCTCTACCAGGTGGCCGGAACGTCCCACGACAGCACCGGCCCACACCACGTCGACACCAACCAGGAGCAGTACCGCCGTCGCGGCCTGCCGGTGCCCAGCCGCCGGATCCTCGAGACGCCCAGCGACGCCCGGATGGATTTCGTCGCCCGCGCCGTCTTTTCGCTTCTGGACCGGTGGGTCGCCGACGGCCAGGCCCCGCCACACGCGGAGCGGTTCACCTTCGAGGAGGAGCCTTGCGGTGAAATCGGTGATGCGGTGCCCCTGGCACGCGACGAACACGGCAACGTCCTGGGCGGGATCCGCACCCCCTGGGTCGAAACACCGGTCGCGCGGTACCACCCGCACAGCACTCCGGTGCCCGGCGAATGCCGGCCCTCTCCCTGGATGCCGATGGCCGAACCGGAGGCGATGACCTGGCTGGCCGGCCACATGACGACGTTTTCGGCCGATCTGCTCATCGCCAGGTATCCGACGGCCGAGACCTACCTCACCCGGTACCGGGAGAACTGCCTGGCCATGGTCGGCGCGGGCTTCCTGCGCTGGGAAGAGGTGGAACCGTTACTGGTCGCGGCCGGGCACCGGGCGCTGACCCTGCTCCCCCGGAACCGTCCGGTTCCGGCGCGGTGAATCCGGGCGTCCGCTGGAGGTATTCATGCCCTTTTTCGATTTGAGCGACGTCAAACTCTGGTTCGACGAATACGGCACGGGCGACGAGGTGGTTCTCTCCAGTGCCGCCGGCTTCGACACCTACCCGGCGGTGCTCGCGGACGGCCCCACCAACTGTCATGTGTTCACGCTCCAGGCTCGCGGATTCGGCCGGTCCACCCACCTGACCGCGCCGCCGGAACAGGGGTGGCTCGACCAGTGGGCCGACGACGTGCTCGCGTTCGCCGACCACCTCGGCCTGGAGCGGTTCGTCTACACCGGCGTCTCGCACGGCGGCGGGATCGGCTGGCACCTGGCCCGGCGCCATCCCGAACGATTGAAGGCACTCATCTCCGTGGTGGGCACCCCGCACGACAGGAACGGGGACACGTCCTCGTCGGCGGGCCGCCGTGCGATCGTCGAGAGCCGGAAGAACGCCGACGTCATCGAAAACCAGTTCCGCGTTCTCGGCGGCTCGACGGACACGCCGGAGCGGACCGCGATCCGGGAAAAGACCATCGCGACACTTGTGCGGCGCCATCTGGACTACAGCGACGAAGAGGCCCGCATCAACCAGGGCATGCCGTTTCCCGAGGCCACGTCCGACGAGGAACTCGCCACGATCCTGCGGACCATCGATGTTCCGGTGCTCATCCTCGCCGGGATGCGCGACGGCGTCATCTCACCCGAGTCCGCGTTGAGAGCGGCGCGTAGCGTGCCGCGTGCGAAGGCGGTGCTGTTCGAGGACGAGGGCCACTTCGTCGCCAGCGAGCGCCCGGAACGACTGGTCGCGGAGATCGCCGTCTACCTCGGCGAACTGAATTCCTGAGCGGATTGGATCGCGATGGCGCACATTCTCGCGGTGGGGGACCTCATCCTCGCCGAACCCGGTCCGGATTCGTTCTTCGAGCCGAGCCGGACCGTGCTACGCACCGGCGATCTCGTGGTCGGGCACGTGGAAGTGCCCCACTCCACCACGAAAACCCAGACGAGTACCGACATCCCGGCTCCGGCGGCCGATCCGGCCGCCCTTGGCGCGCTTGCCCGTGCCGGGTTCGGTGCCGTCACGCTCGCCGGGAACCACATTTGCGATGCCGGGCCGCAGGGGCTTGCCGACACTGTCCACCACGCGCGGTCCGCCGGTCTGCGCACCGCCGGTGCGGGCCTCACACTGGCCGAAGCGCGCCGACCGGCGGTCTGCGATGCCGGCGGTGCGCGAATCGCGGTCCTGAGCTACAACTGCGTCGGGCCACGCGAATCCTGGGCGACCTCGGCCAAGCCCGGATGCGCCTACGTCCACATTCTCACCCACTACGAACCCGAAGGCGCCAACCCTGGCGGCCCGCCTCGGATCTACACCTTCGCCGAACCGGACCACCTGAGCCTGCTCGCCGAGGACATCGCGGCGGCCCGGGACAACGCGGACGCGGTCATCGTGTCATTCCACAAAGGAATCGTGCACACGCCGGCCGTCCTGGCGATGTACGAGGGACCGCTGGCCCGGGCCGCGATCGACGCCGGCGCCGATGCCGTCCTCGGCCACCACGCCCACATCCTCCGCGGCATCGAAATGCATCGCGGCCGCCCGATCTTCCACGGCCTGGGCAACTTCGTCACGGTCACCCGCTCGCTGACTCCCGCCGACGACGACAACCCCGAACGCCAGGCCTGGGCACGCAAGCGGAGGGAACTCTTCGGTTTCACTCCCGACCCCGGCATGCCGTTCTACCCGTTTCACCCGGAAAGCCGCAACACGATGATCGCCTCGGTCCACCTCGGCGAGGATGGTGCCGTCACCGCCGGATTCATCCCCTGCCGGATCGACGATCACGGCCGCCCTGTCCCCCGGCGCCGGCTCGACGGCGGTCAGGAAATCGCCGAATACGTGGAATCCATCAGCCGCCGCGCGCACCTGTCGACACGTTTCTCCTGGCGCGACGACGATTTCGTGGAAGTCAGCGAGAACGGAGAATGGCAGACTCGCCGCACCGGGGGGTGACCATCTCCGGACGGCACGCGATGATGGCACCTCATCGCCCCGGCAAGGAGAAACATGCTCGACGATGTGATGGTGGCACTCGACACCGTGCTGCCACGGCTCGCGGCGGTCACCGGCACCCCTGGCGTCGCCGTCGCGGTGGCGACGAGCACCGAGTTGCGCACGACCGCGACCGGGTTCGCGGACCTGGGCGCCGGCACACCGATGACCGCCGAGACGGTGGCACCGGCGGGTTCGCTCGCCAAACCCGTTACCGGGCTGGCCTTCCTGCGGTTGGTGGAGGAGGGCGTGGCCGGCCTGGACACACCGATCGACCAGCTGCTGCCCTCGGGCGTGCGTGGTCTGGACCCCCCACCGGTCACCGCCGCCATGCTCGCCGCCCACCAGGGCGGCTACTACAGCGACATCGTCACGGCCACGGCACTCGACGCACCGGCCGAACCGATCCTCGACTACATCCGGCGCCGCCACGAAGTCGGGCGCGCGGTGGAGTACGGCGGGGCGCTGCCGCTGGTGACGACACCGGGTGCCTACGCGTACTCCAGCTTCGGCGTCGGTGTGCTGGGCGGCGCCGTCGAGCACCTGACCGGCGAACCCTACGGTGCCCGCGTCCACAAGCAGGTGTTCGCCACGACCGGGATGACCGGTACGAGCATCGACGACGGCACACGGAATCCCTGGGCGACCGGTTCCCCGGACCGGATCGCCGACCGGGCGACGGGTTACATGGCGTTCGGCGACTGGTGCCTGCCAAGCCCGCCCCTGCGCACCGCGGCCTACCCGGGCGTCGGGGTGCACACCAGTGCCGCGGACGCCGGGCGGCTGCTGCAATCTTTGCTCCGCACCGCCAGGGGCGACCACGGTCTGGTCAGCCCGGACTCGCTGACCACCATGGTGACCCCGCGGCTCGCACGCCCGAGTCCGCACGGCGTCCGCTCGTTCGCCGGCCTGACCTTCGAACTCGCCGACCCGGAGCTCGGCGACGACTGGTGGTGGGGGCACACCGCGGCGTTCCCGTGGGGGTTCTGGTGGGAGGCACGGGTCTGGCCGCACCGCGACTTCGCCGCCGTCGCGGTCGGCAACCGGTGGGACATGGCCCGGTTCCACAACCCCGCCGGCCGGAGTGCGCCAGGCCTGGCCGTCGAGTGGGCCGGCCGCTGGGCCGGATCCGGCGCCCCCGGAACGGACACGCTCCTGGACACGGACCCGCGACCCCGCTGGACCGGACCCCGTCCCACCCCGGAAAGTTCGCGCTGGATGGGGATTCTGGCCGGGGAACGCACCCACGGCCTGCTCGGCGTGACCGGCCCGCTGCCACCCGCGGCGCTGACCGCGATGACCGACGGGGCGCACTGCCTCGGCGACGCCGACCCACGCGGCTGGGACCCGGACGCGTTCGTGCGCGGGCTGGAGCAGGCGCGAGCGGTCGCCCCCGATCCGGACGCACTCCGCGCCCTGGGCGAGAGTCTCGGTCCCGCCGCGGCGCTGTGGATGCTCGAATGCGGGGCTTCGGCCGCCGAAATGACGATGCCGGTCGACTTCTTCGCCCGCGCGCCGCGATGACTCCGGAAGTCCTCAGTACAGCCGCACGTCGAGGGTGACGCGGTGACGACCGCGGGGCAACGGCACCCACGCCGGCTCGGCCACCGGACGCACAGCGGGAAAGCGATCGAACAGGCTGCGCAGCGCGACCTCGGCCTCCAGCTTCGCCAGGGCCACGCCGAGGCAGAAATGCGGTCCCCATCCGAAGCCGACGCTGCCTTCACGGCGGCCGTGCCGGGCCTGCCACCGCACGTCGCTGTCGTGCGGATGGGCGAACTGCGCCGGATCGCGGTTGGCCGCTCCGAGTACCACCTGCACCGCGTCACCCGCGCCGATCCGCACGCCACCCACCACGATGTCGGTCGCCGCGTAGCGCAGCCGGGCGAGTTGCACCGGGCCGTCGGTGCGGACCAGTTCGCGCACCGCGGCCGGCCACAGGGCGGGCTCGGTGCGGAGCAGCTCTCGCTGGGCGGGATCACGCATGAGCGCGAGCGCCGCGTTGGACAGCAGGTGCGCCATGGTCTCGTGCCCGGCGAGCACGAGGAACATCAGCACGGCCACGGCGTCGATATCGGTCAGTTCGTCGTGCGCGGCGACCGTGCTGATCAGGTCGTCCCGTGGTTGGGCCCGGCGCAGGTCGACCAGGGCGTGACAGAAGGAGATCATCTCTCCCATCGCCTTCGCGATCTTCGCGGGAGCGCCGCCGACCAGCACCTTGCCCCAGTGCCACCAGTCCGCCTGGTCCGCCTCGGGCACGCCGACCAGTGATCCGACCACGGTCATGGCCAGTGGGTAGGCGTACCGGTCGAGCAGGTTCACCGGTGTGTTCCCGGAACCCGACGCGGCTTCGAGATCGTCGAGCAACTGGTCGACGATCTGCTGCACACGAGGCCGTAGCTTGGCGACACGGGACACGCTGAAGGCGTGGCTGATGCCGCGGCGCAGCCGCGCGTGCTCGGCACCGTCCAGGCTGAGCAGACTCGCCCGCAGGTAGGGCAGGTGCTCGGGTGGAGTGCCCAGCGCGAGAAGCGCCTGCTCCTGGGTCTGCGCACCTTTCCCCGGCAGGCCGGTGGGATCGTTGCGCACGGCCGGGTCGGTGAGCACCGCGCGGACGTCGTCGTTCCGGGTGACAAGCCACCCTTCCTCGCCATTCGGCAGCCGGGCCCAGCAGATCGGTGACTCGGCGAGAATGCGGTCGTAGCCACGGAGGGGATCGGCCAGAATGGCCGGGTCGCGCAGGTCCACAACAGGTTCGGACGGCATTCAGCCATACTGCCACGGAGATTTCCCGAGTTGGAGCCGTTGACCGGCGCATAGACTGAGATCGTGTTCAGCCGATCCGACGACCACGGCAGCAGAGCGGGATTACGGCCCGGCACGGTGAGAATGTGGCGCTTCGGATCGCATTTCTCCAGCGAGGACGGGACCGCACGGGCGTTTTCCGTGCAGTCCGGCCCGCGCCGTCAAGCCGTACTGGGCGGCCAGGATCGCGTCGGCGACGAGCCGCGCCTGGTGATCGACTTCGCCCGGGGACGGCCGTTGCTGTCCGCGCGGGGGCAGCAGGTCGGCGAGCGGCACAAGAACGTCGTGCGGCTGTGGACCCGCGAATATCGCATTCACCGCCGGAGGTTCCGCACGCGGCTCCGGTTCGACGTCATCGTCGCCGAAAGCGTGGTTCTCGAGGTGTGTCAGCAATCGGAGCCCGGGAGAACGGTCCGGACCCTGGAAACGCACCACGCCCCCGACCTCGATCCCCTCGTCGTGCTCAGCCTGATCCTGCTCGAAGGGCGCCCGGACAGGATGACGATCCTCAACGAGGCCTTCCGGTCCTGACGCCGAGGCGTTCACCCCGTCAAGTCCCGGATTCACGACACGCTCGTGATGTCCAGTGGCTTGTGTGTCGGCGAGGCCGCCCAGGCCGACGCCCACTACGTTGGCTGAGGCACCCCGGCCGGGTTTTTCCGGTCCACATTCGATTTCGTGGGCGGGTTCAGAGTGATCAGGGCTCGATTTCCCCGGCGGCCGGTGAAGAATCGCCCAGTCCCTTCTTCACCGAGTCCAGGATCGCCAGACCCTGGCTGACCAGCCCGGAGGCGAGTTCACCGAGTCCGTCGGCACCGTTGAGGATGTTGACGTTCGCCCCGGACAGGCCGACGGCGGCCTCCTTGACGATCTGGGGCAGCTGGTCGATGAGCATCCGGTCGAGCGCGACCCGGTCGTAGGAAGCCGCGGCCGCGGCCTGGATGCGCATCTTCTCGGCCTCCGCCTCGGCGAGAATGCGCACGCGTTCGGCTTCGGCGTCGGCCGGCTTGACGACCTCCGCGACCAGTTGCTGCTGGCGCAGTTCCGCCTCGCGCTGAGCCAGTTCGGTCTGCATGGCGATCACCTCGCGCTGGGCCTGGGCGTGCGCCAGCGGCCCGGCCTGCGAGGCCTGGGCCTGTGCCCGGTCGACCTCGGCCTTGTACTGCGCCTGCACGACCGCGGTCTGCCGGGCGTACTCGGCCTGCCGCCGCTGCGACTCCTGCTCGGCCTCGGCCGACGCCTGGTTCGCCTGCGCCTGCGCGATCTGGGCCTGCCGCTGGATCGCGGCGTTGTGCGGCGCGGCCATCGCGGCGATATACCCGAGTTTCATGTCGTCGATCGACTGGATCTGCAGCGAGTCGACGGTCAGCCCGATCTTGGCCATCTCCGCCTTCGACCCGTCCAGCACCTCGGTGGCCAGCTTCTGCCGTTCGGTCACGATCTCCTCGACCGTCATCGACCCCACGATCGAACGCAGATGACCGGCGAAGATCCGGCCCGTCAGGATGGACATCTGGTCCTGATCGGACAGAAAGCGTTGCGCGGCATTGACGATACTCTCCTCGTCGTTGCCGACCTTGAACGCGATGACGGCACGCACGTTGAGCGCGATGCCCTGCCTGGTGACACACGCTTCGGCGACTTCGGCCTCGCACATCGCGAGCGTCAGGAACCGGACTTTCCGGAAGAACGGCAGCACGAAACTGCCGTGCCCGGTCACTACGCGGAACGGACTGTCCCCGTGCCCGCCCCGGCCACCGGAGATCAGCATCGCCTGGTCCGGCGCGGGAACGTGGTAACCGAACATGGTGCTCTCCTCGTCATCGAGTGTCAGGAAGGTCCGACCAGGGCACGACACCGACGGCGCGCGGGCCGCGGGATTCCACGACCAGCACGGGACTGCCGGCCGGCAGTGGTCGTTCGGACCAGGCCAGGAAGATCTCCGTGCCGCCACGGATCTTGACCCGCACCTCGCCAGGACCCCCCTGGCCGCGGGTGGCGTGGGTGAGCTCACCGACTCGCCCAATTACCGAAGAATCGCCGGCCACGCTGTGAACCTACCGCCTGACCCTCCCGGCGAGCCACGGTGTCGCCTGGTTGAGGCGGCATCGAAATTTCCGCCCCCGCGTGCCGGCGCGCTCGCGTGACCGCGGAATCCCGGCAGCTCAGATCCGGGTCTGGTCCAGCCCGGCCCGCAGGTGCTCGTTGATCTTCTCACCGATCCCGGTCAGCGCCTTGATATCGGCCGCGTTGAGATGGTCGAAGAAATGGCGGCGCACCGACTCCACGTGACCGGGCGCGGCGACGACGATCGCCTCGCGGCCGGCCGGGGTGATCGCGACATCGGTGCCCCGGCCGTCCGTCGGGCAGAGCAGCCGCTCGACGAGCCCACGCGCGGCCATCCGCGCGATGTGGTGGGAGAGGCGGCTCTGCGACCAGAGCAGGCGCGCGCCCAGATCCTTCAGGCACCAGGTCACCTCCGAGTCGTTGAGCGTGCCGAGCACGTCGTAGTCCGATTCGGACAGTCCGGAATCGGCCTGCAGATCGCTCGCGAGTTGCGCGTCGAGCAGCCTTGTCATCTGCCGGTAGCTCAGCCAGGCGGCCTTCTCGGCGGGATCAAGCCAGCGCGCGGAAGTCTCGGACATGCGGCCAGCCTACCGCCCGGAGCTTGACATGTCATGCACCGGTCCGCAAGCGAATCTGATCGATCTGTCCGAAGTGGACCTTCCACGACAACCTGGCCGACGACCGTTTCGTGTCGGCCTGTCCGTTTACCCTTTGGTCCGCGTGCCGCTGCGCCAGTATTCCGGTCTCGCCGCTACCGGAATGTCTCGATTCACGCGGCAACCGTGAGACGGCGTGGCCGGTCGGTCAGATCAGGGCCATCGCTTCCCACATGGCCATGGCCAGGCCCAGGCCGCGTACGTCGGAGAGCGTGTCGGTCATCCGGTTCGGGGCGTAGGCGAACGTGGTCCGAGCGTCGAGATCCACCATGACGAGCGACCCGCCAAGCCCGCCCCAGTAGAGCGTGTTCGGGTTGGGCATCATCCCGGCGGAGACGGCGAAGCCGAGACCGAAGCGCAGCGGCAGGTCGAGGATGAGATCCCGGCCTTCGACCCGAACCTCGAGTGCCCGACGGCAACCGGCCTCGGACAACAGGCGCCGGCCGCCGGCCACACCACCGCAGGCGAGGACCGCGAGCGCGGTCGCCATCGCGCGAGCGTTGCCGGTGCCATTGGCGGCAGGGATCTCGGCGCCGCGCCAGGCCCGGCCGCGGGTGGCGGCCACGTCGACCTGCGGGTTGGTCGCCGCGTTGACCTGTAACGGGGTCGGGTCCGCGAACAGTGCCTTACCCGTTGCCGGGGGGATCAGTTCGGCAACGCGAGCGTCCTCCTCAGCGGGCAGGCCGATGTGAAAATCGGCGCCCAGCGGTTCGGCGATCTCCTCCCGGAACACCGCGCCCACCGTGCGTCCGGTGGCCCGGCGCACCACTTCGCCGACCAGAAAGCCTTGCGTCAGAACGTGATACCCGCTGGCTGTGCCGGGCGTCCAGAACGGCGCCTGCGCGGCCAGCAGCCCGGTCACCTTCTCCCAGTCGTACAGGTCCGCCGCCGTGACCGGCTGTTCCCACCCGGACAGGCCCGAGGAATGGCTCAGCAGGTGCGCGAGCGTGATCCGTTCCTTGCCGTTTGCCGCGAACCGCGGCCAGTACCGCGCCACCGGCGCGGCGAGGTCGACCTCCCCGCGGTCGGCGAGCAGCAGAGCGGTCAACGCCGTCATGGTCTTGGTGACCGAATAGACGTTGACGATCGTGTCCCGCTGCCACGGCCGGGTCCGGGCCGCGTCGGCGAACCCGCCCCACAGATCGACCACTGTCCGGCCGTCGACGTTCACGCACACCGAGGCACCTACCTCGGCGCCGTTGGCCAGGCCTTCCTCGAACACCGCGCCCACCGGTGCGAACCGGTCGTCCACGAAACCCTGCACGGGTCGGAGTATCCGGCCACGAATCGAGACAGCGCCACCGATTATCGGAGGCCACGCGGGACTGTCAGGACAGGGTCGGGGGCGGTTGCGCCAGCCGATGGGCGCCTTCGGGGCGTAGGCCGTCGAAGATGATGCCGAGATAGCGCCGCCACAGGTCAGGTGCCG
Organism: Amycolatopsis pigmentata; assembly: GCF_042684065.1. Lineage (NCBI taxonomy): Bacteria > Bacillati > Actinomycetota > Actinomycetes > Pseudonocardiales > Pseudonocardiaceae > Amycolatopsis > Amycolatopsis pigmentata. The sequence continues at coordinate 102,260 of NZ_JBHUKR010000004.1, read as the reverse complement.
GGCTTCGCAGGTGTTCGACGACACAGTTCGGCGTGCACATCAGCAGGACGACATCGGTCCAGGTCACGTCGGGCCGTAACGCACCATGGTCGCGTGCGCGGTCCACCAGTGCGCGAATCGTCCGGTAAAGCCGGTCGCGGAGCGCGATCACCTCGGCGCCGCCATCGGCGACGTTGAGGAGGAACGACACATCCCGCTGTTCCCGCCGGCCGCTTGCCTCGGTGAGGAATTCCAGCAGTGCGGCCCCAGGGTCCGGGGACGCCAGCAGGCGTTGACCGGCGGCATCAAGCGCGTCGACGTCCTTTCTGACAATCGCGGCGATCAGGTCGTCCTTTGTCGCGAAATGACCTCGTCCGCGGCTAACCGGACCGCGTGGTCCGTTTGACCGGAGGACACCGATGAAAGCCCTGATCGCGACCGCCTACGGGGCAGCAGACCGGCGGTGGCCGCGGCGACGGCGCCGACGGAGCCGAGAACGCGGCGACGGGAGAGATCGGACATGAGGACTTCCTTTGCCGGGAAAGCCGCCCTCGCGCGACGGAGCGCGGGCTGGTGACGCCAGCAGCCTCCCCGCGTGGTGATCAACTTGTCAATACAAGTTGCCGGCACGTCGCGCACTGTTCAGATTCGAAATTCCAGCGACGACAACATTACATCCTCGGTAGGCGGCCCGTTCACCGATGACGGCAACCGGATCCGGGGCACAGAGCCGACCGTGGCGAACAATTCCGGTCTTATAGTGGGTTGTTCCGCGGGGTACGGAATCCGAAGGGGTGTGCCGGTGACCGAATGGGAAACTGAGCGGCGCCGGCTGCTGAAGGCCAGTGCTGGTGATCTGGCCCGGGTGGCGTTGGCGAACGTGGTGCGCGAGTATCCACACCACGAGTTGCACCGGCACACCGCCGCGGCGCCTGTCCCCACCCCACGGCAGTTGCACCCGTGTTTCTACGGCAGCTACGACTGGCACTCCTGTGTAGAGATGTTCTGGGTGCTGGTGCGCCTGCTGCGCCATCATGCCGACAGCGTGCCGGCAACAGAGATCCGCCGGACGCTCAACGAACACCTGACCGTCGAGGCGCTGACGACCGAGGCCGCCTACTTCGCACGCGACGAGCAGCGCACCAACCAGCGCCCCTACGGCTGGTCCGCGCTGCTGGAACTGGCCCACGAGACCGCCACGTGGGCCGACCCGGACGCCGCACGCTGGTCGGCCGCGCTCCACGAATTGAGCGTGGTGTTCGTGACCCGCTACCTCGACTGGCTCCCGCAAGCGACGTATCCGGTGCGGCATGGGGTGCATACCAACGGCGCGTTCGGGCTTTCCCGCGCGCTGCCTTACGCCGAATACCGCGCGGCTCGAGACGAACCCCGCCTGCTGCAGGTCATCACCGAAACAGCCAGGCGATGGTTCGGCTCCGACAGCGACTATCCGGGCGCATGGGAGCCATCCGGCGCCGACTTCCTGTCCCCGGCGCTGGCCGAGGCCGAACTGATGGCGCGGCTGTTGCCGGCGACCGGTTTCACCGACTGGTTGCGCCGGTTCCTCCCCGGCATCGCGAAGCGGCAGCCCACCGCCCTGTTCACCCCGGCCACCGTGAGCGATCCTTCCGACGGGCAGATCGCTCACCTTCACGGTCTCAACCTGCATCGCGCCTGGTGCTGGCATCGCCTCGCGTGCACTCTCCCCAGCGACGACGACCGGGTCCCGGTCATGCTCGACGCCGCACGGCACCACACTTCCGCCTCCTTGCCACAGACCACCGGCAGCCCGTATTCCGTCGAGCACTTCCTGGCCTACTACGCCCTCCTCCTGCTCAGTTGAGCGTCAGGCCCGTTCCAGCCGCCCGCGGCCCGGCATCAGTGATCCGATGTGGACAGTCCGGCCGGACAACGCATTTCGTCTTCCTGCCGCATTTGACCGAAGTGGACCTCGTCTGTCCACAATAGATAAAATCCCGATGAAGCGACTGGTCCATTCGGCGGTATGCGTGATCCGGCAAACCGCAGATCTTTTCGTGACCGGCTAACGCGCACCCCGCGGTGTGGCGATGGAGCACACGATGAATGTTTCAGCCGAGCCACCTCCCCATCCGGCCGCGGTCGTCATCGGGGCCGCCCTGGACCAGTTCCGAGCGCTGATCGGCCGGGAACCGGAGGGCGTGACCGGCGTCCGGAAGACCCAGGACGGCGGCTGGTCCGTGCTGGTCGACGTGGTCGAACTGGAGCGGATTCCGGCCACCACCACCGTGCTGGCGACCTACCGGGTCGATGTCGATGCGGCAGGTGAGCTGCTCGCCTGTGAGCGGTTGAGGCGTTACACCCGGGGAACCACCGACCTGTAGGGATCCATTGTGGACAACAATTCGAGCTCACTGGCCGACGTGCTCGAACGCGTGCTGGACAAGGGTGTGGTCATCGTCGGCGAAATAGCCGTCAGCGTGGTCGACGTCGAGTTGCTGACGTTGCGCCTGAGGCTCTTCGTCGCGTCCGCTCAGACCGCGCGCGAAATGGGCATGGACTGGTGGAGCGACAATCCGTACTTCACGCCCCACGCCGGGCAGCCCGCGGAGCTCCGGCACCGGACCGAGGAACTCCGGCAACGGAACACCGAATTGCTGGAGCGGGTCAGCGACCTGGAAAAAGCATTGGAGGAACGGCGATGAGTCGCGGGCTCTGCGCCTACGTGATCACCAGGGACCGGCCGTTCGAACTCGATCGGCAGCTCTTCCTGCTCGCCCACCGGGGCCTCGGGCTCGTGGTGGCCGAAGTGGAACTCGCGCGGTTCGCGGAGGTGGATCCCTCGCGGTGGGCGGGCGAGCCCGCGGAGGACGATCCGCTGGTGGTCCTCGCCCGGCGTCACGACGCCGTGGTACGCACGGTGTTCCGGCACCAGCCCGTGCTGCCGCTGCGGTTCGGCACGGTTCTGCGGGACAGGGACGCGGCGATCGCTCTGCTCGAAGATCGGCACGAGCAGGCGAGCGGCTGGCTCGACCGGATCGACGGGCATCGCGAATGGGGCGTTCGCGCACGACGCCGGCCAGGGGAAAGGAAGCAGGTTCCCACCGACGGCTTGACCGGCACCGAATATCTCGCCCTGCGCCGAAAACGGCTTTCGGCGGTGGATGAGGAGCGGGCACGCGCCGGTGAAATCCAGGACGCGCTTGCTCCTTACGCCACCGAAATCCTGCCGCGGACCCGTCGGGCGACCGACATCCTGTTCGACACCGCGTACCTGGTACGGACCGACCGGGAGGCCGGGTTCCAGGCCGAGATCCGGCGGTGGGACAGCGTGGAGCTGACCGGTCCGTGGCCGCCCTACTCGTTCACGCGTCAGGAGTTGACCGCCGATGCCTGAGGAGTATGCGATCACGCCGTCCGCCGACGGACTGGTCGACCTGCTCGACCGGGTGCTGGACCGCGGCGCGGTGATCACCGGTGACGTGATCATCTCCCTTGCCGGAATCGACCTGATCCGGCTCGATCTGCGTCTGCTGCTCGGTTCGGTCCCGTGAGCACCCCTCGCGTCCCGGCCGATTCGGGGCAGAGGCTCGGCCGCCTGGTCGTCGCCGTCCTGGAAATCGTGCGCGACCTCCTCGAACGGCAAGCCCTGCGCCGGGTGGACAGCGGATCGCTTTCCCCGGAGGAGATCGAACGGCTCGGCACCGCACTGATCGCGCTGGACCGTCAGTTCACCGAACTGCGCGCCGTTCTCGAAGAAAGGATTTCCCAACCATGACGGCTCCTGCCGCGCCCGCCCAAGGCGGGCTGGCCGAAGCGCTGAACATCCTGCTGGACAAGGGACTCGTGATCGACGCGACCGTCCGGGTCTCGCTGATCGGAATCGAACTGCTCACGATCCAGGTCAAGGTCGTCATCGCGAGCGTGGACACCTATATCCGGTATCTGGAGGCGATGCAGCGACTCGACGCGCAGCCCGCGGCGGTGACCACGACGACCGGCCCTCGCGCGGTCGGCCAGGGAATCGCGGGCACCTTCGGGCTCCTGACCGATCCGGTGCCCGCGGCCCCGGGAGCTCCGATGAACCCCGTCGACCCCGCGCCCGAACGAAAAGGACAGTGAGGCTCGCGCTGCACGCGGTGGCGCGTGCCGGGCACCCGATGCCGCCCGGCACGTCGTTCCGCCTCGTGGTCTGGCACGACCTGGCCGCCATCGTGAGTGAACTGCCGCGGGGCGCGGGTGTGACCGGTGAGAACGCGCTGGTGCAGCTAGGACTGCTCTCCGGTCTCGTGCTGGACGGTCCGGTCGTGCCGTTGCGGTTCGGTGCCGTGGCGGAGGACGAGGACGCCGTGCGCGCGGAGGTGCTCGCTCCCACCGCCGGGCTCCTGCGCGCACACCTCGATCGGCTCGACGGGATGGCCGAAGTGCACGTCTATCTGAAGTTCGACCACGATGCCGCGCTGCGTGCGATTTTCGAGGAAGGCGAGACCCGGCCGTACGCCGGCCTCGACCTGGCCGCCCGGGTCCGGCAGGGCGAACAGATCGGGCGCCGCCTGGTCGGATGGCGGCGACGCCGATCGGACGCGCTGCTCGAACCGGTCTCGGCGCTCGCGCATGCCCAAGCGGAACTCGACCAGGACGACCATCTCACCGAACGCCGGGCGTTCCTCGTGCCACTGACCCGGCTCGAGACCTTCCGGGCGACCACCGCCGAACTGGGCGGACACGAGGCGGTCGCGGTCGAGTATGTCGGACCGTTGCCCGCCTACAACTTTCTCGACGTCGAGACCCCGGCCGCCTCGGCCCCAGCCTCCCGTTGGGGCTGGTAGACACGGGCGGCGTCACGAAACACGGCCGCTCAGCGAGTCTTCCTCGCGCGCCGCCCGCGCGAGTTGCCGCAGGACGATCAGCCCGCCGATGCCGGGAACCAGTGCCGCCACCCGTATGGTGGTGGCCCGGCTCAGGCGGACGGTGAGGATGATGACGAACAGGTAGGCGCATCCGTGCACGGGTCCGGCCGAGGACGACAACTCCGGCCGGTGCACGGTGGCCAGGTTGGCCAGCAGCACGGCCAAGGTCGCGAGTTCCCCGCTCGCGGCGATCTTCAGTGCCCGCAAGGAATCCATGCCTCACACCCCCGTCGTGGAGCCGGGACGGACGATCATCAGCACGGTGACCGCGGCCCACAGCAGGTTGAACATCCCCGTGTACATGGCCAGCCGTGCCGGTGCGTCGTCGGCGGTCGAGTGGCCGGTCACCGAGGCGAGAACGCGTTGCTGGCGTGGCAGAACCAGCAGTCCGAGCACGCCGGCGGCGAGCGCGGTCAGCGCGATCGAGATGATCAGCCACGTTTGGCCCAGCACGCGGAGACTGCCCGCGGTGGCGAGCCCGAACACCACGACCACGACCCCGGCCGCGGCGTAGATCCGGCAGATCCGGTGCAGGGAACGGAGAACGGCGAGCTCCCGGCCGGTGTCGGATGCCGCCAGGGCGCGGCGTGCCGCGGGAGGAAACATGCTGGCGGCGACGGTCACCGGTCCGATCGCGACGATGGCCGCGAGTACGTGGACCGACAGCAGGAATTTCGTCATCGGCCTCGTCCCGTGACCGCGACGCCGAACGGGCGCACATTGTCCTTTGTGGACGATCTGAAGACGGGGCCCACCGGGCCGGACCCGCCGGACGACACGAGCGGTGCGAGCAATCGGATCAGTCCTCCTTGTTGCTGGTGACGCAGACGCTAGTCACCGCCCGCGGCCACGGGAATCGGCTGAATTGCCACACTCCAACGGATTCTCGCCAACACGCTGACCAGCACAAATCAGCAGATGGGCTGATCAGGCCCTTGGCCGTAGACCGACGAGAACGTAGATTGTCGCCATGCACACCGTGGCCGTGCTCGCCCTGGACAAGGTCATTCCGTTCGACCTGTCCACCCCGATCGAGGTGTTCTCCCGCACCCGGCTGCCCGACGGCCGGCTCCCCTACCGGGTCCGGATCTGCGGCCCCACCTCGACTGTCGACGCCGGAGCGTTCACGCTGCAGCCGCCGTGGGGTCTGGACGCCCTCGACGACGCGGACACGATCATCCTCCCCGGCTGCTCCGACCTCACCACCCCGGTCCCCGGCGAGGTCGTCGACGCGTTGCGGCTGGCCGCGGCCAAGGGCACCCGGATCGCGTCGATCTGTTCCGGCGCGTTCATCCTCGCCGCCACCGGACTGCTCGACGGGCTGCGCGCGACCACCCACTGGGTCGCCGCGGGCCTGCTCGCGGACAGCTATCCCGCCATCGACGTCGACCCCGATGTCCTCTACGTGGACAACGGTCACCTGCTCACCTCGGCCGGAGCCGCCGCTGGTCTGGACCTATGTCTGCACCTGATCCGCCGGGACCACGGCTCCGCGGTAGCGGCCGACGCCGCCCGGTTGTCCGTCATGCCTTTGGAACGCGAGGGCGGGCAGGCTCAGTTCATCGTCCACGACCAGCCGCCCACCCCACGGGGGTCCATCCTGGAACCGGTGCTGCGCTGGATCGAGGAGAACACCGCCAAAGACCTCACCCTTGACGACATCGCCGCGTATGCCGGCATGAGCACCCGCACACTCAATCGCCGCTTCCGGGAGCAGACCGGCACCACGCCACTCCAATGGCTGCTCCGCAGCCGCATCCGGCAGGCCCAGTACCTGCTCGAAGCCACCGATCACGCCGTCGACCGCATCGCGGGCCAGGTCGGATTCGGCTCACCCACCGCCTTTCGCGACCGGTTCAAACGGATCGTCGGCACCAGCCCGCAGACCTACCGTGGCGCCTTCCGGTGACGTGCTCGAAGCCGGGCCGCCGCCGCGCTTCCGGCCATGCGGTCAGAAAATGATCGCCAGTACGCACAGGACGATGGTGACCGGCGCGGTGAAGGCGATGCCGTTGCCGAGCAGCACCAGCCCGATCAGCAAGACTTCCGGCCCGCGCAGGAGTTGTGCCAGCAGCCCGGCCGGGAGCAACAGTCCCTCGACGGCGACGATGCCCGGTTGTGGAAATCGATCGGCGACCGGGTGACGCTGCGCACCACCGCAGCCACGGCCACCACGACCGCGAGTGCCGATGCGGGCGACCACGGCACGCCGAGCGCGACGGCCACGCCGAACCACAGCGCCGCCACCACCGAAAGCACCCCGGCCGCGGAGCCCGAATGTGGCGGGCGGTTCTTTCCACGACGGAATGCGACCGTCAAGCCGATCGTCCCCCCGGCCGGAAACCCGCACGGTCATCGCCGACGACGCTCATCGCCGGTGACCTGATCGCTTCCGGCTGCCGGTTCACCGGCCTACACCTTACCGCGTTTTACCCGCCGCGAGGCCCGGTTGAAATACCGGTTGGAGACAGGTTCGTCTCTCCCCACTATTTCGGAATACTCCACCTCGAGCTTCTTCACAATTTCGGCGAGGTCTTTGACACTGGCGAACGTCGCCAAATCGGCGGCGCTTGCTATCTTGTGGCGAAGCTGGGTATATCTACGCGCCGACTCCCTGAACGACGGAGCTTTGCGCTCGGCGCCCAGGAACGATCCGGTGGCCGACACCAACCCCGCCGCGGCGGCTGCTATCCCCCACGCCTTCGAGAAATCCAACGCGACCAGAGCCCCGGCACAGGCGGCCATCAGGGCAGGCAGAAAAACGATGACCTTGCCGAGGAATTCGGCACCCTTTGCCGCTTCGAAGTACGCCTGCGCACTGTAAGTGGCGTTGTCGTACAGTCGGTCCAGTATCTTCTGATAGGCGGCGACGGGTTGATCGGTGTCGGCCATTATCTCCTCCCGGCTCCTGGGCAACGGCATGGAGCCGGGACGTCGGTCTCACAGGCGCTCATGCCCACATCGTCCGCCAGGTCGCAGGGACCCCTTGCGAGGTCCCCTGACCAACACTGTCTGCGCATGCTCGACTACGGTTCCTTACCATCCCCGGGACTGAACCTGTGGTTCAGACATCCGAGCCGGCGCCGAGGCACCGGATCCGATCACCCGACCTACTCGCCGGTATGGGACCATCTCGGGTATGGCGAGTGATCATGAAGTGCTCAAGGAGATCGAAGGCAGCCTTGACCGACCTTCCGCCGCCAGAGTCTACGACTACCTCCTCGGCGGTACGCACAACTACGCCATCGATCGTGCGTTCGCCGAGAAGGTCCGGGCGAAGCTGCCTATCTTTCCCAAATCGGCCCTGACGTGCCGTCAGTTCCTCGGCCGGGCGGTCCGGCACTGCGCCGCGTCGGGGATCAGGCAGTTCGTCGACATCGGCTCGGGCCTGCCGACCCAGAACAACGTGCACGAAGTCGCCGACGACGCCCGCCCGGACCAGGACACGCGCGTGGTCTACATCGACAACGAGCCGATCGCGCTCGCCCACTCCCAGGTGCTGCTGGCCGACACGGCGGATCCGGACCGGCACCGCGCGATCGCCGGGGATCTGCTCCAGCCGTGGGACCTCTGGCGGCGCGTGACCGAGACCGGAGTGATCGAGCCCAGCGAGCCGATCGCGATCGTGATCAATGCCGTCCTGCATTTCATCGACGACGACCAGCACCCCCATCGGGCCGTGGAGTTCTATCGCGACATGGTGGCGCCGGGGTCGATGCTCGTGCTTTCGCATATCACCACGCAGAATCCCGTGAGCAGCATGGAACAGCAAGCGATGCGCGAGGTGAAAGCCTTCTACGAGGGCACGACCAACCCCGGGTTGAGCCGGACTTCGGATGAGTTCGCCCGGTTCTTCGGTGACTGGCCCCTCGAAGAACCCGGCGTCGTTTACGCACCGGCGTGGCGGCCCGACTCCGAGACCTACTCCGCCGAAGAACCGGCGCGTACTCATGTTCTGGCCGGTGTCGCACGGAAGGCGGCATGATGGGAGACCGTTACCGGCGCCTGCGTCACATCCAGACCCTGGATCCCGAACGCGACCACACCGAGATCTGCCGGATCATCACCCGCTACGAATTCCCCTGGGATTACCGCGTCGGCTTCGAAATGTCGGTGCTGACCGACCTGCTCGTACCGTCGATCAGCCGCGTCCTGGCGGAGAGCCGGAACTTCGCCGAAGCGGGACAAAAACGATTCGACGACACCATGCTCTTCGAATACGAAATGAAGCGGTCGGGGCCGGACTCCGCACACGGGCACGACGCCGTGCGGGTGCTCAACCGCATTCACCGTGGCTACGGGATTTCCAACGAAGACTTCCTCTACGTGCTGGCGTCGCAAACCCTGTCGCCCATCGAGTGGATCGGCAACTACGGCTGGCGGCCACTTTCGGAGCACGAGATCCGGGCCCTGGTCGCGAGCGCGCGTGCACAGGGACGGCTGATGGGACTCACCGGGATCCCCGACGACTACGAGGGTTTCCAGCGACTCCTGCGGGAACAGCGAGCCCAGCGAGCCGCGTTCGACCCCGCGAACCGCGAAGTCGCCGCGGACGTGCTGGCGGTCATCGTCAACTGGTTCCCGGCGCCGCTGCGGCCGATCCTGCGGGTGTACGTACCCAAGACGATCGCGGCCCTCCTCCCGCCGGAACTGCCCCCGTTACTCGGGCTCGCGGCGCCTCCGCGCTGGCTCACCAAGGTCGCGCGCGCGGCCCTGCGAGCACGTGGTCGTTTGCTCCGTTTCCTGCCCCCTCGCCCCGACTCCCGGCCCTACCGGCCCAAGCCGCGCAGCTACCCTCGCGGCTGGACCGTCGAGGATTTCGGCCCGCTGCCGCGAAAAAACGCCTCCTGAGCCTTCTCGCCTCAGCCGTCGACCAGGGTGACGGTGCGCTCCCCACACCGTGCGGGTGCGTTGCCCGAGCTTCCGTCGACCAGGCAAACGGAGAGCGTGATCCGCTGCCCTGCGGTGAGGGTGGTGAACGGGTACCAGGTCACCGGCGCTCCGGCCTGGCTGTTGCCGTTGTAGCGCGAGCCCAGTGCCGTGCCGTCCAGCTTCACCCACGCCTTCACCCCGTGCCCGTCGGCACAGGTGTCGTGCACGACGACGCTGTCCTGGGCGGCGGACCCCGAAGCCCCCTGGCCATGGTCGACGAAGTCGACCACACCGCACTTGTCGGTCGTCGACACCGAGAAGCTGTCGTCCACCGGGACCACGGTCCGCACCACCACCGAAGTCGTGGCGCCGGCGGCGGGCGTGGGGGGCGCCGTGGTCACCGGCGATCCGGGCGGAGGGACGGGCGCCGGTGACGACGACGACGCGGTCGTGGTCGACATCGTGGTGCTCGCGGAAGATTCCACGACCGGCTGCTGAGGTTGGGCCGATCCCTGTATCGAGTCGGCGTCGCGCAGGAAGAGTGTCACCGGGATGCCGATCGCCAGAACCAGCGCCACGACCCCCACCGTGATGACGACAGGGCGCCCCAGCCCGGCCCGAGCGGGTCGCCGGGGACCGGTGTCATCGTCCGGTCGGGTCCGGGAAAGCGGAGCCGGGGCGGCCGCGGAAATCGCCGCCGTGTCCAGCACATTGGTCGCCTCCGGGTCGGGCGAACCGGAGACCGGGCCGTCCGGGCCGAAGCCGCTGGGCAACGGACTCAGGCGCTCGAACACTTCGATCGTGCCCAGACCGGCCGGGCCGATCGGTTCGGCCCCGGCCTGTTCGACCGCCGTCCGCCACTCGCGCCGCGCCGCTTCGGCCGACTCGGGCCGGTTCGCCGGCGATTCCGACGACAACGCCTCGACGAACGCGCGCACCGACCCGGGCAGCTCACCGGTGCGGTCGACGGCGGTCGCCTGCCCGGTCAGCAGACGGGCGGTGAGCACACCTACCGCGTAGAGGTCCTGCCGTGGTTCGGGATCGACGTGGAGCATGCGCTCCGGAGCCACATAGCCCGGACTGCCGATCACCTGGCTGTGCGTGAACCGCGGCTCGTCCATCACCACGGCGATGCCGAAATCGGCCAGGCGCAGCATCGGCTTGCCCCGCCCAGTCGGCTCGAGCAGCAGGTTCGACGGCTTCACGTCCCGGTGCACGATGCCATGCGCGTGTACCGCGGCCAGCGCGTCCAGTAGCTGGTCGATCAGGACCGCGACGTAGGACAGCGGCAGCGTGCCGTAGTCACTGAGCAGGTGCGCCACGGTGCCGCCGCGGACCAGGTCCATGGTCAGCAGCACCTGGTCGTCCTCGGCCGCCCACCCCGTCGGCGCCGCCACGTGCGGGTGCTCCACCCGCAGCGACTGCTCCCGCACGAACCGCAGCAGCGAAACCGCGTCGGCCGGACGCAGCAGCTTGGCCGCCACGTACCGGCGCGCCTGCGCGTCCCAGACCCGCCAGACCGATCCCATGCCACCGGACGCGATCGGATCGACCAGCCGATAGCGGCCAACCAGATATCGCCCCACCAAGCCATCCATAGACGGCCATTGTGCCCCGTAGGCCCGGCACGCCCCCGGCGGGACGCACCCTCCGGGTGGCCGCGGACGATCAACGGCGAAACCGGTGAGGTAGCGAAGCGTCGGCAATCGCGATCGCAGGGTGAGCGCGCGAGTCCCGGGCACCGGGACGGTTCACGTTCCCGGTGACCACGAAACGGCGCCGCCGCTCGGGCATCGCCGTCAGAAATCGAAGATCGACGATTTCTGTGTGAAATTGTCAATCGCACTCCGGAACAGGTCTGCCGGGTGCCGAATTCCGCGGGTCTCGTTGCGGTAGAGCCAAGATTCATTGCCCGGATAGCCGGTCATGAAAATAACGGAAAGTCGTGTTATCACTACCCGAATTGATGATCTGTGTCCATTGTCACTGAATATGTACACCCACGTTTTCCTTTCGTAATCTTCTCGCGCTTTCGCGGTGACCTGCGATCTACCCCGAGGATCAGCGGCCGGAAGCCACCGCGAACCCCCGGTGCCCGCGGCCTGGAACCAGGCGTGGAGGCGCCCCCTGCGCGGTGTTCGAGCGAAAAGGAGCCCACCCACCGTGGGACGTCACAACAAACCCAGTAAAACGAAAACCGTTCTCCGGCGAACCGGCGCGACCGCGGCCATCACGGGCGCCGCGCTCGGCGGTATCGGCATCGCCGGTGCGGGCACGGCCGACGCTTTCCCCGGGCAGGCCGGACTCATCATGTGCGAGAGCGGTGGTAATCCGACCGCGGTCAACAACACCGCGGCGGGCATCCGGGCCGGCCGGCCCGCCGGCCTGTTCCAGATCGTGACCGGGACATGGCTCGCCAACGGCGGCGGCCAGTTCGCCCCCACCGCGGACAAGGCCACTCCGGCGCAGCAGCAGATCGTCGCGGACCGGATCTACGCGAAGCAGGGTTCAGCGCCGTGGGAATGCCACACGGGTGCGGGCCCGGCCAAGTTCGCCAACTTCGGTGGACAGACCGGCGGCGGTACGGCCTCGACGGGCGCCGCCACCACCCAGCCCGGCCCGGCCAAGGTCGAAACCACCACGGAAACCAAGAAGGCCGCCCCGGCCGGTGTGACCGGGTCGAACCCCAACGGTGACTACACCGTCGTCGCCGGCGACACCCTGTCGGGCATCGCCGGCCGGCTGGGCACCCCCGGCGGCTGGCAGCACCTGCAGCAGCTGAACTCGCAGTACATCCCCAACGCCAACCTGATCCTGGTCGGGCAGAAGATCGCGACCAAGTGACCCGTTCGCGGACCACCGTCGGGATCCGCATCGCCATCCCCCGGACGATGCGCACCCTGGCGGCGAGCCGCTGATGGTCCCAGGGGCGGTGCGCTCGGGCGCCGCCCCCGGGCTCGCGGCGGCGGGCGTGCGGTGTAGGCGGGCCCACTTGCTGGGCATGCCCACCCCCCTACACCGCACGCTTCGGGACGGCCTCACCGTCTCGACGCGCCGATCACCAACCGTTGAGGTGCAACACCGAGTCCAGATCCACCCGAGGGCCGGGCCGGAAGTCGGTGCCCTTCGTGTAGGCGACCGGCAGCAGCACACCCTGGTGCACCTCCGGCGGGATGCCGAGCACTTCGGCGACTTCACGCTCGTAGGTCAGGTGCAGCGTCGTCCACGTGGTGCCCAGCCCGCGGGCCCGGAGCGCCAGTGCCAGGCTCCAGGCGGCCGGCAACAGCGAGCCCCACATCCCGGCCTGATTGCCGGCGGGCAGTTCACCCTCGATCGCGCCGATCACCAGCACCGGCACGTCGGCGAGCACCTCGCGCAGGTAGTCCGAACTCGACGCGAGCCGGGCCGTCGACGTGTCCGTCACCTGACGCGCGCCGCTGTAGGCCAGATGGGAGCGGCGGTAGTACTCCGCGACCTGGGCCTTGACCGCCGGATCGGTCAGCACGATCCAATGCCAGTGCTGACGGTTGCCGCCCGACGGTGCCTGCAGCGCCACTTCCAGTGCCTCACGGACGACCTCCAGCGGCACCGGCCGGTCCAGGTCGAGCCGCTTGCGCACCGCTCGCGTCGTGCTCAGCAACTGGTCCGGTGTCAACGGCAGCAGCTCGGTCATCGCGACTCCTTCTTGGGCACCATCGGCCGTGTCGGGGCAACGTCTCTTCCGGCGCAACCCGCCGAGACCGGCGCTTGTTCCCCTACTGCCTCCAGCGCCGCGGCACCGCTCCAGGTCGGCACTGGTGAGGCCGGACTGCTCGCCTGAACGAAATGCCCGGCTTTTCTTTGCTGCCAACGCTTTCGTCGCGAGTCCAATCGGGTTACCGCCGTTGACACCCGCTCACCGGAGTCCCTAACATCTGTTCAGTAATTCGCCAAACGGTCGTTCACCAAGTGGGAAGAAGGCCACATGACGGAGGTCTCCCCCGCCTTTCCCCTGCCGCGAGATGCGGGCTGTCCCTTCGATCCGCCGCCCGAACTGGCCCGGCTGCAGCGGGAGCAACCCGTCTCCCGGGTACGACTGTGGGACGGAAGCACTCCCTGGCTGGTCACACGGTATGACGATGTGCGAGCGGTGCTCGCGGGCACCCGGACGAGTTCGGACACCGAGCACCCCGGCTACCCGCACCCCACCCCCGGCATCGCCGCCCGGCGGCGACGGTTCAAGGCCTTCATCAACATGGACGACCCGGAGCACGCCGCCCGGCGGCGCCTGCTCACCGGCGACTTCCTGGTCAAGAAGATGGAGGCGCTGCGCCCCCGCATCCAGCGGATCGTGGACGAGAAGATCGACGATCTGCTCAGCCGGCCCCAACCGGCCGATCTGGTCAAGGCCTTCGCGCTTCCGGTGCCGTCGCTGGTCATCTGCGAACTCCTCGGCGTCCCCTACGCCGATCGTGCCTTCTTCCACCGCGTCAGCAAGAAGCTGATCTCCCGCGAGAGCACCGCGGAGGAGTCGCTCGCGGCGACCGAAGAACTGCTGGCCTATCTCGGCGAGCTCGTCGACAAGAAGAACAAGGAGCCCGGCGACGACCTGATCTCCCGGCTCACCGTGGGGCAGCTTCGCACCGGCGCGATGAGCCGAGAGGAGATCGCGGGGACGGCCCAGCTGTTGCTCGTGGCTGGGCACGAGACGACGGCGAACATGATCGCCCTTGGCACGGTCGCCCTTCTCCAGCACCCGGACCAACTGGCCGAAATCAGAGACACCGATTCCCCGGGCCTGATCGCCAACGCGGTCGAGGAGCTACTGCGCTACCTCACCATCACCCACTCCGGCCGCCGGCGCGTCGCGGTCGAGGACATCGAACTCGACGGGCGGCACATCCGGCCCGGGGACGGCATCGTCGCGGCGGGCGACATCGCGAACCGCGATCCCGCGGTGTTCCCGGATCCCGACCGGCTCGACATCCACCGCAAGGCGCGACACCATGTCGCCTTCGGTTACGGCGTCCACCAGTGCCTCGGCCAGCCGCTCGCGCGCGTCGAGCTCCAGGTGGTCTATGGCACGCTTTACCGGCGCATACCCACCCTCGCGCTGGCCGAGCCCGTGGAAAGCCTGAAATTCAAACACGACATGGTCGTCTACGGCGTCCACGAACTCCCGGTGACCTGGTGAGGCGGCCAAACCGGCGCCCTCGTTCCCCATTGACCAATCCGACCAAAAGTAGGCGGAGACCGACCGCGGCCAATCTGGCTGTATAGACCCGTTTCCGCCGTGGCTGTGGTCGCATTGGTAACGATCGGCACAGTATGGCGCCGGCAGTACGGCCTCCTCCGCCCGCACTGCCGACGATCAAAACGCTACGCGACGCGGCCGACCGCGTCGTGCGTACTTCTACTCAAAAGCACCCCCGCAATACCCCTCATCAAGGGGCGCCCACTTCGAGCCGACGATCTTCATGTCGCCCTGGGTCACCTCGCGCATCCTCTCGCCGGCGAGCATGTCGTGCGGGAAACCGAGTTCGATCGCGCCGGCCTCGTCGAGGCGAGCCAGTTGCGAGGCGGTGAAGTCGACGTCCAGCGCGCCCAAGTTGTCCTCCAGCTGCGCGGGGGTGCGCGCGCCGATGATCGATGCCGTCACGCCCGGGTTCCGGAGGGTCCAGGCCAGGCCGACCTGGGCGGGTGTGCGGCCCGACTCCGTGGCTACCTCCTTCACGACCTCAGCCACCGCGAGGTTGCGTTCGGTGAGCACGCCGACAGCGGCGTTGAAGTTCTTGCGGGTCCCGTCGCCGGCTCCCGCGTCCGCCACGGCCAGGTCGTCGCGGCTGTACTTGCCGGTGAGCACCCCGCCGGCCAGCGGCGAATAAGGGACCACTCCCAGCCCCATTTCGCGTGCCATGGGGATCAGGTCGCGCTCCCCGCCACGCTCGATCAGGTTGTATTCGATCTGCAACGCGACCAGCGGCGACCAGCCGCGCAGGTCGGCGATCGCCTGCATGCGCGAGATCTGCCAGGCCGGGACGTTCGACATCGCCACGTACAGGACCTTGCCCTGCCGGACCAGATCGTCCATACCACGCAGGATCTCCTCGACCGGTGTCGTGAAATCCCACACGTGCAGGTAAAGCAGATCGAGGTAGTCCGTGTTCAGGTGCCGCAGACTGGCTTCCACCGACGCGAACAGGCTTTTGCGGTGCGGGCCCCCGGAATTCGGATCGCCGGGCCGGCGCAGCGTCGTGTACTTCGTCGCCAGCACCAGGCTTTCGCGGTTGTCGCGGGTGAATTCGCCCAGCATGCGCTCGGAACTGCCATTGGTGTAGGTGTTGGCGGTGTCGATGAAGTTGCCGCCGCGCTCGACGTAGAGGTCGAACAACTTGCGCGCATCGTCCTGCTCGGCGCCCCAGCCCCAGTCGGTGCCGAAGGTCGCCGCGCCCAGCGCCAGCGGGGAGACCCGCAGCCCGGAGCGGCCCAGCAGCCGGTAGGTGTCGAGGGTGAGCGGCATCGTGTCCTCCTGTGCTCGTGATCCGTTGCCGAAACCGAAGTCTGTGCCCGCCGCGAGGGAGCGTTAAGGGAAGGAACTTCCTGGGAAAGCCGGTCCTACCCTGGCGGTAGGATCGAAACGATGACCCGCACCGTGGACGCGACACAGGAAATGGCGGCGTTCCTGAGGTCCCGGCGTGAACGCCTGGATCCGCGGGATTTCGGCCTGCCACCGGGTCGGCGGTCCCGGCGCACCCCGGGGTTGCGCCGCGAAGAGGTCGCCGAACTGGCCGGGGTCAGCATCGACTACATCGTGCGGCTGGAACAGGCTCGCGGGCTGCGGCCTTCGGTGGACGTGGTGGAGGCGCTGGCTCGTGCGCTGCGCCTGTCCCCCGGCGAACGCGCCTACCTCTACGATCTGGCCAAGCAGCGCCCTCGCAACACCGACAAACTCGCCACCGCCGCGGCGCCGCCGCTGGCCCGCCTGGTCGCCGACCTCTCGCCGCTGCCGGCCATGCTGATGAACCACCGCTACGACATTCTGGCCTGGAACGGCGAAATGGCGAGGCTGCTCCTCGATTTCGACACCCTGCCGCCGTCGCAGCGCAATTCGATGTGGCTGTGCCTGATGCATCCGAAGATGCGGGAGTTCTATGCCGACCGCGAACGCGTCGTGCGGGAGGGGATCGCCCACCTGCGCGCCGCGTGGGCCGCGCATCCGGAGGATCGCGCGTTGACCGACCTCATCGCCGAATTCATCACTCGTGACGAGGAATTCGCGCGGCTGTGGGCCGAACGGGACGTCAAGGTCAACGGACGTGGGCACAAGGTGCTCCGGCATCCGGAAGCGGGCGTGATCACGGTGCAGTTCGAAGTGCTCATGCCGATCGAGGATCCGGACCAGCGGTTGCTGATCTACCGCGCCGCGGACGACGAGAGCCAGTCGGCCTTGGATCGGTTGTCCGCACGGTGATTCCGGGCCATCACGGGACCCCGGCGAGCCGCAGCAGGGCGGCGGCCGCGGCGGCCGTGACGACGACCACGGCGAACGGTGCCTTCCGCCAGGCGAGTACGCCGCCGACCAGGACACCGGCGGGACGGGCACAGCCGGCGAACTCGTGCCCTTCGGTCAGCGCGGTGACCGCGACGAGTGCGGCCAGCAGGACGACGGCGGAACGCGCCATCAACTTCTCGGCTTGGGGCGACACGGTGACCCGGGTCCGCAGGACCGGCCCGGCGAAGCGGAAGGCGAAGGTCCCGGCCGCGAGCACGCCGCTCGCGATGATCAACTCGATCCCGTCCATCAGCGCACTCCCTCGGACTCGGGTTCGACGGGTTCCTTCGTGGTCATCCCGGCCAGCACGCCGGCCAAGGCGAGCAGCACCGGCAGCCCGGCGGGGAGGAACGGTGTCGTGACCAGCGCGACGGCCACACCGGCGAACACCGGCAGCCGGGCCGCGCGGTCCCGCAGGGACGGCAGGACCAGCGCGAGCAGGACTGCGGGGAAAGCCGCGTCGAGGCCGAAGGCGCCGGTGTCACTGATCGCCGTCCCGGCATACGCCCCGGCGACGACGCCGGCGTTCCAGCACACGAACAGTCCGGTCCCGCAAGCCCAGTAGGCCGCGCGGCGGCGGCTCTCGTCGCGCTGGGACAGGGCGAACGCGACCGATTCGTCGACCATCAGGTGGCTGCCGGCGATCCTCGACGCCCATCGCTTGCCGAGGACGTCGCCGATCGCGAAACCGAACGGCAGATGCCGCGTGTTCGCCAGCAGGCCCGCCGCCACGGCGGCGATCGGACTGCCGCCCGCGGCGATGATGCCGACGAACATGAACTGCGAGGCGCCGGCGAAGACCAGGACCGAAAGCAGCATCGGGGCCCAGACCGGGAAACCGGAGCCCACCGCGATCGCGCCGTAGGAGATGCCCACGATGGCGTCGGCGAGGCAGACCAGTCCGATGTCACGGAGAAGATCCCGCCCCAGGACACGGGTACATGTTCGCCATATCGAACGCATAGTGCCTTACACTGAACGAGCACGCCCGTGTTTGTCAAGTCGAACAGAACGACCGATGGAGCGAACGCATGCCCCCGACCGCGTCCGGCGGCGCACCACTCGATGTCATCGCCGCGTCCCTGCGCCGCGAGCGTGCCCGCACCGGGCTGTCCCTCACCGAGGTCGCCAAACGCGCGGGCATCGCGAAATCCACCCTCTCCCAGCTTGAATCGGGGACCGGGAACCCCAGCGTCGAAACGATGTGGGCGCTGTGCGTGGCGCTCGATGTCCCGTTCTCCCGGCTCGTCGAACCGGAGCGGCCACGGATCCAGGTCATCCGCGCCGGCACCGGTCCGACGGTGTTCGCCGAACACGCCGACTACGCGGCCACGTTGCTCAGTTCGTGCCCGCCCGGAGCCCGGCGCGACGTGTACCTGGTTCGCGCCGAGCCCGGGAAGCCCCGGCTTTCGGACCCGCACATGAGCGGAATCGTCGAGCACATCGTCCTCAGCGCCGGCCGCGCCAAGGCCGGACCGCGAGAGGATCCGGTCGAACTGCTGCCCGGCGACTACATCTGCTACCCCGGCGACATCCCGCACATCTTCGAGGCCCTCGAACCGGGCACCTTCGGCGTCGAGATCGCGGAGTACACCTGACCCCTATGCGTTGGCGGCCACTTTCGCCTTGGCCTCGCGCACGCCTCGCAGTGCTTCCGTCCAGGCGATGACCTGGTCGAGCATGTCACGGACAGCGGCTTCGAGTCCTTCGGGCGGAGCGAAGGCGCCAGTGGTGAACGCGGCATGCAGGTCGATGGCGGGCTGGGCGCGGACCGTGGCCACCTGAAGCTCGGCGAGCACGAGCCGCAGCGCTTCGGCGGCCCGGACACCCGCCGCCCATCCGCCGTAGCTGACGATTCCGGCGGCCTTGTCGTTCCACTCCCGGTAGACGTAGTCCAGCGCGTTCTTGAGTGCGCCGGGGAACGAGTGGTTGTATTCCGGCACAACGAAAACGAAGCCGTCGAAACCGTCGATCACCTCCGACCAATCGCGGGTGTGCGCGTGCTCGTATTTCTGATGTGTCGGGTTCCCACCCTCGTCGAGGTTGCCAAGGCCGTGGTCGGCCAGGTCGATCAGTGCGAAGTCCGCGCCACCGTGGGAGCGCGCCGTGGCGAGCGCCCAGGAGGCGATCGACTCGCCCCGGCGTCCGGGTCGCGTGCTGCCGAGGATGATGCCGATGCGGAGAGCCATGGTGTCCTTCCCAATCAGTTGATACGTCAACTCTGCCACGATTGGGTTGATGCGTCAACTGTAGGCGGCCCGTATGATCTCCGGCATGGCGGAGACTCGTACGCTCGAACCCGGCGAGTGGGAGTTCTGGGACACCTGGATGCGCGCGCAGCGCCTGCTCACCCGGGAACTCGACCGCGGCCTGCAGCGCGAGTGCGGCATCTCGAAGGCCGAGTTCAGCGTGCTGGTGACACTGTGGCAGGCACCCGGTCACCAAATGCGAGTCGCCGAACTGAACGAGTCGCTCGACTGGGAAAAAAGCCGCGTCTCCCACCAACTGACCCGCATGGAAAACCGCGGCTTCGTGGCGCGGACCCAGTCCGGGGCCGCGGGCCGTCGCACCGCGATCGGCCTGACCGCCAACGGCCGCGACGCCGCCGAGAACGCGATCATCGAACACGCGGGCAATATCCGTCGCTACTTTCTCGATTCCCTCACTCCCCAGCAGGCCAGCGTCATCCGGACCTGGAGTGAACAGACGATCGAGCGCTTCGAAACCGCCGCCGACGCCGAGTAGATTCGCCCGCCGGAATCCGCTCCGACCGAGCAGTTCACGACGGGCCGAACGCTCGGCGATGTCGACCAGATCGCCCGTGGCTCAATGAAACCGCCGCCTGCCCCGGCGATCAGGATCCGGCCGGCGCCGTGCCGACGGGTGAACAACGGCGGCTCAGCCAGACCGAACACAACAACCAGGCTAGCTCAACCGCCGCGATGAAATCCCGATGAAACGACGATGGCAGATCATTCGTAGACGACGTAGGAGGGCGCCGGGGTCAGCGCCATCACCTCGTCCGGGCGCATCAACACCGAGCCGCCCCGGGTGTCTTCGTCGTAGAAGAGCTTGAAGCCGGCCGCGACGTGCGCCGGTTTGGTCCGCATCACGACGTTCCAGGTGTCGAGTTTGAGGTCGCGGCTGCCGATCCCGTCCACGATCTTGACCGGGTACACCCCGGAATGAGGTCGCAGATCGTCCTCCGAACGCACCACCGACGCGGCGACCTGATGGTAGGCCAGCATTTTCGTGGGCAGCGAGTGCCGGGCGACCAGTTCCGACAAATAGGAGGAGATGGCGTCGAGCTTCGAGCCGTCGATATGCCCATACGCCTGGCCCGGTTTGACGCCGGGATCCACTGCCCACTCCGGATCGAGCGCGATCCCGATGTCGGGCTGGGTCAGCCAATGCTCGTAGGCTCGCACCTCCTCGAGGAACTCTGCGTGCCCCGGCTGGATGTTCAGCAGCAGCATGCCCTGGAGCCGCCGGGCTTCGTCGAGGTACTGCTGCACCGTCGAGTCGTCGGCCCGCGTCCGGTACAACCCGTCGGAACCGGGAGAACCCTGCACCACGGTGGCGATCAACTCCACGACCGGCTGCGGATTTCCCGGGTAGGCCCCGAGTTGCCGTCGCAGCTCCGCACCGGCCGCGTCCAGGTCTCCGGTCATCCGGCCCAGCGCGGGGCTGCCCGGAGCGCCGCAGAACCCCACCCGGAACGGAGGAGGGGGCGGAACTTCGGGTGTCGTGGAGGTGGTCGGGGCCGGAGTCGCGTTGGCGCGTATTTGTTGCGGTGGCGGAGGAGGGGCAGGAGTGCGGCCGGCACACGCGCCGACCAGTCCGAGTACCGATGAAAGGAGGAGGGTCCGGCGTCCGATGCGGGCTTTCGAGGTCACTCACGCCTCCCAGCGCTGTCCGTCGGCAGTTCGTTTCCCTTACCCACCAACGGCAACCGCTACACCTCCTCGTGTTGACATCCACTCAATAAGAGCAACGGGCGCGTGGGGTGTCTGGGATACCAGACAAAACTCCTCCGCCGTGAGCCATCTCGACCGGAGACATGGGGTCGAATGGGCACATGATGATTTCGGGTCCGCTCAGCCGGGACCAGGTGGTGGCCGTGGCACGCGGCCAGGCGCGGGTGGAGCTCGCGGAGTCCGTGGTGAAGAACCTGACCGTGACGCGGCAGCATATCGACGCCCTGGCTCGCGCGGCCACACCGACCTACGGCGTGTCCACCGGATTCGGCGCACTGGCGATCAAGCATATTCCGCCGGAGGACCGGACCGCGCTGCAGCGTTCGCTGATCCGCTCGCACTCCGCGGGCGCCGGGCCCGTGGTCGAACCGGAGGTCACCCGTGCGCTGATGCTGTTGCGCCTTCGCACGCTGGCCGGTGGGCACACGGGAGTCCGGCCGGAGACCGCGACCACGCTGGCCGCTCTGTTGAACGAGGGCCTGGTGCCGGTGGTGCGCGAATACGGCTCGCTCGGCTGCTCCGGCGATCTCGCACCGCTCGCGGCGGTGGCGCTCGCCATGATGGGCGAGGGCGAGGTCATCGACGGCACCGGACGGCGGCTGCCCTCGGGGGAAGCCCTGCGGGAGGCGGGGATCGAGCCGATCGTGTTCGCCGAGAAGGAAGGGCTGGCGCTGACGAACGGCACCGACGGGATGCTCGGCATGCTGATCCTGGCCCTGGCCGACCTCGACCGCCTTCTCGCCACGGCGGACCTGACGGGGGCGATGAGCGTCGAGGCGCTGCTCGGTACGGATCGCGCGTTCGCCGCCGACCTTCAGGCGTTGCGCCCGCATCCGGGTCAGGCGGTCTCCGCGCGGCGAATGTTCACCGCGCTCGCGGGTTCCGGCATCGTCGCGAGTCATCGCGGCCCCGAAGACCTTCGCGTGCAGGACGCCTATTCGCTGCGGTGCGCGCCACAGGTGCACGGCGCGGCACGCGACACGGTCGGTTACGCGGAAGTGGTCGCGGATCGTGAACTCGCCGCGGCGATCGACAACCCGGTCGTGCTGGCGGACGGCCGAGTCGAATCCAACGGCAATTTCCACGGCGCGCCGATCGCTTACGTGCTGGACTTCCTGGCCATTCCGGTCGCCGATGTGGCCAGTATCGCCGAGCGGCGCACGGACCGGATGCTCGACGTCTCGCGCTCACACGGGTTGCCCCCGTTTCTGGCTCACGATCCCGGCGTCGACTCCGGCCACATGATCGCGCAGTACACGCAGGCCGCCGTCGTCAGTGAGCTCAAGCGGCTGGCCGTGCCCGCTTCGGTCGACTCCATTCCGAGCAGCGCGATGCAGGAGGACCACGTGTCGATGGGCTGGGCGGCGGGCCGCAAGCTGCGCCGGGCCGTCGACGGGTTGACCACGGTGCTGGCGATCGAACTGCTGACCGCGGCCCGCGCCCTCGACTTCCGGGCGCCGCTGCGGCCGTCGCCGGTCACCGGCGCGATCCGGGACCTGGTAAGGGAACGAGTCGGCGGACCGGGGCCGGACCGGCACCTGGCGCCGGAGATCGAAGCCGTGGAAGAGCTTGTGTCATCGGGTGCGATTCTGGAGGTGTCACCATGACCGTGCGGGCGGCTCGCGGATCGGCGCTGACCGCGAAGAACTGGCAGGCCGAAGCCGCGTTGAGGATGCTCCACAACAACCTCGATCCGGAGGTCGCCGAGCGGCCGGAGGATCTGGTGGTCTACGGCGGCACGGGAAAGGCCGCACGGGACTGGGCCAGCTTCCACGCGATCACCCGGTGCCTGACCACTTTGGACAGTGACGAGACGTTGCTGGTCCAGTCCGGCAAACCGGTGGGCGTGTTCCGCACGCACGAGTGGGCGCCCCGGGTCCTGCTGGCCAACTCGAACCTGGTCGGAGACTGGGCGAACTGGCCCGAATTCCGGAAACTGGAGCGAGCCGGGTTGATGATGTACGGGCAGATGACCGCCGGTTCGTGGATCTACATCGGCTCGCAGGGCATTCTGCAGGGCACGTACGAAACGTTCGCCGCCGTGGCGGCCAAGCGGTTCGGGGGTTCGCTCAAGGGCACGCTGACCCTGACGGCCGGTCTCGGCGGAATGGGCGGTGCGCAACCGCTGGCGGTCACGATGAACGGAGGCGTGGCGCTGGTGGTCGAGTGCGACCCGGCCCGCGCCCGCCGCCGGCTGGAGACTCGCTACCTCGACGAACTGGCCTCCGATCTCGATGACGCGGTCGTCCGGGTGACCGAGGCGAAGAGGGACGGGAAAGCCCTGTCGGTCGGCGTGATCGGCAACGCGGCCGAAGTGCTGCCGGAGTTGCTTCGGCGGGGGCTCGAAGCGGACATCGTCACCGATCAGACGTCGGCGCACGAGCCACTGGCGTATCTCCCGGTCGGCGTGCCGGTCGACGACTGGCACGACTACGCGGCCGCCAAACCCGAGGAGTTCACCGAACGGGCGCGGGAATCGATGGCCAAGCATGTCGATGCGATGCTCGGGTTTCTCGACGCGGGAGCGGAGGTCTTCGACTACGGCAACGCACTGCGCGGCGAGGCGAAACTCGGTGGCTGCGAGCGGGCCTTCGACTACCCCGGCTTCGTCCCCGCCTACATCCGGCCGCTGTTCTGCGAGGGCAAGGGACCGTTCCGCTGGGCCGCGCTGTCCGGCGACCCGGGCGACATCGCGGCGACCGACCGGGCGATCCTGGATCTGTTCCCGCACAACGATTCCCTGGCCCGCTGGATCCGGCTGGCCGGTGAGCGCGTCGCCTTCCAAGGGCTTCCGGCGAGGATCTGCTGGCTCGGCTACGGCGAGCGGCACCTGGCGGGGTCGCGGTTCAACGAGATGGTTTCCAGCGGCGAACTCCAAGCGCCCGTTGTGATCGGGCGGGACCATCTCGACGCGGGCAGCGTCGCATCGCCCTACCGGGAGACCGAGGCGATGGCGGACGGATCCGACGCGATCGCCGACTGGCCGCTGCTCAACGCGCTGGTCAATACCGCTTCCGGGGCGAGCTGGGTGTCGATCCACCATGGTGGCGGGGTCGGCATGGGGCGGTCGATCCATGCCGGGCAGGTGTGCGTGGCGGACGGCACGCCGTTGGCCGGGCAGAAGATCGAGCGGGTGCTGACCAACGACCCCGGGATGGGAGTGATCCGGCACGTCGACGCGGGATACGAGCGAGCGGCCCGGATCGGGGCGGACCACGGTCTCCGGATTCCGATGCGGGAAGGCTCGTGAGCGCGGTGGCTTTGCTCCGCGAGATCGCCGATGTCGGGCGGGATCGACGGCGTGGAGGCTATTCGCGGCACGCGTTCGACGGAGCCGACGCGGAGTTGCGGACGTGGTTCGTGGAGCAGGCCGAGCGGCGTGCGCTGAGCGTGGAGACCGACCGGAACGGCAATATCTGGGCGTGGTGGGGTATGCCGGGGCCGGGCGCGGTCGTGACCGGAAGTCACCTCGACTCGGTGCCGGGCGGCGGCGCGTTCGACGGTCCGCTCGGAGTGGTCAGCGCGTTGCACGCGATGGAAACCCTGCACACCGAAGGATTTCGCCCCACACGGCCGCTGGCGGTGGTGATGTTCGCCGAGGAAGAGGGCGGCCGCTTCGGGGTGCCGTGCCTCGGCTCCCGGCTCCTCACCGGTTCGCTCGACGCCGATCAGGCGCGCGCGCTGCGCGGCCCTGACGGTGTGACGCTCGCGGAGGCCGCGTCGCGGTCCGGACTGGACCCGGCCCGTTTCGGACGGGACGTGCCCGCGCTGTCCAGAATCGGCACGTTCGTCGAACTGCACGTCGAGCAGGGCCGGGGGCTGATCGACCTCGACTCGCCGGTCGCGGTCGGGAGCACGGTGATCCCGCACGGCCGGTGGCGGTTTTCGTTCCGTGGACAGGGAAATCACGCGGGCGCGACGCTGATGGAAGGCCGGCGCGACCCGATGCTGCCCGCCGCCTCCCTGGTCACCACCGCCCGCCGGATCGCGTCCGGGGTGGCCGGTGCTCGCGCGACCGTCGGCAGGCTCGTCCCGCGGCCGGGTGGTACGAACGTGATCGCGTCCACAGTGGACGTCTGGCTGGACGCGCGGGTCACCGGTGACGACCGGACCAGGTCGATGGTCGACGCCATCGCGGACGCCGCGCGGCAGGCCGCGTCCGAGGAAGGCTGCGAGGTGACGATCGCCGAGGAGTCCTACGCCGGCGGGGTCACCTTCGATCCCGTGCTCAGGAAACGACTGGCCGGGCTGCTTCCAGAGGTGCCCGAACTGCCGACCGGAGCAGGGCACGACGCCGCCATCCTCGCCGAGCACGTTCCCGCGAGCATGCTCTACGTGCGGAACCCGACCGGAATCAGCCACGCCCCCGAGGAATTCGCCGAGGACGCCGATGTCGAACACGGCGCCCGAGCCTTGACCGAAGTGCTCAGGAACTTCTCGACATGACGGATTACTGGTGTGAGCATGCCTGGCTTCCGGACGGGGTCGCCGATGACGTGCGCCTATCGGTCTCCGAGGGCGTTCTGGTGTCCGTGACCAAGGACGCGCCCCGGACCGGGACCATCCTCGAAGGACTTGTCGTACCCGGTTTCGCCAACGGTCATTCGCATGCCTTTCACCGAGCGCTGAGAGGCAGGACGCATCACGAGCGTGGCACGTTCTGGACGTGGCGGGAGCGCATGTACGCACTGGCCGCGAAACTCGACCCGGATTCGTACTACCGGCTTGCTCGCGGCGTCTACGCCGAGATGGTGCTGGCCGGGTACACGAGCGTAGGTGAATTCCACTACGTGCACCACACGCCCGACGGGACGCCCTACGCCGATCCGAACGAGATGAGCCACGCGCTCGTCCGTGCCGCCGACGAAGCCGGGATCAGGCTGACCGTCCTCGACGCGTGTTACCTGACGGGCGGCTTCGGTCGCGAACTCGACGATGTGCAGCGCCGGTTCGCCGACGCGGATGCCGAAGCGTGGGCCGCCCGGGTGGAATCCTTTACCCCGGAAGGAGCCCGGGTCGGTGCCGCGGTCCATTCGGTCCGCGCGGTGCCGTTCGATCAGCTCGCGGTCGTGGCCGAGTGGGCCGGGCCACTGCACGTCCATCTTTCCGAGCAGCAGGCGGAAAACGCCGAATGCCTCCGCCGCCACGGGCGGACGCCGGCCGCATTGCTCGATGACGCTGGAGTACTCGGCCCCAGGACCGTCGCCGTGCACGCGACCCACCTCACGCCGGACGATGTCCGGCTGCTCGCGCGGACCGGTACGCGCGTCTGCTTCTGCCCGACGACGGAACGGGATCTCGGTGACGGCATCGGCCCCGCGCGAGTACTGGCTGACGAGGGCGTCGGACTTTGCCTCGGCAGCGACAGTCACGCCGTGATCGACGCCTTCGAGGAAGCCCGCGCGTTGGAGCTGGACGACCGCCTGGCCGCCGAAGAACGCGGCCGGTTCGCGGTGCCGGAGCTCCTGACGACGGCGACCGAACACGACGCGATCGGCTGGGGCGAGGCAGGCAGGATCGCCCCAGGGGCCGCCGCGGACCTGGTCGTCGTCGACCTCGGTTCCGTGCGGACGGCCGGAACCGAGCCTGCCGGGGCGCTGTTCGCCGCCACCGCGGCCGACGTGACGGACGTGCTGATCGGCGGCCGATGGGTCGTACGGGACCGTGCACACCAGCTGATCGAGACGCCGGAAGCGTTGCTGGGCAAGGAAATCGAGGCGTTGTGGCGATCCTGATCACCGGCATCGGCGAGCTGACCACGAACGATCCGGAGCTGGGCAGGCGCCGGGAAGCGGCGCTCGTGCTCGACGGCGAGCGGATCGCCTGGGTCGGTTCCGCTTCGGCCCCGCCCGCTGCCGACGAGCGGGTGGACGTCGGAGGGCGGGCCGTGTTGCCGGGCTGGGTGGACAGCCACACGCACCTTGTCTTCGCCGGTGACCGCACCGCCGAGTTCGAGGCGCGGATGTCGGGCAACCCTTACACCGCAGGGGGAATCGCCGTCACGGTGGAGGCGACCCGGGCGGCGACGGACACCGAACTGGCGGCGAACCTTTCCCGGCTGGTCGCCGAAGCCGTGCGGCAGGGAACGACCTGCCTGGAGACCAAGACCGGCTACGGGCTGACCGTGTCCGACGAGGTCAGATCGGCGCGGATCGCCGCCGAGGCCGTCGACGAAGTCACCTTCCTCGGCGCGCACGTGGTTCCCCCTGGCGTGGACGGAGAGCGATACGTGGATCTGGTGAGCGGCGAGATGCTCGCCGCGGTCGCGGACTCCGTGCGCTGGGTGGACGTGTTCTGTGAACAGGGCGCCTTCGACGAAGCGCGGTCCGAGCGGGTGTTACGGGCGGCGCTCGGGGCCGGACTCGGCGTGCGGGTGCACGGAAACCAGCTCGGCCCCGGGCCCGGCGTTCAGCTGGCGGTCCGTCTCGGCGCGGCCAGTGTGGACCACTGCACCCATCTGACCGACCAGGACCTGGAAGCGCTTTCTGGTTCGGACACCGTCGCGACCCTTTTGCCCGCCTGCGACCTGTCGACACGCCACCCGCTCGCGCCTGCCCGGCGGCTGCTCGACGCCGGAGCGGTGATCGCCTTGGCGTCCAACGCGAACCCGGGTAGCTCGTACACCACCTCGATGGCCTTCTGTGTGACGACAGCGGTATTGCAGATGGGGCTGTCGGTCGAGGAAGCCGTATGGGCCGCGACCGCCGGCGGCGCTCGGGCCCTGCGGCGTGAGGATGTCGGCGTGATCCGCGTAGGCGCCCGGGCCGACGTTCACGTCCTCGACGCGCCAGGGATCACCCACCTGGCCTACCGTCCCGGCGTCCCGCTGACCTGGGCAGTGTGGCGTCGAGGAGTCAAAATGACATGATGACCGAAATTCCCGCGCTGCGGAGAGGGCTCGCGGTGTTGCGGCTGCTTGCCGAGCACGCGGGACCGGTCTCCGCCGCGACCATCACGCGTGAACTCACCATTCCCCGGTCCACGACCTACCACCTCCTCGCGGAACTGTCGGCCGCCGGTTTCGTGACCTACCTGCCCGGCGAGCGCCGCTACGGGCTGGGGATCGCGGCGGTCGAACTCGGCTCGGCCTCCCTGCGCCGCGTACCCCTCGAACGGCTCGCCGGGCCGATCCTGCGACAGCTGGTCGACGACCAGCAGCACACCGCGCACCTCGGCGTGCTGCACGGCAACGAGCTGCTTTACCTGATCAAGGAGCGGCCGCGCCGTCCGGAGACCGTGGTCACCGAGGCCGGGGTCCGCCTTCCGGCACACCTGACGGCGTCGGGACGCGCGATGCTGGCCCGGTTGCCGAAGGCACAGGTGCGGGTGCTCTTTCCCGGCAGGGAAGACTTCGTGCGCCGCACCGGGCGGGGGCCGCGCTACCTCACCGAGTTGCGCCAGGTTCTCTCCGCCGAGACCCGCACCGGCTGGGCGGTGGAGGACGGTTTCATCACCCGGGACTTCGCCTCGGTCGCCTATCCGGTCGTCGACCACTCCGGCCACCCGATCGCGGCGGTCAGCATGACGTTCCGGCACGAGTGCCCGGGCGACCGCCCGTGCGGGGAGACCTGGCCGCGACGCGCGGCCGCCGTCCGCGAGGTCGCGCGTGAGCTCACCCAACGGCTGCGCGGCCGCGACGGCTGAGCCCGATCGCGCGCCCGGGACGGGTATGCTCGCGGTCCGAAGAGGAGGCACCCTCATGGCCCGCATCGCCCGGTTGACTCCCGACCAGCTCGACGAACACCAGCGCGTGGTCTACGACGCGATCGCGAGCGGGCCCCGGACGGCGAACGGTGTCTTCAGCCTGACCGATGAGGACGGCGGCCTCGAAGGCCCGTTCAACGCCATGCTCCTCCACCCGGCGATCGGCGACGCCCTCCAGCGGCTGGGCGCCGCTATCCGGTACCGGGGAGAACTGTCGGACCGGGCCAGGGAAATCGCCATCCTGATGGTGGCCGCGCACCGGGCCAGCCGGTTCGAACGCTATGCCCACGAAGCCGCCGGAGCGCGCGCCGGGCTGACCGCGGACGAGATGGCCGCGCTGCGCGAGGGAATCCGGCCCGATCTCGCGGATCCCGCCGAAGCCGCCGTGGCCGCGGCGACCGAACGCATCCTCGCGCACCGCACCCTCACCGACGCCGAGTACCAGGAAATCGCCGCGGTCGTCGGTCCCGCCGGGGTCTTCGAACTCACCACCCTGATCGGCTACTACGAACTGCTGGCCCTGCAGTTGCGGATCTTCGACGCGGACCAGATCCCGTAATCTTCTGGACCTCAGGCCGTGTTCTGGAATACCTCGGGATGGCGGGAAAGTTCGACTCGCGTCCGGCGAATGTGGAGTTCCAGCACGTCGGCCGCAGACGAATGGTCGTGGTCGCGCAGGGCTTCGATGAGCAGGCGGTGCTCGGCGCGGATGGTCCACCACCGCCGTTCGCCCGCCAGCCTGGTGAAGGCGCGGCGGTAGTGCTGCGTGGTGTCCCACAGCCGTGCGACCAGGGTGGCGAGTTCGTCGGCGTCGCGGTGCCCGCGGTAGGTGGTCCAGTGGAACCGCCGGTCGAGGACGAGGAATTTCTCGACGTCCTCGGTCTCGTCGATGCGGGCCTGGATCTCCTCGAGTTCGGTGATGTCCTCGACGGTCAACCGTGGTGCCGATTCGGTCAGCAGCAACGGTTCCAGCCGCTCACGCATCTTGTAGGTCAGCTCGCACTGGCGCATGTCCATGCTGGTGACCCACGCGCCCTGGTTGGCTCGCAGGGTCACAAGTCCCTGTGAGTGCAGGATCCGCAGTGCCTCGCGCACCGGCAGACGGCTCGTCCGCAGTTCCTCGGCGAGCTCGTCCTGGATGATCCTGGCGCCCGGAGCCAGTTCACCGGCCAGGATGCGGTCACGCAGGTGATCGGCGATCCGCTGACTGGCCACGGTGGCCGGCACGGCACCGTCGCGATCGGACACTGCTCCTCCTCCGTCGGGCGCGCTCACTACGCGGACAGTCTGTCAGGCGAACCGCTCCGGGTGGTGATCGAACGCCTTCCCGCCCGGGTAGGACACCAACTCGAACTGCGCACCCCACGGTGAGAGGAAATAGATCCACCGCTGGCCCTCGCTGGCGCCCTTGCTGGCCGTAGGTTCGCCGAACACCCGCAGGCCACGGCGTTGCAGGTCGGCGACGGCGGCGTCGAGATCGTCCACGTAGAGCGCGATGTGGTGACCGCCGATGTCGCTGTTCCGCGGCACGTCTTCGCGGCGGCCGGGTGCCTCGTACTCGAAGACCTCGAAGATCGCCTGGCCGCCGAGCCGGAAGAAGTGCAGCCGGCGCATGACGGCCGCCTCGTCCACGCCCAGACGCTCGCGCATCCACCGGCCGTCGCCGCCGAAGGGACCGAGCGTGTACAGGTACTCGCACCCGAGGACGTCGACGAAGAACTCCCGCGCCTGGTCGAGGTCGGGGACGGTGATGCCGAAGTGATCGACGCGGGTCAGTCCGGGGATGGGCATCAATCCTCCATTGGATCCATTTGTGCTTGATTTCGGCTCTATGTTAGCCATAACCTAGCTGCCGAGCCGCGAAATGGATCCATCTCGTGTCCATGTTGGGAGAAGCAGCCGATGCCCGCCCGTGAGAACCTGACCGCCGCCTCGCCCTGGGTCGCGCTGACCACCTCGAGGAAGGACTGGGACGCCGCCGACCCGGACACGCTGGTGCGGATGCTCGGTCAGGCGATGTGGATCCGGAGGTTCGAGGAGTACGTGCTCGAACTGGCCGCACAGGGCCTTGTCCACGGACCGGCCCACTCGAGCATCGGTCAGGAGGGCGGCGCGGTCGGGTCGGTACTCCCCCTGCGGAGCGACGACTTCGTCAACGGCTCGCACCGCGGGCACCACCAGTTCCTGGCGAAGGCCTTCGGCCACGTGATGCCGCACAAGTCCGGAGTACTGCCCGAACTCAACGACGAGGTCCGCACCGTGCTGCGGCGGACCCTGGCCGAGATCTGCGGCCTGGCGGAGGGCTACTGCCGGGGTCGTGGCGGGTCCATGCACCTGCGGTGGCGTGAGGCCGGTGCGTTGGGCACGAACGCGATCGTCGGTGGCGGCGTCCCGCAGGCCGCGGGCTTCGCATGGAACCAGCGGCACGCCGGAACGGACGCGGTCACCGTGACCTACTTCGGCGACGGCGCGGTCAACATCGGGTCCGTCCTGGAGACCTTCAATCTCGCCGCCGCGTGGCGGCTGCCGTTGTGCTTCTTCATCGAGAACAACCAGTACGCCCTGGCCACCACCGTCGACGAGGCGACCGCGGAGCCGCGCCTGTCCGGCCGCGGCCTCGGGTTCAACATCCCCGCCTGGCGCGTCGACGGAATGGATCCACTCGCGGTCCACCTGGCCATGACCGAGGCGCTGGCGCACCTGCGGGCGGGCAACGGCCCGGTCATCATCGAGGCCGACGTCTACCGTTACTTCCACCAGAACGGCCCCTACCCCGGCAGTGCGTTCGGCTATCGCGACAAGGCCGAGGAAAAGGCCTGGCGCGACCGGGATCCGATCGACCTGCTGACCGCCCAGGTCCTCCGCCGCGAGCTGGTCTCCGAGGACGAGGTGCGCGCGGCCCGGGACGAGATCGACCGGGTGATGCGGGAAATCGGGGAAGAACTGCTCGAACCGCTCCCCGGCGGCAAGCCCGGTCAGCGCCGGATCAGGCCCGCGCTGTGGCCCGATCCCGGTTTCGTCGACGTGGGCGTCCGCGGCGACCTGCGGGAGCTGGCGGGCAGCCGCTACGAGGAGGCGGACACGTTCTCCGGGGAGCTGGCGGAGCGCAAGTTCATCGACGTCGTCAGCGACGTGATCGCCCGCCGGCTGGAGACCGACGACCGGGTCGTCGTACTGGGCGAGGACGTCCACCGGCTCAAGGGCGGCACGAACGGCGCCACGAAACGAGCGCTCGAACAGTTCCCCGGACGCGTGCTCGGCACCCCGATCAGCGAGAACGCGTTCACCGGTCTCGGTGGCGGCATGGCGCTCGACGGCCGGTTCCGGCCGATCGTGGAATTCATGTACGCCGACTTCATGTGGGTCGCGGCCGACCAGTTGTTCAACCAGGTGGCGAAGGCCCGCCACATGTTCGGTGGCGAGCACGCGGTGCCGTTCGTGCTGCGCACCAAACTCTCCGCCGGCACGGGCTACGGCTCGCAGCACTCGATGGACCCGGCGGGGATTCTCGCCACGGCGCCGGGACTGAGGGTGGCCGCGCCGTCGAACCCGTTCGACTACGTGGGGCTGATGAACACCGCGATCGCCTGCGACGACCCCGTGGTCGTGCTGGAACACGTGGACCTCTACGCCGCCACCGGCACGGCGCCGGCCGAGGACCTCGACTACCGCATCCCGGTGGGCAAGGCGGCGCTGCGCCGTGAAGGGAAAGACCTCACGGTGATCTCCTACCTGTCGATGGTCGGGCACTGCCTCGAAGCGCTCGACGAGGTACCCGGGATCACGGCCGACCTCGTCGACCTGCGGTGGCTCGACCGCGCCAGCCTGGACTGGACCACCATCGAGCAGAGCGTCCGGAAGACCAACCGCGTCCTCATCGTCGAGCAGGGCGCGATCGGTACGTCCTACGGCGGGTGGCTCGCCGACGAGATCCAGCGTCGTCTGTTCGACTGGCTCGACGCGCCCGTCGAGCGGGTCACCGGCGGAGAGGCGTCGCCGAGCATCAGCAAGGTGCTGGAGCGCGCGGCGACCGCCCGCACCGAGGAAGTCGTCACCGCCCTGCGCGGCATCGCCGCCGAACTGACCGCGTCGCGCTGACCGGGCTGCCCGAGATCAAGGAGTGAAGTCATGGCAACGCTGCTGCGCGTGCCCGAGATCGCCGCGGGCGCCACGGAAGCCGTGCTGTCCCAGTGGCTGGTCGGCGAGAACACGCCCTTCGCCGCCGGGGAGCCGATCGTGGTCCTCGAAACCGACAAGGCCTCCGTCGAAATGGAGGCCGAGACCGACGCGGTGATCGTGCGCGCGCTGGTGAGTGGAGGGGCCACGGTGGAGGTCGGCTCCCCCATGGCGGTTCTGGCGGCCAAGGACGAGCAGGTCGGCGACATCGACGCGCTGCTCGCCGAACTCGGCGTGCCGTCGGCGGTCCCGGAGACCGTGCCGGAGACAACACCGCCGGCGGCGCCGCAGACAGTGGCGGAAAACGGTGCGGCGAAACGAATCTTCGCCAGCCCGTTGGCACGCAAGCTGCTCAAGGAGGCGGGCCTGTCCTTGGACACGGTGCGCGGCACAGGCCCGGGCGGCCGGATCGTCCGCCGCGACGTGGAGCAGGCAGTGGCGCAGGCAGTGGCGCACGCGCGACAGGCCGGAACCGACGTGGTCCCCGAGGTTCCCGCCGAGCCACCGGTGACCCGGTCCGCCGAACCATTGCCACACAACGGTTTTCCGCTGGGTTTCCGAGAGATCCCGCACTCGAGGTTGCGGCGTGCGGTCGCGAACCGCCTGACGGCGAGCAAGCAGACGATCCCGCACTTCTACCTCAAACGGACCGCGCGCATCGACGCACTGCTCGACCTTCGCAAGCGGCTCAACGAGGTCTCGGCGACGAAGATCTCCGTCAACGACCTCGTGCTGCGCGCGGTCGCCGTGGCACATCGGGCGGTGCCGGAGGCCAACGTCGTCTGGGCCGACGACGCCCTGCGCCAGTTCGAATCGGTCGACATCGCGGTCGCGATCGCCTCGGAGCGAGGCTTGGTCACGCCCGTGCTGCGCGCGGTCGAGAAGGCGACGCCGAGTGCGATCGCCGCCCAGGTCAAGGCCTACGTCGCACAGGCAGGCGACGGGAAACTGCGGCAGCACGACCTGGAAGGCGGTTCGATCAGCGTCACCAACCTCGGCATGTTCGGGGTCGAGGAGTTCTCCGCGATCATCAACCCGCCCCACTCCGCGATCCTGGCCGTCGGCGCCGGCGTCCAGGCTCCCGTGGTCGTCGACGGCACGGTCGAGGTGGCCACTCAGCTGGCGCTCGTCCTCTCGGTCGACCACCGCGCGATCGACGGCGCGCTCGCCGCCCGCTGGATGGGTGTGCTGGTGACGACCCTGGAGGAGCCGCTGAGACTGCTCGCCTGAGGCCCGGCCCAGGACGCGTAGGCCGGGGTGAAGCACAGTTCGACCCGGTGCTTCCTGGCCCAGCGGCGGATCTTCTCGCCCTTGTGCGCGGACAGGTTGTCGAAGATGACGCGCCGAGCCACTACACCCCCAGCAGTCGGACGGACATCACTGCACATCCAACCGGCGGTACCACCAGCCCGGCGAACCCACTGGTCGAAGCCCTAATTCTTGGCCGCCAGCAAATGCAGCTCATCGAATTGCCGCTTGTCCGTGGCCTTCGGCTGGAACAGCACCCGGGCGATCTCGCGCACGCCAACATCACGCAGCACCCCCGCCAGGTGGTCGGGCGACCAGCGATAGGCCGTCATCACCGAGTGGTCGAAGGACTGCTTGGAGATCGAGGGGTCATCGGTGGCGTAGCAACTGATCAGCAGCTGACCCCCCGGGGCCAGGACCCGGGCGAACTCCGCGACCACGGTCGGGAGGTCCTGCGGTGGGATGTGGATGATCGAGGATCGCGAAAGCACCCCGCCCAGCGCACCGTCCGCGATGTCGAGCGCTGCCATCGAGCCCACCTCGAACCGCAGCTCCGGGTTGGCCTCCTGGGCCAGCGCGATCATCGCGGGCGACGCGTCAATACCGAAGGCACGCAGTCCCAACCGTCTTAAATGAGCGGTAATATGCCCGGGCCCGCAGCCCAGATCCGCGACCTCGCCTTCGCCACCAGCGTGTACCGACTCGGCGAACGCGGCGAGCAGCGCACGCTCCAGCGGCCGGTCACGCAGAGTGTCAGTGAAGTGCTGTGCATAGCGCGTTGCGACGGCGTCGTAGGCATCACGGGTGGCGGGGAGGGAGTCCAGATCGACCATTCCGGGAATGTAGCGGGTACCACTGACACGGGCAGCGTCCGGAACGACGTGAGCCCGATCGTGGTCAGGCAAGTCTGGTCTGGGTGTTCACGGCACTAGCCAAGCCTATCGCCGCCGCTGGGGGCACCACGGTCATCATCCCAGGTGGCGCATTGACCTGTGGGTTCCGCCGGCGCGCGAATGGTCCGTTCGCTCGGTTTAATTGTACTCGAAAGTGTGTAAACACCCGTTCGATACGCTGGTATACTCGTGGACATGGCCACACTGACTCCCGGGCACGTGTCCTCGCTGAGCGACACGGCGGTGCTCGATGCGTTGCGGGAGAAAGAAATCCAGCGCCGGAAGCTGTATCGGGACGAGCTTGTCCTGGTGGCTGAAATCGAGGCGCGGGGTATCGCGACGAGCCGGGGCATGATGCCGGGCATGGCGATCATCTCCGACGCGTCGGTGCGCTCGGCGTCGGCTTCGAGGCCGGGGCCGACCGCGACGATCGTGCCGTCCTCGATCAGGATGCTCGCCCGCTCGAACTCGCCGAGCGCGGGATCCATGGTGACGACGGCGGCATCCTCGATGAGCAGCTTCGTCATAGCCGTCCCACCATCAGGTCCACGTTTTCCGGCTGTGCCTTGAGTTCCCCGTACTCGATCCGCCGCGCCAGCTCCACCGCGATCGCGTTGGCGGGCGCGGATCGCCCGTGCCGGGCGAGTTCCTCCACGACCAGGCCGTTGATCTCGGCGACCTCGCAGCGCCTGCCCTTCATCCAGTCCTGCAGCACGGTCGTCCTGGTGTGGGGCAGCGCGAAGTCGTACATCACGGTGTCGAGCAGGGTTTCCACGAAACCGTGCGGGTCCGAGGGGTCGAGACCGCCGAGGCCGAAGATCGGCACCAGACGGTGACCGGCCGCGACCGCGGCCTCGGCCGCCTCCACCCCGGCCCGCAGCATGAACTCCCGCATTCCGGGCGTGTCCAAGGCTTCGCGCATCGGCACGTCCAGAATCGCCGACGGCACCAGCTCACCGGCGTTGACGACGAGCTTCATCCACTTGGCCGACCGGATGTCGTCGACGATTTCGACCGTGCCCGCGTGCCCGAGGATCTCCGCGACCTCGGCCTCGCGCCCGTGGGTCGCCGCCGTCGGACTGCCCAGTCCGAACCACGACTTCGCCGGGGGCGTGTGCCGCTCGACCACGCCGGGCTCGAACATCGCGGAACTGCACTCGATCACCGCACCCAGCGTCCGCTCGGCGCCCATCACATCGGCGATCGTGTCGACCGTCATCCCGTTCTGCAGCCCGATCACCAGGCCGTCCGGTTTGACCAGCGGCTTGAGCAGTTCGCACGCCCATCGCGTGTCGTAGGCCTTGACCAGCACGAACACCACGTCGAAGGGGACACGCATGGTCGCCACCTCGCACAGGTTGAACGCGTCCACCCGGGTCACGACGCTTTCGTCCGGCATGTCCACCCGGACGCCCGCCGCACGCATCGCGGCGACATGCTCGGGCCACTGCTCGATGAACGTGACGTCGAGGCCGGCCCGCGTCAGGTCCGCGCCGATCGCGGCGCCGTTCGCGCCGGTGCCGAGTACTGCGATGCGTCGGCCTGTCATCAGGCCACCTCCTGGGTCCGTGGGTCGGGACGGTTGTTGATGTGGGACTGGGCATGACGTTCGGTGGGCAGCGGGCCGCCGACGCCGTAGTAGCGCTGGCCCGCGACCAGCAGCCGTTCGGCCGGGAACTTCGTGATGACCTCGGCGCCGTCGGCGGTCACCACCAGTTCCTCCTCGATCCGCGCCGCGCCCACCCCATCGGCCGAAGGCCAGTAGGTTTCCAGCGCGAAGACCATGCCCTCCTCGAGCACTTCGGGATGGTCGAGCGAGACCAGCCTGCTGAAGATCGGCTTCTCCCAGATGGACAGCCCGACGCCGTGGCCGTACTGCAACGCGAAGGCGGCTTCCTCGTCGGCGAAGCCGAATTCCCGCGCGGTGGGCCACACTCTGACGATGTCGGCCGTGGTGGCACCGGGCCGGACCAGTTCGATCGCCTGGTCCATGTATTCGCGGCACCGCTGGTACGCGTCGACCTGGGCGCGCGAGGCACTGCCGACCGCGAACGTCCGGTAGTAGCAGGTGCGGTAGCCCATGAAGCTGTGCAGGATGTCGAAGAAAGCCGGGTCGCCGGGCCGCAGCAGACGGTCGCTGAACACATGCGGGTGCGGTGAGCAGCGCTCTCCCGAAATCGCGTTGACGCCCTCCACCTGTTCGGAACCGAGGTCGAACAGCCGCTTCGACACCAGTCCGACCGCTTCGTTCTCGCGCACGCCGGGCCGCAGGAACGCGTACAGCTCGTCGTAGGCGGCGTCGACCATCGACGCGGCGGTGGTGAGCAGGGAGATCTCGTCGTCGGTCTTGATCCGCCGGGCCTCGAGGAAGACCTGCTGCCCGTCCACCACCCTGATTCCCTTGGCGCGCAAGGCCATCAGGACCGGCATCTCGATGACGTCCACACCGATGGGTTCGGTGTGGAGGCCGTAGCGTTCGAGTTCTTCGAAGATCTTGTCCGCCACCGATTCCGCGATGCCGGCGTCAGGATGGAAAGCACCGCGCAGCACGGAAATCCCGGCCCGCGCCCCGCTGGTGCCGCGGGCGGGCTCCGCCACGTCGAGACCGGTGCGGTAGTCCAGCCAGGGCGCGTAGAGCTGATGATGCCGGGCCGCCGAACCGAAGTCCCACAGCACCGGCTCGCCGCCCCGGGGAAGCAGTGCGAACCGGATCATCTTGTCCATCGCCCAGGTGCCGATGTGCGTGGCGGTCATGTAGCGGATGTTGTGGAAGTCGAACGTCAGCAACGCGCCCACGTCGGAACCGTCGAGCTGTTTCTTCAGCTTGGCCAGCCGCTCCCGGCGCAGCCGGTCGACGTCGACGCGGGCCTCCCAGTCGACGACGTTCATCCCGAATGTGGCCGTTCCCATGGCTTTCTCCTGACTGTTTCGGTGCTTCGAGCCCCTGTCGAGCACGGCTCAACCGGCGGTCTGACGGTGCGCGTCCCGCCCGTCGACCGCCGAGTACGTGTACGGATTCGTCATCGGGTCACTCCTCCAAGGCCATGCCCGCGGCCGCGGACTGAAGTTCGTAGAGCGACAGCGGATCCCGCTCGGCCAGCCCGTGGCCGATCGCCGAGGAAAGCAGTTCGCGGACGGTGGCGGACAGCAGCATCGGCACCTCGTGCTCGCGCATCGATCAGGTCCTGGGAAGCCGAAACCACGACGAGGACGACCGCACAGCCGCCGAGCCCGTCCGGCGTGTCCGTCCACAATGCACCCTCGTCGATCAGGGGCCGGGCCTTGGCGGGAGTGCGGTTCCACACCATGACCCGCTCGCCGGAGGCCAGCAGCCGCCGTGCCATGGCCGTACCCATCCGTCCGGTGCCCAGCACTCCGACAGCCCCGGTGCTCTCGTCCATCCCCGTCACGCCTCCAGCTCGACGCGATTACCGTTACGCGACAAGGGATTCATCAGGCGTCCGCCTTTCGGCGGGAACTGTTCCGCCTGGCCAGGGGAACGAGTGCCGCGCCGACCACGAGGATGCCTTCGATCCAGTACTGCCAGGCCAAACTGACCGACAGGAAGCTCAGCGCGCTGGTGATGGTCTGCAGGAAGATCGCGGTGGCCACGGTCGCCAGCGCCGAGCCGGTGCCGCCGAAGATGCTCGCGCCGCCCAGCACCACCGCGGTGACCGAGGTCAAGGTGAGTGCCTGCCCGACCGACGCGTCGCCGACGCCGGTCTGCGAAAAGAGCGCGACCCCGCCCAACGCGGCGAGAACACCCGCCACCGCGTACGCCGACAGCCTCGTGCGCGCGGTGCCGACGCCCATCCGGGCCGCTCGCACCGCGTCGGACCCGGTCGCCCGCAACGCACGGCCCGCCCTGGTGCGGCGGACGACCACGTGCGCGAGCACGCCCACCACGACGGTGAGCACGAACACCAGCGGAAGGCTGCCGAACGTGGTGCCGAGCAGGCTGAGCAATGCGTCCCCGGCCTGCCCGCCGGGCAGGGGGCGCAACAACTGGGCGATCCCCAGCACGCCGATCGACGTGACCAGGGTGGCCACCACCGGCGGCATCGACACGCGTGACACCAGCAGGCCGTTGAGCAGACCGATGAGCGCGCCCGCCCCGGCGGCACCGCAGAACCCGACCACGAACAGCGCGGGCGAACCACCCGAGAAGAACGACACGGTGACCACCGAAAGGGCCACCACGGAACCGACCGACAGGTCGATCCCGCCGGTCATCACCACCAGGAGCTGGCCGAGGCTGACGAAGGCCAGCGACGAGGTGGCCAGCAGCAACTGACCGATGTTGAGGCTGCTCAAAAACGCCGGCGACGACAGCGTGGTCAGCCCGGCGACGAGGATGGCCAGCGCCAGCATGGCCACCGCTTGCGACTCACCGCCGAACAGGCGGCGGCGAGTGCGGGATCCGGTGGGTGGTGGCCGTTCCTCGCTCAGTTCGGTGGAGAGCACGGCCGCGCCGGTGATCTCCCGTTCCGACAGTGTCGCGGCCTGTAGTTCCGCCTTGACGCGCCCACGCGAGAACACGAGAACCCGGTCGCACAGCCCTTCCAGCTCGACCGCGTCGGTGGACAGCACCACCACGGCCGTTCCCCGCCCGGCGACTTCGCGGAGCACGCGGTAGATCTCCAGCCGTGCCCCGGCGTCGACACCCTGGGTCGGGTCCTCGACCACGAGCACCTTCGGCGAGCCCAGACTGGCCCGCGCCAGCAGCACCTTCTGCTGGTTGCCGCCGGAGAGGGTGTTGACCGGAGTGTCCAAACTGGCCGCTTTGACGCGCAGCGCGGCCACCGCCGGGGCGACCAGCGCCCGTTCCCTCCCGGGCAGCACGAGCGAGCGCGCCGCCGCGATGTCCGGCAACCGCAGGGCGTCGACGTTTTCGCGGACGCTCAGATCGCCGAACATCGCTTCCCGCAGGCGATCCCCCGACAGGAACACGATGCCGCAGGCGGCGGCCGCGGCGGGACTGGACAGGCGGGCCGTCCGCCTGCCCACCCGGACCCTCCCCTGAGACCGGCCGAGCCCGGCGAGCGCGCGAAGCGCCTCCCGTTGCCCGTTGCCCTCGACACCGGCGAACCCCACGATCTCGCCGGCGCGCACGGACCCGCTGACGTCCCGGAACCCGGCGCCGGTCAGGCCCTCGAACTCGAAGACCGTTCCGGCGCCGGTGAGATCCGGCTTGCCGGGAAAGGTGGTGTCCAGCGAACGGCCCACGATGAGTTCGACGATCTGCTCGTCGGTGAATTCGGCGACGTCTCCGCCGCCGACCACGTGGCCGTCCCGCAGCACCGTCATCGTGTCCGCGATCTCCCGGATCTCGGGGATGCGGTGCGTGATGTAGACGACCGCGGCACCGGTCGAGACCAGGGCCCGCACCTGACGGAACAACCAGTCCGTCTCGTCCGGGCCCAGCGCCTCGGTCGGCTCGTCGAGCACGAGAACCCGCGGATCGGTGGCGAGGGCGGCGGCGATCTCGACCAGGTGCGCCTCACGCGGTGTCAGGTCGGCGATCCTGAGTTCGGCGTCGATCTCCAGGCCCAGGCCCGCGAAGTGGTTCCGAGTCCATTCGCGAGCGCCGGCGACCGAGGGGCGCACCGTCTCGGGCAGGAGCACCAGCATCGCTTCGGCCACGGTCAGGCTCGGCGCGAGCGCCGGTGTCTGATACACCAGCGCCAGCCCGTGAGCGCGGGCCACCACCGGTGTCATCGCCGGGTATTCCTTGCCCAGCAACGTGATCCGGCCCTGGTCCGGGGTCACCGATCCGGCGGCGACACCGACCAATGTGGACTTTCCCGCGCCGTTCTCCCCGAGCACCGCGTGGACCTGGCCGGGACGGACGGTGAGGTCCACCCCGGCCAGCGCACGGACGCCGGGATACTGCTTGACGATGCCGGAGAGCGCGAGCGCGGTGTCGACCGCTGCTTCCACCTTCACCACCACCGCGATCAACCGCCGAACAGGGAGCCGAGCTGAGCGGTGGTCAGCTGCGAGGACGGCGGCGCGTCATTGGGCAACGAGGACCGGCATGCCTTCGAGGGTGCGATGGCGCCGGCCGCGCTGCCGGTGGAGTCCTCGTACAGGGGTAGTTGGACCAGCGAAGGCTCGCCGTCGGCCTTGCCGTTGAGCTGCGCGACGGCCTTGCGCAGGCCGACCCGCCCGATCCACGTCCGGGACGAGGCCGTGGCCAGTTCGTAGTTGTGGCTGGTGGCCTTCAACGCGTCGAACCCGCAGCTGAGTTCGTTGTCGTCGGTGGTCGCGATCGGCACCAGCGGCCGTCCGGCACTGGTGAAGGCCCGCACCGCCCCGGAAACGGCGGCGCCGTAGTCACTGATCACACCGTCGATCTGCGGGTACTTGGCCAGCAGGGCACTCATCGCCTGCTGCTCCATCGCCGGGTCCCAGTTGGTCGTCACCGGCTCCTCGGTCAGCAGCTTGACCTGAGGTGCACTGGCGAGTGCCTTCTTCACGCCCTTCAACTCGGCGGCCGACACGGCGTTGCCCGCCGGACCTCCGAGCATCACGAGGTTTCCACCCTTCGGGCCGAGCCGGTCGATCATCCACTTCGCCCAGACCTCACCCGAATACGCGGTGTCCCAGTCGACGTAGTCGAGATAGTCGGAACCAGCCGAACCGGTCGGGTCGGAGGCGATCGGGACCACCGTGACCCCCGCCCGCGTCGCCGCGCGCATGGCCGCCAGGTGCGAAGCGCCCGGCCCCGCGTCAGGGATGACCAGAAGAACGTTCACGCCCTTGGTGGTGAGGCTGGTGATACCGGCCAGTGTCGCCTGCAGATCTCCGCGGCCCGCGACGTAGTCGAAGCTGGTGATCGCCGGGCACTTCTTCATCTCGTCTTCGACCTCGGCACGCACGATCTTCGACCACGCGTTGAGGCCGTAACCGTCGACCAGGCCGACCTTGACCGGCTTGTCGCCGCAGACCTGGTCCATCGGGATCAGCGCGGACACCGGGCCGGAATTGCCGACCGCGACCTTGCTCGCGCCACCGGACGAGTCGTTTGTGGACGGTTCGGCCTTGTTGACGCTGGAACAGGCGGCCAGTGTCGCGGTCACGACCGCGGCCGTGGCGAGGGCGGCAGTGACACGACGTCGTGCTCTGCTGGACATGAAATCTCCTTGAAGTGCGGCAGGGAGAGGTGGGGTGAGGGAAAAGCCGGATCGCCGGAACTCGGGGTGTCAGTTCGGGTTTCGCCGGATGGTGCGGCGCCGCAGTCTGCGCGCCAGATCGAGCTGGACGACGATACCGACGCCGATGATCACGGCCTGCACGATGTTCTGCACGGCCGTCGTCTGGGTGTAGGTCTGAACCAGTTGGTTGAGCTGGCCGAGGAACAGGCTGCCCAGCGCGGTGCCGGCCAGGCTGCCGCGGCCACCGGAGAGCGCCGTCCCGCCCAGCACCACCGCGGCGACCGAGGGCAGGAGATAGGCGTCGCCGGAGGAAAGTGTTGTGGTGCGCAGGAATCCGGCCAGCAGGATTCCGGTGGTGGCGGCCAGCAGGGCCGAGAGCATGTAAGCGCTTACCAAATAGCGGCGGGTGCTGATCCCCGCCGCGTGCGCGGTGCGGCGGTTGGCACCCACCAGTTCGAAACGGCGCCCGAGCACGGTCGTCTTGAGCACGACCTGCGCCACCACGATCAGGATGACCGCGACGGAGACCAGGTTCGGTATGCCGAAGGTCCGGCCCACCGAGAACTCCGCCAGCGACGGCGGCGCCTGTGCGCTGTAACCGCCCGAAAGGTATTGCACCAGGCCGATCAGCAGCGCGTTCATCGCGATCGTCACGACCAGGGGCGGCAGGCCGAAGATGCTGATGATCATCCCGCTCACGGTGCCCGCGGCCAGTGCCACGACGAGCGCCAGCACCATCGCCAGGGTGAGCCCGAGCGACTGCGGCGATCCGAACCTGGCCACGATGAGCGCGCCGAGCGAGATCCCGCCCGCCACGGACAGATCGAGACCGGCCTGCTGAACGACGAGCGTCTGTCCGACCGAGACGGTCGCGGTGAGCGCCGCGAACGGCAACATCGCCAGCAGCGCGCTCTGGCTGACACTCGCCGGGGCGATCACCGCGCTCGCCGCGAAGAGGATGACGACGGCGGCGAGCGCGCGGCTGACCGGCCAGGCCACCAGTCGTTGCGAGAGCGGATCGCTCGCGCGCACGACGGACTGCGTCAGGGCGGGCGCGCTCACGCGAGTGCCAGGTTCGGTTCGGGCTGCCAGCCGCCGCCGATCGCGGCGCCTTCCAGCGAACCGATCACGTGGTCGCGCGAGGCCTCCGCCAGCCGGCGCAGGCGGTTCAGGTCGACGCCGACCAGTTTTCCGTCGCGCTTGACGAACTTCCCGTCCACCAGGATGTCCTTCACCAGGCCGGGATGCGCGCTGTAGACGATCGTGCCGAACGGGTTGTTGATCGGCATGGTGGCCAGCGTGTCATCGGACAGGATCAGGATGTCCGCGGCCTTGCCGGCTTCGAGGGAACCGGTGACCCGGTCCAGCCCGTTGGCCCGGGCGCCTTCGATCGTCGCGAACCGGAGCACGTCCGCGCAACTGAGCTTGACCCGCTCCAACGGCACGCCCGCCTCGACCGCACCGGTGTTGTCGGTGGCTCGTTGCACCGCGATCGTCGTGCGCATCGAAGTGAACATGTCGCCCCCGATCGAACTGCACACGTCGACCGACAGCGACGGCTTGATGCCCACGGCGAGCAGACGGTCCGTCGCGGGCCAGCCGTGGCCCATCTGCATTTCGACGTCGGCCGCGACGGACGCGGTGCCGCCGGTGTCCGCGATGAGCCGTAGTTCGTCGTCGGCGAGGGTGTTGCAGTGGACGTACGTCGTGGTCTCGGAGAGCAACCCGGCGTCGTTGAGCTTGTGGATGGGCTTGGTCTTGCCCCAGTGGCCGTCGCCGACGTGGACCGAAACC
Organism: Amycolatopsis pigmentata; assembly: GCF_042684065.1. NCBI lineage: Bacteria > Bacillati > Actinomycetota > Actinomycetes > Pseudonocardiales > Pseudonocardiaceae > Amycolatopsis > Amycolatopsis pigmentata. The sequence continues at coordinate 58,040 of NZ_JBHUKR010000004.1, read as the reverse complement.
CGGAGGCCGAGTTCGCGCGCCAGCCGGAAATCGGCCTCCGTGACCTCCATCGTGGTGAACTGCGGGCCGCGCAGCGCCAGACCCAGCGTGACCAGCCCGTCGTCGGTGGCGAACCGGCCCTCCCGCAGGCGCCGGACATCCTCGGCGGGATGGGGAACCGGTGAGGGCATCACGCCGCCCCACTGCCGCGCCCCGCCGCCGTGGGAGAACACCGCGCGAAGGCCCGCTTCCGTCAGCGCGTCGACCGCGGCGTCGGTGTGCTGCGGGGTGAACAGGTTGTGGGACCAGTCGAGCAGCGTGGTGATCCCGGCGTCGAGCGCCTCGAGCGCGCCGATCAGGTTGCCGGCGTAGGTGTCCTCGGGCCGGAAGTACCTGCTCAGTCCCGTGTGGAGACCGGCGAGGTACTGATCGAGCGTCCAGTCCGACGCGATGTTGCGGACGACCGACTGCCAGGTGTGGCGGTGGGTGTCCACCAGTCCCGGCATCACGATCCGGCCGCTCACGTCGATCCGTTCGGCGTCGGTCACATCGAGATCCCGGCCGATGGCGGCGATCTTGCCGTCGGCGATCAGGACGTCTCCCGGCCACAGAACCTGATGCCGGTCATCACAGGTGACGATGATTCCGCCGGAGAGAAGCAGGGTGCGCATGAGCGTGAACCTCCACAAGACACCGCGTCGTGTTCGTCGATCCGCTGATCTGCCACGTGGCGGAACCGCGTGCAGGAACTATGCGAGTCACGCTGGAAGTTTGTCAAGTAGGACTCGACATCTGTCCACTCAGGCTTGTTCATCGTGATCAACAAACACCGAAGGGCCCGCCGACAGCGAGGTCGGCGGGCCCTTCGGGAGTGAGAGGTGGGGAACGGGTCAGGAGGAACGGTCCGGCCAACGGCCCCGGTCGCCGACCGCCAGGCCCGGTAGATGCGAAGGGGCTTCTTCGGCGTGCCGGTGCAGCACGACCCAGACCGCCCGCACCTCCTCCGTGCCGCCGTTTTCCAGCAGGTGCGGACGGGAGGAGTCGAAGGTGATGCTGTCGCCGGCGTGCAGCGTGACTTCTTCGAAGCCGACCCTGCAGGTGAGCTCACCCTGCATGACGTGCGCGCATTCCAGTCCGTTGTGCCGTTGGTACCGGCCGGAATCGCTGGACTTCGCGCCCGGCGGATAGATCACGAGCATGAACTCCAGGCCGTCGTTGGCGTTGCGGCCCAGCCGCTCCCAGATCACGCCGGTCTCCATCTCGATCCGGCGCCGGTGTTCCGCGCGGACCACGGTGATGGCGGAGGAAGGCGCCTCCGGCCCGTCCGGCGCGGGAGGCGGGGGCGCGGACGATGGCCCCGGTTCGGCGAACAGCTCGTCCATCGTCATGTCCAGCGCCTCGACGACGGCGTAGAGAGTGCGGACCGACGAGCGTGACCGGCCGTTTTCGAGCAGGGAGAGCATGCTCGCGGACACACCGACCTTTTCCGCGAGCGCCCGAAGGCTCATGCCCCGTGCGCGCCGCGCGGATCGGATCCGGCTTCCCGCGCTGTCCATCTCGGTCAAGATCAGGCCCCCGTCACCCGGACGCGCGGCGCGCCGCCTCCGTGGTCCGTTTCGCGGGACTTGACACTGACGGACAACTCGACCTCCAGGCGCAGGGGTGGCTAGGCAACGATGAGATTAATGAGATTCAACACCAGCTGTCAAACATTCGTGATCGCCATCGCACCAGCCTCGATCACCACAGGAAGCCGCCGGTGTTCCAGCCGCTTCGCATCGATGTCACCAACTGACATCGGCGTGCTAGGCTGATGTCAGTCGATGACATAAGCACCCTCGAAAGGATCGATCATGCCGACGACCCCGGATACCGCCACGGCACGGACGTTCATGGTGTTCGCGACCCTCCGCGACGACACGGACTTCACGGAATTCGCCGCGCTGAGAGATGCCGAGCAGAAGCAACTGGAGGTACTGCGCTCGGAAGGCAGGATTGGCGCTCACTACGTTTCCCCCGCGCGGCGGGCGACGTTCGTCGAGGTCATCGCCGCCGATGAGGAGCAAGTGGCGGAGACGCTGGCAACTCTGCCGTTCGCCCGGTTCTTCGAAGCCGACGTCTATCCGACCACGCCCCCGGACGCGGCGGAGGCCGCTCACCGAGCGCGATCGTGAGCCGGCCGTCGCGCTCCGCGCGGCGACGATGTCCTTTGTCCGGAGGAATCACCCGGAAATAGCCGATCATCGCAGGAAGCCGAGGGCGGCGGCCGCCGCACAAGTGAAGACGTCGCCGATGGTGTTCATGCCGGCGGCGACGACGGCTCCTTCATGGAGCAGCATGATGTGCCTGCCGACGATCCGGGGTTCGGCGACCCCGGCCGCGGCGGCCAACTCGGTGAACAACTCGAGCATCCGGTGTTTCTGTCCGACGATCACCGGATGGGCCGGATGCCCGGGGTCGCTGATCTCGGCATGCGCGTTGACCATCGCGCACCCCTTCCGCCCCCAACGCCGGGCCCACGCCTCCGCGGCCTCGAAGACGGCGGCCACTTGCTCCCGCGGGGCCGGCCCGGCATGCGCCAGCCTCCGCTGGAGGAAGTGCTGCCACCGCCTGTCTCGTTCCGCCAGGTACTCCACAACCAAGCGCTCCTTGGAGCCGAACCGGTCGTAGAGCGTCTTTTTGGTGACACCCGCGTGCTGGGCGATCACGTCGACCCCGACGGCGTGGATGCCGTGTTCGTAGAACAACTCCGGCCAGGGCGAGCCCGTGATCTTCATCCACGGCACGCCGTCGCATTCCTTCGAATGGCGAAACGTCGCGCCGCGGATCGAAGCGGCCGGACACCGGACCATCGTGTACGACTTGCTGGGCTACGGCGCATCGGAACGGCCGTCGAGTCGCGACACGTCCGTCGCGGCACAAACGGAACTCCTCGAACACCTCTTGGCGAAACTCGGATTGGACCGTGTCGCTATCGTCGCGCACGACATCGGTGGCGCCATTGGCCAGCGATTCGCCGTCGCCCATCCCGGCCGCGTGCGGCGCCTGATGCTCATGGACACGGTGAGCTACGACTCCTGGCCGTCGCCGACCTGGCGGAAGATCATAGACGAGCATCTGGACGAGTACCGGAACCTGACCCAGAACGCGTTCGACGCACTTCTCACACGCCAGCTCGAAATGACCGTCACCGACGAGCGGAGAATGGCCGGCCCGGTCCTCGACGCCTATCTGGCGCCGCATCGGTCGGCATTGGGCCGGTCGTCGTTCTTCGAACATCAGGTGCGGCACTACGACGCGAAATACACCGAGGAAATCAGCGGCGAACTCGACAGGCTGACCATGCCCGTCCGCATTCTCTGGGGCGCGGCCGATCAGTGGCAGCCCCTGGACTATGCCCTGCGGTTGAGCGAAGACATCCCCACGGCCGAACTCGTCGTCGTCCCGGACGCCGGCCACTTCGTCATGGAGGACGACCCGGCACGGGTCACGCGCGAGATCGTCGATTTTCTCGCCGGTCCGTCGAATCCGTTGGGAGACAACCACATTCGAAACTCGTAGCCGCCCACGTTCAGCGACGAGGCGAGACCATCGGGAGCAGCACCTCGTCGACGATCGCTTCGACCTCCGCGGGGTCCACCTGGCCCCGGGTCCACGCCTCGAAGACGATCAGGCGCGGGCCCACGGAGGCGGCGCGCGCGGTGACCTGCTCCGGCGCGACCTCGTCCCGGGCGGCCCCCTCCCGCAGGACCTCGAGCAGGACCTCCTGATGGGGCCGGATCACCAGCCGGTGCACCTCCTCGAACAATTCGGGATGACGGTGACGGTTCGCGATCAGCGGCCGCAGCGCGCGGCCGCGCGGCTCGTCCAGGGCCCGCACCAGATGTTCGAGGAGCACGACGAGGTCGCCACGAAGCGTGCCCGTGCGGGGCTGGATCGCGGTCTCGCCGAAGCCGGCCGCGGGGTCGGTCAAGGCCGCCAGTACCAACTGGGCCGGAGTGGACCAGCGCCGGTACAGGGCGGCCTTTCCGGTCCCCGCCGCGACGGCGATCTTGTCGAAGGACAGTGCCTCGAAACTCGTCCGGGCCAGTTCGTCGAGGACCGTCCGGTAGATCGCGGTCGTGAGGGCATCGCCCCGACGCCGGGTGGGCTTCCGTACGTCTCTCACCGCCTGTTCGCCGGCACCCGGATTCATGGCTACCGATATAACCCCCGGGCACCGGCGTTGTCGAACCGGGTCGCTACCCCTGGTACGGTCTTAGTGAACAACTTTGTTCACTAAACTGGAGGAGCCCATGTCCGGCACTGGCAAGACGGCACTGCGCAACGTGCGGGTCTTCGACGGCAGGCAGCTGACCGAACCCCGCACCGTCGTGATCGACGGTGCGGTCATCGGGGACGATCCGGCGGGCGCGCGGGAGGTCGACTGCGCGGGCGCGACCTTGTTGCCGGGCCTGATCGACGCGCATGTCCACGTGCACGGACCGGAGAGTCTCACCGCCCTCGCCGCGTGGGGCGTGACGACCGGGCTCGACATGGCCTGCTGGCCCGCCGAGCGGGTGGCGTCCCTGCGCCAGGTGACCGGGGCGGCGGACTTCCGCACGGCGGGACTGCCGGCGATCGGCCCCGGGGGAAACCACGCGCGAATGCTCGAAATGCCGGCCGAAGCCGTGGTCCTGACCCCCGCCGACGCCCGCCGTCATGTCGAGGCACGAGTCGCCGAGGGCGTCGACTACATCAAGGGTGTCGCCGAGGCCCCCGGAGAGGGCGGACCGACGGCCGAGACCCTCCGCGCCCTGGTCGCCGCCGCGAGGGAGCACGGCCTCAAGACCGTCGTGCACGCGGCCCGGGTCGAGGCTTACCGGCTCGCTGTCGAATCCGGCGCGGAGTTCGTCACCCACGTGCCGGTGATCGGCAGGATCCGCGAGGACGACGTCATCGCGATGAAGGCCGCCGCGCGCACGGCGATTCCCACCCTCGCCATGGTGGAAGGCGTCCTGCACGGCCCCTTGGCGGGTCGCGCGCCGATCGAAGATCCGCTCCGCAGCGTGTCGGATCTCCACTCGGCGGGCGTCGAGATCCTGGCCGGTACCGATGCGAATTCCGCACCCGGTTCGCCGAGTCAGGTACCACACGGCGAAAGCCTGCATCGCGAATTCGAACTGATGGCGCGGGCCGGAATGACGCCGGCCGAGATCCTGCGCGCGGCCACCGTGCTGCCCGCGCGGGCGTTCGGCCTCACCGACCGCGGCGCGGTCCGGCCCGGGCTGCGTGCCGATCTGGTCCTGGTCGAGGGAGACCCGGTCGACGACATCTCCGCCACCCGCGCCATCCGTGCCGTGTGGTGCGCCGGTGAGGAAGTCGTTCCCCCGGAAAGCGCTTGAATTCCTGACCAGGCCCGGAACGTCAACTTTCGATCAAGAAACCTGTCGCGTCGTGCGCATCGCGCATACAGTCCGGTCAACCGCGAAGGTCTGGGCAGCGGACCAACCCGCTGACCGCGAAAGACGTGAAGTTGGCACACCGTGCGACGCTCCGAGACACCGAAGACCGGCAGGCGCCCGTGACGTGCCTCGCCGACGTTCCGCGCTGTCCGGGGTCACGAACCGGGAACCGAGCCGACCGCGGGCGGCGCCGGCACACCGCCTTCCACGACGGTACCCAGCGATTGGCGCCAGGCCTCCGCCCAGAGCCCGAGGTCTTCGATCTGCCGGAGCCAGGCATTGACGGCGTTCTTGAAAGCGTTGTCCCCATGCCTGATGCCGATTCCGTACCACTCGTTGGTGAACGGCTTGCCGACGACCTTGAGATGGTCGTTCAGGTGGGCGGCTCCGGCGAGAACGACGAGATCGTGCACGTAGGCGTCAGCGCGTTTCTGTTCCAGCGCGAGCACGCAGTCCTGGCTCGCGGGCAGGACGAGCTGCGCGGCGGTCGGAATGAACTGGCGCACGGCATCCACGCTCGTGGTGTTCGAAACGACGGCCACCGTAGCGCGGCCGAGGTCGGCCGGTCCCGTGATCCCGGTTCTGGTCTTGAGCGTGGCGATGGCTTGTCCCGCGGCGAGGTAGGGGCCTGCGAAGGAAACCTTGCCGGCCCGCTCCGGCGTGATCGAGTAGGTATCGATGACCACGTTGACGACGCCGGTCTCCAGCAGGGGCTCCTTGGTGTCGGCGGAGCAGGGAATCACCTCCGTGGCAGGGCTGCCGACGAGGTATTTCGCGAGCAGTTTCGCCAACGTGGTGTCGAACCCTTCGAATTCACCGTTGATTTCGTTACGTTCGGACATCAGCGGTTTCGCCAGGTTCGCCCCCACCACGAGACGTCCCTGCGCCCTGATTTCCCGCGCTGTCGGGATACCGGAGAATTCACCGTCAGGGGCTACCGGCCCACGGGTGAGAAGATTGTCTCGCGCTCCCGGATTTCCGTTCGGAGCGGTCGCCGGCGCGTCGCCGGCGGAGGTGCAGCCGCCAAGCAGGGCGGCCGCACCGAGTGCGCCCATCGTCAGGAAACCCCTACGGTCAGGCAGCTTCTTCATAACGCCACGTCCCCATGCGACTGTCCGGCATCTCCAACGGCGAAGAGCGATCGGCGCGATCTTACACATGCGCCGACGGGGGGACGGCGCCCTTGCCAGAAAAGAGAAGGAGCGATCGCGTGTCGCTTTCGGACTGGCCGCTACGGGTCAGGTTGATCACGATCGTCGTGCTGCCCACGGCGGCCGCCTTGTCGCTGGCCGGCGTCAGCATCCAGGCGAGCGAGGCCACCGCTGGGGTGTATCGCCATGCCCGGCAACAGATCCAGCTCGACGCCGCCGCGGCGAGGATGGCCGGCGCGCTGCAAACGGAACGCGATGCGATGACCGGGTGGATCGCGGCCGGCCGGCCCGCCAATGACGACGAACTCATCGGCAGCGTCGCCACCTCGCGTGGCGCGACGAGCGCCTTCCAAAACCAGGAAGGGCTCGTCGGGGAAATCGGCGATGTCAAGACGACGAGTCTGTACCACCAGATCGTGAACCGAGCACGCTCGCTCGACGAAGTGCGGCACGCCGCGGCCGACGCCGGTTTCGACCCCAGCGTCCCGATCAGCGCCTACACGGCCGTCATCGGTGTGTTGCTCGAACTTGAGCAGCAGTTCGACACCGCCGTGACGGACGAGGGACTACTCAGCCGGCATGCGGGTGCGGTGCTGCTGGCCAAAATCAAGGAATGCTCGGCCCAGCAAGGAACTTACCTGCGCAAGGGCGCGGTGACCGGCAGACTGCGGCCGGATGAGCAAGCCGCGATGACCCAGGCGGGAGTGACCCTGGTCAACCTGGTGACCGAACTCGGCGGGAGCGCCGTCCCGTCGGCGCGGGAGGCTTACGAGACCACCGTGACCGGGGATCCGGTAAAGCACCGCTACCAGTTGCAGGAACTGGCCGAGGCCAGGATGAGCGGGAATCTCCCCATCGGCCTGGATCCGGGTGACGTCGCGCGATCGTCCGCGCAGACACTTTCCCTGATGAGCCAGGTGGAAACCCGGTTGCTCACCGAGGTGAGCGGATATGCCGGAGCGCTCTACGACCAGGTCTGGCGGGCGCTGATCCTCACCTGCGTGGCCGTGATCGGCGGGCTGCTCCTGGTCATGGCCGTGATGGCAGGGGTGGCCAGGTCGCTGCTACGGCCACTTCTGCGCCTGCGCGGGACAGCGATCGACGTGGCGGAGAACCAGTTGCCCTCGGCGATCGAGCGAATCATGCGAGACCCGGAGCCGGAGACCGCGCTGGAGCATGCGGTCGAGCCGGTCGCCGTGACCTCCGCCGACGAGATCGGAAGCGTCGCGCGGGCGTTCGACCTGGTGCACGAGAAGGCCGTACGGCTGGCGGTGGAGCAGGCGTTGTTGCGGGAGAACGTCAAGGGCATCTTCGTCGACCTGGCCAAGAGGTCCCAGCGCCTGGTGGACCGCCAGCTGGGTGTGATCGACCGGCTGGAGCAGGATGAAGACGATGCGGATCGGCTCGCCGTCCTCTTCGAACTGGACCATCTCATCACGCTCGTCCGCCGGAACGGCGACAACCTCCTCGTGCTTTCCGGAACCCATTCCGACCGGAAGTCGGGTAAGGAGTGGCCGGTCGGTGAGGTGATCGGCGCGGCGATTTCGGGCATCGAACAGTACCCCCGGGTCCGCGTGCTGTCGGTGCCGGACGCGGCCGTCCGTGGCTCGGCGGCCCACGATTTGGTACATCTGATCGGGGAACTGCTCGACAACGCCACGCATTTCTCCGAGCCGGCCACCACGGTGGTCGTCCGTGCCGCGTTGCGAGCGGACGACACCCTCGCCATCCAGATCTCCGACCAGGGTATCGGTATCACCGGACACGAGTTGGCGGACATCAACGCCCGGCTGACGGCGCCGACCGACATCGACGGGTCGATGACCAGGAAGATGGGGCTTCATGTGGTGGCACAGCTCGCGAGGCGCCACGACATCGCCGTCCGGCTGTTCAGTGACGGAGACGAGGAGCCGGGAGTTCTCGCTCGTGTGCTGGTGCCACCGTCCTTGATCGTGGTGCGACGCGAAGCCAAGGACCGGCCGAGGAACACCGCGCGGGACCAACCGCTCAGGCCGGCTCCGCGAACGAAGACCGGAATTCACGACAACGGCGTGGCTCAGCGGCCCGGCGACCGTCATTCGGCAACGAGTATCAGCGGCTCCTTGCCGATCTCCGATTCGATGGTGGCGAACCGGTTCCGGCACCGTCCGTCACAAACCACCTTGTTGTCTCATGATGCCGTGAGGGGCAACGGGAATCGGCCCGCCTGAGCGGCCGGCGCTCGAACCGGCCCGGGGAGGGCAAAGCAACGCAGCGGACCGGTATTCGTTGCCTGGTGTTCGTTCGTCATTGGCCGGCCCTGCGTAGCGTGCCGCGTGATCACGATTCCCTGAATCCCGCACTGTTAGGGGAAAACCATGGGTGTGCACGACGGTGACGAGCCGCAGGGGGCCAGCCGGAGAACCTTCCTGCGCAACGCCGGACTGGCCGGTGCCGGGGCGGTCGCCCTCGGTCCGCTGACGGCGGGCGCGGCGTCCGCCACGGCGGCCCCGGCCGTGCCCGGGCCGGGTGGCCGGTGGAACCCGGACCCGGAAAGCCTCCAGTTCACCGTGGCCGTCATGCCGGACACCCAGTTCCTGTACTGGGGCGCGCAGGGCAGCATCAACCCCGAGCCGCAGGAAGCGTCGTTCCGCTACATCATCGAGGAAAGCGGTAAGGCCTCCGGCCACAACATCGTCTTCATGGCGCACCTCGGCGACCTGACCGAGGACGCGCAGTCCTCGTCGATGGCCGCCGCCGGCAAGGCGTTCGACATCCTCGACTCGCACGGCGTGGCCTACAGCGTGCTGGCCGGCAACCACGACGTGTCCGGCGACGACACCCGCGGCTCGACGCCCTATCTGGAAATCATGGGGCCGAAACGGTTCGCCAAGTCCGCCACGTTCGCCGGCGCGGACCCCTCGGGTTACAACACCGCGCACATCTTCCGCGCCGCCGGCCGCGAGTGGCTGTTGCTGGCCCTGGACTGGCGCACCTCGGCCACCGGCTTCGCCTGGGCGAACCAGTTCGTCAAGGCCCACCGCGGCCTGCCGGTCATCCTGACCGCGCACGAGATCGTCGGCTCGGTCTACGACGACAACGTCTACCCCTACCAGGCGGGCGATCCGGAGAACAACGCCGTCCTGACCGACTACGGCCGCCAGGTGTGGGACGAGTTGATCAAGGACAACGACCAGATCTTCCTCGCCCTCAACGGGCACTTCTGGCCGCCGGGGCGGATCACCAAGCAGAACACCGCGGGCAACGACGTGTACCTGCACATCACCAACTACCAGAACCGCTACTTCGGCGGCGGCGGGATGATCCGGCTGTACCACTTCGACCTGGTGCGCAACACCATCGACGTGGAGACCATCTCGCCGTGGATCCTGGCCCAGTCACCGGAGCACCGCAACAAGCTGGCCGCGCAGGAGGCCCGGCTCACCACGCCGGTGGACCGGTTCGCCATCGGAGTCGACTTCGCCCGGCGCTTCGCGTCGTTCTCCCCCGTGCCCGTCCGCCCGAGCCGGCCGGCCGCGCGACTGGTCGTGCCGGGCACGCTGGCGTACTGGCGGTTCGACGGCGGTGGTGCGAACGGCGCGCCGGTCACCGCGGGCCAGACCATCCGCGACCTCTCCGGCCACGGCAACGACCTGAGCACGCTGACCGTCGTGCCCGGCAGCACCGGCAAGGTGCTGACCTGGTCCGATCAGCACCATCCGGATCAACCGGGCCACGGCAGCCTGTACTTCGACGGCGGCCAGAAACCGTTGCACGGCGCCTATCTGACCACCGCCGCGAAGGCCCCGCTCAACACCGAGACATTCCCGCGCGGCTACACCATCGAGGTGTTCGTGAAGATCCCGTTGGACTGGAACGGTGACAGCAATTCGTGGATGGCGGTGCTCAGCCGATGGGGTGAGGCCGGGAAGGCAGGCAAGAACGGCCAGAACACCGACCCGCAGGAACCGATCGTCACGCTCAGCTTCTCCGGTGACCGTGAGCCGCAGTGGAACTGCTACCCGACGAACCTCAGCTACCCGACCACCAACTGGGGCCACGGGTTGCCCGAAGACACGTGGTGGCACCTGGCCATCGTCAACGACGGCAGGCGTTCGGTCCTGTACGTCGAGGGGTGCCCCACGGTGGACAACCCGGCCACCCCGTCCATCGGCATCACCCAGCTCGGCCTGCCGTGGGCGCTGGGCGGCTACGACTACGGCGGCGCGATCAACCAGATCTTCCACGGTTTTGTCGGTGACGTGCGCGTGGTCAACCGGCCGCTGACGGTGGGCGAGTTCATGATCGCCGCCGACCGGCGGAGCTAGCGGCTACGCGGAGGTCGACGCGGAGGACCGCCCGTCACCGTCGCGGGCGGTCTAACAGGTCAGGGTGGGCATCGCCCAGTCGGCGTGGTCGTTGCCGTTGCCGTCACCGCCGTCGGTCACCATCAGGTCCACCACCTGCGCCCCGGTGAGGTCGACGTCGATCGGCACCGCCGCCTGACCTCCCCTCACCACCGGCGTCGTGACCCGCGTGATGCCGTCGGCCGCGACGGCGAACGCGACGCTGCCCGCGTTGCCGACCTCACCGTCCACACCGGCCGAGGCCGTCAGGCGGGTGCATTTCCCGGCCAGGTAGACCTGCACATCACCGTTCGCGTGGACGCCGAGGCCCTTGGCATAGGACACCCCGCCGATGGTCATCGGCCTGCCGTCCCCCGCCGCCGTCTCGCCGTTGCTCATGTCGCGTTCGACCGGGCCCCAGCCGTTCGTGGCCGCGCGGAACGGCAGGCTGCTCACTGCCACCTGACCCGCGGGTGGCGCGGGGGGAACAGTGCCGATGACGCGCTCGTCGGAGACCGACCCGGCGTGGCCGCGCTGCCGGTAGGACACCGAGACCTTCAACGCGGAGACGTCCACTGTGGACGGAGCGGTCACCGGCCACGAGAACGTGGCCGCCCCGCCGCCGTCGATTCGAGCCACCGAAGGCGGCGATGCGGCACCGACGGTCCACCCGGACGGGGCCGACAACACCGGAGTCACGTCCGAGGCCGGGGCCGCGCCCGCAGGCACCCGGACGGTCGCCGACGCCGTGAACATCTGCCCACCGGTCACCGTGTCCGGCACGCTCAGCGACGCCGAAGCGGTGGGTGCCGGGGGCATCGCGTACTTGCCGGGGTCGTAGCCCGGCGAGTAGTTCTGCCGGACGGTCAGCGGCGAGGCGTAACTGCCGTAGTTCGTCAGCGCGACCTTGCCGAGTCCGCCCGTACTGCCGTCGAGATTCCACACCGCGACCGCGATGGTGTTGCGGCCGTTCGGGTTCAGAATCCCGTTGGGGATCGGGAAACTACGCTGTGGTCCCAGGTAGTTGACGTACTGGCCGATCTGCCATCCGTTGACCCACAGCAGTGCCCGGTACTGCCGCGCCGGATCGTCGGTGACCGTCAGACCGAGCGAGGTGTCCTGGCCTCGTGGCAGGTCGAGCGCCACCGACGTCCGGTACCACGACACACCCGGCGTGGTGTCCTTGGCGGGCAAGGAAACCGGACGCCACGACGCGTCGGGGAAGCCGGGCAGCGACCAGCCTGCCCGCTCGCCGTAAAGACCGCCCGTGTTCAGCGGCCCCCGGGTGGGGTCGAGGCCCTGCTCACCACCCCGGACGCCCTGGAGCCGCCAGGTGATCGACGTCAGCGGCGAACCGGTCAACCATGCCGACGTCAGCCCGCGCGCCGCCTTGCTGCCGTTGGACGCGTTGTAGTCCTCCTCATGCCCCATGTCGACGGTCAGCACGGAGATCTCGTTCTCCCCCGGCCGCACCGCCCCCGGGGGGAAGGCGAAGTTCTGCTGCTGAGTCTTCGAACTGCCGAGGAAGACACCGTTGAGCCACACCGAGAAAGCGCCCGCCGGGCCACCGCTCTGGCTCGACAACACGATCCCAGTCTGCTTGCCGTCGGACGAGAATCTCCCGCGGTACCAGGTGTTCCCGGTGTGGAAGCCGTAGTCGTCCGCGAACAGCACCGGCAACGTGGCCGGTGGCGTCGAGGAGTTGGTGGACATCTTGTCCGCCACCGGCCACGCCGAATCGTCGAAGTCCGGCCGGCTCTCCGGCGACTCCTGCTGCTGCTTCCAGTCCCTCAGCTCGGGTAACGTGACCGGGCGCGCGGGGGCCGCGTCGCCCGCCAGACTGCCGCTGGAGGTCACCTTCGTCGGCACCCGCGAACCGTTCCACGTCACCGCGCGCGCCGTGCCGAACACCTCGAACGCGCCGTCGGCGCCGGTGTCGCCGGTCAGCGCCAGCGTGCCGCGCTCGTCGGCAGCGGTCCGCACCAGCTGCGTGCCGCGGATCAGCACCGGGCCGGACGCCGTGTCGTCCTTCCAGAAGGTCGCCGCCGTCGCCTTGTCGCCGAGCAGCAGAAGCAGTGGGCGGTTGCCCGGCTCCGACACCAGTACCCGGGTCAGGCCCTGGTGTGTGTAGTTCAGCCGCAGATCGCCGCGGGCGGCATCCCACACGCTCGTCGCCGAGCCATCGATCACCCGCACCGAGGGCTGTTTCCCGAAGCGCAGTACTGTTTCGCCCGGCTGGCCCTGATCGCCATAGAGGACCGCGACGTCACGGCCGCCGATGGTCGCGTGCGTCATGATCTCCGACGTCGAATACTGCATCCGCGTCTGCCCCAGGTCGTATCCGGCGACCAGGATCTTCGACTCGCGGCCGTTGAGGGTGATGCCCGTGCCCTCTTCCTGCGGCACTACCGGGTAGTGGTCCACACCACCTCCCGGCGGTGAGTCCACGTCGAGCGCCATGGTCGTGGTGTTCACCGCGGTCGACGTCGAATCGTTGTGCCGCAACGTATGGAACTGCGTGCGTGTGTCCGGGTTGATCCGCGCGGTGTCGGTCAACGCCGGGTCGGACAGCGGCGCCGGCCCATGACCGTCGGTCTTCGTCAGCGGTGTGACGGACTGCGTGAAGTAGCCGATCAGCTTGTCCTCGGCGTACTTGGGATCGAACTGGCGGCCTTCGGTGATCGCCGCGCCGTAGTCGTAGGAGGTGTAGTTCTGCGGGATCGCGCTCCAGCCCCATGAGGTGCCGCCGTAGAGCATGTAGAAGCTCTGGCCCGTCGCGCCGACCGCGATGTTGTTCTTGGAGAACACGTTCGCGAACTGGTCGTTGATGAGCTGGGCACACTTGGCGTAGCCCGGTCCGCCCCACGGGTCGAAGGCGCCGCCCTGGAATTCCGCGGTGATCAGGGGTTTGCCCGGGACGTGATCGTAGCTGATGTCCGGCACGCCGTTCCATTTCGACGGGTTCGAACAGTCGAAACCCTGCGGGTAGGAGTCCGCGGCGTCGACGTCGAGCGCGGCCTCACCGGCGTTGAACGTGCCGTTGTTGTTGCCCACCAAGGGAACCGTGATCCCGTCGAGGTGAGCCTTGTCCTCCAGGTGCTTCATGTAGGCACGGCCGTCCGCCCCGCCGTTGTAGTACTCGTTCTCCACCTGGTAGGCGAGCACGGTGCCGGTGCCGTTGGTCATCTGATGACGCGCGAGGATCCGGTCGATCTGCGTCTGCCACTCGTCGGAGTACTTCAGATACACCGGATCCGCCGAACGCGTGTGCCCCGGGGTGGTGGACAGCCAGGTGGGAAAGCCGCCGCCGTCGACTTCCGCGTTGATATACGGACCCGGCCGAGCGATGACGTACAGACCGGCCCGCTGTGCCGTGTCGAGCAGACGGTCGAGGTCGCGGACCCCGCTGAAGTCGTAGACCCCCTGCTTCGGCGAGTGATAGCCCCAGTCGAAATACAACGAGGTCGCGTTGAATCCGGCGGCCTTCATCTTCTGGAAGATGTCGAGCCACAGGTCCGGACTCGGCAGCCGGTAGTAATGGAACTCCCCCGACCACAAATAGGTCCGCTGGCCGTCCACGAGGTAGGAATAGCCGTCGTAGGTCACGGTGTGCGACGGTTTCGGGGGCGGTGCCGCGGAGGCGGGGACGGCCAGTCCGGCGGCGAACACGAGCACGAACAGGGCGAAAAGGGCACGGCGCACGCAAAAACCCCCTGGATCAGCGCTGAGCCAGTGGCGGACTGGATGTCAGAAACAAACAGGAACGCTAAATAACCCGACAGAAGACGTCAAGAACAGACACCGGAGTGGCCCAGGCCGAAGGTCGCGGCCATGGCCGCTCGATTCGTCACCGGTCGCGCGTGTTCACCTGCTCCTGGGACGAGCCGGACGCCTTGGCGTAACCGGTGACGATCGCCTCCAGCGCCGCGGCGTCGATCACGTCCTCCAGGTTGGAAAACCCTTCCGGGGCACGGCGTTCGACCTCGTCGATCACGCGCTCGGGGCCGCCGGTCCGGTTGCGGACCACCACTTCGCTGGTGGCCGCCAGCCGGTCGTCCTGATAGGCCCGCAACCCTTCGGCCGGGTCGCGGTGCGAGGCCAGCCGGCGGCTGAGGCTGGTCGCGTCCAGGATCGCCTGCCCCGCGCCGTTGGATCCCATCGGGTACATCGGATGCGCCGCGTCCCCGAGCAGGGTCACCCGGCCCTGACTCCACCAGGGCAGCGGATCCCGGTCGCACATCGGAAACTCGAAGCACCGTTCGGTCGAGCGGATCATGCCGGCGTGATCGACGAACGGGATCCGGAACCGATCGACATGACGCGTGAGCACACCGGGATCCGCCGGTCTGGACCAGTCCTGCCGCTCCGGCGGCGGATCGCCGTCCTGCCCGGTCCGCACGCAGATCGCCCAGTTGGTGAGTTTCGTGCCCGGAGCGCGTCCCTCCGCGATCGGATAGATCACCAGCTTGGCCGCGGTGCCGCCGGCGATGATCACCGAAAGGCCGGTGCCGAACTCGGGCCACTCCGTGGCTCCGCGCCACATCATCACCCCGTTCCATCGCGGCGCACCCTCGCCGGGAAACAGGACGGACCGCACCACCGAATGAATTCCGTCCGCCCCCACCAGGACGTCACCGTCCACCGTCCCCGGCGCACCGCCGTGAGGGTCGGCGAAACGCGCCCGGACGCCGCCGGCGTCCTGCTCGAAGCCGACCAGCCGGTGCCCGGTCCGCACCGCGCGCTCCCCCAGTCGTTCCCGCACGGCACGCCACAGCACGCCCTGAAGCCGTCCCCGATGCAAACTGAACTGGGGAAAGGAGAATCCGGCTTCGATGCCGCACGGAACGCGCATGATCTCGTGCCCAAGGCGATGGGCATAGATCAGCTCACGGGTACGGACGCCCGCCTCGTCGAGCTTGTCCAGCAGGTCCAGCTCGGCCAGTTCCTTGATCGCGTGCGGGAGCGCGTTGAAGCCCACGCCCAGCTCGCCGATCCGCGCGCTCTGTTCGTAGAGCTCGCAGTCGATACCCTCCTGGTGCAGGCGCAACGCGGCGGTCAACCCGGCGATCCCCGCACCCACGACAACGACTTTCACCGCGATCCCCCCTTGTTCCCCGTTCAAGGATGCGTGAGCAGCACGGCGCTCGACACCCCCGATCAGGGGGAACCTCGATGAGCCGGAAAGACGCTTCAGGGAAGGCGCCGGAAATGTGCGACGGCGCCGCGGTCCCAGGCCAGTCCGGTGCCGGGACGATCCGGGGGACTCACCCGGCCTTCGGTGACCTTCAGCGGCTCTTGGAGGACCGGATCGGCCCAGTCCACGTATTCGAGCCAGTGGGCGGTCGGGGTGGCCGCGAGCAGATGGGCGCTGACTTCGGTGTACAGGTGCGACGACATCTCGGTGTCGGCGGCGTCGGCCAGCGCGGCGGCGCCGAGCCAGCCACTCACCCCGCCGATGCGCTCGAGATCCGGCATCACCAGGTCGCTCGCGTTGTGCCGCAGGGCGAGCGACATGGCGCGCGGTCCGGAGAAGTTCTCGCCGATCTGCACGGGGGTGCGGAGCAACGCCGACAGCTCGGCCGTCGTGGTGTAGTCGTCGTGCCGGACCGGCTCCTCGATCCAGGACAGACCTTCGTCGTCGAGCCGGCGACACCGTTCCCGGGCGGCACTGGGACTCAGTGCCTGGTTGTAGTCCGCCATCAGCGCCACATCATCGGGAAGCGCGGCGCGGACCGCCCGGACCGCGGCGAGATCATCCGTCGCGGACCGGCGGCCGAGCCGCATCTTCACGGCGCGGAAGCCTTCGTCCACCAGTTCCAACGCCTCGTCGGCGGCCGCGGACGGTTCCATCAGGCCCAGCCCATTGCTGTTGTAGGCGGGCACCGGCCGGATCGTGGCGCCGAGCAGCCTGGCGAGGGGCAGCCCGGCCGCGATCGCCAGCGCATCCCAGCACGCTACGTCCACCACGGCCAGTGCCGCCGAAACGAGGCCACGGAGGCCCAGAAGCTTGAACCGTGTCTCCAGGACTCGCCGGACGGCGGCGGGAGAGGCGGCCGTGCCCGCCAGTGCCGCGCCGGCCTCCCGGATCAACGTGATCGCGGCGTGTCCGGCGGACTCGAGATAGCAGAACAGGTAGGCGTGGCCGGTGATCCCGTCCTCGGTCCGCAGATCGACGAGGACGAGCGGCGCCTCGGTGATGACGGCGGCGCTGGTGCCCAGCGGCCGCCGCATCGGCACCACCACCAGCGTCGCGTCGATCGAGTGGATGGCCGGCGCGTCCCCAGGGTGGGGTCGGGCGCCGGACGGGTTCATCCGGCCCTTCCTTCGCTGTGTACCGAGAGGATGTCGTTGATTGCCCTGTTGCAGGGGGTCGGCACGCCGAGCCGGGCGCCGCGTTCGACCACGTCACCACTGAGCCACGCGACCTCGAGGCGATTGCCCCGTTCGAGATCGTTGTGCAGGGAGGAGGTCATCTCCGCGGAGACGGTGTCGACGAAGGCGAGCCGGTCGTCCGCGTAATCGGCGGGCAAGGGCACCCCCTGCGCGCGGGCCACCCGCACCACCTCGTCCATGACGTCGTGCAGGAACGCCCGCGAGCGCTCGTGGTCGCGGATCGGGCCGATCGGCGAGCGCGCCAGGCCGGTCGTGCCGGAGAGCCCGACCAGGAAGACGAACTTCTCCCAGATCACCTGCTCGATCCGGTCGCTGACCTCGACGTCGATGCCACCGTCGTGACAGGCGTCGCGAAACCGCCGCACCCGGGGGGTCAGCGTTCCGTCGTACTCGCCGAACACCAGCTTCTGCAGCGTGCCCGTATGGCGGATCAGCCCGGGCCCGGCGATGGTGGAGGCGATGTAGCTCGCCCCGCCGACAACCGCTTCCGGCCCGAGGATCTCGCGCAGGATGTCGTCCTTCACCACGCCGTTCTGGAACGAGACGACCCCGGTCCCGTTCTTGATCAGCGGCTTGACCGACTCGGCCGCCTGGACCGTGTCCCACAGCTTGACGCCGAACAGCACGAGGTCGACCGTGCCGATCTCGGCCGGTTCGGCGGTTACCTCGACCCGCGGCAGATGGAGGTCACCGAGCGGGCTCTCCACCCGGAGTCCACTCGTCCGCAACGCCTCCAGGTGCGCGCCCCGCGCGACGAAAGCCACCTCGTGGCCGGCGTGGGCCAGCCGGGCACCGAAGTAGCCGCCGATGCCTCCGGTGCCCATCACGGCGATCCGCATGTGACCTCCCTTCACCAGATCATGGTAGTCAGCCGTCGAGCCGGGACCGGCCCGTCGTCCTCCGCTCGCTCATACCCGTGGTTCGCCGAGGAGCCGCTTGAGTTCCGGAAGGATCGTGTCGAGGTCTTTCGCGGTCTGGAAGACGACGAGCGCGTTCCCGGCCGGCGCGGTTTCCGGGGTGCTGAACAGCCGCATGGTTTCGGCCATTGCCGTGTCGAACTCGGCTTCGGGGTCGTGGGCCTGGCCGCGCAGCCATCGGCGGAGCACATGGTTGTGCGAAGTGACGATGGCCGCGGCCATCAGTTCGGCCTTGAGCGCGGTGTCCTGGCCTCCGCCCATCCAGCCGTGAAGGAATTCACCGAAGAGTCTTTGGTACTGCTGAGTGCCGGCGATCTCGCGGTCGCGAAGCGCGGGGACGCTCCGGGTCAGCCGGTAGCGTGCCCGGGCGAGTTCGCCTTCGGCGAGGTAGTGGCGGAGCACGAGTCGCGCGCCCTCGGTGACGGCCATGACCGCGGTGTGCCGGGTCGAGCCGTCCAGGCGTGCGGCGATCGCCTTGAGCAGGACTTCGTGGTCGGGGAAGATGACGTCTTCCTTGGCGCGGAAGGTACGGAAGAACGTGGTGCGCCCGACCCCGGCACGGTCGGTGATGTCGTCCACAGTGGTCTGGTCGTAGCCGCGTTCCTCGAACAACGCGAACGCGGCCTCGGTCAGCCGCACTTTGACCGGTTTCGCT
The DNA here is from genome assembly GCF_042684065.1 of Amycolatopsis pigmentata. Taxonomy (NCBI): domain Bacteria; kingdom Bacillati; phylum Actinomycetota; class Actinomycetes; order Pseudonocardiales; family Pseudonocardiaceae; genus Amycolatopsis; species Amycolatopsis pigmentata. The sequence goes on along the minus strand of NZ_JBHUKR010000004.1, from coordinate 39,176 downwards.
GACATCCCACCTCCGACGAACCACCGTCCAGCCTAGGCAGTGGCGCCGGTCATATCCGGGACCGCCACCCTTCTCCTACCGGCTGGTACTGAGTACCGTAATCGCGGTATCGAGTTCCAGCAAAGGCGGGTGGGTATGGAGCGTGTCGGGGTTGTCGGATGCGGCCAGATGGGCGCGGGAATCGCGGAGGTCTGCGCGAGGGCCGGACTGGACGTGGTCGTCGTCGAGTCCGGGGAAGCCAGGGTCGAGGCCGGACGCCGCCGCCTGGAGGCCTCATTGAAGCGGGCCGAGGACAAGGGGAAGATTCCCGACGCGGCCGAAGTCCTGCGGCGCCTGCGGGTCACCGAAAGCCTGGACGAACTGGCGGACCGGACGCTGGTGATCGAAGCGATCGTGGAGGACGAGAGCGTCAAGGCGGAGTTGTTCGGCCGGCTGGACAAGATCGTTTCGGCGCCGGACGCGATCCTGGCGTCGAACACGTCCTCGATCCCGATCATGAAACTCGGCACCGCGACCGGCAGGCCCGCCCAGGTGCTGGGCATTCACTTCTTCAACCCGGTGCCGGTCCTGTCCCTGGTGGAATTGGTGCCGAGCCTGCTCACCTCCGGGCAGACCCTGGACCGCGCGCGCGTGTTCGTGCACGACGTGCTGGGCAAGCACGCCATCCGCTGCCAGGATCGCGCCGGGTTCGTGGTCAACGCGTTGCTGATCCCGTTCATCCTGGCCGCGATCCGCATGCTCGAATCCGGTTTCGCCACCCGCGAGGACATCGACGAGGGCCTGGTGCGCGGGGCCGCGCATCCGCAGGGTCCGCTCGCGCTGGCCGATCTGATCGGGCTGGACACCACGAAGGCGGTCGCCGAATCGCTGTACGACGAGTTCAAGGAACCGCTGTACGCCCCACCGCCGCTATTGGCCCGGATGGTCGACGCCGGCCTGCTCGGCCGCAAGAGCGGCCGCGGCTTCTACACCTACGCCTAGCGAAAGAGATTCCTGCCATGCCCGCCCGTAGCGACTTCGCCCTGTTCACCACCACCGAAGACCACGACGCCATCCGCGAGGCCGTGCGCGCGGTGGCCGAGGAACGCATCGCGCCCTATGCCGCCGAGGTCGACGAACGCGAAGAGTTCCCCAAGGCCGCCTACGACGCGTTGGTGGCCTCGGACTTCCACGCCCCGCACGTGCCCGAGGCCTACGACGGCGCCGGTGCCGACGCGCTGGCCACCTGCATCGTGATCGAAGAGATCGCTCGGGTGTGTGCCTCCTCGTCGCTGATCCCGGCGGTCAACAAACTCGGCAGCCTGCCGCTCGTCCTCGCCGCGGACGAGGCGGTCAAAGCGAAGTACCTCCCGCCGCTGGCCCGGGGAGAAGCCGCGTTCTCCTATGCGCTTTCCGAACGCGACGCCGGGTCCGACACCGCGTCGATGCGCTGCCGTGCCACGCGGGACGGCGACGACTGGGTCCTCAATGGCCAGAAATCGTGGATCAGCAACGCGGGTTTCTCCGAGTACTACACCGTTCTCGCGGTCACCGATCCGGACGGACGGCGCGGAGCCAACGTCAGCGCGTTCGTCGTGGAGAAATCCGACCCCGGTTTCACCTTCGGCGCCAAGGAACGCAAGCTCGGCGTCAAGGGATCGCCCACCCGCGAACTGCTCTTCGACAACGCGCGCATTCCCGGTGACCGCCTGGTCGGCGAACCCGGTCAAGGACTCAAGATCGCCCTGCGCACCCTGGACCACACCCGGATCACCATCGCCGCGCAGGCCGTCGGCATCGCCCAGGGCGCGCTGGACCACGCCCTGGCGTATGTGCGCGAGCGCAAGCAGTTCGGCAAGCACATCGCCGACTTCCAAGGCATCCAGTTCATGCTCGCCGACATGGCCATGGCCGTGGAAACCGCCCGCCAGATGGTCTACGTCGCGGCCGCGAAGTCCGAACGTGAAGACGCGGATCTGTCCTTCTTCGGCGCCGCGGCGAAATGCCACGCCTCCGACGTCGCGATGCGGGTCACCACCGACGCCGTGCAACTCCTGGGTGGATACGGCTACACCCGCGATTTCCCGCTCGAACGCATGATGCGTGACGCCAAAATCACCCAGATCTATGAAGGCACCAACCAGATTCAACGCATTGTCATGGCCCGTTCCCTGCTCAAGGAATGAACCGGCCCGCGATCATTTCCACCGGGAAAAATGATCGATCCGGGTGGGTGCCGGCCGCGGCGCCCGGCTCGCTGGTCGACGTCCTCGCCGACCGTGGCGACTTGCCGTCACGGTCGGCATCTCCGTGGCACATAGCGGACATAGTGGACGATGGGACCGCTCGTGCCGGGCAAGGGGGAACCTGATCTTCCCTACCGTAGTAGGTGGTGCTCTCCGGCGCGGACGACGATAATTCTTCGGTCCGAAAACGGGGATCAATTCTCTCCGAATACCTCCGACTAAAGTCGGTTCCGGAGTTTCGCCGGTCGTTGTACGTTACGGTTCCCTGCATTTTCGCAAAGAACCGGAGAGACATAAAATGTCATTGAATCGAAGGTCTCGCCATGTCTTGTTCGGCGCGGCGGCCTCCGCGGCCGCCATCGGTTTGATGTCGATGGTACCGGCGACGGCGGGCGCGGCGCAGCCGGCGGCCTCCCACAAGGTCGTCATGCACAAGCAAGGCTCCACGGCTTCCTCGCAGGCCAGCGGCAACCTTCAGTGGGGCGGCGGTCCGGTCGAACACAACGCCAAGGTCTACCTGGTGTTCTGGGGCTCCCAGTGGAACAGCGACGCCAACGGGGTCCAGTCCTACCTGACCAACTACTTCAACGGCCTGGGCAACGGTTCCGAGCGGTGGAGCAACGTGATGAACCAGTACACCGACAGCCGTGGCAACGCCTCGAGCGGGAACCCGGTGCTCGGTGGGGTGTGGGTGGACAACGGATCCGCCGCGCCGCGCAGCGCGAGCCAGGCGAACATCTCCTCCGAGGCCAACCGGGGCGCCAGCCACTTCGGTGTCTCCGGAGCCAATGCCGACATCTTCGTGGTCAGCCCGTCGGGCACCAGCCCCGACAACTTCCCGAACGCCGGGTTCTGCGCGTGGCATGACTGGAACGGCAACGTCGCCTACACGAACATGCCGTATGTCCTCGATGCCGGTTCCTCGTGCGGCGCCAACTCGGTGCGGAACAAGCTGGATGGGTTCAGCATCGTCGGGGGCCACGAATACGCGGAGGCGGAAACCGACCCCCAGGCAGGCAACGGCTGGCTCGACTCCAATGGCGAGGAAAACGGTGACCTGTGCGCCTGGCAGGGACTGAGCTCGCTGTCCGAATCGACCGGCAGCTTCGCGGTCCAGCCGACCTGGAGCAACGCCGTGGGCGGGTGCGCCTCGTCGGCCTGAACCGAAGCAGCACCACGGTCGCGATGACCGGATCCTGTGGCCACGGTGCTACCGCGTCGTGGCCACCGGCCGTCCTCCGCGGCGAACGATTCGCCGCTGATGCCCCGCCGGGCCGATGGGGTCCAAAGTGGACATGCATTAGGCTTGCGCGCGTGGCACTCCGGCTGGTTCAGGTGAATTGCAAAGCCCGGGACGAGAAAGCACTCGGCCGGTTCTGGGCCGAGGCGCTCGGCTGGGATGTCACCGGCGAGCGGCCCGGTGCGACCCCGGTTCAACCACCGGGCTTCGTCTGGCCCGACCCCGCCACCGTCTCCCTCGACGTCATCGCCGTCCCGGACCCCGAAACGGTGAACGACCGCGTGCACCTCGATCTCGCCACCACCTCCGCGGACCATCAGGCGGCGTTGGTCGCGCGCCTGAAGGAACTGGGTGCGACGGCCGCCGATGTGGGCCAGGGTGACGTGCCGTGGACGGTTCTGGCCGACCCGGAGGGCAACGTCTTCTGCGTACTGGAGCCCCGGCCGATCTACCAGGACACCGGACCCATCGCCGCGGTGGTGGTCAACTGCGCGGCCCCGCGCGCCATGGCCCGGTTCTGGCACGAGGCGATGAACTGGACCTTGCACGAGGTGAGCGACGATCACGCGAGACTTCGTTCGGCCACGGGTGCCGGTCCGTATCTGGAGTTTCTCCGCACGGCCGACGTGAACCTGGGGAACCGCCTCCATCTCGACCTCGCGCCGTACCCACAGGACGACCAAGCCGCCGAGGTGGCCCGGCTGCGTGCTCTGGGCGCCACCGACCTCGACATCGGCCAAGGCGACGCGTCATGGAAGTGCCTCGCGGACCCCGAGGGAAACGCGTTCTGCGTCCTGGCTCCAAGCTGACGCGGTGCCTTGTTCGGCGGGTGTACGTCACTGCCCTGCCGTTCCACTCTCCCAACCAGCTACGAGCTGGTGAAGCCTTCAAGCGAGCCGTCAACGGCTCGGTAACAGTGACGCGGAGGAGCGGGACCGCAGCACGGTGTGGCAACCCCACTTGGTAAAAAGGAATCGTGAGCCTCCACGACCTTCAGCAACGACTCGCCGACTTCGCCCACCGTCGCGACTGGGAACAGTTTCACACGCCTAAGAACCTGGTCATGGCGCTCGCTGGGGAAGCAGGTGAACTTGTTGAACTCTTCCAGTGGCTCACTGCCGCTCAGTCATCCGAGTTGATGTCCGATCCATATCGGGCAGAACAGGTCCGGGATGAGATGGCTGACGTCTTCTCGTACCTTCTACGTTTGGCCGATGTACTCGACGTGGACCTCGAAGCCGCGTTGCGAGCAAAGATCGCTCGCAACGAACAACGCTATCCGGAAGAACTCGCTCGTGGACGCGCCGAAAAGCACAACCAGTTGCTGGAACGCAAACACCAGAGCGAGTGACCGTTAAAACGCTCCAGGCTGGGTCAACTGCTTTTGCTGGTGGCAAAAGATTGTTGAAGAGTTCGGCGGGTTTGAGCCAGTTGAGGGTGTAGCGGGGGTCGATCGTTGCGTTCGTCGGCAATGACGTCGAGCCGTGCTTGGGTGATTTGGGGGTGAGGTCGGTGCTTTTGCGGAAGTACTGGCGTAGTAGACTTTATATGTTTTCACTGGTGCTGCGTTGCCAGCGTAAATAGGGGTCACAGAAGACCGGCTTCTCACCCTTACGTGGACACCATCACCCTCTGTGCCCATCTCGCCGAGTCCGCGCAGCGTGGGGGTGACCGGAAACACCGGCCTTGGAAGAATCCCAGGCAGGCCGACAGGACATGGTCGTGGAGTCGGCGTGTGCCTCGGCCAGACCCCCCGCACAGTCGCGCGTAGGTGACCAGACTGGCGCCGTTACCTGGTCTTCCTGCGGTGAGTGTTCCTCGGTTGTCGGATCTGGATGGCTCGTTGGTGCGCGTGTCTCGGATGGATGCTTCGTGCGGAGTCGTGAACCGGCATTGGCTTCACGCGCCGAGGCAGGGTTCTTGAAAGCGACAGTGGTGGGCGGCCGGGTGTTTCGAGGTTCGTCGAGTATCTGCTGCAGGTGGTCGACCTCGGTCTCGCATACCCACCTCCCAATGCGCTCCAAGTTGTTCAGCGACATGCGCGTGACCCGCGCCGGTCGCTGGCCAGTCTGCACACGGAACTAAAAACCATGCGAACCGCGCGTTCCCCCAGCTCAGACGAGTACTTCCTCGGGGTGCCACAACTCCACTCTTCCAGGTATTGGAGTTCCAACCGGCCGGGAGCCGTTCACGTTACGCACACATAGTCATATGTCGACCACCGTGAGTAACTACATCGGTCCGACCCAAGCCGCCCATACGAAACCCGGCCGGGTCACCGCTGCCGCCGCTAGGAGCTCCGATCTCGCAAAAGCCCACCTCGTCACCCGATCGTGTTGCCCTTGTCTAGACTTTCGGGTGATCCGGTTCAAAATCCAGGGAGGTGATGGACCTGCGAACACCTCTTGAGCATGAGGGGCGTGGTAGGCCGGCGCAGATTGAGGGCTCGAACCTCCTTGCATCCGACACGTTCCGCTCAAGTACTCCCGTCCGACCCAGCCGCGCCTGATCGATGAGCATCGCTAAACCTTCGAGAAATTCCGATGGAATGGTTCAGAGTAGAGCAGCAACGAAGAAGTGGAAGCCGCTGGAAGCGTATTGGCCTGCCCGGGAGTTCCTCAGAGACAGTAGCAGGCTGGTCGAGGAAATCCAGAACTGTTATAGGGAAGCGCATCCCCGCGGAAAGCCGCCGGACGACGGGGACGTGAAATCCTGGCAAGAAAGCGTATACTGGCTGGCATCACTGTTGGACCGTCTCGGTCTCGACCAGGTCTGGATGTTCGTGGAGTACCGGGTAACTCCGGAAATGAATCCCATCGACGTCGTCCTGGCCGGTTGCCATCCGGATGGCGGCCTGAGCTACGCGGCAATAGAACTGAAGCAATGGAGCCGGATCGCGCGCCCGCAACCGGCCGTGACCGACGGTCTGTGCGAACGTTGCCGCGAAGCGGGACCAGGGGTTCTGTGCGACCAATGTGGCCTCAAGAAAATCTACGTCGACGCATACAGGAAACACAAGAACCATCCGGCTGTGCAAGTATACGAAAACATGCGGGCACTCAAGGTGCACCACAGCATGTTCGACGACCGTTACGTGAACCTGGTCGGTGCGTCATATCTGCACAATCTCAAAGGCTCGGACTTTCAGTGGATCAGGAACGTTTCACCCCACCATGGGATACCGACGTTCACGGCTCGCTTCCCGCACGAGCTCGAGAGCTTTTTGAAGAAAAATTTCAGCACAGAGTCGGGTGCCGGCGCGACCGAAACCTTGCTCGAGCGGCGTCGTGACAGCTCCCTGATCGAGTTGGACGTAGGAGCGATCGTGGCCGGGTATACGCAGTTCAGTCTGGTGGAGAACCAGCTGACTGCCGTTACGCGCGTGACAGATGCTCTAGCCGACTCGTCTCGGGCCGGCGCGAAGAAGGTTTTCGTCATCAGTGGCCGGGCCGGGAGCGGCAAGTCGCTGGTCGGTCTGACGCTGCTCGGACAGGCGCTCAAGGCCGGACACGAAGCCTGCTACGTATCTGGGGGGATCGCATCACGCGAGACCTTCAAACGCGCCTCCAAGGGTCGGCGCACTGCTTTCGCCACCCTGAACAGCATCGCTGACAACCGAGCGGTGGATGAGCTCGACCTGATTCTGTGCGATGAGGCCCACCGGCTGACGGCGCGCCCGATGAAGGGTTCCTACTCCATGCGGCCCGGCGAGTCCTCAGTCGCAGTGGTCGTCACCCGGGCGAAGGTGCCTGTGTTCTTCGTCGACGGCGACCAGCGCTTGTTCTCCGACGAGATCTGGTCACCGGAAGCGCTCGTTGACGAGATCAAGAGGCTCGGTGCGGAGGTCGTGCCGATCAGCCTGGACCGAGTGCTCCGCGCCGTCGGCAGTTCGACGTACGACACGTGGGTTCAACACCTGCTCTCCGGTGAGCCACTGCCCTGGAAGCCGGATAACGGAGACAAGCCAGAGCCGTTTCAGCTCTACTACACCGACAGTGCCGCCACTATGGAGAACTTCCTTCGTGACAAGGAGAACAACGGCCAGAGCGCTCGGATGAGCGCTGGGATCTGCTGGAAGTGGGAAGACCGCAGCGGTACCGATCCGGAAGTCACCCCGGAACCGGGATGGGCGCGCCCGTGGAACGCCGGCGACCAGCACGACACACCCGGAGTCCCGAAGCGACGGTACTGGGCAACCGACCCTGGCGGCTTCGGACAGATAGGCTGCGTCCACACCGCGCAGGGCCTCGAGTACGAATGGGGTGGCGTGATTATGGGACCGGATCTCACCTGGGATGGCAGTGGTTGGAAAGTCCACCGCGAACACGTGCTGAGCAAAGCCAACAGGATTCGTGAGGACGACGACCTTGAACGCGCAATCCAGAACGCGTATGGGGTTCTCATGACCCGTTCGATCCGCGGCACCGTGCTCTACTCGGTCGACCCAGCCACGAGAAAGCTCTTCGCCGACCTGGGCGTTCACAAGTTGTGAGGGCCCTGAGCCTGCCGAAGGCATGCTCGCATCGTCGAGAATGGTTTCGGCAGGCGGCGACCTCGGTCGTTGGCGATGACGTTTGATCCAGACGGTGCGCGTGCCGAAAACGCATCCGTGCTGCTGAGGCTGTGTGTTGGTACACATGGATCACTCCGGCGAGGTTCACCCTGGCTTGCACGTACAGCATCTGATAGATCGTTTCGTGCGACACCTTCAGTTCCTCACGCCCGGGATGCTCCAGGCGCAACCGGCCCGAGATCTGCCTCGGCGACCACTTCTCCAGGCCTGCCATCACCTCGGTCCACAACTGCGGGCTCGCCCGCATTTTGCGGTCCTTCGGCCGTCTGCTCATCTCCACAGCCCGGTACTGCGCACTCAATGCCCCATACACCTCCCTGGCCACCGTTACGCGACATCTCACGCGACACCACGGACGGATCCGGCCCGATCACCCGCACAATCTCCGCATTGGACACGTTCCGCTTGAAACCCAACGAAATCTGGGTCCGCGCCGTCATACTCGGTGCAGCACCGCGCCCCATCGACTGACCTCCCAACAAGATCCACTCACCGGTGATGATCATGCACTGTCCCTGAAATGGCCCCTGGGCAAAGGTGGATACGGGACCACAACGCCCGGCAATGCTGGTTCAGGATTCCGACGGATGAAACCAGTTCCCCTATCGCGAGTGCCTTTTCAAAAAGGCGTTAGTCTCAGGATCCGTCGAGTAGAGACATACGCCTTGCATACCGCGAGTCATAAGGACCTTGTACGTGTTTCGGATCAGTTTTCCAAATGTTTCAAGGTCAGTCTTTTTGACTGGCTCGTCTCGCGACCTCTCTGGATCCGCCCGCCATCGACCGTCCCTGATCACGAGGTCGGGACCGAAGATGACGCCTGCCCAATCATATTCGAACCCTTGCGCCGTGTAGATGCATCCGACCTGACCGAAACCCGCAGGGTCCGATGCCCAGTATGACGCCGATGGAACTCCCTCCACTTCGTAACCCTGCTTGACGTTCCACGGACGACGCCAGCCGCCAATTACGACGTCCTCGACGAGGACATACTTGCCGCCTTCTCGAACCGGCGGACGCCAGTTCCAGCAGAACCCCGCGGCGATCCTGGCCGTGCCACCAAAACTCTTTTCCTGTCTTTTCAGCCAAGCCTCGAGTGCGTCCGGTGTATCGACCGAGTCCACCACGTACTCGTCGTCGGCTCCGTCGGCGATATCAGTCCAACGAATCGGGCCACCGTCAATGAATCCGAGTAAGCGCAGAACCCACTCGTCGTAGTACGGTGAGCCGCCGCAGCGAAACTGGCCGTCGAGTTGCACTTCCTCGACACGACAACCCTTTTCGAGGGCAACTTCGGCGATCCTGTGGACAGTCTGAGCCTCACCCGGCCGCACGGCCTGGTTCTCGTCGAGAAGGAAGACCGGAACTTTGGCCACGTCGATCAGCTTGGCGACCTGCGGAGGATACCGGGCCCGCCATTTAGCCGGAACATGGTCGTTGTCGCGAACCCGATGTGCTTCGTCACAGACGAGGACATCCAGCGAATCAGTGGCGATGTCGTCAAAATTGTTGAAGTACTTGAAGACATCCTCGGCACGGTCACTGCTATTGGCGACGTAGCGACGCAGCGTCTCAGTGAACGCCTTCGATCCGGTCGCGTGCAGTGCCGTCTTCCGCTGTCCTGTCAACGCGGCGAGCAGGGAGATCGCGATCGCACTCTTCCCGGAACCGGGTCCACCGCGGACGAGGATGACGGTCTTCTGCCACTGACCAGTCGGTTCGCGTCGATCCGCGGCCGCGACAGCACGTAGCACAAGGTCATAGGCCACCTTCTGTTCGTCAAGCAGTACGAAGCTCTCTCGGCCGGCGAGTGCTTCGGCTGCCGTCTTGAGCAGGGTTCGTGCCGGAACGCGGGAGGCCTCGATTAACGCCCTGGCCGCTTTCTTGGCTTCGTCAGCCGACTCCGGACGGGTGTCCAACAGTACGGTCAGATCCGTTGCGAAATCGCCAAGCTGGTCGGCGGTGTAAAGACGACCGAAGTCATCGTAGTCGAAGTCATCAAGGTTCCACTCTGGCGTGCGGTACAGGTTGTGCATGTACGCTGCACCTTTGACCAGACCTGGCCGACGGGCAAGCGAAGGCGTGAAGTCAAGCAGGTACCGACAATACCGGCGCACCTGCTCGGCCGGATGCAGATCAAACCGGACGCGGCCGGCGACAGCACTCACCAGGCCCGGCGCGACCATCTTTGCCCTGGACCACTGTTTGAGTTCAACAAGAACGTAAGAGGGCAGACCGGTTTCAGGATGCGCTCCGCAGAGCAAGGCATCGACACGCCTTGGGCTGTAGGGAAGACGATACTCAAGCAAAACGTGCACATGACGCAGATCCAGGTCGATTAACAACCTGAGCAAAGCGGGGATACTCTTCCGCCATGCGCCGAGTTCGCCACGACTGGAGGAAGAATAGGCGATGCCAGCGTGCGCGGCGAGGTTTCGCACAAGTATTTCGGGATCGCTCTTCGCCAGTTCCTCCACCGTGCCCCACGTCGACAGCAAGGTAATTCCCCTATCACTCCGTCGAGTTAACGCGAACGAGTATAGCTACTACCCTCCGCGTACAGGCAGGGTATCGCTGCTCTATCCGACGGCTTCGGTTCCGGCGGCGCGCCGAACAGAGGCGATAGTTTAAACGTAACCAGGTGACGAGTTATATAGGCGCCGAAATAGCGCATCCTGGCTTCCATAGCAGAATCTTCTGGGTGATGCTCTTCGGAGGTTGCCGAAGAACCTACATCGCACTTGGCGGGCACCGAGTTGCGGTGGGTGCAGGCCAGCGAGTGCCAGGGCCAGCTCGCACTCCGTTCCCGTGTAGCCCTTGTCCTTCTGTCGCCACAGACAACGGTTTCGGGTGAAGTCGGCGCGAGGCGCCACACATCCGCCATGAGAGAGTACATGGGTGAGTACCGCTGATCAGGCCGGCCGCGCGCGCTTGCTGCGGCGGGGATTCCTGCTCGAGTACCTCACTCTCGGCTGGAACGTCGTCGGCATCGTCGTCTTGGCCATCGCCGCGATCGCGGCCCGCTCGGTCGCGCTGGCCGGGTTCGGGCTGGACTCCTTGATCGAGATCGGCGCGTCCATCGTGGTGGTCTGGGAACTGTCCGACACCGGCCACGCCCGGCGACACCGCGCGCTGCGGCTGATCGGTATCGCCTTCGCGCTGCTCGCGATCTACCTCGCCGTTCAGTCCACGCTCGTGCTGATCACCGGCTACCGGCCCGGCCACAGCCCCGGCGGCATCGCCTGGACCGCCCTCACCGCCATCGTCATGTTCCTTCTCGCGGCGGGAAAAACCCGAACCGGCGCGGCACTGGACAACCCCGTGCTGCGCACCGAAGGACACGTCACCCTCGTCGACGGCCTGCTCGCCGCCGCTGTCCTGACCGGCCTGACGCTCAACGCCACTCTGGGCTGGTGGTGGGCCGACCCACTCGCCGGCTACCTGCTGCTCTACTACGCCACCCGCGAAGCCCGGACCATCTTCGAAGACGATCACGAGTAGCCAGCCCGAAAAGGCTATGTCCGTGGAACGCGTCGGGCGCTGAACCACGCGTGGTCGGCAGTGCACCAATCGGTCAAGACGAGGCCGACGGCCGCCAGTGCGTTGTTCAACTCCGCCTCGGACAACCGGCGCGCGGTGAAGGATTGCGACCAGCTCTTGCCGGCCACGCTGTACCGGACCGTCGCACTCAGCAGGTCACCTTCGCGGAACGGCCGTTCGATGCGCACCAGCACCGGACCGACCTGCCCACCGTCGCCGTCGGCGACCTGGTCGAACCACTCGGGAGGATGCCATTCGACGATGAGCCGCCCGCCGGCCTCCAGGTGATGGGCGGCGGTGGCGAGCAATGCGTGCCGGGTGGCGGCCGAGGGGTGGTTGATCAGGTGGCTCGCCAGCAACACCCCGCCGAACCGGCGGTCGAGCCGCAGATCCTGGATGCGGGCACGGATCGTCTCCACGTCGCGCAGGTGGGCCAGCATCTCGGGCGACTCGTCCACGGCGAGCACCGGATGCCCGAGTTCGGTCAGGGCACGAGCGATGCGGCCCGTGCCACACCCCAGGTCGAGCACACCGGCTCCGGCGGGCAGTGCGGCGTGGACGATCTCGGGCTCGCCCGCCGCCCGCAGCAAGGTGTAGACCTCGATCGGGCAGCCGTCCGCGGTAACGTCAGGCATCCGGTGGACGTTACAACGCTCGTCGCCGCAACAGCGCTGGATCGACCCGGGCCAGGGCGGCCGGCACGGCCAATCCCCAGCCGATCTCGTATTCCTCGGCGAAGCACTGGTCACCGAGCGCGGCCCGGCCACGGCTGCTCAGAGTACGAATCTGCGGATCGGTGGGGTCATGGGCACCTCGCAGACGGGCCGCGGCTCCGAGCAGGAGCGCCACCTCGCGGTCCCGCTCGTACAGCGCGGCAAGACCGGCGACGGTCACCGCCACCGTCGCCACTACGGGCATGTCCTCGCTTTCGGCCGCCGCCGCGTACGCCCGGCTCAACGCCTCCTCGGCGCCCGGCCCATCGCCGAGTTCGAGACAGAGCGCACCCCGCGCCGCGCCGACCAGGGCCTGCCCGTGGTCACCGCTGAACCGGACCTGCTGGGACAGTCCGGTCTCGGCCGACTCGACCAACTCCTGTGCCCGGCCGAGATTCCCGGTCCGCGCCCACAGGCCGGATTCCCGCGCGTCGAGCAGAATCGTCATGTCGGGCGAAGACGAGCGCGACACGCGCTCCCGGGTCGTGGCGATCATCTCGGCGGCGCGCGTGGTCTCGCCGAGCCGCAGGTGCAAATCGATCCAGCGCAGGTCGATGAAGATCTCGTCGCTCAGGCTGAGCGAGCCGAACTCGCGGGCGAGCCGTTTGGCCTCGGTCAAGTCGGCCAGCGCACCGGCGAGGTCGCCGTCGTATTGCCGCAAAAGCGCGCGGAGCGGCAAAGCCGTGGCTTGGCCCCAGCGGTCGCCCGCGCGCGCGAAGCAGTCCAGCGCGGCGGTCACATCGGCGCGCACCGGATCGAGGCGGCCCTGAGCCTCGGCGGCCTGGGCGCGGCACAGGCGAGCCAGCCCGGCCAGCCAGGCGTCCGGCCCGTCGGCCAGCCGCTGGATGGTCGCCGATGACGCTTCGGCCGGCTCCAGAGCAGCCAACCGCACCATGGTCAGAGCCCCACTGAAACCCGGCAAATCCGAACGGCTCGCCAGGCGGCCGGTAAGCGCTCGCAGTTCCCCTCTCCCCTCCTTGGTCGAGTCGTTCATTAGCGCGCTCTGGGGGGCGACAGTGTTGAGCAACAGCATCGCTTCGGCGATGTCGCGCGCCACGCTCGGCCGCTCAGCGGGCAGCGCGACCACCTCGCCGAGCCAGTAGACCGCGTCGGAGTGCCGCCCGAGCATCTGCCAGTACCACGCCAGGTTCAGCGCCGGCCCGATCGCGGCGTCGGCGTCGCCGGTGTCGCAGAGGTGGCGCAGAGCGGCGAGCACGTTGTCGTACTCGCCACGCAACACGTGAAGTGCTTCGAGCTGCTCGGGACCGCGCAGTAGCGGATCATGGCGTGCGACCAGTTCGGCGAAGTAGCGGGCGGCCAGGTCCCGCACGCCGGTCAGTGCGCCTCGTTCGGCCAGGCGTTCCAAGCCGTATTCGCGGATCGTCTCCAGCATCCGGTACCGGCCGGTGTCCGGCGAGAGCTGCAGCAACGACCGGTCGACCAGGTCCGCGAGCAACTCCCGGATCCCGCCGGACGGCACCGCCGTACCGGCACAGACCGCGGTGGCCGAGGCAGGCGTGATGCCGCCGGGCAGGGCCGCGATCCGTTCCGCGACCGTGCGTTCGTCCTCGCTGAGGAGGTCCCAGCTCCAGGCGATGACCGCGCGCAGCGTGCGGTGACGGGGAAACGCGGTCCGGCTGCCACTGGTGAGCAGGCGGAACCGGTCGGAGAGCCCGGCGGCCAACTCGGCCAGCGAGAGCGTGCGCAGGCGGACGGCGGCCAGTTCGAGCGCGAGGGGCATGCCGTCCAGGCCGCGGACAATGCGGATCACCTCACTGAGGGTGCGCATGTCGATGTCGAATCCGGGCCGCACCGCCGCCGCGCGCTCGGCGAACAGGCGCACCGACGGCACACGGCGGGCCTGCTCGGCGTCCGCGTCCGGCTCGGGCAGGCCGAGCGGACCGAGCGGGACCAGCGCTTCGCCGTCGATGGCCAGCGGCTCCCGGCTGGTGGCCAGCACCCGTAATTCGCCGCAACGCGCCAGCAGTGCCGAAATCAGCTGCGCCACGGCATCGATCAGATGCTCGCAATTGTCCACCACGAGCAGGGTTTCCCGGCCGCTCAGCTGGTCCGCCAGCACGCTCAGTTCGTCGGCCGGGTCACCGCGCGGTTTGGCCGGAGCCTCGAACAGCGCCGAGCCGCGCAGCCCGATCGCGGCCAGCAGCGCGGCGCCGACCTTGGCGGGCTCGGTGACCGACGCGAGATCGATCATCCAGGCGCCGTCGCGGTAGCCGGGAAGATGGCGGCGGGCGGCCTCGACGGCGAGACGTGTCTTGCCGGCACCACCGGGGCCGAGCACGGTCACCAAGCGGCCGGCGCCCAGCAACGTGGTGATCCGCGCGAGGTCGTCGTCACGGCCGATGAAGCTGGTCAGCGGCGCGGGCAGGTTACCCGGCCGGACCTGGGCCGGGTCGGGGACCCGAACGGTCCGTTCGGCGCGCAGCAGGCGCAGGTGGCGCTCACGCAGGGCGGAGCCGGGGTCGGTGCCCAGGAGATCCGCCAGGGCCTCGCGAACCCGTTCGTAGAGGACAACGGCTTCGGCCTGGCGGCCCTGGTCGGCAAGCGCGTCCATGAGCAGCGCGGCCGCGCGCTCATGGACCGGATGCTCGGCGAGAAGGGCGGCCAGGCGGGTGGCGGCCACGTCGGCACGACCGAGCGACAACTCGGCCTCGGCAAGGTCCGCGAGCGCCTCGATCGAGACATGGGAAAGCCGGGTCGCGGTGGCGGGCGCGACCGCCGCGACGACCGCGGGCTCGGCGCCGGGGCCCTCGCCACACAGCGCCACGGCCTCGGTGAGCACGGTCGCCGACGCATGGAATTCGCCGGACCGCAGGTGGTCACGGCCGGTTGCGGCGAGCTGCTCGAACCTCAGCGCGTCCACGTCGGCGGCTTTCACGTTCAGCCGGTAACCACCCGAGAGTTGCGTGATGTCACCGGCCGAGCCAAAGGTCCGGCGTAACCGCGAGACGAGCGCCTGCAGGGCGTGAGCCGGGTCGGCCGGTGGGTCCTCGGCCCAGATCGCGTCGATGAGGACGCCCCGGTCGACCGCGCGTCCGCCGGCGAGCGCGAGCCGGACGACCAGCGCCTGCAACCGCGCCCCTGGAACGGGCAGCGTGGCGTCACCGCGAGACACCCGAAGGGCGCCGAGCAGCGTGACGGTAAGCCGCGCACCCCCGTGCATTCCCCGATTTTCGCGCACGAACCCTTGGCGCCCGCATCAGGACCCGTGTCAGCGCCGTGTGCGCAGCGTGTGAGCGGTCGTCGTCAAGCTCCCTGTGTGACTGAAGAAAACGCCGGTCTTCCGGCGGAACGCGACAACGGACAACGGAGGGGCCGATGACGACCGCCCACCACGCGGCTGACCGCTGGGTCCGCACCTGGGGCGCTTCACCTCAACTGCCCGACGCGGCGATCGCCGGGCTCGAGCCGTTCGCCGACGTGACACTGCGCCAAGAGGTACGCATCAGCGGTGGCGGACGCCGAGTCCGCATCCGCTTCACCAACGAGTACGGCACCGCGGGTCTGACCATCGGTGCCGCGCGGGTCGGTCTCGCGGCACCCGCCGGCGGGGTACGGCCGGGCAGCGACCGCGTGCTGACCTTCGACGGCAGACCGACAGTCACCGTCCCTCCGGGTGCACCGATGCTCAGCGATCCGGTGGACTTGCGTTTGCCCCCGCTTGCCCAGCTGTCCCTCAGCCTCTACCTGCCGGAACCGGTGAAAACCTGCACCTGTCACGGCATGGGGGTCCAGACCTGCTGGACTGTTCCCGGAAATGCGGTAGCCATCCCCGGCCGCCCGGCCCATGCCACATCCCTGCCGCTCCAGGCTTTCCTCTCCGCGGTGGAGGTGATTCCCGAGGGCCCGGCCAAGACCATCGTCGCGGTGGGCGACTCGCTCACCGACGGCTTCGGTTCGACACCGGATACCAACCGACGTTGGACGGACCGTCTGGCCGAGCGGCTCATCGAGCACGGCGGGGCTGCCGTCCATGTCTCCAATCAGGGCATCAGCGGCAACCGAATGCTGAACGACGGGTTCGGCGTCTCGACGCTGGCCCGGTTCGACCGCGATGTGCTGGCGACGCCGGGCCTCGGTTATGTCATCGTGTCCGAAGGTCTCGGCGATATCGCCGTCTCCTTCGCCCCGCGTGAAGACGACGGTCCCCTGGCCGAATTCCTGAAGACGTTCCCCGGCTCTCCGATCACCGCGGAGGACATCATCGCGGGCTACGGCCAGCTGATCGCCCGGGCGCACGGACACGGGGTGAAGATCTACGCCGCCACGCTGACTCCGTACGAAAACGACGACATGTTCGCGCCGGAAGGTGAAAGCGCGCGTCAGGTGGTCAACACCTGGATCCGCACCAGCGGCGCCTTCGACGGGGTGCTGGACTTCGACGCCGTCTGGCGCGACCCGGCCGACCCGCGCCGGATCAAGGACGGCTTCCACGCCGGTGACGTGCACGGCAGCGACGCGGGCTACCGCGCCCTGGCCGGCTCCATTGACCTGTCGCTGTTCGAGTGACACGCCCACGACCTCGTCCATCATTGTTCGAAAGGGGATTTCTCATGCATGACGTAGTGATAGCGGGTGCGGGCCCGGTCGGTCTTTTCCTTGCCTGCGAACTCGGTCTCGCGGGCTGCTCTGTCCTGGTCCTCGAGCGGGAACCGGAAGCCAGGTCCCCGTGGAAGGCGGACCCGCTCGGCATGCGTGGCTTGTCCGCGGCCTCGGTCGAAGCGTTCTACCGGCGCGGGATGCTGCGCTCGCTGTGGAAAGAGTCGGGCGTCGACCACGATCCCGGCACGGAGGAGCTGTCTTCTCCCCGGGGCGTGGGCCATTTCGCCGGCATGATGCTCGATCCGGCCAAGGTCGACACCGCCGCGCTGCCGTTCCGGCTTCCCGGCCCCGCAACGGAAGCCATGATGACGAACCTCGAAGCGGTCGAGACGGTGCTGTCCGGACAGGCAGCCACGCTTGGTGTGGAAGTCAGGCGCGGTGTCGCGGTCTCAGGGTTCGTCCAGGACGAAGAGGGCGTGACGGTGCGAGCCGGTGAGCGGGAGTACGCGGCGCGCTGGCTCGTCGGCTGCGATGGCGGACGCAGCACGGTGCGCCGCCTCGCGGGCTTCGACTTCGTCGGGACCGAGCCACAGTTCACCGGTTACGTCGTGCTCGCCACCATCGCCGATCCCGAAAAGCTGCGGCCCGGGTTCAACCTGACGCCGACGGGCATGTACCTCCGGCCCGCCGAAAAGTACGTCGGCATGCTGGAGTGTGACGGTGGCGCGTTCGATCGCTCACAGCGGCCGACTCGCGAACACCTCCAAGCGGTCCTGCGCCGTGTCTCCGGCTCCGACGTGACGCTCAGCGAAATCCACCTCGCCTCGAGCTTCACCGACCGGGCGATGCAGACGACGACCTACCGGCAGGGGCGGGTCTTCCTCGCGGGCGACGCCGCTCACATTCACTCTCCCCTTGGCGCGCAAGGACTCAACCTCGGCCTCGGTGACGCCATGAACCTGGGCTGGAAACTCGCCGCGACCGTGCGGGGGTATGCGCCGCAGGGGCTTCTCGACACCTACACCCGCGAACGCCACCCGATCGGCGCGGCGGTACTCGCCTGGACACGCGCCCAGGCGGCGGTCATGAGACCCGATCCCCATGCCCAGGCCGTCCAGGAACTGATCCACGACCTGATCGAGACCCGCGACGTGACCACCTACCTGCACAAGAAGATCTCGGGATCGTCCAACCGCTACGACCTCGGCAGTGACCACCCGCTGGTGGGCCGCAACGCTCCGGACTTCCGTCTCGAAGACGGCACCCGTCTCGGCGACCTGATGGCGAACGGAAAAGGCGTCGTGTTCGACTTCGGCGGCGGCCGGTCGCTCCAGGATTCGGCACTGGGCTGGGAAAATCGGCTCCACTATGCGGCCGGGCCGGCCGGAAACGACCTCGGGCTGGGCGCGGTGCTGATCCGGCCCGACGGCATCGTCGCCTGGGCAGGCGACCGCGTCCCCGACCCTGAGGCGTTCGAACGAGCCGCAGGCCGCTGGTTCGGCAGGCCCGCGACCTGAATCAGTCTATTGTGGACAGTGGTGGGCCGGTGACCGGGGCGGGTTCCCGTTCGTGCAGGAAGGCGCCCTGCTCACGGAGTTCTTGGCGGATCTGGCCGACGTCGAGCGCCCGGGGTGGGAGACCACCGCGCGCGGCGAGTCCCGCCGCGGTTCCCGCCGCGTGCCCGGTCATCCAGCACTGCGGGATCTCGCGCATGAAGGCCTGGGTGGTGGCGTCGCTGGCCACATGCCTGCCTCCGACGACCACACCGTCCAGGCGTTGGGGCACCAGGGCCCGGTACGGCACCGAGATCGTCGGGAACTTCTGGGAAGGAGACGGTGAAACACCGATCTCGTCCGGGTGGCGCACCCCCGCCCGCCATTCCTCCGCCGTCATGGGATGCAGGCCGGCCAGACGACGTGTCATCCGCACGCCGATCTGCGGTGCGGCGAGCATGATCCACGCGCCTTCGAAACCGGGCGCCTCGCGGCGGAAGAAGTCCAGATGGGCGACCATGCGCCGACGGGACTCCAGTTCGACCGTGCTGAGGTGTTCGACGTCGAGTCCGCTGTAGCCGGACATGCGGGGACCCATGAACACCACGACGTCGTCGCGCCAGCCGACGTGCGGGGTATCGAGATAGCCGAGGAGGTCACGCCCCCGGTTCATCAGCGCACGGTGGGCCGCCGGGTTGTCCCGCTTGAACGCCAGCCATTTCTTCATATCGACACCGGTCCAGGTGAAGGCGGTGTTGATGCAGTGCTGCACGTTGCCGCCCGTGCCGTCCTTCAAGGCGTCGGTCTCGAACTCACCACCTGCCTGCGCGATCACATCGAGGTCCCCGGTGGCGTCCACGACGACCTTGGCGAGGATCGCCCGGCGGCCCTGCTTGCTCTCGAAGATCACACCGCGGACGGTGTCCTCCTCGGTGACCGCGGCCACCACCCAGGAGTGCAGAAGCACCCGGACGCCTTCCCGGACAAGGAGTTCGTGGGAGACGATCTTGAGCCACTCCGGGTCGATCATCGGCGAGCGGCAGACGGTGTCACGGAAGGCGGACAGCCGCTCACGCCAGTACGCCACCTGGCCGGGATCGGTCGATCCCCACAATTCGGGGCCGGGCCCGGCGAGCGCTCCCTCGGGCAGCCTGTCGAGCAGTTCGGCACCGACGCCGGCGATGACCGGCGTACCGGCCCAGTCGGTCATCCGGTCGATCCAGATCACCAGTCCCCCCGCCGAGAGGCCGCCGAGATCCCCGTACCGCTCGACGAGCGTCACCCGCTGCCCGAGGCGCGCTGCCGCGACCGCCGCCGCCGTGCCCGCCGGGCCACCACCGACGACGAGGACGTCGGTCTCCTCGTGCACCGGGATCTCACGGGCGGGCTCGGTGATCGTGGCGACCGACGGCTCGGCCGGTGCGGGGGAACGCGGCCGATCCGCCAGGCCGCCGTCGGTGAACAGTCCGGTCGCGGTGGCGAAGTAGCTCTCGAGATCCGGTTCGCGCTGCGGCTCATCCATGCGTTCTTGGTAACCAGCGGCACTTGCCGGGGTCAATCAAATGTTTGCCCAGTGGAAGCCGCGCTGGTCCCGACCCCCCGTCGGCGCCGCTCACCGGCTTCGCGGCGAAATGCCGGTTCCTCGCCCAACAGGTGATTTTGTAACCTGATGGCCTCCCATCGAGCCCTGGAGGACGCGTGACCGCCACCCGGTTTCCCGAGACCGACTATTCGCCGCTCCTCCGGACCGACTTCACCGATGACGAGGCGTGGCAGGCGATTCTGGACGAGATCGGCGACGACTGGATGACCGTCATGGCCGATCCCGGCCACCAGGGCCTTTCCGTGCCCGAACTGGTCGCGCTGGTTCCGGAGGGCAACCGCTACCCGGTGCTCGTCGTCGCCGACGAAGTCACGTTCTCCTCCGCCGAACGCTCGCTGCTGCTGATCGACGTCAGGCAGGAAAACGGCCGGACGTTCCGGGTCGTGCCCGACGCGATCCAGTCGGCGGTCGGCAACCTGTCGATCGACAACGAGACCTTCGACGACTATCTCGATTCCGTCGACGAATCGGGCGTCTACCGGATTCACGAGAAGCAGCGCCAGGCATTGGCCGCACTGCAAAGCTTCGGCCAGCCGGGCCGGCGATACAGGTCCTTCCCGGCCCCGGACCGTGAATCCTGACCCGGCACGCGGCCGGGTAGGTTGCCCGCGTCCCGCACGGCCGAAAGGATCCCGTATGAAGCTGTACGCCGAACGTCCGGTCCGCCGCACCGCGCAGGCGGTCAGCGATCTGTGCGCGCTTCTGCTCGTCGCGGGCGCGGTGTGGCTCGGCTTGACCGCGCACGACCAAGTGATGCGACTGCGCGCGCCCGGCGACGGACTGGTCGACGCGGGCGACAGCCTGACCCACACGTTCGACTCGGCCGCGAACAATGCCGACGACGTCCCCTTCCTCGGCAAGGCGCTCGCGGGGGCGCTGCACACCGGGTCCGGGGCGGCCACCAAACTCGCCGACGCCGGGCACTGGCAGATCGACGCGGTCGGCAGCCTCGCCTTCTGGATCGCGACCGTCCTCATCGCCGTGCCGGTGCTGTTCGTGCTGGTGACCTGGCTGCCGCTGCGGTGGCGGTTCATCCGTCGTGCCACCGCGGGCGCCCGGCTGCGCGGGCTCGGCGAAGCGGGACAGGATCTGCTCGCGCTGCGCGCTTTGACCACCGAGAAGCTACCGCGCCTTGCCGCCGCGGGTGACGTCACCGCCGGCTGGCGTGAGCGTGATCCCGACGTGCTCGCCGAACTCGCCCGGTGGCACCTCGAACGCCTTGGACTACGCGCCGGCGTGTGAGCGCTATTGGGCCGCCCGCAGGTAGAGCCACTCGCCGTCCTCGCGGGTGAACGTGCTGAGCTCGTGCATCGACCCTGGTCTGCCCTCGCGACGGTAGTGCGCACGGAACTCGACGGTGCCGCTGTCGTGGAACGGGCTGCCACCGGTGGTGGCGAGCACGTCCAGCCGGGTCCAGCGCTGTCCCGGATCGGGGTCCAGATTCTTCGGCCGGGTGCTGGGATGCCACGTCGCGAGGAGATACGCCGTGTCACCGACGGCGAAAGCGCTGAACCGGGACCGCATGAGCTGCTCGGCGGTGGCCGCCGTGCGCTCGCCCGCGTGCAGGGGGCCACAGCAGGTGCCATAGGTTTCGCCGGAGCCGCAGGGACAGCGGCAGCCGGCGGCGATGTCGTCGGTCACCGGCCGATCCTAACGCTGTCCACTGTGGACACCGCGAAGGCGGTACCACGACCTACAACCTGGGCAACAACAACACCGGCGAGGTCGACCAGCGGGCGGTCGTGGACGCCGGTTTCCTAGCGACGGCTACGGCGAGCAGGCCGACGGCGAACCGTGGGACGTCAACCAGAATGACATCCAGCGCACCTACGGGCGGCCGTGGCCGATCTTTGCCGGGGAGCGCGGGGAGTACGAGCTGCTCCGGGGTGACCGCCACGCGGCCACCGGCCGGCTGGCCGGCATGGCCGCGACGGCCGGTCCGACCGGCCTGCTGCTGGTGTGGGACGAGAATCCGCCGTACCCGCGACGGCGGCCCGGCACTCCCACCGCTTCGGCGACCCCGCTGGCCTGGACGCACGCGCAGTACCTCCGGCTGGCCCGGTCTGTCCACAATGGACGCCCGATGGAGTATCCGGAAGTGGTGGCGCGGCGGTACCTGTGATGCGAGGGCGTGCCGGTTCCGGAACCGTTCACGCGCCGTTTCGCCCGCGCGGCCGTGCGGCGTCCTGACTCGGCGGGGCACCGAACTGGCGCCGGTACTCGCGGCAACTGTGACGCGGAAGGGCCGCGGGTAGTGGTCGCGAATCCAGCCCACCGCGCGGCCAGTTGACAATTGGAGATGATCTCCATATTTTGGAAGTGGAGATGACCTCCAAATCGACTCTACCCCGAGGTGTGACTTGAAGATCCTGATGTTCGGCCGGGGCGTGATCGCCACCATCTACGGCTGGGCTCTCGAACGGACCGGACACGACGTCGAGTTCTACGTCCGCCCGGGCCGCGCCGCGGAGTACGGCGACGCGGTGGACCTCGACCTGTTCGATCTGCGGCGCAGGGTGTGGGGGCAGCGCGTCGTCCAGAAGTGGCCGGTGCGCTGCCGCGAGGAACTGGAGCCGGACCACGACTTCGACCTGATCGTGCTGAGCGTGGGGCACCATCGTCTCGCGGAGGCGACGGCCTTCCTGACTCCGCGTGTCGGCCGGGCCACGGTGCTGGTTTTCGGCAATCTCTGGGCCGAGCCGCTCGCCGCGATCGGCGCCCTCCCTCTCGACCGGGTCTCCTGGGGCTTTCCCCAGGCCGGTGGCGGTTTCGGCGCGGACGGCGTGCTCCGTGGGGGGCTGCTGCCGTCGGTCGTCTTCGGCACCCTCGGCCGCCCCCCGGCCGACCGGGAACGGGCCGTGCGCCAGGCGTTTCGCGAGGCCGGGCTCCGGATCAAGGAGCAGCCCGACTTCCGCGGCTGGCTGTGGGTTCATTTCGTGTCGGATGCGGGCCTGTTCTCGCAGGGCCTGCGGCTGGGTTCCCTGTCCAAGCTGGCCGGGTCGACGAGCGACTTCCGCGAGGCGCTGCTGACCGGGCGCGAACTACTGCCGCTCGTCCAGGCGCGCGGCATCGACCTGCGACGTCACCGGGGCGGTGTGGCGCTGTTCCGGGCGCCCACCTGGCTGATGGCCCCCGTACTCGCCTGGCTGACCGCTCATATCCCGCCGGTTCGCGCGAATTTCGCGGCGCACTCCGACCCCGACGCCGAGGAGCCGCGCGAGGTCTGCCGGGACACCCTGGCCGAAGCACGACGGTTGGGCATCTCGGTGCCGCGACTGGAAGCGGCCGAACCGAACTTCGCCCGTGAGGGACGGGTCCACGCTGTTCCGCCCCCACCTCAGGAGGACAGGGCCGCTAGCCAGGCCCTCTCGCTGGAGGAGTGAGTTCTGATGCTCCGGCAAGTCGCCGGAGCCTTTCGACGGTGAGCTCGGACAGGCCGTCCACCGTCAGCGCCACCGATTCCCGAGCGGGTGCGACGGCGACCACCACGCATCCGGCGGAAAGCCCGGAACGAATCCCGGCGGATGAGTCCTCGATGACCACACATCGCCCCGGCGGCACTCCGAGCCGGGCCGCGGCGACGCGGTACGGCTCGGAGTGGGGTTTGGGATGCTCGACTTCGTCGCCCGCGATGGTGACCGTGAACATCGCCCTCGCCAGTGACGGCACCACAACGTCGATCACCGCCCGGTAGGACGAGGACACCAGCGCGCAAGGAACGCGTTCCCGCCGCAGCGCCGACAACAGGTCGTCGGCTCCGGGCAGCGGGTCGACCCCCGCACGCAGCCGGGTCAGCAGTCGCCGCTGTACGCGGGCATACAGTTCGTGCGGTTCTATCGGTGAGGAAGTCAGTGCGCAGAGCCGGGCCAGGTTCTCCGCGACGCCCTGCCCGCGCAACTCGTCGAACGGCACCGCCGAGGCGGGAACGCCCAACTCCCCCAGCACCGAGAGCTGGGCTTCGCGGAGAAGTCCTTCGGTGTCGACGAGGGTGCCGTCCAAGTCGAACAGGACCGCCCACTCCAGCGTCAAAACAGTGCCTTCGAATCGGGCGACACCTTGAGATTTCCGAGCAGGCCGTGCCACAGGTGGCCCGGATCGTCTTCCACCGTCTTGACGAACTCCCGCATCGCCACCAGGGCTTGGGGTTCTTGGTCGTCGTAGACGTCGCCCTGCAGCATCTTCAGCACATCGATGCGATACCGGGGATCCTGCACGAAAGCGGTGAACAGGATGTTCAGGCGATAATAGATGGAGATGAATTCATACCAGTTGGACACCCCGCGCCGGAGTTTGGTGACGTAGCCGGCGAAGCGGTCCGCCCGGAAGTCGCCCGCTTCCGCCGCGGCGATGATGTCGGCGCAGGCCAGGCGAGCGCTGTTCATCGCGACGCTCACCCCACTGGAGAAGATCGGGTCGACGAACCGGGCGGCGTCGCCGATCATCACCATTCCGTCGTCGCACACCTTCCGCATGCCGTAGCTGTAGTCGCCCTCCGCCTTGAAGGGGCGGACGCGTTCGGCGTTCTTCAGCGCGTCGAAGAGTGCGGGCCTGCTGCCCACCGATTCCCAGAAGAACCCTTCGAGATCGTCCTTGTTCTCCTTGAACCGCGCTTTCTGCGTCACCACCCCCACCGACGTGATCGTGTCCGTGATCGGGATCTGCCATACCCAGGAATCGCTGATCGGCAGGAAATGAATGAAGATGTATTCCGCCTGGTTCCTGTCGTTCGCCAGGGCTTCGCGGTCCAGTCCGCCGAACCAGCTGTGCACGGCGTACTGGTTGAACACCGGGTCGGGGACCTTGACCTTGAGCTGCCGTCCCAGCATCGTCTCGCGCCCGCTGGCATCGACGACCATGCGCACGCCCACCTCCGTGGTCACCGGGCCGATCCCGATCCGCAGGACGGGCCTGCCGGGGTCGGCGAAGTCCACTTCGCGCACCCGCACCCCGGAGAACACCTTCGCGCCCAGGCTTTCCGCGTGCTTGAGCAGGATCAGATCGAACTTGCCCCGATCGACGTGGAAGGTGTAGTCGCGGTCCACCCCGAGTTGGTCCCGTTCGTTGAACAACACGTCGGCCGCGCCCAGGCCGTGATCGTGCACCTGGAAGCCGAGCGGGTCGACCCCGTCCGCCCGGGCCGAGGTCCACGCCGCGCCGTACTTGCGCGGAAACCCCGCGGCCTCGATCTTGTCCATGGCCCCGATGTCGAGCAGGACCGGCGTGGTCGCCGGCACCAGCGACTCGCCCACGTGCTCGCGCGGGAACAGCTTGCTTTCGAACACGGCGACCGAAAGGCCCGCCTTGGCGAGATAGGACGCGGCGGTCGAGCCGGCCGGGCCGCCACCGATGACACCGATGTCGTAGTCGTGACTCATCCGCGCTCCGTTCACCGGGCAGTGGTCTGCTCTTGCAGGCTCAGGACCAGGTCCGCGACGGCCCGCAGGGTGGCGAAGTGCTGGGCGGTCATGTGCGTGGGCGGCACCCTGGTACCGAGGTCGTCGCGAAGGTGCGCCAGCAGCCGGGCGGTGCGGACCGAGTCCAGCACTCCCCACTCGAGCAGCGGGCTGTCCGGGGTGATGCGCTCGGGGGGCAAGCCGGTTTCCAGTTCCTCCCTGGTGTATCGGAGCAATTCCTCCACCAGCTTCGTACGATCCAGGCCGGTCATGAGTCCTCCTTCTCGGCAACGGCACGGCAAACGACATAGCTTGTGGGCAGGCGCAAAGGCCGCCCGTCCGGATGCTCTTCGGTGGTATACAAGGGAATGTCTCCTTCGGCGACCACGGCGAAACCGTTCCGCTCGAACAGGTGCGGCAGTTCTCTCGTCTGTGCGGGGGCGGCACGCGCGCCGAAGCCGAAGTGCGTGACCAATCCGGCCGCCTTGGGCAGCGACACTCCGGTGGCGAACAACTCCTGAAGGAACCACGCGGTACGGTCGGTCAGCTCATGGGCGAACACATGCCCGGAGTCGCCCAGCAACACCCTGATCGCGGCCAGCATCACGCCGCGCGCCGGCATGGGCAGTTGGTGGAGAACCCCGCGGACGTAGACGTTGACGTCACCGAATTCCGCGTGCAACGCCGTCGCTGTTCGCCGATCGAGCAGATCGGCGCACCGGTAGGTCAGGTTGGGGGCGGGGCAGGTCCGGCTCGCCAGCGCCACCGCCGCCTCGGCGAGGTCGATCCCGACGACCCGCGGGAAATCCCGCGCCAGCCGCTGTGTCTGCCTGCCGTTGCCGCAGCCGGCATCGACCAGCGGCAGGCTTGGCTCGAAATAGCCGCGGAACAGGGAAAGATGCCGCTCGGCGGTCAACTCGGGCGAGGAGTCCCACAGCGCCGCTCCGGGTTCGGGCGGCAGCGTGGTCCAGAATTCGTTCCAGGCCGTCTCGGTCATGCGCGCGCACTCCCCCGCGCTGTGCGGTCTCCCGGGGAGACCAGGTCGCCAAGTGCGACACGATCGACTTTTCCGTTGCCCGTGCGGGGAAACCCGTCGATCAGGTGCAGGGCGTCGATGTTCAGGTATGACGGCAGCCGCGCCGCGCAATGGCGCTTGAGGTCGATCAGGCCGGGCTCGGCGCCAGGCTCCGCGACGACGAAAGCGTGAAGCCTGGCCTGCAATCCGTTTCCGAGGACCAGCACGACCGCGTCGCGAACTCCTTCGTGCGTGACGAGCGCGGCATCCACTTCCGCCGGTTCGACCCGGTAACCCCGGACCTTGGCCAGGTTGTCCCGCCTGCCCCGGTATTCCAGCAGGCCATCGGCGTCGTAGCGGCCGAGATCGCCGGTGCGGTAGGGACCCTGCAGGGGTTCGGCGCCCCAGTAGCCGATCATGACCGTGGGGCCGTCGACCACGATTTCGCCGTCGTCCACCGTGACGCGATCGCCGGCCACCGGTGAGCCGATCGGGATGGGCGTGGTGCGGGTCAGGTCCGCGGCGGTGACCTCGTAGGAGGTGCACACATTGGTCTCGGTCGGGCCATACCAGTTGAGCATGCGGACGCCGGGCCATGCTCGCCGGAGACTTTGCAACTGTTTCAGCGGGTAGGTCTCCCCCGCGAACACACACGCACGAAGGGCACCGGGACCTCGGCCGAGCAGATCCCCGTACTCGGTCATGAGGATCAAGGCCGAGGGCACCGAATACCAGACGGTGATCGCGCGGCCGAGGATGAAGTCCACCAGTTGTTCGGCCGCATGGGCCAGGGTCTCCCCGATGAGGTGCACGGACGCGCCGGCATGGAACGCGGCGTAAAGGTCGAAAACCGAAAGGTCGAAGCTGAACGGCGCGTGGTTGGCGAGCCGGTCCGCACCGGTGAGTCCCAGCTCGCCGGAAGCCCATTCCACGAAGGCGAGCGCGCTGCCATGGCTCACACAGACACCTTTCGGCTTCCCCGTGGATCCCGAGGTGTACAGGATGTACGCGGGGTCGGACAGCCGTACGGGATCGTGCTCCGGGATCGCCCCCGGTTCCGCCTCGTCCAGCAGGGCGGCACGGGTGACCGACTTGGCGTCCGGGAAGGGGTCGTCGTGATCGGTGACGATCAGTGCCGGTTCGGCGTCCGCGGCGATCCGGCTCACTCGCTCGCGCGGATTTCCGCGGGCGACGGGCACCTGGATCGCGCCGATCCGCAGGACCGCCTGAGCGAGGGCGACGGCTTCCACGGTCTTGGCGGTCCAGACGAGGACACGGTCGCCCGCACGGACACCACGGCCGCGCAACGCGGTGACGTAGTCGTTCGCGCGCTGGTCCAGCTCGCGGTAGGTGAATGCGGTGTCCATATCGGACACCGCGAGAGCGTCCGGGGTCCGCCGGGCCCAGCCGGTCACGAGGTGATGAAGACTCACAATCCCATCCCCCTGGCGATCAGCCGGCGCTGGATGTCGGACGTGCCGGAGAACGTCGTCGCGGGCAGGGCGTCACGCACCGCCGCCTCGATCCCGTATTCCTTCAGGTAGCCACGGCCACCGAAGATCCGTGCGGCATCGAGGGCGGTGGCGACCGCGGCCTCCGAAACGGCCAGTTTCGCCATCGAGACCCACAGCGAGGGATCCCGGCCGCTGTCGATCTCGGCGCAGGCCCGGTAGAGCAGTAGCCGGCCGCCTTCCAGGCGCAATTTCATGTCTGCCAGCCGGTCGGCGACCGGCTGCAGGTCGGCGAGGCGCTTTCCGAACTGCCGCCGTTCGCGGGCGTGCCGCGCGCACCGCTCCACGAGCCGCTGCTGCTGCCCCAGGTACAACGCGAACAGGCAGGCCCGTTCCCATCGCATCGAGAGCTGGAAGATCGGATTGCCCTGGCCGGGGCTGCCGAGGACCCGTTCCTCCGGTACGAAACATTCGCGGAAGGTGACCGGACCGGCGGGACAGGAGGTCAGGCCCGCCTTGTCCATCGGCGGCCCCGCGACCAGACCCGGCGAGTCCCGGTCCACCACGAACGCCGTCACGCCGAAATATCCGGCCTTCGGGTCCGTGGTCGCGTAGGTGACATACAGATCGGCGACCGGACCGTTGCTGACGAAACTCTTTACTCCGTCAAGGATGTACCCGCCGCCGACCCGGCGAGCCTTGGTGGACAGCCGGGAGACGTCCGACCCGGCCTCCGGCTCCGTCATCGCGTTGCCCGCGACAAGCTCGCCGGAACACAGGCCGGGCAGCAGTTCCCGGCCAAGCCCTGGCGCCGCGAACTCCACCACCGGCCGGACGCAGGCGAAAAGATGCGCACCGGCGGCGAAGAGCAGGCCGGTGTCGGGACACCCTTCGCCCGCCGCCTCATAGATCCTTGCCGTGTCGAGCGCCCCGAGCCCGGAACCGTTGTGTTCCACGGGAACGGCCGCGTCGAGCAGTCCCATCGCGGCAAGCCGCTTCCATGCCTCGCGAAACCTCTCCCCACCCTGGTCGGGGGGAATCTCCCGGGCCGCGGCCAGGACACGCTCATATCGCCGGATTTGCTCGTCGCTCCAGGTGAAGTCCACGAGGACCGCCTCACCCGGCCGCTCGGACCGGCACGCCGGCCCAATGCGGGGTCTCGACGATCTCGACGACGGCGCACGCGATGGTAAGCCCGGGGCCCACCCCCAGCATCAGGAAATGGTCTCCCTTTCCCAGATCGCCGGCCGCCAGAAGCTGTTCGAGCGCGACGACCTGGTCACTGGCGCCGATGTGGCCGACGGTCCGGCCCTGCTCCCAGGTGGAAAGGGACATCGGCAGGCCGAGCGGCACCATGGCGCGCCCCTCGACGCGTTCTCGCGATCCGTTGGCGTAGGCGACCCGGGTGATGTCCTCCAGCGCGACACCGGCTTCGCCGAGGGTGCGGGTGACCAGTTCGTCCTGCGCTGCCACCAACTTCAGCGCCCCCGCCGGGTCCCGGTCGGGCCCGGTCAGCCATCGCTGTTTGCTGTCGCCGAAGTCGAGCTTGCCCGGCAGCGTGGCGCCGGGTGGATACAGCGGTTCCGGCCCGCGATGCATGGTCTCGTATTCGGGAAGGGTGACCGCGTTGATCGACTTGAGCCGGGCGAAACCGCTCCGCCGGCTGAGGACGATCGCGCAGCCCGCGTCGCCCATGACGAAATGCGGGCTGAACCGCCAGCGCTCCAACAGTGGCGAGGTGAAATTGTCACCGGAGGTCACCAGCGCGGCTTCGTGCTCGTCCGACGCCAGGAGGTGGCTCGCGGCCAGTTCCAGCGCGGAGAACATCCCCATGCAACCCTGCCGGACCTCGGCCGCCGTGGCCTTGCCCGCGCCCGTGTGCCGCTGGACGTAGTACTGCGGACACCACCCGTGCGGGCCCTGGTACCAGACGCTGACATAGAGCACGAGGCTGAGCGCCACCGGGTCCTGACCTGCCCGCTCGAGCGCTTCCCGGCACGCTCGGACCGCCATCTCGGGCGCCGGGATCTCACCGGCGACCGTGACGCTCGTGATCCCGTACCGCTCGGCCGCCTCGCGCTCGATCAGTCCCCGGTCGACCGCCCAGCCGATGGGCACCCGCTCCGGCAGAAACGCGCCCAAGCCGCTGATGAGCACATCGGGAGTTTTCATTCACGTCCCCGCTTCCTGGTTCGCGGCTGCACGGGAAGAACACAGAAACGAATCGGCTATTTCGACGGTCGGAGTTGACCCATTTGGCGGAATTCGAATCGGGACACCGGCAATGTGACACCCGGTCGTTCCGGTGATACGACGGACACGAACGATCCGCCGCGCACCGTGAGCGCCGCATATCAACATCTCGTCTGGAGAGTCGCCGCTTCCAGAAATATGACGACTTGTGCACGAAAGCACAGAAAAATCTGCCCGGTTTTTCCGGATCGGGCACACGAACCCGTCCATTCGCCGACCGGGCGCAAATCGCGCACCCGGTCCGCGGCACCGGTCTGGACCAGCCGGGCCGGTGACGACACCGGGTCCCTCGGCCCGATCGGCCGACGCCGAAACGGGTTTGACGGGCGGAGTCCGGGGAAGTCCCCAGCGTGCGTGCACCTCATCTGGCCGGTGTCGGCGACTTCGCCGCCGGTACGACGCTCGCGGTCGGCGCGGCGGTGTTGTTCGCGGCGGGATCGGTCCTGCAGCACCGGGCTTTGTCCTCCGGCGGGCCGGAGCGCGGCATCGACCTGCGCGCTCTGGCGCGGCGCCCGGTCTGGCTCGCCGGGCAGGCCACCACGATCTCGGGAAGTCTGGTGCAGGTGGCCGCGCTGGCGTTGGCGCCGGTCTCGATCGTCCAGCCGTTGCTCGCCGGGGCTCTGGTGATCGCGCTCGGCATCCGGGCCGTGCGGGACCGCTGCCTGCCCGGCGGTGGTGAACTGCTCGGCGCGTTGTGCACCGTCGGCGGGCTGGCCCTGTTCCTGTCCGCGGCGCGACCGGCGTCGGGGCGAGCGGACCATCTTCCCGCTCCGGTCGTGGTCCTGAGCGTGGTCGCCGGGGTCGGCCTCTTGGTCGCGCTGGCCGCACGGACCCGCGGCGGACCCGTCAGCGCGGTGACGTGCGGGGTGTGCGGTGGCATCGCGGCGGGCTGCGCCGCCGTGCTGATTTCGGCCGCGTTCAAGGCCGCGGGCCGTGCCCCGCACGCGGTCACCAGCGGACTGTTCTGGCTGCTGGTCGCGGCCGCGATCGCCGTCGCGGCGACGGCGCAGTTCGGCAGTCAGCTGGCCTACTCACGCGGTGCGCTCGCCTGGTCGTTGCCGGCGCTGACGGTGCTCGACCCGCTCGCCGCCATCCCCGCCGCTCGCCTGCTCCTCGGCGAACGGCTCGAACCCGGGCATGCCGCCATCTGGACCCCGGCCGCGCTGATCGCCGTCGCCGGTGTCGTTCTCTTGGCACGCACGGGTTCGAGTTGCCGGAGGCCGCTCATTCCCCGGCCCGGCGCGGCGGAATCGGCGGACGTGCGGGCAGGCGAGCGATCCGCGAGGGATGGTCAGGGCTAGAAAAGCTCGTCTACGAAAGCGTTGCGGAACTTCCCCTCGGGATCGTGCTCGCGCAGCAACCGCTCGAAGTCACCGGCGCGTTCGTAATGCCCGATCGTCTCCGATGGCGTCAAGGTGGTCAGCTTGCCCCAGTGCGGACGGCTGCCCAGCGGCACCAGCCGCTGTTCGACCGCGGCAAGGGCCGGCTGTACGGCCTGGATGTCACCGATCCAGGTGAAATGGAAGGCGACGGTGTCCCGCCGATAGGCCGGGCTGAGCCACAGGTCGTCACCGCGCACCGTGCGCACTTCGGCGATGTGAAGGACCGGCGCGACGAGTTCGCCGACTTCGCGGATGGCGGCGAACGCCTCCGGGGCCGCCGCTCGGGGCAGGAAGAACTCCGACTGGAGTTCGTCACCCGGTCCCGGCTGCAGTTCGGGCCGGAAGTGCGGCAGCCTTTCGTGCCACGGCCCGACGACGTCCAACTGCTCGGTGCTCGCCTCGACCGGCATGCCGGGAACCGGATGGATCTTCTCTCGCGCCCGGCGGCCGCCGTCCCATCCGGTCTCGGGCTCGCCGATACGCCGCTTGAGCCAGACGTCACCGTGCCCGCTGCGCCAGTCGGTGAACAGGCTGACGCTGTAAGCGGCGCCGAACACCTCGTCGATCCCGCCCGCCACCTCGGCCAACGGAACCCCGAGATGGACGCGTTGCGCCATCTCGTAAGCGG
Organism: Amycolatopsis pigmentata; assembly: GCF_042684065.1. Taxonomy (NCBI): domain Bacteria; kingdom Bacillati; phylum Actinomycetota; class Actinomycetes; order Pseudonocardiales; family Pseudonocardiaceae; genus Amycolatopsis; species Amycolatopsis pigmentata. The sequence continues at coordinate 7,107 of NZ_JBHUKR010000004.1, read as the reverse complement.
GCTCGATGTCCAGCGTCATGCTGGTCACGACACCCAGCGCGCCCAACGCGACGACCGAACCGGCGAAGCCCTCGGTCTCGCGGCCGACCTCGACGAGATCGCCCTCCGGGCCGACGAGTTGCAGTCCGGACACCGCCGCGGCCAGACACCGCAGGCCGTCCCCCGACCCGTGGGTCGCGGTCGCGCAGGACCCCGCGATCGAGATGTGCGGCAACGAAGCCAGATTCGCCAGCGCGAACCCGGCCCGGTGCAGCGGAAAGACCAGGTCGGCGTAGCGCATACCGCCCGCCACCGTCACGGTCGCCGCGTCCGGATCGATCTCGGCCGTGGGCCGCAGCCGGTCCAGCCGCACGAGATCGTGCTCGGTGTCGGCCACCCGGTTGAAGGAGTGACCGCTGCCGAGCGCCCGGACGCGACGGCTGCCCGCGACGATCCCGCGCACCTCGTCGACCGATTCCGGCCGGTACACCCGCTCCGCGCCGAAAGTGACGTTGCCTGCCCAGTTGACCGCCGGGACACCTGTCCTCGCCATGTGCGCTCCAGAGTGATCGGAGATCCTCACCCGAGTCTGACAGGCGCGGCGGAACAGCACTCACGAGCGCACGGTCAGGCGACGGTGGTTGTCGTCGGGGTCGGGTTGCGGAAGAGATCGAGTACCGGGCAGTGCTCGTCGACCTTGCGCCTGAGCTCCTCGTAGGCCTCGGCCGACGCGGGCCCACCCAGCTCCACGGTGACCCGGACGCCGGTGAAACCGGGCCGGGTGTCCTTCAAGCCGAAAAAGCCGTGCAGGTCGAGGTCGCCGTCCACGGTCACCTTCACCGATTCCAGCGGGATGCCGAGCTTGGCCGCCCAGAACTGGTAGGTGATCACCTGGCACGAGCCGAGCGAGGCGAGCGCGTACTCGACCGGGTTCGCGGCGGTGTCGGTTCCGCCCAGCGCGGCGGGCTCGTCGACCGAGAACGCGTGGTCCCGGACGTTGACTTCCACCACAGTCGCGGTCTTCGGGACCAAAGCGTGCTGGACGCTGAAGGACACCGCCGCGGCGGCGGGCTCACCCGCGAACGCTTCGCTGCTCGCTTCGATCACCTGGGAAAGAGACATCTGACTCTCCAAACTGGACTCTCTGGTGATCAGAAGTCTGGACCACGGCACGGTCGCGGGCGAGCACTCCCACAATCCGAGAACAGTCCATTGTGGATAGTCAAGCGACTCGACCGGAAGAGGCAAGGTAGCGCGCGAGGTGGTCGATCACCTCGCGGGCGTCGTCTTCGATGCCATGGATGAACGTGGACTTGCGCCGCCGGAGCACGGGCAGCCCCAGCGCGAACATTCCGGGGCTGTCGACGATGCCACCGTCGTGCTCGAGACGGCCCTTCTCGTCGGTCACGGGAACGTCGAGCCACGAGTAGTCCGGTTTGAAACCCGTCGCCCACACAATGGTCCGGATTTCGCCGGTGCCCAGGTCGATCCCCAAACGCGTCGACGCGGGCACCCGTGTGGGCTCGAAGCGTTCTCCAGGCTTGACGTCACTGTCCTTACCGGACGTTCTGGCCCACTCGTCGAAGGTGCTGAGCAGGCGGTCCATCTTGAGGTCCGCGAGCGAGATGACGTTGCGGAGCCCGCCGGAGAACAACAGCCGGCCGTCCCGCACGGCCGCCGAGCGGCCGACCAGTTCGACGCCCATGGCGGTGAGCGCGTTGATGTCGAGCGTCGTGCGGTCAGGGGTTCCGGCGAGCTGCGGTGACCCCAGCCGCCGCGCTCTGGTGAGGTCGGGCACCTCGTCGTATCGCTGATCCCACACGCCCGTCGCGTCCATCCACCACAGCACGTCGCGTCCACGGTACATCCGGGGCATCCGGACATGCTCCCCTGTGGACAGTGTGACCGGCCGGCCCGATCGCCGGATTTCGGCCGCCAGCTGAACACCCGTCGCCGAAGCGCCGACGACGAGCACGCCACCATCGGGAAGCCGGCCGGGGCCGTTGTAGTCGAACGGCGTGATCTGCACGACACCGTCCGGCACCGCCTCGCTGAGCTTCGGCACAACCGGTCTGTTGCACGCACCACTGGCGATGACCACTGTGCGGCAACCGATTTCGCCGTGATCGGTGATCACCCGGTAACCGTCGTCGGTGCGCCGGACCGACGTGACGTTCGTGCCGGTGCGGACGGGAGCGCGGGAGAGCGCGGCGAAACGATCGATGAACTCGACCACTTCCCCCATGGTCATGTAGCCGTCGGGGTCCGGGCCACGGTAGTGGTGGCCCGGAAGCCGGCTCTGCCAGTTGGGGGTGAGCAGCCGTAGCGAGTCCCAGCGTTCCCGCCGCCAGGAATTCGCCACTTCCCCACGCTCCAGCACGACGTGGTCGATGCCTCGTGCGCCGAGGAAGTGGCTCGCCGTCAGGCCCGCGTGGCCCGCGCCGATGACAACTGTGGTGACTTGGTCCCTCAACGCTGGTCCGAGCCGGTCTCAGGCGACTTCGACGGTGACATCGGTGGGGTTGGTCAGCGCGTCGAACACGGCCGAGCGCTTCTGCGACTGGGCGACCAGCGCTTCGATGTCCTCTTTGGACGCGTCCGCGTCGATGGTGAACGTCACCTTGATACCGTTGTAGCCGTTACGGACGTCGCTGTCGGCACCGAGGATGCCGCGGATGTCGTGCACGCCCTCCACGGTCGCCTCGACCGAGCGGAGCTGGATGCCACGGTTCTGCGCGACGGACGCGACACCCGCGGTCAGGCAGCTTCCCAGGCCGACGAGCAGGTACTCGATCGGCGTGATGCCGTGGTCCTCGGCCGCGAAGACCTCCGGGTGGTCCGCCACGAACTCGTGCTCGGCCTTGTGGCTCTGCTCGGCGCCGAGCCCGGCGAAGTCCTTGACCGTCGAGGTGGTGTGCACACCGTTCTCCCACCGCGTGGTGGAACGCCAGGTGAACTGGGCCGCCTCGGGCGCGCTCTTGAGTGCCTCGCGCGCGTCGAGCAGCGCCTGGACGTTGACCCCGTTGTCGATGCTGTCGATCGTCGTCATGCGACAGTCCTCCCTGATCTGTTGAGTTCACCACAAGCTGGAAAACGACCCTACCGGGGAGTCGGCCCGTGTCTCACCATGCGAAACGCGACGTCATCCCGGTCGCCGGAGGTGCCGGGATGGATATGATGCGGCCATGGTGCCCGTGTCGACGTTGAAGGCCGGTTCGGTCGGCAGCGTGGAAACGCGCCACGTCGACCTGCCGGATCCGGTGCGGCTCGATTGCGGGCGGGAACTCCGTTCGGTCCGCGTCGCCTACGAGACCTACGGCACCCTCTCCCCCCAGCGTGACAACGTCATTCTGGTGTGCCACGCGCTCAGCGGTGACGCGCACGCGGCCGGTTTCTCGGCCGTCCAGCCCGACGCGAGCACGCGGGACGGGTTCGGCGCGGAGGACCGTGACGGCGCGGCCGGCGGGGCGCTCGGCTGGTGGGACGGGATGATCGGCCCTGGCAAGGCGTTCGACACCGATCGTTTCTTCGTCGTCTCCACGAATCTGCTCGGCGGCTGCCGTGGCACCACGGGGCCCTCGTCGATCGACCCCGCGACCGGAGAGCCCTACGGTCCGGATTTCCCGGTGATCACGGTCGCGGACATGGTCCGGACGGAACGTGCCTTTCTCGACGCGCTGGGCATCGAGCGGCTCGCCGCGGTGGCGGGCGGCTCACTGGGTGGGATGCAGGCACTCGAGTGGGCCATTCTCTATCCCGGCCAGGTCGACTCCATCGTGGTGATCGCCAGCACTCACGCGCTTCATCCCCAGGGCATGGCGTGGAACGCGATCGCCCGCGAGGCGATCCTCCGCGACCCGGCCTGGCAGGAAGGCCGGTACTACGGGACGGGCCGCTCCCCCGACGCCGGCATGGGCGTGGCACGGATGGTCGGCCACATCACCTACCTCTCGGCGCCGGCTCTGCACGACAAGTTCGGCCGCCGGCTGCAGTTCGCCGACGACATCCGGTACACCATCACCGAACCCGAGTTCGAGGTGGAGAACTATCTCCGTCATCAGGCCGATTCGTTCGTCAAACGCTTCGACGCCAACACCTATCTCACGATGTCGCGCGCGCTGACCTATTTCGACCTCGCGCGGCAGTACGGCGATGGCTCCCTCACCCGCGCGCTCGAAAGCGTTTCGGCGCGCACGCTGCTCATCGCGTTCAGCTCGGACTGGCTTTATCCACCGGCGGGTTCGCAGGAAATCCACGACGCGCTTCGCGCTCTCGGCAGTCCGTCCGAACTGCACGTGATCGACGCGCCGTACGGCCACGACTGCTTCCTGCTGGAAGAAGAACGACAGACGCCGATCGTCCACGGGTTCCTCGCCCGCGGATGAGGTCGAGGAAGAGGTAGCGGTGCCCGACGATTTCCCGCGTGCCGAGGCGGACCACGAGTTCGGTTTCGAGACCCGGCAACTGCACGCCGGGCAGCGGCCCGACCCCAATACGGGCGCCCGCGCCGTGCCGGTCTTCCAGACGACCAGTTACGTGTTCGAGGACCCCGAGTCCGCCGCGGCCTATTTCAACCTGCAGGAGTACGGGAACACCTATTCCCGCATCATGAACCCGACCGTCGCGGTCTTCGAGGAGCGCGTCGCGAACCTGGAGGGCGCGGCGGGCGCGGTCGCGTTCGCCAGCGGTATCGCCGCGCAGGCGGCGGCACTGTTCACCATTCTCCGGCCCGGTGACCACGTGGTGTCGTCATCGGCGCTCTACGGCGGGACGGTGAACCAGCTCAAGCACCTGCTGCGCAAGATGAATGTCGAGCTGACCTGGGTCGACCCGGACGACATCGACGCGTGGAAGCAGGCGGTGCGCGCCGAGACGAAGGTGTTCTTCGCGGAGACCATCGGCAACCCCGGCGGAAACGTGCTCGACATCGAGGCGGTGGCGTCCATCGCGCACGAGCACGGGATCCCGCTCGTCGTCGACAGCACCTTCGCCACGCCGTATCTGTGCCGTCCGATCGAGTGGGGCGCCGACATCGTGGTCCACTCGGCCACCAAGTTCATCGGCGGCCACGGCACGAGCATCGGCGGTGTGGTCGCCGAAGCCGGGACGTTCGACTGGTCGAACGGCCGGTTCCCGGTGGTCGCGGAGCCGTCGCCGGCCTACCACGGCCTGCGGTTCCACGAGACGTTCGGTACCTACGGTTATCTGATGAAACTGCGCGCCGAAACCCTGCGCGACCTCGGTGGCGCGCTCTCGCCGTTCAATGCCTTCCTTTTCCTGCAGGGACTCGAAACCCTGTCGCTGCGGATGGAACGGCACGTCGAAAACGCGCGAAAGATCGCGGAATTCCTCGACGCACACGACCTGGCGTCGAGAGTGACCTTTCCCGGCCTTCCCACGAGCCGGTACCGGCCGCTGGTCGAGAAATACCTGCCCCGAGGGGCGGGCGCGGTGTTCTCGTTCGACGTCGCGGGCGGGCGTGCGGGCGGGCAGGCACTCATCCGCGGCCTGACGCTCTGGTCCCACCTGGCCAACGTCGGAGACGCCAAGAGCCTGGTCATCCACCCCGGCAGCACCACGCATCGCCAGCTGTCCGACGACGAACTCCGCGCGGCCGGGGTCGGCCCCGGCACCGTGCGGCTGTCGGTCGGCACCGAGTCGGTCGATGATCTGATCTGGGACCTCGAACAAGGCTTCGCCCACGTCGCCGCCACCGTGGAGAAGGAAACGATATGACGGACCTGACGCGCTACCAGGACCCGCTGGAAATCCAGCGGATACTCAACACCGCGAAGACGATCGCGATCGTGGGCCTGTCGAACAACGAGTTGCGGGCCAGCTATTTCGTCGGCTACTACCTGAAACGCCACGGTTACCGCGTGATCCCGGTGAACCCCCGCGCCACCGAGATCCTCGGCGAGACCAGCTACGCGAGCCTGCTCGACGTGCCCGAGCCGGTGGACATCGTCAACGTCTTCCGCGCGCCGGACGCCCTCGTCGAGATCGCCGAGCAGGCGGTGCGGATCGGTGCCGGTGCCCTCTGGTGCCAGTTCGGCGTGATCAACCCCGACGGCGGCCGCATAGCGGAAGACGGCGGCGTGAGCGTGGTCATGGACCGTTGCATCAAGGTCGAGCACGCACGGTATGTCGGCCGCATGCACTGGCTCGGCTTCAACACCGAACGCATCACCTCGGTCCGCGCAGGGCTCCAGTAGCGCATGGTGGCGGATCTGCTTCCCCATGGTGAACAGGAGACAGACGTCCCCGGCGTCACGCGGGAGCAGGTCGACATGGCTCAGGCCGAGGTCGCGCGCGACATGGGCTGGTAGCAGGAGCACGCCAGGACAGGCCCAAATGCTGTGTCACGCAACGTTGGGTAGGTAATTCGGGAGGCGGATTTGGAGCCGGCCGCGAAGTGGCGCTTGGGGTGGCAATGCCGGTTGCGCCCCGTAGGTAGCTCGCGATTGCGACTTCTTGCTCGGCGTGTAGACCAGTTCGATCCCGTGGTCGGCGCACCAGTCGGTGACCTTGGCCTTGCCATGCGGACCGTAGTTGTCGCAGATCAGGTAGAGCGTCCCGGTGGGGACGCCGCGGCGCAACTGTTCGCAGAAGTCGAGGAACTGCGGCCAGCGTCTACGGTCACGGAACCGGCAGAACACCTGCCCCGACGCCAGATCCAGCCCGGCCAACATCTGCCGCACCCCGGCCTTCCGGTTGTAGGTCGCGCGCAGCCGGGTCGGCTGACCGCGCCGGAACCAGCCGCGAGCTGGACGGGGTTGCAGGTTCAAGGGCCCGAACTCGTCAACACAGATCCCGCGACCATCACGAGGCGGATAGTCATACAGGTCCAGGATGCGCGCCATCTTGGCGGCGAAATTCGGGTCACGACTGCGCTTCCACGTCTTCGTGCGCTGCCCAACCTGCCGTGGCGCGGCACTACAGAGACATCCCCTATCAGAACGGTGGTGGTTCTTCGGGGTTGGGCCGAGGGTATGATTGCGGAGACTTGTCACCAGCATCATGGTCATCGAACCGCGCCTCGCACTCGAGCTGATTGTCTATTATGGACTGTTCTCCGGTGGACTCGTCCTCGTCCGGTTCGAGTGTGCGGGGTTCGTGGAGCGGCTG
>NZ_JBHUKR010000003.1:0-56721 GCF_042684065.1 Amycolatopsis pigmentata | reverse complement strand
AAAAGGACCGAACTCACCACGGTGAACCCGGCACCTCACGTGCAGCCCACCCTGTTCCTGGCCGGGAGCCGAAACCTACTGATCAACAACGCCGGAAACACCGATCACGGGATAGACCCGCATTGGGCCTAGCGTGGGAATCATGGCCGTAGCGCTGCGGCGTCGCCTGTTCAGTTGAGTGGCGGACGGCGGCGGATGATTGACGCGGTGCGGGCGGGGCAGGATGTGATTGTCGATGCGACGGCTGGATCGGGCAAAACCACCGCGATTCAGGCGTTGTGCACCGAAGTGGGCCGGGACCGGCGGGTGCTGTATCTGACGTATAGTAAGCTGTTGAGAGCCGGTGCGCAACGCCGGGTGAAACACGCGAAAGTGCAGAACTACCACGGCAAGCCGCCCAACTCGATCGGCGCGCGTCCTTGCTTGGGAAATAGTCGCCCGAGCTGCCCGGGTCTAGCAATACGCGCGGGCCGTCGTTAGCATAACCGGGATAAATACCTCAAGCGTCGGCGCTTAAACCACTATGGCAATGTGTCCGGAAGGAAAAGCCCGGTCCTAGGCGTTCTTAACTTCGCGATCCACTCACGAATCGCATCTCGATTCGCAATATCCACTGGATATCCCCGTGTTTCCCGTACCATTTTTGCACCTGGCTCTAAATCTGACGTCGTTGCAATTAATCCCATTTTGGCCTCCTCGAATGAGACGTCGGCCCACAAAGCCTTTACTACCGTCTTTGACACTCTGACTCTTTGCCTTTTACACTGTATGAGGATTAGCGGCGGAGCGTCCACGTTACCTTCTTGTGGCCAAACTCGTATGTCTACACCGTTGTCGTTAGCTCCTGGTCCCAGCTGTACATGAAGACCCTGGCGGGAAAAGTACTCTGCGCAGAGGGCTTCGAATTGTCTCCAGTTAATGCGATCGATCTCGTCGAGATTTACACTAAGAAAGTCTATGTACCTCTGGTCAAACCTATCTCCATTTAGCGCCTGCGATTCAAACAAGCTCGTCAAGGAGATCTGCTGCTCCTGTGTATATCGTCTGATGCGCGAGAAAAGGAAGGTGACCTCTCGCTCGCGCAAGATGGCATCGAAAATTCTTATTGCAACGTAATTTCCGGTTTCTCCAAATTCTTCTTTGAGTATCTCAGTCGCGCGTTGCATCTGCTCCTTGGAGATATAGCCCTTCTGCCTCGTCGACGAAGGTGTATTAAAACCTAGATCAGCCAAGCTGAGCATTGTTGTATAGGAAGAAATAAACAGAATTCCGCTATCGGAACGTTGGCGAATTTGTGGTGCTACTATCTCCAGGAGGCGACGCATCGGAGCTTCACGATTCGGGTTATCCCGCCAGAGGTCCATACATGTCTTCATTGTAGCAAACGGACCTTCTTCCGCCTTTATATCTCCGAAGTGCGCAAGCACCAGTGCTGCAAGCTCTTCGACCGCTTCCGAGCGGATTCGTATTAGCTCCCCACTCTCTCCCCGTAGGAGGTCAACATACTCGGTTGACCTTATCGAGTTCTCGAAACTTGCTTCATTGACAGCCAAGCCAACGCGTGCTCCAACAAGATCGATGAGATCTTCGACTAGCTTCCCTCTTGGCATCCATATCGCGCCCATGGAAGAATGGTAAGACTTTTAGTCGGTTAATGGTACGCCGGGTGGGGAAGATGTTCCGCCGCCACGCGACTTCGATGTCGCTTCGACTCTTGTCGAATTTGGCTCTTTGGGATCAAGGCGGCGCGCAAGCGCGCCGCACGGACCGCCCGGCTTGCCGCTCCGCTCCGGTCGGCGGCCTTGGCGACGGCCCAGCCTCAGGCCAGCCCTATCTTGCCGTAGTGTTGCTCAATTAGAGCTTTTGCCACGTCGGCGCTCTCGGCAAACGCCAGGGCCTCCGCAGCAGTTGGCTCGTCCCGGGTATGCGTTACGACGTTCCGACCATGCCTAAGCTCGCGCAACAACGAGGCCAATGCGCCGTGGAGAAATCCGTTCTTTTCAAGATAAAATAAGGGGCTCGCCGGTCGACGTGTCCCGCTAGCACCGTCTTTTATTACACCGCTTTTGACCATAGCGTCGAACAAGTCTTGTAGCGCTAACTCGACTTCACGGTACGACTGCATAATTAGCGCAGCCGGGCTTAGCTCAGCTAAAGCTGCCCGCTCGGCGTAGGCGTTGGGAGCGTTCTCGTCTGTTCGTGCGGTCTCCGATGATGTCTGCCCTGCGTCAACCTCACGTGCCGCGTCGGCAGCCTCTCCAGTTGCCGCTTCCAGCCTGTCAACGTCGATCTTGACTCCTGCAACTTCTGCATGAGTGATCTTCCGAATTAAGTCCCCGACCGGCGTCCTATACATCACAAGGCCGACTAACGCCACAATCGGCCATAAGGCACTCGCAAAGAATTCCCACAAGATGGCCCCCTCCACGGATGATGACAGAACACCGAGGTAAAGCTACCTCAAGGACCTCGGCCCTCGGGGCTCTGCCCCGGCCCCGGCACCGCTTCGGAGATCAGGGGAGGGCCCCAGTCCGGTGACCTCCTCACGGCGCGCCCGAGGGCAGCCAGACCGGGCGGCACCGGTCAAGGGCGCTTCGTGGCCTCCGTCAGACCCTTGACCGGCACCACCCGGCCCGGCAGGGATGAACCCGCGCCGCGAGGCGATCACCTCAGCCGGAAGCACGCAGGGGAAGCCTGCCCGCCAGTCCCGCGCGTAAGGTGCCGTTTTACTGCTGCTAATCAACGCGAGATCGCCGGAACGGGTCCGAACTGACCGGCATTTGCAAGTGGAAACACGCCAGATCGCCGGCAACAACCGGAACGATCCGGAGCCACCCGGCACAGTTGATCTTCTATCCATAGATTCCGGGTTCGAGCTCGGGCGGCCCACAAGATCGACATGGTGGCCGGGCTGCGGACCGGTCCCGGATTGTGGATCACCCTGGTCTGTTGGGTTGATCTTGTGGGCTCCCGATGGCTCCGTGGGTGCTTGCCCTCGCCACCCTCATCCTGCTGCTGGGCTTGTTCTGGACCGTCTCCGGGCTGATCCAGATCGTGCACGGAATCCGCACGGACACGCGGACGATCGCCGCCGGGCCGTGGGGCGCGGCGGCCGGCATCACGGTCCTGGTCTACCCCGGGCCCAGCCTGCTGGGCCTGATCCTCTTCTTCGGTATCGGGCTTATCCTTGACGGAGCCTTCCTCGTAGCCGAAGGCATCCGCCGCTAGCAGCGGCGACGTGTCACCGTGCCGGCGCAGCGTTGACTCCGCGCCCGGTCGCGCCGCCCAGCTACGGTTGACACAGCCCCCATGGCGTGTTCGCGAGGCACCTTTGCCGGGTTCGGCTCCGGGCTGAGGGCCGGTCGTGGATCGGGGTCTCTAGCCAGATCCCCACGTGGTCCGTGCGCCGAAAACAGCACCTGAACGCGCGTTTGGCCGCCCGGCAGACGGGGTAGCCGGCGGCCAGTGAACCACCACTTGTCTCATAGCGCGTTGCCGTTGCCGTCGCAGTCGCCGGACGAACTGGAGCCGCGCGAGGTGGCTGCGAAGATGCGTGCTGCGGTCGGGCGTCTGCGCTCGCAGTTCGCGTACGCGTTCGGCCGCGACGTGGCAGCGAGCGGTGACCGGGCAGACGGGCCCCCGACGGGGAGTCCGGGCGGCTGACGGGAGTCAGGCGCGAGTCGGGGCTTTGGTGGCCGCCCGTCTGACGATGGTGCTGCCGGCCAGTTCGGCGGAGATCGCCGCTGTCGCCCGCCGCATCGGCCGGCAGCCGCGGTTCCGTACCGAGGGCACCAGCACCAACTGACCCGCGCCCGCACCACCCGACCGGCCGTTCGAGCATGGCGAAGAAAACCCGCAACACAAGCGGACGCGCGGCCAAACTGCGGCGGCGTGCCGCCCGCGCTGGCAAGCAGCGCGCACGGCATCACCGGGGCCACGAGCATCACGGCCTGGTGCACGTTGGCCCGGTACCCGACGGGCTGGACCTGGTCGGCCGGCACGTCGTGGGGCCCGGCGACGACTTCGACGAGTTCGACGATGCGGTGTTCGACGGGCCGGACGAGGCACTGATGGACGCCAGCGGCTGCCCTGTCGCCGATCGATGCGCAGGCTGCGGCGGGACCGGCGGCCTGCACGCGGTCACCTCCGCGTTCAGCAAGCCCGGCGGCTTCGACGTCGCCTGCGCCACCCTCTGCCACACCTGCGACAACGGCCGATCATTCCTGCACCGGCTCGGCCCGCCAGGCTCGAGCGCGCGTTCGTCCGCCACGCCGCGCACCAGGCATCAACTCCCGAGCGGTGGGAACATCGCGGCGGTGCCGGCCGTTGAGCGTGGGCTGTTGGTCCGAGCCCGCTGAAAGTGTGGAGGAAAGCCATCACCGCCGAGCCGTACGTCCCGAACCTGAAGACGCTGCGCGAGAAGATCGACCAGGACACGACACTGCTGGCTTCCCTGCCCAAGAATTCTGACGCCTACCGCCGTTTGCGGGCCCGCATCACCACCCAGACCACCCAGCTGCTCGACTACGAGGACGCGCTCGAACGGCGGCGCAAGCAGCGGGCCGTCGAGGAAGCCATCAGGGCGATGCCGCGCCCGCCGTCCCCCGCAGGCGAGGCCGCGAGTGCGGGTTTGCTGTTCACCATCCCCGGCCTGCTCGTCGGCTACTTCGGCTGGGGTACGTGGTGGATGGCCCTGGCCGCTGTCCTGCTCCTGTTCGGCGTGCCGAACCTCATCGACGGCATCAAGCTCGCCGTCAAGAACACCTGACCCGACCCCGCAGGTGAGGAGGGCCTGCCGCGTCAGTCGCGGCAGGCCCTCCTCACGTTTCCTGGAAGTACTGATGACCCGCTGGAGCTTCCGCCGGTGGCCGTACCAGACGACGTTCGATCACCATCGCCGGACACGACCGCGTCCACCCAGCACGCGGCTGGACGAGAGCAGGGGGAAACTAACCACCCGCCTGGGATCGTTTTGACATGACCGATCCATTCCGGCGAACCAGACATCCGCGTGCGTGAGCTTCGCCTTACCTCTTTGAGGTGAGGCTTACCTGAGTTACGGTCCGGTGCGTCACGTCGGAGTTCACAGTCCAGGAGCCAGCGTCATGCCCCCCGCCCAGATCACCCTGCTCGGTGCCATCGCCGGTTTCACCATCTACCTCGGGCTGCCGCTCGGGCGGCTACGTACCGCGATGCCGCGGCTCAAAGCCCTGCTCGGCGCCACCGCTATCGGCATCCTGATCTTCCTGCTGTGGGACGTGCTCGCCCACGCCTGGGAACCCGTCCACACCGGCCTGGGCCACGACCAGACCGGACCGGCTCTCGGCGACGGCGCGGTCCTCGCGCTCACCCTCGGTGCCGGCCTGCTCGGCCTGGTGTACTTCGACCAAACGACAAGCCGCCGCACCACCACCGGTTCCCGCGCACCCGGCCCGGGCACTGCCGCCGCCAGCCAACTCCGGCCCGCCACCATCGGCAGCGCGGCCGGGCGGCTGGCGCTGATGATCGCCATCGGCATTGGGCTGCACAACTTCGCCGAAGGCCTCGCCATCGGCAACTCCGCCGCCAGCGGCGAACTCAGCCTCGCCGTTCTCCTCGTCATCGGGTTCGGCCTGCACAACGCCACCGAAGGCTTCGGCATCGTCGCCCCCCTCACCGGGCAACGACCCTCCTGGGGCTATCTCGCCCTGCTCGGCCTCATCGGCGGCGGCCCCACCTTCCTCGGCACCATCATCGGACAAACCTTCGTCAACGACACCCTCTCCATCGCGTTCCTCGGCCTGGCCGCCGGCTCCATCCTCTACGTCGTGATCGAACTCCTCGCCGCCGCCCGCAAAACCAACCTCAAAACCATCACCACCTGGGGCGTGTTCCTCGGCCTCGTCCTCGGCTTCGCCACCGACGCCATCCTCACCGCCGCCGGCGCCTGAACCGCCCTCTCCAACCCGGCGCCGCACTGCCACCGGTGCCCGCCCGGCGAACCCGGCGACCACTGCGGAGCCCCTGCCTAACCAGATGTCATCACTCACAGTGTCCATCTCGCCGGACCTCAGCCCCGGCGTCGGGCCAGAAACACTGATCATCTTGGTCTTGGAACAGTCCCGGCTTACGCGCTTGGTCGAAAGTTGCAGCCCGGGTGATGGCGGTAGCGAAGCGGCTTCGGGTGTTGAGCGGACCTCGGGCACGTGATGGTTTTCTTCTACTGTCGTGTAGAAATACGACATGCTTGTCGAAGGCAGGGTGGTGATCGTGTCTGCCCGGATCGGGGCCGGTCACGACGGTGCGGCGACGGAGCTGGCGCGGCGGTTGCGGGCCCGCGGTCTCGCGGTGGGCTGTCACGACTTCCTCGACCTGCTGCCGGGCCGGCTGGGACAACGATTGTGCGATGCCTACCACCGCGAACTCGAAATCGCGCCACGCACCTGGGACTGGCTCCTCGCGGCGCTGGGCACCGCCCCACTGGCTTGGGTCGCGGACCGGATCGCGGCCCTCGCGCTGCCGCGGTTGCGTGTGGTCCTCGGTGGGTCTCCGGGGCTCGTCGTCTCGACGTATCCTGCGGCGAGTCAGGCGATCGGCGGGTTGCGTCGGCGTGGTGAGCTGGCCGCGCCGTTCGCGGTGTACCTCACCGACCCGTCGGTGCACCGGCTGACGGTGAACACCTACGCCGATCTGCATATCGCGCCGAACCGGCATGCGGCCGCCGCGGCGCGCGGGCGTGGTGCGCCGCGGGTCGAATGGGCAACGCCGGTGGTGGCGCCGGGGTTCCGGCCTGCCGTGCCCGGTGAGCGTGGCCGGGCGCGTGAGCGGTTCGGGCTGGCGGCCGGTGAACGGCTGGCGCTGGTGGTGTCGGGTTCGTGGGGTGTGGGCGAGGTCGAGGGCATCACCGCGGATGTTGCGGCGACCGGGGCTGCTCATCCGGTCGTGGTGTGCGGGCGGAACGAGGCGTTGCGGGACCGGCTGCGGCGGGCCGGGGTGTCGCGGGTGTTCGGCTGGGTGGACGACATGCCCTCGCTGATGCGTGCCTGCGACGTGGTGGTGCAGAACGCGGGCGGGCTGACCACGCTGGAGGCGCTCGCGACCGGCCTTCCGGTGCTGACCTACCGAAGCCTGCCCGGGCACGGCCGCACGAACGCCCGTGTGCTCGACGAAATCGGACTCGTGCCGACCGTTTCCCGGGACGGGCTCGAGCACGCGCTGCGCACGGCAAGCCCGGCGGAGCTGCCTGTCGCCGAGGATCCCGCCGCACTGTTGGCGACGCTCGTTCCGCCTATGGCGGCTGAGGCGCGGTCGGCATGAAACCGATGGTGCTGCTGGCGGCCTCCGGCGCCTTGGCCCACGCTGCTCCGGCCGCCGCGTTCGTCCCGTTCTTGCGGACGCGCTTCCTTCCGGCGTTCGCGGGCCTCGGTGATCCCGGGCACGTGGCGCTCACCTTCGACGACGGCCCGAATCCGCTGTCCACCCCGCATTTCCTGCGGCTGCTGCGGGCGAGGGGAGTCCGCGCGACGTTTTTTCTCTTGGGGGACCAGGTCAAGCGGGCGCCCTGGCTCACCAGGGAGATCGCCGAAGCCGGGCACGAGATCGCGCTGCACGGCTGGGAACACCGCTGCCTCCTGCGTTACGGACCACGCCGCGTGCACGACGATCTGGCCCGGGCTTGCGACGTGATCGAGCAAGCATCGCACCATCGTCCACAATGGATTCGCGCGCCGTACGGGGTTTTCAGTGGCGCGTCTCTGTTGGCCGCTCGCCGGCTCGGGCTCACCCCGGTGTTGTGGACCTGCTGGGGCTACGACTGGACGCGCCGCGCCACCGCTGCTTCGGTGACCCGAACCGTACTGAAGGATCTCCGCGGCGGCGGAACCATCCTGTTGCACGACTCCGATCACGCCGCGAGCGCCGGCTCGTGGCGCTCGGCGCTCGCCGCGCTCGACCCGATCCTCGACGCCTGCGCGGCACGCGGGCTGCGCGTGGGTCCCCTGGCCGAGCACGCGGTAGGAGGGTGACGACGGTGGCGGTCCGTTGCGGTCCCGTGTAGTACTACAGTGTTGTCGTAATTCTACAGTCGATGTAGTAGTTGAATCCGGGGTAGCGGCCGGGAGCGGTGGTACTTACCGGGGATCCCGTGACGTGGCGTTGAGGCGAAGGGTCGAAGTGGGTCGATGTCTGTTCTGACGTATCCGGAAATGATCGTGGTCGGTCTGCTGCAGGGGGTCAGCGAGCTGTTTCCGGTGTCCAGCCTCGGCCACAGTGTGCTGATGCCGGCATTGGCCGGCGGGAGCTGGGCGCGGGATCTGGACATGTCCGCGAAGGGGTCACCGTATCTGGACACGCTGGTGGCCATGCATGTGGCCACAGCGGCGGCGCTGGTGCTCTTCTTCCGCCGGGACTGGGTGCGCATCATCGGGGCGCTGTTCGGCTCGATTCGCCGTCGCCGGATCACGACACCGGACGAGCGGCTGGCATGGTTGCTGGTGGTGGGCACCATTCCGGTCGGGCTCGCCGGGCTGGCGTTGGACAAGGTGATGCGCGAATACCTCGGCAAACCGGTTCCGGCGGCGGTGTTCCTCGTGCTCAACGGTGTCGTGCTGTTCACTGTGGAAAGGTTGCAGCGCCGTCGCCGTAGCGCCGAGGTGTCCCAGGTTTCCGGTCCGGGGACGGTGTCTCGCCGGGACACGGAGGAGGCCACGGTGGTTCTGCCTGCGGTGACGGCGCGAGGAGCGGCCCGGGACGGGGCGAACCAGCCCACCATCCGCCAGCGTGCGGTGTCCGCTGATCAGGTCAGTGATGCCCGGTTGGCCCGGTTGGGCTGGTGGGAGGCCATCGCGATCGGGGCGTGCCAGATCTTCGCGTTGTTTCCCGGTGTAAGCCGGTCCGGGATCACGATGGTGGGTGGCCTGCTGCGTGGCTTGCGGCATGAGGACGCGGCCCGGTTCGCGTTCCTGCTGGCCACACCGGTGATCGCCGGAGCCGGGGTGCTGAAAATCCCCGACCTGGCGCGTCCGGAGATGCACAGCGCGATCGGCCCCACCATCGTGGGCAGCCTCGTCGCCGGCGTGGGCGCCTATTTCTCGGTGCGGTTTCTGGTCCGTTATTTCGAAACCCGCACGCTGACCCCGTTCGCGATCTACTGCGTCATCGCAGGCCTGGGCTGCCTCGCCTACTTCAGTCTCACCTGATCCTGGCGCAGGCGGGGCCGGTGCCCCGCCCGGTCGGCATCGGTGGCCGCGGCGACACGGTTCGCGGTCGTGCCCTGCGCCTGTTCGATGCCGTCGTGGAGGTCCGCGGCGCTGTCGAGGGCGGTTTGTGCGGAGAGCACGGTGATGCCGAGGACCAGCGCGCTCAGCAGGGCCGTGGGGACGCGGGCCGGGGTCTGGTGCCCGGCGGGGTTGTTCAGCAGGGCGGAGACGCGGCGGGGGACCGGGCCGCTGGTGGCGGCGAGGGCGAAGCCGTGCTGGGGCTGGCCGGCGAGCGCGGCCTTGGCCACCGCGTGCGCGACGACGGTGCGGTCACCGACGTGGTGGGCGGCGGTTTCGTCGGCCCAGCGTTCGAGGGCGAATCCGGTGGCCGTGGCGAGCGGGCGCAGCAACGGGTTGAGCGTGCTGGCCCCGGTCAGCGCCACCAGGAAGAGGTGGTGGCGCGAGGCCAGGTGCGCGCGTTCGTGGGCCAGCAATGCGCGGCGTTCGTCCGGGTGGAGGGCGGCCAGCATGCCGCTGGACACCACGATGCGGCCGCCTCGTCCGGGTGCGGCGAACGCCAGCGGCTCGGCCCCGGCGAGCACCAGCACCTCGCCGTCGCGGTGACCGTCGTGGGCGTCGAGTTCG
This sequence comes from Amycolatopsis pigmentata, assembly GCF_042684065.1. Classification (NCBI taxonomy): domain Bacteria; kingdom Bacillati; phylum Actinomycetota; class Actinomycetes; order Pseudonocardiales; family Pseudonocardiaceae; genus Amycolatopsis; species Amycolatopsis pigmentata. Next base: position 46,900 of record NZ_JBHUKR010000003.1, on the reverse strand, counting down.
CGCGTGAGCCGCCGTGTCCAGCGCAGGTAGCGGATGACCGTACGGGCCAGCAGGCCGGTCAGCGCGATGAGCGCGATCCCGGCGGCGATCGAGACGGGGATGCCGACGCCTTCCTGTTCACGGAAGGTTTGCGGCGACAGATGCCCGACCGCGGCGACGAACGGGACCTGGGGCAGCCCGGCCAGGGCCAGCAGGGCAAGAGCGGCGGTGCTGCCCGCGGCGAGGACGAGACAGGAACCGGTGAGCAGCCAGCTCGCTGCCTGCGGGGGGAGCCGGGGCGCCACGAACCGCGCCACCGGCCAGGCCGCCAGCGGCAGCACCAGCGGCACCATGATGTCCGGTGTCATCGGGCGTGGTCTTCGCCGTCGCCGTGGAGCAGCGCACGAAGCGTTGCTTCGTCCGATTTCGAGAGGCGCGTGACGAACCGGGCCAGGACGCTGCCCCGGTCGGGCTCGCCGTCGAGCACTTTCGCCATTTTTCGCGCCGCCAGTCCGGCTTCGTCGTCGATGGCGTGATAGCGGAACGAGCGCCCGTGTTTCTCGCGGCTGGCGATGCCCTTGTCGTGCAGCCGGGTCAGGATGGTCACCACGGTCGTGTACGCGAGGTCACCCCGCAGCCGGGCCTGCACCTCCGACGGGGACAACGGCCCGGCAGAATTCCCCAGCACGGCAAGGACTTCGGCTTCGAGCGCGCCGGGGGCCCGTCGCACCGGTTCTTCCCGCCGATTACGCATGACCGTGAATCTACACGGCTGTCGTATCAGGGGAGGCCGCAATGGTCCTGTGTGACAAGACCCCTTGTTCCGACGTCGGCCATCGGTCGGCCCCACCGCAGCGGTGTGAGCGCGAGATTCAGGCGTCCTTCCGGGCAGGGCCGGGTGCTGCAGGGGCGGCAGTGCGCCTCAGGTCGTGGGAGCGTGGGACGACCGCGCCATTGGGCCGCTGTGGCTGCCCGGTGCGTCGGTTGAGAGGGTAGGGCAGCGGTGGGAGTGGCTGTCGGTGGACGCGGTGGCTCTGGTGAACGACCAGGAGGACGAGCAGGCCGAACAGCGCGGCGGATCCCCAGAGGGTGCCCCAGCCCAGTCCGCCGTCATCGGCGGGTTTGGTCAGTGCGTCGCCGCCGGCCGCGCCCAGTGGGCGGGTCAGGATGAACGCCAGCCAGAACAACAACGTGGTGTTGATGGGGGTCCAGTAGTGGGCGGCCACGATGAACGCCATGATCGCGGTGATGAGCAGGAAGGCGCCGCGGAATCCGAGGCCGGTGTCGTCGGAGAGCCAGTCGCCGCTGGCGGTGCCCAGCGTGTTGGAGACCAGGATCGCGATCCAGTACAGGATTTCGCCCTTGCGGCTGGCGATGTTCTCGACGTCGTAGGTTTGCCCGGTGCGCCACCAGGCCAGGAACACCAGTGCCAGCAGGCTGGTGAGGATGATCGCGCCCCAGCCGTAGCCGACACCATTGGCGGCACTGCCGTGGCCGGGTCCGCGGTCGAGGAAGTCCGACATCTCGGTACCGACCATGCTGGTCCCGAGGACGACCGCCCAGAACAGAGCCGGGTGGAAACGACGGGCCCGGATTTGCAGAGCCAGCACGACCAGGAAATAGCCCAGGAATATCAACTCGGTGGTGACGTAACCGGTCTTGAGGGTAATACCGAACAGATCGCCCGCGGTCTCACCCAGCGTCACCGCGACGATCTTGATCACCCAGAACAGCACGGTCACGTGCGGCAGTTTGCGGAGCACACGGTAGTCGCGACTGTCCAGATCGGACACCTTCAATGGTTCAGGCGCCTTCGAGGGCATTGTTCTCTCCCCGGGTCGGTCGGGTTGGGGCGCACCGAACGGCTGGCCGGCTCGGCGAAGCCGTGTCCTCCGTGGACACGATGTGTCACGTCGGTGGCCGCGAACTTCGCGAAGTACCTATTCGTATCTAAGTGAATACTGTCAGTAAAAGAAGGTAGCATGGGGCAAGCCCTGTCGCCCGTGGACGGGTATGCGCGGTCGCGAGCGCACGGTGTGGGCATCTACCCGGTGGCGTTCCAGCCGTTCCCTCGCGTCGCTGGTGAGGGTGCGGCGTCGTCGTCACCGTTACCAGTGGCGGTTGCGGTCGTGTGTCGCGTCGGGCGTGCGCTGGTCCGGCGGCCAGGCCCGGGCGACGGGCAGGACCACGGTGTCCGTCTCGGTGGGTCCGACGGCCGTGGCGTGCGCCGAGGGCTGTTGGATGTCGCGCCGGGTGATGGCGAGGTAGGTGACGAAGCCGACGATCGCGAGGGTGAGGGCGAGGGTGACCGGTCCGTCACCGAGGCCGAGGCCGCCGACGGTGGTGGGTTTGCCGAGCCAGTCGGCGAAGGACGCTCCGAGGGGGCGGGTGATGACGTAGGCGAACCAGAACGCGAAGATCGGGTTCCAGCCGGCGAAGCGGTAGCCGAGGATCGGAATGCTGATCACGGCGGCGAACAGCACGGCGGACAGCAGATAGCCGAAGTGCAGCGTCATGGCGGTGAGGTCCCCGGCGGCGGTGCCGAGGGCGAAGGTGGCCACGACGGCGGCCCAGTAGAACGCTTCGCGGCGGGTGCTGTCGACGGTGTGGATGGACAGGGTTTTCTCGGTGCGTTGCCAGAGCAGGAACACCGCGGCGAGCGCGATCAGGTAAAAGGTGGTGGAGATCGGGTAGGGCACACCGAGGCCGACGTGCATCACGTCGGCGGCCATGGTGCCGAAGACGCCGACCATGACGACGGCGAGCCAGTACGTGGGTGCGGTGTAGCGGCGGCGGGTTAACTGCCAGATCAGGGCCGCCAGAAAGCCGAAGAAGCCGATGGCCACGGCGACGACGGGATCGATCGTGTTGACCAGATAGTCCGATGCGGACTCACCCATGGCCGTGGAGAGGGATTTGACGATCCAGAAGTAGGCCGTGATGCCCGGGACGCGGAGCAGGCCGTGGCGTGCGCTGATCGGGATGGTGCGGTCGGTCATCGCGAGTATGTCGTCCTCTGTCGTCTCGGGGCGCGACACCATGGGCCTACCCTTGGCCCGGCCCGGTGGTGGGGCCGAGGTGCGGTCGGCGCGCTGGATCTGTCGGCGTGATGATGTCGGTTATCTACAACTCTGTAGAAGCCTTGGTGAAATCCCCGTTGCGTTCCGGCTTCTTCCGATGTTGGTCGGTGCACCACTTCGCGTCGGGGACGCTGTCCTACACTGGCGTGGAAATACTACGTGATTGTAGAGAATGGCGGGTGACCCGCCGCTGGAGGCCGCATGAACCCGTTGAGCGCCACGTCCTGGCTGGCCACACTCGGCGCGGCGGGGGTGTTCGTGGTCTTGTTCGCCGAGACCGGTTTGTTGATCGGGTTTTTCCTGCCCGGCGACTCGCTCCTGTTCACCGCGGGGCTGTTCTGCACCACGAGCACCACGGCGGTCGTGCACCTGTCCCTGCCCCTGGTCTTGCTGGCCGCGGTGGCGGGTGCGCTCACTGGCGCGCAGGTCGGTTTCGTCCTCGGTCGCCGAGGCGGCCGGGCGCTGCTGGCGCGGGCGGGCAATCGGCATCTGCATCGGGGCGTCGAACGCGCCGAGGAGTTGCTTGAGCGTTACGGCTACGCGAAAGCGATCGTGCTGGCTCGGTTCATCCCCGTGGTGCGCACGGTGCTCAATCCACTGGCCGGGATTCTTGAGGTCCCCGGCCGGACTTTCCTGCTCTGGCAAGCCATCGGCGGTCTGGTGTGGGCGATCGGCGTGACGCTCGCCGGCTACCTGCTCGGCGCGAGCATCCCCGGCATCGACCAGTACCTTTTGCCCATTATCGCCGTGATCGTCGTGCTGTCCCTGCTGCCGATGCTGCTGGAACTTCGGCGAAGCCGCCGGCGTACTCCCTGAACGGAGGCCGGCCAACCCTGCCTCCCCGACACACCTTGACTTCCGTGCCCGCTTCCGGCGCTATACCGAGGTCGTGCCAGGACGTCCGGTGGCGGAAAGCGCGATCGAGGCGAAGGCCAGCCACGCGACGGCGAACGCCCAGCCACCGAGTACGTCGCTCGGCCAGTGCACTCCGAGGTAGACGCGGGTCGCCCCGACCACGGTGGCATACCCGGCCGCACCGGCCCAGATCGCGCCGCGCGCGCCGACGCGCCGCACCAGCAGCCATGCGAGGAGGCCGGCCGCGAGTGCGGCGTCGGTGGAATGTCCTGAGGGGAAGGAAAATCCGGAGGCCGGCACCGCCCAGTCGGGGTGAGGTGGCCTGGGACGCGCGATGATCGCGGCCACCGCTGAGCGGCAGAGCACACCGCCCGCCATCACCACGACCACCACCGCGGACCGGATGACCCGTCCCCGCAGATCGGCTTGCGCGGCGGCGAACGCGACGACGGCGACTACCGGAATTGTCACCCAGGAACTTCCCAAGTTCGTCAGCGCCGCCGCGATGGCGACCAGCACGCTCTGCCGGTGCACGAGGACCCACTCGTGCAGACCACGATCCAGGCCGTCACCCCAAGGGAGAAGGTTCGTCGCGGTCGCGAGGAGGGCGAGGAAAACCACGATTGCCGCCAGCGCCACGATGGCGGGTCGGCGCCAGCGCGAGCCACGACCGTCGATGACCAACTCGTCAACCTCTCGTGCGCAAGCCCCCAACGGGCCGAGCCGACAATGAATCAGTTTCTACATTGTTGTAAAACTATACCTGGTCACCCACGACGACGGGCGATGGTGCGACTTCCGGGGTAGGCGCTACGCCGGAAGTCGCACACCCCGCGCGGGAAGATCGCCCTTGGGACCGTCGATGCCGCGCTCGACCGGCCATAGGCTCCGGCCACTGCGATTCCGGAGAGGACGAAAACGTTCATGATCGAAGCACGCGCGGTGTCCAAACGCTATGGTGAGAAGGTCGCCGTGGACGACCTCACGTTCACGGTGAAACCCGGCGTGGTCACCGGGTTCCTCGGCCCGAACGGCGCCGGGAAATCGACCACCATCCGGATGATCATGGGTCTGGACGCGCCCACGTCCGGCTCGGTCACGGTCAACGGCAAGCCTTACCGGCGCCATGCCGCGCCACTGCACGAAGTGGGGGCGTTGCTGGAGGCGAAGGCGGTCCACACCGGACGGTCGGCCTACAACCATCTGCTCGCGCTCGCGCTGAGCACCGGAATTCCCCGCCGGCGCGTCGACGAGGTGATCGAACTCGTGGGGCTGGGCACTGTCGCCCGTAAACGGGTGGGTGGGTTCTCCCTCGGCATGGGGCAGCGACTGGGCGTCGCGGCCGCGCTGCTCGGCGATCCGGCGACCCTGGTGCTCGACGAACCGGTCAACGGCCTGGACCCCCAGGGCATCCTCTGGATCCGGAACCTGTTGCGCGGCTTGGCTTCCGAGGGCCGCACCGTATTCGTCTCCTCACACCTGATGAGCGAAATGGCGCTGACCGCCGAGCATTTGATCGTGATCGGCAAGGGCAGGCTCATCGCCGACACCTCGGTCGAGGAATTCATCCAGCGCGCCTCGAGCAAGGTCGTGCGGGTGCGCACGCCGGAAGCCGGCCGGCTGCGTGACCTGGTCGCCGGGCCGGGTGTCGAGGTCACCGACCTGGCGGCCGGACTGCTCGAAATCAGTGGCCTGGATGGCGCCGAGGTCGGCCGTATCGCCTGCCGCGAAGCCATCCCGCTCGAGGAACTCACGCCGGTGCAGGCCTCTTTGGAAGAAGCGTTCATGGAACTCACCGACAACGCCCTCGAATACCGGGTCACCCCGGCGGCACAGGAAAGGCCCGCGTCATGACCACCACCACTTCCCCGGCCACGACCGGAGACGCGGCACCCGGGGTGCCGCTGCCGGGTGATCTCAAGGTCACCCCGGTCCGGGTGCTGCGCTCGGAATGGCTGAAGTTCCGCTCGGTCCGGTCGTCACCGGTGGCGGTCACCGTGGCCCTGGCCGGCATGATCGCGCTGGGCTGGATCTTCTCGGCCGCCGACGCGAGCCGCTGGCCGGTCATGCGGCCCCAGGCCAAGCTGCGGTTCGACCCCACCGACGTGAGCATCCGCGGTTATGTCCTGGCTCAGCTGGTGATCGGCGTGCTGGGCGTGCTCATCGTCTCCGGCGAATACGGCACCGGGATGATCCGCGCGACCTTCTCGGCCGTCCCGACCAGGACACCAGTGTTGTGGGCGAAGCTCGTCATCTTCGCTGTCGTGTCGTTCGTGGTGGGCACGGTTAGTTCGTTCGCGGCGTTCCTTGGTGGGCAGGCGTTTCTGGCTTCCCAGCACATCGAGACGACGCTGTCGGCGCCGGGCGTGTTCCGCGCGGTGTTCGGCGTGGGCCTGTACCTGACGGTGGTGGGCATGCTCGGCGTCGCGCTCGGCTGGCTGATCCGGCACACGGCCGGCGCGATCGCCACGCTGTTCGGTCTGCTGCTGGTGCTGCCCGGCATCGCCGAGGCACTGCCGGACAGCTGGGCGCCGCACATCGTGCCGTACCTGCCGAGCAACGCGGGGCAGGCGTTGATCACGGTTCACCCGGACTCGGCCATGCTCGCGCCGTGGACCGGGTTCGCGGTGTTCTGCGCGTACGTCGCCGTCGCGCTGGTGGCCGCGTTCGTCCTGCTGCAGCGCCGCGACGCCTGACCGGTAGGGGATGATGGCCGAGTGACTGAGGCGGGTTCGGCGTGGCCGGTCTCCGAGCATGGCCTGCTCAGCGGGTTGCCCGGGGCGCAGCGGCTGCTGGCCTGGGCCCGGCGTCATCCCAGCGCCACGGACGTGCTGCTGGCGTGCGCGCTGTTGCCGCTGGCGATGTTCGTCGAGCACCGAGGGGTGGCAGCGGCGGCCCGCCCGCTCCTGTTCGGAACGGGCGTGCTGCTGGTGTCGACGTTGGCGTTCCGACGTCGTCACCCGCTGGCGACCCTGGCCGCCGCGGGTGGGTTCGCCTTGGTCCACGGGTTTTTCGGGCCGACTTTCTCACCGGCCGTGATCGCCGTGCTCGTCGCCGTGTACACGGTCGGCGCGTATTCCCCACGGCGGCGGGCGCTGATGGCGCTGACTGCCCTCGGCGTGCTGACGGCGGTCGTGGTCTTCCGTGGCGACGAGTTCGCCGAGTCCCTCGCCCGGTTCGTGTTCGTCTCCGCGGTCGTCGTCGCGGCGTTCGTGCTCGGGGTGAACGTGCGGATGCGCCGGGTGTACCTGGCGTCGCTGCGGGACCGGGCGCTGCGGGCCGAACACGAGCGCGACCAGCAGTCCCAGATCGCGGCAGCGCGCGAACGGGCGATCATCGCGCGGGAGATGCACGACATCGTCGCGCACAACCTCTCGGTGATGATCGCCCTCGCCGACGGCGCCGCGTACGCCGCGCGAACCGACGCCGCCGCCGCCGAAACCGCGTCGCTGCACGTCTCCGCGACCGGACGACAGGCACTCGAGGAGATGCACCGCCTGCTCGGCGTGCTCCGCAACAACGACGGCGAAAGCCCCCGTACACCGCAACCCGGCGTCCCCCAGATCGACGAACTCGTCACCCAGGTGCGCACGACCGGCCTCCCCACATCATGGACGATCACCGGTGAGCCGTTCCCGATCTCCCCGACGGCCGGGCTCGCCCTCTACCGTATCGCCCAGGAAGCACTCACCAACGTGCTCAAACACGCCGTCCGGCCCTCAGCCGCCCACATCCGCCTGACCTATGCCGACCCGGCAGTCACCCTCGAAGTCGCCGATGATGGTGCCGGCCCCCGCGACACCGCCGCGCCGACGGGCGGGCACGGGCTGGCCGGGATGCGGGAGCGTGTCGCCGTTTTCGACGGCGACGTCACTGCGGGGCCGTCGCCCGGCGGTGGCTGGCGGGTCACGGCGCGGCTCGAACCAGGACGAGTCTCCCCGGACGCCGGATCGGTGGTCAGCGCGTGATCAGCATCCTGCTCGTCGACGACGAACCGTTGCTGCGCCTGGGTTTCCGGCTGGTCCTGGAATCCCAGCCGGACTTCGCCGTGGTCGGCGAAGCCGCCGACGGCGCGACCGCGGTCAGCCGCACCGCGGCACTCGACCCTGACATCGTCGTGATGGACGTCCGCATGCCCGGTATGGACGGGATTCAAGCCACCCGCGAGATCGTCCGCACGCACCCCCGCTCCCGGGTCCTGATCCTCACCACGTTCGACATCGACGAGTACGCCTTCCCCGGCCTCAAAGCCGGCGCCAGTGGATTCCTGCTGAAAAACGTGCCACCCGAGGACCTGATCTCCGCGATCCGGACCGTCGCCGCCGGCGACGCGGTCGTCGCGCCCAGCGTCACCCGGCGACTGCTCAACGCCATGGCCGACCGGCTCCCCGACACCGGCCGGGCAAACGAACCCCCAGCCACCACCGGACGCGGACTCGAACGGCTCACCGAACGCGAACGAGAAGTCCTCACCAAACTCGCCCACGGACTCTCCAACGCCGAAATCGCCGAAGAACTCGTCCTCTCGGAAGCCACGGTGAAAACCCACGTCGGCCGCATCCTCAACAAACTCGAACTGCGCGATCGCGTCCAAGCCGTCGTGTTCGCCTACGACATCGGACTGGTACGGCCCGCCTGACCTTGTTTCCACACCCCACGTCACAGACCAACCGTTTCAGTACGGCTCCTTTGCGCCAGGCGCAGTTCTCGGCGGCGCGACCGTCAGCGTGTCCGCATTCCGGACCGGGACGGGTGGCAGCCGTGGCCATCTCAGCAGGTTCGCAGGCCGCGCGGTCGGGGACGAATGATCCAAGCCCGGGTCCTGTCGGCGTGGCGCTGGTTGCGGAGGCTGAGCTGGCAGCTGCTTGTTTCTGTCTGCGGGTTTTTCGGCTGTGCCGTCGGCGACGGGTGAGCACACGGCGTTCCTGGGGGCCGGCGCCTGTGATGTGGTCGTGCACGGGTGTCAGGGGCGTGTGGCCCAGTCGGTCCGCAGGCAGGTGTCGGCGGGTCGTCGGATGGTTGTGGGGCGCCGGTCGATCTGCGCCCCACAACTTCCTCACCTCTTCCGCAATCTCTTTTAGCTGGTAGGTCGCCTGCTGACGGGTGCTGTGCGACGGCCGCCCGGTACGGCGGTTACGGTTATTTATTGATTCACTGGGTGGCCGTTCCGGGACGCTGCTCCGCGTGTGGCGACGGGGTTTGGCGGTGTCAGATGGAGATGACGGTGCCGCCGAGGAGAATCTCAAGGTCTGCGATAATCATTGTTCCTCCTTTCGTTTTCTGCGCCGCCCTGGACCCGGTGTGCACCAGGGTGGAGACCGTTGCCGGTCCAGACTCCGCGGCGCTCGTAGGGACGCAGAAGATGGTTGCCCGGGTCACGGTAAATTGCCAGCCGGAACTACCCGCCGTTACCGGGGAATACCCGATCAGGTGGCACCTGAACGGCAACAGCCGTACCTAGGAACTGGAGTGTGTGCAGCCCAGATGGCATCGTGTTACGTCCAGCCCCTCCGTCAGTGCCCGAGCGTCGACGGGTAGACCGGGACGTTCGTTCTAATACCACCCGTTAGGGGTGCGGGGTGACCCGAACAGCCCTAGCCGGGAGCCGGGTTTTCGCCGGAAACTCGGTGTTCGGGTGGACATGACGCCTTATTGGCTGGTTGCTATGTCCTCCCGGGTTTGGGAGGAAAGTCATGGCTAACCAGATTCTTGATCTGACCCCGTCCGGGCCGCTCAATCTGGTGGCGAGCCAGATCCAGAAGGCCGTGATCAATACTGGTCAGCTGCGGTTCCGCGGGATGCTTTCGGTGCAGCCGACCGACAGTCCGCCGCTCAATATTCGGCCGTACAACGCGTATTACGGGATCATCGGCGCGTTCCGGGCCGGGTACCTGCTCGGTATTCCCGATTTCACGGTGACGGCGTGGAACGCCCTCGATGCGTTGATGACGGATATGGATGCCAACGGTTACACGCACGATTACGCGTGGGCGAACCGCCAGTTCAAGGACGGCACGATCAGCGCGACGAAGATCCTCACGTCGCCGACACAGGCGCAGTTCACGCCGGCGGATGTGGGGAGCCAGATCATCGGGACGGGGCTGAGCGGCACGGTCACGATCTCGTCCTACATCTCCGCGACCCAGGTGCAGCTCACCGGAACCACGAGCGTCGTCGCCACGCCCCAGGTCTACGACATCCTGTCCTTCAGCGCGACCGGACAGTGGGTGACCCGTGCCCAGAACCTTTTTTCCACCGACTCCGTTCCCGCCAACGCGGGCATGTTCCTTAACGCGCTCTACGTCGGGTGGCAGTCCACCCGGGACTTCGCCCGCGTGCAGAGCTTCACGCCGGGCATTATCGGTGCCTTGACGGCGTTGACGACGACGAAACAACCGAATGGCATGTTCGTCGTCCTGCCGGATGGGATAACGAACCCGGCGGGCCTGACCAACACCGCGACGCTGCAGGACCAGGCCGAGGTCTGTGCGGGGTGCCGGGCCGCTGCCTATCTGCTAGGCCCGCGTCAGATCATTCCCGGTTTCCCGGACGCGAGCCAGCTCGCTCAGCGCTACGCGGACCGGGTCGAAGGCTTTATCCGCACCTTGTGGGATTACACGAATCCCGGCCGCACGCTGTCCGGGGTCGGGATGGTGTCGGGCTCGAGTCAGCTCACGGGCGCCTTCGTGGCGACCGATGTCGGCGCGGCGATATCGACCGGCACGCTGGGAGTGCCGCTCGGTGCCACGATCACCGCCGTCCTCTCCGGCGGCACCGCGGTGCTGGACCGGCCGGCCACGGCCACCAACGCGGCGTCCACCGTCACCACGATCGTGCCCGGTTTCCGCACGACGCAGAACATCGACAACGTTCCGCAGCAGACGACCCCGGACTGGGGGAATCTCAACGGTGCCTACGCGCAACTCTGGCCGGTCATGTGGGGTGTGATCGAGCGTCGTCTGGCGACCTCGCAGGTGAATCACTTCCTGGCGACACAGCCGAACTTCTATTCCGATGCCGGGTACGGCGGGGGTGCCGGCGAGTGGACGCTGCACATGGCGGGCCGCCCGACCGAAGCGCTCGTCGACGCGGTCAGCTACCCCAACTCGACGTTCAACACGGTGAAGGCGGCGTCCTACGGCTACCCATTCACGGTGGACAAGGCAGGCCAGTTGGTCGTGGCGATCAGCGCCGACGTGGCCGGCACCGTCGTGGCGCCGCGCGCCTGAGGAGGACCAAAACCATGGCCAACCAGATTCTGGATCTTTCACCTTCGGGGCCGCTCAACACCTTGGCGAGCCGGATCCAGTCGACCGGCGTCGTCGGCACGGGGCAGCTCCGGTTCCACGGCATGCTTTCGTGGCAGCCGACGGACACACCGCCGTTGAACATCCGGCCCTATGACGCCTACTACGGCATCATCGGCATGTTCCGGGCGGGTTACCTGCTCAATATGCGGGACTACACGGAGACGGCCTGGAACGCGATGGAGGCATTCCAGGCCGACATGGACGGCAACGGCTACACCCACGACTACGTCTGGGCCGACCGTCAGTTCCGGGACGGTACGATCAATGCGACAGGAGTGCTGACCTCACCAGTGCAGGCACAGTTCACCCCCGCCGATGTCGGCAGCCCGATCGCCGGAACCGGCTTGAGCGGGACGGTGACGATCGGGTCCTACCTCTCGGCCACCCAGGTTCAGTTGTCCGGCACGACCAGTGTGGTGAGCACTCCGCAGATCTACAACATCCTGACCTACGGACCGACCGGGCAGTGGGTCGTGCGGGCTCCGCAACAGCAGGACTCGACCGATGCCTACGCCGCGCTCTTTCTCCTGGCCTTGTACCAAGGTTTCCAGTCCACGCGGGATTATGAACGGGTCAGGAAACTCGAGCATGGTGCGGTGGCGGCCCTGATGGCGCTGGTGACCACACGGCAGACCGATTCCCAGTTCCTCGCGCTGCCGAACGGGCTCTACAACGCGACGCTTCTGGAGGACTGCACCGAGGTCTACACCGGCCTTCGTGCCGCCGCCTACCTTTTCGGCCCCCGTGAGGTCATCCCCGGTCACCCGGACATCGGCCTGCTCGCCGAACGCTTCGCGGAGGAGATCCAGGGCTTCATCCACACCTGGTGGGACTACACGAACCCGGGCCGCACGATCTCCCCGGTCGGGATGGTGGCCGGCTCCAACCGGCTGACCGGGTCCTTTCTTCCCACGGATGTGCAATCCTCCATTGCCACGGGGTCCCCCGGTGTTCCCCTCGGGGCGACGATCACGGACATCCTGCCGAACGGAACCGCGGTCCTCGACGCTCCGGCGACCGCCACCAACGCCAGTGGCAGCGTCACGACGGTGGTCACCGGTTACCGGATGGCCGAGACCGTAGCCAATGTTCCCCAGCAGGACCTCCCGGACTGGTCATCACCTACGAAGGCCTACGAGCAACCGTGGTTCGCCGTCGACGGACGGCTCGCCACCTCACTGGCAAACCACTTCCTCTACGCCCAGCCGCAGTTCTATGCCAACTCCGAATACGCCGGAGGTTTCGGCGAAGAAGCACTCCTGGACGCCCGACGGCAAACCGAGGCATTGGTCACCGCACTCAGCTACGCGAACTCGACCTATGCGGTGGTGAGCCACCTTTCACCACCCTTCGGCTACCCGTTCACGATCGGGAAATACGGAATGCTGATGGTGACGATCTCGGCACGCAGCCTGGGAACCTTCATCCCGCCACGCGGATGACGCCAACAAGCTCGCCAAGGCGACGGCCTTGGGAACCCTGAAGCGGACGGTATTACCGGCCGATCCCGCGGTTGGCCCAGCGAGGCTGCCGCCGAGAACGGCGAGTTCAATGGTCCGGGCCTTCGCCCTTGAGCACGGCCCGGACCACCCTGCTTCACCGATATAGATCAGAAGGAGCGCCTCCATTATGGCTCACCCCACGATCGGCCCGGTAGAACACAATCGAGGGACCAAGCCCCCGCCTCCCGAAAAAAAGCACTCCGCCTGCTTGATGGTGCGACACGCCACTCAACGCGACAGCACCACCGCACCAGCCACGCTCACCCCCGGCCGGGACGGGGCCACTGAGATCAGGTACCTGCACGCCAGCCGAAACATCGGCGCGAACCGTGCTCGGCGCATTCACGAGTTGGTGTTACCAGCTCCGTGCCCTTGTGCGCCGCTCACCGCGCCGGTGCAGTCGGCCGGAACACCCGGAACCGCGTAACGCGGCCGGCGATGGGGCGCGGTAAGCCACCAGCACCGCGCCCCCACCTGTTTCCCCGATACCGAGGGTGCGTCGGAAGGGAGAACCGACGACAACCCCCGGGCCAGGCGCCCGAGACGGAACTCCTGTTCGACGAGCAGTCCCAACTCCCCAGTCCGCGCAGAGAGAGGCTGACTTCGAGGCCGTCGACGAGGGAGCGGATGGTCCTGCTGGTCGACGTGCTTGATTCCGCCGAAATAGTCGTGGGCGGAGACATAGGCGAACACCAAGGCTGAGATGCCTTCCTCGATCGCGACCGCCCGGCCACCATCCTCGCTCCGTCCGTGGCGGATCAGACTTGCGCTTTCAGCGCATCACCGCCGCCTGACCAGGTGCTTAATCCATAGTTCCGAGTTCGAGGTCGAGCGCGACCTCCTCGGCGGTGCAGGCCGGTGTGGGCCAGCGTCCGTCGCGCAGGTCGGCGGCGAGGTCATCGAAGGCGCGGGCGTAGCGGCGCGGGAACTAGGCGTCCTGCCGGGCCACGCACCCAGTCGCCCCGCGTCCCACTGGCACCGAGGTGGTTCCCACTGTCGTAGGTGGTGTCGTAGACCTCGTCGGCCCTTGCTCCCAGAGTCGGCGGCTACAGGCCTTGCCGATCGAGGAAGGGTGCGACCTCGGGAGGCGTGCCCTGGGCGAATGTAGCCGAATGAAAGTTGGTTGTGACGTCACCCAGCGTCGGCACGAGGGGAGGCTTCTTCGCGCTGAAGGAGACGTCCCTGAATTCCGCCTTGTCAGAGAACGTTGTGTTCATGAAGTCCGCGCTGGATTTGAAGTGAGCGGGCCAGAAGCTGACCTGGCCGGTGAACGTGGTGGGATTCCCGGTTCGTGATTCGCCGAAGGGGCCCTGCCGTTGAAAGTCGCTCCGGAGAAACTGGTCCTGTCCTCGAAGGTGACGCCTTGAAATTTTGCTTGGCGGGCGAAATTGGTTGAGTGGGAGTCCAAGTACCCGTCGAACTCGACACTGCTTCGGAAGGTGGCGTCCTCGAATTTCGCGTCTCCGGTGAATGTCGTCCCGGTGAAGTGTGTGTCTCCTAGAAACATGGCCTTGTCGAAGCTGGCGTAGTCAGGGAAGGCCATGTCGAGAAAGATGGTGCTGCCGACAAAGGTCGCCGCCTTGAATGACACCCAGCGGCAGTCGTTCCCGACCATGGTGAAGTCGATGAGGAACGCACCGGTGGGATCAAGGCGTATCCCTTCCCAGAACGCTATCGAGTCAGCCCGTAGGTGGCTGGTGAGCAGGCGTTGTGCGGTGAGTCTGACCTCGCGCTCTTGGAGGTGCGCATCGTTGGTGAGGGGGTCGAGATCCTTGGGTTCATGCTGTCGGTAAGGCATACGGAGGTACGCGCACAGGACGTTGACGATCGTCTGTCGCTGGTGCTCGTTGTCCTGGGCGAGGCGCTCGAGAGCGTATAGACCGCCAAGGCGGACTGGGGCCTTATCTGAACCGAGCTGCTCCACCGACTTTGTGTACAGCTCGGTGATCCGACGCTCGACGGCATTTGCCCGGTTCTCGGCCGCGACGCGTTCCTGGAGGGCGTGGGCCCGTGCCACGTCGGCTTGATCACGCTCCTTCTGCACCAAGGCAATCTCGGTGGACCGCTGACGGCGCGCGGCCAGAAACAAGGCGGCACCACCACCGGAACCAACCACCACAGTGCCCGCCGTGCGGATCGCGCCCAGCGGGTCGTCACGGCCGAATGCAACCAGCAACCAGACAGCCAGACCGACGCCCACGGCGACGATCACCACTGCCCACAACACGATGGTCTTGTGTGACAGGACTCGGTAGCACGGGGACTCACCACTCGTCTGCTCCACGGTCGATGATTCTTCGCTGCGGGAACCGCCGGCGCGGAGACCAGCACGACGGCACCCCGGACCGCTCGGCGAGCGAAGACGCTGGTCGCCGGAGGTAGTCGTCAATGGATCGTCATGCGCCCTGCGGCATTTGGGTGCGGTGTCGCACGCCCGTGCGGCGGCAGATGAGGATTTTCCGGGCTCGTTCGACCCCAATCACCGTGTTGAGGACGTGCTACCGCCATCATCCTGACGCCTGCGAACAAGTGCTCACGGATTGCTCAAGATCTTCCGGAATTGCTCGCGGCTTCCCGGAACCTACAGCGGCGGCGACCACTGCGCGTGCGGCCTGCTCGTGGCGGGCATAGGCGGCAGGGAAGCCGGAGCGCTGGACGGCCTGCGCGGCATCATTGATGCTCGCCTGCTGCCAGCCGTCGATCGTGAGCAGGCGCTGGTAGAACTTGGTGGCGGCATAGGCCGGGTTCATCACTTCCGTCGGCGTGCCCCAGCCTTGGCTGGGCCGTTGCTGGAAGAGTCCGAGACTGTCCCGGTCACCGTCAGCGAGATTGCGCAGCCCGGACTCCTGCATCGCGGTTGCGATCGCCACCACCCAGCCCTGCTCGGGGACGTTGAGTTGCTCGCCGACGGCGACGATGGTGGCGGCGTTGGCCAGTTGGTCGGGTCCGTAGCCAGCTACGGTGGTGGCGGCGCCGGTGCCGTCCCGGCCGCAGCTCGTACGTGCGCTGCCGCCGAAGACGATGTTGACGACCGCTTGGCTGGTGGCCCCGATGAGGATGGTCGTGGCGATGAACACTGTGGTCGCGGCGGTGGCGATTTTCATGTTATCTCCGGAAGCGGTTGGTGTGCTCTGGTGGTAGCGGGGGTGGTGCCGCCAGGTGGGCTGGGTCCGGAGGGTTTTGGGCTGCGGGCGTGGCCGGTGCCGGGTTGGGTGGTGCGGGGTGGGTCCAGAGTTGGGCGAGTTCGGCGAGCCGGAGCCGACCAGGTCGCAGGGAGGACGGTGCGCGGAGAGGGAGCCATCGGGCGGCGGTGGGATTGTTCTCGCCGGTCGCGCTGGTGAGGTCCGCGGCGCTGGTCGCGAGCGGTACCAGCGCGGGACGGTCCAGGTGGGCCAGCCTGTCGGCTAGTGCCTGGCGAGCGGTGGTCTCGCGGCGGTTGGTGGGAAGCCACACCAGGACCGGGGTGGTGATGCCCGTGGCGGTGGCGAGCTTTTCGTAGCCGGATAGCTTGCTGGCGAGCGTGGCGAGGTCTTCGGTGCCGAAGTCGAACTCCAGGAAGAACTCGATCTGGCGGCCGTCCTCGCGCCAGCGGCCGTAGGCGTCGGGGCGCACCATGTCGCCGAAGTGCCGGCGACACCGCAGCTCGGACCACCACGCGGTGAGCCGGCCGCGGGCTCCGGGGCGTCGGCTGAGCGCGACAAGGGCGGTGAAGAACCCGTTGGTGCCGACGGTATGGGCCAGGCGTAGCGAGTGTGCGATGCCGATGGCGTCTTGGTGGCGGTAGCCGAGTTGTTTGGGCTCGATGCCGTCTTCGTAGGCGAGGGCGACGGCTCCGGCGATGTCGAGCACGTAGTGCATTGGCGCCGTGCCAAGGGAAACGAAGGGTTGGAAGCGGTCGAGGACACGCCACTTGAACAGCTGTAGCAGGCGATGGTTGGCTGCCCGCATGGTCGGGTAGCACAGTTCGACGATCTGGGCCGTGGTGAAGACCTTGTGCTCGTGGAGCATCCGGACCAGCCACCGGTCCCGCTGGGTAAGGTGCGCGGCGAGTCGGGCGTGGTGCTGGCCGGTGGTGGCGGCTCGCGGCGTAGGACGCTGAGGCATATGTCCGCGGAGCGCTCGCTGCGGTGTCGGATTCGTAATGCTCATCAGAAGGTCCTCTCATAGCGGGTGGACTGCATTTAGCGAATTGGGAGCGAGGTGAAGAGTTCGACCCGGGGCCTATCCCTGAATTGGCCCCGCCCTCAACTAGGATGTGGGGCATGTTGGTTAAGTGGACGGAGGTCCTGTCGGCATGCGCTTCCGTGACGTCGGCTTGCCTTTCAATCCTTGCTGCCGTCTTCGCCTACCGTGGAATTCGGACAGCGTGGCGGACCTTTGAAATGCAAAGGGCGCAGTTTAACGAATCGGCGGAGCTTCGAGCGCGAGAGTGTGCTGCGAATTTTTGCGTGTGGCTTGAGGATCTTGGTGATTCGTGGGTAATTATGGTACATAATGCTGGCAGCATGCCGGTTTATGACGTGCACGTCTCCTGGGGCCTCGACGATCCCGTGACGTGGTCAGGCGTCGTTGAGGCAATGCCCTTTGTTCCCGAGGGCGAACGCACCAGCCTGCTAGGAGAGTGGGAATTTGGAAATGTCGGGCCAGCATCGGAGCCTCGATGCGATGACCGCGTTGGTGAATGGATTCGAGAAGGTGCTGGTCACTGTCTTGGCGTACTGGAACAACGTGATCACGGACTTCTCTTTCCGCCAGGGTTCGAGGCTGCCTTTAAGAACATTCGCCTTCGGACTGTCTTTACTGACGTCGCAGGTGTTCGCTGGGAACGACGCGACGGATGTCTCCAACGCCAGGACGATTGGTTCGCCACTGAAGTAGGTCCGCCGGGCAGTCACGGTCTTGTCCCTGCTGCGGGGTGAATACTGCGCAGTTGGGATACCTTCCCTCCGCCGTCATAGGTTGGGTTGGCGAAGCAGGCTTGCGGGGTTTTAGTGCCGATCGTGTGTGACGGCGAGCCCGCGTGCATTGCGAGGAGAGGGGAATACGGTTATGCCGCTCGCCGGGGGTCCACCGCGGCGTGTCCTGTGCGGCCCGTTGCGTTGTCCGTCTCGGTGGCGGGCGGACGCGTGTTGATCCTGGCGGCTTGACGGATTGCCTTGGCGCGTCCGGGGATGGCGGGTGGGAGTTTCTCGGTGACCGCGGTGAACGGGGGTGCTTCTTCCCCACCCAGGACGAGGCGGGCGCCGACGTGGTAGACGCCGAGGTTGGACAGGTCGTGATCGTTGAGGCGGGGCAGGGTGTGGCGGGCGAGGCGTTTGGCGTCTTCGGGGGATGCGTTGAAGATGATTTTCGACCTGGCGTTGGTGCTGATGCCTTCTTCGAGTTCTTTGGGGAGTTGTCCGAGGTATTGGTGTGCCAGGGTCATGGACAGTCGGTAGCCGCGTGCCTCGGCCAGCATGTCTTCCAGCGGGTAGGCCAGGTTCAGGAAGTTGTGGCACTCGTCGATGTAGAGTCCGCAGTCGCGGCGTTGGCGTTGCGGGATGCGGGCGCGGCGGGTGGCGGCTTGCCAGGTGCGGGCGACGACGATGGATCCGACCAGTCGCGCGGTTTCCATGCCCAGGGCGTCTCGTGCGATGCGCACGAGGCAGATCATGCCGTTGTTGAGCACGTCGTCCATATCCACTGTGGACTGGCCACCGGCGATGGCGGCTCGGACGAACGGGCGTAGTAGGAAGCTGCGGACCTTGTTCATCAACGGCGCGATCACTTGGGCGCGTGAGGGTTCGGAGAGTTGGTCGTACCAGGACCAGAATCCGCGGAGCACGTCGTCGTTGATCTGGTCGCAGGCCCGGGCTCGGTAGGCGGGCACGGTGAGCAGCTTGGGCAGGTTGAGCAGGATCGGGGTGCCGGGCATCGCGGTCAGGGTGAGCAGCCCGGCGCGCAGGATGTCGTCGGTGCGTGGCCCCCATGAGGAGGCGTAGATCCGGGAGAAGATGCTCACGAGGTTGTCGACCGCGCGGGCGGTGTCGGTTCCTTCCAGCGGGTTGAGTACTGGCGGGCGGGCGCGGGAGTCGGCGTCGAAGAGTACGACCTTTTCGCCGAGGTGTTCGGGCAGGCGCATCAGGATGTCGGAGACGAGGTCGCCTTTGGGGTCGACGACGACCACGCCGCGGCGGGCCTCGGTGTCGGCCAGGATCATCCGGGCCATGAGTTCGGACTTGCCGCTCCCGGTGGCGCCGAGGACGTGCAGGTGGTGGCGGGCGTCGGCGACGTGCAGGCCGACGGGGCGGGCATGACCGGAGTCGGACAGCCCGATGGGTTTGATGTGCTCGCCGGTCGTGGCGATGCCGGGCGGGGGTGGCACGGCCTGCGCCCCGGCCCGCTGCAGGCCGGGCGTGGCGTCATCGATCGGGAGGTGCGCGATCGCAGCCAGCTCGGGCACGGACAGCAGGTCGCCCCGGCTCATCCGTCGGTCGGCCAGCACGGAGACCGGCTTACGGAGACGGACCCGTCGGTAGTGGTTGTGGTCGGAGTAGGCGGCGAATGCCGAGGCGATCGCATGCCCACGGCCCCGCAACACCTCTCGCACCGCTTTGGCCTCGCCGGTGGTTGCCGCGGTGGGGATGGTGGTGGCTACGACGTAGCGGATGCGGGTCTCGAACTGGTTTTCCCGGAGCTTGTCCACAATGGCGCGGTCCTGGGCCGAGTAGGCCAGATTGGTCTGCCGATCCAACGATCCCGGCGTCCACGCCGGGTTCGATGGCTTCGGTGTGGCACCCGGTGTGATGGCGTCGAGGATCCGCCCGACCAGGGGGACGGCACCGCCGGGGTGTAGGCGGCGGGCGGCCTTCCGTGCCTTGGTGACCCGGTACCCGGCGACCGGGCGGGCCAGGATCTGGATGCAGGCTCGCTCGTGCGGGCCGAGTCCGACCGGGGCGCCGAGCATGGCCCGGATCGGGTCCGCGGCGTGTTCGGTGCGGATCGGCAGCGCTTCCGGGCGCGCCAGGCGCAGTTCGCCGCCGACGGCTTCGATCCGCCGGCCCGCTGGTGCGGTGGTGGGGAGGGGAGGCGTGGCGGGGGTGGTGCGGGTGTGCGCACCGGGCCAGGCGGCCTCGATGGCGCGCTCGATCATCCCGGGAGGCACGAGACCGGGCACCCACAGGCGAATCTGCACACTGTCGTCGGTGAACGTTAGCTCGACGGCAAGGTGAGGTTGCCTGCTGAGCCGGCGTAACCAGCCGGGCCGCAACAGGCCGACGAGGTTGGACCACACCGTGACCGCACCGGACGGGTCGACGGTCGGCGGTGCCAGCACCGTTACCAGCCGGGCATCGGTGACCAGTTTGTCGTGGTAGCGGCGGCGCCACCGGCGGCGTGCGATGACTGCGCCGGTCACCGCGACCGCGAGCACCGGGGCGACGATCGGGCCCCAGGCGAGGGCGAAATCGCGCAGGTAGGTCAGCATGTGCTCGACCGCGCCCAGCGGGTCGCGCAGGTAATTGTCGAGCGGCGAGGCGAGCACGCCCGTGGCGTGCTTGGCACGCGGCGAGGCGGTGAACGCTGCCGACGCTGCTGCGGTCAACCAGGACATCGGGGGACCTCCGAACGAAAAAGGCGGCGAGGGGAAATAGGTGGACCGGGTCAGGCGGCCTGGCGCCGATCGGCCTGCACTGCACCGCCGTCGGGCGCGCTGGGCTGTTCTGACGGGTGTGAGCGTGTGTTGTCGACGACCAGGCGCAGGTGCCGGTGGCCGCGGCGGGCGGCACGTTTGGCGTCTGTTTCGGCTTGCCATTGGGAGAACCGGCGCCCGGCCAGGCGTTTGTGGTAGGCGGGAATGTGGTTGGCGGCAACACCGACCAGCCGCGGGCCGAGCACGGCGAGCAGGTCGCTGGCCTCCTGCGAAGCCCACCCCGCAGCGCCAATCGCGGTCTCGTCCGGGAACACGTCGGCGACGCGGTCGGTGTCTGGGTTCAGCGCGGCGTCCTGGGTCCCGCCGTAGGAATAGACCCACCAGAAGTTCGGCGGTGGGCCTGGTTCGACCAGTCGGCGAAAGCGGTCGATCTCCTTGGTGTAGGCGTAAAAGTTGGTGTCCGGGCGGGTGCGGCAGATGCGCAGCCACGCCTGCAGGTAGGCGTCGGAAAAGAAGTCTCCGGAGTCGTGGATCCTGATCCAGGCGCTTCGGAATTTGGCTGCGCCTAGTTCGGCGACCATGGCGGTTTCCCACCCGGCCGGGTCGTCCAGCACGAACGTCAAGTTCGCTTGATGCTTGGCGCGCACGACCGGCCAGGTGTAGGTGCCGTGTCGGGCGTAACACGCCTGCGCGCAGACTCCCGCGCTCGGGCAGGTGTTGTAGGTGCGGCCATCGGGCAACCGCCCGGCCCAGGCGGGCAACGACCAGTTCCACACGCCGATCCGGCGCATCTCGCTGTTCTGGGTGAGGAGCCGGGCCGGACGGCGGACGGTTGTGGGGAGGGGCAGTGATGCAGGCATGGGTATCCCCTGGTGTGATCCGGTGAAAGCGGTTGCGGGGTGTGGGGTGGTGGTTCAGGCGGCGTCGAGTTCGATGTGCGACGCAGTGCCCTCGTCGACGGAGCCGGTGATGGTGTCCGGGTCGTCGGCGCCGAGTTCGACGAAGGAGTCCTTGATTCCTGACGAGTGGTCGGCATACTCGGCGAGTTCTGCGGGGGACGTCGTTGCCAGGTGGTGCTCGCTGGGGGAGGCGATGGTCTGGAAGGCCACCCTCTGCGTCCCGGTCGACAGGAGTCCCTGACCGCGCTCGGCGGAGTGCAGGAACTGGCGTTCCCCCATCGAGAGGTCGAAGGTGCGGGTGATCTCGTCGATGGCTTGCGAGGCTTGCCGCAGGAGGATCTGTGTGGCGGCGTTGGCGACGACGGCTTTGCCGAGGTCCGAGCCGAGCAGGTCGCCGGTGTCCTGGGTGGCGATGGTCAGGCCGGCCCAGTGTTTGCGGCTGGCTTTGGCCATGCGGAACAGGAATTCCGCACCGGCGCGCTGCTGCATCAGCAACCAGGCTTCGTCGACCACCACCAGCCTTGGCTTGCGGATCGCGGGATTGCTGACGTGCCGCCACACCGCGTCCAGGGTCAGCAGGGTGCCGATGGGCTTGAGTTCGTCGGCGAGATCCCGCAACGAGAACACCACCAGGTGACCTTCGGGACGCGTCGACGTCGGTCCGGAGAACAGGCCGGAGAAGGCGCCCGTGACGTAGGGACCCAGCCGGGCGGCGAGCTCGACGCCAGTGGGGTCACCGCTGTCGGTAAGGGCCTGGGTCAGGTCGGCCAGCAGCGGTGCCGGGCGGGTCCAGGTTCGTGGATCCGCGGTGATGCCGGCCCGCTGGTAGGTCGCGATGATCGCCCGGTCCAGCGCGGCCCGCTCGGTCGCGGTGAGCTCGTTGCCCAGCAGCACCGAGACGACGGTGTGCAGGAACAGGGACCGTCGGATCAGTGCGTCGCGGGGTGCGGTCCTGCGGCCGTCGGGGCGGGTGTGGATGGGCAGATCCATGGGGTTGAGCCGGGCCCCGTCGCTGCCGATCCGGAGGTAGGTGCCGCCGACCGCGGCGGCCAGGCGGGCGTACTCGTCCTCGGGGTCGATGACGTGGATGTCGATCCCGCGATACAGCGACCGCAGCAGTTCCAGCTTCACCAGGTAGCTTTTGCCGGCGCCGGAGCGGCCGAGGATCACCGCGTTGTGGTTGTCCAGAGCGAACCGGTCATGGTGCACCAGCCCTTGGGAGCCGACGTTGAACCCGTAGAGCACCCCTCTCGGCGCGCCGACCGATGTCGGGTCGGGCGGTGGCAGATCGGGGCTGGTGAAGGGGAAGGCGGCGGAGAGCGCGCTGGTGTCGAAGGTCCGGCGCATACCGACCAGATCGAGGCCCATCGGCAGGCTGGTGATCCACCCCTGCAGGCTGCGGTAGGTGGTCGGCTTGGCGTCCAGCAACAGACTCGCCGCCAGCGACCGGATCGCCGCGACCTCGTCGCGGAGGGCGTCCTCGGTCGGGGCGTGCACGGTCAGGTAGAGCCCGAGCCGGTAGAGCTTGCCTTCGCCGCGGGCGATGCGTGCGGACAGGTCGTAGGCGTCCTCGGTGGCCGCTTCGACCTGCGGGTCGACCAGTCGTCCCTTTTCGCTGCTGTAGCGGCGTCCGGATTCCAGTTTGGACAGTTGTTTCTTCAGCCGGTTCGCCGCGGTGGCGGGGTCGATGGGTTCGATGTGCAGGGACACGTCGACCCGGCCGGGATAGGTCAGCAGCGGCTGGAGCCAGCCGGGATGGACCTCGCGCGGGTAGCCGGTGATCGCGAAGCTGGCGACCCATTCGCCGCCGATTTCCAGCGCGCGGGGACGGATGGAGATGGCGTCCGGGGTGAACGCCCCGCCCCGTCCGAGCGGCGATGCGGTGGTTGTCGTGTCTTCGGGGTGGGCCGGGGTCCTCGTCATTGGCGGTACCTTTCCTCGAAGTCGTC
The DNA here is from genome assembly GCF_042684065.1 of Amycolatopsis pigmentata. Taxonomy (NCBI): domain Bacteria; kingdom Bacillati; phylum Actinomycetota; class Actinomycetes; order Pseudonocardiales; family Pseudonocardiaceae; genus Amycolatopsis; species Amycolatopsis pigmentata. Next base: position 23,696 of record NZ_JBHUKR010000003.1, on the reverse strand, counting down.
GGGGTCCTCGGCGGTGTCGTCGAAGCTGTCCTCCCAGGAGTCCTCGGCCTCGCCGGGTTCCCGGTCCGCAGGGTTGAAGGCGGGGCGGGCGAAGGCGTCTGCGTTCCAGCCGTCGGGTGCGGTGGTGATGACTTCGTCCGCCCCGGCCAGTCCCGCCGCCGGGGGTATGAGGCTGTCGGGGTTACAGGCGGCGGCTAGTACCGCGGTGGCCTGCCCTGCGTCCAGCGGGGTGACCGTGATGCCGGACGGGGACAGCAGTTCGACCGCCTCACCGAGCCGCCGGACCAGCCTCGCCTCGGCGGCACGCCGGGTGGTCTCCTCGACCGGCCCGCCGTGCTGGGCGGCCTTGCGCCGGGCGGCCAGCACGGCCAGGGGTGACGCGCCGCCGAGCCCGTCGGAGGGCGCGGTGGTGTGCAGCGGTTCGCGCAGGACCAGCAGCACCTGCCGGCGCAGCAGATCCGTGGCGTGCCGGAGCTGGTCGAGGTAGTCGGCGTGCTCCCGCGCGGCGTTTTCCAGGGCGGGGTGCGGGAGCCCGCCGGCCTGCTCGCGTAGCTCGGCGATTTGCCCGGACAGGTCCAGCCGTTCGGCACGTACCAGCACTTGCACCGGCGCGGTCAGGCTGTGCAGGTACCGCCCGAACGAGGCCACCAGGCTCTCTTGCTCGGCCGGTGTGCGCAGCCCGAAATTGATCGTGGAGCACACCGCGACCACCGCGACGCCATCCCTGCCGAGGTCGATGACCCCGGTGTCGCTCACGCCTTCGGCGGGCAACCGCAACGCGGCCGCCGCACGCCCCTTCTTCCCGGCCGATGGCATCCCGGTGCCGCCGTTGACGGTGACCCGGTTGGTCAGCCACTCCGGAGCGGGGCGAATGCCTTCCGGTGCGGACACCTGGTGCTGCGGGCTCATCCGTTGCCGCAGCGCGGCCAGCACCAGCCGATCCAGGCTGATCCCGTCGCGCTGGCCGAGCGCCAGGAACGCGGCGGTGACCCCGATGGGGATCGCCGGGATCAGGAACACGGCCAGCGGCACGAACGAGCGGGTGAGGGTGTAGGTGCCGTAGAGCACAATGGCGGTCACGGCGAGAATGAGCAGCTGTCGTGCGGTCAACGGGCCGATGACACGGTCCTCGCGATCGACGTCGGCGGGAATTCTGACCGCACTCATGGCCTGTCACCTCTCGAACGGTTGGGGGGTGGACGGAACGCGACGGGCGGGACCGACGGGGTGCGCGCACGGGCGTCGCCGATCCGCGGCTCGGGATAGGCCTGCCGGAACGTCGGCGCGCTCGGCCGTGTCCCGGTTGGCTTCACCGGTTGCGACACCTGCGCTGGTTCCGCGACGGGTGCCCGGAACTGCAGGTGCGGCGGAACCGAGGCCACCCGGATCGGTCGTATTGGCTGTTGGCCGGTGTTGTGGCGTGGAGGGCCGGGGGCCCGGAACTGGGGTGGCGCTGCGGGAGGAGGACCACCCCGCCGTGCCACCGGCGGAACAGCCGTGAAGGTGGGGGCGGAGCTGAATGCGGGCATCGTGGGTCCAGGAGTGGGTGAGGTGAGGGCGGGATCGTGCGTGGTGTGTTGCGGTGCGGGTTGCAGGAACTGCGGTGCCTGCGAGGGCAGCGGGGAGCGGCGGGCCGCGCGGGCGCGCTCGGCGTCGTGGGCCTGACGCAAGCGCCTGTTGACCATGGCGGGAGTAGGCGCCAGCCGCGGCTGAACGGGCCACGGCGGATCAGCGGCCATCCCTGTGGTGCCGCCGCGACCGGGGCCCCTCCCAGCGCTGTTGTGGACTGCGCCAGCGGCGCCGGTCTTGCCGAATGCGCCGGCTTTGCCGGCGACCATGCCGAAGGTTTTCGCGGCGATGTACGCGCGGACCAGCCCGCCGAGGAACGAGCGCCCGGAGCGGACCTTGGTGGCGGACAACAGCCAGAACGGGATCTTGAAGAGGATGAAAAAAAGCGCGATCGCGGTGATCAGCGTGCCCAGCGCGGACAGGGGAGAGCCGAACAGGTGCACGCCGCCGGAGAGAAACGTGCGCACCGCGGTGATCAGGACCAGCGCCTGAGCGACCTGGATCGCGAGCGCGGCGGTGATCGCTTTCCACCACCAGCGGGCTATCGGATCGGTGTGGGGCAGGGCGTGGCACATCAGGAACAGCGGGCCGCTGATGATCAGGATCAGGGTGATGACGATCCGGATCACGTAGACGATCAGCAGGCCCAGTCCCAGCACGACGAGCACCAAGCCGGTCAGGATGATGAACAGCGAACCGGTCTGGAACCCGGCGACGGCGTCTTTGAGGGTGTCGCCCAGCGACGGGGGATTCACCCCGCCCAGCACCCCGAGCGTGAGTGCGTTGGCCAGAGTGATGAACTTGTCGGCGAAGAACAGACTCAGCGCCGAGGCACCGAACGCGATCGGGATCCGCGGCCCGATCTCCTTGAGCGAATACCGGCTCTGGACGCTCTCGTGGCCCATCACCACGACGCCGGCGGCGAGGACGAACAGACCGTAGGCCGCGAGAACGATCTCCCACGAGTTGTTCCACAACTCGCCGATACCGGGAAGCTGCGCGAGCGTCGGGGTGGACAGCGCGGTGTGGCCGAGCAGCTCCAGGATCGGCGACAGCGCGGCGTTGGCCAGATCCCGGAACACCGAGTTGATCGCGGTGGTGACACAGCCACTGACGTTGGTGATCCCACAGCCCGGGCCGCCATCCCCACTCCCTGGCCCCGGCGCCGGTTGCCCAGTACCCGGTGTGGGCGCGCCAGACGGCTGCGGAATGCAGTCCTCACCGGCACACGGCGCCGCCGTAGTGGCGGGCGTGGCCGCGTGGCTGGACTGTGAGCACATCGCCAAAGAGGCATTCGGCGAACAACTCTCGGCGGTGGACTGCGGTGGCGGAGCCGTGGGGGAGAGCTGCGGCGGTTCCGCGACGGCGGGGGAGGCCCAGGCACCGGCTGCGAGAGCTCCGGTCAGGAGTAGAACCAGACCCAGCACCACCGTCCAGACCACGCGCCGCCGCCGTACGACGCGGCCGGTGCCGGTGACCGGGGAGAGCATTTCCCGGTCACCGGCACCGCCGGTCTCGACCGGGCCGCCGGAGGGGCAGTACGGACGGACCGTGGGCGGGGCGCTGGCGGCCATCGCGTCAGGCCCCCACGATCCCTTTGAGGATCTCCACGACCAGCGGCGCGAGCGCCGCCAGCCCGTAGCCCCACCCGGCGGACTTGAAAGCCGTCTTGGCCTTCTCCACTTCGCCGGGGTCGCCGCCGGTGATCAGGTACCGGACACCGCCCAGGGTGAGAAACACCGTCGCCAGCCCGGCCAAGATCCCGACCAGCCAGTTACGGATGTTGTCGAAGACCTGACCGACACTGCTGGCGAGCGCGAGAACCTGAGTGGAGGCCTGCGCCGGATCGGCCGTGACAACCGTGAGCACGACCGCGCCGAGCACCGCCGCGCCGACAACCCCTGTGCTCGGCGCCAGGGGAAAGCGGTTGCGGGAGCCTGGCCGGCGCGGCTGGGGGCTCCAGTGATCGGGCACCTCGGGTGCGTGCGAGGGCGGAGGTGCGGTGGTGTTCTGGATCTGGGGGTGGGGTGTCAGGCGCATCGGCGCACCTCCGAATTCGGCTCGTGCTCGGCGGTAGGCCGAGGTGGGGTCTCCCCGCACCCCAAGAGGCCGGATTTCGGCTCGTTTTTGGACACCAAGCGTGAAGATTTCTTGGAACCGTCGAGTCGTCCGTTGCGACGACGGCCGCTTACAGCGCGTGACGCGACGCTGTCAGCGTCGGTGTGCGGGTCGTTCTCGCGGGCGGTGAGCGAGGACAGGGCGGCTTGGGCGACGGGGTCGTCAGAGTCCAGGTCCTCGGTGGACTCGGCCAGCCAGGACACCAGTCGGTGTTCTGCTCGCTGGCGGACCTTGTAGGTCGCCCAGAACTCGCTCTGGTGGTCGGCGCCCCAGTCGGTCAGGGGCACCCCGCCGAGCCGGGTCGCTGAGATCAGGTCCGCCTCGGTCGGTGTCAGGACTCCCTCGCCGACCGCGCGCGCGAGCACCAAGTCGGGGTGCCCGTAGGGCGGACGGGGAGCGGCGGAGTGATAGTCGGTGTCCACCGGCGGCGGCGCATCGAGCGACTCTTCCAACGCCGCCTGCCCCGCCCGCCGCGCGGCGAAATGCAGCCGGACGACGATGCCGGGATCGGTCAGGTCCACGGTGGCCAAGGCATGAATGAACCCGGCTAGTACGGCTGCGTGGGCATCGGCCCGGTCGCCCCGATACCGCGCGGCCAGCCACCGTGCACTGGAGGCCAGCGAGGGCAGCGCCATGCCCACACAGGCGACCGTCCAGGCCCCTCCGTGAGCACGCGAGCGCAGCACCAGATGCGCCCACACGTCATCGCGGGTACGCGGGGGGCACTGCTTGCTCATCACCCGGTCCCGCAGCTCGTCCAGGGGCACCGGCCGCTGCGGCAACCCGGCGAACCGCCCGCCGTGCACGGCCATCGGCTCCGGCCCGGCCACCAGCAGGGCGAACGCATCGCGCGCCGTGTCCAGCGGCAGCCATTCGTGCCCTTCGTGGTCGTGGCGAATTGCGCCGGACACGCTCTCGTTGTCCGTCATGTCATTGCTCCTGTTCGGGTCGGTTGTGTTGACCCCGTCAGGACGCCAGAACGGGAACAAGAAAAGGACAAGAAAAGAACAAGGATGATCTTTTTAGTAACTTTATTTCGCTACTAAAGCCGCCTTCGTGAAGGATTCAGCAGAGTCGGGTCGGCCAGGATCGAGGGTGCCGCGCGTGGCCGCTTTAGTAGCCTGTGAGCTGCACTTGCGAGTTTCTTTTAGTTGCTCGCAGCGATGATCGGGGCGGGCCAAGAGCGTGGGTGACTGGTCAGGTCCGCGTGTGCCGCAAAAAATGTTGTCGCGTTAGTCATCGGAACGGTCTCCGGCACTCAGAGGTTTGCCCTGTCTCGCCGCATCATCTCGCCGGATTCTGGTGCGTTTGTCGGTGGGACCGTCGCGCGAGCTGGCGGTGTGCAACGCGCTCAGAATTTGCCCAAAAAATTTGGGGTCTCGGTGTCCAAAATCAGGCCCGAAACCCGCCTCTTGGGGTGACTTGGCAGACCACGCCGACCACACCACGAGGAAGGCCACCGATGACCTCAACCCCTCACCGTGAGCCCGGACGCTGTCCCCACCGCCCGCCGCATCGCCGTACGCCGTCCCCGGCGCGCACCGGTCAGGGCCGGCACCGCGCGGCCTCCCGGACAGCCGCCACCGGACGTGGCCGCGCAGCACGGCTGGCCACTGTCTGGCCCTTCGCCGATGCTGCCTCGTTGCCGGGCACCGCGGTGCTCGCCGGGTGGCTCGGACGCACGATCCTCACCCTCGTCACGACCTGCACCCGTCCCGGCGACCGCGTCCTTCTCCTCACCCCACCGGCACCCCCGCACACGGCGCCGCGCACGCCCGGCCGAACGCACGACACCGACCCCTACACCGGACTCGCCGAAGCGGTCTGGACCCTCTCGCCGCTCGGACGCGGCGCCGAGACCGCGACCGCGGCACCCCCGCCGGACTACCCGAGCGACCCCACCGACCCACCCCGCCACACCGGAACCGAGTCGGGGTCGCGACCCCGACCCAACCGTCTCGGTATGCACCCAGTACCCGCCCCCAACACCGACTCCACACACCGTCGACACCGAGCCCGACACCGACCCCGGGGCAGGTTCGATCTGATCATCACCGCGCTCAACCCGCACACCACCGACTGGCTCGGTCACACCGACTGGGACGCCCTCCTCGCCCCAGGTGGCCTTATCGCAATAGTCACTCACAGTGACTCGCGCGGTGGGCGGTTACTCGACCCGAACCCCTTCCTTATGGACACCTTGGGTAATCGCGGGCTGCGGTGTCTGGACCACATCGCCATACTCACGGCGCCGACACCCGATCCGCCAGGCAGCCCGGTCGCCAAGCGGACCGACGCCGCGACGCCCCCGCTCAGCCGGTCACCGCGTGCCGACGACTCCGGGCCGCCCGCGTTGCGGCCGGTGCACCACGACCTCGTTCTGTTCGGGCGGTTGTCCCGTGCCGCCTCGGCGGCCGACCTCACCGATCGGAAGGAGACCCCGGATGTCTAGGCGCGTGGACAAGCAGCGTGCCCGGTCGGTGGGGGAGCCGCCGGAGGGTCCGGTTCTGGCCTCGGTGTGGCCGACCGGTACGGACAGCGTGGTGACCCAGCTGGGCAAGGGCGGCTACCAGCAGGCGACCGGCGCGGACCCGGCGTTGATGGCTCCGGCGATCGCCCGTCACGCCATCGCCGCGTTCACCCGGCCTGGCGATGTGGTGCTGGACCCGAACTGCGGGGCGGGGACTGTTGTCGTGGAAGCGTTGCGCTGCGGGCGGCATGCGATCGGGCTGACCGGGCAGCGCCGGTGGTGGCGCCTGGCGCGGAGGAATGTGACCGCAGCGAAGGCGCGTGGTGCGTTCGCCGACGGCATGGTCCTTGTCCTCGACCGGCGTCCCGGCACGGCGGTTGCCGCCGCAACGGCAGGACTGACCGGGCGGGTCGACCTCCTGCTGACCACGCTTCGCCCCGTCGGCCTGAACGGTGACCTGGCGGGTGCGCTGGACCGGTTGCAGACACTGCTGTGGCAGTACCGGCCGCTGGTGCGTCCTGGTGGGCACGTGGTCATCACCTGTGCCCCACAGCGCCATCCCGTCCGGCACGATGTGCTCGACCTCCCGAGCCGGATCTCCGCGGTCGGCAGCACGGTAGGGCTGGCACCGGTCGCGCGCTGCTTGGCCCTCACCGCCGCCGTGCGGCGACGCCGGGTGTACACCCGCGCCACCCTCGCCCAGCGGCAAGCGGCCACCCGGGCGCAACGCGCTCTCGGCCACCCGATCGCGCTGCCGGCGCACCACACCGTTGTGGTGTTCCGGGCCGATCCCGAGGCCAGCGATCCAGCACTGACCGAGCTCATCCCGCCACGGCCCGCGCCACCCACACCGCACCGGAGCACACGCGGACCACGGCCGACATCGGCCGTCGCCTGAGCGCACACCCGTTCACTCACCCACCGACCACGCGCAGCCCTGGGTGCAGCGCCGTGTGCCGACACACCGCGGCTCCCGAGCAGGCCCCGCCCGCTGTTTCCGACATCCACCCGGCCCACACGAAGGAGAAAATCCGATGGACAAAACCCCGGAGCCGAGTCGCCGCCCGCGCTACTCAACACGCCGAGTCTCACACCGGAATGACCCGGCGCTGTACCCCGTCTTGAGGAACCTCGATCGTGAGCCGGAAACACCGGGCCGGTGGCAGCGGCTACGTGAGTACCTGGCCGAGTGTCTGACCGCTCCCTACGAGGACGACGACTGGCGACTGTCGGGCCACCTGGCCGTCCGCGCCTATCAGCGCGAGCTGGCTCGACGGTCGCGGTCAACGCTTCGGCAGCGCACCCGCGACGGGTGGTGGCTAGGCCCCGCGCCCTACGGGTACGCCCTGGAACACCACTGGGCCGAACCCGAGTCCGGTCGTGCGGGCTGGCGCCACCGGCTGACGGTCGACGAACGGCGTGCGCCGGTCGTGCCGCTGATCTTCGCGTGGTATCTCGACGACACGCTCGGCGAGCGCGGCATCCTCCGGCTCCTGAACGAGCAGGAGCATCCCCAGCCCGTCGACCCCGTCACCGGCCGGGCGCGGGCGTGGAGTCCGCGGGTCGTGCGCACCATCCTGAACAACCCCGCCTACCTCGGGTACGTCGTCCGGGATCGCACGCTGCGTGGAGTGGATCGGCCGCCGGAATGCTGGACGTGGTCACAGCAGCGGTCCCACCGGGCGTTGATCGAACCGGCCGTGTTCTGGGCGGTCTACAACACCAGGTTCCATTGGATTCCGGCACCACCGGACACCGACACCACCGGACTCGCCGACGAGGGCCGGGAGGCGGCATGAACCAGCAACCGGCCAGCACGGTCCACTACCGCGATGACACGGTCACCCTCTACACCGGCGACGCCACCGCCACCCTCGCCACGGTGGGCGATCGCTCGGTGGACTGCGTAGTCACCAGCCCGCCCTACTGGGGACTGCGCGACTACGGGACCGCAACGTGGATCGGCGGCGATCCCGACTGCGCGCACCTGGCCGCGGCCGGACGCGGCGGTGGCGCGCCGCAGTCCCGCGGTTCCCGGCCCGTCTATCCGGCGTCGGCCGCGGATCGCGGTGGCGTGCCCCGGCGCTGCCGCCGCTGCGGCGCGCGGCGTGAGGACGGTCAGCACGGCCTGGAGCCGACCCCGCAGGATTACGTGGATCGACTCCGGGGCGTTTTCGCGCAACTGCACCGTGTCCTGGCCGACACCGGCACGGTGTGGCTGAACCTGGGCGACTCCTACTCCACGGAACCGCCCGGCCGCACCGGCGACCCGATGCGGGCCAGCACCCTGTCGGGACGTACGGCGGCGGCGCCGCTGCGGGAATCCGTGCGCCGCGCCGGAGTGTCACGCACGCGAAGCCTTCCCCGGAAGAACCTCGTCGGCATGCCCTGGCGGGTCGCGTTCGCGCTCCAGCAGGATGGCTGGATTCTGCGCAACGCGATCGTGTGGCATAAGCCCAACGCCATGCCCGAATCCGTGCGAGACCGCCTGTCCAACCGGTACGAGATGCTGTTCCTGCTGACCAAACAGCAGCAGTACTTCTTCGACCTCGACCCCATCCGTGAACCGCTCGCGCGCCCCGAAGCCATCCATGAGGGCATCGTCATCGGCGGCTCCAACAAGGGCCGCCGCGCCGGGATCGACGCGACCGCGCGCCGCCGCGGACACAGCGTCTACGGCAAATACCACGATGCCGGCCCGTTCGTCGGGAAGCGACACGGCGTCGCGATGCGGTCGGGGACACGCCACAACGCAGGGCATAAGCGCGGGAAAAACCCTGGCGACGTGTGGTCCATCACCACGCGCCCTCTCCGCGAAGCGCACTTCGCTGCCTTCCCGATTGACATCCCGTTGCGCTGCATTGCCGCCGGATGCCCGGAGGGCGGCGTCGTGCTCGACCCGTTCAGCGGCGCCGCCACCACCGGCATGGCCGCACAACAGATGGACCGGTCCTACGTCGGCATCGACCTCAACCCGGAATTCCACGACATCGGTCTCCGACGACTCGGCCTCACCCCGAACGAGGAGGGGAGGGCTGCGTGAACGCCTCCATTGCAACCTATCGCCGGCACGGCGGTGTCACCCTCTACACCGCGGATGCGGAAACCGGGATCGCGGAACTGCCCGACAACTCGGTGGACTGCCTCGTCACCAGCCCGCCCTACTGGCGCCTGCGCGACTACGTCCCCGACACCTGGACCGGCGGGCGACCGGGGTGCCGCCACCGCCCGGCCAGCCTCGGCACCGCACCCCCGGGCGGCCGCCGCGATCGGCGCCGGTGCCGAGACTGCGGGGCACTGCGCGAGCACCCACAGATCGGCCTGGAACCGACCGCAGACGAGCACATCGGAGCTGTGTGTGCCGTGTTCGCTGCGGCGCGCCGAGTGCTCACCCCGTGGGCGACCGTGTGGATCAACCTCGGCGACAGCTACTCCACCAACTCCGACGGCTACTGGTGCACCACACCCGGCCAAACTGGACAACCCCGTTACCGCCCCCTCGCCGACGTGCCGCACAAGAACCTGCTCGGCATGCCCTGGCGCCTCGCCTTCGCGCTCCAACGCGACGGGTGGATACTGCGATCGGCAATCGTCTGGCACAAGCCCCACGCCACACCGACACCGATCCGGGACCGGCTCGCCACCCGCCACGAAATGATCTTCCTGTTCGTCACACAACCCGACTACTACTTCAACCTCGACCCGATCTGTCAGCCCTACACCGGCGACCGCGCATTGTCCCGCCGAACCCGCCACGGCGGCGACGAACCGAACACCGCGCCGGGAACATGGCGCCGCACCCCTGCGCACGGGCAGCGCGGACGCAACCTCGGCAATGTGTGGACCATCCCGACGGACCGGTCTCGCGCCGGCCACTCCGCGCCGTCCCCCTTGGAGATCCCACGTCGCTGCATCGCAGTTGGAAGCCCGCCGGACGGTCATGTCCTCGATCCGTTCAGCGGCAGCGCCACCACGGGGGTAGCAGCCCGCGAACTGGGCCGCCGCTTCACCGGAATCGACACCAACCCCGCCTACCACGAGATCGCGATACGGCGAATCGCTGGATACGACCGCGCAGGGGGAGGGCTGCCATGAGCGACACTCAAGCGCTCCCGAGTCGGCCTGTCGCGCAACTACTTCGGCTAACGACGCTAAACGCTACGGAGCTCAGCGTGACGGCGTTCCTGCCGGACATCAAACGAATACACTGGGCGCATTATCCGTATTGGTCTGCTCGATCGCGGCACGACCCCTGCATGTCCTCAGCGAACTCGATCCGGTCGACCTCGTCTCGCGAGAACCAACCCCAGCGTCGGGAGGTGCGTTGTGTTTGCTGAGTTGGAGCGGATGGCCGTGGGGCTTCCGAAAGCGTGGGCTGGCTTTCTGCGAGACTGGGACCGAACGCTCCGGGCGGGTAATTATCCTCAGACAACGCGCTACAACTATCTTCTCGCCGTTGCACAACTTGCCCGCTACCTTAACGATCGCTCCCAGGCACTCGAGGACGACGCGACTGTGGACGATCCGGTCGAGGTCCGTCGAGAGCATGTGGAGTCGTTCCAAGCTTGGATGGTGGAGACCCGCACTGCAGCGACAGCCCTGAACAAGCACAAGGGTCTTCAGCAGTTCTTCAAGTGGTTGATGCTTGACGTCGAGGAGATCGACCGCTCCCCCATGGAGCGCGTAAAGCCGCCGAAGGTCGAGAAGAAACTCATCCCTGTTATTCGAGACGATGACACCAAGAAGGTCCTCGCCACGTGCAAGGGAAAGGAGTTCATTCAACTCCGCGACGAGGCCATCATCAGGCTCTACTACAACACCGGTGCGCGCCTGTCGGAAGTCGGCAACCTTCAGGTCGACGACATCGACCTGACCATCGACACCGTGCACTATCGGGGCAAGGGGCGTAAAGAGCGCCGGGTCCGTTTTGGGCCAAAGACGGCGCGCGCGATCAGCCGTTACCTACGGGCGCGCGACAAACACAGCGCCGCTGGCCTGCCGGATCTGTGGCTGGCCGAGCGCGGTGGTCGGCGGCTGGCACCAAACGGCATCAAGATGATGCTCAAGCGCCGAGGCAGGGCGGCCGGTCTCCAGGGTATCCATGCTCATCGATGGCGCCACAACTTCGCCCACGAATGGAAAAGAGCGGGGGGCGACACTGGTGACCTGATGCTGTTGCTCGGTTGGACATCGGAAGACATGGCTCATCACTACGGGGCGAGCGCCGCAGCGGAACGTGCCCAAGAGACCCAGCTACGCATGGGGATCGGCGAGAATGTCTAACGACCCCGACACGTCGATTGCGTCGTCGAGCGGACTGACTCCCAAGCAGCGTCGTCTTCGTGCTCGGCTTGCCGCGCATGCATCGTGGGCGAAGACCCCGGACCGGGTTGCCCGGACATCGCGCGGCACGCAAGCGTTCCTTGAACGGTTCGAGCGTCAGGTCGACCCCGAACGCAAGCTGCCACCGGAGGTGCGTCGAGAGATGGCGATTCACGCCAGGACTGCTTACATGCTGCAGCTTGCCCAGCGATCCGCAGCTGCACGGCGGCGCAAGCCCCGTCGTTACAACAACGATGGGGACTGAATTTGTGGGGGAGTGGCCAGCACCAGTTCTTTGGCTCGACGCGCGGCCCGGTTGGAGGCTCTGATCGGCGACCCTGTGCCAGGATGGATCGGGTGAGCGAGACATCGATCGATGCAGTAGTTGCGGTGTTGCGTCGTGACGGTTCTGTTGCCGTGCCAGCCGGTGATCTTGGTGATGTCGATGCCTGGCGTCGTCAGGTGAGACGAGCGTGCCGTGCCGCGGGACTCCGCATTCGCACGGGCGTCAGCGATAACGGTGTCGTGTGGGTCGACCACGTGGATCACGTTGTTACTGATGCTGAGCAGCGAGCGACGAACCGTGCGGTGAGCAACCTACTCAAGGGTCAACCACCGGTTCCGTTCCGCCAATTGGTGCGTGAGGAGCAGCGCAAGGTGCTTACGGCTGTCGAGTCCGCGCCCGCTGCGCCCGCGACTCAGCCGAGCAACACGGCGGCTGCGCTCCCTGGGGAGGTCGATTCGATTGTGATCGACTACAGCAGCCGCCAGCATGCGTTCAAGACCGATGAGGAACAGCGTCTTCATCAGTGGTATGCCAAGGTCGAATGCCTCGACGACGTTGGCGATCCTGCATATCAGGTCGGGTATGTCTTGGCTTACACGGTCGGATTCGACCATATGACGGACCCGTTCATGATACTGGACGCCGAGACCGCGGACCTCGCTCATATCGGCGGGATCGTGTTCGACCTGGAAACCGGTGAACTGGATCAGGAACTGGGTGAGCGGGTCGAGCCCTTCGGCGACGGCCTCTTGATCATTGATTCGGTTCGGCTGGAGCCTGAGTGGCGGGGCCATGGGCTGGGACCGTTGGTGGTTGGCATGGTCATCGAGCGCTTGGGGGAGGGACGACAGTTGGCTGCCTTACAGGCCGCGCCAACCGAGCGGCGCAACGACGCGGGAGAAGTGGTCGACAAGATCTCCGAAGCGGACCGTGCTACAGCTGCCGGCAAACTCGGCGCCTTGTGGTCACAGCTGGGCTTCGAGTTCTTCAAGGACGAGGTGTGGGTGCTCAATCTCGGGATGAGGACCTTCGGCGACCGGCTGGCCGCGATTCGACGCAGCTTCGGCTTGGGGTAAGTCGCCCGTTTTTTCGTAGACTCCTTTACTCGGCCGATTACACTGGAAGGTGACCTCGAAGAACACGCCGTAGCACGTCGCTCAGCCGTTCCACGACTGGGGGTCAAGGGGTCGCAGGTTCAAATCCTGTCGTCCCGACGGCCGAGGGACTGAGAAAGTCCAGGTCAGGGCCTTGTTTTCACTTCTGTGAGACAGGGCCCTGATTGCTGTTCAAGGGTCGTCGTCTCACATTTTCTCACGAACGCTTGTACTGCTTGTTCAGCTTTGTCAGCCCAGGAGGATGTCGAGCTGGTCGGCGGCCTTCTGGAGATGTTCGGCGTTGGGGTGGATGTAGACGCGTTTGGTGAAGCTGAGGTCGGCGTGGCCGGCCCAGGCGCTCACGATCACGTCGGGTACCCCGGAGGCGGCCAGGTAGGTCAGGCAGGCGTGCCTCGCGTCGTAGGGGCGGACTTTGCGGACCTTCGCCGCTGCCATGAGCTTGTAGGTCTCGCGGCGGAGCTTGTCGGTTTTCCACGGCGCGCCCTGTTCGTCGACCACCACGTACCCCGAGTCGAGGTAGGCGGTGCCCGCCGCAAGCTTCTCTTGCGCCTGGCGGGCCTTGAACGACTTCAGTGCCGTGACGACCGGGCCGGGTAGGGGCAGGGTGCGTTTGCCCATTTCCGACTTGGGACCCTTTTCTTCGACCTCGCCTTCCACGATGGTTCGGGTGTTGTTGACCCGGATGGTTTTGGCATCCAGGTTCACGTCCTCGGACCACCGCAGGCCGCAGACTTCGGCTGGCCGCATGCCCAGTAGGGACAGCAGCATCGGCGCGTATAAGCGGTCTTCGCGTATCGCGGCGACGAACGTCTTGACCTCGTCGGCGCTCCACGGGATCCGCTTGGCCTTTTCCTCGGCTGCCTTTTTCCGTGCTTCCCGGGGGATCTGGGTGTACTCCGCGACGTTGCGCAGTACCAGATTGCGGCGTGCCGCGACGGTGAGCGCGCAACGGAGCCGACCGAGCATCAGGCCGACCGAGCGTACGCCGAGCCCGGTTCCCACTTTCCCGCCGCGTTTACGGGCGGAGGTCAGCATCCAGGCCACCAGTTTGTCGATGTCCTCTTCGTCGATTTCCTGCAACTTCTTGTCACCGAGGCGTTCCCGGACGGGCAGCAGGGCGTTGGTGTAGTTGGCGGCGGTGGCCTTCTCCACGTCGATGGTCGCCGAGGCGAGCCAGGTGTCCAGCCAGTCAGAGACGGTGAGCTCGTCCGGGGCGACGAAGGTGCCTTCGTCGGTCTGGTGCTTGATCTTGGCGTACTCGGCGCGCGCCTCCTTCTTGGTGTTGTGAGTCCTGGTCAACTGCCGCCGCTTGTTGGTCTTGGGATCGCGGCCGATGTCGATGACGAAGCGATATCTCACTGATCCGTCCTTGAGCGTGATCTTCTTGATCGGGTCCCCCACAGGTCCCAGCTCCTTCCTTCTCGGTGATCAACTTCCCTCGGGTTTGAGGGGAGGTAGTAGGCCCAGTTCGCGGGCCCGCCGGATGTAGCGGGCGACTTGGGCGCGGGAACGGTTCATTCTGTTGGCCACGGCCACGCCGGGGGCCTTGCTCCCGGTGGCCAACGCTTCGAGGTAGATCTCGGCGGCGGCCCGGGCGTCGGCGTCGGCGCGCCCGCGTTTGTTTGCGGTTGCCGAGGCGGCGGGGTTGTCGCTGGCCGTTGGTGGGTGGCTTGGCGGATTCGCTGGCGGCGCACATCGATGCCACCGAGACCGTGCTGGGCGATGTCGACCAGATGGTCATGGACTTGGAGAAGTCCTGGGAGGGCGACGCGCGGGCCGCGTTTCACGCCAGGGCCACTGAGTGGGCCGAGGCCGCCCGTGACCTGCGGGAGGAGTTGCATCGCATCCGGGAGTTCGTGCTCACCGTGCACGGCAATCACGCGACCGCGGTGGACACCAACATCGGGATCTGGCGGGTGTGAGGCGTGGGTCGCGGACCTGACGGCAGGCCGGTTGTTCCGGTCAAGATCGTTCCGGCGGACTTCCACATCGTCGCGCAAGCGTTCGTCGACGCGCAGGACTCTCTGGAGACCATCCGGCAGAACCTGCTCCACGGCGTGGACGCGGCCCAGGGTGCGGCTGGAGCGTGCGACGGTGCCCGGCAGTATCAGAACGGGTGGGCATCGGCGATGGACAGCGTCGTCAACGACGGCTTCCACACCGCGTTCGACCTGCTTGGCGCGATCGGTCGTGGTATCGATGTCTCGGCGCTGAACCACGTCAACGCCGACCACGACAGCATCCCCGGCCAGGCCGCGCCCCCACCGCCGTGGTCACCGATCGTGCCCCATCCGTGGCCGGCCAACAGTGATTTCGCTGTCCTGACCGGTCCCTCGCCGTGGTGGATGCCCGGCTTCCTGGAGAAATACATCCCCACCGGCGACAGTGGGCGCCTCGACGACGCGGCCCAAGCCTGCCGCGCCGCTGCCGAAGCGATCCGGGAACTGGCCGCGAACCTGCACACCGAGCTGCAAGGCCTACTGGGCAACAACACCTCGGCCGACCTCGACGAACTCGACGCGTTCTGGCAGCAGGCCGCCGGGGCGCAGTCGATCCTGGCCCGGTTGCCGCAAGCGCTCGACGACGTCGCGAACAGTCTTGTCGACTACCGGGTCTGGAACGACCACACCCAGGAGGCGATCAAGGACAAGATCAAGGCCGTGATCGACGGGCTCGGTGTGCTCGGCGGTGTCCTGGTGGTCGCCAGCATCATTACCGACGGGACCTTGGACGCGGTCATCGTCGGTGTCATCGAGGCCCTGGACGCGGTCGGCGTCGACGCTGAAGGCGCGCTTGCCGCGCCTATCGCCGAGGTCGCCACCACCGCCGCGACCGCGCTCGCCGCCGCTGGTGGCGCGCTCGCGATCGCGGGCGGTGTCGGACCCGCTATCCAGGCCGCGATGAGCAGCACCCCCAACCCCAACATCGAAGGTGCCGACGCCACCAAGATCAGCGACGAACTCGCCACCGGAAAGATCGACGATGCCGCCAACACGTTCAACCCAGCTGAGCGCAAGATTGCGGAACGCCTGGCAGGCCAGGGACACGACGTTACGTCGTTGAAGCCCGCACCCAACGTTCGAACACCGGACGCGCTGGTCGATGGCACACCGACCGAGTTCAAAACGATCAATGCGCCGGCACCCAGCAGCACCAAGGTCATGCGCGTTCTCGACGACTCGGCCCGCAAGGGCGGGCAAGCCCGCGAAATCATCATCGACGCCGAGAGCACACCCTTGACCAGAGAGGAAGCACTGCAAGGAATCGAGCGGTTCAAAGGTCTCGGCAAGAACGCCTACGATAAGATGTCATCTGGGGAAACGGCTGGACCGCCACCGGTCCGTAAGAGTCACGAAGGGAGGCGCATCGAATGGCCACCTATGTAGAAATCTTCCTGAAGCCCCTTCGGGAGCGTTCCACCCAATCTGTCCTTGACGAGATCAGCGCGGTCACGCAAGCACCCCTGGATGCGAATCCCGCCTACGAAGACGAGGCTTACACGGGCATCCGCGACGACGTCGAGGTTCAGGTCTTTGTGGACCACGGATACGAAGACGACGATGACATGCCCTTTTCGAGCCACCCTTACATGCTTCGCTTCAGGACACTGACGCGAGACGTCGACTCCGCGCGTGCTCATCTGGAAAGGGCGTACGCGGACTTGAAGAAGGCCGGGAACTATTCAATGTTTTCGACCTACGATCTTCAATATCTGCTTGAATCCGACGTCGTGACGCGGTAGGGGGCAGCAGGCGGATATTGTGTTGGGGCATTTCCGCAAGGTGCCTTTGGGTGGACCATGGCTGCTACCGGATGTGGGGTCCGAACTGCATAAGCGGAACGTCGTAGAGGTCGGGTTGGCGGACGCGGTGCATCGGCGGGTCGTTGACTTCGATAACCAGCATTTCGGTGAGGAACTGGACCTGCGCGCCGAGCAGGTGGCTGGTGTGGCCGGTTGCGCTGTGTTCCTTGAGGCCGACGGCGACGTGAATGTGGGGTGCGACCCGTTGGTTGGTCTCGTCCCAGGCGAGGGTGCCGCCACCGAAAGCTTCGACATTGGTGAGGTGGACCTTGCTCCACACCGGTGCGTTAAGGTCGTCGAGTTTGTCGCAGGTGCCGACGATCTGGACCTGGCTGAAGCCGGCGATGAAACCGGGGATGTAGCCCTGGCGGACGTCGTTGTCGTGGCAGAAGTCAGCCAGGGCCGTGAAGAAGTCGTCGCCGTGGTCGAAGACGACGGCGAAGCTGCGTCCGAGGGTCAGCTCGTGGCTACGCACGGGCGCTTCCCTGCGTGAGGAGGTCTGCGCGGCCGGTCTCCGGGGTGGTGTGGGTGTAGCCGCCAGCGCGGGCGAAGGTGGCGCGGATGCTGGCCTGGTCGTGTCCGTTGGCCAGTAGCCGGTGCAGCAGGATGCGGGCCTTGAGCGGGTCGAGGAAGCCTGCGGAGATCAGGCCCCGGTCCAGGAGGTCGGATTCGGAGCCGGGGAAGGCGTAGGTGTGGGCCAGCACCGAGCCGGCTCCGGTGCGGGAGGCGAGCACCACGGGCATCGCGGCGGCCAGGTCGGTGAGGATGTCCACGACACGGTCGGGGACGTGTCCGACGCCGAACCCGGCTACGACCAACCCGTCGCAGGAGGTGGCGGCACGCAGGAACATTCCGGTGTCTCCGAGAACCATCGTGACCAGACCGACCTCGACCAGGCGGGGCTCGGTCGTGATCGGGATGGTGGTGCGGCCGGTGGGGCGGTTGAGGATGCGGGGTCGGCCTTCCACGATGTAGCCCAGTGGTCCGCCGTTGGGGGAGACGAGGGTGGATGTGCTGGTGGAATGGGTCTTGCGGACGCGGGCAGCGGCGTGGATCTCGTCGGCGAAGACCACCAGCGCGCCAAGGCCGTGGGTGTCCTGGCTGGCCGCGGTGTGGATGGCGGCCAGCAGGTTTGCGGGGCCGTCGGCGCCGGCGAGGGTGGGGTTGCGCATCGCGCCGGTGACCACTACCGGTTCCGGCCGGGTATGGGCGAGATCGAGCAGGTAAGCGGTCTCCTCGATGGTGTCGGTGCCCTGGGTGATCACGATGCCGTTCGCCCCGGCCGCCAATCGCGTGTGAATCGCGTTGGTGAGTTCGGCCAGGTCGTCGAAGCTGAGGGAGGCACCGGGGACACGGCGGAAGTCCTCCACCTCGACGGTAATGCCAGACTCCGCGAGACCCGGCACGGCGGCGACGACTTGGTCGGCCGACAACGCGGGCGCCACACCCCCGCCTGGGGTGGACGTCATGGCGATCGTGCCGCCAAGGCCGAACACGGCGACACGAGGTGCCGAACGTGGCGCTGTGGTGCGGGTTTCGGGCAACGGGCGTCCCTTCGTCATCGGACCCAGGATGATCGCGCAGCCTAGCGGGCCGCAGGCGCGACGGCGGCAAGGAAGCGGCACGCTTGATCAATGCCGTCGGTGGACAGCAGACGACTGCGCGGTGCGGCGATCCCGGTTTGGAACGGGTGCGGTCGGTGTCCAGCCAGAGGATGCGGGCGGAGACCGGGTCGCCGGGGCGGGCATCGCAGCGGCCGCAGGGTGGCGGGAGCGGCGAGCGCGCCTCGGGCGCGCGCTCGCGCGGGGGACGGTTCTCTGGATGGTTAAGGACGTTTCGGGGGCAGGCTTTGCCCCTCGTGGTGTCGTTGCTTGCCCCCCGTTTCTGCGGTCTTTGCCCCCCGTGCTGGTCGGCGGGCGGCACGCTCTGCCCCTCGTGGCCCGAGTTGTCCACAGGAACGTCGATGCGTTCGAGGGCGAGGTTGTAGTTGTTGGGGCGCCGGTCGCCACGCTTGACGTTGGCGGCGACGATGTCCGGATTGGACGGTCGGATCAGACCGAGTTCTTCCAAGGTGCGTAAGGCATAGCGGATGGAGCGTTCGGACAGTCGGGTGTATCGGCCGAGTCGGGCCAGGGAGGGGAAGGCATTGCGGCCGTCGGGGTCTGCGTGGTTGGCCAAGCCGACCAAGACGATGGCCAGGCTTGAAGCGTCCCGGCGGTCACGGGGGATCGGGGCCATGTTGAGTGCCCAGGAGATGGCTTCGATGCTCACCAGGTCACCGCCTCGGCGAGCGTCAGCAACTCGGCCGCGTCGACGTCGTTGATGCCGATGGTGCCGGTTTCGCGGTACAGGTCACGCTGCGCCGTGAGCCAGGCGCGAAATCCGTCGGTGGTGGCGGTTTCGGTCAGGCCCATCGCGGTGGCGATCTGCGCCCAGCTATCTACCGCGCCGGAGCGCAGGAGGTCGGCGACGGCGCACCACCGGCCGCAGGTCGCTTCCTGGGTGATGCGGGCACCGTAGGCGAGTTCGACGAACAGATCCTCAGGGTTGATGGCGCCCATCTGGGCCCGGGCGGACAGGGTGGTGCGTGTCCGGGCCTGTGACCACGCCTGTGCCAGGGCGGTGATCGGCTGGTCGGGGACGTCGTAGGGACTCCGGATGTGTTTGGGCATCGGGCTCTCCACTCGGCTCGCCCGTCTCACACCTGTCTCACGGACGGGTTGAACGGGGCGGGATTGGAGGCCCTGGCCCGGACATTCTCTGGACTGGACCGCAGGTCAACGACGCGCGGAGATCACCGAGGACGACCCCTTGTCCGCTGGGGGTCAAGGGGTCGCAGGTTCAAATCCTGTCGTCCCGACGGCCGAGAGGGTTTTCGCAGGTCAGAGCCTGTGGAAGCCCTCTTTTTGTGATCTTGGTGAGTTCTTCGAGGTCGAGCACGCCGCTCATCGACGCCTTGACTCGGCGTTTTCGGTGTTGGTGAGCGTGGTCGTGTGCGGTCTGAGCTGGGAGAATGTGCTTGGTCTCTGCGTCGGAGGCTGGTCTGCGACTCTTTAACTCGTCTTCGGCCGAAGTTGTGGGGTTTGCGGCGGTCGATGCCGATAAGGTTCTGGGGCTGGTTGGGACGCTCGTGGCGTTGCGATGCGCGGGTCGATGTGCGCTGGAGGTTGAGATCCTCTGGCGCAACTGACTACTGTCGGCTGTCTGGGCAGTCCCGGCCGCGAGGTCGTGCGTTCTGAATGTCCTTTGTGGATGTTAGAAAGTGTTGGGACGCTAGTTGGCTGGTGACCAAGTTGGCCAGGTCCGGGGGTGGGACTGATGATCCGTCGCTTGTCAGCGAGAGGGGCTTTTTCCCGCTTTCGGGTTGCGTCGGCTCAGGTGGTTTATGGCGCTTCCCCTGGTTAGCCGTATGGCATATCTATAAAGGACGGCCACCGTGTGATCCTTCGAGATAGCGTACGAGATCGAAGGAGACACGGTGGCCGCACCTGACGGTATCGATCGCCACCACAGACACCCCCACGGGGCGTCTGTGGTCGAACCCCGACGTCAATGTCAATCAAGAATCTGGACCGACGTCGCCTCCGCATTGGAATGCGAAGGCAACGTCGTCGGGTCACTCCGTGTACAGGACCCGGTTGAGCATCGGGTGGGTGAGGTGATCACAGTAGGCCGTGTGACCGGGTTACGGACAACACCGTCAACGGAGGAAGCGCATGCCTCAAGACGTAGTCGGATAGGCGGGCATGGGGGAGCCGGGTCCTCGTCGGGTTTATGTGAGGAAGACTTGGGTGGTGTTGTTGGAGGCGTTCCAGGTGATGTAGCCGTTTTGGAAGTCGCTGCGTCGTCCTCCGGGGATGTCGTATTCGTCGGAGGTGGGGTAGCCGAGTGCGCTGGTTTCTCGGCCGAGGGAGGTCCAGGTGTCGCGGATGGTGCCGGCGACGGCGTGGACTGAGGTTGTTGGTGTCCAGTAGATGGAGGTGTTGTTGGTGAAGTCGTTGAACCGGCCGACACCATCGGCGGTGCTGGTTTCGTCGGTGGTGGGGTAGCCGGGCCCGGTTTCCCATCCCATGGATGCCCACTTGCCCCGGATGGCGCCCTGGATCTCATGCGCCCCCGTCGAGGGTGACCAGTAGATGGAGGCCTCGTCGGGGCGATTGAAGTGGTTGTAGCGGCCGATCCCGTCGGGGGTGATGGATTGGTCGTTGATGGGGAAGCCGAGTCCGACTGGGCCGTTGAACTCCTGGTATTTCGCCAGGATCGGACCCTGGACATCGTGTGGGCCGGTGGCAGGCGAGTAGTAGATGGCACCGTGTTCGTAGCCCTGCCCGCGGCCCTCGGCGACGGTGAACTCGCCGCCTACTGGGGCACCGAGGAAGGAGGGTGCGCCGCCGAGGTCGAGGTAGCGGGCCAGGATCGGGCTGGTGGTTTGTTGGGTCAGGGTGTCGTGCAGGTCGTCGATGCGGGTTTCGGTGGCACCGGTGCGGGTTTCGGTTTCGCCGAAGCATCCGCCTTGCCAGGAGGTGTGGTGCAGGGCGAGGAGTTCGGTGGCGCCGGTGGCGGTGGTGCGCCAGGCGGGTCCGCCGGCGTCGCCTTTGCAGGTGGTGGGGCCGGTGCTGCTGCTGATGGCCAAGGTTGTGGTGCCGAGTGTGTCGACGGTGACGGTGGCGAAGTGGAGTTGGTCGGGCACCCATTCGGTGGCGGTGCGGCCGTATCCTCCGATGAAGATGCTGTCCCCGACTTGGGGTGGGGTCGTCGCCAGTGGGGCGATAAAGACGTCGGTGACCGGGGTGGCGAGCCGAGCGAGCATGATCGGCCGGCTGGGTTGTGGGACCAGTTCGGTTACCGCCACGACATGCCCATCGGTGCCGGTGGCCAGGTTGCCTCGCCCGAGGGTCGCGGTGGTCGCGACCGGAGGCGCTGCGTACGGGGTTGCGTTCGGGAAACAGGTAGTTGAGGTCAGCACCCACTGCGCCGCGACCAGCACCCCGCTGCATGCCCCGCTGGTGTTGCTGAGTTTCACCACAGCCCCGGACCCCCCATCTGGGGAGGCGTCACCGGTCACCGCCCCGGCCGGAGAGGCGAACACAGCAGCGCTGGACAGTGCGACAGCCACGGCCGTGGCGGTGGCGCCAAGGCGTCTTCGTGAAAAGCCGGACATGGAATTCTCCTTGAAAGGCAGATCGTTCTGGTCGGAGTCAGGCGCAGGCCGGCTGGGCAGAGCTTCACGGCTACAGCCGCAGCGGTGCCCTGGATGCGTTACGTGCTGGACGGTTCGGTTGCCGAGGACGGTCAGGGTGTGGCGTCAAGTGTGAGCAGGGTGGTGGGTTTGTTGTCCGGGCCGGCACCGACGCCGACCGCGGTGCTGCCACTGGGGTTGACTGCCACCGTGGTGTGTTCCCCGCTGTCCGTGGTCAGCTCGGCGGTGACCTTGTGTCCCGCTCCCGCGGCGCGCCCGTCCCCGCGGATCTCAAACACGGCCGGGACCATGAGGTCGAGGTGTCCGGGGACGCCGAGGACCTTGAAGCACAGCAACCCCGTACCGTTAGAGCCGATGGTATCGGTGGTCCGGACCTGCAGGACCCCGATGTTGTTTTCCACCGGGGTTGTGCAGTCGGCGAACACGATGTGGCCGTCGCCGGAGATCAGGGTTACGCCGTACTGCGCGGCGATCGCCTTGGCGCCTGGATACGTGAAATCCTCGACCAGCGAGGGCTGCTGATCGGACTGCGCGGCCGGCGTGGCATGCGCCGACGCGGTCCAAAAACCGAACGCGACCGCCACGCCGACTACGGCCATAAGGGCCAATAAACTACTCCGAATGCGCATTTCCCTCGCCCAATAATCCTAGTAGGTCCTGACGTGCCAATCAGGGAGATCGCGCACGATCTTGCGCCATTACCGAAAAGAGATGTGATGTACGACACGTACTCTCTGCATTGTTTTCTGTGTACTGTTCTTTTTCGGTGTTCTGTGCGGATTTCATTTTCCGGCACGAAAGGCTCGGGGGCAACAATGAAATCGTCTTTGCGTCGCTTTTTCCATGGACTCGCTGCGTTCTTGACGATGCTGCTGTGCACGAGCCTGCTGGTTGTCCCCTCGGCGTCTGCTGACTCTGTTGCGCCGGTCGACCCGGAGATCGACCGTGGGCAGGTCGTCACGTTGTGGCTTTCCGGTGGGCCGACGGTGAGGGCGGCGGCGGAGAAGGCTTTGGCCGGTACGGATGCTGATATCGATGCGTTTCTGACCACGGATCTGGCGCGGGCGAAGGCAGTCGACCAGCGCATCAGCGTGGACCGGATGCTCACTGCGGGTGGGCCGTCGACGAAGGCGGCCGCGCAGCAGGCGTTGGATTCCACCGACGATGGCGCGTTGCTGACGTTTTTGGAGTCCGGGTGGCAGACGCCGTGGGGCATCGATCAGCGGGTGCGGGTCAACCAGATCCTGGCCGGCGGTGGCACAGAGTTGAAGAAGGCCGCACAGGCGGCGCTGGATGATGGCACGCCAAAGGCGTTACAGGCTTTCCTGGCAACCGGGTGGCAGATTCCCTACGACAACGACCAGCGCATCCGGATTGATCAGATCCTGACGGGTGGTGGCCCGGAGGTGCGTACGGCCGCGCAGCGGGCGTTGGATGCAGGTTCCGCTGATGCCTACAGCCAGTTCCTCGATCATGATCTGGCGATCGCCGAGGCCCGCGATCAGGAGACTGCCACGGTCGAGCAGTTGGCCACGACTGCGAAGGATGCTGGAGAGCAGGCCGCGCAGGAGACGCAGGCGGCCAAGGACGCCTCGGCGAAGGCGGTACAGGAAGCCGAGCAGGCCAGGCAGGCCGCGGAGCGGGCGAAGCAGGCAAGCGCGAGCGCGGGCGGGAACGCCGCTCTCGCCGCCTCGGCCGCCGCGCAGGCGGCGGAGGCGGCGAACAACGCGGCCGCCGCCGCGCAGGAGGCGGTCGGCGCTGCTAACGCGGCGAGCGCGGCGGCGCGGGTCGCTTCCAGCGCAGCGGCTCGGGCG
>NZ_JBHUKR010000002.1:0-210572 GCF_042684065.1 Amycolatopsis pigmentata | reverse complement strand
GGTGATCTCGTGTATCTGGGTACACGCGCTGCCGGGAAAGTGTGCTGCGAAGTACCGGCCGTGCGCTGCTTGATGTACATCTCCGCACCCTCGCCGTCGCTGGCGGCCGCCTCCTGACACAGGAGAACACGGTCCCCGTGGTGGATCTGGCCGCGCATCGAGCTGATCAAAATAAAGTCCTGCACCGCGCCGAACCGGACGGGGCACCGGCGCTGTGGATCAACGGTAAGGGCCGCAAACGCCGCTGGGTCCGGCTCACCAGCATGGCCCTGGTCGCGGTCGAGGAGTACCTCGCCGAGCGCGACCAGGCCCAGACCACGCGGGAGATCGCGCCGGCCGGACAGGTGCCAGTTAACCCGCCCGCCATTGTTCGCCGCCGTGACCAGGCCCGGCCGCAACCCAGCAGATCACCGACATGCTGCGCTACCTGGCCCGGATGACGACGACGTCGAGCACCGAGCGCGGACACACGGCGCAGCTGCGGTCCATCGCCGAGACCGTCCACCCGCACGCGATCCGGCACTTCTAGGCCCAGACCGCTGAGGCGCATGGTGTGCCGGTCCGGCAGATCTTTCGCGACCTCGGACATTCCAGCGGCACTGTCACCGAGCGATACCTTCACCAGAGCCGCGAACTGGCCCGTTCCGCCGCGCCGACCGTGGCCGATCTCATCACCGCCGGCGAAGCCTGGTCCTCCTGCGGGCGATGCCGCGGATCAGCGATGGCTGACTAATGCTTCCCGAACACACCGAAGGCCCACCGGCGAAGATCACCGACAGGCCATCTGAACTGGGAAACAGGTGGTGCGTTCGTGCTCGCCGGGGAAAACTTCGACGTCACCAAGCTCGGCCGTGCGACCTTCCATGGAAGGATATTCCATCAATACGGGAAATTGCTGGTACTCGACCAGAGGCGTTGTGCCACAAGGGTTCTAGCCGGTGGTGACGACGCGTGGGAGGTCGAGGTGGACGGTCAGGCCGCCGTCGGGGTTGGGGTGGAGCCGCAGTGTGCCGTCATGCGCCGCGGCCACTCCGGACACGATCGCCAAACCGAGCCCGTGGCCCGATTTTCGGGTGAGGGTGCGGCCGGTGCCTCGAACGAAGGGTTCGGTGAGCGATTCCAGGGAGACCGGGGACACGGGCGGACCAGTGTTGGTGACCGTGACG
This sequence comes from Amycolatopsis pigmentata, assembly GCF_042684065.1. Lineage (NCBI taxonomy): Bacteria > Bacillati > Actinomycetota > Actinomycetes > Pseudonocardiales > Pseudonocardiaceae > Amycolatopsis > Amycolatopsis pigmentata. Next base: position 209,406 of record NZ_JBHUKR010000002.1, on the reverse strand, counting down.
CGCGCGGATCCGTTGTGGACAGACAGTCGCACGCTCGCGCGGCCCCCGGATCGGTTATGTCGGACGGCGTTGCGGGCAAGATTGGAAATGGCCTGGCGGATCAGCACAGGATCACCCACCGCAGTCGTCGCGCCGGCCGGCCCGGAGAGGTCGATGTTGCCGGACTTCGCCTCGGCCGAGAGGCCACGCACAACAGCGGCGGCGATTGGTGCCAGATCGACCGGCCGGCGGGTCAATGTAGCGCTGTCCACATCAGCGAGGTCGAGGAGCGCATCGACCGTCTCGATACTCGACTGGTTCATCTCCCGCACGCGCTCGGCCAGCGCGCGGAGTTCCTCCGCGTCGGAGTCCGGGTCGGCCAGGGTCACGTCGATCATCGTCTTCGTCGTCGCCAGGGGGGTCCGCAGTTCGTGCGACGCGTTCGCGGCGAAGCGGCGGTGGGTCGCGAACGCGCGTTGAAGGGACGCCAGCATGCGGTCGAAGGTGTCGGAAAGGTCGCGGATCTCGTCCCTCGGACCCGCCAACCCGACTCGGTGGTCGAGGTCGCCGGTCGCGGCCCGGGTAGCAGCAGCGTTGATGGCCGCCAACGGCTTGACGATCCGACCTGAGACGATCCAGCCGACAACGCCGCTGAGGACCGCCAGGATCGTCAGGGCGATCAGCGAGACCACCAGGAGCACGTGCAGGAAGTCGGTGGGACTGGTGATCGCCACCCCGCCGGGCGAACGACTGGTGCTGCCCCCCACCCCCTGCACCGGCAATCGCACGTCCTCGGCAACAAGGTAACTCGGCACGAAGCGCATGAAAAGGTAGACGATCGCGGTGAAGGCGGCACCGCAGCCGGTGACCATGCCCGCATAGCTCAAGGTCAGCCTGACTCGGATCGGCAGCCTGCGGTCTCCTGAGCGCCGTGGCCGCACGTCAAGCCCCGAACCGGTAGCCGACACCGGGAACCGTCCGGATGACCCACGGCTCGCCCAAGCGCTTGCGGAGGTTCGAGATGGTGACCCGCGTCGTGTTGGTGAACGGGTCGGTATTCGCGTCCCAGGCCTTCTCCAGCAGCACCTCGGCGCTCAGCACCCCGCCTTCGGCGTTCATGAGCACCTGCAGCACCGCGAACTCCTTCCTGCTCAGCCGGATCAGCCTGCCCTCGCGGTAGACCTCGCGACGGAACGCGTCCAGCCGGACGCCGTGCGACTCCACCACCGGAGGCCGGGCGGGCTGTGTGCGGCGTTCGAGCGCGCGCAGTCTGGCGACCAGCTCCGGGAATTCGAACGGTTTCATCAGGTAGTCGTCGGCGCCGAGCTCGAAGCCGGCCACGCGCTCGCCGAGTGTGCGGGCGGCCGTGAGCATGAGTACCCGCAGCCGCGGGTGCTCGGCCACGATCCTGGCGCAGACCTCGTCGCCGTGGACGCCCGGCAGGTCGCGGTCGAGCACGATGACGTCGTAGTCGTTGACGGTGACCGACTCCAGAGCGGCCGTGCCGTCGTGGACGACGTCGGCGGCGATGGTCTCGCGACGGAGGCCGATGCGGATCGCGTCGGCGAGGTACGGCTCGTCTTCGGCGATCAGGACACGCATGCGGGGTGCTCCTCTGCCGGGTTCTGGACGACCCCAGGCAACCATACCGTCTGTTTTGGATTGATAAAGGTTTTTCTGAACGGAGCGAGAACGGGCCGGTTGGTCGACTGCTCGGCGTCCGCGGCACCACTGTCGCGGCTCGATCCGAAGGAGTAAGACATGACCAAGCGCCGGGTCTCCGCCCTTGCCGCACTGGCCGCGGTTCCCCTGCTCGTCTCCCTGCTGGGTGCGTGCGGAGCGGCTGAAAGCACCTCGAACCCGGCCCCGAGCTCATCGGTCTCGTCGGGGAAGCGGTCGTTCGAGTCGTTCGACGAGTTCCAGCTCGCGTTCGCCGGATGCATGCGCGAGCACGGCGTGAACATGCGCGATCCCTCCGGGGACGGCGGTATCCAGCTCGACAACGGTGGCGACATGACCGCTTTCGAGAACGCGTCGAAGGCATGTCAAGAGCAGTTGGGCACTCCGCCCGCGCGGAAGGACAGCGGACACGGAAAGACGGACGAGCAGTTGCTGGCCGATCACCTGAAGATCGCCAAGTGCCTCCGCGAACACGGCGTCAACGTGCCGGATCCCACGGCCGACTCGCCGCTGGCCATCCCGCAGAACACGCCGGAAGACGTCCTGACGACCTGCGCACCCGAAGGTGTCGTCGAGCGCACGACCGGCGGGGGCAAGTGATGTCGGAGGTGGCTGAGCACCAGCCCGCGGTCGATGCGCCGGAGCTGGCTCGCCGGCCACGTCGTCGCGTCCTGATGGGGCTGGTCGCGACCGTCGTCGTGGCAACCGGCACGGGAGTCGGGGTTCTCGCTGCGGTCCGGTCCGGTGAAGGCGCTCCCGATGCCGCGCAAACGTTTCACGGAGCCACTGAGGAGGTGATCAGAGGGGACTTGGTGAGCAGCACGAGCGCCTCCGGCACCCTGCGGTTCGCCGACTCGCGCACGATCCGGTCCGCGCGCGGTGGCATCGTCACCGAGGTGCCGACGCCCGGTACGGTCGTGCCGCTCGGCGGAAAGCTCTACGCCGTCGACAACACACCCGTGTTCCTCTTTCGCGGCGGCGTGCCAGCGTGGCGTGACTTCGAGAGCGGCATGGAGAAAGGGCCCGACGTGCAGGAGCTGGAAACGAGCCTGCGCGATCTCGGCTACTTCACCAAACAACCCGACCAGGAGTTCTCCTGGTTCACGACCGACGCGATCCAGCGGTGGCAGAAGGCGAACGGCCTCGCCGTCACCGGTCGACTGGCACTCGGTGCGGTTCTGTTCGCGGCCGGCGACCTCCGGATCGGCACGGTCAAGGCCCAGGTAGGCGACCAGACGGGCCAAGGAGCCGAGCTGTTCGCCACAACAGCCACAACCCGGATCGTCGATGCGGACCTCAAGCTCGCCAACCAGCAACTCGCGGTTGTCGGCACGAAGGTCGGCCTCGACCTGCCGGGCGGCACCAGGACCGCCGGCACAATCTCTTCCGTCGGCACACCCACCGAGAAGCCCGGTTCAGGGGATCAGAAGGAAACGGTCATCCCCATCGTCGTCACACTCGACGACCCCGCGGCGGCCGGGTCTCTGCAGGAGGCGTCGGTGACGGTCAGCGTTCCGAGCGCGAAGAGGAAGAACGTCCTGTCCGTCCCGGTCAGTGCGTTGCTTGCCATCACGCCGGAGCATTTCGGAGTCGAGGTCGTCGAGGCCGACGGCACGACACGGAAGGTTCCCGTGACGACCGGGCTGTTCGCGGGGGGCCAAGTGGAGATCTCCGACGGCGGCGTGGCGGCGGGACAGCGAGTGGTGGTGCCCAACCGATGACTGCCATCATCTCGCTCGAGGACGTCGAGCGGTGCTACGGGGATCCGCCGGTGCTCGCGTGCGCCGGGGTCTCGCTCGCCGTCGAGAGGGGCGAACTCGTCGCCATCGTCGGGCCGAGCGGCTCCGGTAAGTCGACGCTGCTGAATATCATCGGCACACTCGACCGCCCGACCTCAGGGATCGCGCGCATCGACGGCCTGGTCGTCGCCGATCTCGACGACCGTGCCCTGTCGGCGCTCCGGGCGCACCGGATCGGCTTCGTCTTCCAGCAGTTCCACCTCGCCGAGGGGGTCACCGCGGTCGACAACGTGGCGGACGGGCTCCTCTACACGGGGACGCCGCGCGCCGAACGCCGCCGACGGGCAGCTGCCGCGCTGGACCGCGTCGGACTCGCGCACCGGCTCGGCCACCGGCCGAACCAGCTGTCGGGCGGTGAACGCCAGCGCGTCGCCATCGCCCGCGCCGTCGTCGGCGATCCGCCGCTGCTGCTGGCCGACGAGCCGACCGGCAACCTCGACACCGCCGCCGGCGCCGCGATCGTCGAACTGCTGCACGAACTCAACAGACAGGGCACGACCGTCGTGGTGATCACCCACGACGTCGAGCTGGCCGAGGGGCTACCCCGGCGGATCTGCATCAGGGACGGCCGCGTGGTCGATGACCTCGTCGAGTCCGGGGTGGCCGTATGACCACGGCGTCCGCCCCGGCGCGGCCCAGGTCCCGGCTCCTCGGCCGTGACGTGATGCGACTCGGCACGACCGGACTCCGGGCGCGTCCGATGCGCGCGGTCCTCTCCGCGCTCGGCATCGCGATCGGGATCGCTGCGATGATCGCCGTCGTCGGGATCTCGGCGTCGAGCCAGGCGCGCTTGAACGACGAACTGGACCGGCTCGGCACCAACCTCCTCACGGCCACGGCGGGCAAGGACCTCTTGGGCCAGCGCACGACCCTTCCTCCCGGCACCGTCGGCAAGGTCAGCAGGATCGAGGACGTCCAGTCGGTGAGCAGTACCTCCACGCTGCCCGCCCCGGTATACCGGAGCCCGCTGTCGGACCCCGACGCGACGGGCGGGATCACCACCATGGTCGCGGACGAGTCGCTCCTGCAGGTCGTGTCGGGCAGCGTGCGGACCGGCGCCTGGCTGAACCCCGCGACGTCCGGCTACCCGACCGTGGTTCTCGGACACGCCGCCGCCGAACGCCTCGGCGTCGTCTCGCCCGGAACGCAGATCTGGCTGGGAGGCCAGTATTTCACGGTCATCGGCATCCTCGATCCGATCGCCCTCGCAGCGAACCTCGACCGCGCGGCCCTCATCGGCGCGCCCATCGCGAAAAAACTGTTCGGCTTCAACGGGAGTCCAACCACAGTCTATGAACGTTCGGCCACCAAGGCCGTGGACCTGGTGCGCTCACTGCTCGGCCCGACAATCTCCCCACAGTCGCCGAGCGAGGTCGAGGTCTCGCGACCGTCCGACGCGCTCGCCGCACGCAACGCGGCCAACCAGGCCTTCACCACCCTGCTGGTCGGGATCGGGTCGATCGCGCTGCTCGTCGGCGGGATCGGCGTGGCCAACACGATGGTCATCTCGGTACTCGAACGCCGGCGTGAGATCGGGCTGAGAAGAGCGCTCGGCGCGACACGTCGGCACATCCTCGTGCAGTTCCTCGGTGAGGCGCTCCTGCTCTCCGCATTCGGCGGGGTGCTCGGGTCCGGTCTCGGCGCCGCTGTGACGTGGGTGACGGCCCTCGTCGACGATTGGCCGTTCGCTCTGCCGCCGGTGGCGATCGCCGCCGCGGTCGGGTCGACGCTCGTGATCGGGGCCGTAGCAGGGTTCTACCCCGCCATCCGGGCCGCGAGAACTCCGCCGACGGCAGCTCTGGGTTCGTGAAGTTTCCCCTCCGGCAAGAAGAACGATCCAGAAGAAGGCTGAGTGCCACGAGCGCGGAATAAAGCGCTTTCAACTGGTCAAGTGGCATTGGAGGGGAGGGGAGGGGAGGGCGGTAGCCGACCGGTCTTCCTGGCGCCTCAAAGTATCTCTCCGTGGGCGACCTTGTTGCGGATATCGATCACCGCGCGGCCGAAGGTTTCGGACGACATGGTCTCCACCAGGGTGCGGGCGTTGCACGCCAGTACGACTCCGCCACCAACGCCGAACAGCCTCGCGGATTCCTCAGAGGCCCCTGTCAGAAGCAGTAAGGTCCGCGCGCCGGTCGTTCGAAGATAGCCGTCGAGGGTGTCACGCAGGTACAACGGCCCATGCGGCGGCGGGACACGCAGTTTCAGTTCGACGGGGAGGGGATTACCGAGATTTCCCTCTAACTCGTCAGCGGTTACTAAGACCGAGGCTAGCCTTTGAGAAACCAACCGTGACGATCTACTCGTCGGAGCTGGACCTACCCGACGAGATCTACTGGGGCGCACTCAAGGTCGGTCCGATCGTCACGGTCGAAGCGATCACCCTTGCACTTCGGCGAGCGAACATGGACGGTGCTCGCCTCCGGTCCGTACCGCGGCGTCGGGACGGCCAGACGGGTGCTCCGTTTGGAAGCGCGGGCACCAAGCTACTTGATTCCCTCGATGCCGTAGTCGTCAGTAGGAGCGAGCGTGCCTTCGAACAATGGTTCAGCGAGGTCCTGGATACCGCTGGAGTTCCGCACGGCCAATCACCGACCGTGCAATCCGGTTCGCGGACGCTTCGACTCGACTTCGTTTCGCGCGACCAGCAAACTTGAGGTGACCTTGTGTAGGTGATGTCTGGTTGTCAGCTCGTCGTCGCTTGCCGGTGTGAGTCCGGTCCGCGCGAATTTCACGGACATGACACGGGAGTGTGCCATTGATCTCACGCGCGAGAAATGGAGTCGTTATTCCTGTGGTGGTAGCTTTTGCACGGCAAGGCCGCGGTCGGTGAACACAAGGGAACGAATAAGACCGTGAAATGACCCATGCATGTACCATGAATTTGTTCGAACAACAGCCCGGTCAAATCGTTCTGGTCGAAATTTCAACACGAGCGCTGTCACCGCCATCTGTTGCTACCGGGGCGGGACCTCGTTGCCGCGGTTGACCGGCACAGCGATAAACGCCGCTACCGGGGGTGGCCAGCCTTGCCTGTTACGAGCACTCCCCCATAGATGCAGCGAAAGCTGCATGACCACCTGTCCGCTGTTCAAGGGAAACACTAGGAGGCAGATCCGTGCGACAAGCTCGCTATCGGTTGGCGCTGGCTACAGCCTGTGCGGCCACGCTGACCATGACCGGAGTCGGGACAGCGCTCGCGGGGCAGTCCCGCGTGCCGCTCACCGGTACCGGCTACCAGACCGACTATGGTCTCATCGACAATGGCCCGTCGGACACCGGCATAGTCGTGAGCGACAACATCCATCTCGGCGTACGCGACCCGGCGGCCCTGGCCGCCCACGCCCGGTCGGAGTCCACACCCGGCAGTCCGGACTACGGGAAGCAGAGCACACCTCAGCAGAACCAGGCTGAGAACGAGCTCACACCGGCGCAGCTCGGCCGGATCCGGGACTGGCTGACCTCGGCCGGGCTGACTGTCACGCAGCCGAACTGGCGAACACTGAAGGTCACCGGCACGCTCGGGCAGATGGCCTCCGCCTTCGACGTCACCTTTGACGACTACACCGATCCGGACACCCGCGACCCGTATCACTGGCAGATCCCGAAGAGCGAGTTAAGCGTGCCTGCCGACCTCGGCCCGCTAGTGCTCGCTCTCGGCACCGACAGCTTTCCGGTGCCCATTTCCGGCCGGGCCAACGCCAAGGACTCTGTGGGCACTGTGGGCACGGGCATCAACCGCCCCGCCAAGCTGGGCGGCGTGTCGTACCCCCGCACGTCCGCGCTGCCCGCTGACTCCTCCTCGAAGTGCTCGAAGTACTGGGGCGAGCAGCAGGCCACCAGCGTGCCGCTAGTGAACGGCCAAACGCCGACGCTGGCGCCGTGCGGCTACACGCCCAAGCAGTTGAAGCACGCCTACGGCCTGGACGAAGCAACTGAGACGGGCCGGGGGGAGACCGTCGCCGTGGTGATGCCCGCCATGGACACGCTTGAACACGACGTGAACACCTGGTCGGCCCACACCGGCACCCAGCAGTTGCGGACCGGCCAGCTCACCGTGGTGCCCACCCCGGACGGCTCGGCCCCGCCACTACCACAGGAGGATGGCGGCGGGATGATCGAGAATACGATGGACGTGGAAGCGGTCCACGGCATGGCGCCGGACGCCAACATTGTGTCGATCGGTATGTCAACCGAGAATTACGGCACCGTCCTGGATAGCCTGATCTACGCTTTGGACCACACGCGGGCCTCGGTGGTCTCGCTGTCCCTGGCCTTCGCCGCTCCACCCGGCTTGGGCAAGGCGTACGACCAGCTTTACCAGGAAGGCGCGCTGCAGGGCGTCGGCTTCTACTATTCCAGCGGCGACGGCGGCCACGACCCGGCGGGCAACTTCTTCAACCCGGCCGCGGCCAGCGACTGGACCACCGCAGTGGGCGGCACCTCGCTGGCCATCGGACCGGACGGTTCGCGGATGTGGGAGACCGGTTGGGGCGACGGCACCAGCCGACTGAGCTCCGACGGCCAGTCCTGGCAGCAGCCCGAGAGCGCTGGCGGCGCGGGCGGCGGTTGGATGGTGGGCCTGCCGCGGCCGTGGTACCAGCGGGGTGTGGTCTCCGACCAGGAGGCGACCGGGCCCGACGGCATGGTGGACCGGACCGGGCCGGATGTCGCGATGGACGCCGACGGGACGACCGGCATGCTGGTGGGCGGCACGCCACTGGGTGGCTCTCCGACCAGCGACCCGAGCACGTGGCAGTACACCGAGGCCAGGATCGGCGGCACGAGCCTGTCGGCACCGCTGTTCGCCGGCGTGCAGGCGTTGGCCCAGCAGGCGCGCGGGGGCAAGCCGCTCGGATTCGCCAACCCTGTGCTGTACAGGTTGGCGTACACGGGGGCGTTCCGCGACATCGACAAGTTGCCGGGTGCCGTTCCGGCGGCAGTCACCTATCGCCAGGTCGCGGCTGACGGCACCCGGGCTCCGGTTCTGTTCCAACTGTTCGGGCAGATGCCGGTGACGCCGCCGCTCCCGACGACCCCTCAGGTCGGACGGGGCTTCGACACCGAGACCGGCATCGGCGCGCCCACCGTGCGCTACTTGTCGTTGGTGCACGGAGACTGAGCCTCCACCCCCCTTGGCAGCCCCTGCGGCGGGGGTTGTGGATGATGATCCCCGGCCGACTGAGGCCGTCGGGACCCCGGTTGTCCGGACACCTTGACGTCCGGACAACCGGGGTCAAGGTCACTTCAGGTTAGTGCGCGTGAGGCTGCCTCGTTCGCGAGGCTGGCCGGTGTAGGCGACCGACGCGACGATTGGACCGGGACTTATCCCTGTTCCGCCGCCGAGCGATGCTCCGGGCCATCCGATGATGCCCGGATCGACCGAAAGAGGGAGTTCCCGCCAAAGCAGACACTCCGCGATGGGAGTATCGCCCAGGTGAGAACCCAATCCGTACTCGTCATCCTGTTTGATGGCGTGCAGCCCCTCGACGTGGCGGGGCCTCTGGACGTTTTCTCGGTGGCGGCGCGTTTCACCGGAAATGTGGACACGCCTCCCTACGTCGTTCGCACCGCTTCGCTTGGCGGCGAGACCGTGCGAAGCGCCGGAGGCCTCCGGCTGGTTCCTGACCTTGACCTACTTGATGCCGACGACCCTGACATTCTTCTCGTGCCAGGTGGGCCGGGTATAGAATATGCCGACAGCCGGCTCGCGATATGGCTCCACCAGCGTGCTCCCGAGGTGAAGCGTGTGGTGTCGGTGTGCACCGGGGCGTATCTCTTGGCTGAGGCCGGGCTGCTGGACGGCCGCCGGGCGACGACGCACTGGGGGTCCTGTGACGACCTCGCGAGCAGGTATCCCCGGATATCGGTCGATCCGAACCCGATCTTCGTCCGGGATGGTCCGATCTCCACGTCGGCGGGAGTGACGGCCGGGGTGGACCTTGCCATCGCCTTGGTCGAGGAGGACTTCGGTCGCGCGGTAGCACACGAGATCGCGCGGCTCCTGGTGGTCTTCCTGCGCAGGCCCGGCAACCAGGCGCAGTTCAGCGCGCAGCTTTCGGCGCAGATCGCCCGCTCGGATCCGCTTCGTGAGGTCCAGTACTGGGCCGTCGCCAACCTTGCCTCCGACCTGTCGGTTCCCGCCATGGCGCGGCGCGCCGGCCTGTCCACCCGGCAATTCGCTCGTGCGTTCGCCGATCAGGTCGGGATAACCCCTGGCCGTTACGTGGACCTCATCCGTTTGGAGGCCGCGCAGCGGATGCTGACCGACACCCGCGACGGCGTGGTTCTTATCGCGCGCAGTTGCGGATACGGGACGCCGGAGGCGATGCGTCGCGCGTTCATGCGTGACCTGGACGTCTCGCCCACCGAGTACCGCCGTACCTTCGCCAAGTCGTCGATGGCCAGTACGTGAGCGTCGCCGCGCTTGGCACCCGGTGGGTTTCGTGCGCGGTGTTGGGATCGAGGGGGCCGTTCGCCGCCGTCGTGATCGCAGGCGGTGCGCGCCCGAATGAGTGGCGCGCACCGCAGAGTGTCAAGCGCCGTGTCCAGGCGGCCCGGCCCGTAAGGGCTTGATGACGTAAGCGCACGGAGATCCAGGCGCACCGGCTCGGTCATGGCCGAATTGGTGGTGCATGTGTCGTTGTCGTCCCCTTGCTCCAATGCCAATATCGCCAGGGGAGGGACAGTAAAATCTGGAACACAACGAACGGAGTGCCGCTGTGCAGGTCGCGATCGTTCTCTATCCCGGATTCACGTCGATGGACGTCATCGGACCATATGAGGTCTTCGGCCGCCTTCCGGACACCGATGTCGTCTTCGTTGCTGAGCGTCCGGGCCTCGTCGTCAACGACTTGCGGAGCCTGTCGATCAACGCCGTCGCAGGTCTCGCCGACGTGCCGAGCCCGGACATGGTGCTCATCGGTGGAGGCCCCGGCCAGGCGGGCCAGATGGCCGACGGGAACTTGCACGAATGGTTGCGAACGGTCGATCGGACCTCCGCGTGGACGACTTCCGTCTGCACGGGGTCCTTGATTCTCGCCGCCGCTGGAGTCCTCAAAGGTCGTCGGGCAACGACCCACTGGGCCATGCTCGAAAATCTCGCGGAGTTCGGTGTAACGCCGTCGAAGGAGCGGGTCGTCATCGACGGTCATTACGTGACCGGGGCAGGGGTCTCGGCGGGCATCGACATGGCGCTGACACTTGCCGGTTTGATCGCGGGCGACGACATGGCGCAAACCGTTCAGCTCATCATCGAGTACGCACCGCAACCGCCTTACCACGTGGGGTCCCTGGACACCGCTCCACCGGAGGTCGTCGAAAACGCTTGGCGAGTCATGTCCGCGTGACAACCGCCAGCCCAACAGGAGCGACGCGTCATGAATATCGAAGTCGAGACCGGCCAAGGCACCGTGCGGGGTGCTCTCGGGGACGGAGTCGTTAGTTTCAAGGGAATTCCCTTCGCCGCCGCGCCGGTCGGCGACCTGCGCTTCGCGCCACCTGCCGAGCCGCTGCCCTGGGACGGAGTGCGCGACGCCACGCGGTACGGGGCGATCTCTTTGCGGCGTCTCGAGCCGCTGTCGGCGGTGATCCCCGGAGTGGGTTTTCTACCACCCGGGCGCCGTGCAGGACGAGGACACTGTGGTATGACGGAGCCAGTCTTGCCGTCCAGGAAGACATCATCATCGTCACGGTGAACTACCGGCTGGGAGCGGTGGGCGCGCTGCCGGTCGATCCGGAGGGGAACGCTGGGAAAACTTTTTGCGAGACCAAATTACTGCCCTACGGTGGATCCGGCACAACATCGGCGCCTTCAGTGGCGATGCGGCCAAGGTGACCATCGGCGGCGAGTCCGCCGGGGCGATGAGCGTCGTGGCTCTGATGTCGATTCCCGAGGCACACGGATTGTTTCGCGCGGGTATCGCGCAAAGCGGGCACGGATCGCTCGACATGACGAAAGAGCAAGGACTCCGCGTCGCTCATTAGGTTGAATCGTCGGGGTTGATCTTGGTCTGCTCGGCGTGCCCTCCCCGCTTGTGATGGGTTCATGATCTATCCAGGGGTGGATGAGGTACGCGGATGGAGGTGGCCTGACCGAGCGGGGCAGGGTCCAACGTGAGGCGGTGCGGTTGCAGGCGGCTGAGTGGTTCGCCCAGGACGTGCCGGTGCGGCAGATCGCGCAGCGATTGCGGGTGTCGACCAATGCGGTGTATGTGTGGCGGCGCCGGTGGCGTGACGGTGGCCCGGAGGCGTTGGTGTCGAAGGGACCCAGCGGATCCGTCTGCCAGTTGGATGAGCAGCGCCGGGCCCGGTTGGCCCGGGCGTTGGAGGCCGGGCCGGCTGCGTATGGGTTTGGTGAGGATCAATGCTGGACGCTGGCGCGGGTGGCTGATCTGATCGCCCGGTTGTTCCACATCCGCCGTGCGCGGGGTGTCGTATCTGTTGCACCGCATCGGATTCTCGCCCCAGGTTCCGGCGCAGCGGGCGGTCGAGTGGGATGAGCAGGCCATCACCACCTGGCGCAAGGAGACGTGGCCGGCGGGAAAACGGTAGCGGCGGAGCAGGGTGCGTGGCTGTGTTTCGAGGACGAGGCCGGTCAGACCCTGCGTCCGCCGAAAGCCCGGACCTGGGGCCGTCGCGGACACACCCCGCAGGTTCCGGTGTCCGGCAAAGGATCCGGCCGGATCTCGGTCGCCGGTCTCGTGTGTCTCAAGCCCGGCTGGCGGTCCCGGTTGATCTATCGCATCCGCACCGATCGTGGCCGCAAAGGCGAGCGGCGCAGCTTTGCCGAGGCCGGTTATGCCGCTTTGCTCGACGCCGCGCACCAGCAACTGGGCGGCCCGATCGTGCTGATCTGGGACAATCTGAACACCCACATCAGTGCGGCGATGCGCGAGTTGATCGGGGCACGCGACTGGCTGCACGTGATCCGGCTTCCCGCCTACGCCCCCGACCTCAACCCCATCGAACACGTCTGGTCCCACGTCAAACGCAGCCTGGGCAACCTCATCGTCCACGGGATCGACCACCTCGTCGCCGTAATCAAAAACCGGCTCAAACGCATCCAGTACCGACCCCAACTCCTCGACGCTTTTTTCGCCCACACCGGACTCGAACCACCGTAACCCCAACCATTCAGCCTCTGTAGCTGTGAGCCGAGCCGCAACGCGGTGTCCGCTCATGCTATATGCCGCATGCTGCGCATCGGGCTTCGGTCCAGCGCAGGGCCCGCCCGAAGGAGCCGAAATTGCTGAGCAACACGCAGTTGCGTGACTATGTCGAGGCGAAGTTGCGCAAGAAGTGGTCGCCGCAGCAGAGCAGTCACCGGCTGGTCCAGGACTTCCCTGAGACCCCGGAGATGCGGGTGAGCACCGAGACGATCTACGTTCACGCCCGCGGTGAACTCAAACGCGAGCTTGCCCGGCAATTAACCCGCGGATGCGCGGCCACGAAGCCACGCCGGGGCCCGAACACACGAAGGCGGGACTGTCTCAGTACTCCAGCCGTGTTTCGTGATGTGGACCACGTCCCGGGTGCCATATGCACTGTACGACGTCATCGCTCAATCACACCGCGCGAATTCGGGCGATGAACGACAGCAGATCTTCGGTCGACGGTTCACCTCGCGACTTCACGAACGACTCAACCAAGCGCGCCACCGATTCGTACGCTTCAGTATGGTCGTAGCTTAGCTGGTTCGCGATCTTCAGTGACCAACGCCAGTAGTTGTCCAGAGTGTCGGCCAACGGCATCCGGAAGGTCTCCAGCACATCCTTCAGGTCAGGCACGATGGATGCCAGGCCGTGCCGTTCGACGTAAGAGCTGACCAGCTTGTTGTAGAAGGCGAAATGTCGAGCCTCGTCTCTGGCGAGCCGGTTCAACAGGTCCCCGAGCACTGGCTCAGAGATAGCGTCCTTCAAGAGCTGGTAGAACAGTTGGGTTGCCTTCTCCTGTATTAAGGTGTACGTGAATGCTTGAATGGGCCGCTCGTAGGGTAGGGCGAACCGCTTACGTCCTTCGGTGGCCAGTTCCACTACAAGATCTTCAGGCGTGCTCACCCCAGCTTCGATCTGGTACTTCGTTAGCACCAAGGCGTGGCGGTCTTCGTCGTTCGCCCAGGAGATGAGGAACCGGAAGTACTCCCGGTTGAAGCAGAAGTCCTCGATCTCCAGGTCGGCGCCGGTCACCGGAAACACCTGAATGAAGTAGGCGAGATAGCCGGGGATGTGGTCCTCGATCATAGTGATGAACCTGACCGCCGATCTGTCCTCGTCGGTCAGCAGTTCCGGCCGCAAACCGGCCCAGTCCAGATCGTCGATGCTCCACTGTTGCTGCCGCGCCCGATCCGTCGTCTGCCCCACTAGTTGGGCCACCAGGGTCGGGTCCACGTGCCGGACGGCGTCGCTCGTCATGTCAGGCCCGCCACGCCAAGCCTGCTCCGCACCGCAGTCAACGCGTACTGCTTGGTCGTGTAGCCCCACGCTAGATTAGTGGTCCGCAGGTATTCCAATAACGGTTCGGACATGCCGGGAACGATGTCCTCTATGGCCTGTCGCTCGCGCACGGCGCGCTCGATCCAGTCATTGACGGTGCGCTTGAAATGCCACGTCAGGTCTGTCACGCCGGTGAGACTGAGGCCGGTGTCCTCCACGACCCGCACCAGAGTGGAGAGTGGGTGCATCTCGGCGAAGCCGAAGATGCCCTCGGTGACTTGCAGAGTGCCGGGCCGACGTGCGAATTCCTTGTACTTCGAGGCACTGCGGAAACAGCTTTCCGAAAGGTAAAGTCGTGCCTCGTCGTGCATCAGACCGTGCACCTTCGCCAGGACATCATCCTGATTCGGCATATGGTTGATTGACCCCACCATCGTGACCGCGTCGAAGCCGACCTCGATCGGCACCTCGGAGAACGGGCCGACGATCACGTCGATGCGGCCTTCGACTCCGATCGTCGAGGCACATTTGCGAATGTGGTCTGCCTGTGCGCGAGACGGTGTCACGCCGGTAACCCGACACCCGTATTCCTCGGCCATGAAAAGGCTGAGACTGCCCCAACCGCAACCGATGTCGAGCAGTCGACTACCCGACCGCACATCAAGCAGTTTGGCGATAAAGTGCAGTTTTTCCGTCTGCGCGTCGTCTAGCGTCGCGCCTGGCGTCAGATACAGGCCCGAACTGTACTTGAGCCGACGGTCCAGGAACCGCGCGAAGAACGTCGGAGGAAACTCGTAGTGCTGGTTGGTGGCCCGCAGTGCCTGCTCGACCGTAGGAACGGCAATCGGTTCGCGCACTATGCTGACCTCATTTGCGTCCGACACGGGTCCATGCTATTGTTACCAGCCCTTCGAAGGTGTGCGGTTCGAAGATTTCTTTGTCGCTGAACTCCAGGCCCAGGTTCTGTTCTAGCTGGGTGATGACCTGGAGCAGTCGAATAGAGTCGGCGCCGGGCAGTTCGTGTAGGATGCCATCCGGTCGGATTTCCTCCGGCGCAAGACGGAGCTGCTGCGTCAGCACGTCACGAACCATCTGACATATCTCGTCCCTGGTCATGCCGGAATCATCACTACTCATTGCGGATGAACTCCCTTCTCGAAATACTCGCTCAGCGCCACACGTTCAGCCGTACTCAAACTCATGATGTCGCGAGCCTGGTCGGAGCGAATGGGTCGGAAACTGCCTGTCGCGAACACGTGCACCGCTGGGGAGTCGTCCAGCACTTCGGCTTCGGCACAGATGACGCCAGAGGCGTCGTGGTCGATCCGAGCCTTTGCCTGGTAAGTCCTGTCCACCAGCAATGGCCGAATCATCCGAACGCGCAGGGTAATTGAAAAGGCGAGAATCTGCCTTTCGAGCGCCACCGTGTCGCCCATCAACTGGTCGACGACGCCACCGATGACACCGCCGTGCACAACCCCGGGATAGGATGTGTGTTCCTGAGAGAACGTGAGGTGCGTGCTGATCGCGCCGTCCGGAAGTCTAGTCAGTGGATGGCGATATCCTAGGAAACTGCGAAAATAGCCCAGCGCGCCGGACGAAGCCATGGCGTCAAGCCAGGGCAGCCGCACAGGGTCTGTGGATGACTGAGCTGATTTCGACGGGTCGGGCACTTGTTATGCCTTCCGAGAAGCAGTGATGCGGTGGGCCGCGATGCTGCGCTGCCACTTGCCGCTGGTGGTACGGGTCAACCACCTGGGTTCAACCAGATTGATGTCGATGTGTGCCAGGGACAGTTCGGCTGAAACTCGACTGAGTATCTCCCGTCGAACCACGTCGGGAGATACGGTCGACGGGACCTCCGCAATGATCCCCATTCGTTCCGTGTATCCCTCAATGACAGGGAACGCCACGCACCTCTTCCGGTAGATGTCCGGTATTTCCCGGACGATCGACTCCACATCCTCTGGGAAGAAGTTCTGCCCGTGGACGACGATCATCTCCTTGCTGCGGCCCATCACAAACAATTCGCCGTCGAGGAAAAACCCGAGGTCACCAGTGCGCAGCCAGCTGTCGCTAGTGAACTGGACCTGGTTCGCGGGGTGGTTGCCGTAGTAACCGGTCGTCACGGCGTCGCCGCGAATCTCGATCTCACCGAGCTTTGTACCGTCATTCGGGGCATCCGCAATACGGACCTCGATCCCGTGCACGGGCCGCCCAACTGAAACAGCCTTCTTCATGTTGATCTCGGCGCTGTCGACAATCCGGACGCCGTCGCCGTTGAGGCTTGCGCGGTCGACGTCGACGACGCGGGCGACACTGCCTGGGTCTGGAAAACTGACGGCTAATGTCGCCTCGGCCATGCCGTAAACGGGATACATGACCGACGGCGCCACCCCGGCCGCAGCGAACTTCTCGGTAAATCTGGTTACAGTGTCCGGGTTAACGGGCTCAGCCCCGTTGAAAGCGAGCCGCCAATGTGACAGATCGAAATTCGCGAGCTGATCAGAGCTGATCGAGTCAAGAAGTTGATCATAAGAAAAATTAGGACCAGTAAGCACCGTGCCACCATGCTCACCGAAATAAGTCAAGATCTTCGCCGGGTGCCGCAGAAAAGAACTCGGCGTAAAGACGTGCACGTCAGCACCATTTAACCAGTGGGACAGTAAACCAATCAGACCCATGTCGTGAAACGTTGGCACCCACTGTACGAATACGTCGTTTCTGCTAAATTGACCCGACACCACACATCCCGCCAGGCCGGCCATGACAGTGCGGTGAGTAAGCATTACTCCTTTAGGTGCACTAGTACTTCCCGACGTAAACTGCACGACCGCTAGTCGGTCCGGTTTGACGGCAGGCAGTGCGCTGGAGGATTCGTCGGTCAGTTCACCGACCTGGACAACCATCAGGCCAGGCATCAGCTCGGTGAGGCGACCAGCGATCTCGGCATGGTTCTGATCTGTCACCAGGAAACGCATGCTGGCAGCTTGCATGATGGTGGCTAGTTGACGGGTAGTTCGGTCCACACCGCCGAGTACCCGCGTTGCTGGCAGGACGCTCAACGCGGCTCCGGCTCGCCACAATCCGAAAAGTGTGACGAAGAACATGGGGTTAGTGTCCACTAGCACGCCCACTAGTTCCTCAGCCAAGCCAGCACGCACGAACCTGGCCGCAGCGTTCGTAGCTGCTTCATCCAGCTCGGTCGCGGTTATTGTTTCACGACTCTCCGGAAATGTCGCCCGCGATTGTGGTGAAGCCCGCGCCAGGTTTGCCAGACTTGCGCCAATCGTATCACCATCCAATAATTGTTGAACCATAGGATTCGCTGACACCTTTCCTGGATAAAGTATTAATCAATCGCCAAAACTTGCCCACCGCGATCCTTGGTGGTACTTTTTTGGTGAGATTGAATCGGATTTGCGAACGAATCTAAATGGTAACTGTTCAGGTGGTTTGAGGTCCTGTTATCGGTGCTGACTGGTGGTCTGACATGATCTTGGTTTGTCGGTTCCGGGCGATGTGTCGCTGGGGCGATTGCTCGCGCGCCTGGAGGGGTTGGAGGCGCGGGTCGCAGAGTTGACGGCGACGGTTGGCCGAGCGGGACCGGCGGATTGAGAGGTCGGGGGCGGAGAACGCTGAGTTGAAGCGGCGGCTGGGGCGGAACTCGCGGAACTCGTCGAAGCCGCCGTCCTCGGATGGGCCGGAACGGGCTGTGCTGCCGCGGTTGTTGCGGGCTATGGGCGCGTCGGAGCGGTTTCCTTGGCGTGCAGGGCTTTTTCGCCGAGTTCGCGCAGCCGCTCCGGCGGGCAGGCCTTTCCGAGCTCGGGGAAGATTTCGTTCTCCTCGCATTCGATTTGCCGGCGGATGTCCGCGATGAACCGGCTCAGCAGCTCTTCGAAGTGCGACTCGGCGGGCGAAAGGCCCTCCAGTTCCTTCATTACCCGTTCGGTCTCGACGTGTTCCTTCATCTCCTGGTCGGCGATTCTGTCGCCGCCTTCGACGTAGGTGCGGAACACCGGAAACATCCAGGTTTCCTCGATAATGACGTGGGAGGCGACTTCCGTGATCACGTGGTCGACCAGTTCCCGGCGATGTTCGACGGTTCCTTCCCTGGCTTCCAATTCGGCGAACAGCCTCTCGACTTCACGGTGGTCGGACATGAGTACGGAGATCAGGTCGGTGGGCCCAGTAGCAGTCATTCGATTTCGCCCTTCGATACCATATTTCTTTTCCTCGATTCAATCATACATCGCGGACATCGCGGACATCGCATAATCGAGCAATACGGGTATTGGAGCGAAGAAATCGGGCAGCGTCAAAAGGACTTCACGCGAGTGCGACGAGGGCGGCGGTGACCGCGGTCTCGGCGCACGCACCGAGGATGTCCCCGGTGATGCCGCCGAACCGCCGCACGCACCGCAGCAACAGGAGCCCACGGAGCCCCGTCGCCTCATAGATCGGATCCTCGGCGGGCCTGACCCACAGATCGAGCCAGCCGAGCGGGGTCGAGATCGGCGGGGTTGCAGCCGCTGGCCAAGATGTCGGCAGGCATGTGGTCGCCGAGGATCAGCGCCGCGCCGAGTCGCGCCGCGGCGGGCGCGATCTGGATGCCGTACCCACCCTGGCCTGCGAACCAGAACAGACCCTCCACTCCGGGATCGGGGCCGACGACCGGAGCGTGGTTCGGAGCGAAGCTTCGCAGCCCAGCCCACGAACTACGAACGTGCCGGATGTTCAATCTCGTCGCCTCGTTGATCGCTTCAATCGCGCGAGCGATCTCCAACTCGTCGGGCTTGGCGTCCCCAGGTAGCTGTGGGGTTTCGTCGTGCGGCGAGCAGAGGCATTGGTCACCATCGGCCTTGAAGTAGTATGAGCCGTCGATCGCGATGGTCAGCGGCAGGTGTGCCGGGACCGTTTCGCCCGGGACCATGAAGATCGACCGGCGGAGCGGCACGATCCCGATAGGCTGCGCGCCGAAGAGCGTGCCGACCTCGTCTGACCAGGCACCCGCCGCGTTGACGACGGTTCGGGCGCGGTATGTCCCGCCATCACCGGTCGCCATTGTCCAGATCCCGTCGCGGAGGTCGGCCGACACGGCCTTCGCCGCCCGGACGACAATCCCACCACGGGAACGCAGGCCGCGGGTGAAACCGGTGTGCAACTCATGCACGTCCACATCCAGCGCCCCGGGCTCGGTCAACGCGAGCTCGACGCGCTCGGGGCGCAGCATCGGGTTTATCGCGACCGCCTCCGCCGCGTCGATCAATCGGACGTCCGGGGTGAGCTCACGGACGGTGTCGTGTAGCTCGCGAACCTGATCCGACTGGCCGGGGCCACCGACATAAACCAGGCCGAGCGGCTTGGTTAGGGCGGACTCGAAGATCGGGGGCGGGTTCAGAAAGAACTCCCGGCTGGCGCGGGTTAAGGCGCGGATCGGGTGGTTGCCGTAGGTTGCGAGCCAGGTGGCGGCCGACCGTCCGGTGGTGTGGTAGGCGAGGGTGGATTCCATCTCGAGCAGGATGACCCGGCACCGTGCGGCGAGTTCGTAGCCGATCGAGACGCCCGCGATGCCTCCACCGATGATCACGACGTCCGCGACCGGAATGTGTTGCGTGCTCACAGTTTCCTTTCTAACGCCTACGTTGGTCATCGAGGCTCACCCCGCACCGCGCGGCCCGGGCGCGCGTCGGTGCGCAGCAAGCCGTTCTCGATGACGGGAACGCCGCTGACCACCAGGTAGTGGACACCGACGGAAGGGTCGGTCGGACGCGAGTACGTGGCCGCATCACCGAAGGTCGCGGGGTCGAGAACGACGAGGTCGGCGTCGGCTCCCGCTGCGAGGTAGCCCTTGCGCCGCATAGAAGGGACGAAGTCGAGAATTTGCGCCGGCACGAGAGAACAGCGCCGAAAGGCCTCGATCCACGACCACGCGCCGTGGTCGCGCACCATCGTCCGCACGGTCCGGGCGAACGTCCCGGCGGTGCGCGGGTGCGTCAGGCTTCCGGCCGGCAGCGGCCAGTCCGCCTCGGCGAACCGACCATCGGCCGACGTCACGGGGATCGCGTCACTGGCCACGGCGATCTCGACATCGAGGCCGACTGCATTGAACGGCAACCAGAGCAGGCGTCGGCTGACCGGGTCGTCCTCGGCCAAGAACTCGACGACGCACGGCGCGTCCGGCTCGCGCCGACGAAGGTCGGTGAGTCTGTCGGCGTCCGGGATGCGCTCGCCGGTGCACAACATCATGATCGACGACGGGACCAGTCCGCGTTCGTCGAGCCGGGATGGGTCAAGGAATGCCGCGCCGATCGGCGTGCTGCCGGCGCCATAAGGGTATGCCTCCGCGGTGACCACCGCTCCGGCGGAACGGGCGCGGGCCAGTGTGCCGAGAACCCGTTCGATGTGGCGAAGCGACGTGGAGTTGACGTGGCAGTGGTGCATCCGGGCTCCGGTCTCACCGGCGGTCGCGACGAGTTCCTCGGTACCGTCGACAAGGGTCGCCGGATTGATCTCGACCAGATCGCGGACATGCGTGTACGTGGCAACGCCCGCGACGGCGGCGAGCGCCGCGACGGCTTGATACTCACTGCGCGCCGTGTCCGGTGCGTAACCGATCATGATGCCCACGCCCAGCGCTCCGGCGCTCAGTTCGCCGCGGAGAAGATCGAGGCATTGGTGGAGCTCGCGGGCGGTGGTCGGTCGTTGCCACGTTTCGTTGCCGAGCAGGGCTAGGCAGGTCTGGATCGTCGCGTCCGGCGTGACCCCGGCCAGCACGCCGCCGCGCGCCGACGTCCACGATGCCGAGAATCCGTAGTTGAGCGGGCGTCCTTCGGCCGCCGCTGTCTGGTAGCCGCGGTCCACCGGCATCAGGCCGGCCTCGAGGTCGAGGGTAGTGGTCACCCCGTCGCACGCTTGCAGCCACTGGCCGGCGATGGAGTGGACATGGCTGTGCAGGTCGATGAATCCGGGGCCGACCAGGTATCCGGAGATGTCGATTTGCCGGACGGTCTCGTAGCCCGCTCTGCCGGCAAGGTTCGGCTCGACCGCCACGACTCGGTCCCCATCGACCAGGACGTCCGCGACGCGGTCGGTTCCGGCGGCAGGGTCAATGGCTCGGCCATTGGTCAGGAGGAGACGTGCCATCCTGCACCTTCCTCGGGGTTGCTCACGGACAGAGACCCGCATGCGTCGTGCCGGCGCCGTGGCAGATACGGGCGTGCGTCGATGGCGGTCGGGCGCTTGTCGAGAAGGTCGGCGATAAGACTTGCCGAGCCACATGCCTGGGTCCAGCCCAGATGCCCGTGCCCCGTGTTAAGCCACAGCCCCGGCAGCGCGGTCGGACCGATCAGCGGGCGTCCATCCGGCGTGAGTGGACGAAGGCCCGCTCCGTAGTTCGCCTTCGGCCAGTCCAGCGCCTCCGGTCCGAACATGGCGTCCGCGAAGCCGTGAATCGCGGCGAAGTTCTCCGGTGCCCAATCGTGGTTCTGTCCGGTGAACTCGGCGTGCGAGGACATCCGCACGTGCGGCCCCATGCGCGTTACCGCGACGTGGTGCCGCTCGTCGATGCAGCCGACCATCGGAATCGCCTCGTCGTCGAGGATCGGGACGGTCACCCCGTAGCCTTTCGCCGGAACGACCGGAACCCGCACCCGCGCGGTGGCGGCGAGCGTCGCCGACATCGACCCGGCCGCCAGCAGCACCGTGTCGGCGGTGATGCGCCCGGACGCCGTATCAACACCACCCGCCTGCCCCTTTCGCACATGCACCCGGCGTACCGGGCACGACAGGCGCAACTCAACGCCCAGGTTCAGAATCCGCGCCGTCAGTGCCCGGGTGAACGCCTGGCAGTCGCCGTAGCCACTGTTCGACGCGTAGATCGCGCCCGCCACGTCAGCGGCGGCCGCGCGGGTGAAACCGGGAACGGTGGCCAGTCCATCACGTCCGACCCGGCGATATTCCACGCCCACCTCGGCCAGCGCCGCCCGATCACGCCAGCCCTGCTCGAGCGCCGACTCGCTCGGGTACAACACGAACAGGCCGTCCTCGTTGCGGCCGAAATCAAGCGGGACCTCACCACCGAGCCGAGTCAGTTCACGGCGGCTGTAATCGCTCAACGCGTACGCGAAGCGCATGTTCCGCCGCATCCGGCGTGGCGAGCACTGCGACAGAAACCGGACGCCCCACGGGATCAGCTCGGGAAACGCGGCCGGCTTGATGCGGATGAAGCCGGTTTCGCGGTCACGCAGCGCTCGCAGCAGCATGCCGGGTGCTTGGGGTGTGGCCCACACAGTCGAGTCCGCCGGACACAGCAGTCCGGCGTTCACGCTGCTCGCGCCGCTCGCCACCCGGTCCGCGGCGTCGACGAGCGTGACATCGTGGCCGCGCGCCAACAGGCAGTAGGCGGTCGTCACGCCGATGACACCCGCACCGACAACAACGATGTGCATGATCAGCGGCTCCGTATTCCAGTCACGGCGCGGCCACGGTGATGGTCTGCGTCGTCGTGTAGAAATCGGCTGCGGCCTTGCCCTGCTCGCGTGGCCCGTAGCTCGATGCCTTGGTGCCTCCGAAGGGAAGGTGGAAGTCGACGCCCGTCGTCGGAGCGTTGATCTTGACCTGCCCGGCCCGCAGGCGTCCGGCCACGTCCATCACCGCGGTGAGGTCACGGGTGTAGACGCCGGCGGTGAGCCCGTAGGGCACGGCATTGGCGATATCGACGGCCTCGGTCACGGAGGGGGCCGCGATGACCGCGCAGATTGGGCCGAACACCTCGTCGCGGAGCATTTCGTGGCCCGGCGGCACGTTGTCGACGATGGTCGGCGGCACGTACCAGCCCGCCGAATCCGGCACCGTGCGCCGGGTGAGTACCCGGCCGCCATCACGCACCGCTGAGGCTGCGACATCCCGGACGCGGTCGCGGGCCGAAGCGGTGATGACCGGTCCCACGACAGTCTCGGCGGCGCCCGGGTCACCCAGCGGCAGCGCGTTCACGGCGGTTACCAGCGCATCGGTGAACTCGCGCGCGTTGCCGACAACGATGACCCGACGAGTCGCCGTGCACTTTTGCCCGGCGTAGCCGAACGCCGCCCTCGCGAGTTGCTGGGCGACCGCCTCGATGTCGACATCGTCCAGCACGATGGCGGGGTTCTGGCCGCCCAGCTCACACTGCACCGGGACGCCGGTCTCCGCCGCGGCACGGACGACGGCACGGCCGACCGCCGCCGACCCGGTGAACGAGACCACATCGACCTGTGCCACCAGGGCTTCGCCTGCCTCGGCGTCGCCGGGCAGCACCTGCAGCAGGGCGTCGGGCAGTTGCGCCGCGAGGAGTTCGCCCAGCGCGAGCGCACACGCGGTGGCGGCGGGGGCGGGTTTGAGCACTACCGCGTTGCCGAACGCGAGGGCGGGGGCAGCCTTCCAGACCGGGATCGCCAGCGGGAAGTTCCACGGGGTGACCAGTCCGGCGACACCATGCGCCTGACGCCGGGTGAGCGCGAACGACCGCGGTGGTGACGCCAGGTGCACGGCGCCTTCGGGGTCATAGATCTGTTGGGCGTAGTACCGCAGGATCGCTTCGGTGCGGGCGACTTCGGCGGCGGCCTCGGCACGGGGTTTGCCGACCTCGCGGACGACGAGTTCGACCAACTCCGACGACGCCTTGCGCACCGCATCGGCCGCAGCGACGAGCGCGACCACACGGGCGGCCCCGGCCCGTGCCCACTCGCGCTGGGCACCTCGGGCCCGGTCAACAGCCGACTCGACGACCGCAGCGCTGGACGCCGAAACATCGATCACTACGTCGTCCGGTCGCTGTGGGGAGACCGAACGGATGGTTGCCGTCATCCTGGTCACCGGTATCCGAGGGAAACGGCCCGCTCGGTCGCCGCTCGGACGACCCCCGCCTGCTCATCGGTCAGCGGAAGCCGCGGCGGCCTGGACGGCCCGCCGCGCCGGCCGACGACATCCATCGAGAGCTTGATGGCTTGGACGAATTCGGTCACCGAGTCCCACCGCAGAAGTGGATGCAGTTCGCGGTACAGCGGCACTGCGGTGGCCAGGTCGCCCGCCCGGGCCGCGTCGAAAAGCTGAACGCATGTCCGCGGGAAGGCGTTGGGGTACCCGGCGATCCATCCCGGCGCACCAGCGAGGACCAGTTCGAGCGTGACGTCGTCCGCACCGGCCAGCACATCGAGTTCCGGAGCGAGTTCGGCGATGCGGTAGGCACGTCGGACGTCGCCGGAAAACTCCTTGACGGCGACGATCAGTCCCTCACCGTGCAGCCGTGCCAGCAGTTCGGGGCTGAGATCGACCTTGGTGTCGATCGGGTTGTTGTAGGCGACCACCGGAAGTCCGACCCGGGCCGCCGCGCGGTAGTGGTCGGCAACGGCCTCCGTGTCGGCGCGGTAGGCGTTGGGAGGCAACAGCATCACAGCCGGGCAACCAGCCTCGGCCGCGTCCTCGATCCACGCGACCGCTTCGCGAGCGCCATAGGCTGCGACGCCAGGTATCACCCTGGTGCCCGGTGCCGCCGCCTTGACCGCGGCACGAACCACGCTGGAGCGTTCCGACGCGGTCAGTGTCTGGTATTCGCCCAGCGATCCGTTGGGGGTGACGCCGGCGCAGCCGTTGGCGGTCAGCCACGCGACATGCTCGGCATAGGCGTCAAGATCGATCTCGAGATCGGCGCCCAGCGGAACGGCAGCGGCAACGAGCACGCCATGCCAGGGCTTTCGTTCAGTCGCGGTCATTTCAGGTCCATTCTTGCCGGGAACAAAGGAAAATTGACAAACGGGTAGCCACCGTTCGGGCCAGGGAAGGCAGGTGACCCGCCCGGATGATTATCCGCGCGCCAGAAAGGTCGCGGCTCTAGTTCATTCGGCGGAGAAACTCACGCGTTTTGGTGTGTTGCGGATGGTCGAGAACATCAGCGGGCGAACCGGACTCCAGCAGTCGGCCTTCGGCAAGGACGACCACCCGGTCGGCGACCTCGCGGGCGAACCCGAGTTCGTGGGTCACGACGATCATGGTCATGCCCTCGACAGCCAGATCACGCATCACCGCCAGCACCTCGCCAACCAGTTCGGGATCCAGCGCCGAGGTCGGCTCGTCGAACAGCATCACTTCCGGGCGCATGGCCAGCGCCCGGGCAATGGCGACCCGCTGCTGCTGTCCACCGGACAGTTGCCGCGGAAAGGCCGACTCGCGTCCGGCCAGATCGACCTGCTCGAGCAGGGACCGGCCGTATGCGTCGGCCTCCTTGCGCTTGACACCTTTCGCGCGTACCGGACCAAGCGTCACATTGTCGATCACCGACAAGTTCGGAAACAGGTTGAAACTCTGAAACACCATGCCGATCTTGGTCCGCTGTTTGCTGGCCGCCGCGTCGGAAAGGAGCACCAAGCGGTTGCCGGCTTCCCGGGCCCCGATCAGTTCGTTGTTGACGCGCACGGTGCCCTGGTCGGGTCGTTCCAGGTTGTTGACGCAACGTAGCAGGGTGCTCTTTCCACTGCCGGACGGTCCGAGCAGGCAGACCACCTCGCCGCGAGCGACATCAAGGTCGATTCCCCGAAGTACGACGTTGTTCGCGAAACGCTTGTGGATGCCGCGCGCCGACACCATCGGTGTCACGATTCCGTCCTCCCGGCGACCTCATTGATGTCGCGACTCGCGAATCTGGTCCGTGCCTTGTCGAGGAGCAACTGCCACGCGGACCGGCGCACATGCCGGTCCGTGCGTCCCAGATACCGCTCAAGACGGGTCTGGAGTGCCGTGGCGACAGTGGTGACGACGAGGTACCAGAAGCTCGCGACGAGCAGCAACTCTATGGTGAAGAAGTTCCGCGAATAAATCGTCTGGGCCGTGGTAAGCAACTCGTGCGCGGCGATCACGCTCACCAGCGACGTGTTCTTGAGCATGCTGATGAACTCGTTGCCTGTGGTCGGCACAATGGCCCGCAATGCCTGGGGCAGCACTACGTAACGCAGCCGTTGGAAACCCCGAAGGCCCAGGGCCCGAGTGGCTTCCATCTGGCCCGGGTCGACCGAATCGACACCACCCCGAACGATCTCGCACATATAGGCCGCCTCGTTCAGGCCTAGTCCCAACACAGCCGCCACTGCGGACGTGATCAACGTGTTCGTCTCCGCACTCCAGCCGAGCGAGGTGAACGGAATGGATATGCCGATCCTCGGAAAGACCAGGGCGATATTGTACCAGAACAAGATCTGCAGCAAGCCAGGCATGCCGCGGAAGATGAAAACGTAAAACCCGCTGATGACGTCGAGCACCGGATTGGTCGACATGCGCATTACGGCGAGCAGGACACCGAGCACGATCGCGAGTAGTTGCGCGGCCACACCCAAAATGATCGTCAGCTCAAGACCCTTCAGGATCGTGCCGTCGAACAGGTAAGTGCGGACCACCGCCCAGTTGATATTCGGCGCAGTGGCGAACGCCCGCACGATCAGGCCGGTAATGATCAGTGCCGCTGACGCCACCACCCAGCGCCAGGGGTGGAACGGTTCCCGGACCGGCAGGTTGCCGGGAGTGTGTGTTTCGGTCTGCACCGCGTCATTCACCGTCGTTGTCATGGCTTTCCTCGATCAGCTTGATGCCGTGGTGCCGCCATTGATGGTTGCGTTCTTGACCGCGATACCACTTTGTCCGTAGCGGTCGAGGATCTGTGCGTACTCGCCGTTCGCGATAAGGGCGTTCAATGCCTTGGCCAACCCGTCGCGCAGCGGCTGGTTCGACTTGGGCACCGCGATTCCGAGCAGCACCTGGCCGTTGAGGTTGGGCAACGCGACCGACAAAGCCTTTCCGTCGTCCACGGACTTGGCCTCCTGGCCGGCGGTGATGGTGTCGGTGACAAATGCATCGACCCGGCCGCTGCGCAGCGCCAGCACGGCTGAGGTCACATCGGGGAACGACGACGGATTCACCGCCGGTTTTCCGCTGCTCTGACATTTTTTGGAGATATCGGTGACCACCGCGACGCCCTTGGTGCCCTTCGCCGCCCCGACGTTCTTCCCGCACAACGCCAGGTCGTCGGTAAAGCTGGCAGCCGAGGCGGAGTTGACCAAGGCACCCTGGCCGATCGTCGCGTAGTCGACGAAGTCGACTTGCTGCTGCCGGTCGGTGAAGTCGCCGATCTCGGCCATCGCCACATCGAAACGGCCGGCCTTCAGCGCCGGGATCAGGCCGTCGAAGGTCAGGTTCGAGTAGCTCACCGTCAGATTGAGCTGTTTGGCGGCGGCCGTGATCAGATCCACTTCCGCGCCGACCGGCGTACTGGATCCGGCCTGCGTATAGACCATCGGCACCTCGTCCTCTTCGGCACCGACGCGCAGGGTTCCGCCGGAGACGAGGGAACCGCCATTCGATCCGTTGGTGTTCGCACCGCTTGAACACCCGGCAACCAGGAGCACTGACGCCACTCCCAGCGCAGCTGATTGAGCCAACTTTGCTAACCGCATGTCATCCTCTTCCCGTACCGACGTTGGTGACGAGTGGTGCCCACGAGTAATCTCCCGACCGCCGATGGTCACCGACCGCCGGTGAGCATTGAACTCAAGAACATGGACCGATTGTTATGGAGAGCGGTCCTGGTGGCTTCGTGGAAGATTCCAGATCCTCCGCCAACCCATTGGTGGTTCCACCTAACACCGCTCGGCAGGATGGGCCACAATGGACGCATGGCGACCGTCGGTGCGCTCCTCGACGTCCTGGGATCAGTGCTGCACCCGG
Organism: Amycolatopsis pigmentata; assembly: GCF_042684065.1. Lineage (NCBI taxonomy): Bacteria > Bacillati > Actinomycetota > Actinomycetes > Pseudonocardiales > Pseudonocardiaceae > Amycolatopsis > Amycolatopsis pigmentata. The sequence continues at coordinate 181,769 of NZ_JBHUKR010000002.1, read as the reverse complement.
TAACCGGGTCGCTCGGCTTCGACAACGTGGTGACCGAACTGGTTCTGATAGGGCCGGGCGATCCGATTCCGGAGGTCGCGGGCGCGGCCCTGCTTTATGTCGGCGACCGGGATGTGCCGACCGACCTCTGTGGTGTCCAGGCCAGCGTCGTTATCGGCAAGCCGTGCTCGATTCCCGACGGCAGTTGGGACGAATCAACGGTTCCGGTGCTGCTCGCGGATGAACAGACCCCGTGGCACCACCTCCAGCAGTTGATCAACACGGCGATCCACACGGGAGCCGGCGGACAACGGGTCATGCTCGGCGATCTGTTCTCCCTGGTGAGTTCGATCGCCCAGGCCATCGGTGCGGCTACCTCGATCGAGGATCCCCACCAACGCGTGCTGGCCTACTCCTCTGTGCCGGGACAACCGATCGACGACGCCCGTCAGCAGGGGATTCTTGGCCGTCAGGTGCCCGACTTCGCTGTCAATGACGCGGAGTATCAGGCCGTGCGGCGGGCACCCGCCGCGGTGCGGATCCCGGCTCGCGGCACGCTCCAACCCCGGCTGGCCATCGCGGTCCGCTCCGGAGCGGATCTGCTCGGCTACATCTGGGTGATCAATGTCGACGATTCCCTACCGTCGGCGGCTGAGGAGGCATTGGTCGGCGCGTCCCAACTGGCCGCGATGCACCTGTTGCATATCCGCACCGCCGGAGCGGCGGAACGGCGGGCACGCGGAGATCTGCTCGGCAGCCTACTGGACGCTCGGTCCGCCCCAGAACTCGTCGGGGAACGCCTTGGACTCGACGTCGACACTCGCATTGCGATCATGGGCCTTCGCGTGGGCGACAACAGCGAGCGAGATTCGACCCGCGACGAAATCGTCGCGGACCTGGCGGCGATCCATTGTCGCGGCGTCGAGCCCCGCAGCGCGGTGCATGTGCACTACGGCATTGTGTATGTGCTGATGCCGGCGAGCCACCTCACGCGGTCTCAGCTCGTCGACCTGGGGCATCGGATCGCGGAGCGGGCGAGGACGGCGCTTCGCGAACGGGTGACGGTCGCAGTCGGGGCGACCAGGCCGTCATTGCATGAAATCGCTGAGTCACGAGCCGACGTGGATGCCACGCTGCGGATTATCGATGCCGGCAGCGTCGTCGCCGTGGAGGATGTCCTCCCGCAGGTCATGCTACTGGCCATAAAGATGCAACTGATGGCCTCCCCTCGCCTGCGATTGCCCGTCATCGAGCGGATCTATGAGCACGACCGCGAACACGGCACCAGTTACGCGGAGACCGCACTGACCTACTTGGCGCACGGCGACGTGTCCAGCGCTGCCGCCGCGCTGACACTCCACCACAACTCGCTGCGCTATCGGCTCGCGCGCGTGCAAGAGCTGTTCCATCTGGACCTCGCGGATCCGGACATCCGGCTGACGGCCTGGTTGCAGTTACGCATCGACCATCTCGGCGATGCATGAGCGACTGCCAGCCGGGCTCGGTCTGCGGGGTCTTTCGCCCGCTCGTCTGCCCACGGCAGCAGCGTGTTCAGTTCCAGAGGCTGGGGCACCGTGCCTCGGCAGGAAGGATCACGATGTCGGAGATGATCGAGCCGGCGGGCTCGGAGCCGTCGTTGGCGGATGGTGTGGATATTCGGGGGTTGATCGATAAAGCCCGGGCGGACGGTGTCCCTCTGGCCGGGCCGGATGGCTTGTTGTCCCAGATCACGAAAACCGTTTTGGAGACGGCGCTGAACGCTGAGTTGGATGAGTACCTGGGATATGCGAAGGGTGATCCGGCGGGCCGGGGTGGACGGCCACAAGGACGTCCTGGGCCTGTGGATGGGCACCGGTGGCGAGGGCGCGAAGTTCTGGATGAGCGTGCTGATCGACCTGAAGAACCGCGGCATCCGGGACGTGTTCTTCCTCGTCTGCGACGGCCTGAAAGGCCTGCCCGACGTCGTGGCGAACGTGTGGCCCCGTGCATTGTTCACCTGATCCGGAAGCGTAGTGCAGGAACAGATTCGCTAGTACGGGCGAGACCGAGGATCCTTGCGGCGTACCCCGATCCCGCACTCGCAGCGACCCGTCGGGCAGGACCAGCGGCGCTTGGAGCCACCGCTTGACATACAGCACTACCCACGGCAGGTCGGTATTCGCCTCAACCGCTTTAACGACGAGATTCCACGGCACGCTGTCGAAGAACTTACGGATGTCCAGATCGATCACCCAGTCCTTCTTCCAGCACCGTGCACGGCACGCCGCCACAGCATCGAGCGCACTACGCTTCGGGCGATACCCATAGGAGTCAGGATGAAAGATCGGCTCGACCTTCCGCTCCAACTCCCTGGCCACCACCGTCTGCGCGACTCGATCGGCCACGGTCGGCACTCCCAGAATCCTGGTGCCACCGCCGCGGGCCTTATCGATCTCCACCGCACGCACCGGCGGCGGGAAGTACGACCCCGACGACATCCGATTCCAGATCCTGAACAGGTTGTTCTTCAGATCATTCTCGAACGCCGCGATCGTCTGCCCGTCCACGCCAGGCGCGCCCTTGTTCGCCCTGACGGCCTCCCACGCCTCCCAGGCCGCCTGCTTCGATATCTCAAACGGCTTGTCTGGTGCTCTCAACTCGTCCAAACGACTCCTCCCGGAACACGTCCGGTTGATCGAATAGACCAGCCACGGACAACCCGGCCCCTTCGCTCCAGCCCCATTACAGAACCTTCATCGCTACTACGAACCGGTCCGCCAGCATGCCCGGCGACGGTACTCAATCCCTCGACGGTGGTCACCGCTTGGGACACTCCCTGTCTCCTGCCCATGGCAAGCAGGACATATCCGGGCATGCCTTCTCCTGTTCCACACGGAAGCCGCAGACCAGGCTCACGTCGTCTACATGCCGGACACCGCCTGGCCAGCAGGCGGAACCCCCGCCAGGCTTGTCCCGGGATCCGTTTGACACCCCGGTTTCGATGTCGTCTGTATCTGTTTCGACACGTCAGCAACGATTCACTCGCGTTCGTCTTCCTGATCCCCACCTGACACCTCACCGGTGCCGTTTCCTCATCGCTCACCACGACGGTCTTCAGCCAACGCAGCATGAGGCGGTTTGGAGCCTCCCTCCGCCGGGGCGACTCCGAAGGGCCAAACCTTCATCATCCATGCAGCACCGCATCAAGGACTCGACCTACTACGACTCCCCTCAACGTTCAGACCACACCAAACGCCAGATGTACGGACGCGCAGGCTTCGCCCTTCTACGCCACCGCATCTTGCTCGGATGACCATACTGAGCGTCACCACCGGATTCGGGCCAGAGCCGATCTTGGAACAGTCCCGACCGCGACACGGCGGGTCAGCGGATGGCCCGACTCTCGCCTTCGCTTGTTCTTCTGGGAATAGTGTTACCGGGCACCTCGGGCCTTGCTGGGTACGCTGACCGCCGGTCCGGCTACGCGGCCTGCGGCCAGCCATGGTCATTTTCCGTCCAAACCGGGGACCGTGCGCGGTGGAGTGGCCATCACGCCTCACTCGACCCGGCATCGATGGCCTCGGTGCCCGGGTTGGCCAGGCCGAAATTCGACCAGGCCGAGTGCCCGGTTGCCGGCTATGGCCTTCGCCGACGTGGCCTGCGCAGAGACGAGCGCGAGCAACTCCTCACGCGACAACCCATCCAGACCCGAAACAAGACCGCTACCATGTCATGCATCCCGCCACGCCCCGTGTGTCGCAAGCTGAACAGTTATCGGAAATTCTTCTCTTCGATCTCCCCAGCCTGCACCACCAGGCCGATCAACTCGTCCACGCTACGCCGAGACAGGTCAGGGTTGACAAAGGTGAACTTGAGGAATTCTCGGGAAGAACCTGATGGATCCACCACTTCCACCCTGCCCACAGAACTTCCGAAGTCTCGCATCAAACGCCGCCTAATGGCGACGTTTATTGCGTTCCTCTCCTGTTCAACACAATCCACGGACGGCACATAATGGAACACCACAACGCTTAACTGCGGCTCATTTTCAAGACATAATTGCGAATGCTCGGCAATTCTCGCGGCGGCATAGTCGGCAAGGTCAAGACACGAGTCGACCAGCCTCCTCATGCCATCACGCCCCAGAGTACGCAATGAGGCGACAATTTTTAGCACGTCCGCACGCCGGGTCGTCTGCAAGGTTTCCGAAAACAGGCCACGGTATCCGGCTTCCTCATCATCCCGCGGATTGACACACACCACGTTGCAGTCAAGCGATTCGGCCGCGTCCGGGTCGCGAAGCAGCATGGCGGCGGCCGGTGCAGGCTGCCATCCCAGCTTATGAAGGTCCATACTCACCGAATCAGCGCGCTCAATTCCTTTAACACACTCACGTCCCCGCTCGGAAAAAATACTCATCCCGCCATATGCGGCATCGACATGAAACCATACGGAGTGAGCTTCGGCGATTTCGGCCAATTGGTTGAGCGGGTCGACAGACCCGAAGTCCGTAGTTCCAGCGGTGCCGACCACCGCCACCGGGTATTCGTCGTCATTCAACGCCGAAAGGATGTCGGCCACCGCTTCCGGGATCATTCTGTTGCGGCGATCCACCGGAACGCTGATAACAGAATCTTGCCCCAGTCCCAGTGCGCCCGCGGCGCGTTTAATGGACACATGCGCCAATTTCGAAGCCAGAATGCGCGGTCGCGCGCAATCATGAGAGATCCCACTGGAAAAAACATCACGGATTCCCCTGGATCGATAGACACGCTGGCGAGCATGAAGAAGAGCTAGCAAATTTGCTTGCGTACTTCCCGAAGTAAGTGTTCCACCATTCGCGGAATAGCCAAGCAGGCCACCCAAAGCGGTGATCAGCGCTCGCTCCAACACGATTCCCGAAGGTCCACTCTCCCAGGCGTCGACCGACTGGTTGGTTATACTGGCCACAAAATCGGCCGCAGCCGCGATGGCGAGGACTGGTGCATGAAGATTTGCCGCAACGTTTTCCGCAGCCAGGTTGACAGATCCTGAAACAAATCCGCGCAAGAGTTCGGGCCAACTCGCGATACCAAGTCCCTGGTCGGGCAGGACACCGCCGGGCAACGTGTCGAGCACCTGATTTTCCACCTCGCCGGGCTGTCCAATGGGCAGTGCAGAATTGCGTTCACATAGCAGTTTGAGTATTTCCGAAACGGAGATTTCAGTTAGTTGAAGGAGAGAGCGAAGCCCGTCGTCACTCGCGGCCAGCGCAGACGCTGGTAGGAGATCAGAAACTGTTGCATCAATCTTCGCTTCCATTCATACCCCTTTCAAGAGTGAGTCAAGTCTAATGCAGACCGCGCGGCCATAGTGGTTGCTGCCCAATTTATCTACGAGATTGCCCGTTGGCCTGACGGCCGACCACACCGAAAGCGGCGAACTCTTCCCGGAGGCCGATCTGGTAGCGGCTGATCCTCAGCGGGTCGCCGGGCGAGCCCTTGCAGGACACGCGCTCGGTCGATCAGCTGGTGCAGGGCCCACAAAGGTAGCCTGTCCACCGCTGAGAAGTAGGCCCGATGTCTCGTACAACGTCACTTCGCCCACGACTTTCCCGTGCAGTGCCTGGTCTGACGGACTCCGCGTCCGCCGATGTCCGTCCCGCCGAACCTTCGCGCGGGCGGCCTTCATCACAACCGGCAACCCACCCGCCAGCAGGTTCAGGTTCGTATACTGGCTTGTTGGGTGCCCCCGACAGGATCGCTCGCCAGTAGCCGCGCTCGTGCGCGGTCGCGGCGAGGCCGAGTAGCCATGCGTGAAGACTCGCGTCGGTAACCTGATACAGGTCGAGAAGCTGTTCGACCTCGCGGATCTTCACGCCTTGCTCGCGGGTCTCGATCCTGCCCAGCGCCACCACCGAATTTGGACAGAGCCAGATCGCTGACAGTCCCGATCCGGTCCAGAGCCAAAAATCGGACACTCTCAGGAGGCCTCGGAACTCGCGTGTCGAATGCCGGTCAGCCCTGCATCGTTCTCTGGCCGACTATCCGCCCTGCTTTCGCCTGATCGCGCCGGACGTCGACGGACACCAGCGCTGCCACCAGGCCACACGGCGCCGCCCCAATTCGCCGCAGCAAGATGGTGGCCAACGATCGCATGTGAACCTCGACCCGCGGTGACCTCATAAAAGGATCGCTTGAACCCAGTCGCGAACGACTTTACGATTACGCGGGCAGTACCTACGGAAACGGGGCATGCGCCGTGACCGCCGCAGGCTGTTGGAGTATAAGAAATTTCGACGGTGCATGCATGCGCGAATCCACTGGCGCTTAATGACGCGGCGCAGCTATGTTCTGTCGCATGAACACGCATCCTGCGCATGAATATCGCGAACACGTATTCGATTTCCCCCTCGGGCACACTTTCGTGGCATGCCTGCCACATCTTACGTATCAGTGCTCGAACGCACTCCAACACCCTGAACCGGCGTTCTGCGGGTCCTCACTGTGCCTGTGGTGGGGGTGGTCGGCATGACCGGCGCTGTGATCAACCCGGTCGCTCTCCCCCCGACCCGGGTCCAGGACGGGCGCTCCCCGTCGGCCTCCCGGCAGCCGTTGCCGTTACCCGCGGTTCTCGCCCGCGTGCAGGGACGGCGGTGTACGGGCTGGCAGCGGTGGACTGCGGTGGACGAGTCGCCGACCGCGCAGTGTCCGGCGCTCTACGCTGGGTGACTGGTACACCCTTGGCCATTGGCGTCACCCACGGCGTGGTCGTCGTTAGCGCTGTCGGCAGTTCCGGAAGTGTATTGCGGTTCTGATGACCACGCACCCGGAACGCCGACGTGCCGGCGACCTCATGACCGTATCCTCGTCGCACGAAGGGTGGTCCAGGATCGCGCGAGAGCACGGGGTCGCGGTGCGGGCCCGATCCGGACCGCCGGTTCGTGCCGTTTCCGGCTGGCCGCTGCAGCAGTCCTATGTCATCGCCAAGCGGCACCGTATCGGGGGTTGACGCGGTTCGAACCCGAGCATCGGGAATGGTTCTTCGGCCGCGATTAACCAATCGCCGATGGAGTTGCTGCGCCAGCGCCGGCTGGTGGCCATCGTGGGGGCCTCGGGCAGCGGGAAGCCCTCACTGCCAAGGCAGGCCTGGATCGAGAGTCTCGTGGTCGCCGGGAGCCACGGTTTCGACACCTGGGCCCCTACCGAGGGCACGATCCAGCACGAGGCCGCGACCGGTTTCGAACCCCTCATCGACGAGGTCGCGCGACGGCTGCGTGCCGAGGTCGGCTCGATCGCGGGCGCGGTGGTGGAACCGAAGAAGGCGTCGGTCGCGGTGCACTACCGACTGGTCGATCCGGGGCAGCACGACCGGATCACCGGGGTGGTGGCCACCGTCCAGGCCGAGCGGGGAGACCAGCTGAAGATCACCCCGGGCAAGATGGTCTACGAACTCCAGCCGAAGATCGACTGGCATAAGGGCCGGGCGGTGCGCTATCTGCTCCACGCACTCGGCCTGGACTCGGCTGACGTGGTCCCGCTGTATCTCGGCGACGACATCACCGACGAGGACGCGTTCCGGGCGATGGCGGACGTCGGCGGCGTCGGCATCATCGTCGGCCGGCCCGATGATCCGAGGTGGTGGGCCGGGCCACCGCGGCCGAATTCGCACTCTCGTCTCCCGCGCAGGTCGAACGGCTGCTGTCCACCGTGGCGGCAGACCAGAATCGGGTGCCGGAAGAGGGATATTCGCGGTCCGGCTGGGCGTTTGCCTACCACCACTTCGACCCCGGCAGCGAGGGTTTGCGGGAATCACTGACCTCGACGGGTAACGGCTACTTCTGCACCCGCGGCGCGGCCGAGTGGGAGGACGCCGGCGGCGTGCACTACCCGGGCACCTATGCGCACGGCGCGTTCAACGGGAGACCACCATCCTCGGCGGGCGGCCGGTGCTGAACGAGGATCTGGTCAGCCTGCCGAACTGGCTGGTGCTCAAGCTGCGCATCGAAGGCGAGGAGGCGATCCGGCTCGACCACGTGGAACTCGTTTCCTACGAACACTCCTACGACATCCGGCTGGTGCAACGCGAGCTGCGCCTCCGTGACCGCGCCGGCCGGGAGACCACGTTGCGCAGCCGTCGTTTCGTCACCTCAGCCACAATCAGCGCCACGTCAACGCGGCAATCTTCTACAACGTCTGGATGTACTGCCAGACCACCGGCGACCAGGAGTTCCTCAGCGACTACGGCGCCGAGCTGATGCTCGAGATCGCCCGCTTCTGGGCCTCGATCGCCCACTACAACCCCGAGCGGGGCCGCTTCGAGATCCACGGTGTGATGGGACGACGAATTCCATGAGCGCTATCCCGGCGCCGAGGAGGGCGGCCTGCGCAACAACGCCTACACGAATGTGATGGCGGCGTGGATCGCCGACACCGCCGGCCGTCTGCTGACCCTGTTGCCGGCCACCCGCCGCGCCGCGCTACGCGCCCGCCTCGGACTCGGCGAAGACGAGCTGCGCAGGTGGGACGAGATGAGCCGCAGGATGTACGTGCCCTTCCACCCGAACGGCATCATCAGCCAGTTCGAGGGCTATCTCGACCTGGAAGAGCTCGACTGGGAGCGCTACCACGCCGCGCACTCCAAGACCGGTCGCATGGACCGGATCCTGCGCGCCGAGGGCGAGGATCCCAACCAGTTCAAGGTGGCCAAGCAGGAGCAGGCCGACGTGGTGATGCTGTTCTTCCTGTTCTCCGACGGCGAGCTCGGCGCGCTGCTCGATCGGCTCGGCTACGCGCACGACCCGGAGCTGAGCAGGCGCACGATCGACTACTACGACCGGCGTACCTCCCACGACTCGACGCTGAGCCTCGTCACCCACGCCGGCGTGCTCGCCGCCCGGGACCCGAAAATCTCCTGGGACCGGTTCATGGTGGCGCTGGAGAGCGATTTCGGCGACGTCCAGGGTGGCACCACCTCCGAAGGCATTCACATGGGCGTCATGTCGGGAACACTGGACCTGCTCCAGCGCTATTACGTGGGAGGCGACGTCAGGCACGGCGTGCTGTACTTCGCGCCCACCCTCCTGGACCGGCTCGACGGGCTCGTGTTGTCCATGCAGTTTCGCGGCACCCCGCTCAAGGTTTCGATCGCGGGAGACGAACTGACCGTGTTCGCGCTCCCCGAGGGTTTCCGCGGAGGTGTCCGCGTCGGTGTCGGAGGCGAGGTCCGCGCGCTCGAAGCGGGCGAAAGCTGCGTGTTCGCGCTGTCCGGCGAACCCGGCGCGACCAAGACGAGCCGGGTGAACCACACGGGAAGGATCCGCCATGACGACGGGCTTTGAGGATGCCATCTTCGACGTCGATGGTGTGCTCGTCGACTCTCACGCGCGAGCCTGGAAGGACTCGCTGCGCGAGTTGATGGAGACCGACTGGGCCGGCATCCGCGACCGGACCGCGTGGACGGACGACGGAATCACCCCGCAGGTCTACCAGCAGGTGATGTCGGGCAAGCCTAGGGCCGCCGGTGCCCTGGCCGCGCTCGAATACTTCCGGGTACCCGACGCGGAGAACCGGGCCGGCACCTACGGCGCACGCAAACAGAACATGGTCATCAAGCTCATCGAGGCCGGCGAATTCCACGCATATCCCGACGCGTTGCGTTTCGTCCTCGCCGTGAAGACCGGCGGAATCCCGACCGCGGCGTCGTCGTCGAAGAACGCCGGGCTCTTCCTGCAGCAGATCCGGCTGGACACCTTCGCCAAGCAGGAAGGCCTGTCCTACGACTTCGTGACACCCGGGCTGAGCCTGTTCGACTCCTTCGACACCGACATCTCCGGCCGCGATTTCGCCCACGGCAAGCCGGACCCGGAAATCTTCCTCACCGGCGCGGCGGAGCTGAACGCCGCCCCACGCGACTGCTTCGTCGTCGAGGACGCGGCCAGCGGCATCAAGGCCGCCAAGACCGGCGGCATGTCGGCGCTGGGCGTCGCCAGGGCCGATGACGAGGAGTTGCTCGCGGCCGAGCATCCCGACATCGTCGTCACCTCCCTCGACGAGATCGACGTCGCGATGCTCGGTCAGCACAAGCTAATCAGGCGGACATCACGAACGGCACAGCGTCCGCCGCCCGCGCGACGCCCAAGCCCGCGCGAGACACCGACGAGAGAACCCTCGCCATCGGGGTCGATGTCGGCGGTACCAAGATCGCCGCCGGGGTCGTCGACGTCGGCGGGCGGATCGTCGCCCGCACCCGCCGCCCGACACCGGCCGACGACCCGTCTAAGACCCAGGACACCATTGCCGACGCCGTCCGCGAGCTGCTCAGCGACTACACGGTGACCCGTGTCGGTCTGGGCGCGGCGGGTTTCGTCGACGAGAGACGCTCGACCCTCCGCCGACCTGTCCCGCCACCAGCAGACGCAGGCGATGCGGCGCCACGTGAGAGAGCGGCGCAAGGACTACGGCAAGGAACGCCCGGTCCTCGGGCCATAGTCGTGGGCGTTGATTTCCATCCGGCCGACGAACGCCCTCAGCCCGCGCGCCGGCATCCGTCGAGAACGGTTGTGCTGAGCGCGTCCGCCCAGTCCCGGTCGAGTGTGCTGCCGATGAGCAAGCGAAAGTAGACGGCGCCGACAAAGGCGTCGATGACCCGCGCTATATCGAGGTCGGGCCGAAACGTGCCTCGTGCGATACCGGATTCCAGTATTTCGGTCGATTGCTTGCGGAGTGGGTCGGAGAAATTCTCGCGGAAACGGCGCTGTGTCTCCTTGTCGCCCTGTGCGTGTGCGACCACCGAGGCCGCGACCCGGCCTGCGGGGCCGGCAAGGGCGGCGACGAGGGAACGGACGAGCGCACGGAAATCGTCGTCCGGCACACCACTACGGGGACCGGCGACCTGCGGCTCGAACTGGTTGAAGAAACTCTCGATCGCGAGCGCGGCTTTCGAGGGCCACCAACGGTAGATGGTGGTCCGCGCGACACCGGAGCGGCGACCAACACGATCGATCGAGAAGTGCTCGATCCCGCCCTCCTCCAGGATCGCGTAAGCGGCTTCCAGGACCGCGCGGTGCGCCGACTGGCTCCGCGGGCGTCCAGCTCCCCGCCTGCGCTCGGCGCCCTGGCCGTCGTGATCTGCTCCCGTACTTTCCGGCACCGGCTCCATGTGGCCATCTTTTCACGCCGACCCGTTCCGTTGCCGCCGATGCAGGGGGCGAGCCAAAACGCCCCGGCTCGACAGTCGGTCCGAGCCACGCGTTTGACCAGGACCGATTTTTCCGCTACAGTTTGTAGCGTATTTGGGAGGTGGGTTCGTGACGACCCTCGACGTAGCCGGCGTGACAACGATCAACATGGTGCGAACAGGACCCCGGGGCGGATCCCCGGTCGTGTTCCTGCACCCGGTGGGACTCGACCTGACCTGGTGGGGCGACCAGTTCTCCACCTTCGGCCCGGAGCGCGATCTCCTCGCATTCGATATGCCCGGCCACGGCGCTTCAGGCGCGCTCACGACACCACCGAGTTTCGAGGTCATGGCCGACACGCTGGAGGCGGTACTCGACGCCGCGGCCGCAGGGCCGGCGCATCTGGTCGGCCTGTCCGTCGGCGGCATGATCGCGCAAGCGTTCGCGCTCCGGCGACCGCATCTGGTCCGGTCACTGTCCCTGATTGCCACGTTGTGCACCTTCCCCGAACCGGTTCGCGACGTGCTGCGCGAACGTTCCCGTGTGGCACGAGAGGAAGGCATGGCGACGATTGCCGAACTGACCAACGAACGCTGGTTCCCACCGTCCTTTCGCGACCAGCGGCCTGACGTTCTGGACCGCGCCGGGAAAAGCCTGCGAGCGCAGGACGGCGAGTTCCACGCCCTGATGTGGGACATGATCAGGGGCTTGAACCTGGAAAAGAACCTGCCGGACATCACGTGCCCGACAATGGTCGTCGTGGGCGGTTCGGACGGCAATTCGCCGCCGGCCGCCGGCGAGCGGATCGCCGAACTCATCCCGGGCGCGTCGCTCACCGTACTTCCCGGCGTCGGGCACTTCCCGCCCTATGAAACGCCGGTCGCCTTCAACACCCTGCTCCGCCGGTTCTTGGCGAAGGTCGATCCCCTTCCTGCCAAGGAGAACGCGTGATGACCATCCCGGTTCTGAAGCGAGGCGTCTATATCGCGGGCACGTGGCGGGCGAGTTCGACAGGTGAGACGTTCGGTCTGGTCGACCCTGCTACGGAGCAGCCGTTCGGAGAGGCCGCGGCCGCCTCGGCGGACGATGTGTCGGCGGCGGTGGAGGCGGCACGTGCGGCGTTCGAGGACGGCCCATGGCCGCAAACGAGCATCACCGACCGGGCGGCGGTCCTGCGGCGCTTCGCCGACGAACTGGAAGCGGATGTCGAGCCACTAGCCGAACTGGTGATGCGAGAGACCGGATTGCCTCGCCCGGACAGTATCGGTGGCACTAAGGCGATGCTCGCCGTCCTGCGCTACTACGCCGATCTCGCTGACGAGATCGAGTTGACCGAGCGACGGGTGGGGCGGACAGGGGTCACCGCGCTCATCGAGAAGCAGCCTGTCGGCGTCGTCGCCCAGATCGTGCCGTGGAACAGTCCCATCGTGATGGCGGCGTTCAACCTCCCGACCGCCTTGCTCGCCGGCTGTACCGTGGTACTCAAACCCTCGGAGTTGAGCCCGCTCAGCGCCGGTTACCTGGCCGACGCCGCGGAACGTGCCGGCCTGCCACCCGGCGTACTCAACATCGTGACCGGCCGGCCGGAGGCGAGCGAGGCACTGGTTCGCGACCCGCGCGTCGACAAGATCGCCTTCACCGGAAGCACCGCGACCGGACGGGTGATCGCGGCGGCAGCGGCACCCACCCTCAAGCACGTGTCACTCGAGCTCGGTGGCAAGGCCGCCGCCCTGGTGCTCGACGACGCGCCTCTCGACCGGCTGGTGCGGACGATGGTGCCGGCGATCATGTTCAACAACGGTCAGATGTGCCTTCAGCCCAGTCGGCTCGTCGTGCCCGTACCGCGCCACGACGAGATCGTCGAAGCGCTGGCGGAAGCGTTCGCGAAGATCATCGTCGGGCCACCGTCGAATCCGGACACTCAGGTCGGCCCGCTGATCAGCCGGGCGCAGCACGAACATGTCCTTGGCCTGCTGCGGTCCGCCGTCGACGACGGTGGGCGGTTCGCGGTCGGTGGCGGTATGCCCGAAGGGCTCGGCACCGGGTTCTACGTCGAGCCCACGATCATCACCGGGGTCACACCGGATTCGCGGGTCGCGACCGAGGAAATCTTCGCGCCGGTCCTGGTGGTCCTGCCCTACGAAGACGAGGAGGAGGCGCTGAAGATCGTCAATGACACGGAATTCGGCCTCAACGACGCGGTGTACAGCGCCGACCCGGAGCGTGCACTCGCGCTGGCCCGGCGGATGCAAAGCGGCAGCGTCAACATCAACAACGGCCAGTACCTCGACGTCGCGATTCCGTTCGGCGGAGTGAAGCAGTCCGGCTACGGACGCGAACTCGGCCCCGAAGGGCTCGACGCCTACTTCCAGACGCGTGTCATCTACCTAGACGCCGAACCCTTTCACGGCCTCGGCTGACCGTTCCGCGGCCGAACCCAGCCGCGCTCGCCCGCGACGACGCGAATGCGTATCACCGACTCCGAAGCTCAACGTGGAGGTTCCATGAGTCTGTCGTCCCGCGGTACCGTATGTGCGACCGCTTTCGCCGCCTGTGTCGCGAAGATCGCGTTGGCGATCCCCGCTGTGCTCAACGGCCTGTTTCAGCGCGATCTCGCGACCACGTCGGCCCAGCTGACCTGGATCTCGGACGCGTTCCTAGTGCCGGTTGCTCTCTTCGAACTGGCCTCCGGGGTCCTGGGTGACCTCTTCGGCCGCAAGCGCCTGCTGATCGCGGGCAGCCTGCTGCTGACACTCGGCGAACTCGTCTGCGTGTGCACCCCCGGCGCGAGCGCCGGGACCGACGTCAGAGTGGCGGTGCTCTGGACAGGGCAGGCGATCGCAGGCGTCGGCGCGGCGGTGCTGTTCCCGACCTCGCTGGCCATGGTCGCGGCGGCCACACACTCGACACGGGCCCGCGCGCACGGCATCGCCGTGTGGTCAGCCGCGCTCGCGACGGGCGGCTTCGTCTCGCCGTTGCTGGGTGGGCTGGTGGCACGGTTCAACTGGGCCGGTATCCCCGCCACGGCGTGGAAGTGGGCGTTCCTCGCGGTTGTGGTACTCGCTCTGACCTGCGCCGCGGTGGCCCTCACCGCCCAAAACTCCTCGGCTCCGGCAGGACGATCGCTGGACTGGCCAGGGCAGATCACCCTCACCATCGCATTGCTGGCTCTGCTGTTAGCGATCATCCAGGGCAGCACGAGCGGCTGGCGGAACAGTTGGGTGGTCACCGGGTTCCTCGTCTTCGCCGTGTTCGCTCCCCTCTTCGTCCTGGTCGAACATCGGGCACCCGCGCCGCTGCCCCGGTTGGCGCTCTACCGGAACCGCGCCTTCGCGGTGAACGCCGCGGTCACGCTGATCGGGATGTTCAGTTTCCTCGGCACGGTCAGCGCGACGAGCATCAGGCTCTCGGCGATCCAGAAGTTCTCACCGTTGAAGACTGCGGTCGCGTTCGTGCTCCTGTTGGGTTTCACCCTCGCGCTCCTGCCGTTGACGGAACGAGCCATCGCCCACTACCAGCCGAAGTGGGCGCTGGGCGGTGGATTCCTCCTGATGGGTGCCGGTGACCTGTGGATCTCCACGCAGTCCGCGGCCTCTTTGTCGATCTGGCCGATCGTGGCGCCCCTGGCACCGGTCGGGATCGGGTTTGCCTTCGCGCTTTCCGGGGTCACCGCGGTCGCGGTCAACTCCGTGCCCGGACACCTGGCCGGAATGGCTTCGGGGTCGACCAATCAGTTGCGCGACTTCGGGTTCACCCTGGGGCCCGCGGTGGTCAGCGCCATCGCGCTCGGCGGAGCCGCCGCGCAGATCCAGGACCGGCTGGCGGGCGACCCCACGCTGCGATCCGCCCTCGACGCGTTCGAACGGACCCCTTCGCAGTTGCCCACGGGCGCACGGGCCACGGCAGAGGCCGCAGTCCGGACGGTGCGGTCCGGACCGTTGGGTGCCAACGCCATCCCAGCCAACCCGCTCAAAGATGTCGCGTTCCACGCACTCGATCACGCGTACTCGATTGCCTAGGTCGTCTGTGGTGTCGCGGCATTGGTGGCGACGGTCATCGCGTCGCCGCGCTGAAAACGGAAAAGTAAGGACTCAGAAGGAGAAATAATGTCGGACAGCATGACGATCTTCAACGGTGTCGGCGCCTCGTGGTTCGAGGATCTCTCGCCCGAGTTCCTCGACGAATCGGTAAAACTCGGCGTTTCCGCTGTCGGGTGCACCGCCAACGACACGTGGGACGACACCCTGGAGGCGATGGAGAACCTGCAGGCGGTCAAAGAAGTCGTACGAAAGCACGCGCAGTCCTACGTGATCGAAACGAAGCGGGACCTCGAGAACGGCATCGCGGCCAACCAGGTCGGCGTCCTGCTCGGCTTCCAGAATCCGAAAGCGCTCAGCGACAGCATGAACTACCTGGAAGCCTTCGCGGACATGGGATTGCGGTGCTGCGCGCTGGCGTTCCGGGACAACAGCTACTACGGTTGCGGATTCTCCGCCGAGCCGGACGGAGGCCTCAGCGTCGTCGGAGAGCGCGCGGTCCGTGTCATGAACCGGCGGGGCGTCGTCGTGGACCTTTCCCACGTTGGTGACAAGACCGCGCTGGACGCGGTGGAGCTCTCCGAACATCCGGCGATCTTCAGCCACTCGATGTCACGCTCCTTGATGGCGGCGGGACCGAAAGTGGAATGGGCTGGGGTCAAGAACAACGCGGTCCGTCGTGCCGCACCCGACGAGCTCGTGATCGCCGCTGCCGCCAAGGGCGGCGTCATCTGTCCCGACGCGCGGATGGCGGGAAACCTGGACAACTTCCTCACGCACATCGACCACTTCGTGAACCTCGTCGGCGCCGACCATGTCGGCCTCACCGCGCAGGACGACTGGCACAGGTCCAAAAAGGACGCTCACCGCATTCAGCCTTATCTGCCCGGTTACGACTCGAAAGCCGGCAAGAACGACCGCACGTTCGACATCGAGTACCGCATCTACCGAATGGAGGACCAACTCGGCCCGGCCGTGCTCGACCGGAACGCCGTGATCGCCGAGCTCCTGACCCGGTACAGCCGGGAGGACCTGGCGAAGATCGCCGGTGGCAACCTGCTGCGCGTCCTTCGTACCGTGCTGCCCGACTGACCCCCACGTACGAGGAGAAATCCCATGGACTTCGTGACGAGATCACGAGATGCGACCACTGGCGTAACCCGTTACCTCGTCGGCGGCGAGGGGCCCCCACTCGTGCACCTTCACAGTGCGAGCGGGGTGCGGATCACCCCAGTGATCGAGGCGCTGGCACGGACGCGCACTGTCTATCTCCCCCTCATGCCGGGTTTCGACGGGACCGCGCCGCTCCCCGAGGGTGCCGGTATGCGAGACGTCGCCCACCGCACACTCGACTTCGTCGACGAGATAGTCGGTGGCACCACAGAAGTCGTGGGAGTCTCCTTCGGCGCGTGGATCGCCTGCTGGCTCGTCTGGCTCGAACCGGCCCGGGTCGTTCGCCTCGTACTCGAAAGCCCTGCCGGCTTCAGCCCGGAAGGCAGCTCGTCTTTGGAGGGTGACCCGGCGACGTTCCTCGCCCGGGCGTTCGCACATCCGGAGAAACGCCGACCCGAGACGAGAACGGCCGACACGGTCGCGGCGAACCGCGCTGCGGCGGGGCGTTACGGCGGGGGCGTCGTGCGCGACCTGGAACTGGTCGGTCTCCTGTCTTCCGTTCGGGTGGCGGCGCTGATCATCCACGGCGAGAAGGACGGTGTGGTACCTGCGGAGGCACCGCGGCTACTGCACGCCATGCTCCCCGTTTCGACGCTGCACGAAATCGGCGACGCCGCGCACAACGTGGAGATCGACCAGCCAGAAGCTGTCATCGAAGCAATCGGGGCCTTCCTCGGATTGCCTTCCGGCGCACGCGAATGAACGGTCGGCGGCTCAGCACCGCCGACCTGTGCGACGAGTTCTTCGACGTGCTCCGGTTCCCCGACCTCGCGTTACGGCGTTTCGGCGGTGTCCCAGCCGGCGCGGGCCGGGCAGCGCTGGTCGACCTCGACGCCGACAACCGAATCCTGTTCGAGGTACTGGCACAATCGGGCCGGGGCAAGGCATTGGTCGTGCGATCGCGGTCCCCCGCATGTCCTGCCGTGGTGGGAGCGACGCTCGTCGCTCTGGCCGTAAAGAACGACTGGGAATGCCTCGTGATCGATGGCGCGCTCCGCGACGTCGCGCAGGTTCGCCACGCCCCGATGTGTGTGTACGCAAGAGAACAGCGGCCGTTCCGGCTCCGTGCCGGACCGGCCGGCCGCGTGCTCGACCAACTCGACCTCGTCGGCACACCGATCCGGTCCGGCGACCTCGTAACGGTCGACGAGGACGGGATCATCGTCGGCCGCCCGAGCCGCCTGCCACCGTGGCTCTCCAACGGGGAAACCGCCATAGAACGACGCTCCCCCCGTCGGAGGATTTGTTGGCGGCTGCGCATGTTCGGGGTTGAGTAGCAGCGGTACAGCGGTTGGCGCTAAGCGAAGATCCGCAGGTCAGAGCTGATCGGCTAGGTTCTGGGCTGTGCCCGTGGAGTTCTTGACTGATGAGCAGGCTGAGTCCTACGGGACGTTCACGCAGGAGCCGACCCGTCCGGAGCTGGAGCGGTTTTTCTTCCTTGATGACGAGGACCGGCGTCTGATTGGCAAGCGTCGTGGGGATCATTCGCGTTTGGGGTTCGCTCTTCAGGTTTGCACTGTTCGTTACGTGGGTTTGTTCCTGCAAGATCCCCTGAGGGTGCCGTGGCCGGTGGTGGAGTACCTCGCTGAGCAGCTCGGCATCGGCGACCCGTCGTGCGTGAAGCGCTACACCGAGCGGGAGAAGACCGCTTACGAGCACGCCTGGGAGATTCAGGAGGCGTTCGGCTACCACCCGTATGAGGACCGCGAGTGGGGTCGCAAGTTCCGCACTTTCCTCTACGGCCGGGCGTGGACGCACGCTGAGGGGCCGGTGGCGTTGTTCAACCACGCGGTCGCGTGGATGCGCCGGCATCGGGTGCTGTTGCCGGGGGTGAGTGTGCTGGCCCGGCAGGTCTCGGCCGCGCGTACCGCGGCGGAGGACCGGTTGCACTCCTCGGTGGCTCGCGCCGCGCATCGGGCGGACCGGGAGTTGCCGCGGGCGCTGGTGGGGCTGCTGCCGGTCCCGGAAGGGGCGCGGCTTTCGGAGCTGGAGCGGCTGCGCCGGCCGCCGACCCGGTCGACGGGGACTGCGATGGCCAAGGCGCTGGATCGGGTCAACGAGATTTCCGGGTTTGGGATGGGGCGGGTGGATCTGTCGCGGGTGCCGGTCAACCGGCTGGCCACGTTGGCCCGCTACGGCATGGCCAGTAAGGCCGCTGCCTTGGAGCGGGCGCCGGAGCCGCGGCGGACCGCGTTGCTGACGGCGGTGATGGGCAATCTGGAAGCGGCCGCGATTGACGACGCGCTGGATCTGTTCGCGCTGCTGATGGCCACCCGGTTGCTGTCGCCGGCCAAGCGCGCGACCGATAAGGAGCGGCTGGCGAACCTGCCGGAGCTGGAGCGTGCCTCCCGGACGCTGAAGCGGGTGTCGGGTGCGTTGCTGCGGCTGCTGGAGGAAGCCGACCGGGACCAGGTCGCTCTGGACCCGTCGCTGGCGTGGCACGTGCTGGAGGAGATCACGTCCCGCGACAAGATCACGTCGGCGATGGCGATGGTCGAGCAGTTGGTGCCTGTCGATGACGGGTCGGCTGAGATCGCGCTGCGCAAGGCGCTGACCGCCCGCTACAACACGGTTCGGCCGTTTCTGGCGCTGCTGGGCGAGTCCGAGGCGCTGGCCGCGGCGCAGGGCGGGCGGAAGATTCTGGCTGCGGTGCGGACGCTGCCGCGGCTGGCGCGGCGCAAGGGTGCCTCGAAGTCGCCGCCGGTCACCGACATCGACGTCGATTTGGTGCCGCGGTCGTGGAAGCCGGTGGTGTTCGCCAATCCGGCGTTGCCGGCTTGGGCGGTGGATCGGGACGCCTACGTGGTGTGCGTGCTGGAGCAGCTGCACCGGGCGCTGCTGCGCCGTGACGTCTACGCCACCCCGTCCAATCGGTGGGCCGACCCGCGGGCACGGCTGCTGGACGGGCCCCAGTGGGAGGCGGTGGCACCGGACGTGCTGGCCGGGTTGAGCCTGGACATGCCGGTCGAGGAGCACCTGGCCGAGCTGACGCGCGGCTTGGACGCGGCGTGGCGGCAGATGGCCGACCGGATGGCCGAGGCCGGGCCGGACGCTAAGGTCGAGGTCGTCGTCCCGCCCGAGGGCGGCCGGGCGCGGTTGAGTGTGGACAAGCTCGGCGCGGTGGACGAGCCGGAGTCGCTGACCTGGCTGAAGAAGACGACCGCGGCGATGCTGCCGCAGATCGACCTGCCGGACCTGCTGTTCGAGGTGCACTCCTGGACAGGGTTCCTCGATGCCTTCACCCATGTCTCCGAGGGTGCCTCGCGGATGGCGGGGCTGCCGGTGTCGCTGGTGGCGCTGCTGGTCGCCGAGGCGTGCAACATCGGCCTGACCCCGGTGATCAACCCGGCCCATGTGGAGCTGACCCGCACCCGGCTTTCGCACGTGGACCAGAACTACCTGCGTGGGGACACGATCGCGGCGGCGAACGCGCTGCTGATCGCGGCGCAGTCGCAGATCCCGCTGGCCCGCTGCTGGGGCGGCGGGCACCTGGCCTCGGTGGACGGGGTGCGGTTCGTCGTGCCCGCTCGTACGGTCAACGCCGCCCCCTCACCGAAGTACTACGGCTACAAACGGGGCCTGACCTGGCTCAACGCGGTCAACGACGAGGTGTCGGGGATCGGGGCGATGGTCGTGCCGGGGCACCCCGCGCGACAGCCTGTTCATCCTGGACACCCTGCTCAACCTCGACGGCGGGGTGAAGCCGGAGATGGTCGCCACCGACCACGCCTCCTACTCCGACATGGTGTTCGGACTGTTCACGATGCTGGGCTACCGGTTTTCCCCGCGGCTGCGGGATCTCGCGGACCAGCGGTTCTGGCGGGCGGAGACGCCCGGGGAGAAGGACCGGACGCCGGCCGACTACGGGCCGCTGAACGCGATCGCCCGCAACAAGGTCAACCTGGACAGGGTGATCACGCACTGGCCGGACATGCTGCGGGTGGCCGGGTCGCTGATCACCAACCAGGTCCGCGCCTATGACCTGCTGCGCGTGTTCGGCAGGGAGGGGCGGATGTCGCCGCTAGGGCAGGCGTTCGCCGAGTACGGGCGCATCGACAAGACCATGCACCTGCTCGCCCTGTGCGACCCCGTGGACGACACCTACCGACGGCGGATGAACCGGCAGCTCACCGTGCAGGAGTCCCGGCACCGGCTGGCACGGGAGATCTGCCACGGCAAACGCGGCCAAATCATGCAGGCATACCGTGAAGGGCAGGAAGACCAGCTGGCCTCCCTCGGCCTGGTGCTCAACGCGGTGGTGCTCTGGACCACCCGTTATCTGGATGCTGCGGTCGCCCGCCTGGAAGCCGACGGGCACGTCATCGACGAGGCCGACAAGGCTCGGCTGTCCCCGCTGAAAGACAAACACATCAACGTCCTGGGACGGTACGCGATCATCGCTTCCCAGCCCGCCCGTGGCCTGCGGCCGCTGCGCGACCCGGCTAGCGCGGAGAATCTCGGCCTCGACTGAGGTGTGCCGCCACAGCGGAGAGAGTCAGACCAATCGGATGGTTCCGGGCCGGACTACCTGCGCCGTCTTCATGCTCGTGGCGGTATGACCGAATCGGGCGCGTCGGCGGTGATCGCGATCATCAGGGCGCCGTATTTGCCGATGGTGAAGGGGTAGCCGAAGGGGGGTGAGAGGCGGGCCACGAGGTTATAGGTCGAGTTGGTGTAGCCGAGCGCGGTGATCAGGGCTTCCGTGGGGCGGCCGGCCATGAGGAGGGCGTCTTCGCCGAACCCTCCCATGTAGTCGGTGTCTGCGTAAAAGGTCGGCTGGGCGGCCAGGAAGTGGTTGATCACCGAGGTGGCCAGGCGGCCGTCGATGACGCCGCCGAGCACGGGCCAGATCTGTTCGTAGGCCAGCATCAGCGTCGCCCAGTTCGGCGGGTCCTGTTGCGGCACGGTGTCGATGTTCTGGGACCAGCGGAAACCCGGGACGACCGTGGTCACGCTGCCACTGCCGTTCGAGCCGGTCGCCGGCCTGTCGAGGACGGCGATGCCGCCCGGCAGCACTGCCGTGATCGCCGCCCCCAGGGGGACGCCGGGGGAACCGCTGGAAATCGCCGATCCCACGTCGCCGGGCAGGAACGCACCGGTCAGCTGGTTCGAGCCGGCGGTCATCTGCACCGGCGAGATCGTGCGGCCGGGGTTGGTGTAATCCCACAAGGTGCGGATGAAGCCCTGGTTCTGGTCGGCATATCGCTCGGCGAGCATCCCGGCGTCGGTGTGACCGGGAATGATCTGGCGCGGGCCGAACAGGAAAGCCGCAGCCCGGCAGCCCATGGAGACTTCGGCGGCGTCCTCCAGCAGGGTGACATTGTAGGCACCGTCAGGCAGGCCGAGGAAGCTACCGTTGCGCTGCCGTGTCGTGGTCAGCGCCAGCAGCGCCGCCAGCGCCCCCGGTGCGAAGGCCTGGACGCGGGCGCGGTCCCCTGTGGCTTGGAAACCGGCGTAGAGGGCCACGAGGAACATCGCGGCGTAGGAGTCGGTCGAGTCCGCCCACACCGGGGCCCTGGTCACCCACTGGCCCGTCGGCCCGAAGGTCAGGATGTCGTAGGCCTGGGGCGTGGCGACCACGCTGGTGGTGCCCGTCAACTGCACCTGGGTGGCGGACAGATACGCCCCGATGGTCACCGTCCCGGTCAGGCCGGTGCCGATGATCGGGCTGCCCACATCCGAGGGCGTGAATTGCGCCTGGGACGGTGAGGTGAGGACACCGGTGGCGTTGATGGTGCCGTCCCGGAACTGGCGATTGGCCCACACATAGTCATGGGTGTAACCGTTGCCGTCCATGTCGGCCATGAACGCCGCCAGCGCGTTCCACGCGGTCTGCGTGTAGTCCGGGACACCCAGCAGGTACCCCGCCCGGAACATCCCGATAATGCCGAAATAGGCGTCATAGGGCCGGATATTCAGGGCCGGGTATCGGTGGGCTGCCACGACAGCATCCCGTGGAAGCGGGCCTGGCCTGTGCTGACTACCCCGGTCGACTGGATCTGGGACGCGAGCTTGTTGAGCGGACCCGACGGGGTCAGATCCAGGACCTGGTTCGCCATGACGTGCTCCTCGCAGTAATGATCCTCGACAGCGCCGGGGCCCCTCCGGCGCCAAGGTCTGCGAAGCCCTGCCACATCACATACCGATCAAACCAATAGTAATCGGCTTATTGCTGTCAGTTAATACGCTGTTCCGGTCCGACCGTGCCGCCGTACGGGGTAGGACTGGGACGAACCGGAGAGCCGAACCCCCAATCGTGTTCTATCAGGCCGACCGTGAGGCAAGCCACAATGGACCCGCTCCTTTTGATCTGATCGGTCAAGCAGGGTGGTCCGGGCGGTGCTCAAGGGCGAAGGCCCGGACCACCCCTGTCGAGGACCAGCTATCCCGGTAGACCACACGGCCGCGGCTGGGCGCTCGGTCAACCAGCCGGTGAACGTGGCGGCCCCGACCTGCACGTCCACCGGCTGGTCTCCGATACCTCCGAACGATGTCGCACGTGCTCGCCGCGTCTGCAACATCCTCGGCTGGGATCCCCGGCAGCAAAGGGCGGCCCAGGCCGCGCCTCTGAAGAGCTTCGGTGGCACCGGTACCGCCGTCATGATCCGGCCGCCGCGGCGGCGCGCTGGTCGTGGTCGCGCAGCATGCGCAGAACGGTGGCCGGGGAGGGGTGCTGGCCCTTCTTCTTGCCGGTGGTGATGACCAGGCGTGCGGCGATGTCGCGCAGGCTGAGGTTCTGCTGGTCGCGCAGGTGCAGGGCGTGGGAGAGCATGGCGTCGTCGGTGACAGCGGCGCCGCCGATGTTCTTGCCGCGGGCGCGGGCGGCTTCGTGGCCCTCGAGGGTGCGGTCGCGGATGTACTCGCGTTCCATCCCGGACAAGGCGGCCAGCACGGTGAACACGATCCCGGCCGGGTCGTGAGAGCCCTGCAGTTCGCCGGTGAGGAATTGCAGGCCGATGCCGGCGGCGCGCAGCTGTTCGGCGAGGGTGGCCAGCTCGATGCCGCGGCCGAGGCGTTTGTGCTCGTGCACGACGAGGGTGACCGCGATCCCGGAGACGCGCATCTCCCGGGCGAGCGCGACGGCCTTGTCGAGTTCGGGGCGGCGCAGCGCACGGGTGGAGATCTTCTCGGAGAACACCCGGGTGACCCCGGCGCGGGCGAGGGAGTCGAGCTGGGTGTCGAGGGACTGGCGGGCAGTGGAGGCGCGGGCGTAGCCGATCCGGGCGTGGCCGGCCGGATCGGCACCGGCTGCCGCGGGCCGGGGCAGCTCGGTCCATGCTGTGCCCGGCTTGCGCAGTGCGGGTGTGGCGACGGCGAGCGCCTTGGCGAGCGAGGGCACGAGCCGGAACCGCGCGGTGTGGTACTGCACGGCGACCCGCCCGGTTCCGGTCCGGCACGGCGACCCGGCCGGGGCGGCGCAGCTCGACATCGGGCAGTCGTGGTCCTCGACCCGGAGGAAATCGTCGTCACTCACCCCGAGATCGTTTCATGGGTGTGTTTCATCTGTCCACTCGTTTGACCGTCCCATGAAACACGGGTCGCCCTGAACGCGAGGTGCGCGTCCGAGTGTTTCATAGGTGGTCGCCTATGAAACACGACACCGGGAAGCTCCATCGCACCGCATTCCTTCGAGTGAATCTCGTTGCGAAAACTGAAATTCGTAGCGCAGACTGAACCGCATGGCGAAGCGCGACATGATTGACGATCTGGTCGACATCCTCTACCCGTGGCCGGGCGCCGAGGACGTGCCCGACGGCGACGAAGACGTCCTCGACGCCTGGCGCAGCGACGTGTCCGACGAACGCGAGAAGTACGAAGAGAACCTGCGGCTCACCGAGGAGCACGCCGAGGGAGACTACGACCCGCTGCTGGCGGAGATCAACGCCGCACGGCAGGAGATGCGCGCCGCCGAAGCCCGGATGCGGATGCTGGTCGCCTACGGCCGCGAGTTCATCAAGCCCCAGCCCTACCAACTCAAAGACCTCGCCGCCGCGACCGGGATGTCGATCTCCGGCACCCGCAGCTCCTACACCGTCGAGGAGATCGCCGCCGTCGCCCGCCGCATCGGCCGCCAGCCGCGGTTCCGCGCCGAGGACACCAGCACCCACTGACCCACCCGCACCCATTCACCGGAAGGACGTTCGATCATGGCCAAGAAGACCCGCACCGGCAGCGGGCGCGCGGACAAGCTGCGCCGCCGCGCCGCCCGCGCCGACAAGCAGCAGGCCCGGCACCAGCCGGCCGGCCACCACGAGGACCTGGTCTACGTCGGGCCGATCCCGGATGGCCTCGACCTGACCGGCTGGCACATCATGGGCCCCGGCAACGACGTCGACGAGCTCGACGACGCCGCGTTCGCCGGGCCAGACGACGCGCTACTGGACACCAGCCGCTGCCCGGTCAACGACAGCTGCGCCGGATGCAGCGGGACCACCGGCCTGCACGCGGTCACTTCCGCATTCAGCAAACCCGGCGGCTTCGACGTCGCCTGCGCCACCCTCTGCCACACCTGCGACAACGGCCGATCATTCCTGCACCGGCTCGGCCCCGCCCGGCTCGACGAAGCATTCGCCCGACACGCCGCACACCAGGCGTGAGCCCCTATCCATCAGTGGTCTCGGAAAAGTCTTCCGCTACCGACGACCAGTGGTCGCAACACCTAGATGACCTGAGAATCTTGGCCTAGCGCCAACGGCTGTACCGCTGCTCAAGCCCGGGGCAAGGCCGCGGGATTAAGAAGACACGGCAAAATCGGTTGCCGTGGACAGTCAAACGATCGTGGCTATCGTCGCCGCGGGGATCACGCTCGGCGCGATGAGCGTGTCGATCTGGCAAGCCGCAGAAGCGCGCGGAGCTCGGAAAACCGCCCGCGATCAGGCCGATACTGCGCGAGCAGCCTTGGCCGAGACGACCAGGCAAACCGAGCTCGCCCAGCAAGCCGCAGCGGAGGCGCGCATCGCCAACGAGCTGACCGAGCGGCAGCACCAGCGTGAGGACGATGCTCAAGCCGCGGCCGCGCTGGCCCACGCGCGCAAGGTCACCAGCCAGCTGACCGGATCCGGTGGGTACGCGATCGAGGTCACCAACGACGCCACCGAGCCCTTCTTCGGCATCGAGTTGGACGAGCTGAAGCGCTCCGATCACCCCAACTGGGGACTGCGGCTCAACCCCAATGTGCCTGGCAACCGATCTCGTCACGACAAGCTGGACGGGTTCGGGGGAACGTGCAAGTTCTACGTCGAATTCGTCGACGACGACGGCACGGCCCAGCGTTTCGACATGGGCGGCGGCCCTGACGTCGACTTCGACTGGACGATCAGCTACTCCGATAGTCACGCGCGCCGCTGGCACCGCACCGTCGACAAGGACCCGGTGTTCGATGAGGGCCAGGGCGCTTGATAAGACGCGCGCCAAGGTGTTGGGCAAGCGGGCATACCCCGGCGCCGACACGCTGGCGAACTCCGCTGCGCCGGTGCTGGCCGCATCTGGCACTGACACGCCGCTGATCACACAAAGCCATCTCCGCGACGAATTCGCGACAGTTGAATACGTGACCCTCACCAGTCTCAACCCAGGAACAGCGCCGTAACCTGCGGTTTGTGCTTAACGCTACTTTTCGTTCCGAGCGCCCAACGGGCCAACACCTAGCTGACCAGCGGATCGTGGCTTAGCGCCAACCGCCGTACCGCTGCTACTCAACCCCGATGTTGTGGGCTGCCGCTCTATCTGCCCTCCACGTTTCTGTTCAGGACGTCCTGAGGACGCTGAACGTGTCGAGGATGACCTCGCAGAGTCGAATCGCAGGGCGCCGCAGGCGATCCGGCCGGCTCGCTGGTCGCCGTCGCGATGGACGGCAAGACCATTCGTAACACCATCGCGCCCGGACGGCGTGCTCGCCCGGTTTCCGGGCGCCGTTCAGAAGGCGTACAACCTGTACCAGGGCACGATTCGAGCCAGCGCGTGGGCGGGGTGGAAGCCGGCGCATCCCGGCCCGTACACCATCGACGTCAATCCTGGCAGTCTCGAAAACCCGTTCGCCTAGGAATTTCTGGCGGAGCTCAAGCGCCAGGCCGGGAACACCGTCAATCTGGTCGTCAAAGACGCGAACAACAACGCTCAGGTGCAGATCCAGCAGTTCCAGCAAGCGATCCAGCAGAAGCCTGATCTGATGATCGTGTTCTTGATAGCGCCCGCGGCGGATGCGGCGGTTCTGGATGAGGCGGGTAAGGCAGGCATCCCGGTCATCGCGCCGATTGCCGCTTCGTCCAGCCCGTATGTGATCGGCCTCGACGGAAACATGCCCTTGAAGGGCGCGGACCTGGCCCAAAGCCTTATGCCGGTGCTGGGTGGCAAGGGAAGCCTGCTCGAAATGCAGGGAGTGCCCGATACTCAGGCCAAAGACGTGGTTTACCCGGGCGTGCAGGTCGTGCTCGACGGCTGCCCGGACGCCAAGATCGCCGGCTCGCCGGTTGGGTACGACGATCCGGCGACGGCCAAGACCCAGGCGCTGCAGTTCCTGAGTGCCCACCCCCAGTCGATCGAGGGCGCGTTCCAGGTCGGCGGCATGGCGAGCGCCATGATCCAGGCTTTCCAGCAGACCGGCCGCATGCCCCGCCGATCGCCGACCTCGGGGCTTCGCCGGGTGCCCTGGCCTATTGGAACGAACACAAAGTCCTACTACTGAGGCCGAAAGGTCAGGGTGATCATCGATCTCCGTTCAGCGTGGCCCGGTGGGCGGCCAGCGTCGACTCCGGCGTCACGCCTTCTTCTTCGCCCGCAGGTTTACCAGGATCGAACGGAGCAGCACCGCCGGGCTCGCCAATGTGCTGGGGTGCTTGAGCATGAAGGTGACCTCGTCGAAGCGCCGGCAGATATCGCTGTCGTGCACGGAGGCGGCGGTGATCTGGCCGTTGATCCACTGGAGCACCTTGTAGAAGCGCGGGTACGGCCCGTCGACGTGCGGCAGCGCGAGGTCGGCCCCGGTGGAGATGGACCACGCGGCGTCCACGACGACCTTCTGCAACTCGAAGAAGCCACGCGCCGGCTTCGACAGGTCGGGCCGCGAGCGCAGGAACTCGGACAGGCACGAGGCGTGCAGCGTCGCGGACGACATGCCCTGGCCGTAGATGGGATTGAACGAGGCGACCGCGTCGCCGACCGCGACCAGCCGCGCCGGCATCCGCTGGAGCAGATGGAAGTCGCGACGCCGGCTGTCGGCGTGCCGGTAGGTCCGCACGTCCTCGACGACTTCGTTCGACACCACCTGGCCGAACTCGGGCGGGAACTCGGTGCGGCACAAGGTGATCAGGTCCTCGGTGGTCCGGCCCGGCCGGTGTTGGGCGTAGCCGCCGGCCATCACCAGCCACCGGTCCCGCTCGATCTGGCTGATCGCCACGCCCGCGACGTCCGCGGACAGCTCCGGCGAGCGCACGGCCAGCAGGGCGTTGACGTCTAGCCCGTCGCCGTTGCGACGGAAGGCAGCGGTGGCGTAGTTGAGGTCGACGGTCATTCGCCGGATCGCGGGCCGCTGCCAGCCGCCCTGCTCTAGCCACTCGCTGAGCCTGCTGGACCGCCCCATCGCGTCCACCACGAAGTCCGCCCGCTCCACGGTCTCCGCGCCGTCGGTCTGCACCCGCACGCCGGTCACGGCGTCGCCGTCGAACTGCACGCCGGTGGCCCGGCCGATGATGGCCTTCACGTTGGGCAGTGCGAGCGTGTGTCGGCGCATCTGCGCCTCCTGGAACGGGCGGCTACCGGTGATCATCATCGCCTGCGAGCCGCTGACCTTGCGCACGCCGTCCACGTAGTTGTGCCGGATCGACGCGGGCGCCGGGCGCGCGCCGTCGGCCAGCGCCTGCTCGGCGAACCCGGGAAACCACCGTTCCAGTTGCCGGAGCCCGCCGGGCAGCAGCACGTGGATCTGGTTGCCCTGTGGCGCCCCGGCCCGCGGTTCGCTGCTCGTGCCGGGGTCGTCGCGCTCGATGACGATCACCGTCTCGGCGTGGTCGGCGAGCACGCGGGCCGCCAGCAGCCCGGCGACGCTGCTGCCGATGACGATCGCGGTGCCGAACAGGACGGGCGTATCCGTCGGCGGATTGGGATCACTGAGTCGGTCGAAGACGGCGGCGGGCGAGGTCGACATGGTGTTATCCCTTCAACGAATGCGACGGCGATAGGTTGGACTTTACCGAGACTGAATAGTCGGGGCGATCATGGAGGTTGGGTTGGAGCACCAAACCAGTCTCGGCGATGAACCCATCAACGAGCCCTGGTCGGTACTGTATGGACTTGAGTCGGCTCCGCACGGTCGCGGCGAGTTGGTCGATGGCTGCACGCGGCCAGGTTGCCCAGGCCGCGTTTGACGTGTGACCACGCGCCCTCAGTCGGGTTCAACTCCGGCGCGTAGGCCGGCAGTTGAACCACGCTCAGCCAGTCATGGCCGTCGACGAACGCGCGCATCGTGGCGCTGATGTGGTGATTGAGGTTGTCTCACACCACGATCAGCGGCGCGCGGAGCTCGGTGTGCACCGCGCCCAGCAACCGCATGTAATCTGCCTCCAGCCCCTTCGGCTCACGCTTGTGGCCGTGGTAGACGTGCAACCGGTCCGCAGACCTGGGCGGGTGGCCACGCCCCGAGATCGCGGGCCAGCGTCTGACCCAGGCTGATTTCAAAGTCGGTTTGTGCTGGTGGCGGCTGCGATGATGGGTGTCGTGCTCGCGGCCGGGCCGCACGTCGGAGGTCCAGAGGGGCCAGCCGTCGGGAGCGGTGATGACCTGCACGTTCCCGCCATGACTGGCGTGTTTGCCCGACCACCACAGGTCTACGCCGGCGGTGGGCCCGGGGGTGCGGACCCGGTCGGTTTCGATCGGGGCGCCGTCGATGGAAATGTGGCTGTTCCCGGTCATTTTCGCGGCCAGCAACGCTGACTCCAGCGCGGGCGCCTGCGCGGCGAGAACCGTGAATCCCTCGTCCAGATAGGTGTACACGGTGGACTCGCCGATCGCGTTATCGACCGCCAACTGCCGCACCCGGGCGCCATCGAGAAACCAGCGCAGCACCAGGATCGCCTGCTTGAACGGCGTCAGAGCCCAACTGCCCGTGCGGGTACCGCGCCGCATGCGTTCGGCGCGCAGCAGGCCGGACAAGAACAGCACGGTCTGGTCGCGTACCGGCAAGGTCGCGGTGTATGACACACTCATCGGACGTTCAGGAAACACGAGATCACCGTCCGGAATGGGTCCGCGCACGATGCCGCTGGAGCCGACGCTCGTGGTCATGGGTAATGAGGTCCATATTGATTCCGGCCGCCGCCGTGACGCCGGCGGCGGCCGCCTGGACGACGCCCGCGGTGGGGTCGGTGATGTTGCCCGCCGCCCAGACTCCGGGTACTGACGTGGTCCCGCCGGGGCCGGCGGGGATATGCGTCCCGATGCCCCACGGGTGGTCGGTGGCGGAAAGCCTGAGCCCGGACAGGATGTCGGAGTTGGCGACGAAGCGGGGGGCGACGACGATCGCGTCGAGGTCCACGATGGTTCCGCCGAGCAGGCGAACTCCGCGGAGCCGGTTCCCGGCGATGTCCAGTCTTTCGATTTCGCCTGCCACGATCTCCACCCCCAGCGCGGCAAACTGCTCACGCTGCTCGTCGCCCGGCCCGGGACCGGTGTGGCCGAAGAAGGTGATCCGGTCGCTCCACTGCCGGAACAGCGACACCGAGTGATACGCGCCCGGCCCTGAGCCGATTACGCCCAGGTGCTGGTCCCGGACTTCCCAGCCGTGGCAATAAGGGCAGTGCAGCACGTCGTGACCCCACCGTTCGCGCAGGCCCGGGATTTCCGGAAGCTTGTCGGTCAGGCCGGTGGCGATCAGCAGCCGACGGGCGTGGCAGGTGCCGCCCTCGCGGGTCCGTACCGTGAACCCGTCGGCATCCGCCCGCGCGGCGACAGCCCGTGTCGACACGATTCGGGCGCCGTAGCGCTCTACCTCCTTCGTCCCGATCGCGAGCAGCTCGGTCGGGCCAATCCCGTCGCGGGAGAGGAACCCGTGCGCTCCCGCGGCAGAAGCGTTGCGCGGATGCCCGTCGTCGAGCACTACGACGGTACGTCGGGCGCGGGCCAGCGTCAGCGCTCCCGACAGCCCAGCCGGGCCACCCCCGACGACGACCACGTCCACACTTTCGCTCGAAGTCACGATTTCCACACTGCAGACACCGGCCATCGAAGAACCAGAATCCGTGCCGAAATGGCAACGGCGACGACCCGATGGGATTCGCCCGTCGCGCGAGTGGTGATGCGCTCGACCGGTGCCGCCGTGCTGATCCGGCACAAAGTGTGCGCGCTGTCCGTGCGGTGAGCCACACTGTCGATCACCGCCGGGGCATTCGCCATCGGGCGATTTCGGACCTCGCCGGCAAAAGAGAGACAAGGAGCGCGTCATGAGCGGGACGACTGTCCCCGGCAACGAGGCTGCCCGATTCTGGGAGACTGCCGTGCCGTGCGGCGCACCTCGGGGCGAGGTGTGTCGTGACGCTTGACTATGCCAGCCGGGACTTCCTGAAAATGCGGTTATCTCGACCCGGCCAACCAGCTGATGGTCGACCGCCGGACCATGCGCTGGTACTGGGACCACTACCTGCCCGCCCCGGGCCGGTCGCCTCCGTCCGGACGCGTCCCCCTGCGCGCGGACGATCTGCGCGGTGTGGCGCCGGTGATTGTCGTGACCGCCGAGCAGGACGTGCTGCGCGAAGAGGGCGAGGCTTACGTCACCGCGCTCGTCGACGTCGGCTTTCGGAGGATTCGATGCCTTTGTGGGCGATGCGTGGGATGATTCCGCGTCGGCGCAACCAGACGCGCAAAAGCAGGGATGTCATAGGCCTTGTCCGCGTGGAGTTTCGGTGGTTTGCCGCGGCGGGAGCGGATCGTGGGGATGGCGTTGACCAGCGGCTTGAGTGCCTCGCTGTCGTGGGTGTTGGCCGCCCAGACGCCGATCGACAGCGGCAAGCCTCCTCGTTCGGACAGCACGTGGACCTTCGATCCGGGTTTGCCCCGATCGACGGGGCTGGGCCCGGTCAAAGATCCCCTTTTTTTCGCCCGCACGCTCGCTGCGTCCAGGATCGCGGGGGACCAGTCGATCAGACCTTCGCTGCCCCGTTCGTTGAGCAGGGCACGGTGGAGGTCGCGCCACAGCCCAGCCTCGGTCCATCGCCCGAAGCGTCGGTGCGCAGTCTGCACCGGCACTCCAAACGACGGCCGCAGGTCCCGCCACGCGCACCCGCTAGTCAGCACATACACGACCGCTGTGAACACCGCACGCGCCGACTACGGCGCCGTCCCGCCGCCCTGCGGCCGCGGCGTGAACTCCGGGATCAATGGCTCGCCCAGCGCCCACAACTCATCCGGCACCAACCTCAACGACAATCGATCAATCACGAGCCGAGATCATCGCAGAAGACCAGCTGATCACCACGTAAGACACGCTCTTAAACGAGTACTTGAGCGGACAAGTCGCCGCATAAAGTAGACTGCAATGCCTGTCCGCGAAAACGCGGGGCAGCTCACATCAGACGGCAGTCTGATGTGAGAGTAGCTCGTTGAGTGCTTCGGCCGACGCCTTCCGACTGCGTGTCTTGCGTGGACAATTGTTGAGCGCGATGGCGACGGCAGCGAGTTGGGTGGGGCTCCAGCGGGAAAGGTCGGTGCCCTTAGGGGCGGGCGAACAAGCTTTCGTCGTCGAATTCGATGCGCGGAAATGAAATGCCCGGTGTCCTGTCATGGGGACACCGGGCATGAAAAGGCGGCAGTAGGTTATACGCCGTGTCCGGGGCCGCCTCCGCCCTGCGGGGGCGGCGGCGCTCCGCTGCCGCCCTGGGGACCGCCGCCGGGAGGACCGTCCAGAACGGATGCGGTGCCAAAACTGGAATGGCCGGAAACGGGACCGTTGTGGGCGGCCAGGGCGGCTGGTATGCACAGAGCGAGCGAAGCGCCGACGATCGCGCCACCCGCAGCGATTTTCCTCAGCAAAATTTTCCTTCCTTTTGCGTCCGTCAGTAAACACGTGGCTTCAGTGAAGCTCTCCAAATTCTATGACCGGACCCGAACCGAGACAACGGCGTGGTACAGGAGTGCACGAAGACGCAGTGTGGACTGCCCAAACGGGCCGCCCCACGTATGAGTGAACCGGGAAATTTTCTCGGCTGGAAGACCGTCGTCTGGACGCTGCCACAACCTGTTTCGCCGGGGTGAAGGCATGGACAGTCGTGTCACGTGGAGCAAAGTAGGAGTGTTGTATGGTCCCCGAAGTCGCCCAAGCGAAGCACTCTGAGAATAGATCAGTCAGGACCCGGTAAATAACGCACACCACGCAGCAGCGTCACCCGGCTGATCGACTCGGCCAGATGCCGAGAGGCTGCCCTGACACCCCGCCTGCGAACAAGTGAAGCAGGCTTTCCGTCGCCCCTTGGGCGGTCCCGCCGAGGGCAAGCGCCGGTCACTGCACCGGCCGTCTCGGAACATGTTCACGCGTGCCTTTATCGGGCGTCACCTTTCGTCGTACGGTTCATGCGCTCATCGGCAAGGCGATATGTTCTTCGGCCTCTGTCGGCGAGCACCACTTCCTGCCGGCCCGGCGCGACCTGGACGAGGCCCCGCGGAGTTGACAGAGCGCTCCTGGTGAGATTTACGGGGGACAGGAAGAGCGTGGGCGAGCCACGGTCTGGTGCGATCGTGGCGTAAGCCGTCGGTGAGCGGTCCAGGTTCAGCCATGTCAATGGAACACTCCGCTGTAGGCGTTCAGCGCTGGCTGGCCGCCGAGGTGCGTGTAGAGCACGTTGGAATCGTTGGGAATGTCGCCGTTGCGAACCAGGTCGATGAGTCCCGCCATGGACTTGCCTTCATAGACCGGGTCGAGGATCACGCCTTCCAGGCTTGCCGTGAGCCGAATGGCTTCCACAGTGGACTGAACGGGAATACCGTAGAGATCACCGGCCCAGCCTTCCAGCACCGTGATTTCGTCTTCCTTCAGGTCCCGCCGCAGTCCGATGAGTTCAGCAGTGTTGCGGGCGATCTTTTCCACTTGTGCGCGGGTCTGCGCGGGCTTCGCGGACGCGTCGATGCCGATCACCCGGCGAGGTCGGTCCTGGCCGGCGAAGCCTGCGATCATCCCGGCCTGGGTGCTGCCGGTGACGCTGCACACGACGATGGTGTCGAAGAAGATGCCGAGTTGATGCTCCTGCGCCTCTACTTCGTGGGCCCACTGCGCGAAGCCGAGACCGCCCAGGCGGTGGTCCGATCCACCAGCCGGTATCGCATACGGAAACCCGCCCCGCCGACGCACGTCTTCAAGCGCCTCGTTCCAGCTGTCCTTGAAACCGATGCCGAAACGAGCGTCGACCAGTTGAACGTCGGCGCCCAGGATGCGCGACAGCAGAATGTTGCCGACCTTGTCGTTGACTGCATCCGGCCAATCGACCCAGCTCTCTTGGACCAGCACTGCCTTCAGCCCCAGCCGTGCGGCCACCGCGGCGACCTGTCGAGTGTGGTTCGACTGCACCCCGCCGATGCTGACCAGCGTGTCCGCACCCTGCTGGAGGGCATCAGGCACGAGGTACTCGAGCTTGCGGGTCTTGTTCCCGCCATAAGCCAGCCCGCTGTTGCAGTCTTCCCGCTTGGCCCAGATCCGCGCACCACCCAGATGCTCGCTGAGGCGTTCCAACGGATGTACAGGGCTCGGACCGAACAGCAACGGGTAGCGCTCAAAGTCACCGAGAGGCATGGAACCCTCCTGGGGTTGTCGGGAGTACCACCCAACTGGTGCGTGATGGTGATGCTGGTCGTCAGCCCTCCTGAGGTTCTTCGTCTGCGGCATCGGACAGCTGGGTGTCGAGCAACGCGGCCAGGGTCAACCAGTTCTCGCGTGTCGAGGCGGCGGCGCCCTCGGCATCGCCGGCCGCGCAGAGTTCGATGATGCGGGCATGTTGTGCGACCGAGGCCCGCCCGGTCAAGGAGGAGAAGCGCAACCGCTCCGCCCGGCGCAGCACAGGAAGGAACTGTTCAAGAACGGTACCGACGGCTTGGTTGGCGCTGGCCGCAACCGCAACACCGTGGAATTCGTCGTCGGCGGCGATCGCCGCAGCCGCATCACCGCTCCGTAACGCGTCTGCCAAACGGGCGTTCGCCGCGCGCATCACGTCCAGTTCGGCCGCGGACAGGTTCGGGACGGCCTGGCGGACAGCCAGTTCGTGCATCGCCGCTGTGACCGATTGGGCATCGTGCACCGCGCGAAAATCCAACGGGCTGACCATCGTGTGCCGTCCGGGCTTCGTCCGCACCAGTCCGGTCTGCTCGAGGCGGGCGAGTGCCTCGCGCACCGGCGTCCGGCTCACGCCCAGCCACGCCACCAAGTCGGTATCGCGGAGCCGCTCACCGGGCGCGAGCGTGCCGTCGACGATGGCATCCCGAAGCGCCCGGTAGGCCTCCTCCCGCAATAACGACTTGGCGATGAAGCCACGATGTCTCGGAACCGGCATGCAATATATTGCACTCGGCACACTGCGAGTTGTCAAGGATGTCTTGTCGAGCTGACCGCCAGGGAGAAGCGACGACCCGGCTTGCGTGCGTATCTTGCCGAGCCGCACGACTCTTTCAGAGTTCGACGACCGCTGTGATGTCCGCTTGGTCCCAGCCCTCACGCTCGGCCAGGAGATAGGACTCCCGGGCCGCCTGGGTAACGGGCAGGCGCGTGCCGTCAGGTGCCAGGCCGAGCACGAGCCCGAGATCCTTCGCCGCGAGAGGGCTGGTGAACCAGCCCGGGTGTGCCGGATCGAACAGTGAGTCGAGACGGTTGCGTAGCCCGGCTGGCAGCATCGGCGTCTCCTCCAGCATGGCTTTCAGTGTCGTGTCGTCCACGCCTGCGAGTCGGCCTACGCGCACCGTCTCGGCGACGACGGCAAGCTCACTGAGCAGGAGATTGTTGTGCAGTAGTTTCACGACCGACGCGCGGTGCGGATCGTTACCCACATCCCACGGGCCTTCGAACTGGTCCCAAACCGGCGTGAAGCCGGAGCGGGCTGCCGAGCCGCCGCCGATGATGAAGGTGGCCGTGCCTGACCGAACGGCGTGTGGAGCGCCGACGATCGGCGCCGCGACGAACCGGTCTCCGTAGAGGTCGTTCAACTTTGCCAGTGCGGCGGGCGAGACGGTCGCCGACGACGCCACCAGCGTGCGCTTCCAGGACGGACGGCATTTGCCTTGCGGGGCCGCTACTTCGAGCAGGCTGCGGTCGTCGGCCAGGCACACCAGCACGCCCTCGATCGACTCGTCACCGAGGTCGGGGGAAGGCAGTTCGCGCACACCGCGCTGGAGGAGTTGGTCGATACGTCCCGGTGTGCGGTTCCACGCGCTGACCGTGTGCCCGGTGTCAAGCAGCCGGTGCGCGACCGCGCTGCCCATCTTCCCCATGCCGATGATGGCGACATGCACGGTGATGATCCTTCCTGTTCGTGGTGACGACTGCCGGCCTCACTCGATCACTCGGCCGGTGCCCCGCTGGAGTCCCAGGGCTCGAATCCGATGTCTTCGATGGCGCCTACACCGGTGAAGAAGTGAAAGACCTGGCAGTCTTCGTCGCTGGTGTTGCGGACCTCGTGCCAGCTGTTGCGCGGCACGACCAGCAATTGGCCGGGGGCGAGATCGACGAACCGGCCGGGCACGCCGGCGAACCGCACCGACCCTTTGAGGGGCAGGACGAACTGGTCGGCGTGCGGGTGGCGATGCATGTGGTGCACGAATCCCGGCGGGAAGGTGATGAGGTCGGCCACCACGTCCGGGGTTCCGGTGAGGGACATGCTGAGCAGGTGGCGGTTGAGTTGGTGGCCGGTGATGTCCCACTGGGTGAACAGTTCGTCCTTGATCTGGTCGAAGCTGAGAATGGTCGGTCTGGACATGACGCGTCGCCCTTCGTGTGAGGCGAGGTAGCTGGGGGAGCGGCGGCGAACCGCGAGCGCCGAGATCACGACTCCTTCCTGAGTTCGGGCGAAGCTGTGGCGCGGACCACGAGGATAGAAGATATACTATAACTTGTAAGGACAATAGGCTTCGTGGTGCAGGGCCGATGTCGGCGCCGGAGGACGACAGGTTGGTGTCGAGCTGCCTGCGCGGCGTATGGCGAGTCCGAAACGGATCGGTTGCGCCGTCGAACCGCTGTTGATCGAATGACTGTTGGAGGGCCTCGTGCTCATAGAACATGACACCGGTCGCAATGCCGTCTGGTTCGGTGTCTTTATCACGCCCAGCGCCGATGCCATCAGCCAGCTTCTGGAAAACGTGCTGAGCGCTGAGGAAACCGGCTTCGATTACGTCTCGATTCAGGACCATCCCTATGTGTCCGGCTTTCTGGACACCTTCGCCTTGCTGGGCGCACTGATCGGCGACACTGAGCAGCTACGCCTGGTGCCCAACGTGGCGAACCTTCCGTTGCGCCCGCCGGCCATGCTGGCCAAGACCAGCGCGAGCCTTGACCTGCTTTCCGGCGGCCGCTTCGAACTCGGATTGGGCGGTGGGCGGAACTGGCCGCAGATCGCGGGGCTGGGAGGACCCACCTGGTCACCGGGAGAAGTTGTGGCAGCGGTCGAGGAGACGATCGATGTGCTGCGTGCACTGTGGACACCGAACCGGAGCGCCCATCTGAACGGCTCGATCTTCACGCTGCGAGCGGAAACCGGACCCGCGCCGGCGCACGATATCGGCATCTGGCTTGGCGCCGCCGGCCCGCGCATGCTCGACCTGCTCGGTCGTCGTGCCGATGGCTGGATCGCCCCGCTGAGCACTGGCTTCGAAACCAAGCCTGCCGCGCAAGACCGGATCGATCGGGCCGCGATCAACGCAGGACGGCGTCCCACGGACATCCGGCGAGTGATTCAGCTGGTTGGAGGTGTGACGTCACGCCCGATGACGACGCGGCGGCCTCGCTCGGGTCCTGGCGGCCAGGCGATCCTGACCACGCCCGAAATGTGGGGTGAGATCATTGCCGAGTTCGTCGCCGAGGAGCGGTTCGACGCCGTCAACATCGTCTTGCAACACGAGAATGCCGAGCAGATCGCCTTGTTCGGCACCGAAGTCATCCCGGCCGCGCGAGTGGCGATCAACAAGGCCTTGTCATGACGACGGTTCCAGGCGGAACGCTTCGGCTTCCCTCCCTTTTGGACAGTCTGCTCGTCCGCCCCGAGCGACCCCGGCTATCGTCCTGGTGCAGCACCTATACCCGAACCTTTCGTCCTTCCGGTCGGCTGTTTCCCGATGACGCCTGGACCGGTGTCATCGCTTTGTCCGCAGCGCGGCACGAGTCGTTCCCGTTGTCGATACGCAGCGGGGGACATGGGGCCGGTCGAGCAACAACGGCGGCCTGGTGATCGACCTGTCCCATCTCAACGGGATCGATGTCCTCGACCGCGACCGGCATCTGGTCCGCGTCGACGCAGGAGCACGGTGGGGCACCGTCGCGCAACGACTGGCGGTGGAGGGCCAAATATTCGGGGCTTCAGTCGGGCGGATGTCGCGCTGTGCGGGTCAGGCCGTGGCTTCCACCTCGTCCGAAGCCGCTACGCCTATGCGGCTCATCGCGGCCAGGATGGTCTGCAGGTTGCCCTCCAGGTGCGCGAGCACGGCGGCGCGTACCTTCTCGGGGTCCCGTGAACGAGCGGCGCCGACGAGTTCGTCGTGCGCCTGGCTCCGGCGGGCGGCGAACGCCTCTGGCTCCTCAACCGGGTCGAAAACCAGCCGGGCATAGCGCTCCGAGGCGTCCCAAAGGGGAGCCAGGATCCTGCGATCCCACGCGCTGGCGGCGGGCTCGAGCAAAGCGGCATGGAAGGCACGGTGCGGTTCCCAGAACGCTTCGCCGAACACCTGGTCAAACGTGGTGCGAACCATTTCGGCGAGGCTGTCGAGTTCGGCGTCGGTCCGGGCCGGGGCCGCCAGCGCGGCAAGCTCGGGTTCCAGCATCATCCTCGCTCGGTAGATCGACCGGAGGTCGGCCGGTTCGAGCGGGGTCACGATCGCGCTGCGGGACGGGCTCAGCATCACCAGGCCTTGGGCCTCGAGTTGACGCAGCGCCTCGCGGACCGGGACATGACTGACCCCGAGCTGTTCGGTAAGCGCAGGCACCGTGAAGGGTTGCCCAGGAGGCAGGGCGCCACTGAGGATCGAGCGCCGGATCTCATGGAGGACCAGGTCGACCGCGGAAGCCTTCCTGGAAGCGACCGACCGTACCCCTTGTTGCCTGTCCACTGCAGCACTCCGTTCAGTGTCATGTATCTCCAGCAGCACAGCCTACCGTCAATTTGACATCTTATAAACTAGAATGTAACTTCTTTCGGTGCGCGACGTGATCGCTGGTCTTCACGTCGCGCTGTGGCTCACGCCGGCTGCTCTCGGTCCGGCCGAACAGGCAGGACTCGCCGCCCACTGCCCTCGTTGCCGCCGCTCATGGAGGTAGTCATGTCCCGCGATCACCGCGACACTCCGATCATCGCACCGAAGCTGCACCACACGACCTTCCTCACGCTGAAGCTCGATGAGATGGTCGAGTGGTATCGAACCGTGGCGGGCCTGGTCCCCGTCCACTATGCCGAGTCCGCCGCGTGGCTGACCAACGACGAGGCCAACCACCGCATCGCGCTGATCGCCCACCCGTCCATCAGCCGCCCGGTGAACAAGCCGACCAGCGCCGGCTTGCACCACACCGCTTTCGAGTACGCGACCTTCGACATGTGGCTGGACAACTACGTCCGGCTGCGCGACCGCGGGATCACCCCGTTCATGTGCCTCGACCACGGCATCACCATGTCGATGTACTACGCCGACCCGGAGGGCAACGGCGTCGAGATCCAGTTCGACACCTTCGGGGACTGGGCGGTATCCAAGGAGTGGATGTGGGCGGCCCGCGAATTCGCCGAAAACCCGATCGGAGAGTGGTTCGATCCGGACAAGCTCGCCGATGCCCGCGCGCAGGGCTTGTCACAGCATGAGATCCACGAGGGCGCCCGAGCCGGCAAGTACCGCCCGGAGCACCCGCCGGCGGACGTGCTCCTGCCCGAAGTCTACTGATCAGTCCACCGCATTGGGGAATAGAGCATTGCCATCACCGGCCCGGCGCACCAGACCTAGTACTCCCGTCGGTGCGCCCATTGATCAGCCGCACCCATCGTGCCGCGGTGGTTGCGTGTCGATATGATTATTCTGTGCGGACAGCGGGCCTCACTGTCCACTCCGCGTTGGCTCTGACGCTCGATCTGGCGAACTCAGGCGAGTGAGCTTCCCGTCGAGTGTGGCGGGGACGGCGCGGGCTCCACGAGCGACGGAGGCAGCGCTGCTAGGGAGCGTTTCTGGTGCAAGTGGCCCGGTTGCGGGCGGAGGTCCTCGGGCCCAGGGCCTCACGTTGACCGGGCTCGATACCGCGAGCGCGACGTACTGGAGTTGGGCGCGGAGGGATACCAGACCGAGGAGATCGCAAGGCAGCTCGCGTATTCCGAGGGACTGGTGCGGAACGTGTTGTACGGCCTGATGGATCGGCTCGGTTCGAATCCGCGTTCCCACGCGGTCGCGCACGCCATGCGCGCCGGAATGATCTGACCGGGCGGTACCCGGGGGCGGCGATGTCCACCCGAAAGGTCACCCTTTGCCGGGTTTGGTCCCGGTGGGCCGTGGGTACCAAGGTCTGGAAGAATTTCTGCGCGGACGCTGACAAGTACGCTGGGGCACCTCGGTCTCGCCGGACGAGCCCACTCCGGCCATCGCCGGTTCCGCCTTATTTCGTGGTCTTGTCGTCTTGGGGCACGCGATGCCGGATCATCCAGGAGGCGATCTGGGACCGCGAGGTGAAGCCCAGTTTCTTCAGGATGTTCTCCACGTGGCTTTCCGCCGTGCGTGGTGCGATGACCAGTGTCTGGGCGATCCCCTTGTTGGACATGCCGTCGGCGATCAGTCCGGCGATTTCGTTCTCGCGACGGGTGAGCAGGTGCGTGGGATCGGCGGATCGGCTCGGTGCCCGCGTGGGAGTTTCCTGCAGGGCGAAGGTGAGGACGTCATCGGGTGCGAGTCGCATGCCGCTGCGGAATGCGCTGTCGAATGCATCGTCCCCCAGCGCCTGGCGAAGCTCCGCCTCGCAGTGATCGTGCCAGTGTCGCATCGGTTGGCGCCATCGCGGCCCCCCGATCATCTGCCAGACGCCCTCCGCCGCGCCGAGCAGTCGTGCCCCCCGATCGTCGTGCCCCTCCGCCTGCGCGATCCAGGCGAGCACTTCGAGGCATTGCCCGATGCCCAGATCGTCGTTGAAGACCTTTTTCAGGCGGAGACTGTCTTTGATCAGCCGGGCGGCGCGCCGGGAATCGCCGAGACGGAGCGCGCAGATGCCCGCAGTCGACAGCGCGACCGATTCGGACCATCGCGCCTGGTGTTTCCTCGCCAGCGCCAGGGATTCCTCGGCGACGGCCTCCACCGGGGTGTCATCGCCGAGGGCGTTGGCGAGGGCGAGATGGTGCAAGGCGTACCACTCGCCGTTCAGATCACCGGCGGCGCGGTAACGCGT
This sequence comes from Amycolatopsis pigmentata, assembly GCF_042684065.1. Lineage (NCBI taxonomy): Bacteria > Bacillati > Actinomycetota > Actinomycetes > Pseudonocardiales > Pseudonocardiaceae > Amycolatopsis > Amycolatopsis pigmentata. Next base: position 140,869 of record NZ_JBHUKR010000002.1, on the reverse strand, counting down.
CAGTGCCTGTCCCACCAACGACTTTCCGAGTTCGTAATCGCGGTGGGCCAGCGCGGCGAAACCGGACAACTGCAAAACCCCGGTCGAGGCCGCGTCGTCGTGGATACTTTCGGCGAGAACGCGGCACTCCTCCAGAAGGCGTGAGGCGGACTCCCAACGCCCCTCGGACTGGGCGAACCAGGCGTTGACCCACAGTGCTTTGGCGCGGGCTTGGCTGGGGCCGGGGCAGGCGGCGGCCAGTGCCCGTTCGACCCAGTACCGGCCCTCGGGGACGCCGGACTGGAGGGAGTTCCACATGAATCGGTGACACCAGAAGGAACCGGCAATTTCGAGAGCCCGGCATGCTTCACCCGGTTCCGACAAGGCGAATTCCATTGCCGCGCGGAGGTTGGGCACCTCGAGCCACAGCCGCCGGCTCCACTCCGCCTGGTCCGGCCCCACCCAGTTCGCCTCCGCGTCGGCCACCTGGCGCCCGTAACAGTCACGATGCCGACGACGTGCTGTCTTCTCTTCACCGGATTCGGCCAGCAGCTCTCGGCCGTAACCGCGGATCGATTCGAGCAGCCGGTACCGGACGTGCGGGCCCTGGTCCTCGCAGAGCAGGACCGACTTGTCGACCAGCCCGCCCAGCAGGGTGACCAGGTCGTCGCGGGCTGTGCCGGGGCCGGCACAGACCTCCTCGGCGGCTTCCAGGTCGAAGCCGCCGGAAAACACCGACGACCAGGCCCACAATCGCCGTTCTTCCGGCGAACACAGCTGGTAACTCCAGTCGATGGCCGCCCGGAGCGTCTGCCTGCGCGGCGGCACGGTGGGGTCCGCCGTGGTCAGGAGGCGGAAGCTGTCATCGAGACGCTCCGTCACCTGTTCGACGGAGAGTATGCGAAGCCGTACCGCGGCGAGTTCGATCGCCAGCGGAAGGCCGTCCAGCCGCCGGCACAACGCGATCACGCTGTCCCTGTTCTCCGGGGTCACCGCGAACCTGGGCGCGACCAACCTGGCACGTTCGGTGAGCAGGGCGACCGCCGGTTCCACGACGTCCAGATCGGCTGTCGCGACCTCGGGCACGGGCAGTGGAAGGACCGTCATCAACTGCTCACCGGCCACGCCCAGGGGCTCCCGGCTGGTGGCCAGGATCCGCACACCGGGTGCCGTGCTCAGTACTCCGTGTGCGAGGGCCGCGCAGGGCTCGAGGAGATGCTCGCAGTTGTCCAGGATCAGGAGCATTTCCTTGTCCACAAGGGACTCGGCCAGTATCTCCACGGGTGCCTTGCCGTCCTGGGAGAACGCGGGACCGTGATGGCCGAGCGCTGCGGCCACCGTGCTGGGCAGGAACAGGCCGTCGTTCAAAGTGGTGAGATCGACGAACCACGCACCGTCGGGAAAGGACCGCTGCACGTTCTTGGCCACCCGAAGGGCCAAGCGCGTCTTGCCCACCCCGCCGACGCCGGTCAGGGTCAGCAGCCGGGTGGTGGACAGCAGATGCCGTGCCTCGGACAACTCGTCCCGGCGGCCCACGAAACTGGTGAGGACGGCCGGAAGGTTGCCCGCCAGCTGGTGTGACGTCCGGCGGGCCATGCGACCCACGCTAAGCGCACACGAGCCAGGCGGCAACATCCAAGCCCTCACCACCCCAACGGATTCCCGCTATGGGTCTCCGACATCCAGCCCGGCTCGGCACACGACCTCGCCTGCGCCCGCGATCACGTCCTCGGCGCCTTGTACTGGGCCGCCTCACAACTGAATCTGCCCACGCTCGCCGACAGCGGCTACGACGGCACCGGCATCGGCGTGCACACCCCGATCAAACAACCCCCAGGCTACAAACTCGCCACCGGTAATCGCACCTACAACGCCCTGATCCGCGGCCTGCGCGCCCTCGGAGAACGCGGATTCGCCCTCCTCACCGGACGCTGGCGCACCCTGCAACACATCACCGCCAGCCCCCGCAAAATCGGCAACATTGCCAAAGCCGCACTCGTCCCCACCCATTTCGAGCACGGTCACCTCACCTGAAAGTCAGTGAGATCACCCCAATGCTTTGTGGAGTTTTGTCATGACTACGACCGTTCCCGATACATCGCCCCCGGGCGACGACCCCGACGCCCTGTCCGCCCGGCCTGACGCCGGCACCCGCAAGTCGCCGCCGCCCGGCTCCCTGGTGTGGATGCTGGCCCGCCGCGTGCATTTCCTGGCCGGGCTGGCCGTCGCACCCTTCACCGTCGTCCTGTGTCTGACCGGACTGGTTTACGCGTTCACCCCGCAGATCGACAACCTGCTGTATTCCCACGAGCTCTTCGTCGACCGTGCCGATCGAGCCGCCCATTCCCTACCCTGCACCTGGGCGATATCGGGAGCCTCACGCAAGGACAGCATCGCCGTCGACCCCTACACCCAGCAGGTGACCGCACGGCTGGGCTGGCAGGGCTACCCGCTGCTGGCCAAACTCACCACACTCGGGATCCAGGCGCACAGCGGAACCCTGCTCGGGCTTGCCAACCAGATCGCCATGGCCCTGCTTGCTCTCGGCACGCTGGTCCTGATCGCGCTGGGTTACCGGATGTGGTGGACCCGACGGCCCGCCGGTGGCGGGGGCTGGCGGCCGCACCCAAACCGGCCAGCACCAGCATCGCGATCTCCGTGGCGCCGTCGAAGTCCAGCGCGGGGGGAGCCATGTTGGTCGGGTGTGGGGGTCCGGCCGGGCGTCAAGCCGCGGACGTCGTCCAGGACGGCCTGGAACGTCGGGCTCGAACCGAGAAGTTGTCACTGGTGTGAGTGAGTTCCGGAGAAGTGGCCAAGACCTCAATCACTGCACTTTCGAAGACGGTGGGAACCAGATTGCCCGTCCGTGCGACCACTGTTTCTGACAGGTCGTTTGAATCCGAGGAGTACCCGGTGAGAGCATTACGTTGGACGGTTGTGGCCGCTGCTGTCCTTTTCGGACTGTCGGCCTGCGGTAGCGCCGACCCGGCCTCGCGGGCCGCGGCGCCGTTGTCGCTTCCGCCCAGCACGATGAGCGTGGGCGGGCATCCGCAGGCTCCGGCGTGCCCCGAGCCTCCGCAACTGTCGGCGCCACCACAGCGGGTCGTCACGATGGACGGCGGCGCCGCGGCGATCCTGGAGCGCCTAGGGGTCGCTGACCGGATCGTCGGCACTGCCGCGCCGGACTTCTTCAAGGCTTTCACCGGGGAGGAGGCGGCGAAGCTGGCGAAGATCCCGGTTCTGGACCCGGGCCAGGGCAACGCTGAGGCGGTGATCGCCGCCAAGCCGGATCTCGTGGTGGGCATTTCGAGCTACAGTTTCGGCGGCTTCGACGGCACCCCGACGGTCGACCAGTTGGCCAAGGCGGGCGCCAAGTCCCTTGTCGCGTGCGACACCGCCAACGGCGCGGTGAAGGACCTGTCCGCGACGACCACTTTCATCCAGCAGACGGCGAAGGTCTTCGGCGTCGAACAGCATGGCGCCGAACTGGTCGCCCAGATCACCGCGTCGATCGACAAGGCGAAGCGCGCGGCGGCGACCCCAGTGCGGGTGCTCGCTCTGTCGACGCCACCCGCTCCCGGGCAGCCGGTGATGGCCCAGGGTGGCACCGGTCTGGCCAACGGCGCGATCACCCTGGCCGGCGGCCGGAACATCGCCGAGAACGCCATGCAGGACTTCGCCAGCCTGAGCGCCGAAGAGGTCGTGCAGCGCGACCCGCAGGCGATCGTCGTGATCTCCGGGTTCTCGCCAGGCAGCGACGACGAACTGCTGAACTCAATCCGCAGCAGCCCCGTGCTGGCCGGCACGACCGCGGTCCGCGACGGCCGATTCGCCGTGGTGCCGCAGAGTATTCTGCTTTCGCCGAGCGTGCTCAACGGCGACGCTGTCGCGAAGATCGCCGAAGCGCTCCACAAGTGATAGTGGCGCGAGGGTCCCGGCTTCGCGGCAGTGGCCTGCTCGGTGGGGTCCCGCTCGCCGTAGTGCTGGTTGTGTTGGCCGCAGCGCTCGTCGTGTCCGCGCTGGTCGCCGTTGGTCTCGGGCCGGTGTCCATCTCACCCGGCGAGGTGACGTCCATCGTGGGTGCTCACCTTGTCGGGCGCGGCGCGCCGGGACCGTTCGACTTCATCGTGTGGAATTTGCGCGTGCCGCGCGTCCTGCAGGGCGTTTTCGTCGGCGCCGGGCTGGCCGTGGCCGGGCTGCTGACCCAGGCGATGGTCCGCAACCCGCTGGGTGAGCCCTTCATCCTTGGGCTCACCTCCGGCGCCGGGGTTGGGGCGGTGTTCGTGCTGACCACCCTCGGCGTCGGTGTCGCCGGGCTGCTCACGCTGCCGCTGGCCGCGTTCGGCGGCGCGGTGGTCACCGCGCTGGTGGTGTTCGGCGTTTCGCGCACCGCCGGCCGGATCCAGCCCGGCCGGATGGTGATGACCGGTATCGCCGTTGCCCAGTTGCTGGCCGGCGTCATCTCGTTCCTGTTGCTGCGTACCAAGGACGTCGACGCGCAGCAGCAGATCCTGTTCTGGATCCTGGGCAGCCTCGCCGGCGCCCAGTGGCCGCTCGCGCTGACCTGCGCGGCCGTGGTGCTGGTGCTGATGGTACTGGCGGCGGCCGGGGCGGGACGGCTGAACCTGCTCGTGCTGGGCGATGACGGCGCGGCCGCACTCGGCCTCGACGCCGCTCGCGCTCGCGCGGTGCTGCTGGTCATGGTCGCGCTGCTGACCGGGACCGTCGTCGCGGTGTCGGGCAGTATCGGGTTCATCGGGCTGATCGTGCCCAACCTGACCCGCCTGCTCGTCGGCGCCGACCATCGCCGTGCCCTGCCAGTCACGGCGTTGCTGGGCGCGCTCATGATCGTCTGGTCCGACACCGCCGCACGGCTGGTGCTGGCCCCGACCGAGCTGCCGATCGGCATCCTCACCGCTGCGGTGGGCGTGCCGTTGTTCCTGGTCGTCCTGCGCCGCAGCGCGTCGGGAACGGTGGGCTTGTCGTGAAACTGGTCTTCGACGGCATCACCGCGGGCTACACGGACGTGCCGGCCGTCCGCGATGTCACCTTGACGATCGCGAAGGGCGAGTTTGTCGCGGTGGTCGGCCCGAACGGCAGTGGCAAGTCCACTTTGCTCAAGACCGTCTACCGGGCGCTGCGGCCCCGCGCGGGGGCCGTGCTGCTCGGAGACGAGGACGCATGGACGGCCCGGCACCGCGATGTCGCGCGCCGGGTCGGGGTGCTCGGCCAGGACCAGTCCGGGGGCTACGACTTCACTGCGCGCGAGGCGATCCGGCTCGGCCGGTACCCGCACCTTGGCGCGTTCGACCGGCTCACCGCGGGCGACGAGGCGGTCGTGGCGGAGGCACTGGAGCGCACCGGCGCGACCGCCTTTGCGGACCGGCCACTGTCCACATTGTCCGGTGGGGAACGGCAGCGCGTGCTGCTGGCCAGGGCACTGGCCCAGCAACCGGAGCTGCTGGTGCTGGACGAGCCGACGAATCACCTCGACCCGGCGCACCAAATCTCCGCACTGAGCCTGGTGGCGTCGCTGGGGGTCACCGTCGTGGCGGCACTGCACACCCTGGACCTCGCGGCCCAGCACGCCACGACGATCGTCGCTCTGAAGGCGGGCACGGTCGCCGCCGCGGGGCCGCCCGGCGAAGTGCTCACCCCGGCGGTCTTCCGGGACGTGTTCGCGGTGGACGGCAGCGTCGTCTCCGATCCGGTTGACGGGCGACCCCGGGTGCTGCTGCGGCAGATGCGGGACTGAGTCAGGCGCCGGCCAGCGGTTCTCGCGCGGCAGTGCCGCGGAACCAACGCCCGAGCGTCGAAATCGAAGGGCTGGCGGTGGGCTCGGGGCGTATCACCAGCCCCACTCCAACATGGCGATGACCTTGTCGTGCACTGGTGTGCCGGTCAGTTGGTCGACCAAGTGCAGGGCTAGATCGATGCCGGCCGAGATGCCTGCCGAGGTCCAGATCTTTTCCGAACTCTGGACGAAGCGCTGGTCGCGGATGATGGTCGTGGACGGAGTCAGTGACTGGAGTTCCTCGAATGCCCAGTGATGTGTTGTCGCGGGTCGGTTCTCGAGAAGTCCGGCGGCTGCGAGGACCAGAGCGCCGGTGCATACGGACACGACGAGTTCGGCGTTTTCGGCGGCCGAGCGAACCCAATCGATGACCTCGGTGTCCTTGACGAGGGGGCCCGTACCCGGTCCGCCCGGGACGATAAGGATGTCGGGTGGGGTGCACTCCGTGATGGTGGTCGGGGGCAGTACCGCAAAGTCGCCTCGGCCGACGATGGGTCCCGGCTTTACGCCGATGGCGTGGACGGAGAACGTCGGCTTGCCGCTGATCGTGTTGGCGACATTGAACACGTCGTAGGGGCCGGCGTAGTCCAGGATCTCCATCGAGTCGAAGGCAAGAATTCCCACGCTCCGCGCGGACTGGTCGTGGCTGGTCATGGCTTTCCCTTCGGGACTTGCGCGTGAGGTGTTGGTTCGGTCGGTTCAAGTCTCGGGCACCGCTTCATCGGTCGCGAGTGGCACTGATGCCATTCTGTGAAAGGATTTGGCCATGTCCCTGCACCGTGTCGTCGTACTGCTGGTCGGACCCGTTGTCGCCTACGACGCGGTGATCCCGAGCCAGGTGCTGGGCCTGGCCTCGGGCACCGACGGCAGGCCGCTGTACGACGTACGCCTGGCCAGCGTTGGCGGGCAGGCGGTGTCGACTGTCCACGGCTATGACCTTGGCTCGCACGGCGATCAACGGTTGATCGACGACGCGGATCTGGTGATCGTGCCGGGGACACACCATCCAGGGATACGTCGCGAAGGACACCTCCCAGACGATCTCCGTTCAGCGCTCGCACGCCGGCTTCCCGCTGCCCGGCTGGCGTCCATCTGTACCGGGGCATTCGTGCTTGCAGCGGCGGGGATCCTCGATGGTCGCGCTGCCACGACCCACTGGAACTTCGCGGGCGACTTCCGGCGGCTCTTCCCAAAGGTCGCGCTCGACCCAAGGGTTCTTTACGTCGACGACGGCGATGTTTGCACGTCAGCGGGGCTCAGCGCCGGGATTGATCTGTGTCTCCACCTGATCCGGAGTGAGCACGGCGCCCAGGTCGCGAACCACGTGGCCCGGCACCTGGTCGTGCCACCCTGGCGGGACGGTGGTCAGGCTCAATTCATCGACATCCCACTGCCCGAGAAAAGTGGACAATCGACGAGCGATGTCCGCGCGTGGGCCTCGACTCATCTCGCTGAACGCATCACCCTTCAGAACCTCGCGGGTCGCGCACGCATGAGCGTGCGGACCTTCAATCGACGATTTCGAGCCGAGACCGGGATGACTCCTGGTGCCTGGCTCACCCAGCAGCGAACCCGCGCCGCGCAGCGCATGCTCGAAACCACCGACCTGTCCATCGAGGAGGTCGCCGTACGTGCCGGCTTTGGAACGGCAGCATCCTTGCGGACTCACCTCCGGCGGTCGGCAGGGGTCTCGCCGGCCACCTACCGGGGGACCTTCCGCACGGCCAATTGAGTGCGACATGCGGATGACGAGCAGTAAACGCCGGTATGGCAGGAATCCTGGCGCCGCCAGGTTGTGGGTGAAGGGGACGTGGTCGGCGTTGGCGAAGAACGCGTCGCGCGGCGGCATCCGCATTTCCGCCAGTTCCGTCGAACTGGCGGTTTGACCGCGGCGCGGTCCGAGGAGGAATTCTTTCGCTACCGCATGCACTGCGGGGATTGGTCCCAGTGCACGACGTCACCGTTGTCGTAGGTCTGGACGGCAGGCATGACCAGTCTGCCGGTATTGGTGGGCAGGCCCTCGGCGGCGATGGTGAATTCCTGGAATTCGCCGGGATTGATCCTGGTGCCGGGCTGTCCAGGTGGTCGACTGGACGTCGGTGTTGACGGTGAAGGTGCCCATGGCCACAGGCTGGGGGAGTTTGGTGGTGGTGACTGGTCCGGTCCAGCCGGTCACCGGCTTGATGTCGGCAGTGGAAACCAGCGTCGTCAGGGGGAAATCGACCTCAAACTTGACGGTGCCGGCGGATTTCTGCTCGTTGGGGACCCGAAAGATGATTTCTGCGGCGCCGCCTTGGGTGGGCTGGTCGGGGCTGTGCGCAGTCACGTGCGCCGAGGCGAGCCGGACCAGGCAGCACACACCGGCGGTGACCGCGCAGCGGGCGGCCATCCGCGGGAACGATCGAGGGATCCGCATTGTGGCACCTCCACGATTTCTCGGGGGCCTTGAAGGCTTAGTTGGAAGTGTCGGCCCGCGCCGCACTCTGGTTCCTGGCGTGTCCCTCGGACGGGTGGGGTCCGGCCCCGTGTTTCACCTCGTTTTGAGGTGCGGGTGGTAGTTGAGCGTCACGGGGTCACATGGCGGGGTCGGCCGCAGTCGGTGCTGGAGTCGAGGAGGTCGTCGCGGGCGCGGGCGACTCGGGAGCGGATGGTACCGACGGGGCATCGGCAGATTTCGGCGGCTTCGTGGTAGGTCAAGCCGAGGATCTGTGTCAGGACAAGGGCTTCACGGCGCTCCGGCTCCAGCGCGTCCAACAGCAGTGTGAGTTCGACGATGTCTTCGAATCCGACCTGGTCGCCGTGGCGGGCGTCTGCGATGGGGTCCCATTCCGGGTGGCGTGTCAGGCGGAATCTGGTGGAGGAACAACGGATGTGGTCGACGACGACCCGGCGGGCGATGGACAGCAGCCAGGTGCGGGAGGAGGACCGTCCGGCGAACCGCGGCAGGCTGGACAACGCGCGCAGGTAGGTCTCCTGCGTGAGGCCGTCGGCGCGGTGGACGTCAGTCAGGTGCGCGACGAGGTGCCACACGTCGGCCTGGGTGGCGCGCACCCAGTCGGCCAATGCGCGGCGGTCACCTCGGCCGGCGGCGAGGGCCAGTGCCGTGATCCGTGTGTCCTCATCGTGCGCGCGCATGGTGGGAAGGCTAGGGCACCGGCGCCGGGAACTTTTCGGGCTGCGATCCGACTACTGTGACCGTGAGTTGTGAAATGTTCCGCGAGGCGTTGTCCGCCCGCCTTGACGGCGAGCCGGAATTGGTGTCCCCGGACGTGGTCGACCGGCATTTGGAGACGTGTTCGGCGTGCCGGTCGTGGCAGGCGCGGGCGCACGTCCTGCGGCGGACACTGGTTGTCCGGGCGGCACCGGTCGTGCCGGATCTCTCCGAGACGATCCTGGCGCGCATTCCGGCGCCGAGTACCGGGCGGTGGCCGGCCAGGATCGCTTTGGGCATCGTGGCCTTCGCCCAGTTGACGCTGGCCCTGGGGCAGTTGCTGGGGGTCGCCTCCGGCATGGCCGGGATGAGTGAGGGCGGGTTCATGCCGCAGCATTTGGGGCACGAGAGCAGCGCGTGGAACCTGGCCGTCGGTGTCGGCCTGCTGTGCGCGGCGCTGCTGCCCCGAATGGCCTCGGGCCAGCTTCCGGTGATGGCGGGCTTCGTGCTGGTGTTGACCGTGGTGTCGGCAACGGACCTGGCCGCCGGAACGGTGACGGGCGCTCGTCTGGCGACCCATGTGTTCGCGGTGCTCGGCGCGGCGCTGTTGTTCGTCGTTCAGCGGCAGTATCGCCGCGACCATCCCCCTCAGCCAGTGGCCGACGATGCTCCCGACGCTGACTGGTCTGTGGCGGCCGGCTCCGCAGGAGGAGGCGAATTCTCCCGTGGCGGGAAACGGTCGCGCCTCCGGCGCCGTCCGGCAAGCAGGCACCGTGCGGCCTGATGCCACCGGCGACCGCGCCGATGAACTAGCGGTGAGACGGCGCTTGACGGGGAGCGTGAGTGTGGACCGGCCGAGCGGACGGGACATCACGGACTGGGCGCTGGCGGCCGGCCGGGGTGACCCGGTGGCGCTGGAGCGGTTTGTCCGGGCCACCCAGCCGATGGTGTGGCGTCTCGTCGCGCACCTGTCGGATCCGGGGTCGGCCGATGATCTGGCCCAGGAGACCTTTCTGCGTGCGTTGGGGGCGCTGCACCGGTTCCGGGCCGAGTCCTCGGCGGTGACGTGGCTGCTCTCGATCGCACGCAGGGTGGCGGCCGACCAGATCCGCTCGGCCCGGGCACGGCCCCGGCACGCCGAGGTGACCGACTGGCAACGCGGAGTCGAGCAAGCCCAACCCATTACCGGGCCGGGATTCGACGAAGGCGTCGCCCTCTCCGCGCTGCTGGCCTCGCTGGACGCCCAACGCCGAGAAGCCTTCGTGCTCACCCAGACACTCGGCCTGTCCTACGACGAGGCGGCACAGGTATGCCGATGTCCGGTGGGCACGATCCGCTCACGGGTGTTTCGCGCCCGGAAGGACCTGCTCGCGCTGCTGCATGACGCTGAGGATCCACCCCGCCGTCGTGCCGCGAACTGAACGGAGTCGCGAGCACCTTTGCACCCGTTGTCAGGATTTGAGGAGACGGGCGATCGCCTCGGATGCTTCGCGGACCTTGCGCCGTGCGTCCGGGCCACCCGCGTTCGCGGCATCGGTGACGCAGGTGGACAGATGCTCATCGAGCAGTGCCAGGGCAAAGGATTGCGATGCCTTGGTGGCGGACGAGCCCTGCGTGAGGACGTCGATGCTGTACGCGTCGGCTTCAATCATCCGTTGCAGGCCACGGATCTGGCCCTCGATGCGGCGAAGCCGGGTGAGGTGAGCGTCGGTGTGGGTCTGGTCACTCGCCATACCGCCCGTGCCTCGCCATCGTTTTTCCTCGTGCGGGCCTATTGTATGCAGTTTCGCCGACCGGATACTCCTCTCTTGTGGACCGGTTTTCGCTGGTGGACTGGAAGTTGGTGGGAAGTATTTGAGATCCCTATACGGGTAAGGGGTATTATCTTGGGCATGGTGGAGATCGTGGACAGCGGGGCCGGATCGTGATGGCGGTGGTTACTGGCGCGCTCTCGCTGGTTCTGGTCGCGGGCTGTGGCTGGGTTCTGGGTGCGGGTGGTGTGGGGGATCTGGTGGCGCGGTTGAACCCGGCCACGAAGCTCACCGTGTTCGGTGTCGTGCTGATACTCGTGGCGGCGACGGGATGGACGATCGGCTCCTTGGCGGGACCGATCGGTGACCGGCCGGTTGCGCCCGCGCACGGCGGGCACGGGGGGTGAGGCGGCGGTGACCACGACGGGCGAGCTCCCCGAGATCGAGCTGACGATCGGTGGGATGACCTGCGCCGCCTGCGCGATGCGGGTCGAGCGGAAGCTGAACAAACTGGACGGCGTGACCGCGACGGTCAACTATGCCACCGAGAAAGCAAAAGTCCGGTACCCGTCCACGATCGATCCCCGGCTGCTGGTGGACCAGGTCATGGCGGCGGGATATACCGCGCGCGTTCCAAAGCTGGAAAAGTCCCAGCATGCAACAGAATACGCAGCGTCCGATGAGGACGGTACACTGTCGACTGTTCAGGCCAGGCTGATCGGCGCCGCGGTGTTGTCCACGCCGGTGATCGCGATGGCGATGGTGCCGGCGCTGCAGTTCCGGAACTGGCAATGGCTTTCCCTCATGCTCACCGCGCCGGTGGTGTTATGGGCGGCGTGGCCGTTCCATCGGGCGGCGGTGGTGAACCTGCGCCACTGCGCGGCGAGCATGGACACGCTGATCTCGATCGGCACGCTGGCCGCGTTCGGATGGTCGGTGTACGCGTTGTTCTTCGGTCACGCCGGAATGCCGGGCACGCGGCACACCTTCTCGCTGACCATCCAACCCGCAACCGACAGTCTGTATCTGGAAGTTGCCGCCGGAGTCACCACGTTCATCCTGACCGGCCGGTTCTTCGAGGCACGCGCCAAACGCCGGGCGGGGGCGGCGCTGCGCGCGCTGCTCGCTCTCGGCGCGAAGGACGTGACAGTACTGCGAGGCGGGGAAGAACGCGACATCCCGATCGAGCACCTGCTCGTGGACGAGGTGTTCGTGGTGCGGCCAGGGGAAAAGATCGCCACTGACGGCGTGGTCGAGGAGGGCAACTCCGCCGTGGACGCGAGCCTGGTTACCGGCGAGTCCGTCCCGATCGAGATCGGACCCGGGAGCAGGGTGGCCGGGGCGACGGTCAACGCGGGCGGCAGGCTCATGGTCCGCGCGACAGCGGTCGGCGCCGACACCCAACTCTCGCAGATCGCCCGGCTCGTCGAAGACGCGCAGGCCGGCAAGGCCCAGGTCCAGCGGCTGGCTGACCGTGTGGCAATGGTGTTCGTGCCTGCGGTGATCGCGCTGTCGGTCGGCACCCTCTCCTTTTGGCTCGGGGCGGGTGGCTCCGCGACACAGGCATTCAGCGCCGCGGTGGCGGTGCTGATCATCGCCTGCCCCTGCGCACTCGGTTTGGCCACGCCGACCGCGTTGCTGGTCGGCACCGGGCGCGGCGCCCAGATGGGCATCCTGATCAAGGGGCCCGAGGTGCTGGAGTCGACCCGGCGGGTGGACACCGTCGTGCTGGACAAGACCGGAACCGTCACCACCGGCCGAATGTCCCTTGTGGACATTCACGTTGCCGAAGGGGTCGAGACGGCCGACGTGCTGCGTCTCGCGGGAGCGGTCGAGAACGCCTCCGAACATCCGATCGCTCAGGCGATCGCCCGCGCCGCACGCGACAAAGTCGGGACGCTACCGAGCGCCCGGGACTTCGCGAACCTGGAAGGCCATGGCGTGCAAGGAAACGTCGACAACCGCACCGTCATCGTCGGCCGGGTCAAGCTGGTCAAGCGTCGGAACGTGCCCCCAGGGCTGAGCAACGCCAAAGCGCGTGCCGAAAAACGTGGCCACACTGCGGTTGTGGTCAGCTGGGACGGACGCGCCCGCGCCGTCCTCGAGGTCGCGGACACCGTCAAACCCACCTCGGCCGAGGCCGTGGCGCGGCTGCGGCGGCTCGGCCTGACACCAGTGCTGCTGACCGGGGACAACGACGTCGTGGCGCGCGCGGTGGCCCAGGAAGTCGGGATCGACCAGGTCATCGCCGGCGTACGACCCGAGGGCAAGGTCGCCACCATCCGGCGCCTGCAAGACGAAGGCAAGGTCGTGGCGATGGTCGGCGACGGCGTCAACGACGCCGCCGCGCTCGCCCAAGCCGACCTCGGCCTCGCGATGGGCACCGGCACCGACGCCGCGATCGAAGCCGCCGACCTCACCCTCATCCGCGGCGACCTGACCACCACAGCCGACGCGATCCGCCTGTCCCGCCGCACCCTGACCACGATCAAAGCCAACCTGTGCTGGGCCTTCGGTTACAACATCGCCGCACTACCACTGGCCGCGGCCGGCCTGCTCAACCCCATGATCGCCGGCGCCGCCATGGCATGCAGTTCGGTGTTCGTGGTCTCCAACAGCCTCCGGCTCCGCCGGTTCCAGTAAACCCCCAACCGAAAGGCGACCCGACACCATGAAATCCACCTACACCGTCAACGGAATGAGCTGCGGCCACTGCGCCTCATCCCTCACCGAAGAAGTCAGCAAACTCGACGGCGTTCGTACCGTCGACGTCGACGTCGAAAACAAGCGAGTCACCATCACCAGCGAAACTCCACTTCCCTTCGAACTCATCACAAACGCCGTCACCGAAGCCGGATACGAACTCGTCAACTGACCACACCCGAAAATGCGGCTCGCTCGCAAAACCGTCTTTGTGATCTGGGACAACAAGCCATCCGGCCCGGCCAAGGGCACGCCCTCCGAGGCACGATGCCCCAGCCTGTCGGATCACCACCCGGCCGCTGAGTAGGCCCGGGGCGCGGTGACCGGATTGCTCCGGCTCCGTTTCCCCGGACCTCTCGCCGAACCCGCCGTGCGTCTCTCGACGCAACGGGCTCTCCACGGTCTCTGCCGTCAGGCTGGTTGCAGGGTCGTCCATCGGTTCGGGATCCTGTTGCCGCGCCAGCGGTAACGGCTGACCGTCACACTGCTGAGGTCGAACAACTCGGTCCCGTTCGCCGTGCTGATCGGCCGCCACCGCCCAGTGGGGGTGGTGAGCCGACGGCGGATGTCCTTCCAGCCCCAATGATGCCGGGTTTGCAGCATCGTGGTCACCCGTCTCCAGACGAACCTTTCGAGCACGGAGAACCGGTGCTTGGCCACGGCATGCTTGAAGTAGTTGGACCAACCGCGCAGAATCTGGTTGAGCCGCGTGATCACATACTCCGGATTCTGTTGCGATCCCCGATGGGTCAGTGCCCGGATCTTCGTCTTCAGTGACAGGATCGGCCGGTCACCGATGAAGGTGTAGACGAACCATCTGCCCGAGCCGCGCTTGCGACGCCATTGGATATGGAATCCCAAGAAATCGACCCCGTCCGACAGGTGCCGCACCCGGGTTTTCTCCGGTGACAGCCGCAGATCATCCAGAAACCCCGGAACCCCGACCTGTTCCTCGACATCGGCGACGGTCATATCGTCGACACCAGGAGTACGGGCTCCGCGGTTGCCCGCGACCCGGTCGAACGCCACCAGCAGCTGTCGGTGCGTCTATCCCCAAGCGGCGCAGCCGGACTTGCCGCACCGCCGGGGAGCTTGACCGGGTGGTTCCCGTGTTCACTGTGTTTCGCTCGACGAAGGAGGGAGCCCAACTGTGTCCCTGCGGCATCGCCACGAGTACGCCGTAGTCTTTCCTCCCAGCCCGCTCTTGTAAACCGGCCAAGGAGTTCCCCACCCGCCCGAAGGCCGTGGGTGCGCACCGCGCCCTGCCCAATATCCACCAGATTTGAGCAGGTGTCAGATCAAGGGACGTAACAACGCTGGTTCCTCGCGTACTCCTCTTCATCCCACTCGCCGGACCCGCACCATCTGGCAGTACTGGCCACGTCCCGGCTTCGTCAGGGCTGCTCCCACCCTCCCCGGCTCCACCCGGATCAGGCTGCCCTCAGCTCCACCGGCCGCTACGACAGGCCGGAGACGGGGGTCTCTCACCTCCATTCGAAACACAACGCCTCACGGCGCAAACAAGATCGCCGACAGTCCCGCGCCAGCAGCCGCGTAGGGAGAGGATCGAAGTCGGTGGCGACGGTTTGAGAGCGGCCCCTCCTTGGCGGGAATTGATCGGAGCAGTACCCGATCCGGACGGCCGGCCCGCGGTCTCTTTAAGATCCCGCAACAGTGCAGCGCCTTGACTGATGCAGCCGACGCCGAGGGACGGCGCGGTAGAAAGGTCCGTCCACGTCATGAAGATCAAGAAAGTTCTCGCCGGAGCCATGCTCGTTCTCGGTCTCGCCGGTGGCGAGGTGGCCGTCGCGGCCTCGGTGGCCAGCGCGGACACCTTCACCCACACTTCCCCAGCGGGTTCGACCACGGCCACGGACACCCCGGAGAACGGCCAGATCGGCCAGCCGGGAGACAAGCCCCCTGCCGGGGTGGGCGTCACGAAGGGTGAGGGAGGCGTGTTGATCGGCCAGCCGGGAGACAAGCCCCCTGCCGGGGTGGGCGTCACGAAGGGTGAGGCTGCGACGCCGGCGAAGTAGTACCGGCGCTGGCAGGCTGGGCGTCCGCTGCCCAGCCTGCCGCCGCCTCGCCGCGGTGCAATGGGAGCGTAGGGTAAAAAATGTCGAAGGGAAATCTGCGTGAGGGTCCTGCTGGCGGAGGATGAGCAGATCCTCGCCCGTACCATCCGCAACGGATTGCACCGCGCAGGTCTGACGGTCGACGTGGTTCATGACGGCACGGCCGCGATTGACCGCCTGCAGTCCGAGGAGTACGAAGCGGTGGTTCTTGATCGCGACCTGCCGCTGCTGTCCGGCGATGAGGTGTGCAAGTACATCATCGCCCACCACCGCTCGGTAGGTGTGCTGATGCTGACCGCGTCGGCGGCGCTTGTCGACCGAGTTGCAGGTTTACAGATAGGAGCCGACGACTATCTCGTGAAACCTTTCGAGTTTCCCGAACTCGTTGCACGGCTGCGTGCGCTGCAGCGCCGGTCGGGTCATCGAGCACCGCCTGAACTCCGTTTCGGGCAGCTTCGGCTCGATCCCTTCACGCATCAGGCGTTCCGCGGTGAAACATTGTTGTCACTGAGCCCCAAAGAGTTCCGCATCCTCGAGCAGTTGCTACGCGCAGATGGTGGCGTACTCAGCGCTGAGACTCTTCTGCAGCGCGCGTGGGATGAACACGCCGACCCCTTCACGAACTCACCCCGGGTGGTCATCTCCACGTTGCGCAAGAAGCTCGGCAAGCCGTGGCCGATCGAGACCGTTCCCGGTGTCGGGTATCGCGTTGTCCGCACCTGATGAGGGCAGGACCGCGCGATTCGGCCGCCGCGGGTCCATCAGCGCTCACATCATCGGAAGCCTGATCGCTGTCATCGCCGCATTGGCATTGGTGATGGCGGCGACCATCACACTGTTGATGGCCTACGTCCCGAACGATATCGTTGGCGCGGTACCCGGGGTCTCGCCCGACCCTACCGGCAGTGCGGTTCCGCCGCCGGCGGGCGTGTCAGGGCCAATGCTGCTGCCTCGGCGAGAGGGCGAACGTCTGCTGGTCTTCTCGGCAATTGCGTTGGCCGTCGTGATCATTGGGGGAGCGGTTGTCGTGCGCTGGATAGTGCGACGCTCACTCGCGCCCTTGAGTTCGATGACCGACGCGGTACACCAGGCCGCGCAAACAAATCTACGGGCTCGGGTACCCGTCGGCCGTGTTCGGAACGAAGTCACCGACCTGGCCGTGAGCTTCAACATCATGCTGGCGAGGCTGGACGACGCTTTTGAGGCACAACGCCGTTTCGCGGCGAACGCCTCCCACGAACTTCAGACGCCGCTGGCCGTCACACAGGCGGTTCTCGATTATGCGCTGGCCGACGCCCCGGAGGGATTGACGCGTGACATTCTGCAGGATTTGCGCAGCCTGAACAGTCGCAGCGTGCAAACCGTACGCACACTGCTGGATCTGGCGGAAACCCAAGGAGGCGAGGGCCTTCTCGAGGATATCGACCTGACTCTCATCGTCCGCCAGGAAACCGAGAGTCATCAGGCAGCAGCCCTGAAACACGACGTGACGATGTGTGCCGACCTCGATCCCGCCGTTATCGAGGGAAATGCGACCTTGGTCCGGCTCATGGTCCGCAACCTGCTCGACAACGCAATACGTCATAACCGTCGCGGTGGCCGGGTAGAGTTGGGCCTCCGTGCGGAAGGGCACGAATACGTTCTTCTTGTCGCCAACACCGGCGCACCCATGAGCGCCGACGAGGTCGCCAAGGTCGTCGAACCATTCCATCGCGGCGCCGGGCGTCTACAGCGCAGAGGTAGCGGCCTCGGCGCTGCGCTGATGGCCGCCGTCATCGCCCGGCACGGCTGGCAGCTTCGTCTAGACCCCGGAGCAGAAGGCGGTCTGATCGCCGAGGTTCGAATCCCCAAACGCTACAGAGACATCCCCGGAGCTTGAATGTCAAGCAGCAACCTTCTCGACACGGTGCGACCAGGCGGTCGCTTCGTCGTAGAGGGTGCGGGTTTTGAGGCAGCCGTGCAGGCTGCCCACCAGCCGCTTGGCGAACTCCTTCTGTTCGTCCATTGTGGAATGGCAGGGTGAGGGCGGCGTTGATGGCGTGGCGGTCGAATTCGAGCCCGCGGGTGTAGGCGTGCCGGTGGGATAGATCCCCGGCCCGGGCCTGGTCGATCCAGCGGGTGAGACGGTTATGGTTGCCGGTGGCCGGAGTGAGCAAGGCCGCGAAGTCGCCGACGAGGGTGGCCAGCACGGTCATCTCGGGGTCCACGGCCAAGGCGTCAGCGGTGGCTCAAGAGCTATGGGTGGCTGCCTGGCGTGTTAGACAAGGTCGCGGCCCTTCCAGCCGTCGAGCAGCCCCCCGCGCGATCGTCACCCATCTACGGCTGGAGTATTAATGGACAGCCGCAGCCGCCTCATGATCTTCGTGCTTCACACCTTGATCATCTTGAGGCGGCTGCCTACATGATCAACAGGGTCCAGACAGTGCCCCTGACCAGCCAAGATCATCTAAGTGCTGCTGCCGTACTAGCGACATTGCCGACCCGGCGACGCTCTGCGCCTGTTCGGATCCTTGATTGACCAGCCCCTCGGGCAGCTTCTCGAGTCAGCTGGTCGTTCGCACGGCGCTGATTGTTTCCTCAATGGAGGCTTGTCGGTCGGCGTTTACAGCTTCCGGTTAGCTTCGTAAGCCATTCGATATTGGTCGATATTTGCTGTGAATGGCTGCATTTGCTCCGCCCAACCGGTCAGCTCACGGAGCTTCGTAGAATCCACCCACTGCGAGGTGTTCGCGAGAAGGTGCGCATCGAAGCCCGTGATCTCCGTAGCCGGTTTCTCGAACTGGACCTCGAGGCCGTAGGAGTCCGCCAGCGCGCGAGCTACCTGTGCGGCAGTCTCGTACTCGGCGTTAGCGACGTTGAACGCTTGACCACTAATATCGGAGGTCATCGCGACGGTTGCCAGCGCGACATAGGCGGCGGCGCAGTCGTCCACATGCACCGAGTGCAGCATGCTCTCCTCATCTGCCTTGAACACCAGTTTGTCCGAACTCTTCTCGGCGTGCGCGAAGAAGAGCCCGTAAAGGCCGCTGGAGCGGCCGTAGACCAGCGCCGGCCGAACAACCACGGCATCAAATGTTGGCGACTTCTTGGCCAGCAGCGACTGGGCGAAGTTGGACCGTGGCGCGGCGAACGGATGAGGATTGATCGGCGAGGACTCCGAATGCGGTGCCGTCACCGGCTCGCCATGCGGCATGTCACCGTAGTCCTTCGAGCCGCTCGTGAAGATCACTAGGGTCTTCGTCCCGTCATCCAAACTCTTCGCCGTCAGGTAGTCCAGCGTCTGACGGACCTGTCGCAGATGCTCGACGGGCTGTCCGAGATCCTCCGTGTTGGAGACGATGACGTCAAAGGACGCAGCGCCCAGGTTCTGGACAGATTCCGGCTTACCCGGGTCCCCCAGTAAAGGAATGATCTCCGCCTGGGCAAGGGCCGGAGCCTGAGACTCCTTTCGAATGAGGGCGTACGTCGTCCATCCCGCTCGGTGGAATGCCCTTGCCACTGCACCGCCGATGAGACCGCTGGCGCCGGTCACCAGGACCCGTTTAGCATTCATAAAACTCTCCCTTCGAGAATTACGTATTTTGCTTTCGCCGCAATGATCCACCGTCAGAGCACGTTTATGATCGGACATGAACTGCTCGATGAGCAGATACTCCGCCGACTCCTCGAAGAAGGCGGCCCGGCGGGCTCCGACGACAACCGCTGGCGCGAATCGCCGCGTCGATTGAAACGATAATGCGTCGAGGTATTGTTATTTAAAGACGTTCAGGCGCGCAGCTCCTACGCGTCGGCCTTCGAGTCAACTGGCCTTAGAGCGTGTCTCACGGACTGTGACCATAACGTCAGCTAGAAGGCGTGTACGCCTGTCGATCTTCCACGAAGATACAAGTTCACCAGTGATGAAGTCAATGACTTTTCGTGAATATTTCGCTGGCTCACGCGACCGCACCCGACGCCGTGTCCGAAGTGCCCCCTCAAGTGTGAGGCGGCGTTCACGACCGAGCTGGGAGAGGAGGGCTAGTGATGTGCACCCGGTTCTCCCGACTTGTTCATCGACGGGCAGACATCGCGGTCCGCGCGTCGCCGCTGGTCGAGAGGCCGGTAGTGCCACATTGCTGGCCGGTACGCCGATTCATCCCAATCGAGGGCCGCGCAGGTGTTCGAGTCGGCCGTTGATGGCCTCGGCGGGTCGGTTGCGCACTATGACTGTGCTAACCCGAGCCTCCGACATGGTCGTAGCTCGTACGCAGCCGCCGTGAGTCCATCTTGTACGGCAGGCCGCCCTGCATGATCAGAGTGAGCCGCTCCGGGTCCTGAAGTATGGCCACGTTCTCGGTCGGTTCTCCGTCCACGAGAAGCATGTCCGCGAGGTAGCCCTCTCGGACGAGTCCCAACTCATGCTGCATGTTCATCGCAAAGCCGCCGTACTCAGTCGCGCAGCGCAGCGCCTCCGCTGGTGTCATCCCAAACCATTCGACAAACAGTTCGAGGTCGCGGGCGTTCTCACCAATAGGGGCTACATTGAACCCGTAGTCGCCACCTGGAACCAGTCGGATGCCCGCCTGGTGCATTTTGGGAACAACATTGCGAAGGCTTTCTATCGTTTCCTGCGTCTCCATTCCCTCTGTGGGGGGGTAGGTTTCGTCGTGGAGAAGTCCATACAGAATTCCGGGTGAAGGCGCAACGAATACCTGATCTTTCGCCTTGGCCAGCGCCTCGATCGCGGCGTCGTCAGCGAAAGATACGTGGTAGATGGCCCGAAATCCGTGCCGAAGGGCCATCTGAATGCCTTCAGACGAGTGTGCGTGTGCGGTCAGCCAAAGTCCACGTTCCTGTGCCGCTTTCGCTGCTGACGCTACCTCTTCTTCGGAGTAGATGAGGTCTCGCGAAGTATTCTCAGCAGATTTGTTCCACGGCCCCAGTCCGCTTTCGCCTGTCAAGGGCATTTTGACGATGTCCACACCAATATCAGCCATGTCGTGCACCCACCTATACAGGTGGTCGGCAACCGATGCTCGGTCTGTGTGCAAAGCGTGCGTCGGGTCCATGATGGATAACGTGGTCGATTCCCAAGATGCCACGCGAAGACGGGGACCGTGCATCCACCCCTCTTCGACGCCTTTCCGCAGAGCGACTACCGCGGCTGGGTTGCGGTCACCACCTAGGTAAGCACTCGTGAATCCATGCTGGAGCATGGTTTCACCCGCGTGAGCAATAAGCAGCACCTTTTCCTCGTGCGGCTCTTTGCCGCTGGCGTTATGGGTCACCGTACTTCCGCTGCCAAAGTGCGCGTGCCCATCCACCATGCCGGGCATCAGTGTCTGCCCTGAACCATCGATGACATCTACGTTTGGGTAGTCCTTCGACTCGATATGGTCCGCTACCCGGACGATGCGGTCGCCATCCACCAGGACGTCGGCTCGCCTGCAGGCGCTACCGCTTCCATCGAAAACGTTTGCACCGACGATGAGCCAGCCGTTCGAGCCGGCAGCCGAAGCGGACAACTATGAACCTCCTTGGGTGTGGAATCTCGAATAGGAGCCTCGACCAGGTGGGGCGTGTCGCGACGTCGACCTGCACATTGCCCCCCAGCGACTCCACCTGATGTCTCAGCGCTCTGGTTCTCGCAAGGTAGAAGTGAGCTTGAGGCCACCGATCACGTCGCGTTACTCCGCCGGTACACCGACGTACCAATTCCTGCACACGATGCTAGCGTTCATCATACATGAAGTCAATCTCATATAGTGAACTCTACACCTGCTTCTGGCGCGGCGACACCTGTGCGGCCACTGCCATTGACACTCGACGTACCGGACGACCTGCACACCGGGCGGCGGCCAAGCACTTACCCCGCTGGCGGGCCATGGCCCGCCGCCGCTGCACCATCGAGTGGACCGAGGTCCAGAAACCTGTCCAGATCCACTATCTTCGAGGTTCAGCTGCGGGCGATGTGGCGATCGGTCTGCGACCCGCCTGCGTGCGACCGCCGCCGCGGCGCCGCAGGCCGACTCATCACTCGGGCTCGACGTGCATCTCGTGCAGATCGGGTGCCTCGTTCAGCGTCGGCTCGGTGGCAGCGCGGACGTCGGGGATCGCGCAGTTGGCGAGGTCACCGTTGACGCCCGACCTGCATCGCGCCGAGCACGGCACATCGATATGGCCCGCAGGATCATCGCGAAACTCATCGCCGAGTCGAAGAAGGCTGCACTGGCCACGACCGACACGGTCTCTTTGCCCGCATTGATCAGATCCGGATCTACCGCGTCGTCATAGGGATAGGGGACCACGCCGAGGATGCGGTCCTAGGCCTGCAGTGCGACCCGCACGTCGGCGCGGACGTAGTTCGGGATCAGTGTGGGCAAACCGATGCCCAGATTGACGTACTGCCTGTCGACCAGTTCGGCCTGCGACACGAGCGGCCAGTTGCGAACGGGTCAAGGTCATCGCTGCACCTGCGTCCGCGTTATCGGTGGCCGTCGTGCCCTGCGGTTTGCCATGGCCGGGTGGTCGTCTTCTCGATCTGTTTGCCGCTCGCCGACCTCACGACCCGTTGCCCCAACGCCCCTGGGGTGTCGATATGTTCTAGGTCCAGCCCGCCCGGTTCGACCAACGGCTCAACCTCGGCGATGGTGATCCGACCGGCGATCGCGCACAGCGGACTTGAGTTGCGCACCGACGCGTCGTAGGACAGGTTGGGCAGCCGCGATCGGCCGCGCTGACTTCTGGGGTCTCGCCGCCAACGGACGGGCCGGCACCGAGAACGTCATCGAAATCTTGCTCGCCCGAGTCGACTCCACCCGTGCGCTTGTGCTGGCTGGTTTAGGGCGCGGCGGCGAACGCGCGGGAGCGGTAGCAGGAGCCGTTGTCGGTGAGCAGGCGCTCGAGGGTGATGCCGCAGCTGGCGAACCAGGCCCGCGCGCGGCGCCTGAACGCGGCCGCGGTCTCGCCGATCTCGTCCGGTAGCAGCTCGGAGTAGGCCAGGCGAGAGTGGTCGTCGATCGCGGAGTGCAGATAGGGATAGCCGATGATCGGGTTGCGGTACTTGTTGCGCGGTCCGGGATGGGCGTTGGAGTTCCGCCCGCCGACAGCGCGCAGGCGTCGAGCGGCCGATCCGACGGGCCAAGCTCCGTGAAGATCAACGAGATGCGAGCCAGTGCTCTGGACGAGCTCCTCGATCTGGGAGCGGACGGTCCTCGTCCTGAAGTTGAGGCCGGCGCGTTCCCTATAGTGCATTGCATTCACTCACAAAGAATGGCAGCATCAGTCACGCACACCGAAGAGGAGCCCACTTATGTCCGTCCACCGAGTCGTCAGTGTCGAGCGGGAGGTCACGAACCTGCCGCTAGCTCGAGCGTTCTTCCGGGAGTTTGGACTCGCGGAAGGCGAGCCCGGACGATTTTCAACGCAGCTGGGTCAGGAACTGCTGGTCCCGACAGCCGCGGACGGACGTTCCCCGAGTCACGACCATCAACCCTCGCGCGGACGAGCTGTTGCCGGGAGACATTATTTCACAGGAACTCCCTCCGGAATTGGTGCCAGTCAGACACCGCCGCGGTTCCTGCAACCCGGCGATCACGTCGCGGACAGTATCGAAGGCATTGGGTCGCTTGACCGGCGAATCGTCGGTCCGATTTGTGACGGGCCGCGCCCGGCCCGTCAAACCATTGCCACGGCCTCGATGCAGATGTAGAACGTCCCGCCTTGCCCGACATTCGGGCGCGGGTTTGCGTTCGCGAAAATACTCAGCTGGAAGTACAAATTTCTGACCACTTCAAAGGAGAGGCAATTGGGAAAGTTGGATAGCGAGGTATCATTCACCATTGGGGCAGCGCGCGGTCAGGGATACGCACGCCAAGACCTTGGCCCGTCAAAGCCATCGACCCTCGCGGCAGACAGCCCGACCATCGCAATGAACACCGCGCATGATGGCGCGAGGCTGACCCTTCCACTCCTGAATTTGTCGTAAGGATAATCATGGCTACCAGCTTTGGGCTAGACGAAATATCAATTGAACGACTATTTGAGAGCCTCACAAATTGGGGTCGCTGGGGCGAGCATGACGAGAAGGGTACTCTAAATCTCATCAGCGCCCGGAACGTACTTGGTGCAGTTGCATTAGTCGCTGACGGGACCACTATTTCCCTGTCGCGCACAATCAGTGATGAACCCGGGCCGGACGTCCTTGATCCACCGATTCACCACATGCTAAATTCCGGGGAACATTTCGCGCTCCATCCGGAATCCGTCCCAGACATTGGTCTTCAGTTAAGCCGCGACTTCCTGGGCTGGACGTTCCACGGTCTCTATATGACGCACCTGGATGCTCTGTCGCACGTATTTTTCAAGGGGCAGATGTACAACGGCAAGTCATCACAGCTCGTGACTACTCACCAAGGCGCAACAGTGTGTTCGGTGGAAGTGGCCGCGACTGGTATCACTACACGTGGGCTTCTAGCAGACATACCGCGATACCGAGGCGTCCGTTGGCTCGAAAACGGCGAGCCGGTAGGCCCAGAGGAGTTGGAGGCTGTTCTAGAATCGCAGGGACTCGTGCCGCGTAGCGGAGACGCGCTAATTGTGCGGACAGGATACTGGGGGCGCCGTGAGGCTGAAGGCCCGTCTGCTGGATTCGACGGTTTGCCCGGCTTGCATGCCGCATGTTTGCCGTTGCTGCGAAAATGGGACATTTCCTTGCTGGCCAGCGACGCGGTCAATGACGTGCTTCCTAGTGGATTTGACGTCATGCGGATGCCGATTCATGAGATAGGTCAGGTGTCAATGGGCCTTTGGTTGCAGGACAACTGCGACCTCGAGCAGTTGAGTGAGGCGTGTCTAAGTCGCAAACGCTACGAATTCATGTTTTCTATATCGCCGATGCGTATTCACAACGGAACCGGCTCGCCAACCAATCCGATCGCAATATTCTGACTGTGGCAGAATAGCAAGTTTGCGTCTGTTTTGGGGTGCGCTAGAAAGTCCATTCTCACATCCGAAGAAAGTGTGGACACGCATGCCTGGAAAACTTGACGGTAAAGTAGTGCTGATAACAGGTGCGGCTCGTGGCCAAGGTCGTAGCCATGCTCTGCGTCTTGCGGAAGAAGGCGCGGATATCCTCGCCATCGACATAGCAGCGCAAGTTGATTCGGTGCAGGCGCCCATGGCGACGCCAGAAGACTTGGCGTTGACGGTCTTGGGTGTGGAGGCTTTAGGCCAGCGCGTGGCTGCATATCAGGCCGATGTACGCGATTATGACGGGTTGAATTCAGCGGTCGGTCAGGGTGTTGACGAGCTTGGCCGGCTCGATATCGTGCTGGCCAACGCAGGTATCGGCATAGCGCCCTCGCCCGTCGACGAGCGGATGGACCGGCGGGCGTTCGACGACCTCATTGCCATCAACCTGTGCGGCGTGAGGAATACTCTTCAAGCAGCAGTGCCGCAAATGATCCAACAGGGCGACGGTGGAGCGATCGTACTGACGAGCTCAACGCAAGGCCTTTCCGGACGGGGCGGCAATGGCACTGGAGCAATGGACGGTTACGTCGCCGCTAAACACGGGGTGGTCGGGCTGATGCGTTCGTACGCGAATTGGTTGGCTCCTCACTCTATCCGCGTCAACTCGATTCACCCAACGGGCGTAAACACGCCTATGATTATGAACGATGCGTTCGGGGCGTTCGCTGAACAATCTCCGACGTTTGGCTCTGCTATGTCCAATCTCTTGCCAGTCGGTGTCATCGAGGCATCAGATGTAAGCAATGCCGTCGCGTTTCTCGTCTCTAATGATGCGCGGTTCATTACCGGGGTCGCGCTTCCCGTAGACGCTGGCTTCATGGTCAAGTGACACGTTCGAGCTCCTCGCGGTCGAAGTCGTGACACTTCGCGTGCGGCGGTGAGATGTTTGCCCGACGGGTGCGGCCCGGCTGACGCAGATTGTCTCGTAATTGGCGAAGGTCCGGCCTACGGATTGGGGCCTCTCAATTTCAGAGAACGACGGTGGCTATTGAAGGAGTCCCAGTCGACCCGGTAGGGTTTAGCGGAGACGACGAAATCGGATGGCCCGTGGCTGGCCAAATCAGTCGTAGTCACCGTCTATTACAGTAATTGGACTAGATTGGAGAGACACGTTGATCTATCATGTGACACTGAGGTCATACAATTCGTCAGCTAGCGATCACGACGTGCAAGAATCCATGCGCAGGGCTGCCGATTTTGGTATGATTCCCGGGGTGGAATGGGCGATTTCGGGCGCAAACCTCGGTGTAGTTCCCTTGAATGAGGGGCTGACGCATGCATCGTTACTTGCAGTTCCAGACGCAGCCGTACTAAAAAACTTCTACAACCATCCGCAGCACGAGGAAGCTGCTGGCCTGTCGCGCAGCATCACCGACCGCCTACTCGTCATGGACATACAGGCGTGAACGACGACACCAATAATTAGCTCATGCGCCATGAACGCGGGACGGCGGTCCGCTGCATGTCAAGATTTTTGAGGCAGGTATTTTAGGGATTCATTGAGTCGGCTGGCGGCTCCTATTGTGTGTCGGTTCGTCTGGTTTGTTGATCCTGACCTCTGGACTTGATCCCGGTGGCGCCGACGCCACCAATACCGCGCCCAACAAACTCACTGCCGGCGCAGAGAGACCAATGACTACAGAGTGCGGCTGGAGTACTAATACTCCAGCCGCACTTGGTGATCTTGGTCGTGCAGGTTGTTGATCTTGTGGTGACCGATGAGGATCTTGATGCCTGGGTGGCTGGGCTGGAGGAGTTGTTCGGGCGGGTTGCGGGCCGGTTCTACCGGGTTGAGCCGAGGCGGCGGGCGCGGGCGTATGTGCGCGGTCTGCTCGCCCCGTTGGCCGGCAAGGGCGGGTGGACGTTGGCCGAGGCTGCCGGTGACCTCACCCCCGATGGGATGCAGCGCCTGCTCAATGCCGCAGCCTGGGATGCCGATGGGGTTCGCGACGATCTGCGTGACTGCGCGGTTGAGCACGTGGGCGAGCGTGGTGGTGTGCTGATCGTCGACGAGACCGGGTTCTTGAAGAAGGGCTGCAAGTCCGCCGGTATGCAGCGGCGTTCAGGGTTGGGACTTGTCCGAATTTCAACGCTGGCAGATTCGCGTGATGCGCAATACCGAGGCCATTTAGAATGATCTACCACGGCGCCCGCGGTTACCGGGAAGCAGCCCGATGGTGAGTTCGGTGCGCAGACGGTGAAGCTTGATCGCGCGACACGCCGTCACATGGAAGGTTTCCGAATTTCCACGGAGCTGTATGCATCACCTTTCCGAATGACTTCGATACAAACCGGGGCCGTGCCGGACCAAGCGATTTCGATGGTTGCCTTGGTCAGGGCGCCCGCTCGGAGGTCTCCGAGGCGCGGACCCTCGGCCGCGACGCCGGTATAGACGCCCCGCAAGCTCGAAGTCATGTTCGCCACCTTCCACGAGCGGCCCGAAGCGCGCCACAAATCGTGCCGAAATGGCGACAGTGATCCGAACGGTGAACGCCACGGAAAACGCGGTGTTACCCATGGGCGGCGCCCGGGCCCGATCCAGAGATTGTCCGTGCCGTTTCGGCACGAAAGCGTGCACCGCGTCCGGACGGTCGACCACGCTGGCGAACAGCGACCGCGTTCGGAGGCGGGTCGAGAAACCACAGTGAGGAGCACCTCATGCGCGGGACGAGGATCCCAGGCAGTGAAACTGCCCGGTTCCGAGAGAACCGGTACGCCAACCACGGCCAAGGACAGGCCGTCCATGTCAGCCCACTGCCGGCCGAGATCGTCGAGCCCTTCAGTCTGTCGGCGGGTACGGCCGCGCTTGACCTGGCGTGCGGGGGCGGTGCCGACAGTCTCGGGTTGACTCACCGTGGTTGGCAGGTTGTCGCTGTGGACATCGCCGCGGGCGCGGGTGTCGCCCGCCGCGCCGAGATTGAGGGACTCGCCGGGCAGGTCCGTGTTGAGGCCCAAGACTTGTCCCGAAGCGTCCCCGACGAGGCCTATGGCGAGCTCAGGCTCGACGAGGCGGGCTGGATCCCCGTCCGCTGGGACTGTCCGCAGCGCAAGGCCACTGGCACGAACGGCGAGACCGCCATAGTCACCGATCACGCCCTGCTCGTGCAGAGCACCTTGGCCGGAGATGTGTTGTGACGCTCGACGCTGCTACCCGGGGCTTACTGAAGATGATGGCCGACTCCGGTGCGCCGCCGATGCACGAACTGTCGGTCGCCGAGGCCCGTGCGATGGCCGCCAACGGGGCGCAGATGTCCGGACCCGGCCCGCAGGTGGCGGGCAGCGCGGACCGTGAGGTTTCCGTCGACGGTGTGTCCGTGGGCGTGCGGATACTCACCCCGGCGGGCACCCCCAGCGCGGTGCTTGTGCTGTATCACGGTGGCGGCTGGGTGCACGGTGGCCTCGCGGAGTACGACCACCTCGGCCGGCGGCTCGCGGTCGACCTCGGCGCCGTTGTCGTCGTCGTCGACTACCGCCTCGCCCCCGAGCATCCCTTTCCGGCCGCTATCGATGACGCGGTCACTGCTTTGCGTTGGGTGTGCGGGCACGTCGAGGAGCTCGCCGACTGTTCGGTGCCCGTGATCGTCTTCGGGGACAGCGCGGGCGGTGCCTTGGCAGCCGTGGCCGCCCGCCGGGCCCGCGACGAGAACCTGCTGGTGCACCTACAGGTGCTCGTCTACCCGGTCGTCGACGCCGACCTTGACCGTCCCGGCTACCTCGACCCGGCCAACCAGCTCATGATCAGTCGTCAGACCATGCGCTGGTACTGGGACCACTACCTGCCTGACCTGGCCGGTCGCGTCCATCCGGATGCCTCCCCCTTGCGTGCGGACGACCTGCGCGGCGTGGCGCCCGCGGTCATCGTGACCGCCGAGCAGGACGTGCTGCGCGAGGAGGGCGAGGCCTACGCCGCAGCGCTCGCGGCCGCCGACATCCCCGTGCGTGCCCACGTGGCCGTGGGCCAGATGCACGGCTTCCTCACCATGATCAACATCCTGCCAGGTGGCGCTGCGGGCCTCGAGCACCTCATCGCCGAGATCCGCGACCACCTGGGCCTGACCTACACCGTGGAGCGACCGTGAGCACAACCGAGGGCGCGGCCCTCCCTGATCCCCGCCGCTGGGTCGCGCTCGCGACGATCAGTCTGGCAACTCTCATGGTGGTTCTCGACGCCTCCATCATCAACGTCGCTCTACCGCAGGCACAGCATGCCCTTGGCATCTCCGACGCCAACCGGCATTGGGCAGTCACCGGCTACGCAGTCACCTTCGGGGGCCTCCTGCTGCTGGGCGGCCGCATCGCCGACTTCTTCGGGCGCAGGCGCATGCTCATAGTCGGACTCGTCGGCTTCGCGGTCGCCTCCGCCCTGGGTGGACTGGCGGCGAACACGACGATGCTCGTTCTAGCCCGCATCCTTCAGGGCGCTTTCGCCGCCGTCCTCTCTCCAGCGGCACTCTCGCTGGTCACCGTCACCTTCACCGAACCCCGCGAACGAGCACGAGCCTTCGGCGTGTTCGGCGCCGTGCAGGGCGCTGGTGGCGCACTCGGGTTGATCGCGGGCGGCCTGCTCACCCAGTTCCTGGACTGGCGCTGGTGTCTGCTGGTCAATCTGCCCATCTCGGCCATTGCGGTCGCCGGAACCCTCTGCGCCGCCCGTGAGAGCGCCGCGACCGGCCCCCGCCGCCTCGACGTGCCGGGCGCATTGCTGGCCACCTCTGGCTCGGTCGGCCTCGTCGTGGGTTTCACCCTCGCCGGTGAGTCTGCGGACGGATGGGCCTCACCGCCGGTCCTGGTCGTCCTCGTCGCCTCCGTCACGCTGCTGGCCGGCTTCGCCGTCCGACAGCACCGGGCACAGGCGCCGATGCTGCCCCTGCGCATCATCACCGACCGCACCCGCGGCGGCGCGTTCGCCGCCGCGATGCTCGTCGGCACCGGCATGTTCGGTATGTTCCTGTTCCTGGCCTACTACCTACAGCGCAACCTGGGCTACGGGCCACTGAAATCTGGTCTGGCCTTCCTGCCCTTCTGCGCCGGTGTCGTATTCGTTCCGCTGTTCTTCGCCCCGCGCCTGACCCATCTCGGTCCGCGTCCGCCCATGGCCATCGGCATGACGATTGCCGCAGCCGGCATGTTCTGGCTGACTACGATCGACGGTTCTCGCGGCCTGGTCGGCGGCGCCCTGATCCCCTTGGTGCTCATGGGCTTCGGGCTCGGCCTGGTCTTCACCCCGATGAACAGCACCGCGTTGAGCGGAATCGACCCCGGCGACGCGGGGGTGGCCAGCGGCCTGGTCAACGCCACCCAGCAACTCGGTGGCGCGCTCGGTGTGGCCCTACTGAACACGCTCTACACACTCGCGCGCCAGAACAGCCAGACCGGGGCGCCGGGCGACCCGTTCGACGCAGACCTCGCCGCCTACCACCTGGCGTTCACCGTGACCGGGATCCTGTTCGTCATCGCCCTGCTGTGCGTGCTGGTGGTAATGAGAAACCCCGCACCGGAACCTGGCGTTGCCCCAGCACCGGAGGGTTCGGCACACTCCCGACCATGAGCCACGTCGACGACGTCATCGATGCCGTGGGGCGCCGACTGCGCGAGATCCGCCTTCGCCGGGGCCTCACCATCGCCGAGGTGTCCGCGGCCACCGGTATCTCCGCGAGCACTCTCTCTCGGCTCGAAAGTGGTAAGCGACGAGCTAACCTCGAACTACTGCTCCCACTATCGGCGACCTACGGTGCCCCGCTCGACGACCTTGTCGGGGCGCCATACACCGGCGACCCGCGGGTGCACATCAAACCCGTTCGCCGCGGTCGCCAGACGTTCATGTCGCTGACCCGCCGCCCGGGCGGCCTCCAAGCGTACAAGATCATCATCCCGGTGACGCCGGCACCGGTCGCGCCGGACTTGCAGACCCACGAGGGGTACGAGTGGCTCTACGTGCTCAACGGGACGCTACGCCTGCTGCTTGGGGACCAGGACCTCGTACTGCGCCCCGGAGAGGTGGCCGAGTTCGCCACTCACGTCCCGCACTGGCTCGGCGCTGCAGGCGAGACCCCCGTCGAGGTCCTCGTCCTGTTCGGGAGGCAAGGCGAACGTGCCCACCTACGCGCCCGGACCACCTAGTGGTCGGGCCCGTCAGAGCCTGTATCGAAGTGCGATGGCTGAGGCATCAACTCGCTCTTCAAGGGCGAGTTGATCCATAACCCGATCGTTCGTGGCCGCGGCTGGCAATCGGTCCGGGATCATGGGCACGCCCGCGACCGCGGTATTGTCCTTGACCGCGACGGTCCGTCCGGTCAGCGGCCCATCCCCTGCCCTCGCTCACCGTGCAAGTGACGTACCACGCGCCCAGCGGGTTTTCGTCCGGTGCCGGACGAGCCCACACTGCCGCTCCTCTTCTTCCGTGGGGATACGGCTCATTCCAGCCAGGGCCTTGACAGCTTCTTGAGCTTCACAGGACAGTTCCACCGGGTCCTGGACTACGCGGGAACGTCGGAGGCGCCCGGTCGGAACTCGCCGGGCTCGCCAGAGCTCCTTACCGACGTCGCTCCGCTCACTTATAGCGCTGCTGTCACGTTGCTCCGTCCTGCGCCGGTTGCAACGCACAGGCCGGCTTTCGAGTCTTGCCAAGGCTGAACGCCTGCCGACCGATGCAGCCAGAACGGCATCTGGTCTGCCGAGGTCACCTCCGCTGCGGAGGAGTAGTGCGGCTTCGGCGAAGTCGCCACCGCTAATGGCCACCGCTTCGCGCCGACAAACGGTATGGAGCGACGTCTTCAGCGGGTTACCGGCCGGGGCACACTCGCGACCGCAGAGACCAGTTGTCCGGTGCGGTCCGCGCCTCGTCGGCAGTCCGGAACTCGGGTCCACTCAAACCGGATCGCGCTCGACGTTGCCGTCGGCAACCCCGGGCGCCGGTGACCGACGGCGTCAACGTATGCGTCACTGGCCGTCGCTGACCTGAGCGATGGGTGGAGCCCCTCGATCTGAAGGTGGTCGGGCCCCGTGCGCACTATGACGATCGACTGGACTCTCACCGGAGGTCGGCTTCCCCCGTCAGTTCGGGCAGTCGGAGCTTCCTCCTCTTCACCTCGGCGCCCATCGGATCGTTCATATATACTCATTGACTTCATCCATCGTGAATGTTAACTTCCCATTTCGACGCGATGCGTCGACGAAACGTGGCTCGAGATCTGTCTCTGCCAGGTCGTCTCGGCGCGACGCCACAGAAGCCAAAGGAGGCTTACCCAGTGAGCACGTACCGGAACGAAGCGGCACGAGACGGCCGATCCAGCACCCTCAAGCTCAGGACCGCCGCCGCGATCGGCACGCTGCTCGCCCTTGGACTCATCGGCTGCGGGACATCGGGGTCCCAGGCCGGGTCAGGTAGCCAAGCCGACTCCGGCTCCTGCAAGGGTGAGCCAATCAAGCTGATGACGATCTTTTCTCTCAGTGGCCCGCTCGCCACTACGAAGAATGAGGTGCCGACTGCCGCATCAGTGGCGGCCAAGGCGCTCAACCGCACCTGCGCCGGAGGACGACCTGTCGCGATCACGGTCTGCGACGATCAGAGCAGTGCCAACGGTTCGGTTCTGTGCGGCAACAAGGCGCGCAGTAACGGAACCCTCGCACTGATCGGGTTCACCGCC
The DNA here is from genome assembly GCF_042684065.1 of Amycolatopsis pigmentata. Taxonomy (NCBI): domain Bacteria; kingdom Bacillati; phylum Actinomycetota; class Actinomycetes; order Pseudonocardiales; family Pseudonocardiaceae; genus Amycolatopsis; species Amycolatopsis pigmentata. The sequence continues at coordinate 108,758 of NZ_JBHUKR010000002.1, read as the reverse complement.
GGTGCGGGCAGCTCCGATCAGGGTGCGCAGACGGCCAACCTCCCGGCCTTCTTCACCACGAATCAGACCGGGTGGGACAACACCAGCAAGCTGTCGTATCCCAGCAACTACCCGCTGCTCGGCGTGACCGGACAGGTCAAGGTCGCGAAGGCACTTGATAAGAAGTCCTTCACGTTGACGGCCGTCGACGTCCCGCCGGCCCACGTGCAGGCCCAGATCGCTTCGGACACAGCCAAGGCCGGGGGCATTGCCTTCCACGAGCTCTATTTCCCTCTGACAACGACCGACTTTGCCTCGGTGGCGGCTCAGCTCGTGTCATCGGGGACGGAGTCAGTGGATCCGCTCGTCATCCAGCCTCAGCAGTTCGTCAAGGCGCTCTATAGCGCCGGCTTCGACCCGTCGAAGTCGACGATCATTGCAGATGAGGGCATCATCACGCCCGATCAGAAGAAAACCCTTGCCACCGAGCTCAACGGCGCCTACGAGGTAGGCGGCATCATCCCGGCGTCGACGGAGTCGAACGCGGGAATCAGGCAGATGACGGACGAGTACAAGGCGGCCGGCGAGTCGTTCTCTCCCCAGATCAGTACGTACGCAGTGCAGGAGTGGACGGCCGTGCACGCCTTCGGCGAGGCGCTGAAGGGCCTCGAAAAGGCAAAGATCGAGAAGCTCTCGTCGGACTCAGCGATCGACGCTGTCGTGTCGCACGGCGAGTACGCTCTACCGACTCTCGCGCCGTTCGACTTCTCCAGCGGCAACCCCTTCCCGGCCACCTCACCGCTAGGCCAGGGTCGTGTCTTCTCCAAGGCTCAGCAGGTCTTCGCCATCAAGGACGGGATCAGTGTTCCGGTCGGGTCCTTCCAGAGCGTGACCGGCGATATCTCCGCCCATGAGTAGCACCGAACTCGCGCCTAGCTCGTCGTCGCCGATTAGCGACCGCCCCCGCCCGTTCCGATTCGGGGTGATGGCCGGAGCGAAGGACACAGCCGGATGGACGGAACTGGTGCAGGGCGCGGAGCGATTGGGGTATTCGACCGTCTTCCTGTCTGACCACCTCGATCTCAGCGGTAGCCACGTCAGCACGATGTCACCGTTGCCGGCAACGGCGGCGACCGCGATGTTGACCGAGCGATTGCATGTCGGCACGGCGGTCCTCAACCAAGATCTGCGCCATCCGGTCGTCGTGGCTCAGGAAGCTGCCACGATCCAGCAGCTGAGCGGTGGCAGGTTGGAACTCGGGATCGGAGCGGGCTGGGCCAAGACGGAGTACGACTGGGCAGGAATCCCGTTCGATGACTCCGCGACCAGGGTCCGGCGCCTGGCGGAGTATGCGCAGGTCGTGCGTGCGGTCCTGCACTCGTCGACGAGCGTCGACTTCGACGGCGAGTTCTTCCATCTCGACAAGATGCCTGGTTCGGCCTCAGCCACCGTCCCGCCTCCGCCGCTCATGCTGGGTGGGAAGGGATCCAGTGTGCTCGGCATCGCTGCCCGGTTTGCCGACATCGTGAACCTCAACATGGTCGGCAGCCACGACGCTTGCTACGAGGACGTCGATGCCAAGCTGAACGACCTCGGGGCGCGACATGCGCGCACTCGCGAGCTCGAGCTCGCCATGATGGTCGGATCGGTCATCGTCTCCTCGGGCGACCGGCGGTCAGCCGCGCAGCAACGCATCGAAAGCCTCGCGACCTTGCACAGCACCGGCCTTCGTGATCCTGATCAGGCCCTATTGTCACCGTCGGTGCTCGTCGGCTCGGAGGCGCAGATCGCTGACGATCTCCTCGCGCGGCGGAGTCGGTGGGGCATCTCGTACTTCATCGTTCGCCACGAGGACATGACGGCTCTCGCGCCAGTGATCGACCAGATTGCGGGCGTGTGAGTCATGACCCATCAATTGGCTATTTCAAGCATCGAGGGATCGCGTTGAGAGAAGCTATTGTCTTTGCCCTCTTCGGCCTCGCCGCTGGCGCCCTGACGAGCCTCGTGTCGTTGAGCGTCGTAGTCGTGTATCGCGCTTCCGGCGTCGTTAACTTCGCGGCCGCCGCTCTCGGCGCGATCGGAGCGTATGTCTGCTACACCCTTCGCGACGACGGCATGCCGGCAGCCGCAGCGATAGCCGTCGGCATCCTGGTGGGCGCGATGTTGGGGATCGGAACTTACTATGCAATGCGGCTGGCCGGAGAGAACGCATCACCCTTGGTCAAGCTGATCGTCACGTTGGGTCTGTACACCAGCGCGGTCTCCTTCATGCTGCTGGTGTGGGGTCCGATCTCAACTGCTCCTGAAGGATTTCTCCCGACGCACGGGATCAGCCTCGGGGGACCGGTGGAGATCGGGACAGACCGGCTGATCCTCGCAGTGAGCGCTCTGATACTCGCCGGGCTCCTGACTCTTCTATACAACCGGACAATGTTCGGGCTGGCGACGGCCGCAGTCTCCGAGAACAGGTTGTTCGCTGCTGCATCTGGATGGTCGACCGGCCGCATCGAGAAGATCAATTTCGCGATCGCAGGTGCGTTGTCCGCTCTGGCCGCGATCTTCCTTTCGCCGCTCATCGGACTCAACGCCGTTGTCCTTTCGGCCGTCATCCTTCCGGCCCTCGCCGCGGCGCTGGTGGGCCGCTTCTCGTCGTTCGGAGTGACGATCGGCGCTGCGCTGGTAATCGGCGTCTGCGGGAGCGAGATTTCCTACAGGACCAGTGATCTCGCCTCGGCTCTGCACGTTGACGCACAGTCGCTCACCGGCCTGTCCGATGCGGTTCCGCTGGCACTGATCGTGGGACTGATCGCCGTGCGGGGACGCACCCGCATGCAGCGAGGAGAAAGCCAGGCCGTGTTGCCGAACATCGGGGACGGGCACATCTCGATGCTGCCGCTCGTGATCGGGGTAATCGGGCTGGCTGCGGTCCTCGTTATCGCGCCGGAATGGAGTGCCGCCGTCATTGCAACGGCTGCTGCGGGGCTTGTGATCCTCTCTGTGGTCGTCGTGACGGGCTATGCCGGCCAGCTGTCACTGTGCCAGTTCGCCCTCGCAGGCTTCGGAGGATGGGTCGCAGCACGCGTTGGGTCGACGTGGGGCATGAACTTTCTGGTCGCCATCGCGATCGGTGTGGCCTGCGCCATCGTCCTCGGACTCGCAGTCGCCGTGCCTGCGGCGCGCGCCCGCGGGATGTCACTAGCCGTGGCGACGCTCGCTCTGGCCCTGCTGCTCAACTCTCTCATCTTCCGCAACAGTTCGTTGACGGGCGGTTACAACGGTCTTGTCGTCGGGACGCCGAGTGTTTTCGGCCTCGACCTCGATCCGATCCGATATCCCGAGCGCTACGCCGCGCTCGGCCTCATCCTGTGGGTCCTCGGCGGTCTATTGACCGCGAACATCCGGCGTGGCCGCTCAGGCCGCCGGCTCATCGCAGTACGCAGCGACGAGCTCGCCGCAGCCTCGCTGGGGGTCAGTGTTTACACCGCGAAGCTGTATGCCTTCGGAGTGGGTGCTGGTCTCGCCGGGCTTGCCGGCGGGTACCTCGCTTTCCAGTTTCCCAGCGCCTCGTTCACGAACTACGACGCCGTTACGTCGGTACTGACCGTCCAGAACACGGTCCTTGGAGGACTTGGCTGGGCATCCGGCTCGCCCGTCGGAGGTTCGATGGCGGGGGGCGGCCTGCTGTCCCAGTTGGTCGACCAGACCCTTGGCGGTGTGGCGAACGTGGCCATATGGATGGGGCTCGCAACCGGTGTCCTGCTGATCGCGATCCTGCGGACGTCGCCGGACGGCATCGCTCGGGTCTGGGCCGAGGCGTTCGGGCGAGACGACGACCGCGCTCGCGAGTTCCGGTCGAGTGCACGTCGTCGCTTCTGGCGGGCCACGGGGTGTGTCGATCTCCTGGCGAGCGCGGGCCTCATCGTCGGCCTCGTCGTCGAGCCGATCGAGTACATCGCTGCGGTGTCGGTCCTGGTCGTTCTCGTCCTGAGGAGCCTAGTAGAGGGTCGTACGTCCGGGCGGCTTCTGGCGGTCGAGCACGTGTGGCCGGTGCTCGAGGCTCTGGGGGCTGCGCTGGTTCTCGTCTTCCAGGCCCAGGGCATGCGCATCGAGCTGTTCGTCGTGTGCCAGCTGCTGGCCTTTCCCCTGGGCATTGCGGGTGCGGCCAGGCTCAGCCGCCGGTCGTTGGACTGGGCTCGGATCCCTCGGGCGAGCGTCACCCCCGACCGCCAAAGGGCGAGTGGAGGGTCGCCTGTCGCCCTGCAACTTGAAGACATCGTGGTGCAGTTCGGCGGAGTAGTCGCACTTGATCACGTGTCGCTGTCGATAAACCCGGGGGAGATCGTCGGCCTCATCGGCCCCAACGGTGCTGGCAAGACGACGCTCCTCGACGTGGCCTCGGGCTTCACTGCACCTACCAAAGGCCGACGGCTGCTCGACGGACAGCAGATCGACGGCTGGAGTCCCGAACGGTGCGCGAGAGCTGGCCTGATCCGGTCGTGGCAAGGTGTCGGCCTGTTTCGGTCGATGACGATCGGCGAGAACCTGGAAGTGGCGGCTGATCGTCAGAGAGTCCGACGCTACTTCTCCGATCTCCTCCAGCCCGGCAGCCGCATCCGGACGACCGCGATGGACGAGGTGATCGCCGAGTTCGACCTCGAACCCGTCCTCCAAAGCTTCCCGACGTCGCTTCCTCAGGGGACCTCGAGGCTCGCGGGGATCGCCCGTGCCGTGGCGGCTGAACCACGCATCCTCCTCCTCGACGAACCGGCCGCCGGGCTCGATCACGTCGAGAGCCGCGAACTGTCCCGAGCGATCAAGTGCGTCGCGGCACGCAGCGGGATCGGCGTCCTTGTCGTCGAGCACGATGTCCCGCTCCTGCTCGACCTTTGTGACCGAATCGTCGTCCTCGAGTTCGGTCGAGTCATCGCTGAAGGGCCGCCGGAGGCCATCCGGAAGGACACCGCCGTCATTGCGGCGTATCTAGGTGCTCCCGCTGCGTCAGACGATCGTGAGCAGATCGGAAGTCGACGATGAGCCTGCTCGAAGCGCGGTCCTTGGATGCCGGATATGCCGGTGTCGCGGTGGTGCGCGGCCTGGACCTGCACGTGGACGAGGGAGAGATCGTCGCCCTCTTCGGACCCAACGGCGCGGGCAAGTCGACCACCATCATGACCTTGTGCGGAGCCTTGCCTGTCATCGGCGGCGAGGTGCGGCTGGGTGGCGTGGCCACGACCGCATCTCTGCACGTGCGGGCGAGGTCGGGCGTTGGACTGGTGACCGAGCAGCGTTCTGTGTTCGCGCGCATGACGGTGGCGGACAATCTCAAGGTCAGTCGATGTCGAACGGATGTGGCACTCGAGTACTTCCCTGAACTGGAGCAACATCTCGCGCGGCCAGCCGGACTTCTGTCAGGTGGTCAGCAGCAGATGCTCGCCTTGGCCCGCGCGCTGACGCGTGGGGAGCCGAAGGTCCTGCTCATCGACGAGATCTCGCTAGGTCTGGCACCGCAGGTCGTCGACAGGCTGCTCGGGGTCGTCACCACCGCGGCGGCGCGAGGGGCAGCCATCATCCTGGTCGAGCAATACGTGCACAAGGCCACCGACATCGCCGACAGGATCTACGTTATGAGGCGTGGGCGCATTCACCTTACGGGTGGTGCCGAGGACTTCCGAGGGGACGTCAGCCGCATCGAGGAGGCGTATCTCTCCGCTGATCCATCGCCGCAGGAGCCTGGCGCACCGACACCACAAGGGAAGATGCCATGACCGAAGTCCGATCCCCTTTCCCTACGCTGCAGATGCACCACTTCAGTATTGCCGTGCAGAACATCGACGAGTCCATACGGTGGTACTCGTCAGTGCTCGGCATGCAGCTCGAGCGGCAAGGCTCGTTCGACACTCCCGAGTTCGCTGGTCGAAACGCGTTCCTGGTACGCGACGGCGTCCGCGTCGAGCTGTGGAGCGTCCAGGGGGGCGCCGGGGTCCCGGACGGCCGCCGGAGCCCGATCTCCGACCTGGCGACGGGAGGCACGAAGCACGTCGCCTTTGAGGTCCGTGAACTGCAGGGCCTCCTGTGTGCGCTGGTCGAGCTCGGCGTGGACATCGCCACGGTCCAGCGCAGTGCGCGCGAGCTCCATCTGCCCGAAGATCATCCCGAGCTCTCCGACCGCGGAGCATTCGCGGCTTTCATTCGGGACCCTGACGGCGCCCTCATCGAGCTGGTCGACCCCAGCCGGCGCTCCGTCGAAGATTAGTCGGCAACCCGTGAATGGTTCCGCGCACGTGGTGCGCACCTCTGGTGGAAGGCTCAGGAGCAGCTCGTCTCCCGATGCCGCAGTCCAGGCGTTCGCAGGGATCCCGTTCGCCGAGGCCCCGGTAGGCGATCGACGATGGCGGCCCGCAAGCGGGGTTCCGACCTGGGATGGCGTACGCGCTGCAAATCGCCCGGGACCCGCACCCGTGCAGGCGCAACCACGAATGAGGTCAGTGCTCTACCAGAGTAATTTCGCGGATCCGACCGGTCTCGTCATGAGCGAGGATTGCCTGTATCTGAATGTGTGGACACCGTCCCTAAGTGCTCAGGACCGGCTCCCCGTCATGGTTTGGATACCCGGAGGTGCTAACCGATTCGGGCACGGGGGGCAGGCCATCTACGACGGACGACGGCTCGCCGCTCGCGGCATCGTCGTCGTGACCGTGAACTATCGACTTGGCCCGTTGGGGTTCCTCGCGCATCCTGACCTGACGGCCGAGAGCGCTCACTCCGCCAGTGGGAACTACGCCTTGAGCGACATCCTGGCGAGTCTGCGGTGGGTGAACGATAACGTCGCGGCGTTCGGTGGAGATCCCGCACGCGTAACCGTCGCCGGAAGCTCGGCCGGCGCCCGACACGTCTCGCACCTGATGGTCTCGCCCCAAGCGGAGGGTCTCTTCGGGCAGGCCATCGGTCAGAGTGGCGGCCCGGCAGCGGGAGCGCGGCAACGCGTCGCGTCGTTGGCCGAAGCAGAAGGCGACGGCATCCGATTCGCGGAGAGCCGCGGCGTCCGCACCATCGCGGATCTTCGCCAGCTTTCTGCTCTCGACGTGGCGGTCGGCGGTGAGGCGGAGGCAGTGGTGGACGGCTGGCTGCTCGATCACGATCCCGCGGCGGTGTTTTCATCCGGAGGGCAGCGAAGCGCGCCTCTCCTGGTCGGTTCGAACGACGATGAGGGGTCCCCGTACGCGTCGAACCACGTGACCGGACCCGCCGAGGAGCCGGCTCGGCCCGATCAGTCGCTCCCCGACCGGCGAACCATCGGGTCCGATCGATTTATCCGCCCGGCCCTGACGTGGGCCCGCGCCCATGCGAGCGTCGGGAACAACGTCTGGTTCTACCGATTCTCCTGCGAACCCCCGGTGCCCATTGGGGACCTGGTCGAACCACCCCTCGATGGATTGTCGACGTACGGCGCCTACCACACGGCCGAGCTGGCCTATGTGTGGGACAACCTGGATACGAAACCATGGGCCTGGACGGCGCGCGATCGCTCGACTGCTGATCTGATGGCGTCCGCGTGGGTCCGGTTCGTTCAGACAGGTGACCCCAGCATCCCCGGCCGGCTGACCTGGACGCCACTGGCGGCACGGGGCGAAGGCGCGGCCATGCAGTTCGCGCCGCACGGCGTGAGCGCTGTCGAGCTCTCGGCAGCGAACGAAACCATCCGGTGAAGACGAGAGAAAGGAAAGCGCATGCCCTTCTTTGTGAAGGATGACTCGACGAGCATCTACTACGAGACCTGGGGTGCAGGCCTGCCAGTGCTGATGATCGCGCCGGGCGGAGTTCAGTCTGCCGCTCCGTACTGGGCTCGAGCTCCGCTCGACATGACCCAGCTGCTGCCGCCCGATGAGTTCCAGGTCGTGGTGATGGACCAGCGCAATGCCGGTAGGTCGGTGGGAAACTTCCCGGCAGCCGGTGATCCGTGGTCGACCTATGCCGACGACCAGCTGCGCTTGATGGAGTATCTCGACGCAGACTCATTCCACGTCGTCGGGTGTTGCATCGGCGGTTCGTTCATCCTGAAGTTGTCTCAGCTCATCGGCAGCAGGCTTCGCGGTGCAGTGCTCGAGATGCCGATCGGCATCGCCGGCGGCAATGAAGTGAAGTTCGAAGGTCAGTGGAAGACGTGGCGAGACGGTCTCGTCCAGTTCCGGCCGGAGCTTTCGGAGGCCAAGATCGTCGAGTTCGCCGAGAGGATGTGGAAGGACCGAGATTTCGTCGTGAGCATGACAGACGACGAGGTCCGATCTGTCACCACCCCGATGCTGGTCCTGCCAGGCTCCGAGGACGATCCATTTCACCCACGAAGCATTGGCGTGAAGATCGGCGATCTTGCCCAGAACGCTCGGGTCATTGAGGAGTGGAACGACTCGGACGGCGCGAGAGCGGACGCAGCGGAAACCGTTCTCGCGTTCCTGCGCACGGGCGAGCTTCCGACCGCCGTGGCTTCGTAACCTGACAGACCGATTTCGTGGGCACCGGCAGAGGTCCTTTCGCCCCTAGCTGAAGCGGCATCCGCTTTGCGATGTCGACCCGACACATTCGCGCGGCCTCTGTGCGCGCTGGAGGAGAAGGATGTTTATCCGCAGCACGCCGCTCGCTGGCGAGCCCAAAAACGGCGGACTCCCGTGGGATCCGTTCAAGGCGCTCGTCGCACCACGTCCCATCGGATGGATCACGTCCGTGGCAAGCGACGGCTCCATCAACCTGGCCCCGTTCAGTTTCTTCAACGTTGTCGGCGATAGCCCGAACATGGTGTCTTTAGCGATCGGCGAGCGCGTTGACGGCCGTCAGAAGGACAGCAGGCGCAACATCGAGGAGACGGGTGAGTTCGTCTGCAACCTCGCCACGTGGGACTTGCGCGAACAGATGAACATGACGTCTAGCTCAGTCGAGGAGGGTGTCGACGAGGCAGAACTCGCCGGATTGGCGCTGGTGCCCTCTCAAATTGTGAGCCCCCCTCGGGTCGCCAGGTCTCCGGCTGCGCTGGAGTGTGTCTATACCGAGACCTTCGTGCCACACGCGGCGAACGGATCGGCTCACCACTTTCGGCTGATCCTTGGCGAGGTCGTGGGTGTGTACATCGACGATCGGTTCATCGCTGATGGTCGAGTGGATACGGCGGCGATGAAGCCGATGACCCGCATGGGGTACGACGAGTACGCGGTCGTGGAGTCCGCGGTACGCATGGACCGGCCGGACCTCGACATCATGAAGGCACTGCGCACGCCCGAGTAGTGGTTCCACGTCTCGATTGTGAGGATGGCGCAGAGCGGCCAGGCGTGGGCAGCGTGAGGCCTGGCCGCCGTCTGCTCTCCGTCGGTCCCGCTACACAGCGGGCCGCGTTTGGTATCGAGCGAGGCGAGCGACAGGTCGTCACGCTCCGAGGTCGCGGGCCAACTCCGCTGCCGCATTGGTAAGAGCCGTGACGAGTTGGGACTCGACGGAGCGGGTGAGTGCCGCCGTCGGGAGTGTGATGCTCATGACCAGAGCCAGCCCCAGTCCCGGTCCGAATACCGGTGCAGCGATCGCTGCTAGGCCAGGTATGACGCCCCCCGTGGTGAGTGAGTATCCGCTGTCGCGCACCTGCTGGCAGATGTCGTTGACCCGGTCGTCGTCCATGCGGGTGGTTTCGCCGCGTTTCTGTTGGGCTTTCAGTGCCGGCGCAGTCAAGGCCGACGGAAGGTGCGCGAGAAACACACGTCCGACCGATGAGTCGAGAATCGGCAGCGTCGAGCCCACGCGGACGGTGATCGGCAGCGGGTACGCGCCATAGTCCCACCGGACGATGAGGGGCCCGGTATCGCCCCAGGTGGCCAGGTTCGTGGTGTGCTCGGTCGTGTCGCGCAGCCGCGACGCGTAGGGAGTCGCCAGCGTGACTTCGTCGCCGCGCCGGATGGCTTCCACGCCGAGACGACGGGCCGCAAGCCCGAGCGTGTAGTAACCCGACGACTGTTCCTGTTCGGCCAACCCGCCTCGGATCAGGCTGACGAGATAGCGGTGGACTTTGCTCGGGTAGAGGTTGGCCAGTTTCGCCACCTCGGACAGCGGGACCGGTCGGCCTGCCTGTTCAAGAGCCGTAAGAACTCTGATGGCCAGTTCGACGGACTGGATCCCTTGACGGTCAGCATCGGGCATGCACATAGTATGGCGGTTACGTAATATGCATGTCATTCACTCAAGAGGAACAACTTGCTCTTGAATCTGGAGGGAGTCGGTACCCGTGGCCGTTCATCGCATCGTCAGTCTGGTCCGAGAGGTCCCGGACCTGTTGTTGGCCCGATCGTTCTTCGTCGAGTTTGGTCTCGAGGAGACCGCACCTGGGCGGTTCTCGACAGTCCTGGGCGGCGAACAGCTGATCCTTCGTTCCGGTGCTGCTCCCCGAGTGGTCGAGTTGAGCCTCGCGGCGGACGACGAAGCAGATCTTGAGAGCATCCGGGCCCGGCTTGCTGAGCTCGGTATCACGGCGAGTCTGGTCAACGGGGAGCTCCAGGTGCTCGAGCCCGCCACCTCGATCCTCATCCGGGTGTCGATTGGCGAGCGCCTGGCGCGCGACCCGGGCGCGAGTGCGCCTACGTCAATCGACCGGAACGACCTAGTGCGCCGGGAGCCGGTGAAGCCCCTGCGGCTGGGGCACGTCGCACTCGGGTGCGTTGACGTGGAAGCGGCGAAACGCTTCTTCGTCGAAGGCGTCGGCATGCGCATCAGTGACTACGTCATGGGTGGTCCGTTCATGCGCTTCGACACTGACCACCACAACATCGTGCTGCTGCCGGCGCCGATGACGCTGCTGCACCACACAGCATGGAAGGTCCGCGATGTCGACGAGATCGGCTACGGCGGCGCGAGGATGATCGAGAACCATCCGGAACGGCACGCGTGGGGGCTCGGGCGTCACGCAGCCTCGGCCAACTACTTCTGGTACCTCAAGGATCCCGCAGGAGCTTTCGCCGAGTACTACCACTCGGAGATGGACGAGCTCGCCGACGGACCGTTCTTCTGGGACCCGGGTCCCGACAGCGAGGAGCTGCCGGTGGCGGCGTGGGCCTCGCCTGCCCTGGAGGACAGGCCTCTCGTGCCAGAGGCGATGAAAGCGCCGATCCTTTCTGAGTCGCGGTGAGCATGGTGGCGACGGATTTCGACGTCCTCATCGTTGGATACGGACCGACCGGCATGGTCGCGGCGGCGCTTCTCGGTCAACAGGGGCATCGCGTCGGCGTCGTGGAGCGCTATCCCAGCCTCTATAACCTGCCGCGCGCCGCCACCTTCGACGACGAGACGATGCGGCTGTTCCAGAAGCTTGGAATCGCCGACTCCGTGAGCGCGGGTGCTCGTGCCCAGGCGACCTATGACTGGGTCAATGCCGCAGGCGAGGTTCTGATCCGAAACCGGTTCTCAGACGTCGGGCTCTCCGGCTGGCCGGAGTTCAACATGATGTTCCAGCCCGTGATCGAGGACGCCTTGGACGCGCTGTGCCGCAGCACCCCCGGAATCGAGATCAACCGGGGGATGACTCTCGTCGGCGTCGCGGAGCTTGACGGTCTCGTACGCGGCCTCGTGGAAACCCCGGACGGAACGCAACGCTCGTTCAGCGCGAGATACCTGCTCGGCTGCGACGGGGGAAACAGCACGGTTGGACGCGCTCTCGGGGTCGAGTTCGACGACTACGAGTTCCAAGAACCGTGGCTCGTCTGCGACTTCCGGCTCAAGCGCAAGGTCGATCTGCCCATGGCCCAGCAGCTGAGCGATCCCCGCCAGCCGACCTCGATCATCTCGATCGGTCCGCATCATCATCGCTTCTCGTTCATGCTCGATGCCGTTGTCGACGAGCTGGACGAGACGGTCACGCGTGACGTGTGGGAGCGGGTGAGTCGTTGGATCACCGCGGATGACGCGGAGCTCATTCGGATAGCCCCGTACACGTTCCGGTCGACGGTGGCACAGTCCTGGCGCCAAGGACGGATCCTGTTGGCTGGCGATGCCGCGCACCAGATGCCGCCGTTCCTTGGGCAGGGCATGTGCTCGGGTCTTCGCGATGCACACAACCTGGCCTGGAAGCTGTCAGTGGTGCTGAGTGGCGACGCGGACGACCGCCTGCTCGACACCTACGCCGCCGAGCGCTCTCCGCACGTGCGCGCGATCGTCGAACGTGCCGTCGAGCTGGGACGCGTTCAGACCGTCCGCGACCCAGTGGATGCGCTCGAGCGAGATGCCGCCCTCGTCGATCAGGTCGAGCGAGGAGAGTCGCCGCAAGCGTTTCAGTTCCCGGGCTATGACCGAGGCCTGCTTGATCCGGCGTCGTCCGGGAAGGAGGTTCGCGGGATGCTCTTTCCGCAGACCACGGTCGTCGACCGGTCGGGAGCGCGTAGGAGATTTGATGACATCGCGGGCGGGGGCTGGGTCCTTCTGGTGCGCGACGGTGCGTGGCTCGACATCCTCGGCGCCGCGGATCTGAAGCGCTGGGGTGACGCCACGGTCAGCCTCGTCGCGTTGAGCGGGTCCAGCGGTGCGCTTTCCGAGCGGTCAGAAGTCGTGGGCGATGTGGATGGTTTCTATGCGGCCTGGCTCGAACGCCACGGGGCGGGGGCGGTTCTCGTGCGCCCCGATCGCTACGTCTTCGGGTCGGCGTCCTCGCGAGGTGCGCTACCCGATCTCCTGGCCGCACCCCTCGAAGTGATGTCGTCGTCCCCGGCCTAGTTTCCCCCATTCCGCAGCCGCTGGGCTGCGGCACTCTCCTAGCTCTGAGGGGCGGGCCAAATTTGTGTCGAAGAGAGAAGGAAACCGTGCGTATTGCAAACCTTAACGGTCGTGCCGTGTTGGCTCATCGTGAACAACCCGTGGACATCTGGGAGGCGAGCAAGGGTGCATTCGGCCCGTCGCCCGAAGCAGTGTTCGAACATTGGGCGACGTTCAAGGCGTGGGCGGAAGCGGAGTGCGACGCGAACGATGTGGTCGACGAACCCGAGTGGCTGCGCGGATCTCAGGTCGGAGCTCCCAGCCCGCGCCCACGTCAGGTCTTCGCGGTAGGGCTGAACTATGTCGAGCATGCGCGCGAAGCTGGCTTCGCCCTGCCCGATAGTCCGGTCGTCTTCACCAAGTTTCCCTCGTGCATTGTCGGTCCGAACCAGACGCTCGCCCTGCCGGAGGGCAGTGTCGACTGGGAGGTTGAGCTCGTCGTTGTCATCGGCGCGCACGTTCAGCGTATTGATGAGGAGCAGGCCTGGGCAGTCGTCGCTGGCCTTACGGTGGGGCAGGACCTCTCTGAGCGAGAGCTCCAGCACTCGGGTCCGGCCCCGCAGTTCGGGTTGGCGAAGTCGTTCCCGGGCTTCGGTGCTACCGGTCCCGTCCTCGTGACGCCCGACGAGCTAGCAGATCCGGACGACCTGCAGATCGAGTGCTCGCTCTCGAACACGAGGGTGCAGTTCGCCCGTACGTCGGGGATGTTGTTCACGATCCCGACGTTGATCGCGTGGATCTCCCATATCACGCCCCTGTTTCCCGGTGACCTGATCTTCACCGGCACGCCGTCCGGAATCGGCGCGAGCATGACCCCTCCTCGGTTCCTGCGGCACGGAGACGAGCTCGTCAGTCGTGTCGAGGGAATCGGGCGGCTTCGCCAGAAGGTCGCGGGCCCGACGTTCGCACGCCCGGGCGACCCGCGCAAGAACGTTGCGAGTGTGAGGTGACATCGGCACCGGGAGATGCCCAGCTCCTGGCGGTTTCGGAACCGACAGCGTTCACCATAAGAGGTAGAGTTCACATATAGTTAAGGGACGGCGAGGCAGATGTTCGGGACTTCACCGGGGTGCCACAGGGTGCGCCGCCGGCCGGCGGTGCCGTTGACAGTGAGTAGCGGCCCGTCTGGACGTCATAGGCATCGTCACCAAATGAGTGGCAAACCTGCCGGGCGTGACTGCCGATCCTCGGCAGGTGGCGCCGTCGATCCAAGGAGGATGATTTGATGCTCGGTCATGATTCAAGGCCCGCAGCCTGGCTGATCACGAATGCTCATGTCTTCGACGGCACGGGCTCGAGGACGTTCGTGGCCGACGTCCTGGTGCGAGGTGATCGCATCGCACGCGTGGCTGCCGACATCGATCCACAGTCGTGCCCGGATGCCACGACGATCGACGGGACCGGGCTCACGCTCATGCCCGGCATGATCGACGGGCACGCGCATCTGGGAAGCGGGGTCACGGTTCACCACACGTTGAGCGGTGGGGCGACCGCCGAGCAGAAGGTCCTGATGGTCGCGCATGCTGCGAAGACCATGCTGGACTATGGATTCACGGGCGCCTATCTCGGTGGAGATCGCAACGTGCCAGCAGTCGTCGGCCTTCGCGAGGCTATCAACGAGGGGTGGATGCCCGGTCCTCGTCTGCGGGTCGCCTCCTGGGAGTCGACCACCCTCAGCATCCTGGATCCGACCCATCCACTTCACACTGACCGCGAGTCGGTACCGAGCCGGCTTCGTAACTGGGTGCACTCGATGGCTGATCTGGGCGTCGACATCATCAAGATGCCGCTGACCGGTGAGAGCGGTCTCGGCCCGTGGGGCGTACAAGCCGAGAACACCTCGCGGGAGCTCGTCTACAACGACGAGGAGGTCGCAGCAGCGGCCGACGCGGCGCGGGAGCGGGGACTCTGGCTGACCGCCCACGCACATTCGTCCGAAGGCATTCAGATGGCGATCCGCCACGGGTTCCGTGCGGTCTATCACGTGTCCTTCGCTGATGACGAGACGATCGAGCAACTTGCCTCAGTGAAGGACAAGGTGTTCGTCGCGCCGTCGCCGGGCATCCTCTACGGGCTCCTCCACGATCTTGAGTATCCGCCGACCGAGGGAATGGAGACGCAGCGAACGATCGACAGCCTGAGCCAAGCCGTCCCGAAGATGTGGAAGGCCGGGATCCGTATCGTTCCGGGCGGTGACTACGGATTCCGTGTTGCGCCGACGGGGGAGAACGCGCGCGACCTGGAACTGTTCGTTGACTGGTTCGGCATGACGCCCAGCGAAGCACTGAGGTGCGCCACCGAGTTCGGTGGGTTCGCCATGGGGATGGATAACGAACTCGGCCTTGTCCGTGAGGGTTATCTCGCTGACCTGCTGCTGGTCGATGGCGATCCAACCTCGGACATCGCCATCCTGCAGGACCCGGCGCGACTTGCCATGATCATGCAGGGGGGCGGGATCCATAAGCTGCCGCAGTTGCGGACGTCATCGCTTCGTGAAGCGGTCAGCTGAGTGTTTCAGCCGCAGGATCCGCGAGCGCTGGCAAGAATAGAGGCGAGGCATGGACGCCTGGCTCACCTTGCGTCGCGCCGCGCCCGGCTATGCCTACGTCTCAGAGGTTCGGCCCGGCGAGCACCCCCGCGTGCTTGACCTTCGTGATGACACCCGACGGTGTCCGTCGCGAGTCGATCGACCTCTGCGCCGCCTTGAATCTCGCCGCTGCCGACCATCGCTTGTCGAGTTCGGCCCCAAAAAAGTGCCGTCGTCTGAAAGGCCTTCGTGACCATGGTCGACGTTATTGTTGTCGGATACGGACCAGCAGGTGCCGCCGCCGCGATTGCTGCCCACGATGCTGGAGCTGAGGTTCTGGTTCTTGAGAGCGGGCCGTCTGGCGGAGGAAACGCTGTCTATAGCGGAGGGGTTCTCCTAGACATCCCGGGAGACGAATGCGTCGAGCATCTGGATGCGCTTTGTTTCGGGCGTACCGATCGCTCGGTGCTCGAGGCCTACGCTGACGGCCTGCACGACTTGGCGTTCTGGCTCTCCGAACTAGGCGCTGATTTCGAGCCGCTTGCTCCCTTGCCGCCAACGTTCCCCGCCTGGCCGCATTTCCCGGGTGGCTCAAGCGTGCGTTACAGCGTAGTGACCGGCGGATCCGGTCGTCGCGGCGAGGAACTGTGGAAGCGGCTTGAGTCGGCGGTAGGACGCCGCGGCATCGCTGTCCGTACGGGCACAGAGGTCGACGGGCTTCTTGTCGAAGACGACGTCGTCGTCGGCGTCGAGTGCGGAAGCCAGTCCTTCCGCGCGGCAAGCGGTGTGGTCCTTGCTTGCGGCGGCTTTGAAGCGAATCCCGTGCTAGTCGAGAGCTACCTACCGTTTCCGGTCGCAGCGCCCGCTGGGCACGGCCGCAATACCGGAACTGGCATTCGAATGGGCCAGTCAGTTGGCGCCGAACCGTGGCACATGTACGGCTCCTTCGGCTGGTTCGCGCACGTCAGCTCGGAGTTTGCCAGTCCGTTTCCCATTCGACTCCCGCGACATGGCCACCTCATGGTGGATGCGAATGGTCACAGATTCTGCGATGAGACAGGATTCGAGGTGCACGATCAACTGCGCGCGCTTACCACCTACCTGCCAGGCAGACCGAACCGCCCCAGACTCCCAGCCTGGGTCATCTTCGACGAAGGGACCCGCAGAGCGGGTCCCTTGAGCGGAAGCTTGGGGTCGCCCAATGAGTACCGGTGGAGTTGGGACAACTCAGCCGAGGTCGAGCGCGGTTGGATCCTTGAGGCGACCACGGTCAAGGAGCTGGCTGCGTTGATGGGCACAGACGGGGATGTGCTGGGTCGTACCATCGCTGCTTACGAAGCCGCCACTCAGGAAAAGGTGGACCCAGCTTTCGGGCGGGCGCCGGACACGTTGCTTCCGCTGGACAAGTCGCGCCTGTATGCCATCGAGGTTTGGCCGAGCCTAGGTAGTACGACGGGTGGTCCTCGGCACGACGCTGATGCAAGGGTGCTTCGATCTCGCCATGAGGTGGTAGACGGACTCTTCGCCGCTGGCGCGGTCAGTTCGGTGTGGAACCACCTGATCGACCACGGCGGAGGTTTGACGGACGCGTTGGTCTTTGGACGAATTGCGGGCACAGCCGCAGCTCGACGTAACTCCGAAGGCTCCTCCCGTGGCCCGGCTCTGGGGACGTGAGGGTTCGCGCGCGACTGCGACCGAAGCCTGATCTCGGTGAACAATGCGGTGGCGTTGGTGCAGCCCACGTTCCAGCGTTGGTGCAGGTAGGGCTTGAACGGTTCGAGAATGCTGGGGCGGCGTCCGGTTCCGTTGCGGGTCAACAACTCCTCGAAGGTGTCGGCGCGCGCGAAATGGCGGACCGTGCCGCGCGCGAGACGGAGTCGCCGGCAGATTTCCCTGATGGCCACGCCCTCAGCCAGCAAGGCGTGCACGGCCGCGTGTCGTTCACGCGCTCCGCACGGCTCATCGATCTGTTCGTTCGCCCGGCCCCACGGGTCGCACCTCCAGGCTGGAGCGCCCGTGGCACTCGGTCGTGTTGCCGTCGGTGTGGCTGTCGGCCACGACGGTCAGGGCTGCGGCCAGGCAGTCCACGGTGCGTTCAACCGCTACGGCCACGTTGTTCCAGATATGCCACCGGTCAGCAACCTGGATCGCGTCCGGCGCGCCGTCGTGGGCGGCTTCGGCGTAGGCGCTGGCACGGTCTCGGCAGACGATCTCAACCCCGGGACGGGTGCGCAGCCACGCGGTCAGAGTCTGGGCGGTGCGGTCGGTGAGCATGTCAACCGGCCGGTGGGACTCGATGTCGACCAGCAAAGTGCCGTAACGATGGCCGCGACGCAGAGCGAAGTCGTCCACACACCCAGCACCCTGAGAGTGGGCCGGTCAGGATCGGGCAACGAGCGCACGATACGCAGCAGCGTCATCCGGCTGATCGATGCGGCCAGATGTCTGGTCAACCGCGCACCGGCCCGCCCGCCCAGGGCCAGCCCGACCGCGCTGAACACCCGCTGCAGCAACGTCGTACGACGGGCATGCCGACCCGCCAGGTCCGGCACCTCGTGAAGTTCTCCCATCATCTTGTCGCGACGGCCCATTGCCATGGCTCGGCACCTGTGTGCCCAGCGGCCCGGCGCATGACGCTCAAGCCCGCGCTTGTTGACCTCGACATGTGGCGAGGCTGCGCCGTTGACGATCGAACGTACACGATTCTGAGAAGAAGACACCAAGTTTGGTCCGTTGACAAAGCGTCTGCGCATCACATACGGTTTAATCGTATGCGATTGACTTCTTCTCGGAGGCCACAACGCTGTGTTGGCTGGTCGGAGAAGGCGCGTGACTTCAGGCGTTGTCGACCGCGAGTCCGGTCCGGAGCGGGCACCCCATGTGAGCCCGGCGACGAAGGTTCAGGGGGTGGGCCGACGTTGTCCACCCCTACGCCCTCGGCGGCGAGCTTCGACTGGTTGGGTCCCCAATCTGGCTCGGGCCGGGCGCTGGCTTCGGCCCGTCGGGTCTGTGCCTTCGCCTACAGGGGATCGCTAAGGGAGTTCGCGAGCGTAGCTGCTCGCGCGGCAAATAGGGGAAAGGGCTGAGGAGAACGTCATGACTCATGCGGGCTACGAGCCGTTCGAGGCCGTCGAGGTTGAGATCGCGGATGCGGTCGCAACAGTGAAGCTCTTGGCAATGGAGCGCATTGCGGTGCTGAGTGCGCAGGGTTCTCAGGCAGACCTTCATTTTGACTTGGGACGGGCGCTGGCTCGTCTTCGCGAAGACGATGCGGTGAGAGTTGTAGTCATTACTGGCATCGTTGACGGTGAACCTTGGGTCCTCCCTGCGCCGCCTTACCCCGAAGGCTCCGCACTCGATCCACAGCCGGTGGACTTTCCAGACTGGATGTGGAAGGGATTCATGGGGGTGCGACTGACTCATCAGACGTTGGCGGAGATGGAGAAGCCAGTTATCGCCAAGGTCAACGGTGACTGCATCGGGTTCAGCCAGAGCATCATGTTCGGCTGTGACCTGATTGTCGCTCGCGAGGATGCCGTTGTCGCCGACGTGCACATGGACCTGCAGAAGCTTTTCGGCTTCGACACCGTCCCGGGCGACGGTGGCTCGGCACTGGTACCACTGCATATGTTCCCCGCGAAGGCTATGGAGTACCTGTTGCTCGCCAAGCCCTACACTGCGTCGGAGCTCGCGCAGATGGGAGCGATCAACTACGCAGTCCCCGCTGAGCGGCTTGACGACGTTGTGGCTGACATGACCCAGCAGCTGCTTGCCAAGTCGGCCTATGCGCTTGCGATGACGAAGCGAGTCGTGAAGCGAAGGGTGGCCGAGCAGCTCAACCTCACCATCGACGCTGCGTCGGCCTACGAGTGGGTCAACTTCCTGCATTACCGCGGCAGCGGGGGGAAGAAGAACACCCGCCTCGAGTGACGGTGTCCGCTCCCGCGGACTCATCCTCGCGTGCTCGCCGATCAGGCAGCCTGTCCACTCGTTTCAACCGGCTCAGGAGGAATCGTGCTCGTCCCCTTTAGCGTCGCCAATTTCATAGACCGCGCCGTGCAGGTGTACGGCGACCGGGTGGGAATCGTCGACGAGCCGGAGCAGCCGGCGCCGTCGCTGGGCAACCTCACCTACGCTGAGGTGGGTGAGCTGGCCAAGCGGCAGGCCGCCCACCTCGACCAGCTCGGCGTCGGCTTCGGCGACCGGATCGCCGTGGTCAGCCATAACTCCGCACGGCTGATGACGTCGTTCTTTGGGGTTGCCGGCTACGGGCGGGTGCTGGTGCCGGTGAACTTCCGCCTCCGTCCTGACGAAGTGCGCTACATCGTCGAGCACTCCGGTGCGCGGGTGCTCTACGTCGACCCCGAGCTGGTCGACTCGCTCAAGGACGTGGAAGCTGAGTTCAAGTACGTGCTCGGCAACGACGAGGAGCTGTTTGCCGACGTGTCGGAAGGAGGAGCCGCCGAGCCGATGCCGTGGACCCACGACGAGGGCGCCACGGCCACGATCAACTACACCTCCGGCACGACGGCCCGACCCAAGGGCGTCCAAATCACCCACCGCAACATCTGGACCAACGCGGTCACCTTCGCGCTGCATGCCGGCGTCACCGACCGGGACGTCTACCTTCACACACTGCCGATGTTCCACGCCAACGGCTGGGGGATGCCGTTTGCGATGACGGGGCTCGGCGTACCTAACATCGTGCTGCGCAAAGTTGACGGCACCGAGATCCTTAGGCGCGTCGAGAAGCACGGCGTGACCGTGATGTGCGCAGCTCCCGCGGTCGCGGCCGCCGTCCTCGAGGCCGCGCAGAGCTGGGAAGGCGAGATCCCCGGCCGTGACAAGGTGCGGATCATCGTGGCCGGCGCCCCACCGCCGACGAAGACCGTGATGCGGGTCGAGGAGGAGCTCGGCTGGGAGTTCATCCAAATCTACGGCCTCACTGAGACCAGCCCGCTGCTCACCATCAACCGCACCCGCGCAGAGTGGGACGACCTCTCGGCCGAGGAGCGGGCCCACAAGCTCACTCGTGCCGGAGCGCCCGCCATCGGCGTGACCCTCAAGATCGACGCCCCCTCGGAGGAAGAGGGCGAGCACGCCACCGGCGAGGTGTTGGCCCGATCGAACGTCGTCCTCGATGGCTACTGGGAGCAGCCGGAGGAGTCCGACCACGCGCTTAGGGACGGCTGGTTCCACACCGGCGACGGCGGCCTGCTCGGCGAGGACGGCTACCTCTCCATCGCCGACCGCAAGAAGGACGTGATCATCACCGGGGGCGAGAATGTCTCTTCGATCGAGGTCGAGGACGTGATCTTCAGTCACCCGGCGGTGGCCGAGGTTGCAGTGATCGGCATCCCTCACGAGAAGTGGGGCGAGACGATCAAGGCGCTGGTCGTGCTAGAGCCCGGCCAGGAGGTCTCCGAGGCTGACCTCATCAGGTGGTGCAAGGCCAAGGCGGCGGGCTACAAGGCGCCGACCAGCGTCGAGTTCCGTGACGAACTGGCGCGCACGGCGACGGGCAAGCTGCAGAAGTTCAAGCTGCGCGCGCCATACTGGGAGGGCCGCGAACTCCAGGTCAACTGATATGTAGCGACGCCCTGTCGAAGGGCAGGTTGAGGCGCCCGTCCCGGAGGCGAGCGCCTCTGGCTTCGTCGAGGTCTGTGGTCAGCGTGTCGTTGGCGACGCGCGGTCAGACTGCCCTGCAGCACCATCAGCCATTTCTAGCGGCGACACACTACTAGGCCTAGCTAGGGGACGAGACCGGATACGGCTCGCCTGCTCTCTGGGCGCTGTGTGACCTTCATTGCGAGAAGCGCTATACGTATACGATTTCGCGGAAGCATAGGGACTTATCCCGCGAAGACGTCGACGATGGCCTGTAACGCTCGGCCGAGATCGTGTACGATCCAGGGCTATGTCGTCCATTACTTTGATGAAAAGCGTGGTTTACACCGAGCCAGGCCCGTCGTCTGTTCTGTCGGTCGTCGAACGCGAGATCCCGCAGCCGGGGCCCGGCGAGGTCCGCGTGAGGCTCGTGCGGTCAGGCGTCAATCCGACGGATTGGCGGTTCCGGGTTCGCCCGCTTGCTTACGCCGAGGTGGTGCCCGGCCAGGACGGGGCGGGCTATGTCGACGCGCTGGGTCCCGGGGTGGAAGGTTTCGCGGTCGGCGACCGCGTGTGGCTGATGCTCGCCCAGCATCAGAGGGCGTATGGCACGGCCGCACAGTACACAGTCCAGCCCTCTACGCGAGTGGCCCACCTTCCCGAAGGCGCAAGCTTCGATCTCGGGGCCGCACTCGGCGTTCCTGCCATGACGGCTCACCGAGCGCTGACCGTGGGTGACCCGGGGCCGGACCGGCTGGGCCCCGGCACGATGGATGGATTGACGGTTCTCGTCCAAGGTGGGGCCGGCGCGGTCGGCAATGCCGCCGTCCAGCTGGCAAGGTGGTCGGGGGCGACTGTCGTCGCGACGGTGAGCTCTCCTGAGAAGGCCGCCTTGGCCAGCGCGGCCGGAGCACACCACGTGGTGAACTACCGCGAAGGTGACACGGAGGCAGCCATTCGCGCTGTCGCACCTGAGGGTATCGACCTGGTTGTTGAGGTGGCGCCCGCTCAGAACAACGCTGTTGATCTCGCCGTCCTCAAGGTCGGTGGCACAGTCTCGATCTACGCGAAGCACGGCGGTGAGGAGTTCGTGGTCCCGATCTTCGAGACCTACTTCAAGAACCTCCGCTATCAGTACCTCGTTCTGTATTTCCTCCGCGACGAGGCCATCGCGCGCGGGAGCGCAGATGTAACGGCCGCCGTGGCGGCTGGCGCGCTGCGGGTTGGAGAGGAAGCGGGCGTGCCGCTGCATCACTTCCCTCTGGCCGAGACCGGCGCCGCACACGACGCGGTCGAGCGGGGCGCCATCGGCAAGGTCCTCATCGATGTGTCGGATCAGTAATTCCCGCCCTTGAGCTGGCCGCGGGTCCGCCGACGTTTACCTGTGTTGCAAGTCCGAGACTGGAAGTGAGTGGTGGGTGCTGTGAGTGCTAAACAGATCCGGCTGAACGTGCTGGAACAGTGCAATGCGAGCTTTGCGGCCTTCGGGTTGTGGACCCACCCCCGAGATCGTGCGGTCGAGTACACCTCGCTGGACTTCTGGGTGGAGTACGCGCGCCTCGCGGAGCGCGGGCTGTTCGACAACTTTTTCATTGCCGATGTCCACGGCACCCCCGATGTGTACGGCGGCAGTGTCGACGCCGCGCTGCGGAACGGCTCTCAGGGTCCCATCCTCGATCCGGTCGTGCTGATCTCGGCAATGGCCCACGTGACGAGTGACTTGGCCTTCACCGTCACGGGCAACGCGACGTATGAGATGCCCTACAGCTTCGCGCGTCGGATGTCGACCTTGGATCACATGACCCGGGGACGGTTGGGCTGGAACGTGGTGACCGGATACCTCAACAGCGGTGCCCGAGCGATGGGCCGTGACGGCATCGGCTCCCACGACTTGCGCTACGACGTGGCCGACGAGTTCCTCGACGGGGTCTACCGGCTCTGGGAGGACTCCTGGGAGGAGGGCGCGGTACGGAAGGACAAGGAGCGGGGCATCTACGTCGACCCGGCCAAGGTCCACGAAATCGACTTCCGCGGTGAGCACTACCGCTTCCGCACAATCCATGCCACCGAGACCAGCCCACAACGAACGCCGGTCATCTTCCAGGCCGGCGCCTCACCGCGAGGGAGAGCCTTCGCGGCGCGACACGCTGAAGGGATCTACATCAACGGCACCTCGCGCCAAGTGGCTGCCGAGCAGGTCGCTGCTTTCCGCAAACTCGTCGCCGAGGAAGGCCGAGACCCGCAGTCGGTGAAGGTCTTCGCAGGCGTCTCGGTGTTCGTCGACGAGACGGCCGAGGCCGCAAGGGCTCGTTACGAGGAGTACAAGCAGTACGCGAGCATCGAGGGTCTGATGGTCCTCATGTCGGGTGCGATGGGCATCGACCTGTCCCAGTACCCGCTCGACGAGCCGTTGCGGTTCCAGGAGAACGACGCGAACCGCACGGTGATGGAGAACATGACCAAGCACAACCAGTGGACATTGAGAGAGGCGATGGACGCCAAGGCGCTCTCAGGCACCAACATCCCCCTGATCGGTAGTGCCGAGGAGGTCGCCGAGGAGCTCATTGCCTGGGCCGACGAGACTGATCTCGATGGCTTCAACATCTCGCGTACTTTGAGCTTCGAGGGGCTCGAGCGGTTCATCGACATGGTGATTCCGCAGTTGCAGGAACGCGGCCGCTATAAGACCGCCTACAGCCCGGGCACCTTCCGCGAAAAGCTCTTCGGCCACGGCCCGCACTTGCCGTCCGACCACCCAGCTACCAAAAAACGGTGAATCCGCAGCCAGCCCGCGGACGAGTGGACACGAAGAGCGCCGAGGTAGGAGCGATGGTCAACCGCGAGCACTTCCGCCACGTGCTGTCGCAATACCCCACGGGCGTCGCAGTCGTCACGGCGCTCACCATGGGTGGTGAGCCGACCGGCATGACGGTCGGCTCATTCGCGTCGGTCTCGATGGAACCACCTTTGGTGTCCTTCATGCCGTCGAAGACTTCGGCGTCGTGGGCCTCGATGCAGCCTCTGACCAATTTCTGCGTCAACGTGCTGGGTGCCCACCAGGACGAGGTGTGCCGTCTGATCGCGTCTCGGAAGCAGGACAAGTTCGCGGGACTCGACTGGCACATGTCGAGGCTCGGCAACCCGGTGCTGACCGGCTGCGTGGCAACGATCGAGTGCGCGCGGCAGGACGTCTTTGACGGAGGCGACCACGACATCGTCCTCGGTCGCGTCCGAGAGCTCTCGGTCGAGCACCCCACGCTCCCGCTGCTCTTCTTCCGCGGTGGGTACGGCTCGTTCCAGCCGGGGCCAATGCTCTCCGGCGAAGCAGAACTCGTCGACCACATGCGCGCGGTCCACCTGGTACGCCAGCGTCTAGCGGACCTGGCCACCGAGGTGAATTCCGAGGTCACCACGATCGTCCGACTCGGTGACGAGGTCGTCGTCACCTCGTCCTATGGCGCGTCGTCGGCCGGGGAGCTTGCTTCCCGCGTCGGGTACCGCGCGCCGTTCGTTCCCCCACTGGGCAGTGTCCATGCCGCCTGGGGTTCTGACGCGCTCCGTGAGCGTTGGCTCGGCAACCTCGGAGCCGACGCCACTGCTGCGGATCGAATGCGTTACCTGGCGATGCTCGATGACGTGCGGGATCGCGGGTACGCCACGTCGGTCACGTCCGACGATCGAATGGATGCGCTGGCACTCGAGATGAGTCATGGACGCTCGGCGTTATCTATGTCTGTCCTGCGTCAGCACATCCGCGCGGTGGCTGACGAGTACGACCCCACCCGCACAGTGGGCCTAGCTCCGACTCGGGTCCGAGGGATCATGGCGCCGGTGTTCGGCGCACGCAGCGAGGTCGCGTTCCTGGTGATGATCTGGGGAGACCTGTCCAGCAGACTGGAGGAGGCTGAACTCGCGCGGAGGGGATCCGTCTTGCGTGCGGCCGCCGATGAGATGACAGCAATAATCGGCGGCGCACCAGCGTGATCTTCACTGGTTGTCAACGACCTCGACGTCGATCCGGCAGCGCGGACCGGCGGAGGCAGCGACCTGGTCGGCTTCGTACCTACCGAGAAGGAGCACCGTGATTCTGGAACGACGGGCCTACACCTTGCGACCCGGCGCCGCGGAGTGGTTCTGGGACCTGCAACGGGAATTTGCTGGCACCAGCGCCATGCGGCGACTGCTTAGCCACACCGTCTCCTACTTCGAGACCGTCGCAGGAGCCGCTGAGCAGATTGTGCACCTCCACCGCTTCGAGTCCTTGGCCGACTGGGAAGACACTTACGCCGAGCTCTACCGGGACCACCCGGCGGACTATTTCGCGCAAGCCCGTCAGCTCCTGACGGCTCAAGAGAACGCCTTCTTCAAAGCCGCTCCCGGCGAGCCGTCGGCCTTCACCGCCGGTGCGTGGCCGGTCGCCCAACTCGACTCGGAGCTCCTTGTCGTGGAAGAGCGACGTGACCTCCTGCCAGGCCGTGCGCCCCGCTATTGGGAGGCAGTCGGCGTTCGCTCCGATTCGCTCGGGAGCTTCCTCAGCTTCTCCGGACAGTTTCACCGGGTCCTTACGTATACCGCGGTCTCTGGCGCGCCGAGTCCAACCGAACCCGGTTCGGGCGAAGTTCTAGGGGCCGTGGCTCCAATCACTTACAGCGCCGCGACTACCTTGCTTCGGCCCGCACCCGTCGCAACCCACCGGCCAGCCTTTGAACCGCATGGCGCCTGACCGTCGCCTGATGAGACGGCAGACGACCAGCGAGCTGATCGAGTCGGCCCGCATGCGAGGCCCGAGACGCGTGGCTAGATGAAGACCTCGTTTACTCGGCGAGGCCGGGCTCGACGGCGGCATCGTTGTTTCCCGACGAAGAGCTTTCGCCGAGCATCCAAACCCGGTCCGCCTCCATTCGGTGCAGCGATTGTCGCCCGTGCCGCAGGTGTGCCCTCATTACGGCCTCGGCCCACTCGCTGTCGCGCGCTTCGAGCGCTTGTACCAGCTCGCGGTGGTGCTCGAAGGACTTCGCGAGCTCAGCGAGCGTGTGGTGGTGAAAAGCCTCGCTGACAAATGGCGGGGATAGGACCCGCGGTAGTTGCGCAGCCAACTGTCGGTTGCCTGAGGCCCGACTCAACTCGGTGTGGAACTCCACGCACAGCTCGCCGAGGCGCTGGAGCTCTGACTCGCCGGCCGATGGCAGGAGCTCCTCCATGACGTCGCAGAGCTTTCGCAGTGTTTTCAACTGCTCAGCCGAGCCGCGCTCAGCGGCTCGCCGGGCGCCATATCCCTCGAGCGCGAGTCGGAGGTCGAAGAGGTTGTCGAGGTCCTCTGCGGTCCAGCCGATGACGAGCGCGCCTCGGTGGCGGTGCAGCTCGACGACTCCCTCGGCCTGGAGTCTGTTGAGAGCCTCGCGCACGGGGGTGCGACTCACCCCGGTTGCAGCCATCACGGCCGGCTCGCGCACCCACGTCCCTGGAGGGTACGTGCCGTCAGCAATTCCGCCGAGCAGAACCTTGTACGCCAGTTCTGAAGCCGAGTTGGAGACCTCTCCCTCAGGTTGTCTCGACGTCATTGTCTCAGTATGGACCATCGACGCTCGGGAGGAGGACGACGCGTCCTCCCGTTGAACCACCCTGTACTGCGGCGTAGGCGGATGCGACCGCGGCCAGGGGATAGGTCCGGGCGATGGGCGGTGGTCGCAGGTGACCACCGCGAAGCGCTGGCCCTGTCAACTCCGGTCCAGTCTTCAGCCGGAACCGACAGGCCCGACCTTGCAGAGGATCTTGACTGCCCGAACGGAATCGTAGGTCAGTGTGTTCAGTCCTGAAATGCGCAGAGCACGTCGGTAGAATTCGATGTCTTCGATGCGGAGTTCGCCGCCCGATGGAGCGTTGAGGAGACAGAGCCGACCGCCCGGCGCGAGGACGTTCACAATGCTGTCGGTAATTGGCGGCCCACACAGTCGACCGCGACGTTGACATTGTGGACCCCGGCCGCGCGGAGTGATGCCTCCAGCCCTCCTCGGTCGAGATCGATAGCATGGTCTGCATCATTGCGGCGTCGACCCGGGACGATCCGCGGACGACACCAATGTCAGAGGCGCCCCGGTGTTTGGCTAGGCCGAGGTCACCGCCGCCCGTGCCCCATACCTCGGTCCCAACAAGCTCGTCCGGACCTTCGACGACAGTGGCCGCAAAGTCGCGGCCGGGCACGCGACCGGTTTCGACCTGCGGAAAGGCACCCGTCGCATTGAGTACGTCGCTCCGGTTGACTGCAGCGGCGTCAACCCGGACGACTACCTCGCCAGGCTTGATGGCACGAAGAACGCGCTGGTGGACTGCGAGGTCTTCGAGAGTCCGGTGAGCGCCGAGCCGCGCCGCACTGCCCCGCCAGCCGATGCGACCGTCTGCCACAACCGGTGGACCCTTTAGTCCCCGCATGGCACCAAGACGACGTCAAATCGCACGCGGCGGAACGGTGCGGTGACGCCGTAC
The DNA here is from genome assembly GCF_042684065.1 of Amycolatopsis pigmentata. Taxonomy (NCBI): domain Bacteria; kingdom Bacillati; phylum Actinomycetota; class Actinomycetes; order Pseudonocardiales; family Pseudonocardiaceae; genus Amycolatopsis; species Amycolatopsis pigmentata. Next base: position 81,391 of record NZ_JBHUKR010000002.1, on the reverse strand, counting down.
CGCTCGGCTTCGGCTGCGTCATCGACCTGGGTGAAGTCGCGGATCAGGCTGCTCTTCACGGCGAACACGACGTCTCGTTCGATGTACTCGCAGTCGGAGACAAACACATGGGTCGTCAGAGGTTGGAACCCTTCGGCCTCGACAATGAAGTGCAGATGAGCCGGCCTATATGGTTCACGACCCTCTCGGACGACGAGCGCGCCGGCTGGCCCGTCGACTGGAATCGGGTAGTACCGAGGCAGGACCGTGCGGTACCAGTAGCGGCCCTCGGCGTCGGCGGTAAAGATTCCCCGGCCGGTTCCGAGAGGCAGTCCGCCCTCTGGCTGGACGTCGTACCAGCCCGCTCCGTCTGCGTGCCAGGTATCGACTCGGGCGCCTGGGAGGGGGTTGCCCAAGATGTCAGTGACCTGGCCTTCGACGACCAGGGGCGTCCCGTCTCCGGTGGCGTTGAGGAGGTCGCCTAGCTGTCGTTCTGGACTGGCGGTCATGTGGAACGGTCCGAGAACAGTGGGCTCGGTAGGCGCCAGAGCTTCGTCGTACTCGGGGAGGCTGCCGGCTGCGCCGTTGATGGTCTCGACGAGCATGGAAACGCCCATCGTGTCTGAGAAGAGGATGAACTCTTGGCGGGTCTCTGTGCAGGCCTGACCTACGGCAGTGAGGAACTCGATCGCTTCCATCCATTCGGCGTTGGTGGGGCGTACCTCGCGCACGAAGGCGTGGAGGTGGCGAACGGCACTGCTCATGACCTCCTTCAGCCGTGGGTCGGTGGTGTTTTCGAAGCTTGCCACAACCACATCGGCCGACTGCTCTTCGGTGAAGTCCACTCGTTGCTCCTGTTCTCGTGGCGCTCTAGTTCTCGGGGACGCTCTTGTCGGCTGGGTCCGAGGATCGAGGGGTGACGTAGGTGACGCTGTTCTCGGCGGTGTCCCACAGCCAACGTCCGATCGGGGCGGACGCTTCTTCGAGGACGTGTCCGACGAGGCCTGCGGCGCGAGAGACGAGTGCGACCCCTCGCAAGCCTGGGGTAGCGATGCCGAGGTCGCAGAGCAGTGCGCCGCTGGCGCCTCCCGCGTTGAGGGGCAGTGGTCGGGTTGCCCCAGCCGCGGCGTGGGCTTGGACGCGGAGCATGAGCCGGATGTGCGGGCCGAGCAGTCCTTCTTCTTCGGCGATTTCGATGAGCCTGAGCGTCCGCGGATCGCCGCCGTGGTGCACAGGGTGCCCGAGTCCGGGTAGTCGTGTGCCTAGTTCCTCGTGCTTGGCGACAAGCCGGACGGCGATCGCGTCCAGCTCCGCTTCGCTTGTTGTCGAAGCGGGCATCGCGGCGCGCAGCAAACGGCCGACGTTTTCGAAGACGCCGAGGAAGGTTGAGCCAGCCCCCAGGAGCCCGGCGGCGATGGCTCCCTGGACGGCATCGGGTGCCCCGAGGTAGGTCAGCCGGGCTGCTAAGGCGCTTGGGGTCAGACCGTGGTCAGCAAGGGCGACGAGGATCGCGTTGAAGAGCCGTGCCTCACCCATGGCGGGCAGCCGTCCGGCGGCGAGAAGGAAGAAGACGCTGCCGAAGTCGACTTCGCCCATGAGGGCGTTCGCCAAGTCTAAGCCCTTCACCTCGATCCGATCGGGTGTCGAGTGACCAATGGAGGTGCTGAGGTGCGCTGCCATTTCGGTCAGAGTGAGCGCGCGGGTGTGGGCTGGTACGCCGTCAGGAGCCAATTTCCGTCGCGGCGGACCCAAACTGCTGCTCCTCGGTTGTGGATGTTGGTGTGAGCCCCGCGAACCTGTGCGGTCATCTTCAGGTCGCCGAACGCGAGTGCGGTGTCACTGCAGAGCGCGCGCACCTCGTAGGTGTCTAGGGCGATGGCTCCGTAGTTGTAGGCGCCGTCCGCGACCCTGGCGATGTACGACTGGCGCCCGTCGGTGCTCGCGTCGGAGTGCGTGTACGACGGATCGTCTGCCAGCAGCGAGCCCGGAGCGCTGACATCGGCCTGCTCCATCGCCCTGTGGCGACGGAGCTCGGGGTCACGAATCTGCGGCTCGATGTCCGAGTCTGCGGCGCTCTCAAACGATGCGGTCGGCATCTCGCTCCTAGCGTGTTAGGTGGGCCCCTGGTGTGACATCCTACAACAACGCCACCATTTTCGTACACGATCCTTAGTCCTGAGCGGTGCCTTCTGGTTTGACAAGCGGTCCTTGAACCGCATACGTTTCTCGAAACGTATGCGATTTAGGAGAGCAGTGAGCGGATCTGACAGCACCGACTCCCTGTCGGTCTTTGAGCGTTGGTACGCCGCCCATGAGTCTCGCGACACGGCCGCTCTCGCAGCGGTCCTCAGTGATGACGTACAGGTGAAGTCGCTATTCCGGGCCAAAGCCGCCAGCGGCAGGGAAGCGGCGATTGCCCACTTCCTGGGTGTCAACGAGACGTTCAGCGATCTATCGATGAGTCTCACCTGCGCACCGGCAGTGACCAGGGACCGTGTCCTGGTCGAGGTGGTCTTCAGCGGGGCCTTCACTGGCGAGCTTGCTTGGCAAGGGACTGTTCATGCTGGCAACGGACGAGCGTTCGAAGTCCCTGGGGTCGCCGTCATCCGAATCGAGGACGGGCAAGTCTGCTCCGTGCAGACCCTTTTTGACCGGGACGCCTGGCTTAGCCAGGTCGGCATCGACCCCGTCCCCGCAGTCAGGGCAGCCCATTGAGCACCGAGATCCTCGACCTGCACACCTTCCTACTCGACGGCGTGCACCGCTGGTCCGACCGGCCGTGGTGTTCCGCTCCAGACGGCGAGGCGACCCGCGCCGAGATATACGCCGACGCGCTCGCCGGCGCCGGCGCACTGCGTCGGCGCGGCGTGACAGCCGGAGACCGCGTCGCGATCGTGCAGCCCAACGGCCTCGCGTTCATCCGAGCCTGGATGGCCGTCACACTGGCTGGGGCCGTTGCCGTGCCCGTCAACCCACGCGCGGCTGCGACAGAACTCCCCGCGGTTCTCGACGGCGCGAACCCGGCACTACTCATCGCCGAGCCTGGGTTCGAGGTCGACGGCTACCTGCTGCCTCATACCACTGTCGCCGAGCTCGTCGCGCCGACGCTCAGACTCCCGGACGAGACGACCGTGGAAGTGGAAACAGTCGTTCCGAGTACCCACGCGGCGTACATCCAGAGCTCCGGCAGCACAGGCAAGCCGAAGTTCATCATTCAGACCCACGCTATGTACACGATGGCCGCTGAAGGGTTCCCCTTCTGGCTGGGTCTGACCGAACGCGACGTGCTGATGACCTCGCTGCCGCTGGCGCACCTCAACGCGCAGGCATACTCGACCCTCGGGTCGTGGGGATGTGGCGCCCGCCTGGTACTGCTCCCACGCTTCTCCGTCGGCACTTTCTGGCAACAGGCGCGTGACAATGGCGCGACGGTCGTCAACACGATCGGCGCGATGCTGGAAATGCTGATGGCTCAGCCGCCCCACCCGGAGGAGCGGCGACACGAACTGCGTCTCTGCTACTCCGCGCCAGCCCCCGACCCTGTTCGACATGTGGCGATCGAGGAGCGGTTCGGTTTCCGCCTCGTGATCGGCTACGCCCAGTCCGAATCACCGTACGGCCTCATCAACGCCGGAGACGACTCGGACGCGCGCGGCACGATGGGACGGCCCCGCCAACACCCTCGACTCGGAGCCGTGAACCAGGCGCGTGTGGTCGATGTGGTCACCGGCGAAGAACTGTCCGACGGTGAGGTTGGCGAGTTACAGCTACGCAACCCTGCGACCACGCCGGGCTACGCCGGCCAGCCCGAGGAGACAGCTTTGCTGCTGCGCGGCGGATGGCTGCACACTGGCGACCTCGTACGACGCGACGCCGACGGCCGATTCAGCTTCGCCGGGCGGATCAAAGAGCTGATCCGTCGACGTGGCGAGAATCTTTCTCCCGCGGAGGTCGAGTCCGTCCTTGATGCGCATCCTGCAGTCGCCGCATCTGCGGTAGTTGGTGTGCCTTCCGACCTTTCCGAGGAAGACATCAAGGCGTTCGTGCAGCTCGCTGATGGTGCACATGCCACTGCGCAAACGCTCGGTGCCTGGTGCGCCGAGCGGCTACCTCCCTACAAGCAGCCCAGATATGTCGAATTTGTGACTGAATGGCCACTGACTGAGACCAATAAGATCGCCAAGGCCCGCCTCCCACGCGAGCGCAACACCCAGGAGACGGACCTCGCCCGTAGTCAAACCGGGGAGCGAGCATGATCTCCCGTTCGCTGCCACTGGCGGGAATCCGCGTCCTCGAACTGGGCAACTACATAGCCGCGCCTACTGCGGGCCGGTTACTCGCTGACTTCGGCGCCGAGGTGGTGAAGGTCGAGCGCCCTGGCGTAGGTGACGAACTGCGCAGCTGGCGTCTCTATTCGGGTACCACCTCGATGCTCTACCGGGCCGTTAACCGCAACAAGAGATCAGTCGAGCTCGACCTGCGCACCGAGTCCGGTCGCCACACGGCCCTCGACCTTGCGTCGCGCAGCGATGTGGTGATCGAGAACTTCCGTCCGGGGACCCTCGAGGGGTGGGGTCTCGGCCCGCAGCAGCTTGATGATGCGCGGCCAGGCATCGTGTTAGTCCGGATCTCGGCGTACGGGCAGAACGGCCCACTTGCAGCCGAGCCGGGATTCGCCGCCGTCGCCGAGGCCGTGGGAGGACTACGCGCACTCGTCGGCGAACCAGACCGGCCGCCGGCTCGTACCGGCGTGTCGATCGGCGACACCCTCGCGGGTCTCTATGGCGCCTTCGGCGCCCTGGTGCTGCTGCTCCACCAAGCCCGGGACCCGGACTCGCCAAGCCTGCCGCTCGCTGAGCGGATTGTCGACGTTGCCCTCAGCGAGTCGGTCCTCTCGGTAACCGAGTCACTCGTGCCCGACCACTTCGCCTACGGGATTGAGCGTCACCGCACCGGCGGGCGGATTGAGGGGATCGCCCCGTCCAACGCCTATCGGTGTAGCGACGGATCAAGCGTGGTCATCGCCGGCAACGGCGACGGCGTCTTCCTGCGGTTCATGAACGCCATTGGCCGTCCTGACCTGGCGAGTCGCGCGGACCTCGCTGAAAACCCGGGACGCTGGGCCCTGCGCGAAGAACTCGACGCCGCGATCGAGGAATGGACCTCTGCACGTCCGCGTTCTGAGGTGCTCGAGACGCTATTGGCGGCAGGCGTCCCAGGAGGGCCGATCGCCACCGCTGCCGACATAGCAGCCGACAGTCAGTACGCGGCCCGCAGCATGATCCAGTACTTCGACATCGACACGGGAGCAGGAGTGCGTCGCGTGGGGTTCCCCGGTGTCGTACCGGTCATCGGTGGACGCTCGCTGCCGATACGTTCTTTGGGGCCTGATCTGGGTGAGCACAACCAAGAGGTCCTGACGCGGTCGCTCCCGGAGCCGACCGAGCATCCGGAGGGGTGAACTGGCGTGACCACTTTCCGCGACGTAACGTTGCGTGACGGGCTGCAATTGTCGGGCGCGGTGCTCCCGGTCGACCATAAGGTTGCGCTCGCTCGCGCACTCCTGGGAGCCGGGGTCCCCGAGGTGGAGATCGGTTCCCTCGCCAACGCCGACCTGGTTCCGCAGATGGCCGGCACGCTTGAGGTGGTGGCCGCCTTGACCCAAGAGGAACTGTCGCACTGCTGGGTGTGGGTGGCGACTCCGCGACACGTACGCGCGGCCCTGGATGCTGGCGCACGGAATCTGCAGTACTGCTTGTCGGTGAGCGACGCGCACAACCAAGCCAACCTCAGGCGCGATACTCAAACCAGCTTGTCGGCACTGCCCGAGGCGACTGAGCTCGTTAAGTCGGTTGGGGGACGGATCCAGCTGTGCGTTGCCACGAGCTTCAGTTGTCCGTTCGACGGGCCGGTGGACCCTGACCGTGTCCTGGCCATCGCCAACGATCCTCGCGCGATCGGCTCCGATGACATCGTTCTATGCGACACCCTCGGGCAGGCGGTCCCTGCTGAGGTGAGTGCGCTGGTCGGCCGTGTGCGGGCGGAATCGCCGGAGCGCCGCATCGTCTTCCACGGTCATGACACATGGGGTCAAGGCGTGGCGAACGCGTGCGCGGCCGTCGCTGCCGGCGCGGAGATGCTGGATGGTGCATTGGGGGGGCTCGGTGGGTGTCCGTTCGCGCCTGGGGCGGGCGGCAACACCGCTATCGAAGACCTGCTCTTCGGGTTCCGCCCGGGGTGGTTCGACCCGAGCGTCCTGGCCCTGCTCGTTGACGCCCAGGAAGAGCTCATGGCGGCGCTCAACGAGACCAACAGGTCTCGCACCTCCGAGGCGGCTCGCCGCACGCCGCCGGTTTTCGCCTGGGCAGTGGGTCGGCCGGGCTGAGCGGGGACCGAGCGATCGACGCGATCGCGGGTGCGGCCAGTGAGTAGCCGAGGAACCCTGGTCTGGATTTGAATCTGGTAGCGGTGGCTGGCAGGAGCCTAAGCTCCGCGAGACCTTCCTTGGAGGCTCCCCGACTCCCGGAACCCATCACTCTGATCGGCCTGGAAGTGCTGACTGCCGACGCGGGCAGCGGCGCCGCGGATCTGAGCCCCGCGTGCCTGGGGATCGCCAGCAGGCGTCGCTTGAACGTCGGCTGTCAGCCTTCCTTGCCGGTGGGCTCGATGATCCGCGAGCATCGCCGGCGGCGCACGTCGTCGCCGCCCGGTGTCCGTCGAGCCCGGGCATCGCGACGCTGGTCAACTCAAGACCGACGTGTGCCAGATCGTCTTCTGCCCGTTCTTCAGCCTTGGGTTCGAGTGCCTCGACGTCCTCAGGTCCTGGGCTCGGAGCCGATCGACAGGATCTTTTGGAATCTCGTTGTCGGCGGCAGTTTTCACGCGTCGCCGACAAGACCGCCGTGATCGCAGAGCGCGTCGAGGCCGGTTGCCGTTCGGGCTGAAGCCGGTCTGCCGGTCATGCGGGGATGGCTGCGGTACCGAGTACTCGGGGCAACGCCTCGGCGAGCGGTATTCCGGATGCCGAGTGCCAGGCGACGATGAGGTCGGGGCGTAGCAGCAGAGCGCCGTCGGCGGGCAGGCAGACCTCGTCGAGCCAGTCCTGGTGCGGCACCGAGACCAGACGCAGCCCGAGACGATTTGCTTCGGCGATCCAGCGTCCGTTGTCCGGGCCGGTGAGCATGGTCAGGCCCGGGCCGGCGAAGTCCACAGTGGACTTGTCTACGTCGAGCCAGGCGTGGGGCACGCGCGTGCCGGGACGGCCCGCCGGGGCGTAGTGATCGACGGGGGCGGGACCGCGGCCGTCGGGTACGAACGCCCCCTCGGAGTACTGGGTGCCGAACATCGTGGCCAGCAAGTCGTCGTGCCGGGCGTCCGGTTTGGTGTAGGCGGCGAGCATGTCGCCGACGTGCCCGCGGACGGTGCTGGAGGCCTCGGCGATCGCGTAGCCGGCCGGATGGCGTTCGGTGTGGTAGGTGTCGAGAAGGGCGGGCGCCGCCTGCCCGGCCAGCACGGCCGCGAGTTTCCAGGCAAGGTTGGCCGCGTCGGCGACGGCGGTGTTGGCTCCGGCCGCGGCCATCGGCGGCATCATGTGCGCGGCGTCGCCCACCAGGAACACGCGGCCGTCCCGGAACTGGTCGGCCACGCGCATCGCCGACTCCCAGGGCGACCGGCTGAGCAGTTCCACGTCGAGATCCGGGATGCCGATGACGATGCGCAGGAGATCGTGCCAGTCGCCGTCGCCGAGCGTGTGCGACTCGGGGAAGTCGGCCGTCGAGAACAGCCACCGGTCGGTGCCGTTGACCGACAGGAAGGCGCCCGAGGCGACCGGGTTGTCGATCTCGCACAGGTTGAACGGCTTTTCCCGTGCCAGGTCCGTAAGGTCTGCGCGAAAGTAGAGGTCGAGGTTGTCGGCCAGATGGCCATGGCCGCTGCGCGTGATGCCCAGTGCGGTGCGGGCGGAACTGCGAGCGCCGTCGGCGGCGATCAGGTAGTCCGCGGTCAGCTCGTACGGTTCGCCGTCCGCAGGCTTCAGCAGCGCAGTCACCCCGTCGTCGTCTTGGCCGAAGGACACCAGTTCAGTACCCAGGCGCAAGGACACGCCCCGTTCCTCGGCGGCCCGGCGCAGGAGCGGCTCCAGCACGACCTGCGGGCACAGGACGTTCGGTCCGGGACTCAGCTCGGGAATCCTCGCCTGCTGCAGCCGCCGTTGCCGCATCGTGCCGCTCATGTCCCGGACCTGCGCCGCGGCCAGCGTCGGGCCGGTCAGGACCTCGGTGAACGACGCCAGCGGCGCACTCGCCTCGGCGACCTCGGCCGCGAGTCCGAGCAGCCGGAACACCTCGGTGCTGCGCGGGTTGAACCGGCGCGCCTTCGGCTGCGGCGACACACCGGCGTGCTTCTCGACCAGCACCGGATACACCCCTTCGCGTCGCAGCAGCAGGGCGGCAGTCAGTCCGGCGATCCCGCCACCGCTGATCAGGACTGGAACACGAGTAATCACAGAGAACCCCTCAACTTGAAAGTGATACGGTACAACTAAGTACACCGTGCAATCAGTGATATTGTCAAGGTATGACGACCGGGATGGGCAGACGGGAGCGTAAGAAGGCGGCCACCCACCAGGCGCTCGCCGACGCGGCCCTGCGGCTGTTCCTCGAACGCGGCTACGACAACGTGGGGGTCCGCGAGATCGCCGACGCCGCCGACGTGTCCACCACGACCCTGCAAAAACACTTCCCCAGCAAGGAATCCCTCGTCTTCGACCGCGACACCGGCATCGAGGAGGCTCTGGTCGCCGCTGTGCGCGACCGCCCGCCGGGCACTTCGGTGCTGGACGCGTTGCGCGGCTACACGCTGGCCCGTGTCGAGTACGGTGCCGCCGCCGACGGGGCGCGGGAGTTCATGACCCTCGTACGCGGCACTCCGGCGTTGAGCGAGTACTGGCACCGGATGTGGATGCGGCATGAGGACGCGCTCAGCCGCGCCCTTGCCGCCGAAACCGGCGCCCCCAAAGCCGATCCCGAATGTGCCGCGCTGGCCCACTTCGCCCTGGAAACCTCGGCACTCGCCATCCGCTCCGAAAATCCGGCCCGCATCGTGGAAGCCGCCTTTGCCCTCCTCGAACGCGGCTGGCGCGCGTCACCTCGCTGAGTTGCTCATCGATGCCCCCTTGGGGCGAAATGCCCGAACCTGAAGGTGATGGACACCTCGCCGGACCTGGTCAACGGCAGCAGCACAGGCCGCCGTGGAAACCAGGGGATTTCCACGGCGGCTTCACGCGCGACCGTTGGAAGTCGTGGATCCTGCCCGCGCGGTGAGGCGACGAGGTCACACGACCGGGCTCTCGCGCCGCCGAGCTGGGACTGTTCCAAGATGGGACAGAGCCCTGGCGGCGCCGGGTCGGGCGCGAGCGGCCGACCCGGCGCCCATGATCTCGATGTGCGGCCCACTGAGTCCTTGCACGTTCACGGACACTTCAGCGATCTGCTGGTCCCCGGGTTCATGGGGACAGGGCGATTCCGAAGCGCGGTGACAGACTCCGGTTGGTGTGTTCCACGCCTCGTCGGGCGCGCGGGCGACGAGGGTGTCCGCTCGGGATGTTCCGGCCACCGCGGGGATGGTCTGGCTGCTGGGCACCACCACGACATAACCGGTCCGGCGCTGTTCCAGCCAGCGACGGAACTTCGAGTCCCCGCCGTAAGCTTCGTCGGCGGTGACCCACGTGGCAGGCACACCGGCATCCAGAGCTCGCGCGAGCATCCGCTGAACAAGCACCGGCTTGGTCGCGAACTCGACCTCATCGGGCACCGCCGCGTCGCGGCAGCGTTCCCGATCGCCGATCCAGGACTTCGACAGATACAGTTCCCGGTCGATCAGCCTGCGGCCTTTGCTTGTGGCATAAGCACAAAACACGCCCAGCTGACAGTTCTCGATACGACCGGCGGTACCGGAATACTGCCGCTGCACACCAGCGGACTTGCAGCCCTTCTTCAAGAACCCGGTCTCGTCGACGATCAGCACACCACCACGCTCGCCCACGTGCTCAACCGCGCAGTCACGCAGATCGTCGCGAACCCCATCGGCATCCCAGGCTGCGGCATTGAGCAGGCGCTGCATCCCATCGGGGGTGAGGTCACCGGCAGCCTCGGCCAACGTCCACCCGCCCTTGCCGGCCAACGGGGCGAGCAGACCGCGCACATACGCCCGCGCCCGCCGCCTCGGCTCAACCCGGTAGAACCGGCCCGCAACCCGCCCGAACAACTCCTCCAGCCCAGCCACCCAGCCGTCAAGATCCTCGTCGGTCACCACAAGATCAGCAACCTGCACGACCAAGATCACCAAGTACGGCTGGAGCACTAAGTCATGGCCTACAGGTCCTCGGACACGAATTCCGGGGAGAGATGGTGCGCCAGGCTCTCGTATCTGCCGTCGTCGAGCACTCGGAATTTGTGCGGGGTGAATGCCGGAATGATCAGCGTCGTACCGGCGCCGACCACCCTCAGTTCGGACCCGATGGTGAATTCGGAACGGCCGCGCAACACGACTACCGTCTCCGGGTACGGGTGCTGGTGCAGCGGTGGCGATTGTCCGACCTGGTTGGTGCTGAGGTGGATGGTCGAAACGTCCACTCCGTGGTCCTTCCCCTCCACCGTGACGAACCAGAATTCGTCGTCGTCGGCGCCGTCGGGTTCGGTGAGCACGTGTGCTCCTACTGCTGTGATTTCTACGGTGGGGCTGTGCATGATGGCCTCATTTTCTGTGGCACGCGCGAATGCGGCGCTTGTCCAATTCAGGTTTCGCCGGCGGGATGGTCTCGCGGTCAAAAGTGTCAGTAGCGCCGCAAATAGCCGCGGGACAAATCCCTTCCTGCGCACTGGATACGGTCCGGGACGCCGAGGAGGCAGGCAAGCCCGCTCCCGCCGGTCCGCCATCCCAATTAACCATACTCGCTCCATAAGTGCAACCGGTCTAATTTTTGCACGAATCTACCTTGCTGTGGGCCGGCTGCGCGCTACCAGTACGACGCTGCGCTCGCTGCACCAGGGCCGACCTGGTCGAAGAGTAAAAGTGGGCTTTTCGAGTCCAGGCGGCCCGAACCGCCCATCACTCCCCACGCTGCGGCTCACCGGGCACCTGGGCGGCGCGGACATCTCCGTGCTCGGCGAGCGCGTCCGCTCGCTTGCCGAGATTCTGCGCGAGGGCCGGAAATGGGACCGGGACACCTGGTGCGCGACAGAGGCCGACCTGCGTGGACGGGCCTGGATCGACCAGGCCGGACGCTTGACCGAGGCGGGGGTGGCCGAGCACGCCCGGATCGAAGAAGCGACCGACGCCGCGGCCGAACAGCCGTGGCGGGCGCTGGGCGCTGATGCCACGAACCGGCTCGCCGAGTTGCTCGCACCGCTGGCCCGCGATGTCGTGCGAGCTGGGCTGATCCCAGGGGGCAACCCGGTCGGCCTCACCGCTTCAGCTCGGTTGTGAGCCGTTTCGCCATTCGCTCGATCCTCGCGTCCCAGCCGACGATCTCCCATCACCTCAAGGCCGCGTTCCTGCGCACCTCCCAACCGGTCGAGGCGACGGCGTGACGGTCTCGCCGGGCCGCCGTGTCACGGCCGAGGCGGTCGGTACCGCGGCCTTGGTCGCCGTCGTGGTCGGGTCGGGCATTTCAGGCCGCCGAACTCACGCGGGATGCCGGGGTGCAACTGCTGGGCAATTCGCTGGCCACCGTTTTCGGGCTGGGCGTGCTGATCGTGCTGTTCGGCCCGGTCTCCGGCGCGCATTTCAACCCCGTCGTCTCGCTGGCAGCGTGGGCCGTCGGCCGTCGTGGCCCAGACGGCCTGCCCCTGCGCGGCATGGCCCCCGTTTCGGCCTCCGACTCCTAGAGCTACGGCCCGGTGTGCCACTGCGGAACATAGCCGCTGGTCAGTGGCGGGCCACCATGTCGGAGATCGTGGTGAGCGGCGGCAGCGTGGGGCTGACTCGGGACGGCGCGGTGTGTTGTGCGGGTTCGGCGGAAGCGGGTCGCCGAGAGGCGACGTTTCCCGGGAGTTCCCTTCCTGCGCCGGAGAACGAGCTTTGATAGTGTCCGTTGTGGACATTGCGTAAGCGTTTTCGGTGATCAGGAGTTTTGGTTACCGCACGATCGTGTCGCTGGTTGTGGGGGCTACCGTCCGCGCCTGTGAAGCGGGACTGGGAGCCGGAAGATCTGATCGCGCACTGGACGCTGGTCGAGGATGACTGGCGACTGCTGGGGGCGAAGACGGGTGCGACCCGGCTGGGTTTTGCGCTGCTGCTGAAGTGTTTCGAGATGGAGGGCCGGTTCCCCAGTGACTTCGAGGACGTCCCCTCGGCGGTGGTGGACTTCATGGCCGAGCTGCTGCAGCTTGAGCCTGGCCTGTTCGCGAAATACTCGCTGACGAATCGCCCCGCGAAGCGTCACTGGACGCAGATCCGCCGGGCTCTGGGGTGCCGGCCAGCGACCGAGGACGACGAGCGGCGGTGGACGGAGTGGCTGGCCACAGAGCGGTGCCCGGTGGAGCAGGACCGGGACCGGTTGGAGGCGGCGTTGCGGCAGCGGTGCCGTAGTGAGGGGATCGAGCCTCCGCCCGAAGGGCAGATCGAGCGGGCGCTCAACTCGGCCTTGCGCCGTCATGAAGGGGCGTTCGCCGCCGAGGTCGTCGCGTGTTTAGGGCCGGAGGGCTGTGCCCGGTTGCAGGTGTTGCTGACCGCGGATGGGTTGTTGGCCGAGGTGAAGGCCGACCCGGGGCGGCTGGGGCTGGACACGCTGCTTTCCGAGATCGCGAAGCTGGAGGCGGTGCGGGAACTGAAGCTGCCGGCCGCGCTGAACAAGCCGTTGCAGGCCGGCGAGTTCGTCGAGGATTTGAAGCGGCGGCACCGGGGGGGCGTTGGACCAGCTGAACACCGCGATGGCCCAGGACACCACCGGCGGGGTACGGATCAAAACGAAGAAGGGGCAGGCGTGGATCAGCGTGCCCACGCTGGAGAAGCTGCCCGAGCCGCGCAACCTGGCCGCGGTCAAGGCCGAGGTCGGCCGCCGCTGGGGCACCATCGACCTGCTCGACATCCTCAAGGAAGCCGACTTCCTGACCGGGTTCACCGAGGAGTTCGTGTCGGTCGCCACGCGGGAGAACCTGCCGAAGAAGACGCTGCGCGGCGGTTGCTGCTGTGCCTGTTTGCGCTGGGCATGAACATAGGGATCCGGCAGATGGTGGCCACCGGCGAGCACGCATTCAGCCCGCGGCGGTCCACCGTCAGCCGGGCTCATCTGCTTTGAAGCCGAGTGTGGCATGAGGTGCTGAGAGCCACCTCACTACGAACTTGTTCGTAACGAACATGTTCGTTACGGTGAGGGAGTCGCGGTCATCGTCGGCGGATCGGGTGCGCACGCCGCCTTCTGGCGGGGCCGCGTCGGGTCGTGGCGATGGCTCGCCGGACAGAGGCGTTTCCCTACGGCTTTGGAGGACCTATGAGTACCCCTCATGTCCCGGTCGCGATCATCGGCGGAGGTCTCGGCGGTCTGACCGCCGCCCGCGTTCTGCACGTCAACGGCATCGAGCCGGCGATCTTCGAGTTGGAGGCGTCGGCGGCGGGCCGCACGCAGGGCGGGATGCTGGACATCCACGAGGAGAACGGGCAGAAGGCCCTGCACGTCACCGGCCTGTACGACGACTTCCTCAAGATCGTCCACGAGGGCGGTCAGGCCATGCGCCTGCTCAACCCCGACGGCACGGTGTACGTGGCCGAGGAGGACGACGGCACCGGCGGTCGGTCGGAGGTGGACCGCGGCGACTTGAGAGAACTGCTACTGAACTCCCTGCCTGAGGGCACGATCCGCTGGGGTGCGAAGGTCACCGGCGCCCGCGTGCTGGGCGAGGGGCGCCACGAGGTGACCTTCGCCGACGGCTCCACCATCACCACCGATCTGCTGATCGGCGCGGACGGCGCGTGGTCGCGGGTCCGGCCGCTAATCTCGGACGCCAAGCCCGCCTACACCGGCATCTCCTTAGTCGAGACCGACCTGGTCGACGCCGACACCCGCCATCCGCGCAGCGCCGCCGTCATCGGCGGCGGCTTCTTCATCGCCCTAGGGAACGAACGCGGTGTCCTCGCGCACCGGGAGACCGACGACAGCCTGCACGTCTACACGGCGCTCAAGATCGACGAAGGGTGGCTCGACACCGTCGAGTCCACCGACCCGGCCGCCGCCAAGGCCGCGGTCCTGGCTCACTTCGCCGGTCGGGACGAGAGCCTGCGCGGCTTGGTCGCCGATGCGGACACGATCATCCCGCGCCGTATCCACGCCCTGCCCGTCGGACACTGCAGGGATCGCGTCCCGGGTGTAAAGCTGCTCGGTGACGCCGCCCACGTGACGTCTCCCTTCGCCGGGAGGGCGCCAACCTCGCCCTGCTCGACGGTGCCGAACTCGCCCTGGCCATCGCCGCCCACCCCGGCGACACCGAGGCCGCCCTGGCCGCCTACGAACAGGCGCTGTTCCCCCGCAGCGAGGCGTCCGCCGCCAAGTCCGCGGCCAATCTGGACACGATGTTCGGCCAGCAAGGCCTGGAACAGATGGTCGAGTTCTTCACCTCCGGCCCGTCAGCCCAGTCAGCCCCGCGCTGTCAACCACCGCGCCCTCAGCCACCTGAACCCAGCTCCAGGGGGATTCCCAATGAGGTTGTCAAGCCGCAGTGGTGACCGGCTGTGAGCCGGTCAGGCCGCTGCAATAGCTGGTTGGGACATGCTGGCCTGGAAGGTGCGGTTGTCGCGTATGAGCGCCCACGACACGTTCAGGCGGCGGCGCGCCAACGCGAGGACGGCCTGCTTATGGATCTTGGCCTCGCGCCTTTTGCGGTCATAGAACGCTTTCGACAGAAGAAGGTAGGGAACCCATGACGACGCCCCGTCGGCGCACCATCCCGATCCGGCCTGGCCTCGACCTCGACCTCGACCTACGCGAGGCCGGCACGGGCGGCAGCCCGGTCCTCGTCCTGCACGGCGGCCCCGGCCCCGCCGGCATCACACCCCTGATCGACCACCTCGCGCCGGATCACCGGGTGGTCGCGCCCACTCATCCGGGCTGGGACGGCACCGCACGGCCGGACGAGCTGGACTCCGTGCCCGCGCTCGCCGCCGCCTATCTCGACCTGCTCGGCCACCTCGAGCTGCACGACGTGACGGTGATCGGCACGTCCTTCGGCGGCTGGGTCGCCACCCAGACCGCGCTGGACGACCACGAGGGCCGGATCTCACAGCTCGTCCTCATCGACGCGATCGGCCCCGTCGTGCCCGGTCAGCAGGTCACCGTGCCCGCCAGGCCACCGGCCGCAGCACAAGGTTTCGCGTCCCCGGCGGTCGGCGGACCAGCGCCGCAGGGCGGACCAGCGCCGCAGGGCGGACCAGCGCCGCAGGGCGGACCGTCCCCGCAGTCGATGGCCGCGATGCGCGTCTATGCCGGGCCGGCCATGGCAGATGCAGGTCTGCTGCCCCGCCTGTCCACCGTCACCTGCCCGGTGCTGGTGCTCTGGGGCGCCAACGACACCGTCGTCACCCCCGAGTTCGGCCGCGCCTACGCCGCGGCGTTCCCCCGCGCGCGGTTCGCACTCATCCCCGGCGCGGGGCATGTGCCCATCCGTGAGGAGCCTGAGGCGGTCTTCACCGTCCTCGACTCCTTCCTCACCCCCTGAAACACCGCCCGGGAACAGCACTCCCGCCACCCGCGGCTCACCCCACGCGTCGCGTGCCCCGTGGGGTCGCGGCACGGACGAAAGGTTGCCAATGACCGGCTATCGGATGGACCCGGCACTCACCCTCGGATCGGTCACGCTGACGGTGGCCGACCTGGAACGCAGCGTGCGCTACTACACCCAGGTCGCCGGCTTCCGCCTCCTCGATCGCCAACCACAGCGAGCGCACCTGGGGGTGGAAGGACGGATGCTGGTCGAGCTTCACGAGGTCGCCGGTGCTGGCGCGCCGCCGCCCTCCAGCCCCGGGCTCAGTCACTTCGCCCCGCTCGTGCCCACCCGGGCGGACGTGGCCCGCTTCACCCGGCGGCACCTGGACGCCGGGTTCGACGTCGATCCGCGCGACCACGTCGTGAGCCACTCGTGCTATGTGACCGATCCCGACGGTCACACGATCGAGGCGACCTGGGCCTGTCCGCGGGAGGACTGGCAGTGGACCGACGAGGGCCTGCCCGTCGTGGTCTCGACCCCGATCGCGGTACAGGACCTGCTCAGCGAACCCGGCGCGGACACGCCCACCCCGCTGCCGGCCGGGACCCGGATGGGGCACGTCCAGCTCAAGGTGACCGACGCCGCCCTCACCCGCACCAAGCGGTTCTACTGCGACCTGCTGGGCCTGCAGCTCTACGCCCGCATGGGAGACGGATTCGTCGGCGTGGGCGTGGCCGACTACCGCAGTCTCCTCGTCTGCACCAACCGGTTCAGTCTCCACGGAGGCGACCCGGCAGGGCCCGACACCGCCCGGCTCACCCACGTCGACCTGCTGCTCACCGCCCAGGAGGCGATCCAGGCGCTGGCCGAACGCCTTGCTGCCGCCGGTCACCCGCACCAGTACGCCGGCACCAGCCTGACCACACACGACCCCTCCGGAAACCCGTTGCGTTTCTCCGTACCCGGCGCCGCGCAACCAGCGTCGAGCACGAACGCGTAGCCACACCTCTGCTCCGCGGCGGCCCGCCCAGGCGCATCGTGCAGGCCGCCGGGACGCGACCTGACTCCACCTCCGCCGGGAATGGCGTCGGGTGGTCCCCGAAGCGGTGGCTGGGGGAGCCCGCTACGGGGACCACCACCGGCAGCCGGACGCTCGAAGGGACAACCAGCGCCCGGCAAGCCCCTCCTGGCCTAGCCTGGCCTGTCAGTCCAGTCGAGCAGCCAGGCACCGCCTTACCGCCCCGTCAATTCCGCCCCTGCCCAGGGGACACCCGCCAGAGGCACCGGCGGCGGCCCGGGCACAGGCGAGGCGAGTGCTGGAAACCGGAATTTTCAGCACCAGTTGATCTGATGTTGCTGTTGGGCTGGACTTCGGATGACATGCCGCGGCACTACGGCGCGAGTGCGGCGGCTGAGCGTGCTCAGGAGACCCAGTTGCGGATGGGGATCGGTGAGCATGCCTGATCTCCGGCACGTTGATATGACGGTCTGGTCGGTGTCGGTGATCATGGCGACGGTGGTGGGGTTGACGTTCCTGTTCGGGTTCGGCAATGTGCTTGACCTTGCTCTTCGGCTGGGTGTTCCGGTGTGGATTGCGCCGTTGGTGGCGCCGGCGTTGGATTTGACGGTGCTGGGCCTGCTGGTCGCGACCCGGCATTTCGCCCTGAGTGGCGTGGGCCGCGAGGTGTTGAAGTCGGCGCGGCGGTTGTTGCTGGGTGCCAGTGTCGTGACTTTGGCGTTGAACGTGGCTGAGCCCCTGATCGCTGGGCATCTCGGTCGGGTCTTGTTCGACGCGGTTGGGCCGTTGCTGCTGATGGGATGGGCAGAAGTCGGTCCCGGCCTGCTGCAGGCCATCGCCACCGGGACACAGCGACAGGGCGAATTGGGCGGGTCGGCCCGACCGGCACCCTTGCTCACCGTGGCCAAGGCGGCTGGAGACGTGCGGAGTGACCGGGTGCCGGTGTTGGAGAAACCAGGCGAGGACGAGTTGCTTGCCCGGGCGCGCGTCGAGGATGCCCGGCACTGGGCGACGTGTCGCAGACCGATTTCGGCGGAGACGCTGCGCAAGCGCCTTCACGTCAGTGCCGCCCGATCGAGAACGCTCGTCGCCCTGATCCGGTCCGAACAACAACCGGAAGCCGGACCCCGTGAGAGCGAGCCGTCATCGCTGTCAGCTTGATGAGCGCACGCAGGCGCGCGCTCGCGGCGGTTCGAGTCTTTAATGATTTCTGGTGGCGATCGGGCCAGTTATCGTGCGGGATGGACTGTTGATTTGCGCTGACGTTCCGTTGGTGACGGAACTGCGGTCGGAGTGGGATGCTCAGTGCGTTCCCGATAACACGAACACCGGGTAGGCGACTCGGCTGATCCAGACGAAGCCCAGTATTGAGTCACACTGCCTGTTATGCGTACTCGCGGGGCATCACGATTTCGGTATGTGGAGCGCTGATATTGCGTGCAGTTGTGGCCTGTGTAAGTATTACCTGAGTGCCGTGTGTTTCGGCTGCAGCCGCTATGCGGTTGATTGCTTCGACGACTGTGCCTGGTGGAAGTCCTTGCTGGTACGGGTTGTCAAGTAGTAGGACACCGGGCGGGCAGGCTCGTGTGCCGAGGTCAACGTCGATGTGTAGCAGTGCATAGCTGTAGGCGAGGAAGAAGAGTACTGCGGCCTCTGCCCCGAGTTTCTGATTCCAGGGTCGTGTCCCCACATAGAAGGTTAGCTCGTCGGACGAGATCGTCACGAGTTCGTCGATCCATCCACGGCCCCCAAAGAAACTTAGGAACTCGTTCATGCGATCGGCCAGGGCTCCGCAATGCTCTGCAGCACGATTTGCAAGCTGTGCGTCGGCTTCTGCTAGCTTCGTAAGCCGTTCGACTTCTACGTTTGCTTCGTCCACGCCGTTCTTGGCGTCCGCGCGCCTCGCTAAAATGGCCTCCAGCGCAGGAAGAGCGGCGAGTTGTTGTTCGGCCTTGCCGATCTCGGTGGAGATGTCTTCGAGGGCTGCCATGAACGGGGCGAGGTGTGTGACGCGTTCGTCGTGAAGGCGGGCTGCGAGTTGGGTGCGTTCTGCACTTGCACGAGTCTCAACCTGCTTGACCTCGTCGAGGTTGGCTTGAGCGCGGCCGATCGCGTCGGCAAGGTCGTCCATCTCGGCTGTCAATGCGCGCTGCTCGCGCCCGGCGCGCCGTTTCCGTCCATCTCCGGAAACGGGCTGGGTGCACAGGTAGCAGGTTCCGCCGACTTGGGAGTTATGGGGTTCGATGGACTGTTCGCACGCGGGACAGACCCGTACGGGAATGTCGTCGAAGAGGTCAACAGCATCGATTAGTCGATCTAGGCGTTCGATGTCGGCTTGTACTTGAAGCTGTGACCGTTGGTGCTCGTCGATGACCTGCCGTAAAGCGGATACCTGCTCGGCCGCCACGGCCGCCGCGGTAGCGGCGTCCTCAAGTTGCTGCGGCACGGTGGGATCTAGCCCAGGCGCGGCCCGTGTCGAGTCTTCGGCCGCCTGGGTAAGTGCTTCCTTTTCTGCGCGAGTCATGCTCAGGTGTCGTTCGAGTTCAGCCCGGACGTTGCCCAGGCTATCCTCGCCTGCGACGGGTGGCAGGCCGAGGCGCGTAACGAGGGCCCTCACAGCCTCCTCGGTGCTCGTGAGAACGTCGCGATACACAGCTTCGGCAGACGCTAGCTTCCGTTGTGCCTGGCCGAGTGCGTACTCAGCTGTCTCGTATCGAGACGGTGCCAGTCCGAGCATGAGGCTGATCACTGCTCTGCGCAGGAACTCTTCTTCCTTCTTCGCGAACTCTATCCAGGAGTCTTCACGGCGGTAGATATGCCGGAGGACGCTGCGGAACGTCAAGGGGGTCTGTTGGCTGGCGGTCCCAGCGTTGACCCCTTTCGGGATCAAGAGCTGCGGCCACCCCAGTTCGCGGAGCAACCATTCAGACATTTCGTTGGTAGTTCGGTCGATACTGTCGTCGATGAGGACGCGGTCTCTACGTCCGAACTCAAAATCACGTGTCATGCGGTGCAGTTGGCCATTTATGGCTATGTCCACGGACAGCAGAACGTACTTTTCGTCGATAGCCGTGCCGAGTTTCCTGGCGACGCTTCCGCCGCCGCCCAGGCAAAAGTCGATCACCTTGAGCGTTGTCGTCTTTGAACTGTTGCGTGGTCCGGTCAAGATCGTTGTAGCTACACCGCTGAAGTCGTACTCGTCGATCTCGCCGCTGCGCTGAACCATCTGCACCCTCAAGATACGGAGGCCGCGGCCGAGGTGGAGCGAGGAACTGGCAGGAGGTGTCATGGACGGATCTCCGCACGTAATGGCAGCTCGCCGACCTCGGCAGGAAAGAGTTCGTAGACGAGGTCTTTGAGCGCTGTTCCCGTGAGCGCGGCCAGATTACCTACCATGGCATCGCAGCGGTCGACAATCGGATGGAAGGACTCTCTCGCGCAAATTTTCTCTGCGAGCAGGCGGCCGCTCTTGCAGAGCGACACGCGTTCTGGGTTCTTGCCGGTGATGCGGATGAGTTGGCGTGCCCTGAGGAAGGCGAGAAACTGCCGGTAGCGCGGATCCCAAGGGCCGTAGCGGTAGCGGATCATGGGAGCCTCGACCTCGGGGCCTCTCGCCTGCCACTCCCTTGCTTGGGCGTCGGCTCTGACTCGGTTTCTGGCCAGTTCTAGGAATGCGGGGTAGCGCACAAAGAAGTCGAGCTTCGCTAGCTTGGTTCGGCCGTCGATGCTGTAGCGGGTGCCTTCGCCGCACCGCCGGAGCAGCACAAGTAGTCGCGCAGCGTGGAAATCGAGGCTGTCGTCCGGATCCCATGGACGATGAAGGGGTGGCACAACGCCGAAGCCGAGCTCAGGCATCGGTATAGCGATTCTGACACCGGGCTGTCACGTCCGAGAGCGCGGCGAGCTTGTCCGCAACGGTGACGGCGTACTGTGGCGGAAGTTCGACGGCGGTCGCCGCCTCGACAGTAGCGGCGTAAGCGGGAGGCCCATCCCTGATGATTCCTGCTCTGCGCTTAGCCGAGATGGTGGTGCAGACCGTAAAGATGTGGTCGTTGAGCACGTCAAAGCGCGTCCGTTCGCCACCCAGCGCTGCCCTGTACCGGCGCCGATAGTCGAGCATCTGGTCGACATGTCCCTTGGCCTCGGCAGCGGGTACACCTGCGGGCCGCAGCTTGCTGGCCAAAGTTTGTAGCGGTTCGATGCTTCCGTCGGCTCGTCTGCCTGTCGATTGGGCCAGCGCATGGTGCAGGAACTCGCTGAACTGATCCGGGCTCCACCGACGCTCTGTCATATCCATGGCCTCGCGGGCGGCCTCGCGGGCGACGAGCCCGAGCAACCTAGCCAGCACGTCGTCCAGTTCGGCCGCCAGCGGCGGCTGGCCAAGGATTGCCTCCGCCGGCTTCTGGAGCCGCTTCAGAACGGTTCCTTCGATCTGCTCGATGGTGCGGGCTTCGACGAGCACTTCGAACCGGTCAAGACACCAGGAGATTGTTGCTCCGTCCGGCAGCGCAAGCCCCTGCAACTTCGTTTGGATCGCCAGGCAATGCTCGGTCGGCACCACTCCACGTGTGGTCCCTCGATTGGCGACGAAGGCAGCCAGACCGGGCTGTGGCGTTTCGTTCAGGAGCAAACAGAATCGCGTTCCCGAAGTAACCGGCTTCCCGGAGAAGAGCCGACCGAGGATGCTCGTCTCCACCCGGCCGTTGACCTCCGGTCGGCAGATCGTGGCGATCGAATGCCGGTGGCCTCGCTCCGAGGTCTTGACCTGTCGATAGATCGTGTGTCCGTTGCAGGTACATACGATGTCATCGTCGTCTTCAAAGCCGACTTCCTCAAACTGGCCATCGTGCATGTCGAGGCAGTCGAGCAGGGTCGCTACGTCCTGGTACGCAAAACCTCTCCGACTCCGGCGGCCACCGTCGGCCGCCGCCGTCTTGCCCATCGCACTCCCCACGTAGACGTATCTTGCTATCAGTTCGCACCGTGTCACCGCCGTGCTACAAAAATCACTGAAACAGATCAATAACGACGCACTGGGACGGGCCGCTCGGGCGCTGGCAGAGTCCGAGCAGGAGCCGCGACGGCCGATGTAACGGTTCAGCGTTGCGCATTGTGCGCAGGACCTTGATCAAATTGCGTGAGGTGGGCACCGCCGCAGGCCATCACGGCCAAAGAGCTACCCGGACCTGATCTGGCCTGGGCGAAATAGGGGGATCAGGGGCTCGATTTCCCCTTAGCTCCACAGAAGTAGGACCATCGAAACCCCCTAGCTAGCCGTCACAAAACCAGAGGTCAGCGGCTTGCAGGCGGTTCCGTGTCGGTGTGCAGCTGACGATGATCGTTTACCCGCGTGCCTCGGTGGCTTGCGTTTTCTGGCGCAGTCTCTCACAGGGGGTCTGACCGTCGAGGCCGCCGTGGGGGCGGTCGTAGTTGTAGTAGTCCTGCCATTCCTTGAGGCGGGCGTTGAAGATGTTGATGTCGTCGATGACGACGCCGTCGAGCAGCCGGTAGAACTCCTCGGCGTCGATGCGGTGGCTGCGCTCGACCTTTCCGTTCAGCCGTGGGGTGGCAGGTTTGATGTAGACGTGGTTGATGCCCTTGTCCAGCACGTGCCAGTGGAAGGCGGTCTTGAATTCCGCGCCGTTGTCGGTCTGGACCGTCTCGACGGCGAAGGGCAGCTGGGAGAGGACGTAGTCGAGGAACTGGATGGCGGTCTTCTGGTTGTTCTTCGGGTAGATCTTCAGCACGCGCAGGCGAGTGCAGTCATCGATGGCGGTGTACTGGTAGAACTTTCCGCGACGGTCGGCCGGCTTGGCAGCGAGCTCGGCCTTACCGGTGCCGGGCAGAGGTTCGACGAACTTCACGTCGATCTGCACGTGGTGGCCCGGCCGCTGCTTCTCGTAGCGTTTCCAGCGACGGTCGTGGCGCTTGTAGCGCTGAGACGCGGGCAGGCGTCCCATGTCGAGGCGATGGAGGATGCGCCATACCCCGGACTTGCTGATCGTGATGTCGTGGTAGCGCTTGAGGTACATCGCGATCTTCTCGGGCCCGAAGTGGTAGTTCTTGCGCAGGTGGATGATCTTCTCGATCACCTCGGTGCGGGTGGCGTTCGGAATGTTTCGGGGCCGCTTCGACCGGTCCCGCAGTCCGTCGGTGCCCTCGGCCTCGTACCGACGTAACCAGTTGTAGTACGTCTGCCGCGTGATCCCGAAGTATCGGCAGGTCATGGCCGCGTTCCCGGTGACTTCCTCGACATGACGCTGGACCGCCAGGCGCCGACGCACCTGGCGGTCCAGTTGGGGTTCACTCACCCAGACTCCCTAGTGATCAAGAGGCCAGGGTGTCAAGCATCTCCGTCAGTTTTATACCGACATTCCGATGGTGTCGTCCTTTTCGTCGTGACTACCCGATGCGTCGGCCATTGCCGTTGGTGGAGAAAGCCGGATTTGGGGTGGGACGGGCGGAACGCTCAAGACCGGCGCCGTGGAACGCTTCGCCGCGCGTAAACCAGCCGACGGAGTCGGGCGCGTTTCGCTCAGCAACAGGTACCGGGAGGATGGGCTAGACGGCGCCCGGCAGATCGGCAGGTGCCATTCGAGCATCCCATCGGCTTACGCGACGGTGATGAGGTCGACCTCGGTGGCCTGCGGCTGCGGGCGTTGGGGACACCTGGCCGTATATACCCACGAGCATCTGTCGTTCCTGCTGCTGGACGGGGACCGATCGGTCGGGGTGTTCACCGGTGGTTCCCTGCTGGTGGGTTCCGCGGCCCGCACCGACCTTGTCTTTCCAACGCAGACCGAGGCGTTGGCCTGCGCCCAGTACGCCTCGTTACGACGGCTCGCCGCGCGGTCGGCCGGGGTCGCCGTGTGGCCTGACGCACGGCGCCGGATCGTTCTGCTCGGCCCCGCCCGGCACCGACCGGGTCAGCACGATCGGCCGGGAGCAGGCCACGAATCGCCATTGCTTGTTCATGCGGTCGAGATAGCCCCGAGGGGGCCACGGCCCGCCACTCCGCATCGGCCAGAAGCGCCTCGACGAGATAGCTCGGTCGGCCGTTGACGTCCACCGCGACCTTACGGGGTTCCTCTGTATCGTCCCCGGCACGACTGGGACTCGACACACTGGCGGCGCCGGGTCGGGTGCGGGCGGCTGACGTGCACGGACGACCCAGCGATCTGCTGGTCCCCGGGCTCATGGGGCTGGACGGTTCGGAATCACGGCGACAGACTCTGGTTGGTGTGGAGAGAAACCGGGAGACGCACCTCGGCGGGGATGCGGGGTGCGTCTCCCGGTTCGTAAGCCCTGAGCACTGCGGCAGTCGACCATCCGGTCGCAGCCGCGGGGCGGCCCGGTTTCGGTCGCAGGGGGATCGCCGGCGGTGTCAAGGCGTCGAGCTGCCACACGGAAGACGACGGCTGGCCTGCGGTTCGTCTTCCCTGCGGTCGTCATTGGTGTCGACCTCTGGCTGGGCCACGACGAAGGTGCCCTTGCTCTGCACGGTGATCACGAGCCCCCGTTTCCGGAGGACCTGGGTCGCGTGTCGCATAGTGCCAAGGGAAACGCCGTATTCCCGCGCCAACTTCAGTTCCGAGGGTAACCCGGTGCCCATCGCCAGCTCGCCAGTGGCGATCCGTTGTGCCAGATGATCGGCTACCTGTACGTACAGGTAGCCAGCCAGCGCGTCGCGGTCGATTACTTGGCTCATGCGCGGGCTAATTGCGCGGTCCTGGTGGGTTTGGGCGAACATTTGTAGGTGTCCTCATCAGTAGTAGGGATGGGCGGCGACGTTCATCGACTGCGGGGTCCAGTTGAGTCCTCAAGGAGTGAGGTTTTTCGCGATCTCGCGTCAGCGGTGACTCGGCTTCCTCGCAGCACGGCCACGCGCAGTGTCGACATCCAGCACCGCGACGAGACGTCGATCTACGCGGTTCACGATGTCCTGCTCGGTGAGGAGACTGAGCGGGCCGCGGCGACGACGGCGGTCCACGGTGGCAGCGTGGTATGTCGACCGGGCTGTTGGAGCCACCGGACACCCTGGGTCGTGGCGCCGGGTGCGGGCAGTGTGATCGTCTCGCCGTGTCGTTTCCAACCGATCTGGAGGCGGACGAGGTCTTCCCACACCGCTGTCCGCATCGGTGTGCGTGGCTGGGTCAGGAAAATCCACTCGGAGGGCTCGCCCGCCGTCACGATGATCGGCGCCCAGAACAGGTGCCTGACCAGGAAACTGTTGACCTCGCTGGCGAAGCCGGCGCCCATGAACAGCGCGTCGACACTCCCGCCAAGTTCCACCTGGCCGCCGAGGAGAGCCACGTTGACAGGAAGATCGGGCTGGTCGTGTAAGGACGAGTGGTCGATGTCAGTGGTCACGAACCGGTACTCCTCAGGGTTGGTAATGGGCGTTGCCCAGGACGGGTACCGCCGTCGGTTTCCGCCAGGCTTCGGTCGGCGGAGCGTGTGCAGACAGCCGCGGACGCGAACGCGGTGACCTGCTGGCCGCCCGCGCGTCGACTGCGGGCGTCTTCGGCTTGGTGGGGCGGATGTTCGTCGAGCAGAACTTCGCGGAGCGCTGCGCGCAGTCGTCCTGCTTCCACGTTGGTCAGGCGGGCGATTCGGCCGCCGGGGAATTCGATCTCGACCGTCTCGGGTGTTCGTCGCCGTAGGTGCAACGCTGTCCGACGCCCGTCGCTGTCGCGGCAGAGGACTTTCCGGTGCAGCCAGCCCAGCCGTCGAAGCAGGGACGCTGCGGGTTCCCGACGAACGGCGGCCGTCATCGCCGGAGGTCCTTGCTGCTCGCGCCAGGACCATGCACGCCACCAGCAGGGGCCGGTCGTGACGTACGACTGATGCGGTGGGATCCGGCATAGGCCGATTCCGTCTGTCGTCGACGGCGCAGCGCTGCGCACACCACACACGTCACCGACATGGACGTGGCGCCGATTGCGATCAAGGCAATCATCGGCGCCCACTACGGGAGGGGGTCGCGGCGGGACCCGGTATCGGGGTCATGGTCCCGCCGCGACATGACAGCAGAGCCCGGCGCCCCGCGGCGGCTGGGGACGGACCGCCGCGGTACTGCTCTGCTGTGCTCGCTGCACCGGCCACCGCGGCGCTGCCCGGCGCGGTTGGCGCGAACACGCCAACCGCCCGCGCTGCGTGCGGGCCGAGGGAACGGAAGGGGATGGCCGCGACGGGCCCGTACACCGTGAACTCGGCAAGGAGAGTCACGATGTCGGTCCCGGCGCCACGCACGACGATCCGTAGGGCCCGGTCGCTGGCCCGCGACATCACGGCATGCGGGTGTCCGTGAGCCGCTGGTCGCCATGCCACACCGCCATCAGCGGTGCTCCCATCCCGTTCCCGTCGCCACGCTGGCCGTCCGGCGAAACGCGGTACAGCGAGCCGAAGCTGGGGGAACCGCGACACACACGGTGTCGCGAATCGCTGCAAGAGCATCCTCAAACTCCAAAAATCAGCGAGTCCCTCTGGTTGATTCGTTCCTTGAGCGCACGCCGTCTTTTGCTGTTTCAGCGAGACGATGTCCGCTCGTTTCCGAACGTTGGTAGTCGCCGTTACACGATCACCAAAACCAACTAAACAATCAGTACGCGGAAGCGAACAGAGCAACCATGTCGCGAAATTGGTGCAAGAATGAAGCGTTGTCGCGGTTGACCTGCCGGAACGCGTCCCCACGATCCCTACATCGGACGAGTGGCCTGGGTAGGAACAGTGTGCGACCGGGTTCGCAGTGCCGCTCACATGCTGAAAGCCAGAGCGCAGTCGCTTCACCAGGTCACGCACAACCTGTCTGAGCGAACCCGTGTCGCCTCATCAGCGGCGTCGGTTCGCAGCGAGGGAAAACTCCCGGAAGGGTGTCTCCACGGCAAACCGCGATACCGTAATTCGTGATCGGCGCTTGATGGCGCTTCGATCAGATTTTTGGCATTATCCGTGTTCTCGGGCACGCATGGCGAGGACGGGGATCGCCTCGATCTTCTCGGAGGTGAGGTCCTCCCAGACAAGTCCCTGCGGTCGGCGTCGGTTGGGGCACTCGATCACCTCGTCCGGGGTGATGATGAGATCGACACTGAAGTCATGCTCGGTTTCGGGGATCTCCTCATCGACCACTTGGAGTTGGTGAACGGGGGCGACGATGGTGGTCTCGTTCGTCACCAAGCCTGCCTCGATCAGGAGAGCAACCTCCAGGTCCGAGTACCCGGCGCCTTTGCCGATACGAGTGCCCGATCGGTTCACCGCCACGCTGCCACAGATGACCAGATCAATCGGGCGCATGTCCTCGATGCCGATGCGGTGTGCCACCTGCGCAGCCCCTCTCTTTTCGGCAGCCTGCTCGGGCGGGACACCGAGAGAGGTCGGGTCTAGCAGGAAGAACGGCTGGAGGCCGGCCATCTTCGGGACGGCCATGTACAGCAGCTTGCCGTCTTTGAGCGCGCGGGCACGGATCGATAGTTGCGCCCAGTCAGGGTTCGCTTTGATCGTGCTGGCTTGCTTCCACACGTCGAGCGCGGCCAGGCGCTCGGCTGTTGTTTCCGCACCGTAGAAGCCGGGAATCTTGCCGTAAGAGCCCTCCGGCACAGCACCTTCGCGTTCCAGCAGACGCCATACCCGGTCACGGACGGCTGTCTTGGCCTCGTCGATGTTGGTCACGCCTCACCTTTACCTAGATCGCTGCGATGAGAGCAAGCAGACGATCGTTGATATCTTGCACCCACGACTCGTGCCGCCACTGACGAAGCTCTCGCCCGGCGGCAAAGGCCAGGTTAAGTCCACCGCCGCCGCGCGTCATCTCCACAGCGTCGATCGTCCCGTGCATGGTGGCCGCTGCCTCGTCCAACTTGCCCTGGCGGATCAGCGACAGGGCGAGGTTACCGAGTGCGATGGCCTGGCTTTTCTGCTTCGCGGCCAGCGCCCGCGCTGTGGCACGCAGGATAGGCTCCGCACGGTCAGGCAGGCCGAGGAAGAGGTAGCACGAACCAGCCAATCGGTTGAACTCGTTGATCGTGTAGGCCGATGCGGCGATGTCGTCGGCGTCCGCGCGGTCGAGCTGGGCCTCGGCGCGTTTCAGAGCCTCCTCGCACGTCGTGAGATCACCCGTCATGGCATGGCCCTCGGCGACATGCAGGAGGTTCAGGCCGGTCAGCGAAGGACTGACAACCTTCGCGATCTCCGCGCCTTCGCCGGCGAGAGTCAGCCCTTTCCGCGGGTCCTTCTCGCCGTAGAGTGCCACGAAAGCCTTGCGTAAGACGGCGTATGCCTCGGTATAGGGGTCGCGTACTTGCCGAGCTGCGGCGACCGCGTCATCCAAGTAGGTGATCGGTGCGGCATGGTCGCGGCGTTGGCTTACGTCCCAAACGAGTTGTCCCATGAACGTCGCCGACTCGGCTTCGACTTCGAAAAGCGCCTTGCGTACGCGGGGGTTGGCCACATTTTCCCGAACGAACTTCACTTGCCCGTGGAGCTGGCCTGCGGGTCCGAGCAGAGCTGTCGACGGTGTGCGGTCGTACTGCTCGTCAAGCTGGTGAATGCGCTCGTGGAGGTAGCCGACAGTCACCAGGTCAGCCGACGACGGGTGTTCGAGCACGTAGCTCATCCGGTCATTCGGCTGGGTCTGAACGACCGTAACGTCGTCGAGCAACGCCTGCAGTTCGTCGAGAGATGCACCGAGTGCGGCGGCCAGCTTGGGCCGCACCCACGGCTGCGGTTCGCTCTCCGCCCTTTCCCAGCGCAGCACGGTCGATCGCTCGACACCGAGGCGTTCGGCAAGCTTCTCCTGGGTATACCCCGCCGATTTACGACGCTGGACGAGCCGCACGCGCTTTGTCGTCATCCGCTCTTCCTTCCCGGGGTGCCAGGTGTTACCACGATAACCGCTGGGCCGCTATTTGCCGAGGTCAGGGCAAGTGCTGCAGCATTCATGCAACATTACTGCATCATCGGCGCTCTGGAGCATAGCAATTCAGCGTGATTTTCTTGCCGTCCGAACGAAATTCGCAATACACGACTACGGGCGTTGCTACGAGGAGGGGGAATGCAGGACCGTCGCTGGGTGCTCAATCCGGTCGGGCGTCATGGCCTGCCGTGGCTGACACGTACCGGGTGCAAGCAGGTACTGGTCATGATGGATCAGATCGTGTCGGGCACGCGGTTGTTGGATCTGTTGCCCTTGCTGGAGGCAGACCATCGGGTTCAGGTCGTGTTCACGGTGCCCGAACCTCCGGAGTCGTGGCATGCCAGCCACGAATTCGTCGAGGCGCAGGGAGGTGTCGTGATTCCCTGGTCTCAGGCACGTCATCTCCGGTTCGACTTAGCGGTCGCGGCCGGCCAATTCGGTCTCGACGAGATCGACGCACCGGTGATGTTGGTGCCGCACGGGTACGGATTCGGGCAATACCGTCTCCGTCCCCGCCCGGCCGGGGACGACCGGGCAGCCATGATGAATCTGGATCGTGAGCAGCTGATGCGGGACGGCCGGGTGCGTGCGGACATCGTCGTGTTGGTCCATGAGTCCGAGCGGGAGATTCTGGCTCAGACTTGTCCAGAGGCGTTGCATCATGTTGTTGTAGGCGGAAATATCGCCTTCGATCGTCTGATGGCCAGTGCGGGAGCACGCGAACGATACCGCAGGGCGCTGAAAGTGCCTGCGCACAGAAACCTCGTCGTGGTCAGCTCGACGTGGACATCACAGTCGGCGTTCGGCCGACATCCGGATCTCTTCGAGCGAATCATGGACCAATTGCCGTCGGAGGACTACCAGGTGGTGGGGCTACTGCACCCGAACATCTGGTCGCACCACGGTCGACGGCAGGTGCGAGCATGGCTGGACGACTGCCTCCGCGCAGGCCTGGGGCTGGTGCCGCCGGAAGAAGGGTGGCACGCAGCGCTGATCGCCGCGGACTTCGTGATCGGCGACTACGGCTCGGTCACCGGCTACGCCGCAGGTTTGGGCACTCCGGTTCTCCTGGCAGCAGAGCCGGACGATGCTCCGCTGAAAGGCAGCCCGGCAGCGGCGTTGTGCGACAACGCGCCGCGTTGGCAACGTGAGCAGGCGCTGCTGCCGCAACTGAAAAAGCTGGCCGCGAACCATACTCCCGACACCCACGCGGAGGTCCGCCGACGGTTGACCTCGCGCCCTGGCCATGCTGCCGCCATCCTGCGGCGCACGATGTACCGGTTGATGGATCTGCCCGAGCCCGCTCGTCCGGCGTGCGTGTGTCCTGTCCCGCCTCCGAGGCTGGTCTCGTGAGCGATGGTTCGCTGCGTCGGCAAGCGTTCGCCGGGGAATTTGTGGTCGCCCACGAAGGGGACGCCGGTCACGAGCCATTGGCCGACGTCCTCGTTCTTCCGAGGCAGTCAAGCTTGGCCGATGCGCGGTCCACGCTGGCTGCAACGCTATCCCGGCTTCCTGGAGTGACGCTGGCCGCAGCCGAATACGACGACGGCCACCATCTCCTGGCGGCGTCGCGCGGCGAGACGGTCTCCGTACCGGGTGCGTCGACCGTGGGATGGGCGATCGCAGGGTACCTCGGGGTCGTGGCCTGCGGCAGGCTTATCGGCGGTCGGTCAATCGGACGGGGCCTCGTCGAGCGCGGCGAGTTGTGCGCGGATGCGTTCCTGCAGCGGGCCGTCGACGTCCTGGCACAACGCCAATGCCTCGGAGAAGTAGCGGCGGGCTGCGGCAAGGTCGCCGTGATCGTGGCTGATCTCTCCGTAGGCGATCAGCACGTCCGCATGGAATACCGCCGAGCCTAGCCCGGACAGCACCTCCAGCGCCTGGTCCAGCCGTCGCATCGCTTGTTCGACCTGGCCAGCGCGGGAATCGAGACGAGCGAGGCTGATCAGCACCTGCGCTTCGTCTCGGGAATCAGACAGGTTGGCGAACACGCTACGAGCCTGTTCCAGATGCGTGGCTGCCTCGGCGTCACGCCCGACGCCGAACAGCACTTCACCGATGCGCTGGTGCCGCAAGGCGACACCACGTTCGATACCCAACTCCTGTTCGGCTCGAAGACTTCGCCCGAGGTAGTCGAGAGCAGCGTCGATGTCGCCGAGGCCCTCGGCCGCCAGTCCCAGCTGCTGCAAAGCGACCGACTCGTTACGCTGGTCGCCTACCTGAACGGCCAGCAGCCCGGCCTTCTCTGACTCCTCCCTGGCGTCGTCGAAACGCTTGAGGTCCAAGTAGGCGCGCCCCAACTGGCACCGCAGCCGGGATTCGGCCACTTCGTTTCCGCACCGTGCGGCCGCCTCGATGCCGAGGCCGTGGGACGCGATCCATTCCGGGTAGTGCTTGCGGAATACGAACAACTCCCACAGCGCTTCGCAGACCTGCCAGGCCAACTCGTCCCATCCGCGCGCCACCGCGTCCTCGATCACCGCCAGAAGGTTGGGCAACTGGGAGTCCAGCCACTCCACCGCCTCCTGCCTGCTCGCGAACCGGGCGGGCGCGTCCTGGTAAAGCTCGCATACGGTCGCCACCCGCCAGCGGATCGGGATGACCATCATGTTCGCCCTGGTCATGGTGTGCAGGAACCACTCGCCGATCCGCCGCCGAGCGTGATCGCGATCCGCGTCGGTCTGGGTGCGGGCATGCAGTCGGACGAGATCGTGGAAGCGGTATCGGTCCGGGCCGACCTCCTCCAACAGGTTGACATCCACCAACGCCTGGAGCCCGTCCTCGGCGTTGTCTTCACTGATTTGTGCCGCCGCAGCGGCAACGCCTGCGCCGAACTCAGGCCCCGGGTGCTCGCTCGCGAGCCGGTACAGCTGCGCCAGTTCGTCCGGCAGCGCCTGATACGACAGATCAAAGGCAGCACTCACGGACGCATCTCCCCCAACCGACAGCCGACCCAACCGCTGGCCTTCATTGGACAATTCGGCGACCACGCGCGCCACCGTCCACCGTGGGCGAGAGGCCAACCGTGCCCCTGCCACCGACAACGCGATCGGCAACCGGCCGCACAGCGAGGCCAACTCCCGTAACTGAGGCAGTTCGCCGGTCGCGCGCTCAGAGCCGACCGACCGGGCCAGGAACTCCTCCGCGTGTGCCGGGGGCAGCGGCGCCACGTCCACGAACCGCGCGCCCTCGGCATGCAGCCCGTGCAGTCGCATCCTGCTGGTGACGAGCACGAGGCAGTCCGGAGATGTCGGCAGCAGTACCCGCACCTGAGCCGCCGACAGCGCGTTGTCCAGGACCACGGCCAGCCGCTTGCCAACAGTCATCGACCGGAACAACGTCACCTGCTCGGCGAGTTCAACCGGAACCCGATCCGGGGGCGTCCCCAACGCCCGTAGAAAGGGCCCCAACACCTCGTGCGGACGAACAGCGCCGTCAACGGAGAACCCCCGTAGGTCGGCATAGAGTTGGCCGTCGGGATACCGGTCCCGGTTCTTGACCGCCCAGGCCACCGCCAAAGCGGTCTTGCCCACGCCCCCTGGACCGGTCAACAACACGAGCCCGGGCAGACCCTCGCCGACCTCGGGGCCGACCGCGGTCTGATCCAAAACCGCCATTTCGTCCGCCCGATTGGTGAAATGGGCGACCGCTGGGGGCAACTGTCGCGGTACCGGCATCGGGTCCCGCTGCGCGTGCGGGGACAGAACTACCTGTTGGATGGTGCCTGCTTGCACCACCGCACCGGTCACACTGCCGCTGATCGTGTTCCCCACGCTCTCCCGATCGATCACGCTTCTCAGTCTGTCGGCAACCGACTCGGCCTCCAGCCAGGCGCGCGATTACCACTCTGATGGAGCATCCCGATCGAGCGAGCCACCTCGGGACTCGCTGCTGGCCGATCCGTATGTGGGCTCGCAACGGCGTGTTTGTCCTCGCAGTTTCTGCGGGAAACCAGCTACGGTTCTGGGCGGGCACCGGTAAGGAGCACGACTGTGAACGTTCCAGCGAGCAGAAACGGACCAAGCGGAACGAACGTGTTCGCGAGATTGTCGCGACGAACCTGCCGAAGCCCTACTACCGCGAGTGCGCCAAGCATCCAGCCGAGGGCCAGTCCGGCCACGAAGGCTTGCCAGCTGATCCACCCGAGTGCCGCGCCGAGCGCGCCGGCGAGCTTGACGTCTCCGCCGCCGAGTGAACGAAGAACATAGGCGGCGAGGTGAATTGCGAAGCTCGCAACTATGCAGAGTACCGACCGCAGTAGCGCAGGCCCGTTGTCGGTGAGGGCGGCGGTCAGCCCGAATGACGAGAGTAAGGCGAGGTAGGTCGCGCCGACGAGGACGTTCGGGAGGCGTTGCGTGAAGATGTCAAGGGCCGCGAGCGGCACGCCTATTGTGGCCAGAGCGCTAAATGCGATCAGCTCAGGGTGTACTCCGTAGCGACATGCGAGAACGGCGAATAAGCCGGCCGTGATTACTTCGAGGAGCCACCGCGGGGGTGCTTCTGCGCTCGGTTCTGTTTGAGTTGCGTAGTGCACTACGGCCGGGCGCAATGTGAGCGCGAGCGTCGCGCCCAGTAGTGCCCAGCCTGCAACGAGGATGACTGGCATTCGACTACCATTTGTGAACGACTTTCATATACGACTATCCATGCTCGCGACTCGCCTTCAAAGCCCTGTTGGCCTGCCCTCAGGACTACCAGACCCGACTGGGGAAGGTTGAATATCGCCTTCTGGTTAAACCGTTTGGGTGAAAACTGGGTCAGATGTCCATCCCGACTTTTTGGTCGGTGCTTTGGCACCTTGCAGTCGGTATGGGGGTGCAGAGTAGACGTGGTCTAGAGCACGCGGCAGTAGCCGCCATCGAGCAAGAGGAACAGGGGTGAGGTCTGTGGTCTCCAAAGGTTCATTTCGATTTGCGGTGGCTGGATCGGGCATTGTCCTCGCCGCAGAACTGGTAGCAGCTTGTACTTCAAGCTCGTCGTCCGGTTCCGCCGCGACGCCCGGTACTGAGACCAGCCCGGCAGCGATGCCGCCATCGTCAACTATGGCACCCGCTGATGCTGCAGGTCGACAGGCAGTTGCAGCGTACCTTGGGATGTGGGACGACATGGCAGTTGCGGCGGAGACTTCCAACTGGCAGGACCCGCGCTTGGGTCAGCACGCCACCGGCGTGGCACTGACCAACATCACCCGCGGGCTCTACGCAGACAAAGCGAACGGCCTGATTACCAAGGGGCGGCCGAAGAATGTTCCCCAGGTTTCCTCCGTCGAGCCGCTGTCGGCGCCGGCCAAAGCTATCGTCACCGACTGTGGCGACGATAGCCAGTGGCAGCATTATCGGCTCGATAATGGGCAGTCAGCGAACGATGGACCCAGCGGTCGTCGCCAGATCAATGCTGTGGTGGAGAAACAGCAGGACGGGGTTTGGCGAGTCACCGATTTCGGCGTTCATGGAGTTGGGTCATGCTGAGACGAGTCGTACTCATCGGCGGGCTGGTTGGGTCCCTCCTGCTCGCCGAAGAATTGCCAGCGCTGGCCTCCGGTCCGTGGGGATCGGCAGATTGTACGCAAACTCCATCGCCGGCATGCGACCTTGGTGCTGGGCGAGGCGCTACGGATGGCAGACAGCCTGCTCCAGAGCCAGGACAGAAAGGCGAAGGTCAGGATCCCGGGCAACAGAACGGTAATCTTGGCGACAGCATCGTCGGGTCCAGCGACAAGACCGCGAACTGTTCGTACCAACGGTCGGACTATCGGCCGCCTGAGGGCGGAACGGTTACAGCTGCTTACGTTTCGTCGAAACGGGGGCGGGGGACAACGGTACTGCCTGTGAATTACCGTCCGTCGCGCGCTCGCGTGATGGCGACCGTCGCTGGTGGATTGCGCCCTGTGCAGGCGCAGCCTGGTCAGGGACCTGGTGCGTGGTACTTGTACCAGTGCTCCGGCCCTGGGTTCACTGACGGGCTTTATCGGACGCCGATTTGGATTCCGGATGGCCAGGAGGCTGGTGTGCCGTCTCCGGCTCAGTTGGCGCAGACCGCTCGTAGCCAGTTGCGGCTTCCGGGTCCGAGGATCGCGGCGAATCCGGCCGGCGAACAACTTGTGACCCTGCCGACTTGGCTCTGGCTGTCGAGTGGGTGGGCGCAGCAGTCGGCGACAGCTTCAGTGCCGGGGGTTGAGGTGACGGCGGTCGCGCGGCCGACATCGCTGGTGTGGTCCATGGGTGATGGATCGACCGTGACCTGCTCCACGGGAGGTACGCCGTTTCCGGCGAGTATCGATCCGAAAGCGTCATCCCCGGATTGCGGGTATATCTACCGGGTGTCGTCGGCTGGTCAACCGAACAACGCGTATCCGGTTTCGGCTACGGTGCACTGGTCGATCACATGGTCGGGTGCAGGGCAGGCCGGCGTGTTTCCCGATATGACCACCTCCGCCACGGCTGCGTTCCGCGTCGCCGAAAGCCAAGCCTTGAACATCGGCGGAGGCTGAGCCTGCCCCCACGCGCTCCGCGTCCCCACCCGGATAACCGCAGATCCTGTCCAGTTGGCTACCGCGTTACCCGATGGCATCGCGGCGCGGTGGCCCCATGCCGAAAAGAGGAAGAATGAGAACACCCATCTCGACGCGACCGGGAGCGTCCCAGGATGCGACCGCACCACCGGACGTCTGGACGCAGCGCGACGGCAAACAGCAAGCGCCGTCGCGATGGAAATCTGCCCGCCTATCAAGGCGTATCCCGTATCTCTTGCTGGGCGTCGTCCTCGTGGTCGGGTGTGCTGCCGCCGCGGTGATCGTGTCGATGCAAATCGACCATCGGCAGTCGGTGTTGGTGCTCGCACGACCGGTCAACGTAGGGCATGTCTTGTCTACACAGGATTTGCGGCAAGTCGCGATCGCCGTCGATGTGGGCTTGGACGCGATCCCGTCGGCCGAATCATCCACTGTGGTCGGTCGTCCAGTAGCTTACAGTTTGCCCGGGGGCGCGTTGGTGACCCACGGCTCGGTGGGAGCCCCGGCGGTCCCGACACAGGGGCAGGCGGTTGCAGCGGTGGGGCTGAAGGCGGGTCAATTTCCGCCCGCGTTGGCGCGGGGTGCTCGGGTCGCCGTCCTCATCTCCGCGGCGTCCTCAACTGTGGGCACCCCCAGCACCAGCGGGACGACTGTTGCCGCGCCGATCGCGGCGTGGACCGCGAACGTCGCCGACGTCAACGGTTCTGCGCAGGATCAGCAGACAACCGTCGTGTCACTGCAACTGCCGGAGGTCGATGCACGCCAACTCGCCGTCGCGCCCGTGGGCCAGATCAGTCTCGTCGCGTTGAGCGGGGGTGGCAGCTGATGCTGGTGGCGTTGTGTTCTCTGAAAGGGTCGCCGGGCGCGACGACGACCGCGTTGGCGCTGGCCGCACGGTGGCCAGGCGTACAGACCCCGGTGGTCGTGGAGTGCGACCCGGCTGGCGGAGATGTCGCCGCGCGTTTTCGCCTACCCGCGAACCCCAGTGCGGTCAGTCTGGCTGCGGCGGCCCGCCGCAATAATGACGGCAGCGTGCTGTGGCAGCACGTGCAACGCCTCCCGGCTGGGCTCGCAGTGATCCCAGGGCCGGTCGGTAGTGAGCAAGCGCGCGCTGCGCTTGGCCTTATGGCGTCGCATCGTGCGCCGGTTTTACGGCTTGCAGGTGATCAGCCGGGTGTGGTGGTGCTAGCCGATTGTGGTCGGGTGGACCCCGATTCTCTCGCTTTGCCGATCATCCGTGCCGCGGATGCGATGCTGTTGCTCGCACACCCCCGCGACGATGAGTTGTCTCATGTAGCAGGGAAAGTCCGGACCGCGGCGACCTGGAACCGGCTTCCCGGATTCGTACTGGTTGGTCAGGGTTACGCCACGACCGAGGTGGAGCGGGAACTGCACATCGGCGTGCTTGGCCGCCTTCCACACGATCCCAAAGGTGCGGCCGTCCTTTGTGGATCGCGAAAGGGGACGGGGCCTGATCGTTCTGCTCTCGGCAGGGCAGCCCTGCGGCTGGCGCACGGCGTCATCAACGCCGTCGGCCGCGGGGCTGCAATTCAGCGGGCTACCGATGTTCCGACATGCAACCGCGCGCCGCAAGGAGCGGTGACCGTACCTGCGGCGAGCCCCTTGCGCGTCGTGACAGGCGGTGTCTCACCAATGCAGACGAACGGGAGGCAGCCGTGACATCGTCGCACACGGAACGGCACCTCGATCCGGGCCTCTCCGACAAACCCGAGCAGGAGAGCCAGCTGCCGGAGATGGCGGCCTTGCCGGGACCATCGCAGGTGCCCGGCCGCGATCCCAACGAGACGGCGGCCGTCGAGCGCCTGCGCAACCGATTGCGGGACGCGCTGTCGAACCAGCTGTCTGACCGTATTCGTGCGGACGAGGAAGCTGGGCGTCCGGCGATGGAGCCAGGAGCGCGGCGCTGGATGGCGCAGGCCATTCTTGCTGATACCGCCGAGAAACAGGCTCAGCACGAGCTCGACACCGGCGGTGCTGTCGTGGGGGAGGACGTTGAGCAGCGGATCATCGCCGCGGTGCTGGACGAGATTTTCGGCATGGCGGGCCTGGAACCGCTGCTGGCCAACCCGGAAATCGAGAACATCAACGTCAACGGTGACCGGGTCTTCGTCCGTTACGCCTCTGGCCGGCGAGACCGCCTCCCGCCGATCGTTGGTTCGGACACCGAGCTTGTCGAGCTGATCCGCGAACTTGCTGCCCGCAGTGGCGTCGAGGAACGTCGGTTCGACCGGGGCTCGCCGATCGTGAATTTCTCCCTGCCTGGTGGCCAACGCGCGTCCGCGGTCATGGCCGTCACCGCGCGGCCTTCGGTGTCCATTCGCCGCCACCGCTTTCAACGCATCACGTTGCGCGACCTTCGGGAGAAAGGCACCCTCGATCACGCGCTCGAGTCGTTCCTTGCGGCGATCGTGCGCGCCCGCAGGAACGTGCTGGTCACCGGAGGTACCGCCATCGGGAAGACCACGTTGCTGCTGGGCTTGGCCTCGGCGATCCCGCCGTGGGAACGGCTGATCACCATCGAGGACGTATTCGAACTCGGTCTCGGCCAGGACCCTGACGGCCACCCGGACGTGGTGGCGATGCAGGCCCGTGAACCCAACGTGGAGGGCAGGGGAGCGGTCACTCAGTCGGATTTGGTGTGGCAGTCCTTGCGGATGAGTCCCGACCGCGTCATCGTCGGCGAGGTTCGTGGCCCCGAGGTCATCCCGCTGACCAACGCGATGAGCATGGGCAACGACGGGTCGATGGGTACCTTGCACGCTTCCACCAGCGGTGGGGCGTTCACCAAGTTGGCCGCGTATGCCGTGCAGGGACCGGAGCGGTTGTCGCTGGAAGCGACGAACCTGTTGGTGGCGTCCGCCCTGCACTTCGTCGTACACCTGAGTAAACCGCGAGGTGAGGACGGCAAGCGTGTCGTGTCCTCGGTTCGGGAGGTCGTGGGTGCCGATGGGCCGCAGGTGATCAGTAACGAGGTGTGGCGCCCTGGTCCCGATCTTCGAGCGGTTCCCGGCGTCCCACTGCGAACCGACACGATGGACGACCTCATCGACGCAGGGTTCGATCCTGATCTCCGGGAACGGATCGAGGGGTGGTGGGCCCCGTGACCACCACGACCGCAGTCATGGGATTACTTGGCGCTGGCGCAGGGCTGGGACTCCTGCTCATCGTCGCCGGCTGGCGCGGCGCGCAGGTGCGGATACCGGCGTGGGCACGGAGGGCCGCCAGCAGCGCAGAGCATGACCCCAATCGGGCACGCTGGTTCCTCGCCGCCGGGATTCTGACCTTCGGCGTCACCCTTACCACCGGGTGGCCTGTAGGCGGAGTTCTTGCCGGGATAGCGGCTTGGGGGCTGCCGCGAGTGCTCGGCTCGAACAGCGGCCATGCCCGCGCTGTGGCCCGGATTGAGGCGATGGCGTCGTGGAGCGAAATGCTTCGCGATACCTTGGCCGCTGCCGCAGGGTTGGAGCAGGCGATCATCGCTACGGCCTCGACTGTGCCAGAGGCGATACGCTCCGAGATCAACGAGTTGGCGTTCCGGCTCGTAAGGGGCGACCGGCTCGCGCCGAGCCTGCGGCACCTGGCCGATCAACTCGCCGACCCGACCGCTGACCTCATTGTTAGCGCCTTGGTGCTCGCCTCAGAGAAGCAGGCTCGACAACTTGCCGATCTCCTTGGCGAACTCGCTGCCGAAACTCGTGAGCAGGTATCCATGCGCCTCCGCGTCGAAGCTGGCCGAGCTCGCACACGCACGAGCGTGCGACTGATCGTCGGCGTGACCCTCGCCTTCGCGGCCGGTCTGGTGATCCTCAACCGCGGCTACCTCGCCCCGTTCGACGGCGCCTTTGGGCAGCTCATCCTTGCCGGAGTTGGCGGCCTGTTCACCCTGTCGTTTTGGTGGCTCGGAAGAATGGCCCGCCATCGGACGCCGGATCGATTCCTCGTAGATCTCGCAGCGCTGCGTCCGGCGATCACGCTGACCGACGACGCCCAACAGTCGATGGGAGCCGGGACGTGATTACGCCACTCATCATTGGAGCCGGATTCGGTCTCGGGCTCTGGGCACTGGCCGTGTGGGCGATCCCGCCGCGCCCTGGCCTCGGCGCCCTGCTACATCGCCCCGATGCCGCAGCCGAGGCGCCCGCGATCGCCACCCAGGAACGCACCGGATGGGCCGCCACTCTGGGCAAACCGTTCGTCGCACCACTCGCGACGCTCGGCCTACCGAGTCCGAGCCTACGCAGAGACCTGGCTATCACGGGTCGCTCAATCCAGACTCACCTCGCGGGAAAGTCATCGCTCGGCATCGTCGGACTGCTGCTGCCGATCCTGGTGTCACTCGCTCTCTACGGATTGACAATGCAGTTGCCCTGGGAAGTTTCATTGGCAATCAGCCTGGTCGGGGGCGTAGTCGGATTTTTCCTTCCGGACTTCGCCGTCCGCCGCGACGCCGCTCGTCGGCGCGGTGATTTCCGGCTTGCGCTGAGTGGGTATCTGAACTTGGTCCGGGTCACCCTCGCCGGCGGCGCCGGGGTGGAAGGCGCACTCAACGACGCAGCGACCGTCGGGCGCGGCTGGTCTTTCACCCAAATACGGCGGGCACTGACCGTCGCCAAGATCACCCGCGTTACGCCCTGGTCTGCCCTCCGCGCCCTCGGGGAAGAGCTCGACGTGCGCGAACTTGTCGAACTGTCCGCCTCAGTCAGCCTCGCAGGAACCGAAGGCGCCAAAGTCCGGGCGTCCCTCCAAGCGAAGGCCGCTGCGCTGCGTACCCGTGAACTGGCGGACGCTGAAGGGGACGCGCAAGCAGCCACCGAGCGCATGAGCGTGCCGGTGATCACCTTGTTTCTTGGTTTCCTTCTTTTCATCGGATATCCGGCTATCGCGCAAGTGTTAGGAGGAATTTAGACAATCTATCCACGATGGACATTTCATGGAGTAGATCATGCTAGTGCAAATTACATTGTTGTGGGCTTGTGTCAAGGCACACGTACGTCGACTACGCGAGGACGAATGCGGTTACACGACCGAAACCGTACTCGTCACGGCCGCGCTCGTCACCCTCGCTCTCTTGGTGCTTGCGATCTTGATCAAGGTCG
The DNA here is from genome assembly GCF_042684065.1 of Amycolatopsis pigmentata. Lineage (NCBI taxonomy): Bacteria > Bacillati > Actinomycetota > Actinomycetes > Pseudonocardiales > Pseudonocardiaceae > Amycolatopsis > Amycolatopsis pigmentata. Next base: position 41,160 of record NZ_JBHUKR010000002.1, on the reverse strand, counting down.
TCACGGACAAGGCGAATAGTATCCAGATGTGAATTGACATATGCCTCGGGAAGAGGGTCAATTTGCCGTAATTTTGAGTCAACCGATGCAGTAATCCGATGGCCATGCCGTGTCTCTTCACGAGGGGTGTGGCACGTCAACGGAAGGGAGGCCAGGATGGCAACAGCTGAGGAGATCGAGCGCCGTGTCGAGGAGACCGACACCGCGCGTAGCGAGAGGCGATCCGCGGCGGCAAAGCGGGTTGGCGAACTCGCGAAACGCCGGGCCGCGATCGCGGAGCAGTTGACGGACATCGAGCGAGAACTCAGCGATGTGCTCGCGGAGTCCAGCGACGTCATTGAGATCAACGAGCTCGCGCGATTCACCGACGTATCGGCCGCTGACCTCAGTCGATGGCTCAACGACCGGAAGACGGCTCGCACGAAGCGAAAGAAGCCTTCAGGTGGCTCGAAAAGTGTCACGAGCCAGGGTCCGTCCACGGTGGCGCATCAGACGGTCACCCCGGCGTCCTCGCTGCATGAGCCTCCCTCGTTGCGCGATAGCACTGTGAGTGCGCCGACGCGGGCGCAGGGGAGGTGAGGCGATGTTGCTCAGCACGTTCCATCCTGACCGTGCCGCACCGGGGCCAGGTCACGGCGTGCCGGTCAGCGTCGGGGAGTTCGATGACGGTCCAGACCTCATGCTTTGGAACCCGCATCTCTTTCGTGCTAGTCGGCGACGCGAGGCGCTACGCGCGATGCTGTCAGCTCGAGTCGTCCTCTGTGGACTGTCAGGTATTGCTTTCGTTGTCGTTGGCGCCCTCCGCGAAGTCGGGTTCGACGCGGTGCTGACAATTGTCCTCGGCGCCCTGGCCCTCGCCGGCGCCACATTGGCCGCTGTTGTGAGTCTCGCGTGGTTTGAGATCGACCACGTACACAAGCGCGGTCAACGGTGTCGTCTCGAACGGCAACCTGGCGAATTTTTCTATAGGACACGCGATTTTACCGATCTTGGCACTACGACAAGCGACACGGTCTCCGAGGTAGTCGAAGCCCTTCATCAATTACACGTCACTCCAGCCCGCGTGTGGCTCGACCCTGCGCTGCCACGCCACGCGCACGTAGTGGCTTGGGACGCGTTACGTTGCCTCGACCACACCCGTGCCGCCCGTGCTCTTGTTCACGAGCCAGGTACAGGGGACAAATTGGGCCAGTTGACTGCGGCAGCGAACGGTGCCATTACGGGGATCGACCGAGCCGTGGCCGAAGTGGCGGCCCACCTGCATGCTTGTATCGCCCTCACTCAAGCGTGGACGGTAAAACTCCGCCACGCGGGCATCCAAGCTCGTGCCCAAGCTGCGCTCGACACATTGCCCGAAGGCTGGGCTGCGCGGATTGCAGCTGAGGCAGAAACGTTGCCGCAGGATGTGTTCGCCTACGTCACCGCGGCACGCGACATCACTGGCGCCGGTCCATTCCCTTGGGAGAAGAGCTATGTCGAAAACCAACAGGTCTCGTAGCCACCCCAGGGTGCGCTTAAGGTCGCGCTCGTTCCCGCAGGCGGCCTTGCGCACCCTGAGGGCTGACGAGTGCGGTGCGGCCACTGCTGAGCTGGTTTTGATTAGTCCGTTTCTGTTGCTTCTGATATTGCTGATCGCCCAGTTCGCTCTCTGGTTGCACGCCACTCATATTGCGCAAGCGGCCGCTGCGCAAGCGCTGTCCGTGACTCGCGTTCAAGGTGGTTCAGTCACCAACGGGAAAATCCAAGCAGACCAAGTTCTTCAGCAACTTGGCGGCGGGCCACTGCGGAACCCACATACGGAGGTAAGTCGTGATCTCACGCAGGCGTCCGTGCATGTGGAGGGCAACGTCACGGCCGTCCTTCCGTTCCTTACCCTGAGGGCCACTGGCGACGCTGTAGGTCCGGTCGAGCGCTTCACGAGCGGAGCGCGGCCATGAATTTCTATGCTGGGCTACCGAGCCAGGAACTCTGGCGCAGCTTCCGCACTGATGATCGCGGTTCTGCCACCGTGGAAATGGTGTTGCTGACACCACTGCTGGTCGTCATGCTCGTGTTTATCGTCTTTTGTGGTCGACTGGCAGACTGCACATCGCGGCTCAACGATGTCGCCCACCAAGCCGCCCGGGCGGCCTCACTCGCGCGCACCGTCACCAGCGCACGCGATGACGCGAGCGCGACCGCCCAGGAAGCGCTCGCTCAGGCCGGGATCATCTGTCAGACCCTTGCCGTCGCCGTCACCGCCGCCGGATTGCAGCCCGGTTCCCCCGTCAGCGTGGACGTGGCGTGCACCGTGGGACTGTCGGATCTCGCTTTGCTCGGCGTGCCAGGAAGTAAGACGCTCAGAGCGTCGTTCTCCTCACCAGTCGACACTTTCCGCTCGGCTGCAGGAAACGGAAGGGGTGCGTGATGGACCACGCCGGATTTGCTGGAATGGTCCGCCAGTTGCACAAGGACGAAAGCGGCGGAGTCACCGCGTTCGTCGTGGTATTCGTCGCCGCAGTCATCGCGTTCAGCGGCCTTGTCCTCGACGGCGGCCTTGCGTTGGCCGGCAAGGTCCGTGCCATGGGTGAGGCCCAAGAAGCCGCACGTGCTGGGGCCCAAGCCATCGATCTGTCGGCTTATCGCTCTACCGGCGAGCTGCGGCTAATCGCTGGCGAGGCGGTAACTCTCGCGAGTCAGTACCTCGCCGCGGCAGGCCGCAGCGGCGAGGTGACCGTTACGCGCAATATAGTCTCGGTCAAGGTTACCGACACGCACCATTCGTTGCTGCTCGGTGCGGTCGGGGTCAAGTCGCTGACCACCATCGTCTCGGCAAGTGCGCAACCCGAGCACGGTGTCACCACGCCGGAACCATGAGGTATGCCATGACCGGTTCTATCGTCCATTTCGGACGAGCGGCACTAACCACGATCCGCACGGTGGGAGAGGTGCTGCGGGCAGCAGTGGCGCTGGCCATCTTGCTCGCCCTGGTTGTGGGCGTCCCGTACGGACTCGTTCGTTACATCGGCTGGCCGCTCCCGGACCACGTGCCGACGTGGGACGCTATTCAGACGGCTCTGCTGGCGCCGATGACGCCACAATTCTTGCTCGACGTCTTCGCGTGCGTGCTGTGGCCGACGTGGGCCCGGTTCATGCTCGACATTCTCGACGCCATTCTCGATGCTGCTCGGTCGAGGTCTCTGCCGCGCCCGACGCGGGGCCTGCGTAGCGGTCCTTTGCGCGCTGTCGCGGCTGCCCTGGTTGGCGCCATCGTCTTCTCGATCCTCAGCAGTCGCACCGCCTCCCACCAGACGAACGTAGGCGCCGTTGGACTCGCCACGGGCCGACACACCCCCGTCGCCTCGACGCTCTATCACCCGGCTGTGGTTGAAACGACCGAACGCACGAGGACGGCCACGGCAGAACAACACATGTACCCGGACGCGCAGACAGGCACGTCGAACACCGAAACCGTGCGCCCACCCGCAGGTGGTGTCTATGACAGCCTCTGGCGCATCGCGCAACGTTGCCTTGGCGACGGCAACCGTTGGCCCGAAATCTGGAACCTCAACAAAGGTGTCACCCAAGTCGACGGTCGCGTGTTCACAAACCCGAGCCTGATCCGGCCCGGCTGGACGCTCCGGCTCCCCACACAGTCGGTCAGGCTTCCCGCGCCACCGGTCCAAAACCAAGCGGCACCGTCCGAGCAAGGCCAAGCCGACACAGGCCCCCGTCAGCAGAGCGCCCCCACGACATCGACTCCCGACCGCGACCGACCTGCGCCGACCAGCCCGCCGATCGCGTCCGACGTCCCACAGCCCCCGTCGACGACGCATCCAGGAACCGGGATCTCACTATCGACCGGCGCGTTCGTCGGCATCGGCTTCGCCGCGCTGGTCACCCTCGCCGTCGTCACTGTTCGCCTTCGTCGGCGACGCCGATACCGGCCAAATCGACCCGAGCCCGACGATCCCAGCATGGCGCCGATGGTGCGCGCGCTACGGATTGCGCACGACGCCGCCTCGCTTCCCGAAGAGGAGGACGGCGCGCCGATCCGCCTGTCACCGGGCACGCTGTCCGAAGTCGAAACGCGCGACCGTGCGCGGCGCACCGCCTTCGCCGTCCTGCCGAACACTGGCGACACCGTCCTCGGGACCCGCGACGGGCAGGCGGTCGCGCTTGATCTGGCGCGTAGCCGGGGACTGGGGTTTATCGGTACTGGCGCTCACGCCGCTGTCCGCGCCCTCGTGATCGCTCTGCTGGCCGCTGAAAGTCAGGGCTCCCTGCTCGTCATACCCGCATCGGACGCTCATGCCCTGTTCGGCGTCGACCTCCCACACCGGCCACCGGAGCGGCTGCGCATCGTCGACGACCTGGGTGTCGCTCTGGACACCGTCGAAGCTGAACTCCTTGCACGCGCATGCGAGACCACTGACGAGACCGATCTTGACCGCGAGCAGGGCTCCGTCCATAGCCCTCTGGCGCTAGTCGCGACGCCGACTGCCGATGCCGAACGCCGCCTACAAGCGATCCTCGACAACGGCTCCGGCCTCAACTTGGCCGGCCTCCTGCTTGGCCAATGGCGTGCCGGCGGCACGGTCCGGGTCCGCGATGACGGCACCGTTGGCGCGACGAGCCCGACCCTCACTGAGGACCTCGCGGGAGCCCGACTGTTCACTCTTCCGGACGCCGACACCGCGGCCCTGCTGGACCTCCTCCGCGCGGCCGACCCTGCCCCGGAGAACCCCGCGGAAGGCCGTAACGGTGAACGCGAAAGGGCGCAGACCGCAGAGGTCGACTTCGCGACGCCGCCAGATGGAAAGCCAGACGAAGAGACCGCGACGGTCCAGATCGGCTATGAGTTTGTGGTCGCGGATGCCAACACGCCGGGACCTGCTACACCTCGTGCCCCGGAGGCCCCACCGGTCGGTGTCGTGCTCGACTTCGGGGGCTCGGTCGAGGCTACGGTGTCAGGCACTGCGCCGCAGGACGGTGCGAGCGAGCCGAGTGCAGTGGACATTTCCCTCAGCGCGCGATCCGTGCCGTTCGAGACCCGAACACCTCGGCAGGCGATACCAACGACAGCGAAGGTCATACCACCGACCTCGGCCGCTGAAGAGACCGAACGTACTGGCGCCCCGAAATCGCCGGACAACCGGCAGGAGACGCCAGCGCTCCGCCTGCAGGTGCTGGGCCGGCTCCGCCTGATCTACGCTGCACAGGAGCCCACCGACGTGATCGACGCTCTGGCGCCACGACAGCGTGAAATCCTGGTATATCTCGCTCTTCACCGTGGAGGCAGCCGCCGGGAAGCTCTCACCGCAGCCCTCTGGCCTGGCGCACCCGGAGACCGTCCCTACAACAGTTTCCACGCGACGCTCTCGCAACTCCGTCGCGCGCTCCGCAGGGCCACCACGGATACGATCGCCAACATCACGATCAACGACGACGGGCACTACAGTCTGGACAAGCACGTGGTCGCCGTCGACCTGTGGCACCTGCAAGACGCACTAACCGAGCGCCGTCGGGCGTCAACGGCAGACGCCCGAGTCGCTGCTATGCGACGAGTAGTCGAGCTCTACAGCGGAGGCCTTGCCGAGGAGATCGCCGCTGAGTGGATCGACGCGCCCCGCGAAGCGCTTCGACGGGATGTTCTCGAGGGGCTCAGCGACCTGGTCCGCGTGGTCGGTGAAAACGACCCCGAACAAACCCTTGCGTTGCTCGAACAAGCCCGGACACTCGACCCCTACAACGAGGCCATCTACCGCGACCTCATGCGCACCCAGGCCCGCCTCGGCCGGACCGATAGCGTCCCTCGCACTTTGACGCTGCTCACACGAACGCTCGCCCAACTGGATGAACGGCCCACCCGAGACACATTCGCGCTTGCTGACTTCCTCGGCAGGCCGCGCACCAGAAGCGTGCACGACCGAAATGCCGGCTGACCCGCAGATGATCAGGCGAAACCGGCCGGGCCAAACGACTTATGTCCAGTTTTCGCTGCAGCGACGTCGTTGCTGCACACGTTTGATCAAATCGTCGTGTTTCTCCGCCCACTGTGCTGGCGCGATCAACGCCTCGAACAGTTCCCGTGCGGCTGGGCTGAGTTGATACAAGGACACAGGTGGGAACACGTTGTCATCGCGGCTGTGCAGGACTATCTCCGCGGCCTCGAGCCTGGTAAGCGTTCGATTCAAGACACTGTCAGCGATGTTCCGTCGACCCCTGGCCGACCAGCCGTTGCGCACCTTTGTGGACCGAATTTTCTCCAACAACTCGCCGCGGCGCAGAGGCCCTGAGGACAGGGCTACAAGGACGTCGGGGATCCACTCACCGTTCAGGAGATGACGCAGGTCCCACAGTCTTTCGAGATAGTTTTCGGGTCGGATCACCGTGATGTTGCATGTTGATTCTCGTCCGGTGGCGTCGCGCCACGATGGCTGAGGCATGGGTCACTCCTTGACCTCCGGTCTCGCCTACCAGCCCCGGACCTGACGCTCGACACGACAGTGTGACCTCCGCCGACAGGCGTATGCATCTGTTGACGACCTACGCGATCACTGTAAACACTGGGCTAGGCAGTCGTCAACAGATGTTTGCAGTTGGTGCGAGTGGTTGGCATAATGTTGACGCGGCGAAGAAGGGTGGAGGTGTGCGTGTGAGTGGTGAGGACGATCGGGGGCCCTTCGGAGAGCGGCTTGCGCACCTGATCTCTACGGTGCATCCAGCAGATCGTGGACCGTATAGCTACGGCGAGATCGCGGCCGGGATTGCGGCCCAGGGCGGTCCGCCCATGTCTAAGCAGTACATCCAGCAACTCGCCAAGGGGACCCGTGGTCGCGGTGGCGTGAAGAGCCAGTACGTGCATGCTTTAGCACAATTCTTCGGTGTACCCGACGCGTACTTTCACGATGGCGAGGTGGCCGAGCGCGTTGACGCGCAGATAGCCGAACTCACGACATGGCGCGACGAAGAGGCGGCCAAGATCGCTGAGCGGGTAATGGAGCTTAGTCCTCCCGCTCGCCGCACAGTATCCGATCTGATCGACAGTCTGCGGGCCTACGAGAGTCAGCCTCGCGATAGTCGTCGTCGGCGCAAAGCGACGGCCAGCGACGACACATGAGAGCATGGCCGGAGGCGCCGGGCCCGTAGCTGCGACATCACGCTGTTTACGGCTCGCGTATCCGATCATCCTGATTGCCAGGGGAGGGGCATGAGGGCGGGGAGTTGGAAAACGCTGCGGGAGCGGTGTGCACGGCGTGTCAGTGAGATAGAGCATGGTGTAGGCATTCCCGATCCATGGTCGGCCGACGAGTTCATCGACCGGTTGGAGCGGTTGCGTGGTCGCGAGATCGATCTGTGCGCGGTCTCGTGGGTGTCCGGCGAGAGCACCGGGGCCTGGAGGCGCTACGCCGACCACGACGTCATCGCTTACGCGGCCAATACCAGCTCGATCCATCAGGACCTGATCATTCTGCACGAGGTCGGTCATTTGGTGCTCGATCACCAAGGACAGTGCGTACTTTCGGTGGAAGACGCGCAACGATTAGCCCCCGACCTGGCTCCGGCCGCGTTTGCGCACCTACTCGATCGGGTGCATGGCGCGACTGAAGAGCACGAAGCTGAGATGATCGCCACCATGATTCTTGCTCGTATCGCGGCCCAGCGCAGGCGGACGCGGCCAGTCGGGGCACGCGCTGATCTTGCCGATCGAATCGAAACGACATTCGGGTAGCCCGTTATGGCTGCCGTCCTGTTCTATGCGGTTGCTATCGCCGCGCTGACTGCGGCCTTGGTGAGGGCACGGCGTGCCGACGTAAACGGTGGTACGCCAGCCCTTAGAGCGTACGTAGCGTTGTTGACCGCGCTCGGTGTCACCTTTGCCGTGATGGCGACGCCGTCACAGGAATGGGTGAATCGGTTGGCGCCCGATTTGTTCAAGCTGGTGGGAAACTGCGCCAGCTTGATCGCCGGGTTCTGCGGGGAAGCGTTGATTTTGTATACCAGCTGCCCCCGAGAGCGGGTCATGAAGAAGCTCCGGTTGCGGCTCGCTGTGCTCCTGGTGGTCCTCAGCGTGCTTGTTGCCATGTTCTTCTGGCCACATCCGGTGACACTAGTAGGAAGTTTCGACGCCTACCTCTCGGTCGACCCCACCCTGGTCATCTACACGCTGGCATATTCACTCTTCGTTGGTGCTGCCGCCGGTGACATGGCGATCATGTTGTGGCGGTTCTCTCGGCACGCGTCACGGTACCTACGGGCTGGGTTGCGGGTTATCGCGATGTCTGGCGTGGGTGGCGTGGTTTACGCTGCTGCCAAGATCGCGATCGTCATCGAGCACGTGGTCACCAACTCGAGTGAGGGAGCCGGCGACGAGGCCGGAGTTTGTCACGCGCCGTTCGCGTCCCCTGCTTGCGCGGTGGTTGTCGGCATTCCAGGTATCGCCGTACTTGCGCTCGTGATGGGCGTGCTGCTGGCGAGCGGCGCGACCTATTTGGACCACATCCACCGTCGCGCGGACCAGTTGCGTGCCTATCGTCGTATCGGGCCGCTATGGCGCCACCTTCACGAAGCATTCCCAGAGATCGCACGCATGCCCAACACGCCGCGCGTCATCACCGAGCTACGCGGCATCGAATGGCGCCTGGCGCAGCGCCTCGCCCAGACCCGCGACGGCCTGCTTCTCCTTGCACCTCACCGGAGCCCTGCTATTGCCCACGAGGTTCGCACCACCGCGCAGCAAGCTGGATGGGATGACCGCGACGCTGTCGTGGAAGCCGTGCAAATCGCGGCCGCGTTGACGGCGCGAGCTGCCGGTGCTCCACCTGCACACGATCCACCCGACCCCCCGACCGAGCGTTTGGACGACATCGACGCGGAAATAGCGTGGCTACAGCGCGTCTCCCGGGCCTTCGCTCGTTCTCCGGTTGTTGCCACCTACCGTTCCACACCCGTAAAGGAGACCCATGACCGACGAGCTTGAGCACCTCATCGTCGACACCGATGGAGGACTCGACGATGCCCTCGCCCTGAGCTATCTCGCGCGACATCGTGGCGTGAACCTCGTCGCCGTCGGAAGCGTACACGGCAACGTCCACGCTCAAGCGGCTGCGAACAACTCGCTGCGTATTCTCGAATTGTCGGGCAACACGACCACTCCGGTCGCGATTGGTGCCGAAGCCCCGCTCAACCAGCCGCTGCACCTTGGGCACCCCGAAGACCCGGTTGGTGCCCTTGCTGGCATTCCGACACGTACCCCCAGTGCTGAATCTGCCGCCGAGCAGATCGTTCGACTCAGTCGACAGCAACCCCGAGCGCACAGCCTGCTTGCGCTCGGCCCCCTCACTAACATCGCGCTTGCGTTATCTGCCGAGCCAGATCTACCGCGGCTGCTGCACCGGATTGTGATCATGGGGGGAGCTTTCGCCGCGGCCGGCAACCGTACGGCCGACGCAGAAAGCAACATCTGGCATGACCCCGAAGCCGCCGATGCCGTGTTGAGCGCCGGTTTCGACTGCACCGTCGTACCACTCGACGTCACACGGCAAGCCGTCGCCACGCGCGAATGGCTCGCCGCGCTCGCGGCCAATCCCACGCACCTCTGGGGACAGGCCGCCGCCGCACTGCTTCAGCAGCCCGGCGAGCTTCCCCCGCTGCTCCTGCACGATCCCCTTGCCGCCGTGCTCGCCCTGGAACCAGCGCTCGCCGAATTCGACCATTACCCGGTTCGTGTCCACCTCGACGAGCATCCTGTCCGAGGCAAGACGACAGCGGAGGCGACCAACGGACCTCGCCCGTCCGTCGCGGTCGTCAAGAAAGTCGACACTGATGCTTTCCGCGACCGACTCCTCGACGTCTTCGCACGCGAACCCCAAGCGTTGTAACAATTGGAAGGGCAATTTCGGCGGCTCGAGATCTTCAAGTTGCAGTAGCAGGTGGCTCATATGGCCGTTGAAATCGCGCGTCGCGATCTATAGAGCACCCGTCGCCCAGGGACACCTCAGGTGTCGCGGAGTGGCGGCGCGGTGAATCGGTCGGCGAAGTTGGTCGCCGTGAGCCCAAGGGACGCGAGTAGACGTCCGACCCTAGCTGCATCGCGGAAGGTGTCGGCGTCGGCAAGTGCCGTCGCGTACGCGTGGATGGCATTCCGGAGGGCAGCAAGCTTGTCCTTGCTGACGACTCGGCAACCCGTCGGCACGGCGGCCTTCTTGTCGAACATCGCGCGGAAGTGGATCAGCACTGGCGTCGCGGTGCTCTTGGTGCCGTACGTCTGTCGGAACCAGTCCATCGCGTTGGAGAGTTGCTCGGCGTGCTTCTTGTAGACCGGCTGCGACTCATTGACCTCGTTTTTGGCCTCGATGACGTGGAAGGTCCCGTCGGTCAGCGCTCAGAGGTTGTCCGGGCCTCGACCGGTGTCTCGCTCGGGACGCTGGCCCGCGAACCCAAGGTGATCAGCCAGGTCCTGCCAGGCCTGCTCGAAGGCTTCCGCTCGGATGCCCCAGGAGAGGTCGCCAAGAAGCGCATTGATGCCGAGGAGCAGGTCATTGCCCGAGGTATAGCGCTCTTGCAGGCTGGCTGACGCAGCGGCACCTTGTTCCAGCGTCGGTGACGACAACTTCTCGTACTCGACGCCATCCATCGGGCGCAGCACGCTGCGGTTCTTGCGGTTGGCCGACTTCTGGGTCTGCTGGGCGCGCGCGGGATTGATGTGATGCTCATAGGCCGCGTACTGCTGAGCCACATAGCCCTGTTCGGCTGGTCCGTCGGCTGCATCGATCGCGCGCTGCATCGAGGTCAGCGCGTCGTTGAAGTCCCCAGCAACCGCATGCTCGAAGGCCTCTCGACTCGCTACCGACAGTTCACTAACGTTGGCGCTGCCGTAGCGCAGCGGCGCGAGCGTGGCGCGGCTGATCGCCAACCAGTCAGGGTCTCGGTTCAGGCACTGGAGCGCCGCCTCCGTGAGCGCGTCGAGGCCGGTGCCCTCCAGTTGAGCGGCGACCTGCTCCGACAGTTCGAGCTGAGCCAGAGTGGCGGGGGAGAAGCACTCTCGGGCACCCGTCCCGTGCAGGCGCTCTGCCAGGCGGTTCCCGAGCAGAAAAACCACGCAGTGGTCGTCGTTTGAGCGGGTCGCACGCCCCATACCCTGTTCGAGGCGCTGCACCTGCCGGGCAATCAGCAGCTCCGAGCCCGCGAGCTGAGCCTGGTCGATCCACTCGGTTCCCGACATGGCTTCGGGGAGGCCGTCCAACACCAGGACGTGGCAGGCATCACCCGGAAGATCGACACCGTCGTACCGGTTGATGAGCACGACCAAGCCCAGCCGTGGATTCTGGCGCAACTGGTCGACACCTCGCGTCAGCGTGTCCTTGTCGAGGACGAACCGGGCGTACGGCTCCCAATAGGCCGCTCGGCGTCGGCTCGGCACGATGACCACCACGTTGCGGTCCGCGGCCAGTCCGACGATCAGGTCGCGGATCTCGTCATCCGCAGCACTCGGGTGCGTCTGCTGCGGCACCAGGATCAGGCGGTCTCCGATGTCTCCAGCGCTGGCGGGGGTAATGGGATCGGCTACCGCCGCAGGGTCGGCACCGAGGTGACTGACCAGGATGCCGTCGTCGGCCAACGTCGCCGTCAGATAGACACGGCGCTCTGCTTGGCCGAAGCCGGTGACGACGTCGGACGGAAGACAGGGCGCCTCGATCTCCAGGGCATCGGAGGTGAAGACCGCTCGGCAGATCGGCAGGGCATCGGCGATCAGCGGCCAGGAGAACTGAAAGTCGTCCTCCGCCGCGAGCCCTTGCAGCGTAGTCAGAACCTCACGCTGCTTCTCGGCCCATGTCCAGTAGGGGACCTGCTGTACACCGGTGCTCGACTTAGCTTCGAGCGCGACGAACCCGGCCGGCGACTGATCATTCAGTGTCGGCGCGAACAGCGCGAGCAGCTCGTCGTATACGTCATGAGTGCTCGGAATGGCAAGCCGGAAGGCTTGCTCTGCCTTGTTCAGGCAGGCGTGCGCGTCATCGATGATGACGGTGTGTGGCCTCCGTGCCGACGGCGACCTTCCGAAGCTCCCACCAACACCGAAGACCGACTTCCCGTTGAACAGCTTTTGGAAGGTGTCGACCAAGATCGCCGAGCCTTGGGAGTACGCGAAGATCTTCGGGTCGTTCACGACCGGGATGCCCAGCCGCCCTGCCTCGGCGATCACCTGGTCGACGAGGTACTTGTCAGGGACGAGGTAAGCGACGGGGCCCTTGCCCTCAGCGAGGGAGCTCTTTGCGATGAGCAGGCCGACGACGGTTTTGCCGCCACCGGTGTTGAGCTTAACGACGACATCGCGCTGCGCCCGGCGGGCGAACCACTTCTCCAGGACCTGGTCTTGGGGTCCGCGAAGAAAATTCATGCCGCTCGGCTTGGTCGGAAGCGCATTGAAAATGTCTCGCGGGTCGATGAGCGCATCGGCCCCGCGTGCCTGGTTCAACGCACCGAAGTTGATAGCCACGTTCAGATACCTCCACCCCCAATGGTTCCAGGAAGCCCCGCCAAGCGCGTGGAGGTTTTCATGCGAGCGGCGGGTCTAACACGTTGACAGTCCATGGAACATCTTCGGCTCCAGGACGCCGGCCTCGGTGGGGAGGCCGCAGAGGTCCTCGAGTAGATCGTGTTGGAGGTGCACAAGGGCCGGACCGAGAGCATCTCCGACCGGATGGTCCGCAGCTTCCTCGATGACCTGGTTCGGACACAGAAGGTCATGACGGTGTGACGTACCGTTTGAGTAGCCCGGCCGTCGTGGCGAGAACCGCTTCGGCATCGGCTTGACTCCATCTAAAGGTGTCCGTGGTCGTGTCGTCGTGGTGTGCGGCGCTCGTCATGGTCTTCGTGTCGTAGTAGATCGCTGCCCAGCGTTCATCCTGGGTTCGGGTGTCGACCGACTTGGCGAAGATCCGCTTCGCAGGGGGGAGGGTGACCAGCCGGCCGATGTTCTCCAAGATCCGCCTACACGTCGCGACACAGTGCTCCCATTGATGATCACGCAGTTCAGCTCGCGCTTGCCGGAGCCTCGCCGTGGCCTGGGCGAGGGACGGTGCGTCTTCAACGGCTGCCACTGGAGGGAGCTGAAGCGCGGAGTCGGTGAGTGGGCTAGGGACACGAACGACGATGCCAACTTCGTGGCCGATCTGATCAAGCTGCTCGAGCCAACGCGCCCGCGAGATTCGAACAGCCGTCTCCTCATGAGCGACCGGATGTATAGATGTGTCAGCCTGGAGCAGGGTGGCCTGGAGCTTGATGCGCAGTGCGACATCGTCCTCTCCACGCCCGTCTTCCAACGCGATGAGCTGCTCGTCTGATAGGTCGATGAACAGCTCTTCGCTAACCTGATACCCGCGGACCGTGAAGGTTTGAGTCGGCAGCCCCGCAACCCAGCGGAATGACGGTAGATCAGTCCAGACAGTCCCGGTTAGAAGGGTTGGTGTGATCGAGTCTGGGACTTCTGGATCCAGCCAGCTGGCGATGGTCTTGACCGGGAGGACGAAGCGATGCGTCCCGACACCCGGGGCAAGGTAGGCATCACCGAAGATCAGATCCACTCGACCGAGTGACCCGAAGCGAAGGGAGGCCATGGTTACGGACGACACCGGCTTGTCTTAGCACAAGTACAGGCAGCTCTATGGTAACCACGCCGACCGGAAGATCGGGGCCTGGTGGCGGGGAGTCGAAAGGTGTTCGAGGTCTGCACCTACCCCGGGAAGATTCCTGGCGTGTCGCTGCCAGGTCGGATGAACTCGCCGCGACCGACGCCGGGGTGATGCTCGGCGACGCAAAGTCCGACGCCGTCGCGTGGGTGCTGGCGTATCCGGACGCAGACTGTTGGGCGGTACCGCGAAGTGGCGAGGTCGAAGCCGCCTGTTCGGTTCACCAAGCCGTTCGCCGAGCCCGCGTGCGAATTCCTCGACCACCACCGGCTCGAAACCCTCGCTGGCGGGCCTGTGAAACGCTGGCACGCCAACACCTAAACGGTCATCGGTTCCCCGCCGCCGGCGCGCAAGTGCTGACTCTCGACACCCGGCTTCGCCCCGGGCGGATAGGAGTCGAATATCACTGAATGTGCTTCGGTGATCCCTTACAGTAATTCCTGTGACAAACTCAAGTGACCTCCCGCAGTCTCCGCAGTGGAACGCGCCCGCGCCGCGGGAGCTGTCGGCGGTGCGAGAGGCGCTGGCGGACTCGTTGCGCAGCCCGTTCCAGATGCAGGCGCTGGTCTACAACCTGGCCAACCAGCGCGGCACGATGCCCGCGATGAGCGGTGACCTATATGGCGAGGCAGCACGACTGCTCGAACAGGAACGTCGGCGGCTCGCCGAGGCGGCGCTGTTCTACGTCACCGAGGACATGACCAGGCTTGCGCTCGCCGCCGCGGAAACACTTCCGGTGCACAACCTGCACCCCGAAGACGTTCCCGCTGAGACCGGGTTCGTGGTGTTCGCCGAGCCGATCGGCTCCTACCTACCCGACGCTTTGCCCGGTACTCCCTCGTATGTGGCTACCGAGACGTCCGGGATGGTCACGATTGCCGCCGCGTCGTGGGGACCACTGGACGGGGTACTCGAAGGCGATCCGGGAGTGTGGATCACGTTCTGGTAGAACAACGATCCGGACACGGAAATTCCGCTGCTCATGAAGCACCGCGGCATGTCGCGGTCGCAGGCCGAAGCCCTTTACCGCCGCACTCACGCCGAGCTGAACTGGGACAACGAGTTGGTTAATAGGTTCGGCGCCGCCGGAATTGGCATCAAGGAAATCACGCGGTCCGGCACCGTCGTGCATCGCGCGGATTTCCAAAAGACCCATGTCGGCTGGGAGCAGATCAAGAACACCACGGTCGCCTGGGGCCAGGTGGTGCGCGCGACCTGGCTGCTGATTACCCAGCCCGGCGTTACCGCCGTCGACGAGCAACCGCTGTCACGCACTGTCCGCCGCCGCGCCGAACGCCAGGGCTACAACCCCAATGCCGTGCGCGTCGTACGCATCCGCGACCGCGCCGACACCCCGCAGCGTGAACCGCACACCGACCGCAGCTATCGGGTGCGCTGGACCGTCCGCGGACACTGGCGCAACCAGTGGTATCCCGCCGGCGGCGAGCACCGTCCCGTCTGGATCAACCCCCACGTCAAAGGCCCACAGAATGCGCCCCTGCGCACCGGTGACACCGTTCACGTCCTCGCAAGCGATCCCGGTGTCACTGAGAGTAGCCGCTGATCGAGCAGTTGACGCCTTTGGTATCGGTCATCGCCACCTTTCATGATTGGGACCGGCCGACCCGCCGACCGTCGTCGACGCTTTCCGCCAGCGCGGCATCGGATTCCTGTCCCTGCACGAAGTGCGCTGGACAACACAATTCCAGCGGGCGACTCGTGTTCCGCCTCGCCCGCCCGCGCTGACCCCGGAAACAGTGCGCCACGCCCGCGGCCTCGAAACCGGCCAGGATCCGTCAGTCTGGTGTCGCCGCAGAAATTCACCATTCCCGCCCATCAGCGCGTCGATGGCCCGAACACACGGCTGGCAGGAAGAACTGGACCACGGAGATGCCCGCGGGCTCCACTGGCGGAGGTTGATCGCCTGGAGTCCCCGCTCGACATAGTCGAGTGCTCTGGCAAGCTCGTCTCGTGCGCACGTACAGCATGCTGTCCGATCACGACTTCGAGTTGCTCGTGGCCGACCTTATGGGAGCAGAGGACGGCGTCGTGTACGAGGCGTTTGCCCGTGGTGCCGACCAGGGGATTGATCTCCGACGACTGACACCCGGTGGGCCGGACATCATCCAGTGCAAGCATATGCTCGGATCTACCTACGCTCAGCTGAAATCGGCTGCCGCTACCGAGGCCAAACGTGTCGGCGCGCTGACCCCAAGGCCTTGGCGTTACCGATTCGTGACCAGTCAGCCGCTGACCCCCTTACGTAAGACGGAACTTGCCAAGGTCCTGGTCCCATGGATCAACTCTGACGATCACATTCTCGGCGCAGACGATCTCGAAGGACTTCTCAACCGCCACCCCGAGGTGGAACGAGCGCACGTCAAACTGTGGCTGGCCAGTGCGGCACAGCTTGACGAGCGGCTTCACGCCGCGACCTGGGCTCGCAGTCACCAACTGCACGCAGAGATCAAGGCGTGGCTGCCTCGCTACGTTGAGAATCAGACGTTCTGGGAGGCCCGAAAGCGGCTGCGGTCCGAGCGGGTGTTGGTCATCTCCGGGCCACCGGGGATCGGGAAGACAACGCTGGCCCGGATGCTGCTCGCTGACGCCGCGGTCGACGGCTACCAACCGGTTGAGGTGTCTTCCGACATTGAGGAAGGTTTCGAGATCGTCAATGACCAGGAAGCTCGCGCGTTCTACTACGATGACTTCCTTGGGAGCACGTTTCTACAGGATCGTCTGGCGAAAAATGAGGACAAGCGCCTGACGTCGTTCATGCGGCGATGCACGCAGAGTGACAACAATCTCCTGGTGCTGACCACCCGTGAGCACATCCTGCAGCAGGCAGCCTCATGGTATGAGGAACTGGACCGGGCCGGGTTGCCTATGCGTCGATTCCTGCTCGAACTATCGGCCTACACGCGCTTCGATCGCGCCCGGATCTTCTACAACCACATCTGGCATTCCGGACAGGCCAGCGCGCCCATTCGCCGCGCGCTGCTGCGGAACAGGGCATATCTGAAGATCGTCGACCACCCCAACTACAACCCACGCCTGATCGAGTACATTACCGGACTGGCCTCACGTCGCCTCGATGGGGAGATACAGGCTGATTACCTCGATTTTGCGCTCGGAATCCTCGACAACCCCGATCGAATCTGGGAGCACGCGTTCGAACGGCAACTGGACGAGCATTGTCGCGCCTTGCTCGTCGCCGTTGCCACCTTCGGCGCCGACGTGGTGGTCGACGACGCCTGGCGGGCGTTCGAGTCCCTCGTCTCCGAGCAGGGTGGCAGGCCAACCAGAAACGACTTCCGGTCGGCGCTGCGCGTGTTGGACGATTCGTTTCTGCTAAGCAGTGAGAAAGCCGAGCACACATTCATTAACGTCGCCAACCCGTCGGTGCAGGACTTCGTCGCGGACTGGCTGATCCGCAATCCCGACCAGGCATTGGCAGCGGTTAGCGGTGCGGTGTTCTTCGAGCAGTTGGTTTGGCTGTATCGACGGCTCGAACCAGCCAGTCAGATGACAGAACAAGCTCGGACAGCACTACTGGACGGCGTGCGTCGGTGCTTCGATAGCGACCACCCCGGATGGCATGACGTGCACGTCAGATTCGGCGGGTCAGCCACCGTCGATCACCAGCGACAATGGCCGTACCGCGAAGATCGGCTCCAATTCGTACACGACCTTATCGCCGTGGCCGGAGACGAAACCCTCATATCCTGGTTCGAAGAGAAGCTTCGGACCGTGGCCGAAGATTGGCGGCAGCACCACTTGCGCGACGCCGGCCGACCAGTGAGGCTAATCAGGACGCTTCGTCAAAAGGGCTGTCCAGTGCCGGCCGTCGTCATCGAAGCCGCACGCGATGGACTCGGCACACCCACTTATGGGTACGCCTGGTCGCAACTGGCACAGCTGCGTACTATTGCCCCCGAGGCATTCCCGCCACAGATCAACGAAAGATTCGTCGCTGACTGCGCAGAGTGGGTTAACCGAATGCTCGCCTTTCCTGATGTCATCGATGACATCGATGAACTCAACGACATCCGATCATCGGCCCTAGCTTTGGGCGTCTGGGCACATGAAGAGCTGCACGAACGCATCGCGACAGAGATCGCTCAGCGACCACGAAGCGGAGACGAGCCGGACGACGAAGAACCTGCCCGGGATTCGCCGAGCATGTCGCCCGCCGCAGAGCGGGCCGCGATCGAGGCATTGTTCGCCCGGCTTGACGAGGAGCCGGACGAGCAATCCTTATGAGTACAACTCGGTGCCGTCGACAGCAGCTATCATAGGGTCTTCAGCGGGCTGAGAGTCACCCCCGGGTCTGTCAGGTACCGCCGTCCGCGACGGTCCTCTGACCGGCCACCGACCCCGTCTGACTTCCGCGGCAACGAATCTCATCACGGTATCGCGTGGGGCGTCCCTACGACATTGATGGTGGGCCTACGGCGTCAGCTGTGAGAACCAACAGCCCGACCACCTTCCCAAGTCGCTTCCTCTCTACCTTCCCGCCTGGATACCCGCCAGGGGGAAGGGGCCCGGTCCTGCCTTGCTGCAGTTCCACAGGGTGGCCGCCCTTCCGATGCGTCCCCCAACTTGAGTGCCAACAGGCACATGATCAGTAGGACAATGCGTGGGCGAAGGATCGCGGATACGTTAGTAACGACTGCTTATGTTGCGATATTCCACATAAATGAGATTGCAAACTAATTCTCTCCCGGCCCTTCTGATTGGCCGCCTTCTTCTTTTTATTTCTCTTCTTCTCTGGTCGTTGGATTGCCAGTGGAGCACACTTCGGCATTTGTTCCATTTGTGAATCGGGCCCATGTTATTCGGGTGAAGTGCGGATAGGCATAGTGAGATTTCTTGATTTTTCGCGACAAGGGGATTAGGCTGGTAATTAGTCAGGCGACGGGACGGCAACCCCGGGTTCTGATCGTTAATCCAACATCGCTATATACGGACTGGAAGGGTAGTCGGTGATGACTATTCTCGAGGCGTCTGTGTCGCGCTTCTCGCTGACTGTCGACGCGCGCGACACGATCACTCTTATGGTGGACAACGCGGATAATCCGTGGGGCCGTCGGCTGCACGATGCCTTGGACTTCGCGCTGTGCGCCGAGTCGGCTTGTGTGGTCACCCCTTATGAGCGTGTCGGTATGGAGGACTTCCGGCCGGACGCGCCCACTCGACACGATGTGGCCGATCGTTTCGTGGCCGACGTGCTGGACAAGCTGCAGGCCGAGGGTTATACGACGGCGCGCACGGTGTTCCACGAGACATCGTCGGAGACGTATCTTTCCGATGGACGCACCGTGACCGCGGTGCAGGTGCACAGGCCGTTCGCGCTGGTCGGGGTCGAGTATCAATTTTCACGCGAGGCACACTCGCGCGCGGTCCGGTACGGGCATGCCTACGCCGACCGGTGGGAGATCACCGGCCGGTCGTACATAGTGCCTGCTGGGTGGTACCTGGTCGGCGAAATCGGCGACTACACCAGTGAGCTGGTCGGCGTTGCCGGTATGGACGGTGACCCCGACGGCGTCGTGTTCGAGCTCGAGGGTTTCGACGCGTCGGAGTGTGCCGCAGGTTGTCAGGCGTGTGGTGCTCGGTGGCTGGCCTACGCTGATTCGTGGCATTTCGAGCCCGACGACTGCGATACTGCCCCCTGGGATTTCGACGACGCCGACGGTATCGACGAGACCACCAACACCGTTGCGTGCCCGGCATGCCGCATCGGCCGCGTCGGTTTCATGATCTTCTGATTCCTGTCGCCCGCGGGCAGGTCACTTCCAGGGCGTGCCCGCGGGCCTCCTCTGATCTTTATTCCGTTCTCTATGCCTTATGAGGTTTGTGATGTTTGCTGCACTGTCTGTCGACGGTAACTCCGCCGAGTTATGCGATGAGATGCCGGGCACGGTCTGCCTGGAATTCAACACCGACTCCGCGACGCACCGTTGCCGCGCTTGCGGTGAAGAGTTGACCGAATCGCCGGACGGCTACGAAACCGCATCGGGCGAGGCTACATGCGCCGACTTCGAACCGGTCGGGGAGATCGACCCGGACAGTGGCGAGGGCCCGCACGATCCGGAACGAATCCCGTTGTCGTGGTGCAACAGTGCCGCGGTGCACACCGACGAGTCGGAGGACTCCGTCACGGTGTCCATTTCGGTCGGCGACCCTCGTGGTGCGTTCACCTTCACGATACGGCGCGTACCTGATGACGTCGGCAGCAACCTTGCGGGTCACTTGATCATGCACACCCCGTATGCGGGGCAACCGTTGCCGCACAAGGAACTAACACCGCTGCACGGTGGCACCTTTGTAGTCGGACCCTACGCTCCGGCGCGCCATCTGCGTGCGGCCTGAACCGTGCCGCCGCACCCTCTTTCCGCTCATTCACACCACTGTTGATCTACGGAGGTATTCAAGATGACCATCACCACCGACCGTCCGGCCACCGTGCGCACCGTGTCGGCTGCCCGGCTGAGCTTCACCACCGATCGCGCCGCCCTGGCCGACGCGTTGACGACCGTCGGGCTGGTCGTGCCCAAGCGGCCGCCTTTGCCGATTCTGGGCGGTGTACTGCTGCAGGCTCGTAACGGTCACCTCACGGTCAGCGCCACCGATTACGAGACCGCCGTGACCGTTCGCGTGCCAGGTGCGGTGCAGGCCGCGGGTACCGTGCTTGTTGATCACAGTGAACTCATCAGGTTACTCGGGGCTCTGGTCAAGGGTTCCCGCAAGCGGGACGCCGACGCATTGCCGGTTACTGTCCGCATTCTGGATGACGGCACCGCAGTAGTTGATCTTGCCGGGTACACGATGCCGGTCACCAGTTTCCCCGCCGCGGACTACCCCACGATCCCGGATGTCGCGCGGCCTGTCGCGTCTGTCGAGCGAAAACGGTTCACCCAGGAGATGGCGCGCGTGATGATCGCCGTCGGCACCGACGACACCGTGCCCATGCTCACCGGAATCAACCTCAAGATCACCGCCGATGCGGTCACCTTGGCCGCCACCGACCGGTATCGACTGGCAATCGCGCCCCTGCCCGCCAAATCCACGGGGCGCACGGTGCAGACAGCCAGCGCACTGGTTCCCGGGCACCTGGTCGCGCCAGTCGTCAAACGGTTCGGCGGTGACCGCGTGCACCTTGGGTTTGACGACGCCGCGAGTCCGTCGGTCGTATCGCTGGCATGTGGCGATGTCATCGTGTCGGTTCGGACGCTCGACGCCGAGATGCCGCCGTATCAGACGTTCATTCCCGAGACCGCGGCCGGCACCGTGCAGACCGGCCGTGCCGCGCTGTTGGCAGCGACACGACGCGCGGCGGCCGTGTTGGATGCGAAACGCGACCGTGACGGGCACATTGTTTTGACGGTCACCCGTGAGTCGCTGTCGGTCGCACCCGTGCTCGGCCACCACGCCGACGCCGTGGCCGCACCCGAGCAAGCCGCCACCGTTGACGGGATCACTGACCCGGCGGCGTTCTGGTTCAAGCCCGCGTATCTCGCCGATGCCCTCACCAGTTTCACCGGCGAGACGGTCACCCTGCACACCCAAACGACGGTCACCCGTCCCGTGCTGCTCACCGACACTCCGGACGGGATCAACGACCGTGCCGCCTTCTGCCACGTGATCGTGCCGGTCCGCGCACCCCAGGACTGAGCCCGCGTCCGTCCACAAGCGACATTACTTGTGTGGTGTCTCGGGACAGCAACCCCGATTCGCCACACCGCACCCAACACCGCACCCACCCCTGAGGAGAAGTGACTGCGATGACTCGCACACCCAAGCGCCGCGCGTCTACCGACCGCCGGACCTCCCGCCGCACGCTGTCGCCTGAGGAACGGGCCGAACGATTGTCGGCCGCCCGGCAACAGTTACTCGACGGCGTGGACAAGCTCATGACCGCTGACGGTTGGCAGCAACTGATCACCTCGCGCGCGTGGCTTCGCCGCTACAGCTTGAACAATCTGATCATGATCTTGCAGCAATGCCCGGAAGCCACCGACGTTCGCCCGCTGTCGGAGTGGCGGAAAGAGGGGTACGGGTACATGCGCAAGGGTACTCACAAGATCAAGATCTGGAAGCCTCGCTTTCGCATGCTCGATGCCGACGACGGTAGCGACTCCACCAGCGATGAGGAGACGTCGGGGAAAGCCGCACTGTCCGGCTTCATGCTGGTGCCCGTCGTTGATGTCTCCCAGCTACAGGGCGATCCGGCGGCGAATCGGCCGGCTCCGCCGCTGCCGGTTGAGTTGTCCGGCGACGCCCCCGCCGGGCTCTGGGACGGGATCGCAGCGCAGATCACCGCGCGCGGCTACCGGATCGAGCCGGGGGACTGTGGCGGCGCGTTCGGGCAGACCGTTTGGGCTGAGCGGCGTGTGACCGTACGCGCCGACGTCGACTGCGCTCAAGCGGCCAAGACGCTCACGCACGAGTTGGCGCACATCCTGTGCGACCACGAAACCCGCACCGACACCCCGCGCCCGCTGCGAGAAGTCGAGGCCGAATCGGTGGCGTGCATCGTGGCCGCGATCTGCGGCCTCGACACCCTGGCCTACTCCGTGCCGTACGCGGTCGGATGGGCCGCCGATCGCGACACCGCCCGTGCTTCGGCTGAGCGCGTGCTCACTGTCGCGGACGCCATCCTCGAACGGCTCGACCGGGCGCCGCGTCAACCGGCCACGGTCGACACGGACAGCAACGCCGTCGATGTTGCGCAGCGCGCCGTGCCCGCCGCGGTCGCGTGACCAGGTCCCGTCTGGTCACCACCTTTCACCGTCGCACGCCCCATGTCGGCGGTGCCGTTTGCCCGACACCGGCCAACATCACCCTCAGAGAAGTTGATCAATGGCTACGTCCTATAGAACCGAGCCGTTTATCACCTTCCTGACCGTGTGCACCGACGGATTCCTTGTCACCTGAACCGCTTCCAGTCAACATCCCATTCGATAATCCATAAAGGACATGTAATGCCTGCGCGAATTTTAGGATGTTCTGAGTTGTATGGCCGCTTGCGTTATGCCGTCAACCAGATGGGCGCCCAGCGGCGAACTCGCCTCCCTGCCGAGGTGTTTTCCTACTTCACCGAACACGGTAGCCCTGTGGACCTGCACGGCCACGTGCTGCACACCCTCGGCGTTACCGCCGACACGCTTGGCGCCCTCTGTATGGAAGGTGTCGACGTTGTCTACCGGGAATGCGGTTTCTCCTTGACGGAGAAAGCCTTGCGTCTGGCGCAGTTCTCACAGGAGTTCGAAGAATCCTGGGTATGGGGTGACGCCGTCGAGACCGCTGCTCGCTTGGCACGCCAACTCGACGACACCCAGGCCGACCGTCGACTCGGTGACGCCGCCCTGCTTGCTGTCCTGCGCTATGTCGCACACCGTCAACCATCGGAGATGACGCCGCTGCCCGGGTGGCTGCCTCATGACACTCCGCTGTTCATCGACGGATACCCGACCACGTTGCTCGGGCACGCCGCGGCGGACCTGCACGTCGACGCCGTCACCGCCACCTACCTGGCCGAGCCCAGTGCCACCGAGTTGTTCCATGCCCTCGGCTGGCAACTCTCACCCCGGGCTCAAGCCGTGGCGGATGTCGCGCAAGAGCGCGAATCCCACGGCGAGAGTTGGCCCGACGCGATCACCGCGGCCGAACAGGCTCTTCTCGATCACCTCGAGCGCCAGGAGTGGGACCGATGGCAGCCCGCAGGACGCTCGCCGCGTTGCCATGACCTTACGACTGGTCACCTGACTACTGATGATGACCCGGGCCATTACAGAGGTTGAAGCGTCGGGGTTGATCTTGGCCTGATCGGCGTGTCCTCGTTGATCGTGATCGGCTGATGATCTACCCAGGGGTGGATGAGGTACGCGGATGGAGGTGGCCTGACCGAGCAGGGCAGGGCCAAACGGGAGTCGGTCCGGTTGCAGGCGGGCGAGTGGTTCGCCCAGGAGATACCGGTCCGCGAGATCGCGCAGCGGCTGCGGGTGTCGGCCAATGCGGTGTATGTGTGGCGGCGCCGGTGGCGTGAGGGTGGCCCGGAGGCGTTGGTGTCGAAGGGCCCGAGCGGATCGGCCTGCCAGTTGGATGAGCAGCGGCGGGCCCGGCTGGCGCGGGCGTTGGAGGCCGGTCCTGCCGCGTATGGGTTCGGTGAGGATCAACGCTGGACGCTGGCGCGGGTGGCTGATCTGATCGCCCGGTTGTTCCATGTCCGCTACACCCTGCGCGGGGTGTCGTATCTGTTGCACCGCATGGGGTTCTCGCCCCAGGTTCCGGCGGGGCAGCGGAGCGCGACGACCAAGCGATTACCACGTGGCGGAAGGAGACGTGGCCGGCAGGAAAACGGTAGCGGCGGAGCAGGGCGCCTGGCTGTGTTTCGAGGACGAGGCCGGTCAGACTCTGCGTCCGCCGAAAGCCCGCACCTGGGGCCGTCGCGGACACACCCCGCAGGTTCCGGTGTCCGGCAAGGGATCCGGCCGGATCTCGGTCGCCGGGCTGGTGTGTCTCAAGCCCGGCCGGCGGTCCCGGTTGATTTATCGCATCCGTACTCACCGCGGCCGTAAGGGTGAGCGGCGTAGTTTCGCCGAGGCCGGTTACGCCGCTTTGCTCGACGCAGCACACCAGCAACTGGGCGGCCCCATCGTGTTGATCTGGGACAATTTGAACACCCACATCAGCGCGGCGATGCGCGAGCTGATCGCGGCACGCGACTGGCTGCACGTCATCCGGCTTCCCGCCTACGCCCCCGACCTCAACCCCATCGAACACGTCTGGTCCCACATCAAACGCAGCCTGGGCAACCTCATCGTCCACGGGATCGACCACCTCGTCACCGTGATCAAAAACCGGCTCAAACGCATCCAATACCGACCCGAACTCCTCGACGCCTTCTTCACCCACACCGGCCTGGAACCACCGTAACCCCAACCATTCAACCTCTGTAGCGTGCTCCGTGGACACCCATAGACCTGTTTCCACACTTATGCAGGGAAGGTCATGTAATGTGTCTTTCGAGGGCCAACTGTAGTGTTCCCGATGGATATTTTCTGATCGATGAAAATGCTCTGTATTTCCTCTGGTTTCAGAAGATGGAATTACGCTTCACTATTTAGACCCGGCGGGTGAACACCTCCGTAGAGGCGCAGCAACTCACCCGCCGGGCATCCAACACCGCTCACCGACTGAGGGTGGGCGGATCTCAAGTCTAGCGCACTGCCCAGCAGCCAAGGAACGCCACCACGTGTCGCCGTCGCCTGCCTGGGGTCTGGCTCCTGGTCCAGGTGCTCATATGCGCGGTCGGCGGGGCGCCGCCCTAGAGTCATTGTCCCCGAAATTCCTCACCCGAGCAGAGTTGGCATATCGACTCGATCGAATATTCGGAAATTATATGGAGAGGATCAAGGCTGCCCCAACCCGGCAATTACTACTGAACATCACACTAGCCTTCGCGGGCGAAGTCCAAGAACCCTTGGTGTGGTGTACGCCATTCGTCCCATCTTTTCGTGGGTCCCTTTGGTCGATCGCGGTGCTTGGTGTGAGTCAACACAAGATGCTGCTTCGCGCGGGATATCGCGACGAAGAACTCGGACGTCGCCGTGGTGGGATCCCAGAAGAGTTGCTCCTCGATCCCGAGGACCACGACCTTCTCGAACTCCAGGCCCTTGCACTTGTGGATGGTCAGGAACCGGATAGCGTCTACCTCTGAAAGGCGCTGGAGTGCTTGGACGGCGTCTCCGTCAACGGCAAGCTCCCGGTCGAAAGCTTCAAGTGCCTGCTCGATCAGGTCGTCGAGCCGTGTGCCCTGCTGGTACCCGGTCGACAAGGCGGTCAGAACCGGTCGTGACACCAGTTGCAGGAACTCGTGGACGAGGGTCTTCCATGCAGCAGGCTCTCCGGTCTTGAACTTGGGGCTGCGTACGGTCGTTCGGGTCGTGCCGACCATTCGCTTCAACTGGCTGTCCAAGCGTGATGCCTCGTCCTCGGATGCGCTCGATCGGTTGGCGACCCTCATGAGTTCGGTATACGCGTCGGGCTGCCTGTCGTCGGCGATCACGCGGATGAAGTTGAAGACGAGTGCAGCTACTGGTTCCGCGGTGAGGTCCTGGCTCTCTTGCTCGTTGCGGAAGGGAATTCCTCGGTCTACGAGCTTCCTGCCGAGCGCTGCCGCGACCAGATGCGGCTGCTGGCGCACGAGGATGGCGATTTCGCGTGATGGCACACCCTGGTGGAGCCAGTCGTGGATGAGGTCCGCGACAGCCAGTGCCTCGTCGTGTTCGGTGTCGAAGTCGAGCACCTCGATGACGCCGTCGTCTCCGGCCAGCTCCTCGTCGGGGCTGACAGCCGCGGGGTCCATCTGCGCGATCATTCGGTTCTGCATCCGTCGCAGCCGGGGCGCCGAGCGGAAGTTCTGGTACAGAGGAAGCGGCCGGGCCGAGAAGTCCTCGGCAAAGGTTTGCATTACCCCGTCCAGTGCGCCAGCCCAGGCCATGATCCGCTGCTTGGTGTCGCCGACTGCAGTCAGGACGGCTGTTGCGTGGCCGAATGCTGCCCTGATCAGCTGGTATTGCTGGCTGGTGCAGTCCTGGAACTCGTCGAGGAACACGTGGCTGTATGTCTGGCGGATGCCTCCTTGGGCGTAGGCGTTGGTCTCGACGATCTCCAACGCCAGGGGAACCAGGTCGGAGAAGGTGATCTGCTCACCCTCGATCCGGGTGTCGGGATCGATCCGGTAGTCCGGGTTGAGGGCGTTGTATCCGGTCAGTGCGGGCCGGAAGTTGTCGATCACGCGCTTGGCGAAGGCGTGGAAGGTGAAGCTGTCGAACCTGGCCGCGAGCCGTGAGCCAGAGCGACGGCGGACTCGCTCTCGCAGGTTGCGGGCGGCGTCGACCTTGAAGGACACCGCCAGGATCCTGCGCGGGTAGGGGCACTGTCCGGTACGTAGCAGGAAGTCCGCCCGTTGGGCGAGCAGTTCGGTCTTCCCGGCCCCAGGTCCAGCGGCGACGACGACGTTCTCGTCTGGCATGGTGACAGCCGACATCGCGTTTGGTTCGAGGACAAGGCCGTCGACCGGGTGCCACTGATCGCGGCGGATCATTCCGGCAGCCCAGCGAGGTTCGTGCGCACGTGTTCGACCAGTCGAGCAAGCACGTCGGGGAGGTCAGCCAGCAACTGCTGATCATTCAGGGCAGCGAGAGCGGCCAGGTGCGCAGCGGGCTTGCTACCGAGATCGAACTTGTCGTGGTAGTCGTCGAAGAGCGCCAGGACGTCCTCGGGGAGGCGGTCTTCGTTCACGTGACTTTTTCCGAGCACAGCCACGATGGTGTCCTGGTCAGGTGCGGTCGACGCGCACGGCTCGGTAGGGTCGATGTCGTAGGCACCGGGGTATGCCGCCAGCATCATCAGGTCGAGGTCGACCGGGTGGGAGAAGAAGACGCCTTGCCCTTCCAGAACCTCGACGGGCCCGTGCCCGTCTTCGAAGCCGGGGTCGACCAGTGTTGGGAAGTCGTGGTCGTCATTCCACTTGGGAAGGTTGCTGATCTGCTCGTCCGTGTAGGTCTGTGGGCGGACGGCGTTGATCTGCTTCAGCGCATTGCGCACCCGTCCCCAGCCACCGTGGAAGCGGCCAGCGTCGAGGTCGAGAAGTGTCGCATGCGGGATCTCTAGCTCGTTGAGAAGGCGCCAGAAGTGATTTACGTGCCGGCCGCCCAAGGGGACCACCGATACGGATGCGTCGTCCTCGGCGATGCCGGCAGCCGCCAGGACACGGGGCAGGACCACCTGCTCGCTGTCGCCCTCACCGAGCACGACGAACCGGGAAAAGTACAACTCGGGGTAGGCCTGCACCGCCTCCCGAACGTACTTGGCGGCCGACTCGTCACCTTCGGGGAGGACGATGCGGTGGACGGTCGTCTCCCGGACAGTATTCAGCCTCAAGAAGCGGATCGAGCCGGGATCGACACGGCGCAACAGAGCGGGTGCATGCGTGGCAATGAGGGACTGTACGTCACCGTGTGCACACGCACCGCGTAGCTGGCGGATGATCCGACCGAGGTACTGCGGTGCGAGGCTATTTTCGGGCTCCTCGAGCGCGATGACGGTGTGCACGGGTGGGCGCAGGCGGTCGGCGTCGACGGAGGTCTCCTCGCCGTTGTTGACCCGCCGAGCCAGGGATTGCCAGGCAAGCACGAGCGAGATGTAGAGCAAGGACTTCTGTCCGTCGCTCAGCCGCTCGAAACTCAGCGGCGCCCCGTCGTGCGTGGGCGAGAAGGTCACGGTGAGCAGGCGCAGTACACCCTCCAGGTCACCTCGTCCGAAGGCGATCGATGGGTCCTTGAAGTACGCGCCGTGGTGCAGCCCGTGCCACTCGTCGGTGAGTCGAACGCCGATGCTCGACACGGTGGTGTTCTTGCCGAGCGATGCGGTGATCTCAGCGGTGAGGCCGCTCAGCGTCTCGCGTTCCGTAGTCCAGTCAGCGGCCCGGAGCGTCCGTCCGATGAGCGACGCCGTCGTGTACGAGACGTGATCGGCAGGGTCCCGACGAGCGGGAAGGTAGTGCACCTCGATGTGCCCGCGGTCATACCGTGACATGTCGGCACAGCGAGTGGGCTCACCCGTCCCGTCCGCCTCCAGCACGTACTCGATCTTCTCGTCGACGACACGGTCCGGGGCCAGCGACGCAGTCAGCCGCACACGGGTCCGCGGAACCCCATCGGCGGTGTCGATCGCCATATGCCAGAAGTTCGGTGGAACCGACGCATGCTGCCCGTCCGCACCTGCTTCCGGGAACTCGATATCCACCTCTAGCCATAAGGTCGGCTCCGCGGCTTGCACCTCGTCCGCGGATTGGTCGACGCGCACGTGGAAGTCCTCAAGGCGAATTTTCCGCTGAGATTCCAGCGGGCTGAACAGCCGCGACAGCGCTTCCAGGACAGTGGTCTTGCCCGAGCCGTTCGGACCGAGAACATACGTCAGATCATCGAGATCGATCGCCTTCGGTTGTGAACCGAAGGACTGGAAGTTGCTCAGCCGCAACGTCGTGATCTTCATCGGGTCGGCCCCCTTCCTCGCTGCATCGACCCAGCCGTAGGGTATCGGTGACCCCCTCGGTGTCGGTCGTCCGGCGGTCGACCTCGGGCAGGCTGCATACAGTCGCGGCTGACCACGTCGGGTCCGAAGGTGGCTCACGCTCGACGCCGGTCACGGTGCACGATGAGGTCATGGTGAAGACGGCGAACTTGTCGAGCCTTCAGACTAAACTGACCATATTGATGCGACCGGCTGGACTGGATGCCGTATCCGCTCGTCGGCGCGGGGCTGGGGTCTGAAATGGCAGGCGATCCGATTGCGGTAGACATCGAGGCCCGTGACCTGGTCCGCGAACTCGTGTCGAGTCTGCACTATCTCCGGCACGTCGATCTGGACACAGTGGGTGGGGCTCTGCGTCTGGCCATACCCGCACAGCATCCGGACCCGTCGCCCGCCGATGCCGTGAAGTCACTGTCCAAACGGCAGCGGCTCGACCTGGCCTTCGAGGCCATCGCACCGAGCGAATACGACGCCGTGTGCGCTCGTTTCCTCCAGCATGGCGATCTGACGATCGAGTTGAAGAACCGGGTCGAGGATCTGCTCTGGTCACGAGAGAACTGGCCGTCGATCACCGTCCGGACCCGCCGCGAAGTCGCCGAGGCGCTGGACGAGGTTGATGCGATCTGGTTGGAGTCCGACAAGTTGCTCGACCTGGTCAAGCGTCACTGGGTGCTGTCCTCGCCCGAGTGGTCGTTCGACTGGAAGGACCCCTACGAGTCGGTCGTCCAGCACATGATCCGGAACCCCGGCGACTGGACGACCATGGAGTTCTTCAAAGAAATCGGTGCTCTCGACGGCGGAGATCGCCGGTTCGTGCTGTTCCTTGAGGGACTGCTGTCCGGTTCGGTGAACCCGAAGGAGGCGCGACAACGTGAGTTGGCCGCGGCGATCTCACCGATTCTTGCCCGTGCTGGCCTGAAGATCGTGGAGTCCGGCACGACGGATGGCTACCCGGACTTCACGATCGTCGCTGCGGGAACACGCCCTCGCCCAGCCCAACTCATCCTCTTTGCAGGCCAGCACGGTAAGCCGAGTCTACGGGTACGCGACGTACTCGATCAGAGCATCGAGGTACTCACCGGAGATGACAGCGTGCTCGCGTACGACGTACCCGTCACTGAACGCGGTCTGACCTGGCGTGACGTCGAGTCGTGGTGGTCGCGACGCCAGGGCGTCCCACCTGAGCAGGCCAAACGTGAGCTTTGGCGACGTCTGACGAGTGTCTGCAGTGACGTGTCACCGGCCCAGCGTGCTCTTCTTGTCGCGTACTACGACTACGCGAAGGACCACGACCCGCTGTTCGCGTTGTTGCCCGAGGTTTGGCTGCACTGGGACCCAGTCTCGCGAAGACAACGAGGGGAGGACGCCTATCTCAACCAGCGCATGGATTTCCTGATGCTGTTGCCGAGGCTGAGGCGAGTCGTGCTTGAGGTCGACGGGGAGCAGCATTACACGACCTCTGCCCGTCAGCCGAGCCCGCGCATCTACAGCAAGACCACACGCGGCGATCGTGACCTCCGATTGGCCGGTTACGAGGTCTACCGCTTCAGTGGCTACGAGCTCGGCGAAGATCGCGCTGCAAACACAGTCTCGGAGTTCTTTGACCGGCTCCTGGATAGGTCATGAGCCGGGCATTCGACGACCACCCCACAAATTGGTAAAGGCCACTGGTCACCCTGGACGATTGCTCAAGTCAATTGGGCGCGTTGCCCCAGCGAATTCTCCGGATTGATATTGCTCAATCTGCACTGACTGTCCGAACGTCGGCGCATCGATCATCTTACCCGCGCCGATGTACAGACCGACGTGGTGAATGTTTGCGGGGGTGCCGTAGAAGACAAGATCGCCTGGCAGCAGCGGTTGTCCATCTGGGACTCGTGCACCTGAATCATATTGCATCTGTGCCGTTCGTGGTAGCGTGATTCCTGCTGCCGCATAGGCGGCCTTCGTCAGGCCAGAGCAGTCGAAACCGCCGTCGTCAGCGCCATTGCCGCCCCAGACATAGGGCAATCCTCTTTGACCGCAGGCAAAATTGATCGCAGCGAGTGCGGCGGGGTTGGGTGCTTGAATATTGGTGCAGTCTCCGGTGCCGGAAACGCCGTTGATGCAGGTGGCGGTTTGCGCAAGGTCGACCAGGTAGCGCGCGACGGGTTCGTGCTCGGTGTAAGCGTCGGGTGTGGCGGAGTGCTGAACGGCTTGGGCGGCCTCGGTGACGCTCATGTTCTGCCATCCGGGAATGGCGAGCAGATGGCGGTAGAACTGGGTGGCGGCGTAGGCGGGGTTCATGATCTGGTCGGGGTTGCCCCAGCCTTGGGATGGGCGTTGCTGGAAAAGGCCGAGGCTGTCGCGGTCGCCGTGGTCGAGGTTGCGGAGTCCGGATTCTTGGAGGGCGGCGGCGATCGCTATGACCCAGCCGTGTTCGGGCACGCCGAGTTGTTTGCCGACGGCAACGATGGTGGCGGCGTTGGCGAGTTGTTCGGGCTCGTAGCCGATCTGGGAGGCGGTGGTTCCGGTGACGGTGCAGGCGGTCGCGTTGGTATTGCTGCCGAGGAGGGCTTGGATGACGGCGATCGCGCCGCCAGCGATGAACAGGATGACCGTGGCGACGAGGGCGGTCCCGATGGCGGCGGCCTTGCCCATGAGGACGGGTCACCTCAAGCCTCGGTAGGCGGGTTGGGGTGGTGGCATCGGGTGCGGCGGCGCTAGGTCGACGCGTTTCTCGACCGGTAGACCGAGCCCGCGGGTATCCGGTGCGTGTGCTGCCGGTGGCATGAGCCCAGGCCAGAGCGCAGGGAGATCGGCCAGAGCGACGCGGCCGCCGGTTCCGGTGTCGCCAACGCCGAGCCACCGGGGTTGGGTCATGTCGAGCGGATCGGCGCTGGCTGGGGCGCTGGTGGTGGCGACGGGAACCCGGTCCGGGTGGTCGAGCGCGCGGAGGGTGTCGGCGAGTGTGCGCCGGACGGTGGCTTCGCGTTCCAGCGTGGGCAGCCAGATGAGGATGGGGGTGGTGATGCCTGTGGTGGTGGCGAGCTGTTCGTAGCGGGTGAGTTTGTTAGCGAGACGGGAGAGTTGCTCGGTGCCGAAGTCGAATTCGAGGAACCATTCGAGTTCCCGGCCCGCTTGGCGCCAGCGGCCGTAGCCGTCAGGGGTGATGATATCGCCCCAGTGCCGGCCGCAACGGGCGGCCGACCACCACGCGGTGAGCTCGCCGGTGGCGCCGGCGCAGCGGGCGTGGCGGACGAGGGTGGTGAACAGGCTGTTGCAGCCGACGGTGTGGGCGAGTTGGAGGGAGTAGGCGCGGCCGATTTCGCGGTCGCGGCTGTAGCGCAGGGCGGCGGGTTCCAGGCCGTGTTCGTGGGCGAGCAGGGTGGCCCCGGCGGTGTCGAGGACGTAGTGCATGGGGTGGGACCCGCTGTCGCGGTGGGGCTGGAAGCGGTGCAGGACACCCCACTGGTGCAGGTTGTGCAGCCGTAGGTTGGCCGCGCGGCGGCTGGGGAAGCACAGGTCGATGATCTGGTGGGTGGTGAACACCTTGTGTTCGAAGATCATCCGCACCAACCATCGATCCCGGGGCGTGAGGTGCTGAGCAAGCCAAGCATGATGCTCGGCCGAATTCCGGACACGCGGCATGGGGCGCTGGGCGCGGTGGCCGCGCAGCGCGCGCTGGGGCGCAGGAATGGATGCCATGACTGGATGGTCCTTTCCGTGTGACGATCGGCGGTCTCGTTTAGGCGGCGCGGCGTGGGTCGTGCGCGGTCGGCGGATCGGTGTTCTCGCTGCCGGGAATGGTCGTTGGCCGAGTTTTGATCGTGGCGAGGTGCCGGATTTTCCGGGCACGGCCAGGGATCGCCGGTGGGAGTTTCTGGGTCTGGGCGGTGAAAGCGGGTGCTTCTTCGCTGTCGAGCACGAGGCGGGCGGCGATGTGGAAGCGGCCGAGGTTGGCCAGATCATGCTCAGACAGCCTGGGCATCGTGTGTTGGGCGAGGTGTCGGGCGTCCTCGGGTGAGGCGTTGAAGATGATTTTGGTGCGGGCGTTGGTGGAGGTGCCTTCTTCGAGTTCGCGCGGGAGTTGGCGGAGGTATTGGTGCGCGAGCACCATGGATAGCCGGTAGCCGCGGGCTTCGGCGAGCATGTCTTCCAGCGGGTAGGCCAAATTGAGGAAGTTGTGGCACTCGTCGACGTATAAGGCGGCGTCGCGGCGGTCGCGTTGGCGGATACGGGCGCGGCGAGTGGCGGCCTGCCAGGTGCGCGCAACCACAATGGACCCAAGCAGCCGCGCGGTATCCATGCCGAGCGCATCCTTGCTGAGGCGCACGAGGCACATCTGTCCATCGAGCACACGGTCCATGTCCACTGTGGATTCTCCTCCGGCAAGGGCGCCGCGGACGAAGGGGCGCAGCAGCAGGCCGCGGAGTTTGTTCATCAGCGGTGCCACCACTTGGGCCCGACTGGCCTCGGAGAGCTCGTCGTACCAGGTCCAGAAGCCGCGCAGGACGTCGTCGCTGATCGCCTCGAGGGCGCGACGGCGGAACGCGGGCACGGTGAGCAGCTTGGGCAGATTTTCCAGGGTCGGGGTGCCGGGCAGCGCGCGCAGGGTCAGTAGGGCGGAGCGCAGGATGTCCTCTGTACGTGGCCCCCAACTGGCGGCGTAGACGTGGGCGAAGATCGACACGAGGTTGTCCACAGTTCGGGCGGTGTCCTCGCCCTCCAGGGGGTTGAGCACTGGCGGGCGGGTGCGGCTGGTGGCGTCGAAGAGCACTACCCGTTCGCCGAGCCGGATCGGTAGCCGCATCAGGATGTCCTGGATGAGATCACCCTTGGGGTCGATGACGACCAGTCCGCGGCCGGCGTCGGCATCGTCGAGGATCATGCGCGCCATCAGTTCGGACTTGCCGGATCCGGTGGCGCCGAGAATGTGCACGTGATGCCGGGCGTCGGCGACCTGCAACCCGACCGGGCGGGGATGGCCGGAGTCGGTGATCCCGATGGGTTTGATCCCGTCGCCGTCTGCGGGAATGCCGGGTGGGGGTGGGACGGCCTTGGCGCCCGCGCGTTGCAGACCGGGGATGCTCTCGTCGGTGGGCACGTGCGCGAGCGCGGCCAGTTCCGGAACCGAGAGCAGGTCACCGGCGGCGAGGCGCCGCTCGGCTACCGCGCGGATCGGGTGGCGGAGTTTCCCGCGGCGGTAGTAGTTGTGCTCGGTGAAGGTGGCGAACGCGCTGGCGATCGCGTGGGCCCGTCCGCGCAGATGGTCGCGCACGATTGTCCGGTCGGCGGGGGCGAAGTCGGCGGGTAGGAGGGTAGCGACCGCGTAGCGGATGATGGTTTCGTATTGCGGGCCGCGTTGCTTGGCGACGATCGCCCGGTCCTGCGCGGCGTTCTCCAGCACGGTCTGGTGATCCGGCTTCGGTGCGGGGGTGTTCGATCGGCGCGGGTCAAGGGGTCGCAGGTTCAAATCCTGTCGTCCCGACGGTCGAGAGGGTTTTCGCAGGTCAGAGCCTGTGGAAGCCCTCTTTTTGTGATCTTGGTGAGTTCTTCGAGGTCGAGCACGCCGCTCATGGACGCCTTGACTCGGAGGGTTTCACCGATGCCTCTGTTGGACCTGAACAAGCTCACGCTCGGCCTGTCGACGACGTGGGCCGGGTATCTGCGGGACTGGGACCGCACGTTGCGGTCGGCCAATCACCCGGAGACCACCCGCTACAACTACCTGCTCGCCGCCGCCCAGTTGGCTCGGTATCTGGAGGAGTACTCGCCGGACCCTGACGCCGACGAGGCGGCGGACGACCCCTGTGCGGTGACGAAGGCGCATGTGGAGGCGTTCCAGGGCTGGATGATCGAGACCCGCTCGGCGTCGACGGCGTTGAACAAGCACAAGGGGTTGCAGCAGTTCTTTAAGTGGCTGCTGGTGGACGAGCAGGACATCGAGCGCTCGCCGATGGAGCGGGTGAAGCAGCCCAAGACGCAGAAGAAGCTCATCCCCGTGATCAAGGATGACGACACCGCCAAGGTGCTGGGCACGTGCAAGGGCAAGGACTTCGTGCGGCTCCGGGACGAGGCGATCATCCGGCTGTACTACAACACCGGTGCCCGCCTGTCAGAGGTCGGCAACCTGCTCCTCGACGATGTGGACCTCGACACCGATTCGGTTCGGTATCGCGGCAAGGGCAACCGGGACCGGCGGGTGCGGTTCGGGCCGAAGACCGCGCGGGCGATCAGCCGGTATCTGCGGGCGCGAGCCAAGCGGAAGGAGGCGGAGTTGCCGGACCTGTGGCTGGCCGAGCGTGGTGGCCGGCGGCTGGCGCCGAACGGAATCAAGATCATGATCAAGCGGCGGGGCCTGGCGGCGGGGCTGTCCGGGGTGCATGCGCATCGGTGGCGGCACAACTTCGCCCATGAGTGGAAGCGCCGCGGCGGCGACACCGGCGATCTGATGTTGCTGTTGGGCTGGACCTCGGATGACATGCCGCGGCACTACGGCGCGAGCGCCGCGGCCGAACGTGCCCAGGAAACCCAGTTGCGGATGGGGATCGGTGAACATGCCTAACCCCCGGCACACAGACATGACGGTCCGGTCGGTATCGGTGATCATGGCAACGGTGGTCGGGCTGACGTTCCTCTTCGGGTTCGGCAATGTGCTCGACCTCGCCCTTCGGCTCGGTGTTCCGGTGTGGATTGCGCCGTTGGTGGCACCGGCGTTGGATTTGACGGTGCTGGGCCTGCTGGTCGCGACCCGGCATCTCGCCCTGAGCGGCGTCGGCCGCGAGGTGTTGAAGCCGGCGCGGCGGCTGTTGCTGGGTGCCAGCGTCGTGACCTTGGCGTTGAACGTGGCCGAGCCCCTGATCGCTGGGCATATCGGCCGGGCGTTGTTCGACGCGGTCGGGCCGCTGCTGTTGATGGGATGGGCAGAAGTCGGCCCCGGCCTGCTGCAGGCAATCACCACGGGGGCAGAGCGACAGGGCGAATTGGACGTGTCTGCCCGCCCTTCACCACTGCTCACCGTGGCCACCGGAGACGTGCGGCGTGACCGGGCTCCGGTGTCTGGGAAACCTGCCGAGGACGAGTTGCTTGCCCGGGCTCGTGTCGAGGATGCCCGGCACTGGGCGACGTGTCGCAGGCCGATTTCCGCGGAGACGCTGCGCAAGCGCCTCCACGTCAGTGCCGCCCGATCGAGAACGCTCGTCGCCCTGATCCGATCCGAACAACGACCGGAAGCCGAGCCCCGCGAGAACGAGCCGCCATTGCTATCTGCTTGATTAACACAGGCGGGCGCCCGAGGGGCGCCCGCCTGTGTTCGGGTCCTTATTGAGATCTGCCGATGAGATCCGGCAGTCACCAGGCCCGGCGCGGCGGGGCGCCGCCAGCAGGGACGACCAGGCGACAGCGGCGGGTATCGTCGAGTCCGACACCCGAGGAAGCAGAGCCGTGACGCCGTGCCCGAGGAAGCCTCCCAGCGGGTGAGCACATGCTGGAGGAACTGGAAGCAACTGCTGGCCCGGGCCGAGTTTGAGGAATCCTGGGCCTCCCCCACGTGGTTTTTCCGGAGAGTCTCTCCGGAAAAAGGGATCGTGAACTGGCTTCCCTGGGCATGCTTGTAAACGGGCGTGATCACTGCGACCTCGGTCCTGAGACAAGCAGACCAACTGTGCCAGTTCCTCGGGATTAATGACATCCGCGAGGGCGCGGGGCGTAGATTGATCATTGGGGCGTCGGTGGTCGACGGGAGCACCGATCGGTGGAAGGACAGCGGGCGTGATGGGTTACAACCTGGAGCAACTGGGGCCGATCGGATTTCAAGATCTAGCGGCTGCTCTTGTGTTGGAGTCGTTTGGCGTTGGTGTCCAGGTGATGGGGGCGGGCCGGGATGGTGGCCGGGACCTGTACCACGACGGTCCGCTTGTCTGGAAAGCGACTGAAGACGGGACCGGTGAGGTGTGGGAGGGGTACACTGTCTTTCAGGTCAAGCACAAGGCGCGTCTGTCTTCGCGCCCGGAAGACGACGCGAGCTGGCTGTGGGGCCAAATCCGCAAGGAACTTGACGAGTGGGCCGACCCGAAATCAGGCAGAAACCCCGTCCCGGACTTTCTCGTCGTGGTCACGAACGTTCCGCTGACTCCGGTACCTGGGGCAGGTGGACATGACCGGCTGCGCAAGGCTATTCAGGATTACATCGACAAGCTCGAAGACTCAAGTCACGATGTAGACGACGGTTCCGAGCGCAGGGCGAGGCATGCTCGAATATCGAAAATCCAGAAGTGGCGCGTGTGGGATGAGAACCAGATAAAGATACTGCTGACACGATACAAGGGTGTCCGGAATGCCTTCCCCGGCTTTTTGACCGCTGCAGACGTGTTCGCTCACCTGACACAGTTCACCAACGCTTTGCCAATCGAGCAACTTGGGCCGGGCCTTCGGGCGCACGCTCGGACGACATTGATAGGCGAAAGTGCCATCTACTTTGATGAGGCTGGCAGTGGGGATGGCAGTGGCATACCTGTTCATGAGGTCGTCATTGATCTGCCGGTGACTTCTGGAAATGGGGGTGAACGTGCCAGTGTCATTGGGAATGTGCTTGATCGGGGTGAGCGCATGTTGAGACCCAAGTTAACTGTACGCCGCGGTCCGCGTCACCTTGTTGTCGCGGGTGCTCCCGGTAATGGGAAGACCACGATCTCGAAATTTCTCGTCCAAGTTTACCGGGCTGCTATGCTCGCTGGGGCGAGTGATCTGAGCGGGGACCATGTGCGGGTTATCTCTGGCACGGAAGACGCGCTCAATCGGATGGGCAGGTCGCTACCCCGTCATCGGCGGTGGGCGATGCGCATTGACCTGGCCGAGTATGCCCAAGAAAACGGTTTCAATGAAGACTCGACGCTGATCAGGTATCTTGCCGAGCGGGTATCTAAGCGTTCAGATCTGGGGGATGTCAAGCCATCAGCGCTTGTCTCCTGGATGAGGCAATGGCCATGGTTCCTGGTCCTGGATGGACTTGACGAGGTTACCGAACCGGCGGTACGAAAGCGGTTGATTCAGCGGGTCACCGAGTTCGTCACCACTGCTGAGGCCGATGATTGCGATGTCTTCGTCGTTCTCACCACCCGGCCGATCGGCTATGTAGAGAACATTGCTCCTACACAATTTGAGCGTGTCGATCTGGACTATCTTGAACCCCCCGAAGCGGTGTCCTACGGCACCTTGGTGACGAGGGTACGACTGCGGAACGATCTCGACCGATTCGAGAAAGTTGTCCGGCAACTGACCCGAGCGGCCGAGGACGACGCGCTGAAAAACTTGCTGCGTACGCCGCTTCAGGTGCTCATCATGACGATCATTATGGGTGCTGCTGGTCAGCTCGCACCCGACCGGTTCAGCCTGTTCTGGGGCTATTACGACACCGTCTTCAAGCGGGAGCGAGACAAACAATCCGGATTCCATTGGATTCTCCAGAATCATGGACAGCAGATCCAGCAACTGCACGCGCGCGTTGGCTTTGAACTCCAGGTGCGCAGCGAAGCTGGTGACCGCTCTCATGCGACGCTCACGGGTCAGGAGTTGGAGGACCTGACCTGGCAAGTGCTTCATGACGCCGGTTTCAAGCCGTCTGGCGCGGATGCGGACTTGCATGCAAAGATCCTCACATCTGCTACACACCGTCTTGTGCTCATCGCGCCCCGCGGCGATCACGGCTATGGGTTCGACGTGCGATCACTGCAGGAACTTATGGCGGCCACGTACCTCACGACGGGGCCGCTGGACGTCGTCACGACACGTCTGCGGATCGCTGCCCCCAGCCCCCATTGGCGGAATACGTGGATCTTCGCGGCTGGTCGCCTGTTCTCTACGCCCCAAGACCACGAGCATCGGGCGGCTGTCGAACTCGTGGAGTCGATAGATAAAGGTGCCAGCGGTCGCTTGGGTGACATCGTGCCTGTCGGACCTCGGTTAGCTCTCGATCTCGTTGATGACGGCATGGCCCGATCACTCCCAATTTGGCGGGACCGGCTGATCCGATGCGGACTTCGAATCCTGCATGAGCCCACGCCCCCCGATCTCCCAGCGGTGGCTAGGGTGCTGGTGCGCTTTGCTGATACCGGCGACGAGCAACGGAAGGCCATTGAAGAGGCACTACGCGATGCGCTCGGCACATCGGGGACCGCACGCACAACTGCTGAGCAACTCCAAGCGCTGATCGGCTCCGTGGCCGCCGAGATCCATGCGCGAACGGCCACACGCGGACTTCGCGGCGTCCGGAAACGGCCGGGCAGCCAGCCACCGTCGGCGCTGCCCGACGGCTGGCCCGACTTCGAGGATGAAGTCACGACCTACCCCGCGCCGGAGGAGATCCTGGCCAAGGTACGACAAGCAGCCGTGTCGATTCGAAACATCACCAAACGTGGCACAGCGAGCGAGGGAGACGTCGATGCCATCATTACCGCCCTCACCGATGAGCGCGGTGCACCGGCGCTCAACGCTGCGCTCCAGCACGTCACGGCACACGAGCCGGTACTAGTCGGAACGCTGCGCGACGATGTCGTCCCCGGTGTTCTTCGGACAGCTATCGGTGAACGGCTACGAGGGGACCCGCGTGGAGCGGGATAGCCTTCATACATGCGCGCTCAGTCGATTCCCTGGATGCGTAGCACTTGCGTCTGCCGTCATCGCACAGAGACCTTGACTCCAGCACTGGCCGTGTCAACGTTTGATGGACCTCTTGTCGTTCATTCACCGTACAATGTGCGACCGGTTCAAGGAAGGGGCCGAGAGTGAGCGTCAGGGCGGAATTCTCTGCAGCCACCAAGAGAATAATGGCGGAGAGGGCCGGATATCAATGTTCTATTCTGAACTGTGGGCGGCTGACGATCGGTCCGGGGGTGGGGTCGCGGCAGACAGTGAATATTGGCGTGGCTGCTCACATTTACGCGGCGTCGCCGGAAGGTCCGCGAGGAACGGGTGGTCTATCCGTCGCGGAGCGTAGCGAGCCTGAGAATGGGATTTGGTGTTGCTTTGCTCATGGCAAATCCATTGATTCGGATGGTGGGTGTATTTATTCGGCAGCTCAACTCAGAGCGTGGAAGAGGCTGCACGAGGCTCGAAAGGCTGCCGAGGTAAACGGTGGAGCGCTGCATCATATTGGACTTGTTGAGTCTATATCGGTCAATTCTGCGCCAGTCACGTCGCTAGAGGGCCGAAAATTCGACCTCGGCATGCGGAATCTCATTACCGGACCCAATGCTAGCGGGAAGACAGTCCTAACCCGCCTCATTGCAAGCGTAGCCTACCCTGATCACGTAGCAAATATGTCACGTAGTCGGGATGTCGACATGGCAGTGCGATGGTTTGACCCACATACTCATGATGTTGCCACAAGGGGGCGCGCGGGCGACGTCACTCACATTCTAGATGGCGTTCCTGTACCCTATGTTGTGCGACCATATAAGACAATCCTGCTAGGGGAACCGCGGCCAGGCGCTGTCTGCAACATTGTTCATCTCGCTCAACTATTTGACCTGAGTGTGTCGTCAATGAAGGCAACACTTGATCTTTTTTCAAGTCAAAGCAACTTAGTAAGAGATGTTCGCTACGAAAACATGCAGGTGTACTGGACCGTGGAGGTTAATGGGCGCAAATGGGAGTCGACCGGCGCTCAGTTGAGCGGCAATCTGCAATCACTAATTCTCCTGGAACTAGCGGGCATTCATGCTCGATACCACGCGCGCGTTGAGCCGACCTTTCTGCTGCTCGATGGATTCACGAGTTTCTTGAATTCAGGAATTGTGATTGCCGCGCTGGAACATCTTCAGTGTGCTGCCGAGCATGCACAGGTGGCTATAGTAAGTGTCCATCGAGACCTCTTCAAGGCAGTTTCGTCTGATTGGATTGCGACCACGCTGGAAACATGCTCGTCTAACAGACTTGATACCCCGGTTGACTTTGAGGTTGCGGCTAGAACCGTGCCACAGTGAGCGACCATCCCTTCGCCCGCACTCCACGTGATCGACCGAGAGGTCCAGCACGCCGACTTTCGGTACGACGGTTGGGAGGACTACACCCGGGACGTAAACACTTTCATCTGCACCAAGGCGTCGGAACTGACCAGTCATAGCACGCAGCCTCGACAGCCGGGTTCCCGAAGGCGCAGCGTGGCGGCCACTCGCAAGAGTATTGTGCTGGTGCGCAGTGCCAGCTCTTGAACATGCTTTTATCTGGCGGCTTAGAGTAGGTTGTCGTAGTAGCTGCTGGCTGACCTGTTCTCTATTGCCTGGCGACAGGCGGGGCAGAGGACACCGCCGGGTCCGGTTGGGGCGCGGCCGCACTTCGCGCAGTTTGACTTTGTGTTGGTGGTTTGATCGTGTATTGGGTTTTCACAGTGGGTGCTTGTCGC
>NZ_JBHUKR010000001.1:50319-106748 GCF_042684065.1 Amycolatopsis pigmentata | reverse complement strand
CAACCACCACGACGCCATGATCCACTACGGAGCAAGCGAGTGCCGTTGCAGTACTAGCAGAGTGCCACAACCACCACGGACGCCAACGTCGACCTGCGATCTTATCCCCACCCAACCGGAAAATCCTCCAGGCGATCACCGACGCCACAGGCAACACGAAGGCCACCTACGGCTACACCGCCTACGGCAAGGACGACAGCAGTCAGGACACCGGGGTCGACAAGAACACCGGCAACGGGGCGTCGGGGTCGACCCCGGCGCCAACCGGTTCCTCACCCGGGATATGTACGAGGGTGCCTTCGCCGACACCCGCATGACCACCGACCCCTATACGGGCAACCGCTACGCCTTCGCCGGGGGTAACCCGCTGTCCAACATCGAACTCGACGCTCGGTGGCCGACTGTTTCTCGAGTTCCGTTCTTTCCCTGTGCGGCGGCGATCTCGACGAGATGTTCGGTCGCCGCAAAGCGGTGCTGCGCCGGGGTGGCACGTTTCGCAACGAGCGCGCTCGTGCCCGGTTCGCGTCGCGACCGGGGACGAGGTACGTCAGTGAGGACATCTTCGGCTGGGGAGACGCGCGCCCGTTGTCCACTTTGGTCACGGCGGCGGAGGACGCCGGA
Organism: Amycolatopsis pigmentata; assembly: GCF_042684065.1. Lineage (NCBI taxonomy): Bacteria > Bacillati > Actinomycetota > Actinomycetes > Pseudonocardiales > Pseudonocardiaceae > Amycolatopsis > Amycolatopsis pigmentata. The sequence goes on along the minus strand of NZ_JBHUKR010000001.1, from coordinate 106,127 downwards.
TTCTCCATCATCTCCGTGGACGACCTCACCGGGCTTCGCGTGCTGGCTCGCTACCAAGAGGAGTCCGGCATCGCCGATGCCGACAAGTTCCGGGAGCTTGCCGCGGAGGGTCAGAAGGCGATCCGCGAGGTGGTCGCGCTCCCGCGCAGGCAGCTTGGCTAAGGCGGGTGGCGGTTTCGTGTTGTTAACCTCTCCGGGTGGGAAGGTCGGCCCCTGACGGACAGCGCGCCGCGCATTGGCGGGACATCGCCGCCCGCGCCCACCTCACCTTGGACTCGTTGGATCGCGTCGTCGGCGGGGTGGGCACCGCGGTGCTCGCCGCGAGCGTGGTGTTGTATCTGCTGGTCGTCGTGGCACTGTGTGTCGTCGGTGTCGGGGTCCTGCTGGCGCCAGGCGCGTTGCGGATAGTGCGGACCCTTGCCGACCGGGAGCGCGCGCGCCTGTCCCGGTGGAAGCCGGAAATCCTCACCCCGGAGCCGGTACCGGCCCACATCGGTGCCGCGTTGCGGGATTCGCCCGTCCGGCGGGAACTTTCCTGGGTGGTCTGGCACGGGACCGGAGGGCTGCTGATCGGTCTGATCGCCTTGACCTTACCGCTCGACGTGGTACACGACGTTTCGCTTCCGTTGTGGTGGAAGGTGGTACCCGCCAACCTCGCCGGTCCGTCGCTCGGATTCTGGATGGTGCACGACTGGGCGGGTGCCCTGACCGTCTGTCTGTCGGGTCTGGCGGCGGCCGTGGTCGCCGTGCTCATCCTGCCTGGCATGGCTTGGTTGCAGGCGTGGCCGGGAACCGCGTTGTTGCCACCGGCCCGCGGCACGGATCTCGCGCTGCGCGTCGCGGAGTTGACCGCGACTCGTGCGGCCGCGCTCGACGCGCACGCCACGGAACTGCGGCGGATCGAGCGGTCGTTGCACGACGGAACGCAGAACCGGCTCGTCGCCGTCACTATCCTGCTCGGCGCGGCGCAACGCGCGCTGGAGCGGAATCCGGTCGGCGTCGGGGAATTCCTCGGGCATGCCCAGGAAGCGGCCGAGGAGGCGCTGATCGAACTGCGCCGGGTCGTGCGGAGTATCCTGCCGCCGGTGTTGACTGAGCGCAGCCTTCCCGATGCGCTCGCCGCGCTGGCCGTGTCCTGTCCGGTGAGTTGCCGCATTGATGCCAACCTGTCCGACCGGTACGCTGCCTCCCTCGAAGCGGTCGCCTATTTCGTGGTGGCCGAAGCGCTTACCAACGTCGCCAAACACAGCAACGCCGATGAGGTCACCGTGCGGCTCCGCAATCGTGGCGACAGGTTGTTCGTCGACATCACCGACAACGGGGACGGCGGAGCGAACGAGCACGGCGGGTCCGGGATCACCGGTATCCGTCAGCGTATCGAAGCGCACGACGGGACGTTCACTATGTCCAGCCCCGTTGGTGGACCGACCGTTTTGAGTGTGAGCCTGCCATGCGGATTGTGATCGCCGAGGACGACTCACTGCTGCGCGTGGGTCTCACGCTGCTGCTGCGCGCCGAATCCCTTGACGTGGTGGCCGCTGTGGGCAACGCCGACGATTTCCTCGCAGCGGTGAGCGACCACGCGCCTGATGTGGCCATCGTGGATGTTCGGATGCCGCCGACCCACACCGACGAAGGGATCGTGGCGGCCGTCGAGGCTCGGCGCCGTCGGCCCGAACTTGCCGTGCTCGTGCTGTCAGCCTACGTCGAGCAGGCGTTCGCCACCGAGTTGTTCATCCACGGCGGCACTCGGCTCGGCTACCTGCTCAAGGACCGCGTCGGGCAGGTCGAGGAATTCCTGGACGCGCTGCACCGGGTGGCGGCCGGTGGCACGGCCATCGACCCGGAAGTCGTTGCGCAGATGCTGGTCCATACCAGACCCGACACCTGCCTGGGACGGCTTAGCGCACGGGAACGCGAGGTGTTGACGCTGATGGCCGAAGGCCTGGGCAACGGCGCCATAGCCGAACGGCTCGTCGTCACCGACGGCGCCGTCCACAAGCACATCCGCAGTATCTTCGCCAAGCTCGACCTGCCACCGACCGATCGGACGGACCGACGCGTGGCCGCCGTCCTCCACTACCTCAAAAACGCGAACAACCTCGACCACTGACCGGTTTTCCCGTGAAGGAACACTGGTCAGGGGTCGAGACCCGGCACAGCGGGATGGTTCAGACCGTCGCGATGGTCTCGGTCGGTTGTCGGTCGACCGGCCGGTAGCCGAGGCGGCCACGGGTCATGATGAGCAGCACGCTCGCCACGATGCTAGCGCTGATCAGGAACACGTGCGTGGTGTCCCGGTCGGTCAGGGTCGGGAAAAGCCCGGAGAACGCGATCGAGAAGAAGTTGTTGACGCTGGTGTGCAGCAGGATCGCCACCGGCAGGCTCTCCCTCGTCCGGTTGAACACCCAGGTCATGACCAGGCTGAACGCGATGCAGACGGCGGTGAATTCGACGAAGGTCAACCAGTCCACCGCCGGGCCACCCCAGTCGCTGAAGAACAGCGGAAAGTGCCAGACCGCCCACAGCAGGCCCAGAATCGAACTGCCGACGACCGGGCCGAACCGACGCTGCATGCGCGGCAGGGCGAAGTCACGCCAGCCGGGCTCCTCCGAGAGTCCGGTCGTGAACATCTGCATGATCAACGCGGGAACGTAGGCAACCAGTGCCTCGGTCGGCAGGCTTCCGATATGGTCGTCGGACAACGGAATCGCGGTGAAGAACAGAGCTGCCGGAACACCGACCACAACCGCGACATACCAGCGCCAGTTGACCCGCCACTTGACCAACCGCCCGCCCCATACACGCAGCCCCGGCCTGCCGTCCGCCGCCGCGGTCACCAGGAGCGCCGACAGGATCGGCCCCACGAAAGCGCCTGGCAACACACCGGCCAGCTGCGAGGTACCGCCGACCATGGGAAACTTGAAGTGCAGAATCCCCAGACCGTTCTCAGACAGTACATACGGTGCCCACGCCGTCCAGCTCAGCACATACGCCAACACAAAGAACGACACCAGCGGATACCGGCCGATAACGCCGCGGATCCCGCCCGGAGTGGGGGGTGATCTGTACTCAACTTCCCTGACAGTGACATCACTTTGTCCTTTGAGACTGGTCCTGGCTTGCTGCTACAAGCACACCAGTGATGCCGGCTGAGATCATTCCCCTGGGCACCCGAACAGGGGGTACAGCAGGCTATACCCCGCCCTGGGAGCGTGCTCACCCTTGGGGTGTCGGAATCCCCGCGCGAAACCGACCGAGACGACCGCTTCTGCTTCTGCCAAGCGCTCGGTATAGCGGATGGCTCGATATTCCCCGGATTCAACCGGTCGTCGCGACAACCGGCTTAGAAACGCTGCCGCTCGTCACGTCGGCTGATCGGCGGTCGCCCTGGAGACAACGGCGGTCGACCAACCGCGATCGCAGCCCGCGCCCTTTCCTTGTGCCACGACACACTCCCAATTCCACAATGGAGGTGTTGCGACATCGCGAGTCCGGCAGCGGCCGATGCGCAGCACCCCTCGCCGCACTCACTGGCCTCGACAGCAGCCGTGCGGGGTGATGGCCGTCGAAGGTGATCCGCTCGTCAGCGAAAGACGAAGGTGACCTCTCGCGCCGCGATCATGCCAGTACAAAGACTCGCATCACCGCAGGCCAGAGGTCACCTCGCGCGCCTTCCCGACTTCAGAGACGCTCACAAACCTGAACATTCGCCTCACAGCGAGGCTCAATACTCCACCCACAGTTCGACACGGCGAGGGAAGGTATTGGCGTTAGGGATGTCGCGGCATTGAAAGTTGTGGCCAGAGTAGCTCTGCTGCGCCGTCACGGCGCAGCGCAAGTGCGCCGCACTGTTTTCCGTCGGCGTGGTTGCCGACCACCACTGGACGTATACCCAGCGTCCCTCCGCCTGTGCCGCTGCCGGGGCCAGCAAGGCGGCACCGGTGAAAGCCGACATCGCCAGACCGACGCTGGCAATGACTTTTCGCAACATTCGGATCCTTCGATAGATGGTTGACGTCAACGGATTTGGGGGAATTCTACCGGAATCGCGGCCCCCGAGGTCGCGGTCGGGCAACGTTGGTACATACGGTCGTCCTCGCTGCCCAAATGTCCGATCGAAGCTTCAGTGCCCGCGGCGAACTCGGCCAGCGGACCGCCGATGCCGTCCGTGGTCGCCGCCTCCACCGACGAAGTGCTCGAAGCCTGTGCCGCGGTCGACACATCCGGAGAACAGCCGAGCATGGGACCACGTATCAGCGCCGCCCCGCCACCACGGGTTCAACGCCATCCGGACCACCGCGACCGGATGAGCGACGGCTGAGCCCAATCCTTTGGCGCACCCTCAGACGAGGACGTGGGCCTGTTGGCGACGGCGTCGTGGAATCAGTGGACAGCGGCCGCCAACGATCGACGGTTGGTGCATCCCGCCCCTTGCCGATCCGGTGGCGTCGCTCGAACGAGCCGGTGGCAGGCCCGGTGTCGGCCGCCGGCTACGCCCGGTTCGATCCGCTCCCCGGACTGACCGTCCCCGCGCGGCTAAGCCTGGTCGAACGGCACAAGCTCGGGCACTGACGGCGCTCGGACTGCGACCGTTCTCGCGACGTCGAGGCCTTGTGCGTGCGGACCGGTCACTGGGGCCACCCGTCGCGGCACACACTGGTACGGATCCTTTCGAAGCGCCGTCAAGGTGCACAGCGGGGCGCTGGTCCCTGGTACCCCTTGCGGGAGGAGTCGTCGATCCCGACTTCGCAGCGGATGGACGGGTCGAGCTTGTTGTTCATAACGTGTGCGTTGGTGGAATGGTTCTGCAGGCCGATGGCGTGGTCCGGTCCGGCCGCCCAGGTGTTTCCGCTGAGGGTCACGTATTGCACGTCGTCGATCATCACCGTCTGCGACGCCTGTCGGGTCTGACAGTAGTTGTCGCGGAAGGTCCAGTCCCGAGAGACACCTCTGCCGCTGCCGTCACCCGCTTCGGAGTTCGGGCCTTCCGCCATCAGGCACATGTTGTCGATCCGCTCGCACCGGTTACCGTCGATCAGGATGTGCTGGCTGGCAACGTCCTCGTCGTCGGTGGCGAAGGTCTGCATGCAGTCGGCATGCGCGCCGGTGCTGTTATCGGTATCGGTGATGGTGTTGCGCAGGATCCTGATGTCATTACCGAAGAAGCGCAGCCCGTCGCCGTCTCCGCCCTGCGGCGCGGTGACCGTGCTGTTTTCGACGGTGACATTGTTTCCGTGGATCTCGATCCCGGGCGCCGCCGGCCGGTTCATCGTGTAGTCGTCCACGACGACGTTGTCGGCGTGGACATCGATGCCCGCGACCTGCTGCCCGTGGCCGGCGTAGATCAGTGGTCGGTCGGCCGTGCCCCCTTTGGTGATCTCCAACCGCCGGGTTCCCGCGACGGTTTCGATGCAGACGATGTCACCGGGTTCGACCGCCACCTGCCGGGTGCAGGCGGGACTGCCGTCTCGGCGAGGATTCGCCGACAAGGCCGCTGACGCCGCGGCCGGGGTGAGCAAGGCGGTGATCACCGCGATGCCAAGCAGTGTCCTGGTCATAATGCCCTTTCTCAGCACGCCGTTATTGCCGGATCCCGTTCCACGGACACCGGTCGCTCCGGCGCCAACGAGCTCACGATGGCATGCTCCTGCCGGGACCCCTCCCCGCACGGTTTCCGGAGCGCGACCGTGTCGGCGCGCGAACCGCCGCGGTCCCACGTCCGGGCTGCATGACGGAGTTTCAGCCGTAAATGTCCGGTCAAGGCTCTAGAGTGGTGCCGTGCGCCCGGGGGAGTTGGTTGCCGGCCGGTACCGGCTGGACGAGGAGGTCGATGCCGGCGGGAACGGTGTGGTGTGGCGCGCTCATGACCAGGATCTGGATCGGGTGGTGGCGCTCAAGCACGCGCTCTTGCCTGGGAGCGGCGGCGCCGACCGGATGCGGTTGCTCCGCCGTGAGGCCAGGATCCTGGCGAAGCTCAACCACCCGAACGTCGTCACCGTGTTCGACACGGTGTCCGAGAACGGCGAGTGGTGGCTGGTGATGGAGTACACGTCGGCGCCGAACCTCGCCCGGCACGGAAAGCTGCCGCCCGACCGCGTCGCGCGCTACGGCGCCCAACTGGCCGGTGCGCTCGCGGCGGTACACGCCGTCGGCGTCGTGCATCGCGACATCAAGCCCGCGAACATCCTCGTCACCGCCGATGACCGGGTCAAGCTGAGCGATTTCGGTATCTCCCGCCTCATGCACGCGGACGTGACGGTCACCGGCAGCGCCCTGATCGCCGGCACCCCGGGGTACATCGCCCCGGAGGTCGCGCGGGGACACGAGGCGACCCCAGCCGGCGACCTGTTTTCCTTTGGCGCCACGCTGTACGCCCTCACGGAGGGCGTGTCACCGTTCGGCCCCACCGACAACCAGGGCGCGGTCTGGCGGCGCACGATCGCCGCCGACGTGGCCGCCCCGGACCCCCACTCACCGCTGGCTCCCGTGTTGTCCCGCCTGATGCGGGTCGACCCGGCGAAAAGGCCCACGGCGGCCGAAGCCCAGCGTTTGCTGCGACAGGCGGCAGACAGCGTCCGCCCAGCCCGGCGCTGGCCGAAGCTGGTGCCGGTGTCGGGCGCAATGATCGTCGCGGCGGCGACAGCGGCGTGGTTCATGGTCAACCCGGCGACCAGTTCCGGCGGCAGCACCGCGAATCCGTTGCCTGGCCCCGAAAGCAGCAGTCGCCAGGCTGTGCCGGCCCTCGGAGATCCGCGCACGGCGGACCCGTGCGCGCTGACCGACGCGTCCGCGCTGGCACGATTCGGCGAAGCCGAGCGGGATCCCGAGTACGGCAACTTCGACCGCTGCGACGTCGTCGTCAGTTCGGGTAACAGCAAGGTCGATGTCAAGACCGAGCTGGACGCGGCCGGCTCCGACGATGCCCCGGCCGGTGTGGACCAGGTCGGAGGAATCGGCATCGTGCGCGAGCCCCTCGACGGTGAGGAATGCGACCGCACCCTGCTGCTCGCGGGCGGCAACCGCGTCGCGATCGCCGCCCGGCAGAACGGGACCGGCCCAGCGGATCTTTGCGCGATGGCTGACACCGCGACGAACACTGCCGTCACGGCGCTCTCTCGTGGCGAGATCGCACGCCGCGCCCCGGCCGATCCCGCGTCCCTGATCAACGTCGATGCCTGCGCACTGCTCGACGCGGACGCGCTGTCGCGCTTTCCCGGTGTCGACGCGGTGGACCCGGAGATCGGGTTTGGGCACTGGTCGTGCCGCTGGCACAGCACGACAAGCCGGGCGAACCTGCTGATCCGCTTCGACCGCAACGAGCCGCTGACCGCGGACGACGGGCAGCCGACCTGGATCGCGGGCCGGCGGGCGTTCGTCGAGCAGGTCAGCGAGGACAAGGCGTGCCATGTGCAGGTGGTGTACCGCCGCTACACCGACGCCGCCTCCTCGGCCAAGGTCGAGTTGCTGCTGGTCGTGCTCACCGGTCCGCAACCGCTCGACCAACTCTGCGGCCTGGCCACCGCCATCGCCCAGCCGGCCTCCGCCAAGCTGCCGAAGACGTGAGCCGGGGACCCGTCCCGGCGCGGCGCGGCATGCTGGCGGGCACGAATCCACCTGGAGATCATGATGGACAAGACAGTGCCGCCGGCAGGCGGTGAATACCTTGCCGCCGGGCACGAAAGCCTCGCCCTCGGCGTCCCGGCATCGACGCCCGGCACGATCTACGTGCTCAGTGTGATCGGCGGGGTCAGCTTCGGCCCTCGTGATGGCCGGACCATCCTCTTCGGACGAAACCGGCCGGAGGTCCACGTATGCGTCGGAGAGAACGACCGTAGTGTCAGCCGATGCCACGGCCGACTGATCCACCGCGAACATCAGTGGTGGCTCAGCACCGCCGGACGGCTGCCGGTCCGGTTGCCCGGTTCGCGCGTGCTCTTCCCGCAGGACGAGCCGATTCCCCTCGCCGAGGGATACACACCGCTGTTCGTACCAGGCTCCGGTGAGCGCGAGCACCTGTTGGAAGTGTTCGTCACCGGACCGGACCACGAGCGTCCGGTGCCCCGGCACAGCGACCCCACGGCGCCGCCCCGAATCTGGCACCTCTCGGAGACCGAACGGCTCGCCCTCATCGTGCTCGGGCAGCGGTACCTGCGGCACGAGGCCTACCCCCAACCGCTGACCTGGAAGCAGACCGCCGAGCAACTCGCCGAACTGCAGCCGCGCGCCAGGTGGAGCGCCAAGAAGGTGGAACACGCCATTGTGGACACTCGCACCCGGCTGTCCAAAGACGGCGTCGCGGGCCTCACCCGGGAGGAGGTCGGCGAACCGCTGGGCAACGCCCTCAACGACAACCTCATCCGCCACCTCATGAAAAGCACCACCCTCATCCCGCCGGACCTGCGGCAACTCGACGTCATCGCCGACTGAGCATCCGTGGAATACCCACAAACAAGGTCCGGCAGAAGACCTTGGCGCACGGAGGCTGCGTGGGCCGAACAACGCACGAACCCGGGCAAGCAACGGGCGCCCGGCAAGCCCACGCCGGAGCGCACGGACCGCCGCCCACGCCTCTCGGACCGTCTCGTCATTCGCCCCGAAACCGGACCACAGGGCGATATCCACCAAGCGCGCCAACGACAGCAAACCCTCTACAACGGACTGATCTGACACGGCGCCACGTTCCCGTGCGCCACCATCAGCCCGATCGAGCCGACCCCGCACACCAGCGCCACCGGCAGGGGAGCCCGCCGTCGCACCGTCAGCGGAAGAGCGGACACCGCGGCGAAAGCTCGCGGGGTTCGACCGACGCCGTCATCGTCGACGACCGGATCGACCGGCTGGCCGACGCGGTCGAAATCGCGCGGCGGCCCCGCGCGCTCGCTGTGGAAAGCGCGGGCATCGGCACGGTGCTGTCGCTGCTGGCGATGGGGGCGGCGGCTCCATTTCTCCCAAGAGGAAGAGGCATACTTCACTCTTCCCCCGGGTTCGTGAACACCTTCTGTCTATTGGCCGAACATGCTTCCCTGTTCCCGTGTTCGCCAGGAGGTACTTTTGTGCAGAGTGGGCTCCCTGCCGGTGCAGCCGCGCGGGAATCGTGTTGTCCTCCGGGTAAAGGCGATCTTAGAGTCGAGCGGTCGAGTCCATCGGCGGATAGCTGGAAGCCGTGGAAGTTGCACTGGGACAAGGGGATTCAATGATGAAAAAACTGGCCGTCGCCGCCCTTCTCGCGGGCGCCGTGCTCGCCGTGGCCGCACCGGCCGCTTCGGCCGTCACCGGCACGCCGCAGAACCAGCTGCATCGGCCGGTTCGGCCCAGCGCGGTGGCCGCGAGCGACGTGGAGTGGATCCAGGTGGCCCCGGTCGGCACGGTGCATCGGCCGATCCGGCCCAATGCGGTGGTCTGAGGCATCCTTTTCGGGGCCGCGTGCGGAGTCTGTCCGCACGCGGCCCCGAGTCGTTTACGGGGTACCGGTGTCCGTTCTTGGATCCGATTCGGACTGTGGATTTCCGGAAAAGATCTTGTCCATCAAGGGTCGGCGGACCGGTGGGTACTTTTGTGCGGAGCAGTAAGTCGCACACAACAGCGCAATGCAACGAGGTTCAGGCCTGGCGGATCGCGACACTGGCGACAGACGTCACTCCGCCGGGGTGGTGGGCATACCCTCGGTTTCGCTGGTGACGTCTCGTCAAAGTCGACAGTGTCGGCGTTCATGAAATTCCACAGGTCAGGGCCCCACGCGACATCGACAGCGACCTTTGGCGGCGATCGATCGTGATGCGAAAAGGTCCTTGGCCCAGGCCAGCAGGGTGCCGATGTATCCGGAGTCAGTGCTGGTCGCTCTCCGACGCGCCGGTTGTCGTCGCGAGGTCGGCGAGGGTGATGCCGCGGTGGCGACGCAGCGCGCGAAGTCGCGGCCCTACCGCGTCGAGCACCTCGTCCGTTTCGCGATCCATACGACCATCTTGCCAGAACCGCAAGTTTCCGTGCCAGATCAGTGCGCGTCTGGTGAGACTGGGCGCATACCGACGAAAGGGGGTCCTGATGAGCGCTATTGACGCGGTCACGTTCTGGGACGAAGTGTATGTGTCTCGACTGGCGGCCACCGGCCCACGGCCGAATGCTCGGCTCGCCGAGACGGTTGCCGGTCTGTCGCCTGGCGACGCGTTGGACCTCGGATGCGGCGACGGTGGCGACGCGCTGTGGCTCGCGGGTCAAGGGTGGCAGGTCATGGCCGTCGACATCTCGGGGGTGGCGGTCAAGCGGCTCGTGGCCCTCGCCGGCGCACACGGCCTTGGCGACCGGGTCACCGCCGTGCGCCACGACCTGGACACGTCGTTTCCGCACGGCGAGTTCGACCTGGTCTGCGCCCACTACCTGCACACCCCCTTCGACCTGGACAGGGCGGCCGTCCTGCGTTCGGCCGCGCACGGGTTGCGCCTGGGCGGGCGGCTGCTGGTCGTCGACCACGGCTCGGCCGCGCCGTGGTCGTGGAATCAGGACCCCGACGTCCGGTACCCGAGTCCGCAGGAGGTCGCCTCGGGCATCGCCCTGGACGCGGCGACGTGGACGGTCGAGCGGGCGGACACACCCCGCAGGGTCGCGACCGGACCGGACGGGCGCACCGCCGAGGTCACCGACCACGTCCTGCTCATCCGCCGCACCGCCTGATCCCGCCGCGCCGGTCCCTCGACCGCGGCCGGGACGCCCCGCTCCCAGCGTCCGCTGGGCGCTCACTCACATGATCGAGGAGACCGGCCGGCACGCGGGCCACGCCGACATCCTCCGTGAGCTGATCGACGGCGCGATCGGCCGCTGACCCCACCAGCTTCTCCACAGGACAGGAACACATGATCACCGCAACCCGGCCTTTGGCAGGCCGCTTCCTCCGCTCCGCGCGCACGGTGGCGACCCTCGCACTCACCCTCCTGCTCACGATCGGCGTTGCGGCCTGCTCCACGCCGACCACCGGCGGCGTCGCCCCCTACGCCGTCGCCACCCAGAACGACCCGGCGTTCCAGGGCACCTTCCGGCACGAGTTCGCCGACGTCGACGGTGTCCGCGTGCACTACGTGACCGGCGGCAGCGGCACACCGGTGGTGTTGATCCACGGCTGGCCCCAGACCTGGTACGGCTGGTGGCCGATCATGCCGGCACTCGCCGAACACCACACCGTCTACGCGGTCGACCTTCCCGGGCTGGGGGACAGCACCGGCTCACCGACCGGCTACGACAAAGCCACCCTGGCGCGGTACGTGCACACGCTGATCGCCGGCAGGCTCAACGTCCGGGACGCCGCCGTCGTCGGACACGATTTCGGCGCCGCGGTGGCCTTCGAGTACGCCAGCCAGTTCCCCGACGACACCACGCGCCTCGGCTACCTCGACCTGCCGCTACCCGGACCCGCGATCGACGCGGCCACCTACCGCACGCTGAGCTGGCACATCGCCTTCCACTCGCAGCGACAGGTCCCCGAGGCGGTCGTGAGCGACGACGTCCGCGAGTACCTGGCACTGTTCTATCCCCAGGTCTCGTTCGGCGGAAAGGCGTTCGGCGGCACCTCGGATCGGTCCCCGTTCACCGACGCCGAGATCAACGAGTACGCACGGACCTACAGCCGGCCCGAGGCCCTGTCGGGTGGCTTCGAGCTCTACCGCGCTCTCGACAAGGACGTCCGCGACACCGTGGCAGCGGCACCGGTGCGTGTCCCGACCCTGCTCATGACCGCCCAAGGGCAACTCGACGGGATCCGATCCACAGCGGCCCCACGCATGACCAACATCGTGCGTGCGGTGGACGTGCCACACGCAGGGCACTGGCTCATGGAAGAGAACCCCCCGTTCGTCACCGCGGAGCTGATGCGTTTCCTCGACGGATGACCGTGCCACCACGGCGACGCGAGAGTTCGCCTCCGTCGCAGCGTGGTGTGTCGCCCGGCCAACTCGTCCCGAAAGAAGCGACGGAGAACGACCCAGCAGGGGACGATGCCGGGGCAGGTTTCCGTGACCCTATTTCGAGAAAGGTCACCACTGCCCCAAAAAGAGCCCCCGTTACTGAACGATAACGTGGTGTCAGTCCACAATAGACTAATATTCGGCACATCAAAAAAGACGCCGGGGACCGCGGTCCCCGGCGATCTTGCGAACTGTGGGCCTAATGTCGGCATACGAACCACGACGTGCTGGCCGAAGGACCCGAAGCCACGATTCGCCCAATCGCTATCCGGCGGTCGGCGGCGGATCATGCCCGATGCTCGGCGACACGATCGTCGGGTGACCGGCTCCATCGCTCTGGCCACCACCACCGGGCTCGGCGACCTCTCCACCGAGGTCCGGCCCCGGCGCGGTGTGGCGACTGACCGGATAGTCGGGCTGGCCGGGTGGTATTACGGTGAAAGACGTGGTGTCCGGTCGGGTTACGGTTGGGTATCCGGTGGAGTTGACCGGGTTTGTCGGTCGTGCGCAGGCGGCGGCCGAAGTCCAACACGCGCTTCGATCGTCCCGGTTGGTGACGTTGACCGGGGTAGGGGGAACGGGCAAGACACGGTTGGCCGTGCATGTCGCGCGGAAGGTGCGTCGGGCGTTCACTGACGGTGTGTGGCTGGTGGAGTTGGCGGATTTGCGCGATCCGGCGTTGTTGGGGGAGACGGTCGCCTCGACGTTGGGTTTGTCCGATGTGTCGAACCGTGATCCCGAGAGGATGCTGGCCGACTACGTGGCGGACAAGCAATTGCTGCTGGTGTTGGACAACTGCGAGCATTTGGTGATTGCCTGTGCGCGCCTGGTGGCCGTCCTGTTGGTGAATGCGCCGGGGCTGCGGGTATTGGTCACGAGCCGGGCACCGCTGGAGGTAGGTGGTGAGCGCGTGTGGCCCGTCGAGCCGCTGTCGCTGCCCCCGGAAGGCCGGGCACCGGGTGATGACCAACCGTATGAGGCGTTGACGCTCTTCGAGCAGCGGGCCGCGGACGTGGTGCCAGGATTCGCGGTCACCGACGGTAACAAGGCGGCGGTGACCCGGTTGTGCCGACGGCTGGACGGGTTGCCGTTGGCGATCGAATTGGCCGCGGCTCGGCTGCGGATCCTCGATGTCGACGATCTCCTGGCCCGGGTGGAAGATCGCTTTCAGTTGCTCACGCACGGTGGCCGGGCCGCGCCGGCCCGGCATCAGACGCTGCGCGCGGCGATCGAGTGGAGTTTCGAGTTGTGCACGGAACTCGAGCGCGTGGTGTGGGCCAGGTTGTCGGTGTTCCCGGGCGAGTTCGACCTGGCCGCCGCGGAGGAGGTGTGCGCCTGCGATGGCGTAGTGGCCGAGGACGTGTTCACCGGGATTGCCGGTCTGGTCGGCAAATCCCTGTTGACCAAACGTGACGAGGGCAGTGTCGCCCGGTATCGGATGTTGGACACCATCCGCGAGTACGGGAGCGAGCAACTCGGGGAAGAGAAGAAAAAGCTTTTCCGCCGACGGCACCGGGACTTCTATTTGCGCCTGGCCGAACGAGCGGAGGCGGCCTGGTTCGGTCCCTGTCAGGCGCAGTGGCTGGAGCGGTTTTACGCCGAGCGTCCCAACGTGCGGGTGGCGTTGGAGTTCTGCCGTACCGAACCCGGCGAGGCTCGCACGGGGCTGCGGATGGCAGGCGCGCTGTATTGGTATTGGGGCGTGCGGGCCGTCCGGGATGGCCGGTGGTCGCTGGACAAGGCGCTGGCCTCCGACACCGCACCCAGCCCCGAACGAGCCACCGCACTGTGGGCTCTCGGCTGGATCACCGCCGCGCAAGGCGACATCGCCCGCGCTCTGGCCGTCCTGTCCGACTCCTGCGACCTGGCGCGGGAATTCGGCGACGAAACCACCCAGGGACACGCACAGCTGTTCATCGGTTTGGCCAGGTGGTTCGCCAGCGACCTGCAGGGGGCGGCCGACGCGCACGAGCGGGCGGTGGTGCATTACCGAAACGCTGGCGCGGAGGGTCCGCTGCCGATCATGGCGTTGGGTGACCTCGGTGCGTGCGTGGGCATGCTGGGTGGTATCGAACGGGGGGTCAGGCTGTGCCAGGAATGCATCGCCGAATGCCAGACCCGGGGCGAACGATGGGCGCGGTCGTGGGCGCTTTTTCATCTGTCCCTGTTCTGCTGGCTTCAGCGTGATCTGCCCCAGGCGACCGCGCGTGCGCGGGAAGCCCTCCGGCTCAAATACCCCTTCCACGACCAGGCAGGAATAGCCTGGTGTGTGCAGGTTCTGGGTTGGGTGGCCGCGGCCGAGCAGGACGTCCGGCGGGCCGTCGTCCTGTTCGGCATCGCCGAAACCTTGTGGGAACACGTCGGCGGATGGTTCGGCGGGTGGGACACCGCGGGTGAGTGGAGCAGTCAGTACCAGGCCGAGGCCCGCAGCACCCTCGGCGGCCCCGCCTACGAAGCCGGTTTCCGGCAAGGCGCAAGCTTCACATTCGACGAAGCCGTGACCTACGCGCTGGGCGAACACCTCCCCACGGAACCCGTCGCTCCTGCCCCCGCCCCCCGTGAGACACCGCTGACCCGGCGTGAACACGAGGTCGCCGCACTGGTCGCCCAGGGCTTGTCCAACAAGGACATCGCCACCGCCCTCGTGGTCGCCCGACGCACCGTCGAATCCCACGTCGACCACATCCTCAATAAACTCGGCTACACCTCACGCGCCCAGATCGCGGCCTGGATCACCGAGCAGCGGTAGAGCTGCGTGTATGCCGTCGAGGGGCTGTCGTGCTCGCTCCACGACGCGGCTGGTTCGACACGCAGCGGAAGCGCTACGAATCCTGAGGTGTTCTGCGTGAACGGCCCACGTCAGGATTGTTGCCGCAGTACGCTGCGGATCGCGTCCCGGGTTCGGTCCATGACCGCGGTGGGCGGGCCGAGTATCACGTTCGCGGCCGCACTTTCCACGCCGGGGTGTGGATGGGTGGGTGCGATCGCTTCGGCTGCGCGTACGGTGTCCGCCATCGCGCGCAGGCGGTTTTCGTCGACGGTCTTGCGTAGGAGCGGAAACTCCTCTCGTTCCTCGTGTTCGGCGTGTGCCAGGACGTCGTCGCGCAGTTCCCGGAGCAGTGTGTCGAATCCTTCGGCATCCGGTCCGATCTTATCCAATGTGGACAGCAACTCCTTGGCGTGGTGTTCTTCTTTGATGCGTGCGTTCGCCACCCGTTTGCCGCCCTGCCGGCGGTGCACTTCCGGGTGGACGAGTTCTTCCTCCGCGGTCTCGTGTACTGAGAGCCTGTCCTTGATGCCGGTGATGGGCGTCGGGGAACAAAGCGTGCCATCGCCAAGTGTCGCAGTATTCGGTATAGGATCCAAAAAACCGAACATCGCTTTGTGTCGTCCGTACAAGAAAAGTCCCGCAACGGGATACAACTGGCGGTCGGCAAGTTTCCTCAAGTGGTCGAGGAGGGCCGGTGACGACGGTAGAGGCGGACGTGCCATATTTCTCTCAGTGGGAATCACCTGAGTTGGTCGGGCCGATCATCCGCGGTGAACTCGCCGCCGAGGACGACCCCCGGTGGGCCGAGTCAGGCGCCGCTACCCGCGCGGATTATGCCTTTTGGAGCTGGCGTGCGTGTGGCATGGCCTGTTTGCGCACGGTGCTGGCGAGTTGGCGTTCAGTCTCGGCAACGACGGTGGGCCTTGGCGAGGAGGTGCTCGAAGCCGGTGGTTACCGTCGCCGCCCGGACGGGCTTGACGGCCTCATCTACGCGCCGTTCGTCGATTACGTGCGGGCGCGATGGGGCATTATGGCCCGTGCGGAGCCGCGGCTGGAGATTCTCGCGTTGCAAGAATTGGTCCGAGCGGGGCACTGGGCGATGGTCTCCGTCATGCGCGTTGCCGTGATCGTCGGTGGACGATCGGACGAATCCACCGTCACCCGGATCTCCGGCGAGAACGTTTGCCGCGCGAACTCGGCCACCAGTCGGTGGTCGTGGAGACGAGTCCGCGGGCGTGGACTGCGCAGGGGGAACCGATCACACTGGAACCCGGGCGCGGGTTGGCCTCCTGCCAGGTGGCCTTCCCCCTTGTCGCTCACTTGCAGGGTCTCCTCGAAACACTTGACATCCCGTACACCGGGCCCGCCGCCTTCGCCGCGCATCTGACCAGACACAAGATCATCTGCAAGGACCTCCTGGGTGTCCGCGGGTTCCCCCAAGTTCCAACGCCCAGAGGCGGGCGTGGCGACTGTCTCTTGCTCTTGCGCACGCGAGCGTGGCCTCCTATCCGCCCCTGAGCTTCGCGGTAAGCCGAGCGAGTTCGTCGAGCACCGCGTGTGCCGCGGTGTCGCGGTCGGGGTTCGGCACGACTTGGCCATCGTGGCCGAGTTCCCGCGGCGCGAAAGGGACGGTGACTGCCTCGAAAATCGGCACCATGCGCAGGGTGGTGACGACCTGCTTGAGCTGCTGGATGGCCCGCGTGCCGGCTCCCACGCCGCCGTAACCCAGGAAAGCGACCGGCTTGTCCACCCATTCCCGATGCAGGTAGTCGAGTGCGTTCTTCAGTACGGGGCTGTAGCCGTAGTTGTATTCAGGGGTGACTAGGACGAACGCATCGGTGGCATCGACGATCCGGCTCCAGCGCCGGGTGTGCTCGTGCAGGTAGATGCCGGTTTTGGGGTGGTTCGGTTCGTCGTGAAAGGGGAGCCCGATCTCGGCGAGGTCGACCGTGGTGACGTCGAAGGCGTTGTGGCGCGTCGCCACCTCGGTGAACCAGGTGGCGAACGCGGGGCCGATGCGTCCGGGGCGCACACTTCCGATGATGACGGCCAACACGGGTCTGGTCTGATCAGGCTCCATACCTGTACTCCTCGGCTCAGGCGCGCTTGGAGAGGGTCGGTGAGGGCGTCGGCTCGTTCTCGGCAGCACGACGATCGAAGCCGGCGACCGCGGGATAGCGGTAGGGCCCCAGGAACATCGCGAGCAGTGCGCACCCGGCGAGTGCGGCGCCGAGCCACGGCATGATGCCTTCGTAGCTGCCGACCTGGTCCCGCCCCGCGCTGACGATGGCGGGGCCGAAGGCGACGGAGAAGAGCACAACGCAATGCATCGCGCCGACCAGCGTTCCGAACCGGCGCAGGCCGAGATAGCGGGAGACCAGGAAACTCATCAAGTCGACCTCGACGCCGAACGCGAGCCCGATGAGTGCCATCCCGGCGACGGCGGCGGAGAACGTCGGCCGCAACAGGAACAGCCCGCCGACAGGGCAGAGCAGGATGACCGGGACCAGCAGCCGAGCCGGGATCCGATCGAGCAGCGGCCCACCGAGGAGCCGCCCGGCGGTGGCTGTGATGCCGTACACGGTGAGCAGGAGGGCCGCCTGGCTCAGGGGCATCCCCGCGTCGGTGAGCATCGGCACGGCGTTGACCTGAATCCCGAATACGGCCATTCCCGCCACACAAAGAATCACGGTGATGAACCAGAACTGTCGTGCGGCCAGCGCCTCTCGCACGGTGAGACCGGGCAGTTCGAGGCTGACATCTCGTGCCGGGGTGTCGCGCGCCTGCCGTCCCCGGACGCTCTGCTCGCCGCGAACCCGCACGAAAGGAACGATTGTCACGAGGGAGACGGCCAGGGTGGCTACTCCAAGAAATAGGTAGGCCCAGCGCCAGCCGAGGGACCTGATCATCATCGTGGCCAGCGGCGGAAGCACTGTCGAACCCAGTGCGGCGAGCACGGCCATCACGGCGAGCGCGAGCCCGCGCCGGTTGTCGAACCAGCTCACGATGGCTTTCGTCATCGGGATGAAGGTGCCGCCGGCGAAGAGCCCGGTCAGAAAGTAGGGGAGGACAAGCCACGGGTGCGCCAGCGGCGCGGCCGCGATGGCGGCCACACCCGCGGCGTAGAGAACCCACGCCGGAATGACGACGACGCGAAGCGCGAAAACGTCGAGCAGTCGGCCGGCCACGAGAGTCCCCAAAGCCATGCCGACCGCCGCCGCCGTGAAGGCGAGAGTGATCGAGGTGCGGCTCAGCCCGCTCTCGTGCGATATCGGTATGACGAACAAACCGAAGGTCCCGAGGACGAGCGGCCCGAGGCCGAACATATTGGACAGTCCGGCGCCCAGGACCACCAGCCACGGATTCCGGCGCCAACCGGTTGTGCTCATTGGTTTCCTCCCGCGGTGACGGTCAGATGGGGGGCGACGGCCCTAGTGCGGTGGAGCACACGTCCGATCGCGGCCCGGATCGAGAATTCCGGATCGTCGGTGAGGTCGAGCGTTCGCCAGGCGACGTGCCCGTCGGGTCGTATCAGCACGGCACCGTGCCGGCCCAGTTCATAGAGGTCGAGGAACCGGCCATCCGGATCGACGAAATCGGCGGTCGCGAGGTCCTCGGCGGAACCGACCCGGCCCGCATCGATCGGCGCGTTCACGTCGCCGGCCACACGGCGAGCCGCGTCGGCCCATGTCGAACTCGCTGACAACAAAACGAAGCGGGCGTCGGAGAGATCGATGGTGGAGACCTTTTCCCCGCGGTGGGTCAGCCATGTGTGCGGGGCCCGGGCACCCGGCGCGGCGGTGGGGACATAGGTACCGACACCGGATTCAGGCACGACCGTGCCGTCCGGCACGACGGCCGTCGAGTCGTAGACATAGCCGAAACTCAGGCCATCGAAGGAGAAATGGTCGAGTTGCCCGGGCACGGCGCGGGCCAGTCGCTCGCGGAGGGCCGATCCGCCGGGTGTCTCGATCGCCGCGAAGCCCTCCGGATCATGGACGAGGATGCCGGACAGTCCACTTTCGACCATCGCACGGGCGTTGGCAACGCTGTTGCCGGTGTTGCGCACCCCGACGGGATGCCGTTCGGTGTCATAGGTATCGAGCAGTTCCGGTTCCGCGATCCCCCGCAGGACGGCGTGAAGCTTCCAGGCCAGGTTGTGTGCGTCACCGATGCCTGTGTTCATGCCCATACCGCCCGTCGGCGGCATGGTGTGCGCGGCGTCGCCGGCCAGGAACACCCGGCCCGCTCGGAACCGCTCGGCCACCGCCGCACGCATCTGCCACGGCAGCACGCTGCGGATCTCGATGGGGATGTCCTCGCGGCCGACGAGCGCGCGGACAATGGCTTCACACCGCTCCGGCGGATAGTCCTCGACGGACTCGCGCTGGGCGTCGTAGGCGAAGAGCAGGTGCCACCGGCGGGCGCCGTCGAGGGAGATCACGACGCCCTGCACTTCGGGGTTGTAGAGCCAGTAGAGGGCGTTCGGCCGCGTGGCGGCAAGCCATGGGAGATCGGCGTGGAAATAGATTCCGAGCTGTGAACCCAGGGCACCGGGGCCGTCGACCTGGATTCCCAGTGCCTCGCGGACCGCGCTGCGAGGACCGTCCGCCGCGATCACATACGCCGCGTCGATCGTCTCCACCTCGCCTGCCGGTCCGTGGAGGGTGGCCGTGACGGCCTCCGGGCCGTTCACGAGATCGCGGACCTCCCAGTTGAAGCGGCTGGTCACCGACGGGCACCGCTGGGCACGTTCGAGGAGGATCGGTTCGAGGCGATCCTGTGGCGTGGAGGACAACGCCGCGGGGCCCTGGCCGTCCGGGCCCATCAGCCACTCGGAGTCCTCCCGGAACCGGAGGGAACCGAGCTCGATACCGCTCAGGCGTGTCATGAAGGTGACTCCGCCGAGGAATGCTCGAGGCAGGCCTTCGTCGCGCACCTGTTCGTCGATTCCCCACAACCGGAAGATTTCCATGGTGCGGCCGTTCTCGACATGACCTCGGGGATGGGTTGAGGTCGTGCCCCGGCGTTCGACGAGCGTCGTCGAGACCCCTAGTCGACCCAGCGCGATCGTGGCCGCGAGACCGGTGGGTCCACCTCCGACAATGAGTACTTCCGTGGAGTGGTGGGCCA
Organism: Amycolatopsis pigmentata; assembly: GCF_042684065.1. Lineage (NCBI taxonomy): Bacteria > Bacillati > Actinomycetota > Actinomycetes > Pseudonocardiales > Pseudonocardiaceae > Amycolatopsis > Amycolatopsis pigmentata. Next base: position 86,270 of record NZ_JBHUKR010000001.1, on the reverse strand, counting down.
TCACGAGGCCGCCTTTCCGACCAAGCGATGCCGCAAGCGTCCGATGCCCTCGCACCATGTGGTCAGTTCGTCCCCCTCGGCGAGAAAGCGGGGTGGGTCCTGGCCCACGCCGACACCGGCTGGGGTTCCGGTGAACATGACGTCGCCGGGCAGCAGGGTCACCACCTCGGACAGCTTCGCCACGAGCGCCGGAACGGAGAACACCATCTGGCCGGTGCGGGATTTCTGCACGGTCTGGGCGTTGACGGCGCAGCCGATTTCCAGGTCGTCGGGGTCGTGTCCTGCGGCGCGCAGTTCGTCCACGGTGACCAGTGCGGGACCGACGGGGGCGAAGCCGGGGTAGGACTTGCCCATGCCGAACTGCGGGGGAGCTACCGCGAATTGGGTAACACGGTCGGAGAGGTCCTGACCGACGGTCAATCCGGCCACGTGGTCCCAGCCGTCGGCCTCCTGGATGCGGTGTCCGCCGATCCCGATGACGGCGACGAGTTCGACCTCCCAGTCGACGTCGCCGGGGGAGAGCGCGATCTCACCGTAAGGACCGGTGAACGCCGAGGCGTACTTGGTGAACACCAGTGGCTCGTCGGGTATTGCCATGCCCGACTCGGTGGCGTGGTCGCGGTAGTTGAGTCCCACCGCGAACACTTGCGGCGGACGCGGTGCCACCGGACCCAGCGACATCGGGTCGATCAACTGCGGCTTGATCTCGCCGGCACTGGGGTTCGTTTCCGCGACCCAGGCACGGAACTCCGCCCACCGGGCGTAGACCCCCTGCGGTGAGGAGTCGAAACGACCCGCGCTCAGCTCCGCCACATCCCAGCCGAACAGGCGGTCCGAAGCCATGCCGTCCAGCTCCGTTTTCCCATCGGGGGACAGCAGGGTCAGCCGGCCCGCTGCCGTGACAAGACGCATGGTGTGGCTCCTCATCGTCGAGGTGGATTCCCGTCGACCGACGGGCGGCTTACAAAATCTAGGAAACAACTTATAACTTGTCAACGCATCATTGCGCGTCGCGAAGCGCCGCGACGGGTCACACGGCTGGTGCCGCGAGGGTCACGCGGTGGCGCCGCGGTACTGGTCGCCAGCCTCGTCCGAGGCGGCAACGCCGACACGGGTCATCGCGGCAAGGATGGTCTGCAGGTTGTTTTCCAGGTGTGCAAGGACGGCGGCGCGAACCCTTACCGGGTCGCGTGAGCGGGCGGCGTCGACGAGTTCCTCATGCGCGTGGCTGCGGTGGGCAGCGAATACCTCCGGCGCTTCGACCGGGTCGAAAACCAGCCGGGAATAGCGCTCCGAAGCGTCCCAGAGGGGGGTCAGAATCCTGCGATCCCAGACGCTGGCGGCCGGTTCGAGCAGGGCGGCGTGGAAGGCGCGGTGCGGCTCCCAAAACGCTTCGCCGAGCACCTGGTCAAACGTGGTGCGAACCAGCTCGGCAAGACTGTCGAGCTCGGTGTCGGTCCGGTGGGGGGCCGCCAGTGCGGCGAGTTCGGGCTCCAGGATCATCCTGGCCCGGTAGATCGACCGGAGGTCGGCGGGGTCCAGTGGTGTCACGATCGCGCTGCGAGAGGGGCTCAGTACCACCAGGCCTTGAGCCTCGAGTTGTCGCAGTGCCTCGCGGACAGGGACATGGCTGACTCCGAGCTGTTCGGTAAGGGCGGGGACCGTGAACGGTTGCCCTGGGGGCAGGTCGCCGTTGAGGATCGAGCGTCGGATCTCGTGGAGGACCAGGTCGACCGCCGATGCCTTCTTGGAGGCGACCGACCGCACTCCTTGTTGCCTGTCCACCGCAACCCCCTGCCTGTCGTCATGTAGCGCCACGAGGACATGTTATGCCATGTTGACATCTTATAATCTAGCGCCTAATGTCTTCGGCGTACGGCGCGACCGCTGGTCTCGACGTCTCTCTGTGGCTCATGCCATCTGCTGTCGATTCGGCCGAGTAGGTAGGGCAGGACTTGCTGCCTCTCTCGTTGCCGCCGCTCATGGAGGTAGTCATGCCCCGCGATCACCGCGATCACCGCGACACTCCGATCATCGCGCCGAAGCTGCACCACACAACGTTTCTCACCCTGAAGCTGGATGAGATGGTCGAGTGGTATCGAACGGTGGCGGGCTTGGTCCCCGTCCACTATGCCGAGTCCGCCGCCTGGCTGACCAACGACGAGGCCAACCATCGCATCGCGCTGATCGCTCACCCGGGCATCAGCCGCCCGGTGAACAAGTCGACCAGCGCCGGCCTGCACCACACCGCGTTCGAGTACCCGACCTTCGAGGTGTGGCTGGACAACTACATCCGGTTGCGCGACCGTGGGATCACCCCGTTCATGTGCCTCGACCACGGCATCACCATGTCGATGTACTACGCCGACCCGGAGGGCAACGGCGTCGAGATCCAGTTCGACACCTTTGGGGACTGGGCGGTTTCCAAGGAGTGGATGTGGGCGGCCGGCGAATTCGCCGAGAACCCGATCGGCGAGTGGTTCGACCCGGAGAAACTCGTCGAAGCCCGCGCGCAGGGCCTGCCGCAGAGCGAAATCCACGAAGGAGCTAGGGCCGGCAAGTACCGACCGGAGCACCCGCCGGCCGACGTGCTCCTGCCCGAGATTTACTGACCGGCCAACCGCACCATCGCGCAACCCCACATCGACGGAAAGGCCGAGGACATGACGCAGCAAAAAGTCCGCCCCACCCGTGCGGGCATCGACCACATCGGGATGACCGTGCCGGATATCCCCGCCGCCATTGAGTTCTTCGAGAAAGTCTTCGGGGTGGAGACCACGTTCGACATCATGACTCCGGAGGCCAAGGCGATCATCGATGCCGAAGACCTGTCGGTGGCGCTCGGCGTGCCAGAAGGAGCGAAGATCACCGCTCTGGTGAAGATCGCACTCGACGGCGGCCCCATGATCGAACTCTTCGAGTGGAAGGTGGACGATCAGCGAGAGCCGGTCGTCGCCTCCGACCTCGGCTTCCACCACGCGGCCATCTACGTCGACGACATCTATGCGGCAGCGGAGCGCATCGAGGCCGCGGGCGGCAAGGCCCTGCCCGGGGGCCCGGTGGAGATGTTCGGTTATGAGGCCGGCGCGGGCAACAAGGCCTGGTACACCCAGACACCGTGGGGCTCGACGATCGAGCTGATCTGCTATCCGACCGTCATGCCGTACGAGACGGAGTTCGGTCGCGTGGCGCCCGGCCGCCGTGAAAGCGCAACCGAATGACCGCGTCCACCATATCCGCCGCATCCACACTCGACGCTTCGGCCGTGGCCCAGATAGTGCTGCGTGAACGCCAGAGCAGCGACCGCGGATGGCACGACGCGATGGCGACCGCCTACTGGCCCGACTCGACGGTGCACGTCACCTGGTATGGCGGTGACGGCCCGGGTTACGTGGCCGCTTCCCGGGAGCGGTACCGGAGCAACAATCGAGCGCTGCACCGCACCTTCGCCCCGGCCGTCCGGGTTACCGGCGATCGCGCGCACACCGAAATGTCCACAGTGAACACATCGCCGGTGATGGTCGAGGGCGTCCAGGCCGACCTCACGTCCTTCATGCGCCTGAACTACCGGCTCGAACGTCGTTCCGGTGAGTGGCGCATCCTCTCACTCGACGTCATCTACGAGACTTCCCGGTTAACGCCGTCGGTTCCCGGTGAGACTGTCCGAGTACCGGCGGCCGAACTGGCGCCGTACCGCCCCGCGTACGCTCTGCTCGCCTGGCGTCTCGCACAGACCGGCGTCACGGTCTCCGACTCCGAACTCGGCGAGGACCGTCCCCAGGAGGTCGCCGCGTTCTACGAGCGAGTCGGGCATTGGCTGGAGGGCCATGATGAGTAACGCGACGACCGGGCCGAAGCTTTCCCTCCAGGCCCCCGCCGGGTTCCACCCCTTCACGGTCGGGCGGCTCAGCTGTCTGACCATCAGCGACGGCTTCGTTGCGACCCAGGTCGAGACGCTCGGTTTCGCGGTCGAGGCGGACGACATCGCCGACCACCTACGCCGGCGCGGTCACGACGTCACGGAGATGCGGAGTCAGATCTCGTGTCTGCTCGTGGCCGACCCCGAGCATGGACGGACAACGCTGATCGACACCGGAATCGGTTCGATGCCCGGACCGACAGGCGCGCCTTTGCGCACGGCCGGGAAGCTGGTCGAGAACCTGTTCGCCGCCGGGATCGATCCGGGAGAGGTCGATACGGTGCTGCTGTCGCACCTGCATCCCGACCACATCGGCGGGGCGTTCGACCCCGCTGGACAGCCGACGTTCCCACAAGCCCGCTTGTTCGCCCCCGAGGAGGAGGTCGCCTTCTGGTCGGCCGACACCCCGGACCTGAGCCGTCTCCTGGTGCCCCCTGAGGCGGCGGCGGACCTGGTTCGGTCCGCCCGGAAGTTCATCGACAGGGCCGGGAACCGGCTGCACACGTTCCCGGCCGGGAGCGCGCCCGCGCCCGGCATCACCGCCGTCGGTTTCCCCGGCCACACGCCAGGCCAAGTCGGATACCTCGTCGAGAGCGACGGCGCCGATCTTCTCTACACCGCCGACGCTTTCGGACATGCCGTCCTCTCGGTCGAACACCCTGAATGGCCGTTCGCGCTCGACAGCGACCCCGAGACCGCCGTGCGTACGCGGCAGCGGCTGATCGTGGATCTCGGCGCCCGGCGAGGCCGGTTCTTCACCCCGCACTTCCCGTGGCCCAACCTGGGCCGGATCGGTACCGTCGGCACCCAAGCGGTGTGGACGGCCGAGCCCTACGACTGGCCAGGACAGTAAGGGCTGGCATCAACGGCCCGGCGGCACCAGAGGCGGCCGTCGGGCACCGCCGCGCAGGGAACTCGACGTCAATCGTCGTTCTTATCCGTGCCGGGCCTTGCGCGTCAGCCGGCGGCGGACCAGACGAGCGGGTCGAGGGCATTGCGTCCGTCGACCGACCGCGTCGCTTTTAAACGCCGAAGAGAATACCGCGCTGGCGGGGGGAGCAGGCCGACTGAGGTCGGTTCCTCCCTGTGTGCCTGGTCGTGTCTGGTCGAAAGGCTCGAAGGTGGCGCGAGGTTATGTCCTCCCGCGGTTTCGTTGGGCGGGTTCTGGTTTTTATGGGCTTGAGGTTGCGAGGACGTCAAACGGAGTAAACCCAGATGCCCTCATGAACTTTGCAATTGATAAACGTGCGGTAACGTGGCGTGATCCAATGAGATGAATGGTTTTACGGCAGCGGAGTTTCGATACGTATGCACTAATGCCGCCGCTCGGTCGGCCACCACCTTCTACAATGGTGCCGCACCCTGTTGACAGGAACTCACGGCCTGCGCAAGAGGTTTTGGCTGTGCACTGTGAAGCAACGTGTTTGCCTTCTTGCGCCGGACTTTCGGATTTCGGCCTGGTAGTGATTGTCTTTCGGCTCTGGCTACTTGCTAGGCGGTATGCTGTGCATATGGAGCAGGGGCATTGGTCGGCACTCGGGGTGGGGACCCATCGACGGATGTGGGTGGAAGCATGGCCGAGTCGTTGGATCGTACTGGGAATCGTGGGTGAGTGTCGCGAGGACGCGAGATGCTCGGCGCGCCGAGGTCTCCTCTGCAACCGAACCGCCAATCCTCGCCGAATTGATGGAAGCGAGTCGTCGCACTGCACTTTGTCGACTGTTTCGTTCATGAGCCACAGTGCTCTGTGTTTCAGCACTGCAGCATGGCGGGGCGGTGCGATCGCACCTGCTTATGTTGTACTGAGTCGCGAGCACGGATACGTCGTCTACGAAGGCGATCCGTATCAGGCGGGGGCAACGATGGTGCGCGACACGCGCAATGCTGCGGAGGCGGCGGCTGAGGTTGAGCGACTACTGGCCGGGTGGCGTGAGGATAAGAGGTAACTGGCAGTGAGGGGGTCAGGGGTTCGAGTCCCCTTGGCTCCACAGACTGATTTTGGACACGCGATATCGAATTGAATCGGATTTGTTATATACACTGATTCGTTCGATCATGTCGTGAGCCGGGCGACCGAACGTCTTGGTCCGCCGGATTACGACGTCGGCCACAGCCGTCTACGTACGCCAGGACCGCGGAGGCGTGTTTGTTCGTGTGGATGGGCAGAACTGTCCCGCGACGGTCCACGCGGCGCCGTTGGTCACTGGCTGGCGGGCTGGAGGTCACCGGGATCGCGGCTGTCGCTCGTCGGCGTCGAGCCGGGCCCTGGTCGTGCATGGCCGGGACGCAGAACGCCATGTCGGCCAGGACGCAGGCCTCGGCGGGAAGGCGGACCGTGTCGATCGAGGTGGTGCCGGCGAGTTCCGGCACGACTTCGACGACACGTAGTTCCGCCTCGTAGGCGACCTTGGCGGCCCAGGCAACCGATCCGGGGCCCAGTACCTCGCGTCCGGCGCCCACGGTGGCCGCCGGGCAGGATCCGGGGCTCGGTGGGCTCGGGTCGCAGGTCCAGCACCCACCATGCCGTCACGGCTGCTCCTCCGTGTGTCGGCGGAGCCTACCGGCAGCAGCAAGATGGAAGACGCGCCTTCACGAGAAGTTGCTTGCCGGCCAGGATCAGACGCGGCTGGACGCGCCAGGAACGCGCAGACCTGTCTCGTCAAGAGAAGGGCACTGCGCTTCTCACCGGGCGGTCAGGAGCCCGTTGAGGATGATGTCGATGCCGGCGAGGAATTCCTCGCGGTCGTCGTGCACGCGCAGGCGGCCGGCGACGCGTGTGACGAAGGGGTGCTCGGCCGGGTCCAGGCTTTCCCAGCGTTCGGCGACGGCGTCGAGAAATTCGTTCCGGCTGCCGTGTCCGGTGAGGGCTTGGGTGTTCGTGGCGTTTTGGCTTCCGACGCCCACGATGTAGCTCACCAGAGTGGACACTGCCGTGAACTGAGCGCTGTCGGGAACTCCGAGGTCTTCGAGGGGCCGTCCGATCTGCTCCCAGAGCTTGACCATTGCCGGTTGCCAGGGCACGGCGAAGAGCTGGGGACCGAGCCAGGGGTGGGCGTCGATCGCGTCGAAGACGCCGAGAGCAACGGTGTGGATGACGTGTCGTGGCGGCATCCCTGGCACGGGCGAGGCCAGGGCGCGCGTGAGGGCGCCGACCGTGGCCGCGGTCAGAAGCTCGGCTTTGTTCGTCACGTGCCATTGGATGGCGCCGTGGCCGGTCTCCAGTTTGAGCGCGAGGGCGCGGAAGGTGAGCCCGCTCTGACCGTGAGCATCGAGGAGTTCGATCGCGGCCTCGGCGATCCGATCACGGGTGAGCGCAGCAGGGCGCGCACCGGGAGAACGATTCGTCTTCGCCACGGCCTCAGTTTGACACGCCTGGTACGGCGTACCAAACTAACTGGTACGCCATACCAGGCGCGTATCGAGTGGGGAGCAATCATCGTGACGACGCCAGCGACGATCATCGGGGCAGGCCTGGGTGGCCTGACCCTGGCCAGGGTTCTGCACCTGAACGGGGTTCCCGCGACCGTCTACGAGCTGGACCCGTCGGCCGAGGCGCGCACCCAGGGCGGCCAGCTCGACATCCACGAGCACACGGGACAGGCGGCGCTGGAAGCGGCGGGGCTGACCGCGCAGTTCCGGGCGCTCATCCATGAAGGAGCGGAGGCGACCCGGGTTCTGAGCCCGCGGGGCGCGCTTTTGTTCGAGGAGCCCGACGACGGAACGGGCGGGCGCCCCGAGGTGCTGCGCGGGGATCTTCGCTGGCTCCTGCTTGACTCCCTTCCGGAAGGGACGGTTCAGTGGGACCGCAAGCTCACCAGCGTGACCGCGCTGGGCGAGGGGCGTCACGAGCTGAACTTCGCGGACGGGTCCACCGTGACGACCGGCCTGCTCGTCGGCGCGGACGGAGCCTGGTCGAAGGTGCGTCCGCTGCTGTCTGACGCCGCACCCGTGTACGCCGGAGCCACATTCGTCGAGACGTACCTGTACGACGTCGACGAGCGCCACCAGGCGACGGCGGCAGCGGTGGGCGCGGGGGTGATGTACGCGCTGACCCCGGGCAAGGGCATCACCGCGCACCGCGAGGCGGGCGGCGTGATCCACACCTACGTCGAGCTCGCCCGGTCCGAGGAGTGGTTCGCCGCCATCGACTTCGCTGATCCCGCTGCCGCGACGGCGCGGATCGCGGCGGAGTTCGAGGGCTGGGCGGCCGAGCTTCTCGCTCTCATCACCGACGGGGAGAGGCCACCGGTCGCGCGGATGATCCACGCACTGCCCGATGACCACCACTGGCGACGGGTGCCCGGGGTCACCCTGATCGGGGATGCCGCGCACCTGATGCCGCCCTCCGGGGAGGGCGCGAACCTTGCCATGCTCGACGGTGCCGAGCTCGCCCAGGCGATCGCCGCCAACCCCGGCGACATCGAGGCGGCTCTGGCCGGCTTCGAGGAGAAGATGTTCGCGCGCAGCAGCGCCGAGGCCGCGGACGCGCATGCGATCCAGGAGCTGTGCCTGGGCGAGCGGGCTCCGTATGCGTTCATCGAATTCATCGGCGGGCACGGGCTGGACTGGGTCCCGGCGTGGGGCCAGGCCGTCTCGGATCACCGCGGCGAGGATGACGAGCCCGACTTCGACGACGTCACCGTGCGGATGACCGTGCCCGCCAGCATCGGCGGCAGTCACGTCCGTGTAGAGCTCAGCAACCGCTACGCAGACGGCCCCGTCCGCATCGGACGTGCCGCGATCGGCGTCGGCGACCGCTTCGTCGAGGCTACGTTCAACGGGCAATCCACGATCGAGATTCCTGCCGGCGAATCCCGGTGGACCGACCCGATCGAGCTGACCGTCCGACACGCCGACGACGTCCTCGTCGACATCTATCTGCCCGAGCCCACCCCGTATGCGACGGCCGCCGGGTTCCGCTTCGACCGTTCCCTACCCGGAGACTTCGCCGGAGCGCGTCCGTTCCCTGTTGAGGGCTCGGCGCTGAAGCCCGGCATTGCATTGCGGCCAGCCTCCCACGAGCCGGACGGGGCGGACTGGTCGCTGCCTGCCGGCGGCCCGTTCCTGTGCACCGTCGAGGTCGCCGGAGCCGAGCCGCGCGCTGTCATCGTGGCCTTCGGCGCGTCCAGCACCGCGATGGGCTGGCCGCAATACGCCGCCGGGCTCCTGCCCGACGGCTCCCGCATCGCAATCGTCAATCGCGGCATCCCCGGGAACCGCGTTCACCTCGACGCCCCAGCCAAGACCCCGTCCTGGGGCCTGGCCGGACTGACCCGGTTCGACGACGACGTGCTCGGCACCGCGGGCGCCACGCATCTCGTCATCGCCTACAACAGCAACGACTGGGGCTTGCCAGGGCGCGTCACCTCGATCGAGGAGATGCCCACCCTCGGCCAGCTCATCGACGGCTACCAGCAACTCATCCGCCGCGCCGAAGCGGCCGGGATCACCGTGGCACTCGCCACGATCACCCCGCTCGGCCCGGAGCTGCGTGGCGACGAGGCTCGCGAGGAACTCCGTCAAGGACTGAACGAGTGGATTCGGTCCTCGGATCACACCTGTGTCGACTTCGACGCGGCGATCCGCTCGCAGACCGATCCGACCCGTCTCCACTCCGAATACGCTGCCCCCGACGACACCCACCCCAGCATCAACGGCTCCAAGCGCCTCGCCCAAACCATGATCGACGCCCTTGCCCAACTGCTCCCCTGACGCGCGACCGCTCCCCGGGCGCCCGCCCGGGGACGGCCCGGAGGTCATGGTCGTGACCGGCCGCCGCATCCTTGCCCTCATGCTCGGCCGGGTGCTCGGCGGCACCCGCTCGGGGCTGTTCGGCGTCGGCGGCGGGCACCTCACCCTGGTCCCGCTGTGTGATGTGGTCCGGAAGCCATTCGCTGAGCTTGCGGGCGTCGTGCCTGCAGCCGCGCAACCTCTTCCAGTTGCGGTTGACCGGACCGGGTTTCGCGTTGTTCGTTGATGTCGGGTTTCTCGACCGTGGCGGTAAGTTCGAGATTACCGCGGTGTGCTGGCCGCCGTACTGTCACCGGCCGGCGGGAGCGGTGGTGCGCAGGGGTTCGGTCGGCGAGGGTGAGGATGGTGAGGGCGAGGCTGACGCCGATCATGATCCAGCCGATGAGGTGGATGCTGTGATCGCTGACCTGGTGGTGGAAGATCATGACGGTGATGGCGGAGGAGGCGATCGAGCCGACGTAGCCGAACGTGCGCAGCAGGCCGGAGGCGGTGCCGAGTTGTTCTGGTGGGGCGTGGGTGTAGAGGGCGGTTTGGTAGCCGGCGACGGCGAAGCCGGTCGAGGCGCCGAACAGGAACGTGCCGTGCTCGGGTCAGTGCCGGTCGTCCACGAGAGCGATCGCGCGCGCCTCGGGAACTCCCAGTAGCAGCAGGCTCGTGATCGTCGCCGCGCGGGCGCCGAGGGTCCCGTGGGACCAGCCGAGGTTGTAGAGGTGGATGGCGTCGTCGACCTGCTCGGGCGTGAGGCCGCGGCGGCGCATTGGCACGCGGTGCCGGTGGAGGATGTTGCTGACCGTCCGCCGTTCGATGCCGAACCGGTCACCGAGTTCGTACACCGTCGCGCCGGACTGGTAATCGGCGATCAGCTGCTCGACTTGATCGGCAGCGAGTTGCCGGACCCGGCGAGGTCGGTCGCGCTTGACCAAGGTCGGCTCTGGGGTATCGAGGCTGGGAAGTTTCTCGCGGAGCTCTTCCAGGGCCCTGAACTGGTCTTTTATGTTCGAGTAAGCTTCCCTAACCTCCACAGTTTTCAAGATCGCCCGGCACTGCGGTTTCCGCGGGTCGGGCGTTGTTTTTTGGTAGACCGAATTTTAGTCCATTGTGGACTGTTGTCGAGTTACTGTTCATTAACTGGGCGTGGTAACCATTTCGGGCCAGTCCCCGGGCTCCTGCTCCACATGGCAATACGGAGATCGGCGCTGGGGTGAAGTTGCCGGACGTGGCGTGCGCTCGCTCAGGTGACCCGTGCGGCTACCAGGGTCTCGAAGGTGTAGGGCCGCAGGCCGTCGGTGCGGTCGGCGAAGTATCGCTGCTGGAGGTCTGCACGTGTGGGGTGGTCCACGACCTTGAGCCCGCACCGGTTGACCAGTCTCTCGATCTCGGCTACCGGCCAGCCGGGCTGAAGAGGCTCGCCGACAGAGGCCGCGATCGGTGTGTAGATGCGGGCGAATTCCGTCCCCACGTCGTCGAGCGCAGCGTCCTCGGCCCGGTAGGAGAACACCACCTCAGATCCGGGAGCGGCCGCCGCGATCGTGCGCAACGTCGACTCGATCGCGTGTGCGGTCAGGTAGGGGGCGACGCCTGTCCAGCAGAACATCGCCGGTTGCGCCCAGTCGAACCCGGCCGGGCCCAGAGCATCCTGAACCGGTCCGGCCTCGAAATCAGCCGGCACGAATACCTGCGCGTCGCTGAGCGGCAGGCCGAGTTCTCTGGCCCGCTCGAGCTTCCAGGTCTGGGAGTCAGGGTGATCAACCTCGAACACCGTGAGCGAGCCGAGCAGATCCGGCCGCCGCCACGCGAACGAGTCAAGCCCTGCGCCAAGAATCACGTACTGCGTGAAGGCGCCAGCCGCCAGCCGGTCCTCGGCGTACCGGCTGCGGGTGCAGACGGCCGCGCGGGATTCGCGACGGACCGGGCCGGGGAACAGTGGATCGAACTGGTCTCGCAGCTGCTGCCATACCGGGCCGACAAGCACCAGGGCCAGCACATCGTCCAGTACCCACGGCGACGCCGTCTCCAGGCGAAACAATCCACGCGACACGGCCGCGAACATCGCCGTCCTGCTCGGCGCGCTTTCCATGCCTTCCTCCTCGCCGGCCAGGACCCAGCATGCCGACCACGCTCGCCCACTCCGCGCACTTCACAGGATGTGCCTGAAGCGCCCTCACGGCCATAACCAGATCACCTGGCCGCCACGATCTCCCCACACCATCGGGATACTCCAAAACGGCCATGCACGCCAGCGTCACAGCCGCCTGCACGCCACCACGCCCGGGACGCCACGCTTTGTCCTCGTGAATGCCGTCAGGTCTCACCAACAACCGCGGTTACATCACGGGCGAAACCAGCCGCCAACCCTCGGCTGCACAATGGGCCCGATTCAGGGGAAATGAGCTTGACCCCGTTCGCCGGACACGTTGGCGTCTCCACCGGAAATGTCCTGACAGGTCAAGTGGTATGCCTGAAAGGGCACCGGTGTGACACCTCGCCTACCCAGCGATCCGGCAGAAGACATTCATGGGCTCCGGGCTGGCACGCGCTAATCGAAGGCAATCGGTCGTGGCCAGGTAGTCCGTGACGGCCCCGCGAGGATGTCAGACCTGGCCGTATCCGCCGTCGACCTGGTAGTCGGCGCCGTTGACGTGGGAGGCCGCGTCCGAGGCGACGAAGGCGATGACGGCGGCGACTTCTTCCGCGGTACCGGCCCGGGTCATCGGGGTCCCGGTACCCATCGTGGCGAAGAGCGCCTCGCGTTCCTCGGCGGTGGCGGCCAGTTGTGCGATACCGGGCGTGTCCGTCGGGCCCGGGCTCACCACGTTCACCCTGATCCCGCGTGGGGTCAGCTCAAGGGCCCAGGTGCGGGCGAGGGCGCGGACACCGGCCTTGGAGGCCGCGTAAAGACTTCGCCCACGCGACGCCTTGTGTGCGGCCATCGATCCAGTGAGGACGATGACGCCACCGTCCGCCAGCAGCGGCAGCGCCTTCTGGACGGTCATGATCGTGCCGGTGATGTTGACGTCGAAGACCGTTCTGATGATGTCCTCGGTGATGGTTCCCAGCGGTGCGGTCGCGATCGCCGCCGCGTTGACGACCAGCACGTCCACCCGACCGCTGCGCCGCTCCACCTGCGCGAAGAGCCGGTCAAGGTCGTCGGCCGAGCGCGAGTCGGCCCGCACCCCGATGACATCACCCGGTATGTCCGCGGCCGCCGCCGTCAGGGCGTCCTGGTCCCGGCCCGTGATGTAGACAGTGCCGCTTCCCTCGGCGATCTTCTGTGCGGTGACGTGGCCGATACCGGCACTCCCGCCCGTCACGACCGCGATCTTGTTGTGAAATGCGTTGCTCACGGAACTCGTCGTCCATTCATCTGGGTAGTCGTCCTGAGGAATACAGGCGGTACGAGCCTGCGCCTTGTGTAGACACCGGTTCCAAGATCCTGCTGACACTGGTACTGGCAGCACCAGGCCGGCGCCTCCCGGCTCTGGCACAGTGGGCATGTGCAGACGACCGCGAACCGGACCGAACTGCGGGAGTTCCTGCGCTCACGACGCGCGCGGGTCTCACCCGAGGATGTCGGCATACCTCCGGGAGTCCGTCGGCGCACCCCTGGACTGCGCCGCGAGGAGGTCGCCCAGCTGGCCGGTGTCGGCATCACCTGGTACACGTGGCTGGAGCAGGGGCGGCCGATCAACGTCAGCTCCCAGGTGCTCGACGCGGTGGCCCGCACGCTGTTTTTGGATGCCGCCGAGCGCGACCACCTCTACCGTCTGGCCCAGATCCCCCAGCCTCCGGTCACCAGCGATCCGCCGACCGAGATTCCCGGTGACCTCGACACCGTCCTGGGAGCCCTGGACCCGTTGCCCGCCATGCTGGTCAACGCCCGCACCGACGTGCTGCGCTGGAACCGTGCATACGCGGCCCTGCACCCCGCTTTGGTCAGTGCTCCGGCGGGCCAGCGCAACACCCTCTGGCACCTCTTCGCGGCGCCGGACGGGCAGCACCGCATCGTCAACCGCGATGAGCAGGCGCCCGAGGCCGTGGCAGGTTTCCGCTATCGCTACAGCCAGAACGTGGGCGACCCGCAATGGCAGGATTTCGTCACCCGTCTGCGCGCCGCCAGCCCGCTGTTCTCCCGGCTCTGGGCCAGGCACGACGTTGCTCCACCGCATCTGTGTGACAAGCGCTACGACATTCCGGGGATCGGCGATGTGAGCCTGCGTGCCACCGGAATGGAACTGACCGACCACCCCGGCGTCCGCCTCGTCGTCCACACCCCCACCGACAGGCGCAGCCGCGAGAACATCGACCGCCTGCTACGCCGGGCGACGCACCTGTGACGAGCACGATCCGGCCGGTCGCAGGACCCGGGAACTCGCGTAACGGCACGCGTTCCGAGACCGTGCTCACTGATGTGGGCGCGGTGCAGGTCGAGGTGCCCGGGGCTCCGTCAACATCTGGGCCGTCGGACTCGCCGTCGAACGCCGCGACGGCACCGAAGCCGTCAAACGCGCCCAAAGCGTCCACTTCGCCCCGACCACCTGTGCAGCTAAAGAACGCACATGTGGACCATCGGACACAACTCCCGCCAAGTCTGCGGGAGCAAGTCGAAGAAGAAGGGTAAAATTGATCTATCGGCCCATGCTTGGTCCGATCGAACTTGCGGATTGCGACAAGTTCTCGGCCGGGTGTGAGGCAGTCCCATGACGAGGTGCGGAAGGGACTCGCCTCCTTCGGTGGCTGACCTCCGGATATTCCTGGCGTGGCCAAGCTGCCTTTGCCAAGACGACGCGAGCTGCGCCACCTGGCCTTCCCCGTCACTGAGTAAGGGCAGCGCCCGCATCGCCGTAGGTTGCCAGCGAGTCAGTCAGATCTTCGAGCGCGGAGAAGTCGACCGTTAACCCAGGCACACTCACCCACGAGTGTACGTCCGTTTTCGCTACGACACTCCAAGCGTATGTGGACCGGAAACTCCCGGCGCTACTTTCCTTCCCCGTTCGAGAATGGTCAACCGGCTGCTCGGCTTGCGCACGACACCCAGAGGTTGACGAAAGGACAGACTCCGGCTGGCCAGGTGATGATCGCCCTACGCTCAATGGGGTGAGGCGGTCAACGGCAGATCAAGCGGGTACCGACCGGCCGGATCGTGAGTTCGGACCCTTCGACCAGCACGTCGCGGTTCGTATGCCGACACGTTAGGCCACTTGTGGCTGTGACCTGCGGTTTCGTTCGGCTCGTTGTGTCGTTGTGTCGTTGTGCGAACCGCAGGTCCTCTAACCGGGGGTATGTCCGTGTCCGACTGTTGCCCGCCGCTACTTGCGGACCAGCTTCTCGAACCGCGCTTGGTCCGTTCCGACAAGCAGACCGGCGCCAGACCCGCGCTGGCTGTCGTGAGGCGAGCAGCCTTGGTTGGACGTGGTCGTCGACCTTGATCATGACCACGATCACGCATGTGGTTTCTACCGGGTTGTCGCCCCGTTGGCCGCGTCGACGTGAACGGACGACCATCCAAGATGTTTTCTTGCGGCTATTTAGTGATAGATCGTAGCTTTGCTGCGGCTTCGCGGGCGTGTACACGCAGTGTTTCTTGTTCTCTGGAACGGTCGTCGTCGGAGGCGTCGGGAAAGACGAAGTATTCGTCGACGTAGAAGAATAGTTCGTCGATGACGCCGAACGCAGGTTCACCGTGAATGACTTCGTCGTTCTTGACCAGTTGCAGGTATTCGGTCTCGAACTGCTCGGCATCGATCTCTCGGTCGACGAATCGATCGATCAGTGCGACGTAGTCGACCAGGTCGCTGCGGACTGGCCCTGTGCTCATGTCATCCTCCACCTAGTGAACCCCGTTCGATCACGTTCCTGAGTTGCTCCGGGCCGAGCTTCCAGCCTGTCCAGTATGTGCCGTCGGGTCGGAGGACCTCGCAGACCCTCGTGGATTGATTGTAGATCAGGATCGCGGGCTCGCCGTGATATTTTCCGGCGGTGTTGATGGTGTTGGCCGGGTCGTCCGCGAACTTCCTGAGGGCGTCTTCGTAGGCCTTGGCGCTTTCGTTGCTCCAGTTCTGGTCGATGCCGAAGTCTTTCGCGTGTTTGTAGTGGCTCTGCAGTTGTTTTTTGGGGTATTTGAGTGCGGGTAGTCCGCGGTCGGTGAGTTCGTCGCTGATCTTGGTCGCGTCGGCGCTTTCGATGTTGGGGTTGGGTGTACTGCTCATTGCGGCCTGGATGGCGGGCTCGATGCCCTTGGCGATCGCGACGGCGCCTCCGGCGGCGACCAGCCCGGTGGCTGCGGTGGCGGCTACTTCCGCGATGGGTGCGGCCAGTGCACCTGAGGCGTCGATGCCGACGAAGTCGAGTGCTTCGACGACGGCGGCGATGATCGCGTCCAAGCCGCCGTCGGTGAGCACGCTACCGATGCCCAGGAGCACTCCGACGGCTCCGAGGCTCTCGATCACGTTCTTGATTTTGTCTTTGATCGCCTCCTGGGTGTGGTCGTTCCAGACGCGAAAGTCGACGAGACTGCTCGCCACGTCCTCCAGAGCCTGGGGCAGCCCGGTCAGGACCGACTGTGATCCGGCGGCCCGTTGCCAGAACTGGTCCAACTCGTCGAGGTCGGCTGAGCTGTTGTTGCTGAGCAGCCCCTGCAGGCTGGCATGCAGGTTGGCGCCGAGTTCGCGGAGCGCGGCGGACGCCGCGCGGCAGGCACCGGCGGCATCGTCGAGCCGACTGGTGTCGGCGGTAGGGATGTAGCGCTCCAGGAAGCCGGGCATCCACCACGGTGAAGCACCGGTCAGCACCGCGAAGTCGGTGTTGGATGGCCAGGGGTTGGGTGTTACGGGGGACCAGGGCTGTTGGCCACCGCTGGTTTGGCCGGGGATGCTGGTGTGGTCGGCGTTCCAGTGGTTGAGGGCGGATACGTCGATGCCCTGGCCGATCGCGCCCAGTAGGTCGAAGGCGGAGTGGAAGCCGTCGTTGAGGATGCTGTCCATGGCGGCGGCCCAGCCGTCCTGGTACTGGTGCGCGCCGTCGCACGCGCCGGCCGCGCCCTGGGCGGCATCCAGTTTGGTGAGCAGGTCACCGCGGATGTGGGTGAGGTCGGTTTGCGCGTCGATGAAGTGCTGGGCCACGACATGGAAATCGTCGGGCACGATCTTCACCGGCACCAACGGTCCGCCGTCAGGTCCGCGTCCCATGCTCACACGCGCCAGATTCCGGCGTTGGTCCGTACCGCCTGAGCGTGGTTACCGTGCGCCGTGACCACGAAGTCCCGGATCGTCCGCACCTCGTCGTGCAGGTCACGAACCGATGATCGCCACTCGGCGAACGCCTCCTGAAACGCCGCTCGCGCCGCGCCCGACCACGACGACTCCAGTCGCGTGACATGGCCTTCCACATCGCCGAGCAGGGCCGCCGCCGCGTCGACATAGGCGGCAAGCGAGTCAGCCAGGGCTTCGAGCGCGGAGAAGTCGACCGTCAACTCAGCCACACTCACCCCCGAGTACACGTCCGCTTACGCTGCGACACAGTCAGCCTACGCGCTAGGAAACCACCTCGTGAACCGATCGCGTCAACTATGTGGCGAGCACGTGCAACGGGAAACCAAACGAGCGCCCACCGCGCAGATCGTGATCTCAGGCCCCTCGACCAGCATGTCGTGGTTCGTATGCCGACACGTTGGGCCCACCTTAAGAGTTCAACTGCGCTGACCTGCGGTTTTAACGCAACGTGTTGTTGGCAACGTCGATCAGGGCCAGCCACGACAACGGACGAAGAATGGTCGCCGGCCTTTTGTGTTCGCGGGTCACGCGCTCACCAGCCGTGGTCGCGGTACGAGAAGAAGAATTCGACCACGCCACCGATGGCCAGTAATCCCGCGCGAGTCCCGGACGCGGGCGAGAGGGCGTCGTGCCAGCGGGTGGGCGATTTCGCCCAAATCGTACGCGCGTCCAGCGCGGTGGTTGAGCGCCGTGGAACTCGCGCTGATCATCGGTACCGTTCCGTGATGCTGCCGCGTAACGCGTTCGGGTGATTTGCCGACAAGATCTTCGCAAGTGGCGCAACTGTGGCGTCCGTGTGCGACGGTTGGAGGGGCACAGTTGTTCATCCGGTCTTGTCGTGCTGTCCGGATTCTGTTGCTCACAGCAGTTATGGTCGTGGTTGGCCTGATCGCGCCGCCCGCGCTCGCCGATGACGCGACGGCGGCGAACACGACACTGCGCACGGGCTGGGATGACAACGAATCCGGTTTGGTGCCCTCGCAGGTTGGTGCGACCGATTTCGGTCAGTTGTTCGCTGCGGCGGTCGATGGTCAGGTCTCGGCGCAGCCCGTGGTGGGCGGCGGGGTGGTCGTGGTCGCGACGGAGAACAACAAGGTTTACGGTCTTGACCCGGTTAGTGGCGCGCAGAGGTGGATTCGCGATCTGGGTCCGGCGTGGCCGGCGTCTACGGTGAGCTGCGGTGACCTGGTGCCGAACATCGGTGTGACGTCGACGCCGGTGTATGACGCGGGCACGGGCACGGTGTATTTGACGTCGAAGGTCAATGATGGTCCGGACGCGCAGCACCCGCACTGGTATGTGCACGCTATGGACGTCAAGACCGGCGCGGAGAGGGCGGGTTTCCCGACGACGATCAAGGGTGCGCCGACGAACAACCCGAGTGTGCCGTTCGACCCGATGACCGCGATGCAGCGGCCGGGTCTGTTGCTTTTGGACGGTGTGGTCTATGCGGGCTTCGGGAGCCACTGTGACTACACGCCCTATGTCGGCTACGTCGTGGGGGTAAACGCCTCCAGCGGGGTTCAGACGACCATCTGGTCGACCGAGGCCGGGGTGTCCGATGAGGGCGGGATTTGGCAGGCCGGGTCGGGGCTGGTCTCCGACGGATCGGGTCGTATTCTTGTCGCCACCGGCAATGGTGTGGCTCCGGCGCCGGGTCCGGGTGATACGCCGTCGGCGACGTTGGGTGAGTCGGTGGTGCGGCTTGCGGTCAACGCCGATGGCTCGCTGAGCGCGGCGAGTTTCTTCAGCCCGCATGACAACACGAAGCTCAACCAGGATGACGCCGATCTCGGTTCGGGCGGCCCGATAGCGTTGCCGTCGGCTTTCGGCACGAGCGCGCATCCGCATCTGGTGGTGCAGGTCGGTAAGGACGGCCGCATTTATCTGCTGGACGCCGACCACCTTGGGGGCGCGGGGCAGGGCACTGGGGGCGGGGATGCGGTGGTCGGCGTGACCGGTCCGTTTCAGGGGGTGTGGGGTCGGCCTGGTTTCTGGGGCGGCGACGGTGGCTACGTGTACGTGGTCGGCAATAGCGGCCCGTTGCGCGCGCTGCGGTATTCGGCGTCGGGGCCCTCGTTGACGTCGGTGGGCACGACGAGCGACGACTTCGGTTACACATCCGGGTCGCCGGTGGTCACGTCGACGGGCACGACGTCGGGTTCGGCGTTGGTGTGGGTGGTCTACAGCACCGGCCCGACAGGGGCGAACGCCCAGTTGCGGGCCTACGACCCGGTGCCGGTCAACGGTGTTCTGCGGTTGCGGTACTCGGCACCGATCGGCACCGCCGTCAAGTTCGCGGTACCGGCGACCGACAACGGCCGCGTCTACGTCGGAACGCGTGACGGCAAGGTCTATGGCTTCGGCAGGCCCACAACCTCGCCGCTGACCACCAAGCCGTACGACTTCGGCTCGGCGGCGGTCGGCGGCACCGAGAACGCGACCGTCACGGTCACGGCCACCCAGGACCTGACCGTGAGCGGGGCGTCCGCTGACACTCCGTTCGCTACCACGCTGGCCACACCGGCCACGCTGACCGCGGGGCAGAGCCTGGCGGTGCCGGTCAGCTACACGCCGACGACGTGGGGTGCCTCGACCGGCAGCCTGACGTTCACCACGAGCGCCGGCACGGTCGCGATGGATCTGCATGGACAGGGCACGCAGCCAGGCTTGGGCGCGACACCGTCGTCATTGGACTTCGGCCAGGTGCGCACCGGCGTGGCCAAGGAACTCGGCGTCAACATCCTCAACACCGGTACCGGCAGCGAGACGATCACCGGCGTGACCGCGCCGACCGGCTCGTTCAGCGCAACCAGCCTGCCCGCTGCCGGCACGGTGCTCGCGGCCGGTGCGTCACTCACGATCCCGGTCACCTACACCCCGACCGCCGGTACCGATGCCGGGATCAGCGAGAGCTCGCAGCTGAGGGTGTCCAGCGACCAGGGCTCGGTGTCAGTGCCGATGACCGGCACCGCGCTGTCGGGGCAGCCGCACCTGACCCTGGATCCGACGCTCCTGGACTTCCACACTGTCGCGGTTGGACAGTCGGTGACGCAGACCTTCACCGTGGCCAACACCGGCACCGTGCCGCTGACGATCACCAAGGCCAAGGCCCCCGCCGGGGTCTTCACCAGTGCGAGCCCGCTGGCGGAGGGGCAGGTGATCGCGCCGGGCGACTCGTTGCAGCAGTCGGTGACTTTCACGCCGACCGATGCGTTGCCGGCGACCGCGACGTATGAGATCACCGGTGACGACGGGCAGAGCGCGCGATACGTGACGCTGCAAGGCAACACCGACCCGATCACCGACTACTACAACCAACTCGGCGGCGCCCGGGGTTCCTACCTGAGTGACCCGGTGTCGGCCGAGTATCCGACCGCGGGCGGAGGTGAGGCGCAGGACTTCCGTGGCGGCAGCGTCTACTGGTCGCCGGCGACCGGGGCGCACGCCGTGCACGGCGCGATTCTCGACCACTACAAGGCGCTCGGTGGCCCGGCCGGTTCGCTGGGCTACCCGGTCACCGACGAGCAGGGCACACCGGACGGGACCGGCCGCTACAACCACTTCAACGGTTCGGGTGGCGCGTCGATCTACTGGACACCGAACACCGGCGCGTGGTCGATCCAGGGTGCGATCCGCGCGAAATGGGCGTCGATGGGCTGGGAGGCCGGCCCCCAGGGCTATCCGATCACCGATGAACTGAGCACCACGGACGGGATCGGCAAGTTCAACCACTTCTCTCGCCCGGACGGTGCCTCGATCTACTTCACGGCCGGGACCGGGGCGTGGTCGATCCAGGGTGCGATCCGCGCGAAATGGGCGTCGATGGGCTGGGAGACCGGCCCGCTGGGCTACCCCATCACCGACGAGCAGGGCACGCCGGACGGTGTCGGCCGCTACAACCACTTCAGCAAGGCCGCCTCGGTCTACTGGACTCCGTCGACGGGCGCGCACGGCGTGTACGGCGCCATCCGGGACCGCTGGGCCGCTATGGGCTGGGAAGCCGGACCGCTGGGCTACCCGGCCACTGACGAGCTGGGCACGCCGGACGGTGTCGGCCGCTACAACCACTTCAGCAACGCGGCGTCCATCTACTGGACCCCCTCCACCGGGGCAGACGGCGTGTACGGCGCCATCCGCGCTACGTGGGCATCGATGGGCTGGGAAACCAGCAGGCTGGGCTACCCCACCTCCGACGAATACGGCATCGACGGCGGACGGCGCAACGACTTCGTCGGTGGCTGGCTCACGTTCTGGTTCTCCAACGGCGCAGTGGCGGCAACCTACCGGTAGGACTTCGGGGCGGAGCCCGCAGGCAGTCGGTTCGGTCCGCTATCGGGGTTGTCGCCGGCGAGTGTGGGAAGACATCGTCGGCAACGTCGTGGGGTCGTTGATCGGGGCGCCTTCGGAAGCGCGTGATCCGGGCGTGCGGCAGGCGCGTATGGCGTCGCGGCCGCTGCGTGCCATCAACCCTCCACAGGGAATGACCAAAACCAATAGGGCGACAAGAAAATGAGAAAGCCGCTAAACGCGGGCACGAATGACGCTCACCGGTACGGCGGCGCGCTGCGTGGGCGCGGGCAGCAGACAGGATCAATGCGCGATGACATGTGCCCGTGTCGGCTCCTCCCAGTGCCCAACAGTCGTCCGGGGCCCAGACTTCTGCCAGCTCGTCGACAGGCATCCCCCGCGCTCGCGACGAAGGTACTCAACCGGGTCCGTCCCCGCCCGTACAGCACGAATCGATATCTATGGCGTTCCTCACGGGGTGCCATGGCTTCGCCGAAGCCAAATCCGGATCTATAGAACAAAAAGACGTGCCGCAGTGGTGAGCGTCGCTGCCCCACTGCACGGCGGTGCAGCGCGCGGAGGCGAGTGCACGCATGGCCAGACCTCTGGTGTGGGCCTGGTCCCTGTGTCAGACTCCTCCCGGGTCTTGGGCCCTTTTCCTGTTTCTGAGGGGTTTCGGTGAAATTTGGTGGATGGGCGGTGTTGAGCGCTGCGCTGCTCGTAGGCGTTGTCGGCATGGTGGCGCAGGGTGCGCAGGCGGCCACCGGCAGCGCGACCGCCGGGTCCACGTACCCGCCCATCGTCCCCGTGCGCGTGCTCGATACGCGCAGTTCAGGCATGATTTCCGCACGGAGCGGAATCGGGGTCGACCTGACAAGCGCTCACCTGCCGACCGATGCCACGGCGGTCGTGCTGAACGTGACCGGTTTGGACGCGTCGGCGGCGACTTATCTGACGGTCGCGCCCGGGAGCTACCCGTCGGTGTCCACTGTGAACTTCGGTGCGGGCGACATCCGAGCCACTCCGCAGTCGTTCCGTACTATTCGCGATCCACTCTGTCATCAGGTGAAGGGGTGTCATCGGTGAGGCTCGCGCCACGCCTTATGCGTAAATTCGGTCGAAGCACGCTTGTTGCTGGTGTCGCGGTTGCCCTCCTGGCTACCGGTGCCCCGGTTGCGAGTGGTGCGACCAGCGGAGAGCAGCGGGTCAGCTATCTCGGCCTCGACTTCACCGTGCCGGCCGACTGGCCGGTGATCTCCTTGACTGACAACGCCGCCGCCTGCGTGCGGTTCGACCGGCACGCGGTGTATCTCGGCACCCCAAGCCACCAGCAGGACTGTCCCGCAAACCTGATCGGCCGCACCGAGGCGCTACTCGTGGCACCCGCCGCCGCATCCACGGCTACCAGTACGGACAACCCGATCGCGCACCAGATCACCGCAACCAGCCCGGGTGTGTCGATCACGGTCGTCTATGGCAGCGACCGGGCACTGGCCGCTGGAATCGTGACCAGCGCCGGTCTTCCGGCCCCGACCGTTCAGGCGACGGCTCCTCCCACGCCGCGGTCCGGGACGTTCACCCCGAATACGACCGCCAGCACGCTGCCCGCGAGCGTCACCAACGGCTCCGGGGAAGGCTTCGACACCTGCACCGCGCCCAGCAGCGCCACGATGAGCGCCTGGCTCGGTACTTACACCAACGTCGGGATCTACCTCGGCGGCTCTGACATGGCCTGCGCACAGCCGAACCTCACCACGAGCTGGGTATCCAGCCAGGCAGCCGCGGGCTGGCATTTCGAGCCGCTGTACGTGGGCCCGCAGGCCGCGTTCAACGAACTGACCGCACCGTCCAGTCAGGGTGTCGCCGCGGCGGATGACGCGGTGACACAGGCGAGCAACCTCGGGTTCGGCCTCGGCAACGTCCTCTACTACGACATGGAGGGCTACAGCCCAGAACAGTCCGGTGCTGCGTTAGCTTTCGAGGCGGCGTGGAACAGCGAACTGCACAAACTCGGTTACTGGGCCGGAATCTACGGTAGCGGCAGCTCGACACTTGCCGACCTGGTCGCCAACTACGGCAACTCGGCCACCCCCGATGTCGTCGTCGACGCCAAGTGGGACGGCACCGACGACACCACACTCCCGAGCCTGCCGAGCACCGCATGGTCCAATCACCAGCGCGTGCACCAGTACAGCGGCGGGGTCACCGATACACACGGCGGCTACAGCCTCAGCATCGACAAGAACGCGCTCGACGTGAGTCACGCCGGAACGGCCTCTACCCCAGTGACCAGCGGGTACACCCCAGACGGCCCGAGCAGGCTCCTGGACACCAGGGGTAACACCGCTCCGGGCGAGGCCACCCTCCAGCCGGGCGGGGTCGACGTGCTGCAGGTCAGCGGCACCGCCGGCGTGCCGGCGTCGGCAACCGCGGTGGTGCTGAATGTGACGGCGGTGGGCGCGAGCGGCCCCGGCTACCTGACCGTGTACCCGGACGGCGATGCGCGGCCGACGTCTTCCAACCTGAACTTCATCGCCGGTCAGGTGATCGCCAACCTGGTGACCGTGCCGATTACGGACGGCAAGGTCGACTTCTACAACTTCCAGGGGACCGTGGATGTGGTCGCGGATCTGTTCGGCTACTACACCAATGGTTCAGGCGATACGTTCACTCCGGCTGGTCCGACTCGGCTGCTGGACACTCGCACCAATGGCAGCACGCTCGGGCCTGGTGGCGTCTATAGCCTTCCGGTGGCGGGCACCGCGGGGGTCCCGGCGAACGTGACCGCCGTGGTGCTCAACGTGACGGCGGTTAACCCGAGCGGTCCCAGCTACCTGACCGTGTACCCGGACGCCCAGCCCCGGCCGAGCACCTCGAACATCAACTTCAGCACGCAACCGGCCACACCGAACCTCGTGCTCGTACCGGTGACCAACGGGACCGTGGACTTCTACAACTTCCAGGGGACCGTGGATGTGGTCGCGGATCTGTTCGGCTACTACACCAACGGTTCAGGCAATACGTTCACTCCGGCTGGTCCGGCTCGGCTGCTGGACACTCGCGCCAATGGCAGCACGCTCGGGCCGGGTGGCGTCTATAGCCTTCCGGTGGCGGGCACCGCGGGGGTCCCGGCGAACGTGACCGCCGTGGTGCTCAACGTGACGGTCACCAACTCGACCACGGACAGCTACCTGACGGTGTACCCGGACGGCGGGCCGGGGGTACCGACCGCGTCGAACCTCAACTTCGTCGCCGGGCAGACCGTGCCCAACCTGGCGATCGTGCCGGTCACCGACGGCAAGGTCGACTTCTACAACTTCCATGGCAGCGTGGACGTGATCGCCGACCTGTTCGGATATTTCACCGGATGACGATCGCCAGACGGGGCGCGCCGCGGCGTCCTCGATATCGGCGCGCTCGGGGTGACTATCGCGCGTTTCCTGCGCCTGTCCAAACAGGCGACGGTCCGGACGCGGCTTCGCTCAGGGTCCAAATTGGACAGTTGTGCCGATCGGGAGTTTGTCCGGGAGTGGGCGTGGTAGTGCGGCCGCCCACGAGGTGTCGGACCCGTCGCGGTCGAAGTCATGAGCCAGCGCTTCGAGCACCCGCGCGAGATTTGGGCGGGCCGGACGGGAGTCCAAGCTGGAGGATCCGGTTTCCGGATGGTCGAGCGGTACCAGGCTCGAAGTTACGGCGTGAGGTGGCTCCTGGTGTCCATCCCAGGGCTGAGCCCGGCGGCGGCATACGCCTGCTGGATCAAGTCGTCGAGGGCCGGCGGGTCGTCGTCACGTGTCCAGCTTTGGAACGCCGTACGGAAAAGCGCCAGGGCGACCTCGACTTGGGCGTGTGTCGCGAGTTTGTCCCCGTCGCGTTCGAGGAGCACCCGCATGAGTGCGCGCGACCAGGTGCGCAGCTTCCATAGTTCACGTTCGGCGAGATCGGGAACGGACTCGACGACGCGCGCACGTCTGACGAGGTCGGCCCGGCGCGGCTGGAAGTCCCGCGCGAGCGCGCTCAAGGCCGCTCGTAAGGCGTCCGTGGTCGAGCCCGTGGTCGCGGTGACGGCCTCGACCAGCACTTGCTCGAGCCGCCCCTCATCGCCGAACAGCACCTCGCTCTTGTCCTTGAAGTGACGGTAGAAGGTTCGGTCGGTAACCCCGGCCCGCTCGGCGATGGCCGCGGTGGTCGTCGCCGCGTAGCCCTGTGCCAGGAACAGGTCGAGGGCGGCGGCTTGCAGGCGCGCGCGGCTTCCTGGTTCCCAACGGCTCATGCTCTCATTCTAGGCATGATGTCAGATTATGACATTGGTGCTATCGTCGTCGATGTCATAATCTGACATCGCCTGAAAGTGGTAGCCATGCCTCGTCCCGAAGTCCGAGCTCTCCTGTCGTACCTCGCCACCAGTGATCTGCCCAGCTTGGAGACCCAGACCCCTCAGCAGGCACGTGCCGGCCTGCGTGAATCCGTCAAGGCCGCGGATCTGCCGGTCGGGGAGATCGCGGTTCAGCTGCCGCTGACCATCCCGACCCGGTCCGGCGAGATCGCCGGCCTGTTGCTCGACTCGCGAGCGACTCGTGAACCCGGGCCCGTCGTCGTCTGGTATCACGGTGGCGGGTTCGTCACCGGGGATCTGGAGACCCACCGCGCGTTCGTCGCGGAGATCGCCCGATTGCTGGATCTCCCGGTGGTGCTCGTCGACTACCGGCTCGCCCCGGAGGCGCCCTATCCCGCCGCGGTCGAGGATGCCGAAGACGCCGCCCGCTGGGTCGCCGGGTGCCCCGCCGAACTTGGTCGCGAAGCCGACGCACTGGTTCTGGGCGGGGACAGCGCAGGGGGAACGCTCACGATCGTCACGGCGATGGCCTTGCGCGACGACGAGGCCAAGCTTCCGGTCCTCGCGCAGATGGTCATCTACCCAGGCACCGACTTGTCGCGCACCTATCCTTCGCAGCGGGAGTTCGCCACCGGACGATTACTGACCGAGGCTGGGCGGCGCTGGTACTACGGCCATTACGATGCCGACGCCCACGATTGGCACGGCTCCCCGATGCTGGGGGAGTTCACCGGCCTGCCGCCGGCCGTCGTGCTCACCGCAGGCGAGGACCCGGTCCGGGACGAGGGCCGCGCCTATGCGGCGGCGCTGGTGACCGCCGGCGTGCCAACGACATTCCTGGAGGCCGCCGGGAACATCCACGGCTTCGTCCTGATGCGCCGCGTCATCGCGTCGTCCCAAGACGACCTGGCCCGCGCCTTCGCCGCCCTGGCCGCCACTGTGCGCGCCGAACGCCCCGCGGCCGCGACAACCGCCGCAAGCACGGACTGACGGCCATGTCCGCTCCCGGCGAGTACACCGTTGCCAGCCTGCAACGGCTCTACCAGCGCGGCGAGGTCACGGTCACCGAGGTCGTCGCTGAGCACCTCGACCGCATCCGGTTCATCGACCCCAGCCTCAATGCCGTAGTCACCCTCAATCCGGCAGCCATCGACGACGCCAGGCGGCTCGAGGCCACCTCGACGCCGCACGGCGCGCTCCACGGCGTCCCCATTTTGGTCAAGGACAACATAGAGACGGCGGGAATCGCGACAGCGTTCGGTTCGGCGGCGCTCGCCGGGCACATTCCGACCACCGACGCGAATCTGGTGACGCTGCTACGGAAGGCCGGTGCGGTGATCCTGGGCAAGACGACCATGCCCGACTTTGCCATGTCCTGGCACGGGCACTCCTCGCGCTCGGGAATCACCGGCAATCCTTACGATCTGTCTCGGGATCCCGGTGGTTCCAGTAGTGGGACCGCCGCGGCCGTCTCGGCCGGCCTGGCCGTTGCCGGCGTCGGCAGCGACACCGGTGGGTCGATCCGCATTCCGGCATCGTTCTGCGGCCTGGTCGGCATTCGTCCGTCCGTCGGCTTGGTCAGCCGCCACGGTGTCGCCGCACTGGTTCGCGAGCAGGACACTCCCGGGCCGCTGGCGCGTTCGGTCGCCGACGTCGCTGTCCTCCTCGATGCCATGGCCGGCCGGGATCACCGCGACCCGGCTACCGCCATGGTGGGCCGGCCCGGTACCTTGCGCGACCAGCTGGTGCCAGGAGCTCTGGCCGGTGCCAGGATCGGCGTGCCGTATGCGTTGTGCGACACCGGATCCGGGGATGACCCTGAGATCGCGCGGATTGTCGAGGACTCCCTGACGTCGATGCGCGAGGCCGGCGCGATCCTCATCGACGTAGAACTGCGTGGGCTCGCGGATCTCCTGCGCGGAACGTTCATGTACTTCCTTCAGTCCCGCCGCGACCTCAACCACTGGCTGACCGCGGCCGGAGCGCCGTTCACCGATGTCGCCGATATCGTCGCCTCGGGACATTACTGCCGGGCGATCGCGTTGCTTCCGGGCGTCGCCGCCAGCCACCGCGAACCCGACGATGACCCTGGACTGCACCGGGCACTCGAACTGCGCGGGCAACTCCAGCAGCTCATCGCCGCCGCCTTCGCCCAGCACGGACTCAGCGCCCTGACCTACCCCACCGCGCGGATCGCGGCACCCTCGCGCGCCGACATCGATGGCGGTGCCTTCGAAGATTCCGCGCCGGAGGTGCGCAATCCCGAATCGAGAACCTTCCCGACCAACACGCTCGTCGCCGCGCAGGCCGCGTTCCCCGCGATTACCGTCCCCACGGGCACCACCAGCAGCGGGCTGCCCGTCGGCCTGGAGTTCCTCGGCCTACCCAATCGGGACGCGGACTTGCTCGCCCTCGCGTTCGACCTGGAACGTATCCGTCCACCACGCACCGCTCCCGCGCTTACCGCCACTCATCCCGGAGGCTCCCTATGACCCGTCCCGCATCGGCCTTGATCGACATTCACGCGCATTTCTCGCTACCTTCCACGCCGGCGGCTCGTCACGCGGCCTGGGAAGCGTCACGGCGCCGCCAGCATTTCCTCGCACCGGAGCCCTACGAATGGCGTCTCGACGGGACACTGGCATACATGGACGAGACGGGCACTGCCATGCAGATGCTCAGTACCGTCCCGAACAACCTGGAGAGCCTGCGCGCATCCAACGATTACGGCGTCCAGATCGTCGCTACGCACCCCACCAGGTTCGGCCTGCTCGCTGCCCTGCCGACCGACGACCCCCAGGCTTCATTGGCGGAGATCCAGCGCGTCGGCGGACTCGACGGTGTCGATGGCTGGGCGGTCAGCACTGTCTACAATGGCCAATCACTGGCCGCCGACGCGCTCGACCCACTGTGGCAACAACTCGACGACCGGCACGCCGTGGTGTTCGTCCACCCCAACGCCTATGCTCCCGCCGTCGCCGACCTGCCCACCCCACTGGTCGAAGTCGCGTTCGACACCGGCAGGACGGTCGTTTCGATGCTCTACGCGGGCGTTTTCGCGCGTTTTCCGAACATCACCTTCGTGATCGCACATGCCGGCGGCGCCGTGCCCCTGCTGGCCGGACGGCTCGGGCTGATCGGCACCGAGCCGTGGGTACCCAACCCGCACAACCTCGGCACCAGTGAGATCGAGACGACGCTTCGACGACTGTGGGTCGATACCGCCGCGTCAGCCAGCGACCAGCAACTGACCGCCGCCGCGGCCACGTTTGGTGAGGACCACCTCGTGTTCGGCTCTGATTGGGGCGTGCCCTGCACCGACAAGGCCTCCGCCCTGCGCAACATCCGTGCGCTGTTATGCACCGAGGCAATCGGCCGAACCGCCCGCGCGGCGGTCCCGGACCGCGCCCACGTCCTTTTTCCGCAGGCCGCTCGTCGCGCACAAAGCGGGTAGACGCTTCGGATGACAGGAGTTCTCCTGGAGGCGGCAGTGGTCAGTTCTTCCGGGGATCTCACCGTTGTGGATGTGCCGGAACCGGTTCCCGGTCCCGGTCAGGTGCGATCCGCGGCAGCCCTTCCGTGGCGCCGAGCATGGTGAAGCGCAGCAGTTCCTCGATCGCGCGCGAGGGTCGTGTCGTCCTCAGGGGTGCTCTCGGTGAGGATCGAGCGGCGTAACTCCAGGCCGTGGTCGGGCCGGGTCAACAGCAGGGAGGCGATGTTGCTGATCTGGTTCATCGTCGTCTCGTGCCCGGCCCCAATGAACTTGTGGAGCCGGGCCGTCCCCGCCATCCCCTCAGGCAGCCGCGCCCGCTTGAGGACCTTCCCGTCCCTTCATGGCGGCGTACATGTCCGCAGCCGAACCGATTCCGTCGCTCTCCACGTACATCTGACCGAAACTGGCATAAACCAGGTCGTCGACCAGGATTCGCTAGGCGCGCATGGTCCCGCACGACTCGACGAAACGACTCCGTCGTGCCGACGGGCCGACGACTATGTCTGCAGGACCTGCTGATCGCGGGCGGCCGTCGCGACCTCGCGCAGCACGCCGATCGGGTCCTCGCCCGCGGCGTGCAGGCCGACGTGACTGGCGCCGGCCGCCAGTTCCGCGCGAACGCCGGCCGCGATGGCGGCGGCGTCGCCGTGCAGCATGAGCGCGTCGATCAGCCGGTCGCTGAACGGGTCGGCGAGGTCCTCGTCGGTGTAGCCGATGCGCCGAAGGTTGTTGGCATAGTTGGCGACGCCCAGCATGGGCCGCACCCCGGCCCGGCCGGTCGCACGGGCCCGCTCGACATCGGTGTCCAGCAGCACCCCGTGTCCGGGCACCACCAGCTTGTCCGCACCGAGGATCTCCCTGGCGCGGCGGGTGTGTTCGGGCGTCACCTGGAGCGTGACCGTGCCGGCGACGCGGTCGGCGGCCAGCCGCAGCATCTTGGGTCCGAGTGCGGCCAGCAGCAACCGGTCGGCGGGCACCCCGGCCGCGGTCAGGGTGTCCAGGTAGGCCGTGATCTTCGCGACGGGCGAGCTGTATCCGGCGTCCTGTTCCCGGTGGCCGGCGCCGATGCCGATGATGAGCCGGTCGGAGTGCCGGGCCGCGATCCGGTAGTACGACTCGGCGACGGTGTTCGCGTCGGACTGCCACACGTTGATCACGCTGGTGCCGACCACGATCCGGCTCGTGGCGTCGAGCAGCCGCTCCGCCTGCCGCAGGTCAGCGGCCGGCGAAGCAGCCAGCCACACCGCGCCGTAGCCGGCCTCCTCCAGCGCGACGGCCTGCGCCGCGGTCGCCTCGGCGGCGGTCAGATAGGCGCCCAGCAGTCCCAGTTCCATAACCATGGCCACACTTCAGCACCGGGCGGCGAGGTGAACCAGCGTCAACCGCCATGTGCTGCGATAAGCTCGCCTTATCGTCGAGATCCGACCAGGCGGGGAACGATGGAGCTGCGGGCACTGCGGTATTTCGTCACGGTGGCCGACGAACTGCACTTCGGCCGGGCGGCCGAGCGGCTGCATATCGCGCAGCCGGCCGTCAGCCAGCAGATCGCCCGGCTGGAACGGGAACTCGGGGTCCGGCTGCTCGACCGGTCGCCCCGGCGGGTCCGGCTCACCGCGGCCGGGTACCGGGTGCTCGACGCGGCCCGCCGGACACTCGCCGCGGCCGACCAGGTCCGGGCGGCGGCCGAGCAGGTCATGACCACGGTGCGCATCGGCACCGCCGCCGGCCTGACCGCCCGACTGGAACGGGGTATCGACTCCCTCCGTGAGCGCGCGCCCGAGTTCGACGTGGTGCTGGTCGACCTGCCGGTCGACGCCCGGCTCAACGCTCTCCGACAGGGTGAGCTCGACCTGGCGCTGGTTCGGGGAGTGCGGTCCGCGCCCGGCCTCACGGTGCTGCCGACCTGGACCGAGCGCCTGTTCGCCGTGGTGTCCCAGCACCATCCGGCCGCGGACCGCGGCGCCGTCGCCCTCACCGAACTGGCCGACGACACGCTGCGCCTGCCGGCCCGCAAGCACGACCCGCCGCTGCACGACGCCGTGGGCCTGGCGCTGCACGACACCGGGCTGTGCCCGAGGGCGGGCCGGCCGACCGGCACGCTGCAGGACACCATCGTCGAGGTTGGCTCGGATCCGCGGAGCTGGACGGTGCTGGGCGCCGACCAGGTCGCCGAGATTCGCTCCACCCGGGTCCGGTGCATCCCGCTCAAGCCGGGGGTCACGATCGCCGGCAGTGTCGTGGTCGCCACGGACAACGCGAACAGTGCGGCCGAGTGTGCGGTGGCAGCCTTTCGTGACGACGACACGTCGTGACGGCCGCAGCCAATGACGCGTCTGGCGAACGCAAGGCGTAGGTCGTGCGGATGACGCAGGCTTCCGGCGAAACCGGTCGCTAGCTGCTGCTGGTCGGCTTCGGCTTCGCGCGGAACGCCGCGACCAGTGGGGTGCGGCCCGAGGAGTCCGGGGTGGTCGGCGATGGTGAACACCGCCCAGCAGATCGGCGGGTCCGTCGGGCCGAACTGGACCTCGATCGTCGAACCTGCCGGTGACTCGGAAACGACATGGCTGGCCGAGCGTGATACGGCCGTGCCGCAAGCGGCGTACTGGGATGCCATGTTGCAACAGGCGCGTGACGGCGAAGCACGGGTTCAGAACTCCCACTGACAGAGGTTTCCTGCCGATATCAACCGAATTTGGCGACCGGTGTGCCAGCCGTTGGGGTGAACCAGAAGGGGAAACAGAGCGAATAACAGACTCGTGCGGGGAAAGTCTCGGTATCGCGTCTGCGACTCAAAATTCCCTCTTCGGTCATCTTTTTCAATGTCCGCGCCAGACTTCGCCGATGGAATACGAGCTGATCGTGGAAGTATCTCTTTATGGCGCATGGAGGCCGCCCGCGAGCGCGACCACGATCGCCGGTGCCCACTTGTCCCCGAAAAGGTACTTCAGGTCGTACAACGACCGGAGGAACCGCTCGTCCCCCACCGGCATAGTGCCCCCTTGTGCTTGGCACGGCCCCTCACCGTGCTTCGTACTCACATCGCCCGAGCGGTCCTCCGTGCCCGTTATGGCGCCGGCAGCACGGACCTCCTCCGAACCGCACTGCCGACGATCAGGACGCTACGCGACGCGGACGATCGCGTCCTGCGTAGTTCTACTCAAAAGCAGTCCGCAATACCCCTCATGCGGCGGTCGCGGTCGCGCGCCTCCGCACCCAGCGGAGTTCCTCGGTTGTCTCACGAAGACGTCAGCAAGATCAGTCTCAGTGCGGCGGCATTTCCAGCCGGAAGATGAGTCACGAGACATCCTTTAGTCCAGCACCCGCCCGAGGAAGCCACGCAGGTAACCCACGACGACGTCCAGGTGGCTCTCCAGCAGGAAGTGACCGCCGTTGATCAGGTGCACCTCCGCGTCCTTGGCGTCGCGGGCGAAGGCCCGCGCGCCGGCCGGGCCGAAGATTTCGTCGTTGCGACCCCACACGGCGAGCACCGGGACCCCGCTGGTGCGCAGGAATTCGTGCAGCAGCGGGCCCAGAAGATCAAGGCGGCCATAGCGGCCAACGACCAGTCTCGCGCCGATGGCACAAGTACCATCCACGTGCCAAGATCACTGAGAAAGTGCCATCGATTTCGAGACCCTACGACACCTCTGTAGGGTCTCGTCACGCGTGACATGTTGATCTTGTATCATCTGCGGTTTCTCGTCTGTTTCACGGGGATGTCGACTTGATTGGTCTCAAGCTGGTGGCATTTCCTCGGTTATGGGTCACAGGCGTCCTCGGAAGCTGGTGACCATGGAGCTGACCCTGCTCTTTGGTGCACAGATTTGTCCCGAAAAGCTCCATGTTGTCGCCTGGTGCTATCGTCCGCAAGCGGTTGTGGCTATAGAGGGCCTATGAGTGTGCGAGTCCCTGTGGTGGCGGCCGAGTGGCGCGTGTTCCTGCGTGATTACAGTTCGAAGTTCCTGGACAACTCGCGTTGGTTGCGCCAGTGGGAGGAGAACGGGTGTGGAGAGGACATCAGGAGCCATGTCCAACGTGAGGGTTGGATCGGCTATGAGCCGGCCAGTGCGGACGCTGTCGTGGCCGCTGAAGAGCGGCTCGGCACTCGACTGCCACCG
Source organism: Amycolatopsis pigmentata (assembly GCF_042684065.1). Taxonomy (NCBI): domain Bacteria; kingdom Bacillati; phylum Actinomycetota; class Actinomycetes; order Pseudonocardiales; family Pseudonocardiaceae; genus Amycolatopsis; species Amycolatopsis pigmentata. Next base: position 53,098 of record NZ_JBHUKR010000001.1, on the reverse strand, counting down.
ACGTACCGGAATTTCCTGTTGGCCAGCAACGGCTTTGGCTATGTCGACGATGTCGATCTGTTCAACGTGGACGAGATCGGGTGGCTTTCCGAACGCGACCCGGACCTCGTGGAAGCTTGGAGCTTCGCTGTTAACGACGATGAGCGCCAGATGCTCGAGCGGGGCTTGTTGATCGCACGAGACGATGGCGGGCCCGGCGTCTGCTGGGTGCTGCATCCCGGCGACGCGGCAGAAGACGGTGAGTGGGCCGCGTACGAGTGGTTTACCGGTGACGGCAGCCTCCCCGGTGATTTTCGTTACGACAGCTTTGGTGCGCTGATGTTGCAGGCGACTCAGCGTTTGGACACCGATTCTGCCTGAGTAGACACAAAACGGCTGGCCCCCACTCGCGGATCGTGGCGTCAAGTGGCCCAACCGGGCTCGTGCCCACCCGAGATGCCACCGTTCCAACAGGTCAGCGATCGCGATCTTGGCGTGGGGGTGGGTGTACTTCGCCGCGGCGAGCTTGCGGGCGAACGCCAGCGCGTCCTCGCTCAGCGGCATGTCCAGCGTCGCGGCGTGCTCTCGGCGCAGCGCGTGCCACCGACACGTTTCCGGTCACGGAAGTAGACGAGGGTGATTACCGGCCGCCGGGCAGTGACGCCTTTGCATGGCAAAGGTCGAGGGATTCGCAACACAGCGGCTACGCATTCCCCACTCCGAGGGGGCAATGTTCACCACCCGCGAAGTCGCCGACCCGTACGGCTTATGCCGGAAGGGCGTCGCCGGGGAAACCGAGGCAGGAGTGGACCTCGCACGTCATCATCCCGGCCCGGACGCAGGGGTCGCTATCCATGATCTTTTGGGCCTCGTCGGCAGGCACGGTCATGATCGCCACGCCGGCGATCGTGTCGGCTTGCACCGGGCAGAGGATCGCGATCACCCCTTCGGCGCGCATCGACACCATGCGGCGTTGGTGCTCGAGCTCGATCGCGTCGGCGCCTTCCCTGTGTCGCTGCGGTCCCCAGCGCAGGACCGCCATGCTGTACGGCTTCGCCGTGGCTGCCAGGTCACGGATCTGTTGGTCGGTCACGGTCGTGTTCATGATGCTTCCTCGATTTGGGTCTGTCAGCGGAGGCCGACGCGCTGGTGGTCGATCTCGATGAGGCCGACGACGCGTTCCTGGTCGCGGCCGTAGGGCTGGCCGGTGTACTTGATCGCGATCTTGTCGACGGCCGCCCAGCCCTCGTCGCCGTCGAGCCACTCGACGACATGGCCGCGAAGCATAACGGGAGGGAAGGGTGCGTCGGGCGGGGTGAGTGAGATCGCCACGCGCGGGTCGTGCCGGAGGTTGCGGGCCTTGCGGGAGTCGGGGCCGGTGAGGAAGGCGACGTGGTCACCGCGAGTGCCGATCCACAGTGGGACTGAGTGAGGCGAGCCGTCCGAGAGGAGGGTTGCCAGGTGGGCGACGGGGGTGCCATCGAGGAGCGCGCGTACGTCGGGGTTCAGCATGGGCCTGTTCCTCACTTCTCGATCCGGTAGTGCAGGTGTGTGACGCCGGCGGCGGGCACGGCCTCAACGAGACTGAGCCCGACATGGGCGGGCAGGTCGTGGAAGAGGGGGCGTCCGCCGCCGAGCAGGACCGGAACCTGGTGAATGACCACCTCGTCGACCAGCCCCGCTGTGAGCGCCGCGGTGAGCGTGACACCGCCCTGGATGGCGACGTCCTTCCCGTCAGCGAGCTTGCGGGCACGCTCCACGGCTGTCTCTATCGAGTCGGCGAAGGACTGCCGGCCGGAGGCGGCGTGCTCCTCGGGCTGGGCTCGGTGGCTGAGGACAACCATCGGTGCCCTCGGGTGCGGACTCCCACCCTCGAACGCCTCAGAATCGTCGTATGTGGTGCGGCCTGTGACGACCGCGCCCACGCGGTCGCTGAGCGCCTGATAGTACGACGAGTTCCGCGGGTCGCCATACCAGTCGAAGAGAACCCCACCGGTCCCGAGCCCCTGGCCGGGACGAGGGCCGCGGCCGGTGATGTAGCCGTCGGCCGAGGTAGCCAACGCACTGAAGACCTTGCTCATGATCGCGGTACTCCTAAGTTCCTTGAAGAGACCCAACGGGAGGAACTCTAGCAAGCTACAGTCTCCTTAGGGAACCCCATTTGCTAGATTGGTCTCATGCAACGGACGCGGTTCAGTGAGATGGCGTGCTCGATCGCGCGCACGATGGACGTGATTGGGGAGCCTTGGTCGCCTCTCGTGCTGCGCGATGTCTTCGCGGGGGTGCATCGCTTCGACCAGATCCAGGCCGACCTCGGGATCTCGCGCAAGGTGCTCACCGAGCGGCTCAATCACCTCGTCGAGCAGGACGTGCTGGAGCGCCGGGCCTACGATGCTCGCCCGCGCTTCGAATACCATCTCACCGACAAGGGTGTCGAGCTCGTGGACCTGTTGATGGTGATGGTCCGGTGGGGAGACCGCTGGCTCGCAGGCGAGGCCGGGCCGCCCGTGCTCTACCGCCACCACGCCTGCGGAGAGGTCAGCCGGGTCGACCTTCGCTGCACGCGCTGCGGCGAGCCGATGCACGCCGGTGATGTCGACCTGCTCCCGGGGCCGGGCTCGGCGGGCTGACAAACGCCCCGGGTGGCCGATTCGTGTGGCTCCCCGACGGATGTCCGTGGCGGTCGCCTCTGCCTCACGGCGATTTCACTCACGATCGGTATCAATGCCGTGGCATTTCCTCGGCGGTTCTGCGGATTTCTGACGCAGTCATGGCGAAGTCGTCGTCGCCGGTTCGGCGA
>NZ_JBHUKR010000001.1:0-50309 GCF_042684065.1 Amycolatopsis pigmentata | reverse complement strand
ATTCCGCCTGTTCATGTGAGGTGGCGCTGTTCGCCGGGTGCTGGGTATCCGGGTAGCCCCGGCCGATGGCCCCTACGACGGTGACCTCGTCATCCGCCTCGCCCCTCCGGCCGATCCGCTCTCCCTGCTACCGCCCGAGCGCCTTGCGGACGTCGAGATGCTGCTGGCTTTTGACGGCTGGTGGCAGTGTGTTGGCCGGTGGTGTGGCGTGGACGACCGGTGGTCCCACATCGTCGCACCGAATACCGCCGCCGTGATGGACCTGCACGGCGACCTCCGCGCTCGGACTCAGCTTCTGCGCGAAAAGCCATCCGCGTAGTGAGCTTGCGCCCGACGCTGCCGCGTGGTCGCAGCGCCGTCATGCGGCAACGTCCGGAGTCGAGGCATTCCTGCGGTTGGCGTGCGCGATCATTCCGCTTCCGCGGACTGGTCAATCTCTCACTTTGCTAGGGGTTCGACGGACTTTGTGCCAGAGCCATTTTTTGCTGTCCGCCGACAGCACACCAAGGAGAAGGCGCCGCGCACCGGGCATGAGGTCAGCCCGCGGACGGTGCTGGGTGTGGCCGCACCACGGTCATGACCAGGCGATTCAATCGCCACCAATGAATCGCCAATGCGGAGGCGGGCATGCTTTGCCCGGTCATGCAAGACGCGATCCTGGGAGGACTCATGGGGCTCATTGCCCGGAGCATCGTGACCGCCGCGCTGGCCGCCGGCCTGTGCCTGTCGACCGCCGTGTCCGCGAACGCCTCGCCGGCCGCAACTCTTGAGTGTGGAACGATCCTCGGCTTCGGTGGTCCCTTCGGCACACAACCTGTCGGGGCGGTCTGTGTGTCGATCGGCAACGGACAGGTCAGTGGGTATGACGGCGTCTTCCCTGGTGGTACCACGGACCTATCGACCTGGATCACCCAGTGCAATGCAGCCCAAACGGTCTGCTCCATTGTGCCGGGCACGGAGGTCTTCTCCCCGATAACCCCAACGGTACCCACGACGCCCGGCGAGTTCTACGAGGCCTGCACGTCTTTCATCGTCACCAACGCTGGGAACCAAATCATCGCCGGTGGATGCAGCCCATTGGTCGCGGCCTGACTGACTTGGTTCACCGTGGGGCCGACCGCCACTGTAACCGATCTGGGGGGTGGCGATGGCCGATAACTAACAATTTCCCAAGAACGTTCCTGGCGGTTGTCAACCGTCACGCTCTAATTTCGGATGGCGCGCCAGTAAGAGCCCCGATCACAAAGTGAGGTAGGCTCAGATGCGTTTACATCTCGGTTCACGTCGTCGTCGCTTGGTCACGGTAGTGCTCGCCGCCCTCCTTGCGATGGCCGGTGCGATCAGCACCGCCCAATCCGCGAATGCGGCGGCGAACATCGACGAGTGGACGTGCAACAACACCGTTTCACAGGAATTCTCGGTGTGATCGAGGGCGATGGATGGCATATCCCGCGGGCAGTGACTGACCCCCGCGGGGCGGGGGCCTGGGGCAGCGACCCGGCCCCCGCGCGCTCAGGGTTGGCTGCCGGTGACTCGAGCCGATGGCGTTGCATGCGAGCGGATCCGGTAGGTCTTACCCTCTGTCCGCGAGGACCACGCGGGCCGCGATAGATCTCCCGGTGGTTGCGCGGTGCCGGAACGTAACCCTGGCGTTCTCTGTGGTGACCGGCGAGGATGCCCGGATGGATTACGAGGTGACTATCGCCGACGTTGTCGCGCGGCCCACCGCCGTCATCGCCGCGAGGACCACCTGGTCTGAGTTCCCGGCGGTATGGGGACAGCTTCTCGGCGAGGTGTGGGACTGTCTTCGCGCGGGCGGTATCTCCCAGGGTTGCCGCAACATCATGCTGTACCGGGACAACGTGCCCAACGTCGAGGTCGGCGTCCTGCTCGACCAACCGTGCCCGCTCACCGGACGCGTGGTCACCTCCGCGCTACCCGCAGGGTCCGCGGCGACAACCGTCCACTGTGGTCCCTTCGGGGAGGTGAGGTCGGCCCACGACGCCGTTCTCCAGTGGTGCACCCAGCACGGACACCGGCCGACCGGCACTCGCTGGGAGATTTACGGGCCGCACAACGACGATCCCGCCCAGCAATGGACCGAGGTGTACTGGCTGCTTTCGTGAGCGGCCCGAGGCGAACAACCGGCCACTCGCTTCGGCGTCATTCGACACTCGTGCTCGCCGGATTCCAACCGGCCACGCGAAAAATGCGGCACAATAATGGAACGTCGCCCACGGCCCGATCGGTCATTTACTGGCCGGGTGACTGCACTGTCATGCCGATGAGCGGAAGCCGCGGCCCGTGGTCGTCCGCCTGAGTTCCCCTGCCGGAGGTGCGTGGGCCGTGGAGGTCGGGTCAGCGGTCCTCGTGGTGGTCGGTGGTCAGGCGGTCGAGCCATTCGTCGAGCAGGTGTCGTTCTGCGCTGCTGAGCGTGGTCTGTTCGGGTAGAAGCGCACGCAGCGCCCGGGCGGCGCCGGCGGGGCCCGCGTCGCGTACGGCGGGTTCGTCGAGGGTGACGGCGGTGATCATCGCTTCGCGCAGGGTGGTCAGGAGGGCGGGGTCGCGTTGATCATTGGGGAGCGACAGCCAGGTGAGCACGGCTCCGCGGGCGGTCGCGTGGATGAGGGAGGCCGCGAGGTCCTCACCGACGCGCAGTCGGCCGCTGGTGGCGAGGCGATGGATGCGTTCGAGCAGGATCTTCATGCCCGCTCGGAAGGCGGCTGAGTCCGTGCCGCGCCTGGGTTCGCCGTACATCAGCGTGTATAGCTCGGGATTGGCGAGCCCGAACTCGACGGCGAGGTCCCAGCCCGCGCGCAGGTCCTCGACGGGATCCTCCGGACGGGCGTCGGCGTGTTTGGCCGCGAGGAAGGTGGCGTAGCCGTGCTCGGCCACGGCGTCGAGCAGCCCGTCCTTGTCGCCGAACAGGCGATAGATCGCCGGGGCCTGCACCCCGGCGGCGGCCGCGACCGCCCGGGTGGTGACTGCCTCGCGTCCCTCGTGCGCAAGGAGGTCCGCCGCCGCCTCGACGATTCGCTGCCGGGATACCGCACGCACCTCCACCTCTGCGTCCTCCGTGCCACCAACCATGTATCGAGGATAACGAAAAGTTGCTTCCATTGATGTTTCCGATGATACGGTGTGTTGGGTATCGTCGGAAACATCGGCTGGAGGAGTGCTGACATGTCCGAAAAGCTGCGCATCATCGCCCTTGAGGAACACGTGGTCCTGCCCGTCCTGCTCGACGCGTGGGCGAAGGCGGGGGTCCGGCCGCACGTCTACGGCGACGATCACCCAGTCACGCGACGGCTGTGCGATGTCGGCGACCGGCGCCTCGCCGACATGGACGAGCAGGGCATCGACGTCGCGGTGCTGTCCCTGACCACTCCCGGGGTGCAGAACCTCCCGGCGGCCGACGCCGTGCGCGTCGCGCGTGAGGCCAACGACGCGCTCGCCGAGATCGTCGCCGCCCATCCCTCGCGGTTCCAGGCATTCGCCGCCATCCCGACGTCTTCGCCCGAAGCCGCCGCCGAGGAGTTGGAGCGCGCGGTCACCCGCCTCGGTTTCCGCGGCGCGATGTTGTACGGCCGCACCGGCGACAAACTCGCCGACGCGCCGGAGTTCGACGACCTCTACGGAGCCGCCGAACGACTTCGCGTCCCGCTGCACTTTCACCCCCAGGCCCCAGTGAGGGCGATCCAGGAGGCGTACTACTCGGGCCTACCGAACGGCGTGGGGGCGGCACTGGCGACCGCCGGGCTTGGCTGGTACTACGACCTGGGTGTGCAGTATCTGCGGATGATCTTCTGCGGAGTGTTCGACCGCCATCCCGGACTGCGGGTGATCGCCGGGCATTGGGGCGAGGTCGTCCTGTTCTACCTCGACCACATCGGCTTCCTGCGGGAGATGGCCAAGCTGCAGCGGCCACTGGCCGACTACTTCCGGCAGAACTTCTGGGTGGCCGGCAGCGGCACGGTCAGCGAGCGCTACCTGCGCTGGACGGCCGAGGTCGTCGGGACCGACCGCATGCTCTACTCGACCGACTACCCATACACCTTCGGCACCCGCCCCGGCGGCTTCCCCTACCTGGACACCAGTCGCGGCGTCGCCCGATCCTTCCTCGAGAACGCGCCGTTCACCGAGCAAGAGAAGGCCGCCATCGGATCCGGCAACTGGGAACGGCTGACCGGCCACCTCACAGCCGGCCACCAGCCTCGCCAACCAGCATGACGCACACATAGCCACCGCCGGTGGCATCCCGGACTATCAGAACGCGGGACTGGACCAGCTTCGCGCTGCCGGAGGAACGCGATGCCTTGCCGCGTGCGGCAAGGTGTTGCATCTAATGCAATAAATCCCGGCGGCCACGGTGAGTCCGGAACAGTCGAACCCGCCGCTGGGTCAATATCGCCTGATGCTCCGCGGAATTCGCTACCCGGGGAGTCGGGCGGAGAGCCTTGTACCCACGCAATTCCCGCTGCCGGCTGTGCTCGAGCTTCGTATCTTCGCCCAAGTGCTGGCCCGCCACTCGGCGATCGCGTCTTCGTCCCGCTCGCAGCGCGGCACGCGGGCACCTGTGAGGTCCAGTCCATCCGATGCGGCAGGTAGGACGTGCCCCGCGGCGTGCGGGAGATATGAAAGGACCGGCCGATCAACTGGGTCACCCGGGCCAGGGCCGGCGCTGGTCCTCGTCTCGACCGTAAGCAGCCGGGTCGGCGGATTTGGTACATTTCTGGGAGTTGATGTTCGTTCGAGCCCGTCGGCAATAGCGTCCGCGTCGATGTGTTGATTTTTGGAACGGAGTAAGTTGATGGCCGAGGACCTGCTTTCGGGGTCGGATTCAACGGCTGTGTCCGCTGTCGGGACACAGATGGCCGTTTCGGCTCGGGATCTTGTGAAGGTCTACGGCAAGGGTGACGCCGTGGTGCGAGCTCTTGACGGGGTCACGGTGTCGTTCGCCGCGGGACAGTTCACCGCGATCATGGGGCCGTCGGGTTCGGGCAAGTCGACCCTGATGCACTGTCTTGCCGGTTTGGACACATTCGACTCCGGTTCTGTCCGCATTGGGCAAACGGACATCGCGCAGTTGTCGGACCGTGAGCTGACCACGCTGCGCCGGGACCGGGTCGGCTTCGTGTTCCAGGCGTTCAACTTGCTCCCCACCCTGAGCGCGGAGCAGAACATCCTGCTCGGATTGGAGCTGGCCGGGCGTAAGCCGGAAGGTTCCTGGTTTGACACCATCGTGGCTTCGCTCGGGCTGCGGAAGCGGTTGCGGCACAAGCCGAGTGAGCTGTCGGGCGGGCAGCAACAGCGGGTCGCGTGTGCGCGGGCGCTGGTGACGAAGCCTGATGTAATTTTCGCGGACGAGCCGACGGGTAACTTGGATTCTCGTTCTGGCGCTGAGGTTTTGGATTTCCTGCGGATGTCGGTGCGAGAGCTGGGACAGACGGTGATCATGGTGACGCACGACCCGGTTGCCGCGTCCTACGCCGATCACGTGGTGCTGTTGGCTGATGGTCGGCTCGCCGGTGAGGTCGCACGCCCGACCACGGACTCGGTGTTGGCCGCGCTGAAGACCCTGGGTGCGTGATGGTCAAAACTACTCTGGCGGGCATCAAGTCCCGTTTCGGTCGGCTGTTGCTGTCCTCGATCGCGATCATCATCGGGGTCGCTTTCGTCACGGGCACCCTGATCACGGGTAATGGTCTCGACCAGAGCATGCGCGAGAATTTCGCCCGTCAGACCAGGGGCGTCGACGTGCAGGTGAGTGCGGACGGCGTGGACGAAATCACCCCGGCCGTGCTCGACCAGATCCGCAAGGTACCCGGGGTCGCCGCGGCCGATGGCCGGACACAGACCAGGTTGCCGCTGATCAACAGCAAGGGCAAGGCCGTCGAGGTGACGGGGTACAGTCTGGAGGGCGACAGCCGGCTGCGCGAGTTCGACTTGCTGCAGGGGCGCTTTCCGGCCAAAGCCGACGAGATCGCCATCGACCCGTCCGCGAAGACCACCTTCAACCTCGCGGTCGGCCAGAAGATGTCGCTTCTGGGTAAGAACAACGAGCCCGTGCCGATGACCATTGTCGGCGTCTTCAGCCAGGGCACCAGTTCGGCGACCTTGTACGGGCAGTACGTAGTGCTCACCCCGGACGCGTTGCTGGCCTACGCCACCCAACCGGGGTTCTCCTCCGCGGTCGTGGCCGCGGACACCGGGGTCAACCAGGATGAGCTGGCCAAGCGGATCGCCGCCGCGGTGCCGCATACCAAGACCATGACCGGTGCCGAGTACACCAACGAGACGCTGATCTCCGCGGGCAAGGGCTCCGCCAGCGTCACGCAGTTCCTGTTGGTGTTCGCGTTGATTTCGCTGGTGGTGGCCGGGATGGTCATCTACAACACGTTCACGATTCTCATCGCGCAGCGGACCAGGGAACTCGCTCTGCTGCGGTGCGTCGGCGCGCATCGTGACCAAGTGTTTCGCAGCGTGCTGACCGAGGCGGTACTGATGGGTCTGTTCGCCTCCGCGATCGGCTTCGCCGCTGGAATCGGAACCTCGGCACTGCTGCAACGACTCGTGGCGAGTGTCGGCCCAGGTGCCGGCGGCTCCGCGGTCCGGGTCCCCATCACGCCGTCGGTGGTAGTCGCGTCGTTCGCTGTCGGTGTGGTGGTGACGGTGTTATCGGCGGTGGTGCCGGCCTGGCGGGCGACGCGGGTGGCTCCGTTGGCCGCTTTGCGCTCGTTGCCGGACGGTAAGAACGAGGTCGGGCGCACCGGCTTCCTGCGGATCGCGCTCGTGGTGCTCCTGGCTCTGATCGGCGCGGGTATCTGCGTGATCGGCATCCGCGGCAGTGGCAGCAACAACCCGGATTCGCTGGCCTTCATCGTGACGGGCCTCGGCACGATGGTGTTGTTGTCGGCGGTGATCGTGGCCGGGCCGCTGCTGGTCGGTCCGGCGAACCAGGTACTTGGCGTGATGCCACGGTGGGTGTTCGGCGTGCCGGCGAAGTTGGCCAGTGCCAACGCTGTCCGGAATCCGAAACGGACCGCGGCGACCACCGCGGCGTTGATGATCGGGGTGACCATCGTGACCATGATCACCGCGACCGCCACCAGCGCCAAGGAGACCGTCACTTCGAAGATCCAGGAGAGATACCCCGCCGACTACGCCATCGGCACGTCGACGGACGACCGCCTGCTGCCGGTCGCACTACCCCAACAGCTTCGCGCGTCACCGCAGATCGAGTCGGTGATCACGACCACGCGGACGCGGCTGACGGTCGGCTCCGACTCCGCGGACGTCACGGCGGTGGACACCGATGCGATCAACACGGCGCTGACCCCGAGCACGGTCAACGGTGACCTGAACCAGCTCACCACAACCGGCACCATCGCCATGCTCCGATCCACGGCTCAACACTTCAACGTCAAGCTCGGTGACCAGATCCCCGTCAGTTCCGACAGTGGCAAGCAGCTGCTTACCCTCGTGGCCACCTACGACATCGACGACCAGCACCCCGCTCCGCCGGTCGCGATGACCGGGGACACCCTGGCCAAGGTGGCGCCGGCGGTCACCGGGTACTCGCGGATTCTGGTCAAGGCCAAACCCGGGGTGAGCCCGCAGGACAGCCAGGCCGTCGTGGACAAGCTCACCGACCCGATTCCGGTTGCCAAGGTGGACAGCGTGGCCGCGAACAAGACCGAGGTGAGCTCCCAAGTCGACTCGATGCTGGGCATGATGTGGGCGCTGGTCGGTTTGGCCGTGGTGATCGCGTTGTTCGGTATCGCCAACACGTTGTCGTTGTCAGTGCTGGAGCGCACGCGGGAGTCCGCGCTGCTGCGGGCACTAGGACTGACCCGAGGGCAGTTGCGGTTGATGCTGCTGATCGAGGCGGCGCTGATGGGGATGTTGGGCGCGGTACTGGGTGTGGTGCTCGGCGGCGGGTTCGCCTACCTGGTGCTCCAGTCCATTAGCTCCAAGGACTTGCACATGAACGTGTCGTTGCCAGTAGGACAGCTCGTCGTGCTGGTAGTGGTCGCGGTCGTGGCCGCTTTGATCTCCGCCCTGCTGCCGGCACGCCGGGCCGCGCGTACTCCGATGGTGGCAGGGATGGCCGAAACGTAGTCCCTGAGCCACGATTCGTCCTCAGCCCGTCTGCCCGGCCAGCCCAACAGGCAGGCATCGCGGGCTGGGGCGGACCACTGTGAAGTTGTCAAACAATAAGAATCCATTGTGTTGTGTGGTATGGAGTGAGCTTGCCCGGGGATGGCGGACACGTCACGGTGGTCTGGTGACCACGGAAGGGTGTCTGGATGCCGAGGACCGGCGGAGGGGTTCTCATCGTCACCGCCCCTCCGGCGAAGAATTCCCGGTCCGAAGCGGGGAGACCAGGAGTACGGTCTCGCGCGAAGATCGCACCGACCCCAGCCAGCAGCAAGGCGACGGCGCCCGCTCCGCACAGGCTGAGCGCGAAATAGAAGAAGGGGTCTGTGCCTTTAGGCGCGGTCCGGCCGAGTCCGACAAGAACAATGATCGCGAGGAGGCTCACGCTCAACGCCATGCCGACGATCCTGCCCGCCCCGCGGAGGTCTGGTCTCACGATGTCACGTACCAATCGGATTTGGCTTGCATGGCGCCGACATCCTGGTTGCACCGCCCCAAATACCTTCACCGGACAGCGGCGCACTCATTGAGGACTGGATGTCCACCAATCTCTTGTCTCCCCTCCAGATCGAGCCGTCGAACTTGGACGTGTTCAACGGGGTTCCGGAACGCCGATGGGCAGGGTCGCGGCCAGGCCCCAGACGTGGCGGCCGTCGAGCCTTTCGGTGGCGAGGCCGTAGCGCTCGGCCAGCCGGGCAAGCGTTTGTGCGGCATGTTCCAGCACCGGCAAGTTCGTCGCCGCGACGCGCAGGGTCGCGTTCGTGCGGGTCGCGGTGACCGACCGGCTCGTGGTGACCGAGATCGTCACCGCCGCGTGTGGCGCCGCCGCGAGCAGGCCGCGCACCACCTGCGGCGCGCTCGCCGCGGAAAGGCGGGCCCAGCCGCCGAGCCGGAACGTCGCCTGCGCGATCGGCCCGCTGTGCCAGAGCCGCCACTCCTCCCTCACCCGGGCCCGGCCGGCGGTGACGTGCGCGAGCGAGGCGACCGTGCCACAGAACGCCCGCTCGTCCAACGCGATGGTGGACAAGCGGTCTCGACGGAGCCGCCGCCGCACGCGCCGCAACGCGTTGCCGAGTTCCCGTTGGAGGTCCGTGTCCTGATGCATCCCGATCGTGCGCAGAGCCTGCAGCGCGACCCACGCACGCGGCGTCTGCTGTCCGGGGCCGAGGTGGTGGATCACTTGCACGGCGAAGGCCAGGTCACGTTCGTCGGACGGCGGGAGCATCGCCTCGGCGGGCGGTAGCGGACCCGGTGTGGGTTCGAGGACCGCACTGACTCCCGCCGCGCGGCTGACCAGGAAAACCGGGTCGCCGTCAAGAACGTCTTCGGCCCCCTGTGCCTCCGGCGCGATCGACCGCAACAGCGCTCCGCCGGCGGCGCCCGGCAGGTCGTGATCATGTCGCCGCGACAGGTAACCGGACGAAACCAGCAGCCATTCGTAGACCCAGCGGCCACGAATTCGCGTCGCGGTGATCGCGACGACGACCAAAGCTCCAAACGCGACGAAACCGGTCGCGATCCACGAGTGGCCGATAGTGAGGACGAGCGCCAGTGCCGCGAGCTGCCAGCAGATGATCTGGACCACTCGGACGCCTGCCCGGCGCCGTTCCGGTGGCCGGGCAGGCGCCGGTTTCGCCGGATCGGCCGGCATTTCGCGCGGCGCGGTCGCCGGCCTGATGTCTGTCCACTGTGGACTGATTTGGGCCGCGGAGGCCGCCCGCAACGCGGCCACCGCGGCCGCGTGAGCCGCCTCACGCGAGCCCGCCGCGGCTGGGCTCGCTGTGCTGTAAGGAGTCGGCCGCGCGGCGGGAACCGCCTGTGGTGGTGCGGACAAGTGCGGCGGTGCCGCCTGGGGCGCGCCAAGATGAGTCACCGGAATCCCTCCTCGAGCCGTCCCCGTCCAGCTTGCCGGGGGAACCTGAGTTTTCGGTGACAACGTTTTCGGTGGCCGGTACGGACTTTCCGAAAATGTATCCGCCGTGTATCCGGTGCGGCTACGATCCGGACGTGACCATGGACTCGTCCGGTTCGAGACCGCGGCGCCTGCTCGGCACCGCGGTGCGCGGCCGTGCCGCGGTGGTCGTGTTGCTCGTGTCCTGCGTCGCGGTGGTGTGCATGGCCCTCACCGGCAACGTGCCGCTGCCGCCGGGCCTTCAGTTCATCCAGATCGGTCACTGGGTCTACAACACCGCGTCCCAGTCCGCCTACCATGTGGACGGTGCCACCGGTCAGGTGGACGCGCGGGCGAGCGTGCCCGGAGCCGCGCAGGGCAGCCAGGTGACGCAGGGAGATCGCTCCGGTTACGTCGTCGAACGGTCCAGGATCACTGAGTTCAGCAAGTCGACGCTCAGTGTGGAGAACAGCGCGGTGCCGCCGGCCACCGAGGAACCGGTCGTGCTGGAGGTCACCGGTGGGCCGTACCTCGTCTACCGCAATGCCGGGCAGATCGTCCGGCTGGGCGATTCGACGGCCGCCGTCGCGGCGGGCGGGCCGGTGTCCGATCCCGTCGCGACTTCCGATGGGACGGTGTGGATTCACCGCATCGACAATGGCGCGATCTGCGAGCTGCCGAAGGACGCGATCCTGCTGTCGTGTTCGGCGCGGTTGCCGCAGGGCCACGACGGAGCGCTGTCCCGTGTCGACGACCAGCCGGTCGTGATCGACACGACCGCACGCTCGTTGAGCCCCGTCGGCAAGGATGGGCTCGGCGACGCGGCCGACATCGGCGTCGAACTGCGCCCCACGGTCCAGATCGCGAACAGCACCGTCGACGGGCGGCTTGCCGTCGCCGATCCCGACCGGAGCCAGTTGCATCTCATCGACGCCTCCGGGCTGCTGAAGGACAGCCCGGTCGCCAAGCCCGTCTCGGTCGGCCTGCCCGCCGGGAGCCGGTTCGGGGGGCCGGTCGCCACGGCGCACACCGTGGTGCTGGTGGACCAGACCCGGAACGACGTGCTCACCTACGACAGCAGCGGCGCGCTGAAGAGCACGAAGAAGATTCCCGGCCCGGGTGGTGCGTCGAAGCCCGCCGCCGGTCAGGACGGGCGGATCTACGTCGACAACCCGGACGGCTCGCACGTACTGGTGGTCGACGGCAAGAACGGTTCCACCGCCGACGTGGATGTCGATGCGCAGTCCCATCGAACGCCGATCAGCGTGCCGAACCCGGGGCCGCAGCCGGAGATCCAGCAACAGGCGCCACCGCCCGCCGGCCCGCAGACCAACACCGCGTCCGCGACGGTGCCGGGCGCGCCGAGGGACGTCAGCGCGATCGTCGGCGGCGCCGGTTCGGTGAACGTGTCGTGGTCGGCCGCGCCGAGCAACGGAGCGCGAATCACCGGATACGTCGTCTCCTGGCCAGGTGGTTCGACCAGGGTCGAGGGATCGTCGGGGGGCACCACGGTGACCGGTCTGACCAGCGGAAGGTCCTACGTGATCAGCGTGGCCGCGGAGAACTCGGCGGGCCGCGGGCCCGCCGCCAGCGCCAGATCGGTCACGCTCGGCCAGGCCGCGGACGCGCCGGTCGTGACCGCGAACGCCAGTCAGGGCCAGGTGTCGGTGTCGTGGACGGCGCCCGCCCTGCACGGCGCGAACCTGGTGAACTACCAGGTGTCCGTTTCCGGTCAGGGCACTCGCTCGGTTTCCGGCACGTCCACCACGTTCACCGGGCTGACCGGCACCGTCACCGTGACCGTCCGCGCGATCACCAAGTACGACGCGGGCGCGCAGCTTACCGGCGCCCCCGGCACGCGGCAGGTCACGATCCCGGCCGGGCCGCCCACCGTGAAGATCGTCAAAGTGCACGGCCAATCGCAGGGCGGCAACCTGGTGGTCACCCTCGACGCCAACGCGAACGGCGCGGCCTCGACCTGCATGGCGACCTTCATCAGCGTCAACTCCGCCTGGGTGCCGTGCAACGGCACCACCACCATCACGTTCTCCAATGCGTTCTGGGCGGGTTCGGTGCCGGTCAAGGCGACCATCAAGAACTCGGAGGGCACCGGCACGGACAGCTGGTCGGGCGACCCGTCGGCGGGCTTCGTGTTCCTGCTCTTCCCGACCACGTTGCTGGCCGGTGCCCGCTCGAAACGTCTGTGGAAAAGCAAGAAAGGCGAGTCGTGACTCTGACGCCGAAAGCGGCCTACGACCTCATTGCCGACAACGTGCAGACCGTGCTGCGCGGCCAGGCGGACACCGTGCGGCTGGCCGTCGCGGCGCTGTTCGCCGAGGGGCACCTGCTGATCGAGGACGTGCCCGGGGTCGGGAAAACCACCCTGGCCCGGTGTATCGCGGCCAGTATCGGCGGCAAGTGGAGCCGGATCCAGTTCACACCGGACCTGCTGCCCGGCGACATCACCGGCGTGATGGTGTATCACCAGGCCGCCGAGCAGTTCCAGTTCCACCCGGGTGGGATCTTCGCGAACGTCGTGCTGGCCGACGAGATCAACCGGGGCACGCCCAAGACGCAGGCCGCGCTGCTGGAGGTGATGGCCGAGCACCGGGTGACGGTCGACTCGGTCAGCCAGGACGTGCCGCGGCCCTTTTTCGTTGTGGCGACGCAGAATCCGATCGAGATGGAGGGCACCTACCGGCTTCCGGAGGCACAGCTGGACCGCTTCCTGATGCGGCTTTCGGTCGGGTATCCCGAGCATGACGCCGAGGTGCTGGTGGTGATGGGCGACTGCGCCGGGATCACCCCGGACGAACTGCGGCCGGTGCTCGACATCGCGGCCGTGGAGCAGGTCATCGCCCAGGTACGCAAATCCCATCTGGGGCCGGAAATCGTGTCGTACGCGGTCCGGCTGGCCGCGGCGAGCCGGACGCATCCGGCGGTCCGGTACGGGGCGAGCCCCCGTGGCAGCATCGCGTTGATCCGCGCGGCGCAGGCGCTGGCCGCCACGCACGGGCGTGCGTTCGTGACGCCGGATGATGTGAAGGATGTGGCTCATCCGGTGCTCGGGCATCGTCTTGTGCTGACCCCCGAGGCGGAGCTGAACCAGCGGCAGGCCCGTGAGGTGGTGGACGAGCTGCTGGCCGACACCGCGGCGCCGATCGTCGCGAGTGGACGGTAGGCGTGCGGCTCACCCGCCGCGGCGTGACTGTTGTCGTCAGCGCGGTTTGTTGTTACCTGGCCGGGGAACTGGCCGGGTACATGCTTTTCCGGGCCGTCGCCGGGGTCGCCGTCGGGGCGGTGGTCGTGGCGGTGGTGGCGACGGTCGTCCGGCCGAAGGTGGAGATCGACCGGTCGGTGCGGCCGGACCGGATCGAGCGGGGCACCGCGGCACTCGCGACGTTGGTGGTGCGCAACGAAACGTCCCGGCGGCAGGGCGGTTTCACCGCGGATGACCGGGTGGGGGCGGAGACGCGCAAGGTCTGGGTGCGCCCGCTCGCGCCCGGCGCGGAGGCTACCTACCACTACGAGTTGCCGACGTTCCGGCGTGGGCGGCTTCAGGCAGGACCGTTGGTACTGAACCGTTTCGACCCCTTCGGCCTTGCCCGGGGCGACCGGACCGTGGGCAGTGTCGCCTTGCTGTGGGTGTATCCGCGACTGCATCCGGCGCGCCCGGTGCGTGCCGGACATCCGCGGCACCACCATGACGGGCCGGTCACCGATCCACCGTTGCGTGGTTCGGCGGACCTACGGGAAGTCCGCCAGTATGTGATCGGGGACGAGGTTCGGTATCTCCACTGGAAGGCGACGGCCCGGACCGGCCAGTTGATGGTGCGCGACTATGCCGATCCCGCGCAGCCTCGCTTCACGATGGTGCTCGATACCCGCCCTGGTGCGATGAGTGCGGCCGTGTTCGAGGAAGCCGTCGAGGTGGCGGCGTCGTTGTTGTACGCCTCGGCGATGGCGGGTCAGCATTGCCGCCTGATCACCCCGGCCGGCCTGGACACCCCGGTGGACAGCGGTTTGCGGGTGGTCCGAACGCTGCTCGACGAACTGTGTCTGGTGGCGCAGGACGCCGCCGACGACGCACCCTTGGTGCCCGTGGTCCAGGTGACCGCCGCCCGCCCGGGCGGGGTGCTGGCCATGATCACCGGCCCGGACGCCGAGGTGGGCGTGGCCGGCCGATGGCGCCCGGACATGGTCATCCGGTTGGGTGTGCCCCCATCGTCGGCGTTGGGGCGGATCGGTGCCCCGGATGCCGCCGGTGCGATGGCGGCGTGGAATGCCTTGGGGGCCAGGTGATCGGCGAACTTCGCCAGGTTGACACGCGACTGGGGGCCGTGGTCGCGGCGGCCGCGGTTGTGGGGGAGGCCGGATGAGCGACCGTTCGCCTAGCGCCGTGTCGCCGGCCGGTCCGAACCGCCCGGCGGTGGCCGGGCTGCTCGCCGCCATCGCCGTCGCGGGACTGCTCTTCGCCCCGGTGTTCGGCTTGGTGCCCCTTCTCGTCCCCGTCCTCGTGGCCGTACTCGCCGGATACGGCTGGACCGAGTTGTCCGCACGATGGCCGGGTCTGTCACCGTGGCGGCCGATTCTGGTGGCATTGACCGGTTTGCTCGGGCTGACCGAGGCGGTGTTGTTCCCGACCACGGTGGCCGGGTTGCCCACGGTGGCGACGCTGCGGGCACTGGAAAGCGGATTGACCGAGAGCTGGCTGCTCACCCTCCAGTCCACCCTGCCTGCCAGGCCGGAGGCCGAACAGCTGCTGTTCGTCCCGCTGGCGGTGCTACTCGGCGTAGTAATCGGCCTGGAACTGTTGCTGCGCTTGCGAAAACCGCTCATCTCGCTCCTGCCGAGTCTGGCCATCGCCGCTCTTTCCCAGGCATACCAAGCACTGTCCGGCGTCACCGCCCTCCTGGCCGCGGTCGCGTACCTGGCCCCGGCGGGCCTGCTGCTGTGGGCCGAGCGCACGATCCGGCCGTCCGTCCGGCCGCGGCGGCCGACCGGTGCCGGTGTCCTGCTCGCGGTGCTCACGGTGATCGCGGTCGTGGCCGGAGCCGGCGCGCTCGGCAGCCTCGACCCGGCCGGGCGTGAGCCCTACCGCCTGTCGGACAGCCACCCCGCGCCGCCACCGCAAGACCGGCTCACCAATCCGCTGGACGAGATCGGCGCGCGGTTGAGCGATCCTGGCGAAGAGGTGTTCCGCTACCGCAGCGACGCCGAGGTCGGCCGGTGGCGGCTGATCGCGCTGGCCGGATTCGACGGTGTGAACTGGACGGCGGACACGCGGTTGCGGCGCATGGGCACCCGGCTCGACGGTGTCGCGGGTGCCGCCGAGAGCACCGCGGACGTGCGGGTGCACGACCTGGCCGGGCCGTGGCTGCCGAGTCAGGCGAACCCGGTCGCCGTGGACGGCGTGGCCCCGCTGGTGGACCAGTTCGCGGGCACGCTGCTGATGGACCGGCCGGCGGCCCCGGGCTACCGGCTGACCTGGTCGGCGCCCGAGGTCGATCCCGCGCGGCTCGCCACCGCGCCGGTCGACACGCAGGCGGTCGGCGGGCTCGGAGATCTTGGTGTCGTGCCGGCGCGCATCAGCGCGCTGGCCGCCGACGCGCTGCACGGCCTGCGCCCGACTTTCCAGGCGGCGCTGCAACTCGAGCGGTACCTGAGCGAGCATTACCAGGTCGCGGTGGGAGATGACCTGCCGATCGGGCATGGATGGCCGCAGTTGCAAGAGTTTCTGCTGGACACGAAGCGCGGGACCAGTGAGCAGTTCGCAGCGGCGTACGTGGCGCTGGCGCGGATCGCCGGCATCCCGGCGCGGCTCGTGGTCGGCTACCATGGCTCGACCGAGGTCCAGGATGGCTACCACGTCGTTCGAAACCGGGATGTGGCCGCGTGGCCGGAGGTCGCGATCACGGGATTCGGCTGGGTGCCGTTGGACCCGATGCGGAACGCGGCACAGGCGGGTCAGGCGCAGTCAGGCCTCGCGAAGGCGGCCGCACAGGCTCGGGCGCAACTGCCGCCGGAGAACCAGCTACGTCCGCCTGCCGTGCCGCCGGACGGCCGGGATGACGCGGCCGGTGCGGCGACGAATGTGGGTTCGTGGCTCTGGTGGACGGCCGGTGCCGTGATCGCGGCGTTGATCGTGGCCAGGCTGGCGGGTGTTCCGCTGGCGAAGGCGGTCCGCGCGCGCCGTCGTCGAAGGCGGCACGGGGTGCTGGGCGCGTGGGCGGAGGTCCGGGACAGACTGCGCGCGCACGGTGTGCCGTACCGGATCGGCATGACGCCGCGGGACCTGGCGGATTCGGCTCACGCCATCCTGGGCGGGCGGATTCGGGAGCCGATGGGCCGGCTGGCGCAGACGCTGGATGCCGCGTTGTGGTCTGGTGCTCCGGTGCCCGACGGTGCGGCGGGGTATGCGTGGGAGGCGGTCCGGGCCGTGCGCCGGAGTCTCGCCGGGCGTCCGTTGGGCGCCCGGTTGCGGGCGGCGCTGGAGGCCCGGACCTTGCGGCGGCGCTGAATCCTTGCCCGGGCGGGTTCGGATCAGGGGTTGCAGCGGCTGCCGCGAATCGGGACCGGGTCGGTCGTGTAGATGTGCGCGCCGTCGGTGGCGCGGATCTGGAAGCAGTACCCGCGTGCCGGGTCGACGTTGACCGTCATGGTGTGGCGGCGGTTGGCGACCAACGTCATCGGGTCGAGTCGTTCGCCCGCGACGACCACGGTGAAGTCGAGGTCGCCGTCGGCGGTCCAGTTCAGCTGGATCCGCGTGCCCAGGTCGGTCGGCGGGGCCAGCACGAGATGCGCGTCCGCGGGCGTCGTCGATGCCGGGCCGGGCCAGGACGACACCGGCGCCTGCGGCATCGCCGCCGCGGGTACGCCTGGCCCGCCGGACGAGTCGTTCTGCGTGAGGATGATCGGCACGACGATGAGCCCCGCGATCGCGGCACCGAGACCCACCAGGATGGCGGGCCGCCGGCCGGTCCGTGCGTGTTTGTCCTTAGTGGACGATTCCGTCCCGCCGACGGAGTAGACGAGGGTGCGCCCGGAAGGCGCGGTGGCCGGGGTCGGCGTGATGATCGGGGCGGTCGTGGTGGCCACGGCGGGTATGGGTGCCGTCGGTGGCATCGGTTCCGTGGATCGGCTCGGTTGCGCCGGGATTTGCTGAGCTGGTTGGACCGATTGCCTGGGCTGAGCCGGCTGCTCGGGTGGGACTGGTTCCGTGGGGTCGACCGATCGCGCCGATCGCACTGGCTGTGCGGGCACGGTTTGTCGCGGGTGCTGGGCCGGCCAAGACCGCATCGCATGCCCTGACCACGGTCGCCCCGGCCACACTGGCCAAGGCTGCTGTCCCGGCCCCGCCGCGGCCCCCGGGCCGGCAGATCCCGCCACGGCCTGGCCGGCGAAGTCGTCGAACTCGACTTCTTCCCGGGACCCGGCACCGGTGACCATCCGGTACATCCGGCCCAGCGTCCTCGCCACGGCCGCCGCGTCCTGGGGGCGGTCCGCCGGGTCCTTGGCCAGCAATTGACTGACCATTTCGGACAGTCCGCTCGGGACGCCGGGCACCGCCAAGGCCGGTACCGGATCTCGCAGGACCTGAAGGATTCGCTCACCCGGCAGCCGGCCGGTTCGCTTCGGGAACGGGGGCGCGCCCGTCAACGCCGCATACAGGACCGCGCCAAGCCCGTACAAATCCGCCGCCTCGGACAACGTGTCATCGCGCAGCTTCTCCGGCGCCGCGTATTCCACGGCGTGCATCGGATCCGGCGGGAAACGTCGGCGCAGTGCCTGCCCGAAGTCACTCACGACCAGCTCGCCGGAGGCGCGATAAAGGACGTTGTGCGGTGTGACCCCACCATGCACCACGCCCGCCTCGTGCGCCCCGGCCAGTGCGGTCGCCACCGTCCAGCCGACAGCCAGCGCATACGCTGCCGGCATCGGCTTCCCCAGCAGCCCCGCCACCGACCCCCGGCACAGCTCCATCCGCACCGCGGACTGGCCTTCCGGGGCCTCGATCACCTCGTCGACCGCCAACACCGAACGTGGCGACCGCACCGTACCCAGCGCCTTCCGTTCCCGGGCCAGCGTAGTCGCGGTCTCGCGGTCGAACCCGCCCGGGAAGACCTTCACCGCGACCTCGGAGCCATTCACCCACCCTGAGTAGACCGTCGCGACCGGCCCCTCGCCGAGCAGCTTCAAGCCACTGCTCTCGATGCTCATGCCCCCATTCTCCAGCAGAACCGCCCGGCACACCCCAAGAACGTGCCGCACGGCAGGTTCCTGCCTCCAGGGCCCGGCGACCCGCCGCGGCGCCGAACCTGGTTCCATGCAGACAGTCGGCCTGATCAGGATCACGATCGCCGCTCCGAAGCGACGAATCGACATGGCATTGCCCGAGCACGCGAGCCTCGCCGAACTGCTGCCCGGCCTGCTGGCCCGCGCCGGTGAAGGCCTGGCGGACGAGGGCGTCCCCGGCGGCGGCTGGCAGTTGCGCCGGCCCGACGGGACCCCCTTCGACCTCGGCCGCACGCTCGCCGCGCACCGCGTCCGGGACGGTGAAATCCTCCACCTTGCCGGCGCACGCACCAACTGGCCCGAGCCCGAGTACGACGACATCGTCGACGCGATCGCCACCGGTGCCACCCACACCGGCCAGGCCTGGGGCCCGCGGCATACCCGGCTCGCGAGCCTGGCCGTCGGCGCCACGACGATCCTGCTCGGCTTGATCCCGATACCGTCCGCCGGGCCCCCGTGGCCCGCGGCGGCCTCGTGGGCGCTCGGCGTCGCCGGAATACTCCTGATCGCGGGGGTCGTGCTGGCTCGCGCGGTCGGCGACGCCGAAGCGGGCGCGGTCGTCGCCGCGCCCGCGTTGCCCTTCGCCTTCGCCGGCGGGGGTCTCGTGCTCGCCGGCGGCCACGCGCTGACCGACCTGTCGGCCGGGCACCTCATCCTCGCGGGCGTCGCGCTGTCGGCGGCCGCGCTGGTCGGCTATCTCGGCGTCGTCGCCGCGCAGACCCTGTTCGCCGGTGCCGCCACCGCGGGTCTGCTCGCCGTGCTCGGCGGAGTCCTCGCGGGGGCCGCGGGTCTGCCAGGCCATCAGGCCGCGGGAGTGGTTGCCGCAGCGGTGCTGGTGCTGTCCATCGGGTTCGCGCCGCTGGCGTTGCGGCTGGGCAGGGTGCCGATGCCGGTGCTGCCGCGCTCGACGAACGATCTGGTCCGGAACGATCCACAGCCACCGATCGACCGGGTCCACGCCGCGGTCGCCAGAGCGGACGGACTGCTCACCGGCATGCTCGCCGGGGCGTCCGCGGTCGTGATGTGCTCCGAGGTGCTGCTGACTCGTGACGGCGGTGGAGGCCCGATGACCCTCGTGGCGGTCCTCTCCGCCGGATTTCTCTTGAGGGCCAGGCTGTATCCGACGTTGCGGCAACGAATTCCGCTGCTCGTGGACGGCATCTTCGGTGCGGCCTGCCTGGTCGTGGGCATGGTCGGCGCGATGCCACTGGTGTCGGTGGGCGCGCTGCTGCTTGCCGTGGCGGCGGGCGTCATCGCGTCGGGAGTTCTGCTCGGCGGTCGCGCCGCGAACCCCTATCTCGGCCGGATCGCCGAGTACTCCGAGATTCTGCTGATGGCGGCGGTCGTCCCCGTGGCGTGCTGGGTGCTGGGTCTGTACGGCCTCGTGCGCGGGCTGGGGGGCTGAAGAGATGGCGTCGAAGCGTGACCAGCTCCAGGCGTACCAGTTCCTTGTCCAGCGCGCGATCTCGGCGTTGGTGACCAGGGAGACCGACCCGGAACAGCCACCGTTCCGGCGTCCGGCCGGCGCGGCGTTCGTCAGCATCGCGCTGGCCATCGTGTCGCTGGCGTGCGTCGGCGTGTACGGCATGATTGTGCCTGGCGGCAACAACTCCTGGCGTACGCAACCGGGAGTGATCGTCGAGAAGGAGACCGGAACCCAGTACGTCTACCTCAACGACAAGCTCTATCCGGTCACGAACTACGCTTCCGCCTTGCTGGTGCTCGGCGACTACCAGTCCACTGTGGAGGTTTCGCGGAACTCGCTCGCCGGGGTGCCGAGGGGGCCGCGAATCGGCATTCCGGACGCGCCGGACGCGTTGCCCGCGGCGGACAAGCTGCTGACCGGGTCGTGGTCGCTGTGCTCGATGCCCGCCAGTGACGAGTCGGGGACCGAGATCGAGCAGTCGGTGCTGATGTCGGGTGCGGAACCGGCGGGTGGCCGAGGTCTCGGCGACCAGGCGTTGCTGGTGGAGCTGGTGTCCAATGGGGACCGCTACGTGATCTGGCGCGGGTACCGGCACAAGATCAACGACTACGGCACGGTCGGAACCGGGCTCGCGTTGACCGCCGAACCGTGGGCACGGGTGGACCAGGCGTGGCTGGACGTGCTACCGGAGGGCGCCCCGATCGGGCCGGTCGCGGTGGCGCAGGCGGGGCAGCCGTCCGTGGCCGTGCCGGGGCGGACGGACATCCTGACCGGGTCGCTGCTGGTAGTCCAGACCTCAGGTGACGGGCAGCAGTATTACGTCGCCGAGCACGACGCGTTGCGGCCGATCACCGAGTTGCAGTACGAAATCCAGTTGGCGTACGCACAGGTCGCGCAGGCCGCGTATCCGGGCGGCGTGCCCAAGGCGGCTCGGCTGGCCCCCGTGCTGGCGGCGGCCGCCCGGCAACTCGATCCCGTCGCGGCCGCCGCGGACGCGGCGCCTTCGACCCGGCCATCGATCGTTCCGTTGGCGGACCGGGAAGTCACCGCGTGCGCGACCTTCGATCCGGGCAGCGCGACGCCCCGGCTCGTGCTCGGCGCGACGATGCCTCCGGCGGGCGCGTGGTCGACGACGACCGGGCGATCGGCCGTGGGAACCCCGCTGGCCGACCGGATCTACGTGCCGCCGGGGCGGGCCGCGCTGGTGTCTGCCCTGCCGTCGGCCGGGGCATCGTCCGGGACCTTGACGCTGGTGACCGACATGGGACGGCGTTATCCGCTGGCGTCGCCGGATGTGCTGAAGATGTTCGGGTACTCGGCCGCCACACCGGTTCGGTTGCCGGGCGGGCTGGTCGCACGGGTTCCGGAGGGTGCTGGGCTGGATCCGGCGGCCGCGCAGCGGGTGGTGTCCTGAAACTTCAGAGCACTTCCCTCGGGTACCGGCTTTCCCAGTCCTTGGCGTAGCGGTCGTCCTGTAGCGGCGGGTTGGCGGAGAAGTGCCGGAAACCGTCGTCGGCCACCGTCTTTACCAGGTCTCGGAGCTCCAGCCGCCGGAGCCACGCCGCGGGCAGGCCGGAGACTCCGCTACGGGCGCCCAGCACGGCTCCGGCGATGGCGCCCGTGATCGCGCTGTGGCCGGAGTGGATGACGGCGGAGTACAGAGTCCAATGTGGATCGTGGAACCGCCGGGTGACCGCGACCATGGCGCGCCCCAGTGCGTCCAGGGCGGTGCCGCCGGTGCCGATCGAGTCCAGTTCCTCGTGATCGGGACGGGTCAGGTCCAGCCTGGTGCGGGCGGCGTTGGCAAGCGCGCCGGCGACCCGGCCGGACACGGCTTCCGTGGCGAGCAGCCGCTGGATGTGGATATACGGGGGATACATCGAGCTTTCTCGCCGGAACAGGTGCGCGAACAAGATCGCCACTGCCGCGGTGGCATCGGCCGTGTCGCGATTCGCGCCCAGGCCCGCTGCCAGGAGCCTGCCGACCCGGGCGGCAGTGTCCGGAGTCGTGTCCGGGCCACCGCCGGAAAGGGCGGCCGCCAGGCCCGGGATCAGGAGGCTGACGTCGTCCGCCGACGGTGTCCACAGTGGAGGCCGTCCGCTCAGGTCCGCGACCTTGGCGAGCCAGCCTTCGTCACGATCTCGCCAGCGTCGCAGGGAGCGGACGCCGGTCGTCATCAGCGCCGAGGTCACCGGGGCGGGGAGCGCACGCAGCAGGCCCTCGGTATGGAACAGCAACTGCTCCGTCAACGGACCCGGCCTGCCGATCGTGAGGCCGCTGTCCAGGCGCTCCTCGATTTCCTTCGCACTCGAAGTATCCACCGCGCGCCCAAGAGCCTCGCCCATCGCGAAGCCTACGAAGGCTCCCGTGATCCGGTGCCACTCGAAGTCGACGCCGTCCGCGTCCCGGCGGAGCGACTTTCCGGGCGGGCGTTCCGGGGAGACTTCGACCACCGGGTCCGACGGACGGAAATCGGGCCACGACGCTCGTGCCGTGGCCAGTTCCCCGGCGCTGACCCGGTCCGACGGGAAGGAATCCGGGTTGATCAGCAGGCCGACGTCCGGGTTGAAGTCCATAAAGGACAGGACATCGGTGCGCAGCCATTTCGCCGTGCCTGCCGGCAGGCGGCGTCGTGAGCTGTAAACCACTCCCTCCGGCGACCGGTCTTCCGCGTCCAGTGGTAGGAGTACTTCCGCGGACAGCAAGCCGGCGAGGTAGGAAGAGCGGTCGTAGCGACCGGTTTTCAGGCAACTCAACAGGTAGTCGAGCGGCGTGTCGATGGCCGGGTAGCCCAGGCGTTCCGGGCCCGGCCGGTATTCCGGATTTGCCCGGATCTCTTCCGCCGACGTGCCGTCCACATACTTTTGCCATCCCATCACGGCCGTGATCGGGACTCCGAGATAGGCGACGCCACTGTTTTCGAACTCCGGCTCCAGGATTTCCCGCCAGTCCTCCTCGCCTGCCGCGGGTACCGGCACGCTCGGCCGCGTGCCGTCCGGGCTGAGATCCGGCCTGCGCAGGGCGCCGTCCTCGCGCACGATCAAGGCCGGCCTGGGTACCAGCGGGTCCTTCGGGGAGTCGTAGGGCACATACCATCCTTCGGGCACCCGCAGCACCTGCTCGTGGTCGACCAGGAACCCCTGCTCACCGGCCGGCAGCCACCGCTCGACCGCCGCGATCGCGTCCCGCGCTTCCATTATTTCTCCTTGCCCTGGCCCTCGTCGCCCGAGAAATGGGGGTTCCAGATGTGGGAAATCACCACGCCGGTCCGTCTGTCGATCACGAGGCAGTTCCTGATATAGCGGACGTCGATGCTGTGCACGAAGGCCACCTCCGCCTCGATGGGGTCACCCAGGCCCATGTTCGTCACGTCGACTCCGCCCGGGGCGTAGATCTCGTACACGTAGGAAACGCCGTCTCCCAGTTCGCGCATGGCCCTGGTGATCGCGTGCTGGAGGTCGCGGGTCGTCGCGACCAGTCCACCTCGGACATCGGAAAGATGTTGCGCCAGACCGATCCTCGTGCCCTGCCCGGTGAACCCCAGCTTGCCGTTGAAGATCGCCTCCGGAGGACGGTCGTCGTGCCGGAACAACGGGTCGCGGTCCGTACGCCACACCAGCGCGCGCCGGTTGTATCCCAGCATCAGAGCCTGCTCGACGTAAGCCCGGTCGACCCTGGTGCCCTCCCGGACGTGGCCGAGCGGGTCGTTCCAGTTTGTTCCGCCGGGCTCGGGGGCCTTGTCCTGCCAGGGCGTCGCGCGGGGGAACCGCGAGTCGCGGCCCCAGGGCGTGCCGCCCTGACCACGGTTCTCGTCCGGCCCTTGCGGGTGCGGTCCCTGACGCATTGGCGGCCGGAATGCGCGGCGCGGGCCTGGCAGCGAGATTCTCACCCCGCGCGCCTCGTCCACCCCGGCCACGAACGGGTCATGCGCCACGTCGCGTACACCCGGAGTCCGCACTGGTCCCGGTGACCGCCGGATCGCCGGTTCGGCGACCGGCGGCGGCTCCGGGGCGGAGTGCCTCCGCAGATCCACGCCGGGCGAAACCGGCTGCGAGGCGGGAGGTTCCGGCGGCTGGAACAGCATTCCCTTCGGCGGATCGTAGTCTCTCGGGGACCCGTACCACGGCAGGAAAGCGTCGGTGTAATGCAACACGGAAATCCGGACCCGGTGTTCCGGCAGGCGCATCAACCCGCCGCGCAACCGGTCGTAGAACGCGACGCCGTACCGCTCGTAGGCCACGTATCCCAGGTGGTGCTGTTCCACCCCGTCCGCCGTGCTGGTGACCACGTGCATGAGGGCCCGGGCGCCGACCTCCCGCTCGACCATCCTTCTGATGACCTGGTCGTACGAATCGGCGTAGTCGTCGAACCATTTACCGCCGAACCAGTAGGCCAGATACCGCTCGTCGACCGTGCCGTCGGCGCGCCAAGCCGTCCCGTAGACCCCGGGGTTCGGCCGGGCGTAGTCCGGATGCGTCTCCCGGAGGAACTTCGCCTGCGCGGCGCGGGACGCGGTCTCGGCGTCGATGGCGGGCCAGCTGTGCAGCCTGGTCGACTTCGCCAGCTTCGACCAGCCGCGGATCCCGAACACCGGGGGCCGCTGAACCGCCTGCGGCGGGTTCGCCTGGCCGCCTCGCGCTTCGGGCAACGGCGGCAAGGCCGGCATTCCCATCGACTTGAGGAAAGGT
This sequence comes from Amycolatopsis pigmentata, assembly GCF_042684065.1. NCBI lineage: Bacteria > Bacillati > Actinomycetota > Actinomycetes > Pseudonocardiales > Pseudonocardiaceae > Amycolatopsis > Amycolatopsis pigmentata. The sequence goes on along the minus strand of NZ_JBHUKR010000001.1, from coordinate 25,849 downwards.
GATTGCCTCACCACGTCGTAGAAAGCACGTCCTCGCTCACCCTCGTAGACCGTCGTCCGTTCACGCTCCGGGAGCTGTGCCAGCCCGTCGGGTGGCGGCTCGATGTCCTTCATGGATTTGAGGGCAGCCAGATCGACCGGCAGTAGATAGATCTCCTCGGGATGATCCGGCAGTTTCGTCGCGTATTCCGACTGTGGGTCGACGAAAATCGGTATTCCCGTCTTCTCACTCACGACGACGGCGCTGACGTGCCGGACCTGTTGTCCCTGGCGCCCCCGTGAAATCACCGCCAGCACGGCCATCGCACCCCGCCGGCCGGCCATGGCGGCGATGACGCTGTCATAGCCGGAGTGGTTCTGCCAGACCCCGCCCAGATCTCGCCAGAGTTCCGTCAGGGTCGACCGTTCCGGCGTGGCCGACGTGTCCCAGCCGGCCTGCCGGTAGCAGAAGGCGCTTGTGGCGGGCACACAGTTCCACAGATATCCGTTGATCCCGGCCGTCAGCGAGCCGTGCTTCGGGTTGGTCGCGCGCAGCCGCGGGACCTCTTCTTCGAGGAAGGGGACGAGATAGGCCGGATCGGCGCTGCGGGCGGTGACGAAGTCCACGGTGGACAGTGGCGATTCGCCGGACGGGAGCACATCCGGATAGGCGGGGGCGGGCCAGCCTGCGAACGCGGCGTCGAGTCGCGCCTGCTCGAAGAGTTCCTTGCCGAACTTCTTCGCCTTGGTGAGACTGTCGGCGAGATAGCCGGACCCCAGCACGGTCGGCGACGGCTTCAGTTCTTCGGCGAGCTTGTCCATCTTCAGTTGTGCCGGAGTCCGGAAACTCAGGTCCGGGAGATCGGCACTGTCGTCATCGAGGCGGGTGAACCGCATCGGGTCGCTGGCGGCCTTGTATTCCTCGACGAGGTCGTTCAGTTCGCGAATCGCCTCCACCGCCAGCCGGGCGGCCCGGGGACGGCCCTGCTCGAAGGGCAGTAGCAGCCGCGCCAGCGCTCCGCCGATCCCTTCCACGGGTTGGTGCCGCAGGAGTGAGTTCACCTGCCGGCCGAGATGGCCCTCCCCGGCGATGTAGTACCACCGCAGCACCATCCTGACGTGATCGGCGAGTTGGTCGTCGGTCGACTGGATGGTCAACAGGCCGGCTATCCGGCCGATGAGCTGGCGGTCCCGATCGAAGCCGTGGTGCCATAACACGTCGTGGAGCCGTTGGTTGAGACCGCCTTCGTGCGTGTCCTCGTAGTGCCGCAGCGCGGCCTCGAGCTCCCGGACGACGGGGAGGTCCGCGGATTCGTGTTGCCAGAGCACCTTCCGGACCTGTTGCGCGAGGTCTCCTTCGCCGGTTCGCAGGTAATCGCTGATCAGCGTCGACAACTGGCCTGCGAAAACACCGTCGCCGTTACTTTCGTATTGCCGCATCAGGTTTTCCACTCGATCCGCGACGCGCGGCAGTTCGTCCTCGAGCAGCGTTCGACGGCGTTCCAGCGTCGGGCGGAAACCCCAGAGGTGCAGCTCGCTGCCGACGGCCTGACGCAAGGACTCCACCTGCGCCCGGACCCGCTGGGTCCACTCTCCGGACAGCAACTGCTCGTCGGTGAAGCTGACGGGCTCCAGTTCGGTCAAGGGGGTGACGGCGGGCAGCGTCGGCAGTTCGTTCGCAGTGACGAAACGGGAGATCCTCTCCGCCAGGCCCTCGGGCAGATTCTCGCCGTATTTCTCCCGATAGAAGCCCATGCCGGAGTCGAGTATCTGCTGGAGGACACGACGGTTTGCCGCGGCATGCCGGTCACCCTTGTCCTCGACGGGCGACGCGCTGCGATCGTCGACGAGAATTTCCCGGGTCCGGTGGAACGGTCTGCCGATCGCGGCGAGAACACCCGCCACCCCGGCCGCGATTCCGCCCAGCCAATAGTATTCCGGTAGGCCGATCGCCCAACTGGGCACCGTGGTGACGACGCCCGCGACCACCGATTTGACACTGAGGTATTTCCAGTAGGACCAGCGCGATGCCGACGCCTTCCGGGAAACCGCGTCCGGCAGCCGGGGCGGGTTGGCCCTGACGTTGTGGAACAACCGGTCCAGTTCCGGCGGCAGCGGCCCGAAGGGAGGGAACCCCGCGTTCGGTTCCGCGTTCTCGTTGGTGGCCACGATGCGCAGCGCTTGAACGATGATGTCGCGCAGTAACTGGTCCCGGTCCCGGGTCTTCCCCGGGAGCTGGGCCTCACGCTCGGCGCGGAGCTGCATGGCCAGTCGCCGGAGCTTGGCGTTCACCTCCCGCACCGCCAGCCGGTTTTCCGCCCAGGCCGAGGCGCTGCCCGCCAACGCCAGCCGCACCAGGTCGAAGGCCACCACCGTGGCGTGCAGGTTGAAATGGTCCAGTATCACCCTGACCGGCTTGAGTCCCGACGGTGACCTCGCCAGTTTGATCGGATCGGGGACGTAGGGCACATAACTGGAGGAAGCGGCGAGCCGTCCGAGAATCGGTTCTTTCACGTCGTAGTCCGCACCGGGGCGTTCGACCGCACCGGGTATCAGTTCGGTCATCGCGGTGTCCGGCCACGGGTCGTGTTCGAAGTGCCTTTCGATGACGGCGAACGCCTGCTCGATCTGGCGGTACAAGTCGGCGATCTCGTCGATGTCGTAGCTGTTGAGCTGCCGCCGGAGATCATCGTGTTGTTCCAGCTCAGCGCCCTTGCGCGACCGCCTGCTCATCCCTTCGGTCAGCGGCCGCAGGCTACCCGTGGCCAGGGCCACGAACAGCAGGCTCAGCGCGGACAGGGGAGCGATGCCCAGTGGCCAGCCCACCACGAGCGCGGCCGCCAGACCTGCCGCGGGCGGTACCGTGAACCGGCGGTACCGCGTCACCAGGCTCGGTGCGATGTCCGGCTGTTCGCCCTGTAGCTGGGCCTTCGTCGGCACGTCCGCGCCGTGCTCGGGCGGCTGGCCGAGCTGCTCCTGCCGCCACCTGTTGGCGGCGTCGGCCAGCGCCCGGCCCTTGTCGATCGCGGCGCGAATTTCCAGCCATTTCTTGGCTTTCGCCGCCTGGGCGTCGCTGGCGATGTCGTAGCCCCTGGCCATCGACGCGCCGGTCACGGTCGCCGCCAGGCCGTAGACGAGGTAGGCGATGCCGTTGCCGGGATGGTGGGCCGCGGCGCCGCCGATGGTGAGTGCGATACCCATCGCGAGCGTGGCCGGGTACTCGTTGAAAAGGGTGGTCGCGATGGTGAACCAGGACGGCAGATACGCGGTATCGGACCTGGTGACGGCGTATTTGTCGGTCACGGCCGCGGCGTAGGAATCGAGTGAGGCCACTCGGTAGGCGTACTCCGGCAGTTGCTTTTCCAGCCCGGCCTTTTCGAGGAGGCCGCGTAGCTGCGAGATCAGGTGCTGCCGCCGCAGTGGCCGCCGGCCTGGGGTCGCGGCGATGCGGTCGCCGAGTAGTTCGATCCTGGACTGGTGAGCGCGGTCGATCGGCCCCTGCGGCAGACTGTCCACATCGGTCTGCCGATGGAGCGTGTGTGCGTGGGGATCATCGGTCGCCGTGGTGAAATACCTCGTCCCGTAGGCGATCTGGGCGCCGAGGACTTCCTCGATGTCCCGTGGCCGCATCCGCGACGGGAGATAGCCGGACAAAAGCTGAGTGCCCGGATTGACCGAAACGCCCGTCGATTCGAGCGTGACGTCCGGTAACGCGTGGAACTTCGCGGTAAAAATCTTCGTGTCGCCTTGGAAGACGTCGTATCGGAGATCCGGACCGACAGGGACGAACTTCACCCCGGCCCGCGAGCCTGCCTTGTCGATGTGCTCACGCACCGCCGCTTCGACCGCCGAGGTGTGGTTGAAACGGCGTGCGGTGGTGACCATCGGAATGCGGTATTCGATTTCCGCCGCCGGATTCCGGATCGGCCATCGGGTGGGCCGGAAACCCGCGAGCGCTTTCGCGGGCCGGTACCGGTTCGCCGTGATCAGCGCACTGTCGGCGGCCGTCGCCGCGTCACGCGCTTCGGGTGGCAGATTCATCCGGATCCGGGTGCCGTACCCGGCGAGCGCGCGCATGCGGACGTCGCTGTGCGGCTGGTCCTCCGCGAGGCCGAGATACGACAGCAGCCGCTGCATGTGTTTGGTCAGCCGCCGCCGGTCGCGCCGGGGGGCCCGCTCGATTTCCCTGCCCAGCGCGACGATTTGGGCGACGTAGCCCAGGTCTGTCGGCGAGAGTTCGAGCGTGTCCCCGGGGAAGATGTCGTGGGCGAGGTGCTGCTCGTCGAAATTCGCCGGGGTGTTGCGGGCGTGGAGAGTCGCCATGGCGCGGCCGGCGGCTATCGCGTGCGCCATCGGGAGGACCGCGGTGTCCGGCAGCAGCCAGTCGGGCAGGCGGAGAACGACGTGCGGCACGGGAAGGTCCGCGCCGGCTTCGAGATAGACCTGGAAAGTGATGGGTTGCGCTTCGCCGTGGCCGAAATTCGGGACGTGGATGACCTGGAAGACGAACGGCACGCCGGTCCCGTCGAGGACCACCGCGTCGTCGGAGGGCAGCGGGAACGGGACCTTCTCGACGATGCGCACATCGGCCGCGGCTGCCGCCGCGGCCAGCACTGAACGAGCGATGTCCTCGGCGGTCTGCTTTTGGCGAGCGCCTCGGACGGTGCTGAGGTTGGTGTGGACCGCCAGGGAACCGATGAGCGGGGGTGTCGACTTCGCCAGCGAGCGCGGGCGGGGCAAGGACGGGGTTTCGAAGCCTGTCGCGGGTTGTTCCCCGGCGGTGTTCCGTTGCTCCGGTGGCTCGGTTTTCGCGGGCGGTAGGTGTTCCCGGTATACGGCCAGCGCCTTGTCGGCCGCCCAGTCGGCGAGTTCCCGCGCGGACGGTGGCTCGAACGGGCCCATCGCGTTCGCGGTCATTTTGGTCAGCAGGTTTTCTTTTGCCGCAAGCGTTTCGAAGCTCGGCTGCCCGTCGGTGCGGAGCACTGGTACCGCGTCGAAACCGGTGGCCAGCAATTGCCAGGACAGTCGCGTCAGCGACTCCCGGTCCCCGGATGTGCCTTCGCCGGTAAGGATGAGGAACCGCCGGTTTGTGTCGGTCGCGGGGATCGAGTCCTGGTAGCGCTGGATTTCGCCGAGGAACTCCTGGAGTTCACGGTTGTCCGGTCGTGCCACGACGATCCGGTACCCTGGACCTTTCGCGGCGGCACTGGAGACGGGGAACTCCAGCAGGTTTTCCGTCCGCCGGGGGGCGCCGAAACGCCCGGGGAGCCACAGGGAGCGCAGCGCGGTGTCGTCCAGCGCCAGCAAGGCCACCGCCGCGGCCGCGGCCACTTCCTCGTCGGGGCTGTCGAGCAGGCGCGTGAGCGTGTTCGTGTCGGCGGTGGAGAGCCGATCCGGTACCGCCAGGTGGCTTGCTGTCGCCAGCAGGCCCTTGACGTCTTCAAGGCGGCCGACCGCGGCCAGTGCGTTCACTTCTTCGCGAAGCTCGTCGTCCATGTGGAGCAGCGAGATCCGGGGCGTGGTGGCCGGGCGGTGCCGGGAGCGGTTGCTGTACAACACGGCCGCGGCGCCGGGCAACCGGGTGGCGAGTCCGGTCAGGTCGGGCTCGTCCGGCCCTTGCCATTCGCGACTGAATATTACGTAGGGCTTTTCGGCGTCGTTTCCTGCCAAATACTTCTGGGCGAGGCGCAGCGCCGCGCCCCTGCCCGCCTCGTCGGGGCGGTACATGGGAATGATCACGGCTGTTTTGACGCGGCCGCCGGGAAGTTCGAAGGTGAACTCGGCGACTCCGTCGATGGTCTTGCGCGGGGGGAGCTGGGTCCGGTCCCGGAAATTCGTCGCCTGAGGGAAGCCGAGTTCGACCTGCTGCTCGGTGCCGGCCTGGCCGAGCGCGATGATGAAACCTGTTTCGGGGTAGGCCGTGGACAGGTATTCATCGTTCTTTTGCCTTGCCACTTCATGGAGCAACGCGACCATTTCCGAGGACGGCAGATGCCGGCGATATTCCTCTCCGACCTGTTGGGGCAGCGAGGGCAGGAGCGCCGAGACGCGGTGGCGCATTTCGTCGGACAGCGGGAACTGTACGGGGGAACGGAAGAAATCGGCCAGGGCGCGCAGGGTCTTGATGTCGTCGGCGAGGTTGAGCAGCTTGAGGACGAGGTTGTTCGCGAAATACCACTCGGCGAGATCTCCGTAGCGTGGCTGGATTCCGGTGGACCCGTTGGGACCGAGGCTGCCGCGTTTCCGGGCTCGCGGTGCCTGACGGCCGTTGAGTTCGGCCAGGCGGTCGCTGATGGCCGGACGGTCTTCCTCGCGCTCGTCGGCGAGGAAGCGAAGTTTCTCGGCGAGGCTCGCGTACGGGGTGATGTACGTGTGGTCGCGAACTGTGCGGGCGCGGTCGAAGATCGCCTTGTCGGTAAGCCATTCGAGGATGCGGGTGGCGGTGACCCCGGTGACCAGGACGAGTGCCCAGAGGTCGGTGAGCTCGGCGTCGCTGAGCTGCGTGCGGACCGCGCCGGGCAGATCGAAGAGCGGGTTCTCGTCGGGGGCGGGTACCGGTGGCGTCGGCGGTTCCTGCCCGGGGTAGTCCTGCCGCATCGGAACGGTTTCGGTCCATTCGCGGACCGGCGGCTGGAGCGGCGCGTCGGCGGGGTAGCCGTGGTGGAGTGGGGTGACTACCGGCCCTTCGTGCCCGGGCCGGGGGTATTCGACCTCCGGTGTGGTGAGCGGACGTGGGACCTCGGGTGTGGTGTGCGGCGGGAGAATGAACGGCAGGCCGCGGCGCGGATCGTCGTCCGGCCAGGGAAAGTCCCCAGGCAACTGGCGAACCGGGGTGAAGGCGGAGGCCGGCGCAGGAGCCGCGCCGGGAGTGTCTGTTCGCGTCGGTGCCGGATCGCCGACGCGGGTCGGCGCGGGGTCTCCTACCCGGGCGGGCGGCGGGTCTCCCACGCGAGTCGGCGCCGGGTCTCCGACCCGGAGTGGCGCCGGATCGCCGACCGGCGTTCGTACCGGGTCGCCGACGCGAGGGGGACCGCTCAGCGCGGCGTGCGCCGCTGCTTGGCCGGTGATGGCCTGGGGCAGGCGTTCGGCCTGGCCGGGTTTCGCGGGCGGTGTCTCCGGTGTCCGGGGTTCGACTCGTGCGGCGGGCTGTGCCTCCGGTACTGCGGGTGACGCGATGGGAGGCGACGGCGTCGTGTTCTGACCGGGATTTTTCTTGGTGGAGCCTGGATCGGCGGTGGTCGGCCGGGTGGGCTCACGGTCCGCCAGAGCGGGGTTGTCGCTGGTGTCGCCCGCGTCGACGCGCCTGGCGGTTGCCTCCGGGGAGAGCGGAGGTTGCTGCTCGATCAGGGGGTCGAGCACGCGGATGGCGCGGCCGTCGGTGGTAAGGATGTGGGTGGCGCCCTGGTTGATGACCTCGAGGTCCGTCAGGTGTTGCCGGACCGCCTTGCCCTCGTCCTCCGGATCCAGCGACGCGACGGTCCCGCCGCGTCGCTGTTCGGCCGCGGCCGTTGACGGCCCCTGGGGTCCCGCCGGCCGATCCGGGGAGCCGACAGGGCCGCGTGGGGGGACGGTTTGGCCGCTGTTGCCGGGGACAGGGGACCGGCCGCCGCGGTGCGGCCCACCGCCCTGAGCAGGACCGCCCTGGGGACCATCATCACGTGGACCGCCATCGAGTGGGCCGCCACTGCGCGGACTGTCATTGCGTGGACCGCCGCCGCGTGGGCCGGTGTCGCGTGGACCGCCATCGCGTGGACCGCCATCGCGTGGGCCCCCATCCCGGGGACCGTCGTCGCGTGAGCCGTCACCGCGCGGACCGCCCGGTGAGTCGTCGTTCCGGGAGCCGCCGCGTGGGTTGCCGTCCTGGGGGCCGGGTGGGCCGGCGCTGTGGCCGGCCGAGGTGTCGCCTGGCTCAGGACCGCCGTTCGCGGCTGCCGGTTCGCCGCCTGCCGCCAGTGCCTGGCCCTTGGGGGATTCCTGGGCCTGGGGCTCTGTCGCGGTGGGGGCCGGCTTTTCCGGTGGCGAGGGCTCGCTCGTGCCCTTGCCGGGCTGCTCACCGTTTTTCACGGCGTCCGGTTTGGACTCCGCCGTGCCTGGCTTCGACGCTTGCGGCTGCGTGCTTGGCTTCGAGGTGTCCCCAGTGGACGCTTGCCGTGGCGGCTGCTCGCCACCCGTCGGCTTCGCCGTGGTGTGCGCCGAAGTCGAGTTTTCGGAAACTCCACTGTGGACAGATCCGTCGGCCGATGCCGGGGGAGTTGCCTGTTGCGCCATGGCCGGGGCGGTGCCGCCTGCCTGGTCGCTGGTGCCCGCGGCCACCTCGTGTCCGGGATCGGAGCCGGTCGCGGAGCCGGAATTCGCGCTGTCTGCGGGGTTTCCCAGATGCGTGGCGTCGGCGGCCCGCGTGCCTGTCTGGTCGGCGGCGGCGCCGTCCTGCTGACCGGCGAGCGGCGATCCCGCGCCGGTCTCCGCGTGTGCCCGCTCGGCGGACCCCGCGACACTTCCGGCGGAATCGGCCGATCCGGCGGGCCTTGCCGACTCGGCCGCGGTGTGAGGGTCACCGCCTGACGGGTGGGCGTCGCCGCCGGACGGCGGATTGCCGCCGCCGTGGGGTTTGATCAGGTCCGACAGAGTGTTCGGCGGCTTGCCGGAGAAGTGCGATGCCAGGTCGGCTCCACCATGGACGGCCGCCGCGCCGAGGCCGCCCGCGCCCGCTCCCGCGATCGCCCCGCCGACCGGGTCATCGCGGTCGACGATCGCACCGGTCACGGCGCCGGTGACGGTCATCCCGACCGTGTTGCCGATCTGGCCGGGCACCCGATCCGGTATCCGCGGGATGTTGCCGGCCACCCGCGTCACGTCTTCGGCGACCCACCGTCCGGCAGCCTGGTAGACGCTGTGTGCGACGGCGCCCGCGATGGCGCCGTTCCGCGCGGCATCTCCCACCTTGCCCCAGTCGAGGGGGCCATAACCCCGCAGGTTGCTCCATTCCTGACCGGCGAGATTGCCGAGGCCACCGGTAGCCGAGCCGACCGCCGCGCTCAGGCCGCCCTGCACCCCGAACCTGGCCAGGGCGCTCAACTCGTCGACCCATTTGGCGAACTGCGCCATTCTCGCCGCGATCATGAGACCGAAACGGGACGCGAAGAAGGCTTCGCCCGCGGGGCCCGCCAACGCGAAGGACAAGGCGAACAGCCCGACATTGATGGCGACGTCCGCGATGATCTCCCCCTTGATGTCGGAGATCTTTTTGGCGTAGTCGCGGCAAAATGCGGCCAGTTTGTGGGACTGATCGGCCAGCGCCTGGATTCCGCCGGTTCCGTCGGTTCCCCCGAGGAGGTTGTGGATGGATTCCCGGGCGGAGAGCCCGCCCAGATCCTGCCACGCGTGGCGAAGCTCGTTGAGCTGGGCGTTGCCGTCGTCGACCACCTTCTTCAGCGCGTTGCCGAGCGAATCCCAGGCGTCGGCCAGCTTCCCCGCATCCCCCTCGCTGTCCCGCGGCCAGACCGCGTCGATGCCCCAGATCTTCTTGACCCGGACGAAAAGCTCGTCGCCCGGCTCCGGAATATCGCCAGGGTCGGGCATGCCGTTGTCCTAGTCCCGCTGCGAAGGTCGCAGGCCGGCGGCGTTCTGCTCGTCCACCGACCGGTACCTCGTCACCTGCGCGTGACCGTCCTGCGCGTCCTGGCCGAGCATCCTGATTCTTTGCTGGACATAGCGAAAAGTCTCGGTCGCGCTCGGCTTGTAGGCGTTCCAGAAACTCTCGCCCGCCTTACCGTTTCCCAAGGTCATTTCCTGTTCGAGAACCTGGCGCACGGCGGGCAGTCCGTCGGTGAAAGTCTGGTGAATCGCGTCCAGTGCGTGAAAGACCCGCTCGGTCGCATCGGGATACATGTCCATGAGGCCGTCGGGGTTGTTGACGATGCCCTTTTCCTCCGGCGGTGCCATCAGCGATCCCTCCCCGCGACCTGCCGGTCGAGTTCGTGCAACAGCGGATCGGCCCGGAAATCGGCCGTGTCCGGCTGTGCCCCGGGCGGCAGGAATCGCGCCAGAATCCCGAAAGTCTCCTGCCTGGCGAGTTCCGCCGCTTCGTGCACCACCGCGGTGATCTCGGCCGCGAGCTGATCCGAATCGGGACTCCGGTAGATGCGCGCGGCCAGTCGCAGTGAGACGAGTTCGCCGGAACCGCCGACGACAGCCGTGATCAGCCCATCCTCGGACGAAGCCTCGGCCCGCACCTCGGCCGTCCGGGCCTGCGCGCTCCGGACGTCCTCCGCCATCTGCCGGTACTCGTCGTACATGTCCACGGCGTTCTCCCTTCTCGCCCAGCAAGTCTGCGGCCCGGACCGGTCCTGACGGCGGCGATGACCGGTAGCTGCCACCGCGCGACAACCCCGCGAAACCTGCCGCAGCATGGCGAGGGTGAAACGACACCGTCTGGTCTCGATCGCCGCCGTGGCCCTGCTCCTGTTCGCCGCGAGCGGCGGTGTCGCGCACGCGGCAACCCCGGCAGGCGCCTGCCGCGACGCCGTGCCCGCGCACGCGCGGATCGCGGCCCAGCCCTGGGCACAGCAGATGCTCGATCCCGACGCGGCCTGGCCGTACAGTCGCGGCGGCGGGGTGGTCGTCGCCGTCGTCGATTCCGGTGTGGACACCGACCATCCGCAGTTCAAACGGCCGGGCAAGGTGCTGGCCGGCCGCGACTTCGTGGCCGGCGCGAACCTGCCGGGCACCTTCGACTGCGACTCCCACGGCACCGCGGTGGCGAGCATCATCGCGGGCGATTCCCTGCCCGGGATAGGTTTCCACGGCATCGCCCCGGACGCGCGGATCCTGCCCGTGCGGGTCACCGAGCGGGACCTCGGAGACCAGGGGCAGACCCTGCGGATCAGCCCCCAGACGATCGGCGATGCCATCCGCTACGCGGTCGACCAGGGCGCCCGCGTGCTGAACCTGTCACTGGCCGGTACCGCCGACTTCCCCGCCATCCGGGACGCCGTCGCCTACGCCGTGGCCAGGGATGTCGTCGTCGTGGCCGCGGCGGGCAACGCGCAGCAGGACACCTCGACCGAGTTGCCCTCGTACCCGGCCGGTTACCCGGGAGTTCTGGGCGTCGGCGAGGTCGACATCGACGGAGCAAGGGCCCCCAACTCGCAGATCGGGCCCTACGTGGGCATTGTCGCACCGGGAGGCAAGGTGCTGGCCGCGACCAGAGTGGACGGTCACGCCTACGTCGAAGGAACCAGCTTCGCCACGCCTTTCGTCACCGGAACGGCCGCGCTGGTGCGAGCCGCGTGGCCACAACTGTCCGCGGCGGAGGTGATCCAGCGAATCAAGGCGACCGCGAGCCCGGCCCGCGGCGGCGAGGGCAGCGACTCCTACGGCGCGGGTCTGGTGAACCCGTATCGCGCGGTCACCGATGGAATGAACGTCGGCCCGCCGGCCGCGGTCCCGGAATTCCGGCCCGCACCGGTGGACCAAGCCGCGCTCGACCACGCGAAATGGCTGAACGACGTCGAAAACAACGCGGGCTGGCTGACCCTGGCTGTGCTCGGGGCCATCGTGCTGGCCGTATTGACCGTTCTTGCCCTGCGTCGCGGCCGTCGACGTGGCTGGGAACCCGGCCGGGCCCCGTCCCTGGCAGCGGAACCGGCCGTAAACGAGCCACCCGAACAGATTTTCCTCATCCCCAAATCCTGAGGGGCTGCCCGGCGAAGCGCGGACCGGCTGCGCGTGTTCCCTTACAGACGCTGACAGGCAAAAAAGCGCGCCCCGCACGAGTGCGGGGCGCGCCTTGACGCGACCGGCGAACTACGCGTGCCACATCGCCGCGCAGTTCTGCACGCAGTCCCGCGACCGGTCCAGCGCGTCCACGGTGGCCCCGCGGAACGCGGACACCTGGTCGTTCAACTCGCCCGACGCCTTGAAGTGCGTGCCGAGGCGCGCTTCCATCGACTCGCCGTCGACGCCCGTGAAGAACGCCGCGTGGGCGTCCTTCGCGTGCTGGTACACCTCGGCGTAAGCCCCGGAGTCGAGGCCGACGGTGTGGCCCATGGCGTCGATCTGGCCCTGCACAGGCTCGAAATGCATCAGGATCTGACCATCAGCGGACATGTCTTTCTCCCCTTATCTCTCGCTGGATGTTTCTCAGGTGTTGATCGCCGCGGAGATGGCCCCGCCGTCGACGTGGAAACCACCCGCGGCCCCGAGGACGCGGCCGTTGTCGGAATCGGTGTCGAAGTACTTGTTCGACGACGTCACCATGGTGTCGGCGAGGTTGTCACCGGTGGTGGTCAGCCGCCTGCTCTGGCCGAACCGTTCCGGCTCGATGCTCTGGAAGGTCTGGCCGGCCTGGCCTTTCCACATCGCCTCCAGAGCGGTGTTTCCGCCGTTGAGCCGGGCGTTCCGGCCCGCGACCTCTTCGTGGGACTGACGCCAGTTGTTGGCGGTGCGGCGCATCGCATCGACATCGCCGTGCATGCGGTCGTAACCCGACATAGAGCCCTCCATTCCGTTCCCGTGCGAAGCATTACCCTGCCGACGCTAGAGCGAGCGAACCCCCGGAACGGCCGCACGGCACGTTCCTGCCAAGGCCGCCACAGCGCGCCCACGCGGCTCCACGATGGGCACCATGGCGACTGTCCTGGTGAAGCGGCCGGCTCGTAAACCGGCGCCGGAAATGCCCGCGGGCGAGCTGATGCTGCAACCGCCGCCGGCCATTCCGGCGCCCCCGGGCAGGCAGTGGGCGCAGGTGTTCACCGTGCTGCCGATGCTGGCCATGATGGCGTCGATGCTGCTGCTGTATTCGGGCAGCATGGCCGGGTCCATCCGGTTCGTCATCTACGGTCTGATGGGCGTCGGCATGCTCGGCATGGTCATCACGGGTTTCCTGCAGAGTGGTGGCCCGAGCAAACGGGAAATGGGGCACGCCAGGCGAAAGTACCTGCGCCACCTGTCGCAGCACCGGGTCCGGCTGCGCCGTGCGGTGCGCCGCCAGCGCACCACAATGGACTACCTGCACCCGGAACCCGGGGTGCTGTGGTCGCTCGCCGCGAGCTACCGGCTGTGGGAGCGCCGCAAGGAGGACGGGGACTTCGCCGTCGCGCGCATCGGCCGCGGCCCGCAGAGCCCGGCGTTGAGCCTGGTCGCGCCGGACACATTGCCGTTGGAGGAGCTGGAACCGTTGTCCGCCTTGGCGTTGCGCCGGTTCCTCGTCACGCACAGCACCGTCGGCGATCTGCCGCTGGCCATCGCCGTCAACGGGTTCAGCCGGATCCATCTCGTCGGGGACCGTGCGGCGACGCTGGGCCTGTTGCGCGCGGTGCTTGCCCAGCTCGCCACCTTCCAGTCGCCCGACGACCTGCGCATCGCCGCCTGCACGAGCGAACATCGCCGTATCGACTGGGAATGGGTGAAATGGCTTCCGCACGCCCAGCACCCGGAGCGCTCGGACGCGCTCGGCCCGCTGCGGCTGGTCGCGCCGACCATCTCCGCGCTGGAGTCGATGCTGGAAGAGGAACTCCGTTCGCGGCCGAGGTTCGATCCCGATGACCAGGTCCGTGTTTCCGGCCCGCACCTGGTGGTCGTCCTGGACGGCGGTGTGGTCGCCGGGTCCGATCACCTGATGACCGGTGGGGGAGTCGAGGGCGTGACCGTCATCGATCTGACCACCACGCCACCGCGCACCCCGGACCGGTCCGCGGTCGTGCTCATGGTCGGCGAGGACGGCACGCTGACCAACCTGGGCGCCGACGGCGACGCGCCGCTCGGTCAGGCGGACTTCCTCGGTCTCCTCGCCGCGGAGGGCCTGGCCCGGCAGCTCGCGCCGCTGCGGCTGACCGCCGGGATCCGCGACGCGCCGATGAGCTCGGAGCTGGGCCTCGCGGATCTGCTGGAGCTGGGCGATCCCTACGACCTCGACCCGGACGACACGTGGGTGCCGCGGCCGAACCGTGACCGGCTCCGGATCCGGTTCGGCATCCAGTCCGACGGCACCCCCATCGACCTGGATCTCAAGGAATCCGCCCAGGACGGTATGGGGCCCCACGGTTTGCTGATCGGCGCCACCGGTTCCGGCAAATCGGAGCTGCTGCGGACGCTGGTGCTGGCGCTCGCGGTCACACACCCGCCCAGCTCGCTGAACTTCGCACTGATCGACTTCAAGGGAGGCGCGACCTTCACCCGGCTGGACAAGCTGCCGCACACCAGCGCGGTGATCACCAACCTGGCCGAGGAGCTGCATCTGGTCGACCGGATGACCGACGCGATCAACGGCGAGCTGATCCGGCGGCAGGAGCTGTTGCGGGCGGCCGGAAACTTCTCCTCCCTGCGCGACTACGAAAAGGCCCGCCAGGCCGGTGCGCCACTGCCCGAGGTGCCGACCCTGCTGGTCATCTGCGACGAGTTCTCCGAGTTGCTGTCCGCCAAACCGGACTTCATCGACATGTTCGTCCAAATCGGACGGTTGGGCCGGTCACTCGGCGTGCACCTGCTGCTCGCCTCGCAGCGGCTGGACGAGGGCAGGTTGCGCGGGCTGGAGGGCCACCTGTCGTACCGGATCGGTCTGCGGACCTTCTCCGAGATGGAAAGCCGCGCGGTGCTCGGCGTGCCCGACGCGTTCAAACTGCCCAGGGCACCGGGAAACGGCTTCCTCAAGGTCGGGACCGATCCCATGGTGCGGTTCCGCTCCGCCTACGTATCCGGTGTGCACCAGCGGATCGTCCCGGCCGGGGCGGCCGTCGCCTCCCAGGAGAACCTGGTACTCAACGAATACACGACCGCCTACCTGGCTCCCGCGCTCGATGCCGGCGACGCGGAACCCGAGCAGCGGGAGTCCGACTCCGTGGTGGGTGACACGCTGCTCGACATCATGGTCGACCGTTTGGTCGATCGCGGCACCCCGGCGCACCAGGTCTGGCTGCCGCCGCTGGACGAATCGCCGTCCCTGGACCGGCTCCTGCCCGAACTGGTCCGGCACCGTGAACGCGGACTGACCGCGAACTCCACCGAACTGGCCGGTTCGTTGCGCCCGGTGCTCGGAATCGTGGACCGGCCGTTCGAACAGCGGCGCGATCCGTTGACCCTGGACCTCTCCGGCGCGGCCGGGCACGTCGTGGTGGTCGGCGGTCCCCGCACCGGCAAGAGCACCACGTTGCGCACGCTCATCTCGAGCCTCGCGCTCACCCACACCCCGCGTGAGGTGCAGTTCTACTGCCTCGATTTCGGCGGCGGATCCCTGGCCCCGTTGGCGGGCCTGCCGCACGTCGCCGGGGTGTCCGGGCGTCTGGACACCGGGGCGGTCCGCCGTACGGTCGCCGAAGTGGCCACGATGCTCGAACAGCGTGAGCGCCGGTTCGCCGAGCACAAGATCGACAGCATGGCCACCTACCGGAAACTGAAGGCGGCGGGCGAGTTCGCCGATGATCCGCACGGCGACGTGTTCCTCGTCATCGACGGCTGGCTGACCCTGCGCAACGACTTCGACGTGCAGGAGGACCAGGTCAGCGACATCGCCGCGCGCGGACTCGCCTACGGCGTGCACGTGGTCGCGAGCTGTTCGCGGTCCTTCGACCTGCGGATGAACATCCGGGACCTGTTCACCAGCAGGATAGAGCTGAAGATCAGCGACCCCATCGACTCGCTCATCGACCGGCGCGCCGCCATGGGCGTGCCCGCGGAGAAGCCGGGGCGCGGGCTGTCGATGAGCAAGCACCAGATGCTGATCGCGCTGCCGCGTATCGACGGTGGTCAGGACACGGACGACCTGGCCACCGGGATCAACGGTATGGTCGGGAAAATCGCCGCGTCGTGGCCAGGCGACCATGCGCCTTCGGTGCGGTTGCTGCCCGGTTTGTTCCCGTATCACGAACTTCCGGCCAAGGACACGCTTTCCGGGCCGGACGCGGGGCTGTCCATCGGCATCCACGAACACGACCTGTCCCCGGTGCGGCTCAATTTCGCCACGGATCCCCATTTCTTCGCGCTGGCCGATACCGAGAGTGGCAAGACGTCCTTCCTGCGCGTGCTGGCGCGCCGGATCTGCGAGACCTACACGCCGGACCAGGCCAAGATAGTGCTCATCGACCACCGCAGGTCGCTGCTCGGCGAGGTCCCCGGCGAATACCTGATCGGCGCGGGTGGCAACGACGCCCACAGCATCGAGCTGATGAACGAGGTCGTCACCGCGATTTCCCAGCGCCTGCCCGGACCGGACGTCACGCCGGACCAGTTGCGTGCCCGGAGCTGGTGGCAGGGGCCGGAGATCTTCGTGCTCGTCGACGACTACGACATGGTGGCCACGCACAAGGACCACCCGCTCATGCCACTGTTCCCGCTGGCCGCGCAGGCCTCGGACATCGGCCTGCGCGTGGTGCTCGCCCGGCGATCCGGTGGCGCGGGCAAGGGGCTGTTCGAACCGGTGCTGGGCCGCCTGCGCGAGGTCGGCGCGAGCGGCCTGATGATGTCCGGCGACCGTGACGAGGGCCCGCTGCTGGGCGGAATGCGTGCGCAGGTGCTGCCGCCCGGCCGCGGCTGGCTGGTCGACCGGCGTGGCACCAGGAGCCTGGTACAGCTCGCGTGGCTGCCGCCGCGCGAGTGAGCCCGTGGCCGGTTCCTGTCGTCGCCCGCCACGCGGGCCCACGCCGTGTTTGAGTGGTCAGGACAACGAGTTGGGAGTAGCTGATGGCACCACCATCCAAAATGGACGGCATCCCCGGCTCGATGCTGCGGTTCGCCGAGCTCGCGGACCAGCTGGCGTGCGCCGAGGTGAAGCCCGAGGTGACCGGCCGGGGCAACAGCCATTGCGGCAGTGGGGTGAACGGGCACGACGACGCGATCGACGCCGACAACAAGACCACCACGCTGCTGTACGAGTTCATCACGCGGTTCAAGGAGACGGCGACCGCGCTGAGCACCTTCGCCCGCTACGCCGCCCACAACTACGACTTCACCGACCAGGTCAACAAGGCCGCGTTCGACGCGTTCACCAAGACCGAGTTCGACAAGATGAAAGGCGATGGCCTGCCCGACGTCCTGCCCGCGCTGAGTTCCCCGGAAAGCCGGTAGGGAAGCGGACATGGCCGACTATGGGAAGCTTTCCGTTGAGGATCTCCGCGCGATGATGGTGGAGGAAGCGGACCGGCACGCGCCGATGCTCGACTCCGCGGCCGCGATGTGGAAGTCCGGCCGGGGCTGGCTGAGCTCGCAGGCTCACACGCTGAAGGCGATGCAGCGTGACCTCGCCGACGCCTGGGGCGACGTCGCGGGCACCCTGTTCGGCGAGACGATCACCAAGATCATCAGTATCACGGTGTCGTGGACCGACGAAGGCATGACCTCTCCGGGGTCGGGTGCCCCCGCGGCTACCGGGACCACCACGGACGACCTTCACGCCGGGATCACTTCGCTGGCCCAGGGAATCCGCAACGTGCGCCACGCGGCGGACAGCGAGGTGGAAAGGCTTCCCGCCAACGCGTCCGACAAGGACCGGGCCGACGCACGAGATGCGGTCGCGTCCAAAATGAACTCGCTGATTCCCTATTACGACAACGTTGCCCTGCACATGCGCATGGCCATCGGGCGGCCGCTGAAAGAAGTGCCACTGGTCGCCCTGCCGTCGTCCAGAACGGACGGCCCGCCTCCCACTGCCGCCCCGAAGTCCAGTGGGGGTGGCGACCCGCGTTCGGCCGACCCGAGGGACGCCCCGGGCACCGGGGACCCCGCCAGCGCGCAGGATCCCAAAGGCAAGAACGGCTCCGAGGAATCGCCGCTGGAGACCGCGAAGAACGCGGTCGACGTGGCGAGCAAAGTGGTCGACCTGGCCAAGAAGACGGTCTCCGGGGCGAGTTCGATACCTGATCCGGCGAGCCTGGCCGGGAGCGCGTTCCATCCGTCGGATTTGCTCTCCGGTAGGGATCCTTCGCCGAATTCCACGCCGGATCCGGGTTTGCCGGGTCTGGCTTCGGCCGGCGGCGGCTCGGGTGGTGGTTCGGTGGGTGGCCCGATGGGTGCCGTGTCCGGTTTGGACAGTTTCTCGTCCGGTAGTGTTCCCACCTCGGCTTCCGGTACTGGGAGCAGCGTCATACCAGCAGCGGCGGGGGCGTCCACTACGGCGAGAAGTACCGGCGTAGGCGGGATTCCGCCGATGTATCCACCGCAGACGGGGGCCGGGCGCGGGTCTTCCGGTGGTGTCCGGTCAGGGGAGGCGGAACAGGTCAATGCCGTGAAGTCCCGTAAGCCCGATGACAAGGCAGGCGTGGTGTTGCCCGGTCGGGACGGTCAGGGCAGGGAAGGGCGGAGCCGCAGGGGCAAGACCGCGCGTCAAGTCTTGCCGCGGGCGCCGAAACCAAGGCCGGTCAGCGTAAGTGAGCCCGTGCTCGACGAAGAACTGTGGCGCGTCAACGCCACCGAACCCGGTTACCGATCCGACCGGAACTAGGCGGATACGGTTCGTGGCCGAGAAGCTTGCGGACACCCGTTTCCGCTGTCGGCCGCGGCCGGATCTGCGACGAACAGCACAGCACCGCACCTAAGGAGGGGGCGTTATGTCCGCGTCGTTCATCGACGGAAATCCCGAATCCATGGCCACCTGTTCTTCGCGGACGCAGGCGCCCCCGCGGCCGCCGTCACTGAGCGGCAAACTGGCCGCGCCGGTCAGCCTCGGCGGCACGGTGGAGGGGATCCTGTACGGCGTGCTGGACAAGGCCGTCAGCGGCTTGATCTCGGCGTTCATCGCGAACGCCAGCGAAGACATGACGACGATCTCGGCGAAGGTCAAGGCCGCCGCCGCGCGGTACAAGGCCACGGACCTGATCAACGGTATCGAGTTGGGCACCTCCACGGTGAAGCTGGCGGAGAAGAGCATCGGGCTGGCGAAGACGTTGTCCGGCAGCGGTTCCAGCGGCTCCGGTGGTTCGGGCGGCTCCGGCGGCTCGGGCGGCTCCGGTGGCGCCACCAGCGGGAGCACCGGCACGGCGTCCGGCGCGACCCCGAACTGCACGGCAACGGCCGGAGGGCATTCCGCGGCCGCCCCGCAGCCGATCGTCCACAAAGGAGTAAAGGCGTGATTCCCTACAACCTGCTGCCGATCGAGGCACATGTGTGGATGATCCAGGCCGAGCAGGCCCGGATTCCGGTGCTGCTCAGCGCGGCCCAGATGTTCCATGAGGCGCACGCCTGGACCCAGGAGGCGGCCACCCAACTCCAGACCCAGGCGGGCAACCTGAGCCCGGACTGGAAGGACATGGCCGCGGATTCGTTCCAGGCCAAGACCGGCCGGTCCATCGCCGACCTGAAGATGTGGGGCGATCGGATCGCGGGCTCCCGGGTGACCTCGCAGCTCACCACGCTGGCCGGGACGCTGCCCGAGGCGCTGGCCACCGTGCTCGGGCTGTACGGGGAATACCAGGCGTTGACGTCGAACATCTTCACCGCGGGAGCCGCGTTCCCGGTTTGGCAGGCATCCGCGACCCGGATGAACAAGCTGGCGGCGCAGTACGAGACCACCATGCTGGCCGTGTGTGGGGCGGCCGGGGTGACGAACCCGGGCGACCTGATCCCGAACTTCACCATTTCCTCGGCCGACGCGGTGAAGAGCGCGAACGCGGCGGTGGATTTCCTGACCGAGGTGCAGAGTCTGGCTCAGTCGGTGGGCGGCGGCAGCGGGGGCCTGGGGAGTTCGGCGAACCTGAGCGGGCTGAACCTGCCGTCACCGGTCGGCTTCAACCCGCAGGACTGGGCGGCGTGGCAAGGCCCGTCGCTGGCCGGGTTGGACGCGAACTCGCTGACGGCTGGTGCCTCGGGCGGTGTACCGGGCCTGCCTTCGGCGGGTTCGGCTCCGGGGGCGAGCCTGCCGTCGGGCGCGGTTGGCTTGGTGGGTGGCGGCCTCGGCGGTATCCCGGGCCTGGGCGGTGCCTCGGCGAGGCGGACCACGTCGTCGGAGCCGGAGATCCGGCCGGGCGCGGCGTCGTCGAAGACCTCGGGAGGCGGCGCGGTGCCCCCGATGATGCCGGGAAGCGCGGGGACCGGTGGCGCGGGAACCCTGCGTCCGGGCGCGGCGGAGGACTCGAACGGCCGGTCCGAGGGCGGCCGCCGCCACGCGACGGCGATCGACGGCGTCACGGCAGGACTCCGCGGCCGGGCCGGGGCCACCGACGGCTTCGCCCTGCCCCGCGGGCGGCGAGGCGAATCGGACACGGGCACGGTGGAGCTCATCGAAGCCACGTGATCGCCTCGGTGGAAGCGGTTTCCCCGGTGTGATCCTCGACGCCGGGGAAACCGCTCCGCCCGGCTGAACGACTCCCTACCCTGGGAGGGTGATCGGCAAGCGGCGGTGGCCCTACCTGACCGGCGCGGCCGTGGTGCTGGCCGCCGTCGTGGTGTTCCTTCTGGTCCAGCCCGGGCAGCCGGATCTGGTGCCGGTCACGCCGGTCACCACGGGCGCGCCGACCATCGCCGGGCAGCTCACCATGGCCCAGTCGGGCCCGACGGAGACGGCGCGCGTCACGATCAGCGCGGACCGGCCGGTCACGTTGCGCGCGCTCACCGTCAAGGTCCGCGACGAGGCCGGGATCTACCACGACTTCCCCGCCCAGGAGAACGTCGGCCTCGCCACGACGCCGCGGGAACTCGTCTTCAACCGCGCCCGGCTCGATGCCGGGGTCTACACCTACTACCTGGCCTACCAGCTCGACGCGGACTGGGTCAGCCTCCCGCCCTGGCAGACCATCGCCGTCGGCTGAACCCCTGGGATGAAGTGTCACGCCCAAGAGTTGGAAGCGCTTACCTGCCGAGGCGCGCTCAGCGGCAACCGCAGCTCGAAGATCGCCCCGCCTTCATCCGCGTTGTAGACCGACAGGGTGCCGCCGTGGGCCTGGGCCACCCAGCGAACGATCGACAGCCCCAGGCCCGATGATCCACCGGTACTGCTGAACCGGTCGAACGTCTCGGCCGCCGCCTCCGGGTCGATGCCGGGACCGTGGTCGGCCACCGTCACCGCGCCACCGGCGACCGTGATGTGCACGATCGCCTGCGCGCCCGGCTGCCGCCCGTATTTCACCGCGTTGTCCAGCAGGTTCCCGATCGCGCGCTGGACCAGTGCCGGGTCGGCGTCCACCGTGGTCGGGGCCGTCGTCAGGGTGATGTCCGCGTCCCTGGTCCGCGCCTCCTCGACCACCGCGGCCACCAGCTGGTCCAGGAACACCGGCTGGATCGACAACTGCTCGACACCCGCCGCGAGCCGGGCCCGCACCAGCAGGTCGTCGATGATCCCGCCCATCCGCGCGGCCAGCCGGACCGTGCGGGGCAGCAGCTCCGCGGACAGCTCCGGGTTGTTCTGCGCCGCCTCGGCCAGCGCGCGCAGCGCGGCGACCGGCGTCCGCAGGTCGTGCGCCGTCTCGGCGAGCAGCACCTCCTGCTGCTCCAGCGCCGCCGCGGCCGGGCGGATCGACCGGCCGGACAGCACGTGGCCCGCGAACCCGAGCACGGTGATCAGGATGACGCTGCCGCCGGTCACCCACAGCACCAGTTCGGTGTGCTGCTGCCGCTGCGGCCCGGTGTCGGCGACCGCGACCACAGCCCCGAGGTACTTCCCGCCGCGGTTCAGCAGAGGCTCCGCGAACACCCGGACGAGTGAGCCGTCGGTGCCCCGTTGGTAGCCGGAGAACGACTTACCGGTCTGCACCGCGCTCGCCGCGAGCCCGTTGAGCACGCCGGTGTCCATCGGCACGCAGATCCGCCGGGACAAATGCGCCTGAAACGCCGGCGCGGCACCGGGCATGATCGCGAACTGCGGGCAGCCGGAATCCAGCACGTCGGTGTTGACCAGGCTGAAGTCGATCGTCTTGTCGAAGCCGACCAGCCTGCTCACCGACGACGTGACCCGGTTCAGGTCGCCGTCGATCCGCGCCTCGCCCTCCTTGCCGTCCTTGTCGATGACGAACCACGCGAGCGGTACGAGCGCCAGCGCGCTCATCGCCGTGAACAGCGCGGTCAGCCCCCAGCGCAGGCCGCGCAACCGGTCGGCCGACGAGCGGCTCGTGCTTGTCATCGAATCCTCATGTGTGCCGACGGAAGGTAGGCGCATGCAGTTTTACGTACTCGGCCCGATCGAGGTGCGCACACCGCACGGAGCACTCCTCGAGACAAGGGCCACGAAGCCCGCCGCGCTGCTGGCCGTATTGCTCCTGCACGCTAACGCCTGGGTGAGCATAGATCAGCTGATCGACGGAATCTGGCATGAACAGGCCGTCCCCGCCTCCGCCGTGCGCAACCTGCGCAGTTATGTCTGCCGGCTCCGCCGCGAGCTCGGCGACCGGCTGGAAGGCGGCCCCGGCGGCTACCGGATCCGGGTGCTGCCCGGCGAACTGGACACCGACCGGCTCGAGACGCTCGCCTCGTCCGCCAGGGCGGCGATGGCCGAGGGCGCCCACGCGGTCGCCGCCGAAAAACTGTCGGCCGCGCTGGCACTGTGGCGTGGCAAATCGTTCGACGGGTTCACCTTCGCCGCCGCCACCGCGTCCACTTTGGACGAAAGACGGTGCGAGCTGACCTGCCTGCTGGCCGAGGCCCACCTCGCGCTCGGTCGGGTCGCCGAGGCGATCGCCCCGCTGCGCGACCTCACCGAGCACGACCCGCTCAGCGAACGCGCTTGGGCACGGCTCGTCCGCGCCCTGCACCAAGCCGGTAAACCGGCCGAGGCGCTCGCCGCCTATGACCGGGCCAAGGCCCTGCTACTCCGCGAACTCGACGTCGAGCCAGGCCCGGAACTCGTCGCGGCGCAACGGAAAGTGCTCGGTAATCGGGCACTCGGCCTGGTGCCCGGCAGCGGCACCGGGATCGACGCGCTGCTGGTCTCGGCCGCTCGCGAGGTCCTGGTCATGAGCGCCGGTGCGAACTCATGGCCGCTGGAGGCGATCCGCCGTATCGGCCGCGGGAACCTCCGGCACGGCGTGCGGTACCGGGTGTTGTGCCCGGACGCCGTCCGCCTGTCCGGCGCGCTGAACAGCCTGTCGCTGGCCGGGGCGGACGTACGGACCGACGCGGAGGTTCCCATGGAGGCGCTCGTGATCGACGGGACGGCCGTCGTCCTGCCGGCGGACGGCTCCACGGGCGCGACGATCTTCCGCTCGCCCGGTGTCGTCACCGCGACGGCGGGCCTGTTCGAGCGGGTCTGGCAGGCCGCCGTCCCGCTGATCCCGGCGGAGCTGCCCCCGGCCGAGGAGGTGCTGACCCACCGCGAGCGCGATCTGCTGGCCCTGCTCTGCTCCGGCAGCACGGACGAGTCGGCCGCGGCCAAGCTCGGCATCTCGGTCCGCACCGTCCGGCGGATGGTCGCCGACATCATGAACCGCCTCGGCGCCCGGAGCCGGTTCCAGGCCGGCGTCAAGGCGGTCGACCGGGGCTGGCTGATGGAGAAGGCGAGCTGATGGACACCTCCGTATCCGGCCGGACGCTGCTGGTCGCGGACCGGCCCGGCGCCTATCCGACGATCGGGCACGCGCTCGCCGACGCGGGCGACGGCACGGTCGTCACCATCGCCGACGGCACCTACCGCGAGACCCTGGAACTCACGGCGCTGCGAGTGACGCTGGCCGCGGCGGGCGGCGCGAAGGTCGTCATCGACGGCAGCGGCGCGGACCGGCCCGTCCTCCACACCGACAAGGGATCCCTTACCCTGCAAGGAATCGTGGTCCGCGCGGGCGACGCCGCCGCGATCGCGGTCGACGAGGCGGCGTTCACCGCGCGAGGCTGCACGATCACCGGCGGCCGTGGGCCCGCGATCGGCATCCGTGGTTCGTCGGCGTTCGAGGTGACGGGCTGCACGATCACCGCGGCCGAACAGGGCGTGTCCGTCGAAGGCGCGGGCGGGCTGCTGGAGGACACCGTGATCGAGGACGTGACCGGCGACGGCATCGTCGTCGGAATGGGTGCGGACCCGGTCATCCGGAACTGCACCGTGACCGGCTGCGGATTGCGCGGAATCTACGTTTACCAGTACGGACGGCCGGTCATCGAGGGCTGCGACATCTCGCACACCGGCCGCGAAGGAATCGCCGTGGCGCACCACAGCGCGCCGGTGCTGCGGCACTGTTCGGTGCGGGACGCAAGGGGTGTCGGCATCGCGTTCGCGTCCGGCTGTGAGGGCACAGTCCAAGCGTGCCAGGTGGACAACACGGCCGAACCGGGCATCGCGCTGGCGGACGGAGCGACGCCGACGGTGATCGCCGACGCCGGCCCGGTCGGCGCGACCGGACGCGGTGGACAGGAACTGGACGAACTGCTCGCCGAACTCGACGCCATGATCGGCCTCCCCGGGGTCAAAGCCGACGTGCGCGCGTTGATCGACGAGCTGCAGGTGAACGAGTGGCGCCGCAACGCCGGGCTGCCGGTCGGTGCGGCGAGTCACCACCTGATCTTCATCGGCGCGCCCGGCACCGGAAAGACCACCGTGGCACGGATTTACGGCAGGCTGTTGCGCGCACTGGGAGTGCTGCCGCGCGGCCAGTTCCGCGAGGTGTCGCGGCGGGACCTGGTCGGCCAGTTCATCGGCCATACCGTCGAGAAGACGGCGAAGTTGTTCGAGGAGGCGCTCGGCGGGGTGCTGTTCATCGACGAGGCGTACACCCTTTTCCGCGAAGGCACCTCGGATGGTGACTTCGGCAAGGAAGCGATCGACACCCTGGTGAAACTGATGGAGGATCACCGCGACGAGATCGCGGTGATCGTGGCCGGGTACACGGAGGAGATGAGCAGGTTCCTGTCCGCGAATCCCGGGCTCACCTCCCGGTTCGGCAAGCGGGTCGAGTTCGAGGACTACAGCCCGGCCGAGCTCGCGGGCATCATCCGCCGGATGGTCGCGGCGGAGTCCTACGAGCTGGAGCACTCCGCCGACGACGAGTTGATGGCCTACTTCGGGCGTATCGCGGGAGAAGCGGACTTCGGCAACGCCCGGGACGCGCGCCGGCTGTTCGAAGGCTTGCGGCAGGCACAGTCCCAGCGGCTGCGCAAACTCGGCCGGATCCCGGCTGTCGACGAGCTGCGCGCCCTGCACCTCGCCGACGTGCGGACGGCGATATGCCGCTGACCGGGACGCACCCGTGCGTTCGTGCCGGCCGGTCAGCCGGGCGGGACGAGCCGGTAGCCGACGCCACGCACGGTGTCCACGACGGGCGGCGGGCCGAGCTTGCGGCGGAGCTGCGCCATGACGACTTCGAGGACGTTCGCGGTGGGCGGCACCACCTCGTCCCAGCCCGCCGCGATCAGGTCCCCGCGCCGCACTTCCTTGCCCGCGGCGGCCATGAGTCGTTCGAGCACGGTGAACTCCTTGGCGGTCAGGGTGAGCAGCGTGCCGCCACGCCGGACCTGGTGGCTTCCGGTGTCCAGTTCGATGTCGTGCCAGCGCAGCACCGGTGGCGCCGCCGTCCGGTCGCGCCGGCACAGGCTGCGCACGCGCATGATCAGTTCACCCATCGCGAACGGTTTGGCGAGGTAGTCATCACCCCATTCCAGCCCGTCGACGCGGTCGGCCAGCCTGTCGCGCGCCGTCAGGAACAGCACGGGGACCAGCCAGCCGGACCGGCGCAGGCCCTCGACGTAGCGGAGCGCGTCACCGGAGGGCAGCATCCGGTCGAACACCGCGCAGTCGTAGGAGTTGACGAACCGGGCCTCGTCGGCCTCCGGTAGGTCCGAGGCGACGTCGACGGCGAAACCCGCGCCGCGCAACGACACTTCCAGGGCAAGTCTCAGATTCTCGTCGTCCTCGGTGATCAGCACTCGCACCGCGCCACGGTAGCGCCTGACCGGGACGCGTTAGGGTCGGACGGCTTAGTACTGCAACGGCACTCGCTTGCTCCGTAGTGGATCATGGCGTCGTGGTGGTT